>CAWHKW010000013.1:0-69508 GCA_963829995.1 uncultured beta proteobacterium | reverse complement strand
GGTTTAAGGCACCGGTCTTGAAAACCGGCAAGGGCGTAAGTCCTTCGTGAGTTCGAATCTCACCACCTCCGCCAGTTCACCTTTCATCCGAGCTTTGCCGATGACACCGCGTCTTGCGCTGTGCGATATCACCAAGCGCTACGGGTCGACGCTTGCCAACGATTCGGTTTCGCTCGCGGTGATGCCTGGCGAAATCCTCGCGCTGCTCGGTGAAAACGGCGCGGGCAAGAGCACGCTGATGAAGGTCGTCTATGGCGTAACGCGGCCCGACTCAGGAACGACTGCAGTCGATGGCGTTACCGTCGACATCGACAGTCCGCGGCGCGCTCGCTCGCTCGGTATCGCGATGGTATTTCAGCAATTCGCGTTGTTCGATTCGTTGAGCGTGTTGCAGAACATCGCGCTTGGCTTGCCGGCGGCGCCGCTGGTCGCAATCGAATCGCGGGTCCTTGAGCTCGCAGCCCGGTATGGGCTCGAAATCGTTCCAGAGCGGAATGTGCACGATCTGTCGATCGGTGAGCGCCAGCGGATCGAGATCCTGCGTGCGTTGATGAGCTCGCCGCGCGTGCTGATCCTCGATGAGCCGACCTCGGTGTTGACACCGCAAGCGACCGAACGATTGTTCGACACGCTGCGCGAGCTTTCGGCCGACGGCGTCAGCGTCATCTTCATCAGCCACAAGCTGCACGAAGTTCGCCGCCTGGCAACGCGCTGCGTGGTAATGCGCGCCGGCAAGGTGGTCGGTGAGGTCGATCCGCGATCGGAGTCCGATGCCAGTCTGGCGCGGCTGATGCTGGGTGCCGAGCCGCTGCCGATTGCTGCACTCGAATCCGAGGCGGGCACCGTGGCACTTGCAGTTGAAGGCTTGAGTTTCGTGGGATCCGATCAATGGAATCTCGATCGTGTGTCATTCGAGGTGCGAACCGGCGAGATTGTCGGCATCGCCGGGATATCGGGCAACGGGCAGCAGGCGCTGATGGCCGCGCTCGCGGGCGAACTGTTGGTCGAGGCGGAAGCGGTGCGGCTGTTCGGTCAGGCAGTAGGCCGACTGAACACTGCGCAGCGCCGGGCGCTTGGGCTGCGCTATGTTCCCGAGCAGCGGTTGGGCCACGCGGTCGTCGCCGGCATGACGCTCGGCGACAACGCGTTGCTAACCGACCTCTCGTTGCAATCGAGCCGCGTATTGGACGTCGACAAAGCAAGCGAGCGCGCGGCGCAGATCGTGCAGCGTTTCGACGTGCGCGCTGCGACGTCGGCGAAGATCGAAACACTCTCGGGTGGAAATTTGCAGAAGTTCATTGCCGGACGCGAGATGCTCGCTGCGCCACGCGTGCTGTTACTCGACCAGCCCACGTCGGGTGTCGATGCGGGTTCTGCTGCGGCGATTCGTAATGAGCTGATCGCGTTGCGAGCGTCCGGCTGCGCGATCGTTGTCGTGTCGGAAGAGTTGGACGAGTTATATCAACTGGCAGATCGTGTAATGGTGATGGCCGGTGGCCGTTTGTCGCCATCAAGGGCGCTGCAACAGATCGACATGGCCGAGCTTGGACGCTGGATGAGCGGCTCCTGGCCGGCTGACGCTCAGCGGAAAGCAACCGCGGAGCACGCTGCGTGACTTCATGGCACTTGGTGCCGCGCGCCGCTCCGTCGCGCGTGTGGCTCTGGTTATCGCCGGTCACCGCCATCGTGTTGACGCTGATCGCCGGCGGCATCCTGTTCTCCGTAATGGGCACGAGTCCGCTGAAAGGACTGAGCGTGTTCATCATTGCGCCGCTGACAAGCTTTCGCGGCTGGAGCGAGCTGGCACTGAAAGCGACGCCGTTGATTCTGTGCGGTGTGGGTCTGGCGGTATGTTTTCGCGCGAACGTCTGGAACATCGGTGCCGAAGGCCAGTTGATTGCAGGCGCGATCGTCGGCGGGGGAATTGCGTTGTCAGCCGACGCGGAATCATCGCGCGCGTGGTTCGTGTGGGTGTTGCTGGCATCGATGCTGGGCGGCGCATTGTGGGCGTCGATCACCGCCTGGCTGCGAGATCGCTTTAACGCAAACGAAATTCTGGTTAGCCTGATGCTCGTCTACGTAGCGCAACAGTTGATCTCGTGGGTTGTGCAAGGGCCGTGGCGAGATCCGAACGGCTACGGATTCCCACAGAGCGAATTGTTTGCGGCCGCGACGCGCGTGCCGATCATCCTGGACGGGTTGCGGTTGAACGCGGGAAGCATCGTCGCACTGCTTGCGGCGGTGGCTGTCTGGTGGATGCTGGCGCGCACTGTGATCGGCTTTCAGTTGAAGGTGGTCGGACTTGCACCGAAGGCCGCGCGCTACGCGGGCTTCTCGAGCCGTCGTTCCTTGTGGATCGCGTTGCTGGTTTCGGGTGCGCTGGCCGGCTTGGCAGGCGGGCTCGAGGTCGCGGGCCCGATTGGGCAATTGACTTCGACCGTTTCACCCGGCTACGGCTTTGCTGCAATCATCGTCGCGTTTGTCGGACGTCTGCATCCGGTTGGCATCGTGTTGGCGTCACTGGTGATGGCGCTGTTCTACATCGGCGGTGAGCTCGCGCAATCGCGTCTCGGCTTGCCGTCGGCGTTGACCGGCGTCTACCAGGGGCTGCTTCTGTTTTTCCTGCTGGCTTGCGACACCTTCGTCAGGTATCGCGTGCAGTTTCATCGGGCCGCCACCGTCTGATGGACGAGCTGGCTTCGTTGATTGCAATCACGATGAACGCCGGCACCCCGTTACTGCTGGCAGCGCTGGGCATCGTGATCAACGAGCGCAGCGGCGTCGTAAACCTCGGCACCGAAGGAATGATGCTGGTAGCCGCGGTCGTCGGATTTGCAACGGCACTTTTCACCGGTCAGTACTGGCTGGGATTTGTTGCAGGTGCGGCGGCCGGCACGGTGATGGCGTTGCTCTTCGCTCTGCTTGCGATCGGTTTGTTGACGAATCAATTTGCCACGGGCCTTGCTTTGGCGCTTTTCGGCGCGGGGTTGTCGGCGTTCATAGGGCTTGCGCTGCAAGGCGATACGTTGCCGGCGCGCGGTGTCGATGGCGTGCCGCTACTGCGCGACGTTCCGTTTTTAGGTCCGGCGTTGTTCGCGCAGCACTGGCTGGTTTACTTTTCTCTTGCGCTCGCGGCGGCCGTCGCGTGGTTTCTGTTTCGAACCCGCGCAGGCTTGATCCTGCGTGCGGTCGGCGAATCGCCGGAATCCGCACATGCGCTGGGTCATTCGGTGCGGCGCATTCGTTGTGCGGCCGTTGCGTTCGGCGGCGCCTGCGCGGGGTTGGCCGGCGCGTACATGTCCACGGTCTACACGCCGCTGTGGTCCGAAGGAATGGTCGCGGGTCGCGGCTGGATTGCACTCGCACTGGTCACGTTTGCCACCTGGCGGCCCGGGCGTTTGCTGCTTGGCGCGTACTTGTTCGGCGGAGTGACGATGCTGCAGTTCTATCTGCAGGGCCAGGGGGTTGACGTTCCGGCTCAGTGGTTAGCGATGACACCGTACCTGGCAACGATCGTTGTACTCGCAATGATCTCGCGCAACCCGCGCTGGATTCGGTTGAACATGCCGGCGTCACTAGGCAAGCCGTTTAGTCCCAACACGTGAAGGCTCGCTTAGACTCGCGCACCACCCTTCAGAGGCCAACGATGCAAGCGTTTGCGAAGTGGATTGTCGTAGCAAGTGCAGTCGCACTGGCAGCCGGCTGCGGCAAAAGGGAAGAGGTTGTGCCCAAGGCCGAGCCCGCCAAGACCGTGGTTGCCACCGAGCAGCCGCTGAAGATCGGCTTCGTCTACGTCAGCCCGGTCGGTGATGCAGGCTGGACGACGCAACACAACGCAGGGCGCGAGCAGATGGCGAAGGCGCTCGGACCCAAGATAAGCACATCGTTCGTGGAAAAAGTGCCCGAAGGCGCCGACGCCGAGCGGGTGATTCGAGACCTTGCGCAGCAGGGTCACAAACTGATTTTTACGACGTCGTTCGGGTTCATGAATCCGACGCTGAAGGTAGCGGAGGAATTCAAGGACGTGAAATTCGAACACGCGACTGGCTACAAGACTGCGCCCAACGTCAACACGTACAACGCGCGCTTCTACGAGGGCCGGTACCTGGCCGGCATGATCGCAGGACGGATGAGCAAGACGGGCACGCTGGGTTACGTCGGTGCGTTTCCGATTCCGGAGGTTCTGCAGGGCATCAATGCTTTCGTGCTCGGCGCGCGCGCTACGAATCCGAAGGCGCGGCTGCGTGTGGTCTGGATCAACACGTGGTACGACCCCGGCAAGGAGCGCGATGCGGCCAACACGCTGATCGGGCAGGGCGCTGACGTCGTCACGCATCACACCGATTCCACCGCGGTGGTCGCGGCGGCCGAAGAGAAGCGAAAGATGGCGGTCGCGTATCACTCGAACATGGCGAAGTTCGGCCCGAACGCACAGCTGGTTGCCGTTACGCATCATTGGGGCGATTACTACACGCAGCGCGCGCAGGCAGCGCTCAACGGCAGTTGGACGGTCGCGCCGGTATGGGGCGGTATCAAGGACGGATTCATTCGCTTGCAGGGTCTGTCCGATACCCTCCCGCCCGAGTTGGTCGAAGCCGTAAAGGCACGCCAGGAAGAAATTCGGGGCGGCAAATTTCATCCGTTTACCGCTCCGCTGAAAAGCAATGAAGGAAAGGAAATACTGGCGTCGGGTTCGCTAACCGATGCACAGCTCGGCTCAATGAATTACTACGTCGAAGGCGTCATCGGCAAAGTACCCGTTGGCGGCAAATGAGTCCGAAAGTTACCAGCTGTAGTGCACGGTGTAACGCACGACCGCTTCCGCTCCCGGCGCGATCGTGACCGGAAAAACGATTGTGCGTGAGTCATCCTTGCGGTACTCGTGACTGCGCTGCGTGATGTTCCAGTTGACCCAACGGTAAAGATTTTCCTTCACCATCACTTCGACTCTCTCCTTTTTCTGATTGCGCACCTTGACTTCGACCTCTTCGGTCATCGTCTTGCGATTCGTGTCGACCTTGAAGTCCACCTGCCGCCGTTCACCGACCACGTCGAACGCTGAACCGAGCTTCAGCAGCAGATTTTCGTTGCGCGGCGTGTGGTCGATGATGTCTTCGCCGATGAACTCGAGCGTCTGATCGGCCGGGTCCTGCTTTGAGACGCGGACACGGCCGGCGGGCAGCGGCATGCCCATGTTGTTGTTCTCCGCATTCTTGAATTGCAGGTACACATCGACCTTGCGGTTGCTTTGCACGCCGTAGTTGCGGTCGGTCGCCGGTGAAGACAGAAATCCGCGATAACCGGCCGGGGCGCCGTAGTAAACCAGCGTCTTTTCGCACGGCACGCGGCGAGCGGAAGGAAACAGCTCGATCTGCTTCGTTGAATTATCGGGCAGCGTCGTCGTGCGGCCCAGTGTGTACAGGTGGTATTCGAAGAATGACTTTTCGACAAAACCGGAATCTCGCTCGGCGGCGGCGTCGGAGCGCAACTTATTCGCCATGCCAACGCTTGCGGGCGTAGCGGGCCGTGCGCGATGCACGTCGCCCGCGACCAGCTTGAGTCGCGAATCCGAATAGCTTGCCCCCGACTGGTTGACGATGCTGACCCAGGCGCCGACATCGAGCCGGCATGCGTTCGCGTTGGCGCCTTCGGCGTAGACGACGTTGTAATCGGCCCACCAGGTGAGCCCCTGCGTTTGATATGACACGCGACTGCGGTGCGTGCCGGGTCGTTGGGCCGCGATGTCCCATACCAGCGTCGGGCGTGTGATCAGTCCGCCCGGCAGCGCGGGCAGGCGAACGCCCGCGTTGTGAGGGAGAACCTGCACCGTGCCGTCATCGCGCCGCAGGACAATACCGCCCTGCGTCGACAACAGCGTTCCGCTGAACGATTCGGTGCTTTGGCCACGAATCTGATCGACCGCGATCTGACGATCGACATATTTCTGCAGCAGCTTGTCGCTGCTGACCAGATCGAACTGATAGTTCTGTTCCAGCACAGTGGTGCCTTTCGCATCGGTCATCGACTCGAATGCCACCGTGGTCGGGTCGATCAGCGCGGCCACGTCGGTAAACCGCACGGCGTTGCGACCTTTTGTCAGATCGAGATCACGCTCCTGGCGAACCACCGCATAACCTGGAACTGCGCCACGTCCGGGAGATCGATAGGCATCAGGCGAGATCGAGCCCGGCGCCGCGTTGCTATAGATAGTCAGCGCAGTGGCCGGGGCGGTCGCCTGACCGGCTACGTCGGCGCCGCTGGCTGATATGGCTGCCAATGCGGCGGCGACAGCGGTTTTGATCGATGCGGAGGTGATGTTCGGCACGGGGTTCTCCTGACGGGTGTCGTGATCCGCTTGAAACGGCCGTCAATCGAGAAAGGGGTTAACTGCGATACTCGCCCTATGAACTTCCATCGCTTACTTGCGCAATCCCTGCGCATGACGCTGCGCGACTGGCGCGCCGGCGAGCTGCGGCTTGCTGGCGGCGGCGTTGGTGGTCGCCGTTGCCGCGGTGACCAGCGTCGGTTTCCTGGTCGATCGAATCCGGCTCGGGCTCGAGCGCGATGCCACGCAGTTGCTCGGCGCCGACCTTGTATTGAGCTCCGATACGCCGATCAGTGCAGATCAAGCCGGGCGCGCGAACGCCGCAAAGCTGCAGATCGCACAAACGGTGACCTTCCCAAGCATGGCTATCCGCGCCGACGACGCCGATCGCAGCTCGCTGTCGGCCGTCAAGGCGGTGTCGCCCGGCTATCCGCTACGCGGCAATTTGCGCGTCGCCGATGCGATCGGGCAAGAGGACCGAGTGACGCGCGAGATTCCCGCACGTGGTGAAGTGTGGGTCGACGGCCAACTGCTGCAGGCGATTGGAGCCAAGCCCGGGGATGCACTGAAGCTCGGTGAGAAGACATTTCTCATCAGCAAGATTATTACGATCGAGCCCGATCGCGGCACGCAGTTCATCAACTTTGCGCCGCGCGTGATGCTGAACATCGAGGATCTCGCGGCCACCCAGTTGATTGCCAACGGCAGCCGCGTGACGTATCGCTTGCTGGTCGCGGGCGAGCACCCGGCCGTGCGAACGTATTCGGAGTCGTTGCAGCAAGGCTTGCAGCGCGGGCAGCGTATCGAGACGCTTGAAGGTGGTCGTCCGGAGATGCAGCGCACGATCGACCGTGCCGAGCGATTTCTGGCGCTGGTCGCGTTGCTGGCGGCGATGATCGCCGCGGTCGCGGTGGCGGCCGCGGCACGCCGTTTTTCGCTGCGGCATCTGGACTCGTGCGCGATGATGCGCTGCCTCGGTCTTGCGCAGGCCGATATCTTTCGGCTGTTCGCGCTGGAGTTCGTGGTGATCGGCCTGGCGGCATGCATCGTCGGCATGGCGCTCGGATATGCGACTCACTATGTTTTGCTGAACGCGCTGGGCTCGTTGATCCGAACGACGTTGCCGCAGCCCTCTTTGCTGCCGGGGGCGCAGGGATTCGCGTGCGGCCTGGTGCTGTTGCTCGGTTTCGCGTTGCCACCGTTGGCTCAGCTGCGCCACGTTCCGCCGTTGCGCGTGCTGCGCAAAGATGTCGGGCTGCCTACCGGGCGCGTAGCGCTCGGATACCTTGCCGGTCTGATCGGTTTCTTCGCGCTGTTGCTGTGGTCGTCCAACGATCTGAAGATCGGCAGCCTTACCGCCGGTGGTTTTGCCGGCGGACTGGTCGTGTTTGCACTGGTGGCCTGGGGAGTCCTCAAGCTGCTGGCGCCGTTGCGAGCCTTGACTGGAAAGCTCGGCATCTCGTGGCGATTTGCGATCGCCGCCGTGCAGCGCCGGCCGGTGGCGACGATCATTCAACTGGTCTCGCTCGCGGTCGGCTTGATGGCGCTGCTGCTGCTGACGGTGACGCGTACCGATCTGGTCGATGCGTGGCGCAAGGCCGCCCCACCGGATGCTCCGAATCGGTTCGTGGTCAACATCCAGCCCGATCAAGCGAGCGCTGTCGGTGCCCAATTGAGCGCAGCCGGTGTTGACGCACCGCTGCATCCGATGATTCGCGGCCGATTGATCGAAGTCAACGGCCGCAAGGTCGGCCCCGAGTCATTTACCGGCGACCGCGCGCAACGTTTGGTCGATCGCGAATTCAATCTGTCGTACATGGCCGATGCGCCCTCGCACAATCGCATCATCGCCGGTCGCTGGTTTGTCGACGGTACTAGCGAACTGTCGATTGAGGAAGGCATTGCAGAAACACTCGGCATCAAGCTCGGCGACGCACTGACGTTCGACATCGCCGGGCAGCTCGTCACCGCGCGTGCTACCAGCCTGCGCAAAGTGAACTGGGATTCGATGCGTGCAAATTTCTTCGTCATCATGCCGCCGTCGCTGCTGGCGGATATGCCCGCAAGCTTCATCAGCGCATTTCACTTGCCGGCCAGTCAGGCGAATGTCACCGGCGCGTTGCTGCAGCAATTTCCGAATCTGACGGTGATCGATATGACCGCGGTTTTCCGGCAAGTGCAGGGGGTCATCGATCAGGTAATAGCGGCGGTCGAGTTCCTGTTCGCATTTACGTTGGCAGCGGGCGTGCTCGTTCTGTACGCGGCGCTCGCCTCCAGCCGCGACGAGCGCGTGCGCGAGGCGGCACTGCTGCGGGCGCTTGGCGCATCGCGCCGTCAGCTGTCGCGCGCTCAGATTGCCGAGATGATCTGTATTGGTGGCCTGGCGGGACTGCTCGCCGCGATCGGGGCGAGCGTCGTCGGTTGGGCGCTCGCCACCTATGGCTTCGAGTTCGAATACCGTGTCTCGCCGTGGGTGTTCGTGGCCGGAGTCGCCGGCGGTTCGGCCGCCGCATTGATCGGCGGCTGGTTCGGATTGCGCGGAGTGCTCAACACGCCGCCGCTGGCGACGCTGCGCGAGGCATAGACGCGCGTCGGGTATCGGCCTTGCTTGCCCTGGCTCATCGTTCTACGGAGATTTTGCGATGGCCGGGCAACTCGATGAAGCACAAGACACCGAAACATCCGCGCCGGTAAGGCAGCCGAAGCCGCCGTTCAAGAAGCAACAGCAGCAGCCGCCCGGACTTGAGTCAGCGCTGGACCCTGCGCCGCGATTCGAAGCACCGCGCTACAAGCCGGCGGGCAAGCTGCAGGGACAAGTCGCGTTGATCACCGGCGGCGATTCGGGCATCGGGCGAGCGGTAGCCACGCTGTATGCGCGCGAAGGCGCCGATGTTGCGATTGTTTACCTGCCCGAGGAGCAGTCGGACGCCGAAGATACGCGCGCCAGCGTCGAGGCCGAAGGACGCGTCTGCGAGCTGATGCCGGGCGACCTGGTCGATGCCGCGTTTTGCGATGAAGTGGTCGAGCGCACGGTGGGCGCGTTCGGTCGTCTCGATATTCTGGTTTCGAACGCTGCTCAGCAAAGCAGCAAGAAGCTCGAGGACCTGCAAGACGAAGACTTGGAGCGCACGTTTCAAACGAACATCTTTGCGTACATGCGTTTAGCGCGAGCCGCCTTACGGCACATGAAGCCTGGTGCTGCGATTATTGCCACCAGCTCCGAAACCGGTATCAAAGGTTCCAAGGAAATGCCGGACTACTCGGCGACCAAGGGTGCAGTTAACGCCTTTACGAAAACGCTCGCAATGCAGTTGATCGAACGGCAGATTCGCGTCAATGCGGTTGCCCCGGGCCCGGTGTGGACGCCGCTGAATCCGGCCGATACGGGTGCGACTGCCAAAGAAGCAGCGGAGTTTGGATTGGACAGTCCAATGAAGCGGCCGGCGCAGCCCGAGGAATTGGCGCCGGCGTATGTGTTTCTCGCGTCGAACGCGGATTCGTCGTACATCACCGGGACCGTTCTGCAGGTCATGGGCGGCGAAACGACCGGAGGTTGATAGACCAGCGAGCGAGTAGTGTCGTCCCTTCATCATCAGTGGGGCAGGGACGATGGACTCATGTAGCGCTCTTTGTGGCACGGTCGGTTGCGCGTTGACCTGGGCCGACGCCCACGCGACTGCCCTCGTAGCGTTGATTGCTGTCGCGTTCACGTTCTGGCAAATCCGAGTGGCGCGCGAGCACAATCGACTCTCAGTGCGTCCGCGCCTGGTTATCTGGCTGGATTCCTCAACGGAACCCGATGGCCACCACGCCACGACCGTGATCGTAAAGAACCTAGGCCTGGGTCCAGCCTACGTGACCAAGGTCGAATACTTGTTCAAGGGCAAGGCGGTTGATATCCGTGACGCGAATGCCGTGCAGCAAGCCATGCATGCCGCTTTCAAGGACCGGTGGGCGAAGGCATGGCCACTTCTGGAGCTTCGCGGTGTACTGCCGATACCAAAGGACGGAGAGCTGCCGCTGATGAAAGTGCAGCTCGATGCCGCTCGCGGTTCGCTCAAAGATGACGTGGAGAAGATCAGAGAGAATTTCACGACGGTGATCGAATACCTGTCTCCATACAATGAAGCGCTTCGTGTTGCCGGAAGCGTCGGTAACCTCGGCACCCCGCATGTGCGAGCGGCACCCGTCAGCCCCTGAGCCGCAACGGCGACTTCGAGCACAACGCTGGCAACCTACGGCGAAATTGACATCGGGGCCCGTATCATCTCGGCATGATTGAAATCATTGCCGCGGTGCTCGCTGCGGCCCTTTTAATCTCGCTTCTTGGTTTGTACGCTGCCCTTCGTAGCCGTCGTGACGCCGGAGTGTCATCACGGCTCGACGCGCTGCTGCACGACAACGAACGATTGGAGCGCGAGTTGCGTGCCGCCGTCGATTCGACTTCGGGGCAGATACGGCTGGAAACCGGCACGCGCTTGAACGAGCTGCAGACAAGCCTGGTGCAACAGATGACCGGGTTGACCGGCTTGCAGGGCCAGCAGCTGGCCGATCTGACGCGTCGCATACAGCTTGATCTCGGCGAAGTGCGCGGCACATTGCATTCGCAGCTCACCAGCTTGCAGCAAGGCAACGAACGCAAGCTTGACCAGATGCGCGAAACGGTCGAAGAGAAGCTGCAGACGACGCTCGAAGCGCGGCTCGGTGAGTCGTTTCGGATGGTTTCCGACCGGCTCGAGCAGGTTCACAAGGGGCTGGGCGAGATGCAGGCGCTCGCCTCAGGCGTCGGCGATCTGAAGCGCATGTTGACCAACGTGAAGTCGCGCGGGACCTACGGCGAAGTACAGCTGGCAACGTTGCTCGAACAGGTTCTGCTGGTCGATCAATACGAGCGCAACGTGGCCACTCGTCCCCAGTCGGCCGAGCGTGTGGAGTTTGCAATCCGTATGCCCGGGCGTGACGGCTCGCCATGCTGGCTGCCGATCGACGCCAAGTTTCCGGTCGAAGACTATGACCGGTTGCTGGCCGCCGTCGAGATCGGCGACGCGATTGCGCTGGAAGCCGCCGGCAAGGCGCTCGAGCGCGGCATCAAGGTGCAGGCCAAGATGATTCGCGACAAGTATGTCGAATCGCCGCACACGACCGATTTCGCGATCATGTTCCTGCCGACTGAAGGATTGTTTGCCGAAGTGTTGCGGCGCCCGGGCCTGGCTGACCACTTGCACCGGGAGTGCCGGACTGTCATCGCCGGGCCAACGACGCTGTTCGCAATGCTGAACTCGCTGCAGATGGGATTTCGCACGCTCGCGCTCGAGCGGCGCTCGGCCGAGGTGTGGCAGGTGCTCGGCGCCGTCAAGACGGAGTTCAGCAAGTTCGGCGAGGTGTTGGCGACGCTGCACCGCCAGCTGCTGACTGCGTCGGACACGATCGACTCGGCGCAGCGCCGATCGATTCAGATGAGCAAGGCGCTGAAGTCCGTCGAAGCGCTGCCGCCAGAAGAGGCCGCGCAACTTCTGCCAACCGCGCGCGTCGATACGTAGGGCCCGCGCGCGGCCGTTCGCGCGCAAGGCATGGCACTTGCCCGTAGTTGCTCACGCATCGGAGATGCGCCGCGCCACTAGGTTCGTGCTGATTCGAGCGAATGGTGGCGCGTCGGTTCAAATCACAAACATAGGGAGACCACCGTGGCCAAGACCATCGTCGGTTCATTCGATAGTTTCACAGAAGCGCAGGGGGTATTGCGCGACTTGCAGCAGAGAGGATTTTCGCGCGACGACATTAGCGTTATCGCCAACAACGCGACCGGGCAATATGGAAGTGAAGGGCAGTTGCCGCGGGATGCGCCGGGCACGCTGTCGGATACCGGTGCCGGTTCGGCAACCGGTGCCGCAGCCGGCGGTGTTCTCGGCGGCGCAGCGGGTCTGGTCGTCGGTTTAATGGGCCTGGCGATACCGGGCATCGGTCCGATCGTCGCCGCGGGTCCTATCGCGGCAGCATTGGCCGGGGCGGGCGTCGGCGCCGTGGCCGGCGGCTTGATTGGTGGGTTGACGGGTGTCGGCGTTTCGGAGGAAGACGCGAGCTACTACGCGGAATCGGTTCGTCGCGGCGGCGCACTGGTCACCGTTCGAGCCGACGACTCGCGGGCAGACGAAGCGGCCAGTGTGATGCGCAGTCACGGCGCAGTCGATATCGAGCGCCGCGTTGAACAATGGAAGCAGCAGGGTTGGACAGGCCATGATCCGTCAGCGACACCGTATACCGTCGATCAACTCGAGCGTGAGCGCAGCACCTACAGTGGCTCACTCGGCGCAACGTCGGGCCAGAACTTCGGCTCTGCTTCGCAAATGGGTGCGGTGACGACAGCATCGGGCATGCCGATCACCTCCACATCGACCGCCTGGTCGAACGACGAAGATTTCCGCACGCATTACAGCGATTACCTCAGCGGTTCAGGCGGCACGTATGAAGACTACGAGCCGGCGTATCGCTACGGGAGCGACCTGGGCAGTGACGCGCGCTACCGCGGACGTCGCTGGTCGGAGATAGAGGCTGATGCGCGTCGTGACTGGGAGTCGCGTAATCCGAACGACGGCTGGGAGCGATTCAAAGCCGCAGTCAGACGCGGCTGGGAACGCACGTCCGACGCGGTCGAGCGCGCGATTCCGGGCGACTCGGATCGTGATGGCCGATAAGTTTTAGTAGATGCAGGAAAGGCGGGGCGATGCCTCGCCTTTTTCTTTTATGAGCGCTGACGACAACGGCACGGAACAAAACCGAAAGAGAGTCGGCGTCTACGATCGCCCTGCCGGCGCGGATCGCTTTCGCAACGTTCGCGTCTGGGTCCTCGTAATCGCAGTTGCAGCAAGCGTCGCCAGTGCCTACTTCTTTCTGAGCTGAGCTGCGGAGTTGTCGCGACGCGTCCTAGCGCCGTTCGTACTGCTTCGCACCGAACAACGTTTCTTTTTCCTTGTCACCAACCGGTTTGCGCCGATCCGCCAGCACTTGCACCCCGCGCTTGACGGCCGGGCGTGAATCGATCGAGTCGAACCAGCGCTTCACGTTCGGATATTCAGCCATATCGACTCCCTGGTTCGCATAAGAGCGCGTCCACGGAAAGATTGCCATGTCAGCAATTGAATACTCATAGGCGAAATATTTCGCTTCGCCGAGTCGGCGGTCCATCACACCGTAAAGCCGCTTTGCCTCATTCGTGTATCGATTGACCGCGTACTCGATTTTCTCCGGGGCGTAGATGCGAAAGTGATGTGCCTGGCCGAACATCGGCCCGACGCCGCCCATCTGAAACATCAGCCACTGCAGCGCGATGTATTTGCCGCGCGTATCGGTTGGCAGAAACTTGCCGGTCTTGGCAGCGAGATAAAGCAGGATCGCGCCTGATTCGAAGATCGAGATAGGCCTGCCGTCGGGTCCGTCGGAGTCGACGATCGCCGGCATCTTGTTGTTCGGGCTGATTTTCAAAAACTCCGGCCTGAACTGGTCGCCGGCACCAATGTCGATCGGGTGCACGTTGTACGGCAGTGCGCACTCCTCGAGCATGATGTGGACCTTATGACCGTTCGGTGTGGGCCACGTATAAAGATCGATCATTTGTTTGCTCCTGCTTTGCCCAGCTCCACTTTTGCGATGGCGTTGCGATGCACTTCATCGGGCCCATCAGCCAGTCGCAAAGTGCGCGAATGCGCGTACGCGTAAGCCAACGGGAAGTCGTCGCACACGCCGCCGCCGCCATGAGCCTGAATCGCCCAATCGATGACGTCGCATGCAACGTTTGGCGCGACGACTTTGATCATTGCGATTTCGGCCTTCGCGGCCTTGTTGCCGACCGTGTCCATCAGCCATGCCGCCTTAAGCGTTAACAGGCGCGCCTGGTCGATGCGGCAACGCGCCTCGGCAATGCGCTCCTGCCACACCGTTTGACGCGCGACTGCGGAGCCGAAGGCAACTCGGTTGGATAAACGGCTGCACATCAGTTCGAGGGCGCGCTCGGCGAGCCCGATCGAGCGCATGCAGTGGTGAATACGCCCCGGTCCGAGGCGGCCTTGCGCAATTTCGAAGCCGCGACCTTCGCCCAGCATCAGGTTGCCCGCCGGCACGCGGACGTTCTTGAAGTCGATTTCCATGTGGCCATGCGGTGCGTCGTCGTAACCGAACACGCTTAACGGCCGCATCACGTTGATGCCCGGTGTGTCCGATGGCACCAGAATCATCGACTGCTGTGAGTGCCGCGGCGCATCGGGATCAGTCTTGCCCATCACGATGTAGATGCGGCATCGAGGATCACCCGCCCCCGAGATCCACCACTTGCGGCCGTTGATCAGATAGTCCTCGCCGTCGCGCACGATCGACGTTTGAATGTTGGTCGCATCGCTCGACGCGACCGCGGGCTCGGTCATCACGAACGCCGAGCGAATCTCGCCGGCCAGCAGCGGCTTCAGCCACTGCTGCTTGTGCGCGTCGCTGCCATAGCGTTCGATCGTTTCCATGTTGCCGGTATCGGGCGCCGAGCAGTTGAAAACCTCGGGCGCCCATGGAACGCGGCCCATCGATTCGGCGAGCGGTGCGTATTCGAGATTGGTCAGCCCCGCGCCGTGCGAAGACTGCGGAAGAAACAGGTTCCACAATCCGGCTGCTCTCGCCTTCGGCTTCAACTCCTCGATCAGCGTGGTGGGGGTCCAGCGCGCGCCGCGCTTTGTGTTTTCTTCGATCTCATCGTGGAAGCGCTGCTCGTTCGGGTAGACATGCTGCCGCATGAACGCGTCGACGCGCTCGCGCAGCTGCGCAACTTTGGCTGAATAGTCGAACTGCATTCTCCGCAGAATAGCTCAGCACGATTTGCAACATAGCGTTTAAGCCGGCGGTTTAAAGTGCGGCTGATGAAAGCGATTCAGTGCGTCGAGTGGGGCGACCCGAGCAAGCTGGTGCTGGCCGATTTGCCGTTACCCGAGCCCGGCGCTGCGCAGGTCCGCATCCGCATCGCTGCAGCCGGCGTGAACTTTCCCGATGCGCTGATCGTTCAGAAGAAGTATCAGCTGCAGCCGAAGCTGCCGTTCGTGCCGGGGACCGAGGTGGCCGGGACGATCGATGCGGTCGGCACAGACGTCCAGCATTTGAAGGTGGGCGATCGAGTGATCGCGTTCGTCGGCGTCGGTGGCTTCGCCGAATACGTATGCGCGCCCGCTGCGTTGGCTGTCCCAATCCCGGAGGGTGTCAGCGACGAGGTCGCCGCCGCGTTCACGTTGACGTATGCAACCTCACACCATGCGCTGTTCGATCGCGGGCAATTGAAAGCCGGCGAAACCCTGCTGGTGCTCGGCGCCGGCGGCGGCGTTGGGCTGGCGGCCGTCGAGCTCGGCAAAGTAGCTGGCGCGCGCGTGATTGCAGCCGCGTCGAGCGCGGACAAGCTTGCGGCGGCGAAAGAGCACGGCGCCGACGAACTGATCGACTACGCCGCTACGGACCTGCGCGAATCGGTCAAGGCCCTGACCGGGGGCAACGGCGCCGATGTCATTTACGATCCGGTCGGCGGTCCCGGCACCGAAGCCGCGGTGCGCTCCCTCGCCTGGCGCGGACGGCTGCTGATTGTCGGCTTTGCACAGGGCGAGATTCCGCAGATCCCGGCGAATCTGTTGCTGCTGAAAGGCGCATCGGCGGTTGGGTTGTTCTGGGGTGAGTTTGCAAAGCGCGAACCGAAGGCGAACTTTGCAATGTTGAAAGAACTCTTCGGATGGCTCAAGGAGGGCAAGTTGAAACCACACGTTTCGCAGGTCTATCCGCTGGCAGAGACTCCGCGCGCATTGGACGCGCTGCTCGCCCGCAACGTCATTGGCAAGCTCGTCATTCGCCCTCAGCTATGAGACTGCTCGCCGCGTTGGGGCTGGTCGCAGCGGTCGGCATTGCCGGCGCCGCTGAGCGCAGCATCGACAAATCGATCGTGGTACCCGCAACACTCGACCAGACGTGGGACGCGTGGACGACGCGCGAGGGCATCACAAGCTTCTTCGCGCCGGACGCGAAGATCGAAGCCAAAGTCGGCGGCGCGTTTCACATTTACATCAATCCGCTGGCCGAGCCCGGGCAGAAGGGCGCGGATGACATGCGATTCATGGCGCTGCAACCCAAGCAGATGCTGTCGTTCGACTGGAACGCGCCACCGCATCTTCCGGCAGCGCGGCAGCAACGAACGTTTGTCGTGATTCGCCTTGCGCCGGTCAGTGAAAAGGAAACTCGCGTCAGCCTGCATCACACCGGCTGGGGCGAGGGCGGCGAATGGGACAAGACGTACGCGTATTTCGACCGCGCGTGGGGCGGCGTGCTGGCGAATCTGAAAAAGCGATTTGAAAGCGGGCCCCAGGACTGGACGGAGTGGATGAATTCTCTGCGCAAGATGCAAGAGCAGGCCGCGCAGAAAAAATAGATGGCCACCCTGGAGTTTGCACCGGCTTTGCAGCGGCACGCCGCCGCACCGCCGATCGACGCACCGGCGGACTCCCTGCAGTCATTGCTTGCTGCCGCCTTTGAACGGCAGCCTGCGCTGCAAAGCTACGTGCTCGACGACCAGGGCTGTGTGCGCAAACATGTTGCAGTCTTTCTGAACGGCCGACTGCTGCATGATCGGAAGCGGCTCGATGTGCCGCTACAGGCAGATGATCGGATTTACGTCGCACAAGCGCTTTCAGGAGGCTGAGGTGAGACTTTCAGTTGCAACACGCAAGGGCTTGTTCGAGTTATCGCAACGTAACGGCAGTTGGAGCGTCGATGCGTTGCACTTTGTCGGTGAGCCCGTCACGGCGGCGCTATACGAGGACGCCAGCGGTCGCGCGGTCGCAGCGCTACGCATGGGCCACTTCGGCGTCAAGCTGCGTGTGTCCGAAGACCGGGGCAAGAACTGGGAAGAAGTTGGGTCGCCCGCCTATCCGCCAAAGCCCGAAGGCATCGAAGATTCCAATCCATGGACCCTCGATCAGATTTGGATTCTCGAAGGGTTTCATCCAAAGCATCCGCAGCGGTTATGGGCCGGCACGAATCCTGGCGGATTGTTTCGATCCGACGACGGCGGCAGATCCTGGCAGTTGATTGAGAGCCTGTGGAATATGCCTGAGCGCAAAGAGTGGATGGGCGGTGGCTACGACATTCCGGGCATCCATTCGATCTGCGTGCATCCAGAAAACCCGGACGACATTGTTGTCGGAGTCTCTTGCGGTGGTGCTTGGAGAACGCGGGACGGCGGTAACACCTGGACTGTGGGCCATGGCATGCGGGCGACATTCATGCCACCCGAAGGACAGTTGAATCCGGTGATTCAGGATCCGCACCGCATCGTTCAGTGCGAATCGAATCCCGATGTGCTGTGGACTCAGCATCACTGCGGTATCTGGAAGTCAAAAGATCGCGGTGCGAACTGGAGCGAGATCACCACAGCGCGTCCAACCAATTTTGGATTCGCAGTCGTGGTCCATCCGCGCGATGCGAACACCGCGTGGTTCATGCCGCTTGTGAGCGATGAAAAGCGCGTGCCGGTCAACGGCAGTGTGCTTGCCACGCGCACACGCGACGGCGGCGAGAACTTCGATGTGTTGGATAGAGGATTGCCGCAGCGAAATGCGTACGACATGGTGTACCGCCACGGCCTCGACATTGCTGCCGATGGCACGCACCTGGCTGCCGGCTCGACGACCGGATCGCTATGGGTATCTGCCGACAGCGGGGACTCGTGGCAGACAGTCAACGTCAGCTTGCCGCCGATTTACGCGGTGCGGTTTATCTGACCTGTGTTAGCTGACTATGCCTGCTGCGCGTATCGCCAGCCGATCTCGGCGAGTGCCTTCGCCCTCGCACCCGATTGTGCTGCGTTGTCCGATGATGCGATGCCCTCGGTCGAGCGCTTGAAAACACCCTGCAGAATGGCTGCAATGCGAAACAGGTTGTACGCCAGATAAAAATTCCAGTGATCGATCTCCCGGCTCGTTCGTTCGGTGTACCGCTGTCGATACTCTTCTTCGGTTGGAATGCCCAGCGCTCGATAGTCGAGTCCTGCGATGCCGCGAAACGCGCCGGGCGGAATGTGCCAGCTCATGCAGTGATACGAAAAGTCCGCCAGCGGATGGCCGAGCGTCGATAGCTCCCAATCGAGCACGGCAATGACGCGCGGCTCGGTCGGATGAAAAATGAGGTTGTCCATCCGATAGTCGCCGTGCACGACGGTCGTCTCATCGCCAGGCGGAATGTGTTGCGGCAGCCACTCGATCAACCGGTTCATTGCGTCCATCGATTCCGTTTCGGACGCTCGATACTGCTTGCTCCAGCGTCCGATCTGGCGCTCGAAGTAGTTGCCCGTCTTGCCAAAGTCGGCCAGACCGGCACCTGCGATGTCGACAGCATGCAGCTGCGCGATTACGCGATTCATCTCGTCGTAGATCGCTGCGCGCTCGCCGGTTGAAAGATCGGGCAGCGACTGCTCCCAGAAGATTCGGCCCTCGACGTGCTGCATCACGAAGAATGCGCGGCCAATCACTGATTCGTCTTCGACCAGCAGCAGGGTGCGCGGCACCGGTATTCCGTGCGCGGCGAGCGCGGTCATCACGCGGAACTCGCGCTCGATCGCGTGCGCAGACGGCAGCAGCTTTGCCACCGGCCCTGGCTTGCTGCGCATCACGTAGTTCGCAGTCGGGGTCGCAAGCAGATACGTCGGATTCGACTGACCGCCCTGGAATTGCTTGACGTCGAGCGGGCCGCGAAAGTCGGGCAGATGCTCTTGTAAGATAGGCTGCGAGCTTGGCGCGATCGAAGTCATGCCGCGCAGTGACTTCGCTGAGCTGGTTCACTTGACGACACCCGCCGCAGCGAGGCGATTTGACTCGGCCGGCGAGTATCCAAGCTCGGTCATCAACTCATTCGTGTGTTCTCCCTGACCGGGAGCAGAGCGCGATCGCCAGCTCGGTGGCCCCATCTGCGCCAGCGGGCCGACCTCGGAGACGCCGCGTTCCTTGTGCACCAGATTGCGCGCAAGATGATGCGGGTGCGAGAGCGCTTCGGCGGGAGTCAACACTGGCGTGACGCATGCATCGACCCCCTCGAATGCCGTCAGCCAGTGCTCGAGCGGGTGCTCGGCAATACGCTGCGTCACCAGCTCGATGGTTTCAGTCGCCGAAGGCGAGCCCGGCGCTTCCCCCAGTTCCCAGTGGCGTGGCTTGAGGTCACTCAACCCCGCAGCGTCGCAAAACGCCTGCCAAAACTTCAGCTCAAGCGCGCCAACGGCCAGATGCTGATGATCCGACGTTCGATAGATCTGATAGCAAGCGACGCCGCCCGTCAGCAGTGTGTGCTCGGCAATCGGATAGACGCCGCTGTCGACGCTGGCGTTCGGAAACAAGTGATGCGCCAGCAAGCCATCCGTCATCGCAACGTCGACGTGCACTCCCTGTCCGCTGCGCTGCGCGCCGAGCATTGCTATCAGCATGGTTGCCAACGCGGACAGTGTTCCGCCCAGCAGATCGCCGATCTGCAGATTGGGGATCGCGAGCTTGCCGCCGGCTCGGATCTGGTCGAGCACGCCGGTCATCGCGATGTAATTGAGGTCGTGGCCGGCTTGCTGCGACAGCGGGCCATGTTGACCGTAGCCCGACAGCGAGCACAACACCAGGCGTGGATTGCGTGCGTGCAGCGTTGCCCAGCCGAGGGAGAGCCGATCGAGCACACCGGGACGAAAGCCTTCGATCAGTGCGTCGGCGCGATCGACCAGTCGCAGCAACACTTCACGTCCTTCTGCGGATTTCAAATCAATCGCGATCGAGCGCTTGCCGCGATTCACCGCTTCGAACGCGGCATTGACTGTCTTGCCGCCGCTAACCGCCACGGTCGGCGGAAAGTTGCGCATGTAATCGCCGGCGGCAGTGTCCTCCACCTTGATCACATCAGCGCCGAAGTCGACGAAGTGCATCGTCGCCGCGGGGCCTGGCAGCAGCCGCGTCAGGTCGATGATCGTCAGGCCATCCAATGGAAGGGTCATGCGGCTGCCTTGTTGCCCGTTTCGACGATCGCTTCGAGCTGCGTCTGAATTTCGAGCCAGCGCGACTCGAGGGAATCGACCTTGCGCGCGAGCTCGCCGCGGCGCTTTAAAGTAGCGGCGACGTCGTCGGGCGCACCCGAGTGATAGAAGTCCGGATCGGCAAGCCGCACGTCGAGCTCACGCAGCTCGTTTGAGATCTGCCCGAGCTCGCCTTCGACCGCGTTCAGCTTGTTCTGCAGCGGCTTGCGCGCAGAGGCGATGCGCTGCCGCGTGACGGCCTCCTGCTTGCGCTCGTTACGGCGATCGGCGCCGTCGCTGTCCTTCGAGGATTTTTCGCGGCGGCTGGCAAGGATCAGCGCCGAGTAGTCGTCGAGGTCACCGTCGAATGATGCGATTTCGCCGTCGTGTACCAGCCACAACTGATCCGTCGTCGCCCGCAACAAGTGCCGATCGTGCGAAACGAGAATCAGCGCGCCTTCATAAGACGACAACGCCACGGTTAACGCCTCGCGCGTTTCGATGTCCAGATGATTGGTCGGCTCATCGAGCAGCAGCAGGTTGGGGCGCTTCCACGCAATCAGCGCCAGTGCGCAGCGTGCTTTCTCGCCGCCGGACATTGGGCCAATCAGTGACGTAGCGAACTCGCCGGAGAATCGGTACTGGCCGAGAAACTCGCGTAGCTGTTGCTCGCGAGCTTCGGGCGCGAGCCTGCGCAGGTGCTGCAGTGGGGTCTCATCAGCGCGCAGTTGATCGAGCTGATGTTGCGCGAAGTAGCCAATGGCGAGCCCGGCACCGCGGCGCAGTTCTCCTGCTTGCGGGGCGAGATCGCCGGCGATCGACTTCACCAGCGTTGACTTGCCGGCCCCATTGACGCCGAGGATTCCGATGCGGTCGCCAGAGCGCACGTTGAAACGCACTCCACCAAGCACCGTTCGTTCGCCATAACCGAGCGCGACATCGTCGGCATCGAGCAGCCGCTCGGGAAGCTTCAACGGCTGCGGAAATTCGAAGCGCCATTCGCGCCGCGCGCGCACCGGTTCGATCGCGGTCAGACGATCCAGCATCTTCAGGCGGCTTTGTGCCTGGCGCGCCTTTGTTGCCTTCGCGCGAAAGCGATCAACAAAGCTCTGCAGGTGCGCCGCAGTGCGCTCGTATTGCCTTGACGCTGCGTCCTGTTGCCGCTGCTGTTCGAAGAACGCCGCTTCGAAGGCGCTGTAGTTGCCGGCGTAGCGCCGAATCGCCAGATCGGCGATGTGCCACGTCGTTTCGCTGATGCGATCCAGAAACTCGCGGTCGTGCGAGATCACCAGCACGGTCGCCGGCTGGCGTTTCAACCACGATTCGAGCCAGACGACTGAATCCAGATCGAGGTGATTGGTCGGCTCGTCGAGCAGCAGCAGATCGGCCGGACGCAACAAAGTGCGTGCCAGAGCGAGGCGATTGCGCCATCCGCCGGAGAACGCGCGTACCGGGCGTGCACTGTCGGATTCCGCAAAGCCGAGTCCGTGCAGTACTGCTTTGGCGGACGCGGTGATCGCGCCTTCGTTCAGCTCTGCCAACGCGGCGTGCGCGTGCGCCAGGCGCATCGAATCGCTCTGTGCCTCGGCTGCCAGCAACTCGGAGCGTGCAGCGGTCAGTGGCGCGTGTCCGCCAAGCACGTAGGCAATCGCGGCCTCGTCGGTGGCCTCGATGTCCTGCGCCACGTGCGCGATTCGCGCGGGCGCCGGTGCCTCGATTGCTCCGCCGTCAACCGCCAGCTCACCGAGAATTGCCGCGAACAGCGTTGACTTGCCCGAGCCGTTGGCGCCGATCAACCCGATCCGCTCGCCCGGGGGCGCGATCAGCGAGACGTTGCGGTACAGCGTGCGCGCGCCGCGCGCGACGCGCGAGATCAATCAGGCGCAGCATGGATTAAGGCAGCTGCTCCTGGTGCGCCAGAAACACCATATCGTCACCCGCACTCGTCGTCAGCCACGTCAACGGTAAATCGCCGAACGCTTTTTCCGCCGCGGCGCGGCCGTCACCGACCTCGACAATCAGCAAGCCGCCACGTTTGAGTTGCCCGCGCGCCTGGCGCACGATCGTTTTGACCAGCTTCAAGCCGTCCGGTCCGCCGGCCAACGCCACTCTTGGCTCGTGCGCGTATTCCTTCGGCAGCTTTGCCATAGCGGCATCGGTCACGTAAGGCGGATTGCAGAGGATCACGTCGTAGCGCTTGTTTGCCACGGCAGTGAACAGATCGGACTTGATCAGCGTGATCCGATCGTCAAAGTGATAATCGGCAACGTTTCGTGCTGCGACTTGTAGCGCTTCGGCTGACGCGTCGACGGCGTCGACCTTGGCATTCGAGAAAAGATCGGCCGCCATGATCGCCAGACAGCCGGAGCCGGTGCACAAATCGAGCACGTCGGTCACTGCGTCTGCGTCCTGCACCCAAGGATGCAGATCGTCATGCAATAGTTCGGCGATGAACGTGCGCGGAATGATTACGCGCTCGTCTACATAGAACTTGTAGCCCTGCAGCCAAGCCTCGTTGAGCAAATACGCCGCGGGCATGCGCTTCTTGACGCGGCGCTCGATGCTTTGCAGCAGCCCGTTGATCTCGCCGTGCGTGAGGTACGCATCGGCAAAAAAATCCAGGCGCTGCAGCGGCAGCTGCAGTGTGCGCATCACGATGAACGCTGCTTCCTCGAACGCGTCCGCCTGACCGTGGCCGAACGCCAGTTCGGACTCGTTGAAGCGGGTCACCGCGTAGCGCAGTACGTCGCGCAGCGTTCGCAGATTTGCCTGAGCGTCGATCGTCATTTTTTGTGCGCTATGCGAGCAGCAACTCGAGGGTCCGGCGGTACACGTTCTTCAATGGTTCGAGATCGGCCACCGCAATATGCTCGTCAATCTTGTGAATCGACGCATTGCGCGGCCCGAACTCGATCACCTGCGGGCAAAAGGTTGAGATGAAGCGGCCATCCGACGTGCCGCCAGTGGTCGACAGGTCGGGTTCACGCCCGGTGAGCTCGACGATCGCGCGGCTGATAGATGTCGACAAATCCCCGGGCGGCGTCAGGAAGGGCTGCGCGCCCGCATTCCATTGCACGGCGAACTCGAGCTTGTGCTTGCGAAGAATGTCCTCGATACGCTGGATTAACGACTCGGCGCTGGAGACGGAAGCGAAGCGCAGGTTGAAGTCGATCTCGCAACTGCCCGGCACGACGTTGAATGCACCGGTACCCGCGCGTATGTTCGATACCTGAAAAGTCGTCGGCGGGAAAAACTCGTTGCCGTCGTCCCAGCGCTCCATCGCGAGCTGCGCCAGTGCCGGCGCGGCCAGGTGCACTGCGTTGCGCGTCAAGTGCGGATAAGCGACGTGTCCCTGAACACCGATGACGGTGAGCCTGCCCGACAGCGACCCTCGCCGCCCGTTCTTGATCGTATCGCCGAGCACATCGACCGACGTGGGTTCACCGACGATGCAGTAGTCGATTCCTTCACCGCGTGCGCGCAACGCTTCAACGACCTTGACCGTACCGTCGGTGGCCGGGCCTTCTTCGTCCGAGGTCAGCAACAAGGCGATAGAGCCGCGATGCGCGGCATGCGCGCTTACGAACTGCTCGGCGGCAACGACGAAAGCCGCGACCGAGCTTTTCATGTCGGCGGCTCCGCGACCGTACAGTGTCCCGTTGCGAATCGTCGGCTCGAATGGATCCGATGCCCACTTGTCGAGCGGGCCTGTGGGTACGACGTCGGTATGGCCGGCAAACGCGAAAACGGGCGATGCATCGCCGCGACGCATCCATGTGTTGGTCACGCCATTCGCAGCGATGGTTTCGGCTTTGAACCCGGCCGGGCGTAAGCGCTGCGCGATAAGCGCCTGACATCCGTCGTCGGCCGGGGTGACCGATCGGCGCGCGATTAACTGCTTGGTTAGTTCGAGAGTGGCGGTCATCGGAGGGCTGCCGATTGTAGCGGCAGCCCTCGGGTCACCTTAGATGTTCAGCGTGAACTCGGAGAACGATGCGTCGGAGCCTTGCTCCGAACGCTGTTGACGCTCCGCTTTCGACAGCGGCTTTCCGGCATTGTTGATGAACCAGAGCAGATTGTTCTGCGAGTCGGCTGCCGACAGTGCGTCCTCGCGCGTGATCTGGTCCGCCTGGATCAACGTGTAAAGACTTTGTTCGAACGAGATGCTTTCCGGGGCAAGACTTTGCTCCATCGCCTCTTTAATCGCCGGCACGTCGCCGCGCTCGATCAGATCCGCGATATGCCGCGTGTTCATCAACACCTCGACCGATGGCACACGGCCGCCGTGCTTCGAGCGAATCAATCGCTGCGACACGATCGCCTTCATCGCAACCGACATGTCCTGGAACAGCGCCTGGCGCGTTTCCGGCGGGTAGAAACTGATCACGCGGTTCAGTGCGTGGGCGCTGTTGGTCGCGTGCAGCGTCGCGACGACAAGGTGGCCCGACATCGAATAGGCAGTTGCCGCGCTCATCGTGTCGCGATCGCGGATCTCGCCGATGAAGATGACGTCGGGCGCCTGCCGCATCGCGCTGCGTAACGCGGCCTGCAGCGTGCGGGCATCGGAGCCGATCTCGCGCTGATTGATGATCGACTTCTTGTTGCGGAACAGGTACTCGATCGGGTCTTCGAAGGTCAGGACGTGTCCGGTGACCAGCTCATTACGGTGATCGAGCATCGAAGCGATCGTTGTCGATTTGCCGGAACCTGCCGCACCAACGACCAGGATCATGCCGCGCCGTTCCATGATCAGATCTTTCAACACTTCCGGCAGATGCAAAGCGTCGAGCTTCGGCACGTCGTGCGGGATGAAACGAATCACCGCCGAAATCGACCCGCGCTGCAAAAACGCACTCAAGCGGAAGCTGCCGATGCCTTGCACCGGCAATCCGATATTGAGCTCACGCGAATCCTCGAGCTCGCGAAAGTGCGCATCGGTCAGGCGCTCCGCCAGCAACGACACAATGGCCTGCGGCGCGAGCCGATCCTGATTGATCGGCACGCACACGCCGTTGATCTTGATCGTGATCGGTGAACCTACCGAGAAAAACAGATCCGAGGCCTGCTTTTCGGCCATCAGATTGAACATGCGCTCCAGGGACATTGCTCAGTTCCTATGCAGCTGCCTGCGTCAGATCGAGCGGCAAGGATAAAGCGCGCGATTGGCGCTTGGCATACCGCCAAACGGATGAAAAGTGGGCGAATTTATGGGCTGAGGCTATTCCCTCAGGAGTTCGTTGATCGCTGTTTTGGCGCGGGTGCCGGCGTCGACCTTCTTGACGATTACCGCGCAGTAGAGGCTGTATTTGCCGTCGGCCGAAGGCAGATTGCCCGCTACGACGACTGAGCCCGCCGGTACGCGGCCGTAGCTGACTTCGCCGGTGGCGCGGTCATAGATCTTCGTGCTCTGGCTGATGTAGACGCCCATCGAGATCACCGAGTTTTCCTCGACGATCACGCCTTCGACGATCTCTGAGCGGGCGCCAATGAAGCAGTTGTCCTCGATGATGGTGGGGTTGGCCTGCAGCGGCTCGAGCACGCCCCCGATGCCGACGCCGCCAGACAGATGCACGTGCTTGCCGATCTGCGCGCACGAGCCGACCGTCACCCACGTGTCGACCATCGTGCCTTCGTCGACGTAGGCGCCGACGTTGACGAACGACGGCATCATCACGACGTTTTTCGCAACGAAACTGCCGCGCCGGGCCACCGCGGGCGGGACTACCCGCACGCCCGATCGGGCGAACGCAGCGTTGTCCCAGGTGGCGAACTTGTTCGGCACCTTGTCGTAGAACTGGCCGAAGCCGCCTTGCAGCGGCGCGTTGTCGTTCAGGCGGAACGACAACAACACCGCCTTCTTGACCCACTGATGCACGAGCCACTTGCCGGAACGTTTCTCCGCGACTCGCAGCGTGCCTTCATCGAGTTGCTGGATCGTCTGCTCGACCGCAATTCGCACTTCCGAAGCCGCGGAAGTCGGACTGAGCGCCGCGCGCTGTTCGTACGCGTCGTTGATGATGTCTTCAGGGTTCATGCAGAGCTTTCAACATTCAGCGATGCGATGCGGGACGCGGCGTCGGCGACTTCGGCAGGCGACGCGACCAGCGCAATCCTGACATAGCCGGTGCCGGGGTTGCCGCTGCGCGTGTCACGCGACAGATAACTGCCGGGCAATACCGTTACGTGTTTGTGCGCATACAGTCGCTGCGCATACTCGGTGTCGCTGATCGGCGTGCGCGCCCATAGGTAAAACGCCGCGTCCGGTATCGAACACGGTAGGCGGGAGGCGATGACCGGCGTCGCTTGCGCGAACTTCTGCGCGTACAGGCGCCGGTTTTCGACCACGTGCCCTTCATCCTGCCAGGCGGCGATGCTTGCGTGTTGTACGGCGACGCTCATCGCAGTGCCGTGATACGTGCGGTACAGCAAAAACTTTTCGAGTACATCGGCGTCGCCCGCCACGAAGCCGGAGCGCATTCCCGGAACGCTCGATCGCTTCGACAGACTGCAGAACATCACGAGTCTTTCGTAGCGGTCGCGGCCAAGCTGTGACGCCGCTTCCAGACTGCCCAGCGGCGGATTTCCTTCTTCGAAGTAAATCTCCGAGTAACACTCATCGGATGCGATCACGAACCCATAGCGATCGGAAAGCTCGAACAGCTGCTTCCATTCATCGAGCGTCATCACGTGACCGGTCGGGTTGCCGGGCGAACAAACGTAGACCAGCTGCACGTTGCGCCATTCGGCAGGCGTCAACGTCTCGAATCGCATGCGGAAGCCTTCGTCCGCGGTGGTGGGCAGGTAAATCGGCTTGGCGCCCGCGAGCAAGGCGGCCCCTTCGTAGATTTGATAGAACGGATTCGGCGCTACGACGCGCGCGTCGCGGGTGCGATCGATCACCGTTTGTGCGAATGAGAACAGCGCTTCGCGTGTGCCGGTCACCGGCAGTACTTGCGTCGAAGGATCAAGCGCGTTGAGTTGATAACGCTGCAGTCGCCCATGCGGCAATCGCTTCGCGCAACTGCGGCACGCCGGCGGTCAACGGATAGCTTGCGATGCCCGGCAGTGCCTTGGCGTACGCCTCCAGAATGAACGGTGGCGTCGGATGCTTCGGCTCGCCGATCGACAGATTGATCGGCGCAAGGTCGGCCGCAGGCGTAATGCCGGCGAACAGTTGCCGCAGCCGTTCGAACGGGTACGGCTGCAGGCGATCGAGATCGAGGTTCAAACGATTACTCGCGATTCGGCGTGCCGGGCGCGACTTTTGGTACATCGACAGGAGGCTCGGCCTTCCAGCCCTTTCTTCGATGCTCTGCCGTCACGGTCGTGAAAATCCCGCCGCGAACGTACCATTTTGCGGTCAGGCGCATGAAGCGCGGCGCAATGGCCTTGACCAGGTCGTCGAGGATGGCATTGGTCACCGCCTCATGAAACACGCCTTCATTGCGGTACGACCACATGTACAGCTTCAGGCTTTTGAGCTCGACGTTGCGCTTGTCGGGCACGAAGTCGATCACCATCGTGGCGAAATCCGGCTGCCCGGTCAGCGGACACAGGCAAGTGAACTCCGGGATTTCCATTCGCACCCAGTAATCGCGCTGCGGCGACGGGTTGGCGAAAGTCTCGAGGATCTTTGAGGGGCGTGTGGCCATGAAGAAGGAGCGTGGCGCGGTATTATACGAACGCAGTCTTGAGCGTTTCGCATCCTAGTAACTCACATTCCCGATTAAACGTGCGCCTTCGGCAGATCAGACTCGCCGGGTTTAAGTCATTTGTCGATCCCACACCGATCGACGTCCCCGGCACGCTGGTCGGTGTTGTCGGTCCGAATGGGTGCGGCAAGTCGAACGTCATCGATGCGGTGCGCTGGGTGCTCGGCGAAAGCAAGGCCGCCGAGCTGCGCGGCGAATCGATGCAGGACGTGATTTTCAACGGCTCTGGTGATCGCAAGCCCGCCGGTCGCGCCAGCGTCGAGCTCGCGTTCGACAACAACGACGGACGCATCGGCGGTGCATGGGCCCAATACGCCGAGATTTCGGTCAAGCGCGTGCTGACGCGCGACGGCACGTCGAGCTACTACATCAACAACCAGAATGTGCGCCGGCGCGATGTGCACGACATGTTTCTCGGCACCGGGCTCGGCCCGCGCGCCTACGCGATCATCGGCCAGGGAATGATCTCGCGCATCGTCGAGGCCCGGCCCGAAGAGTTGCGCATTTTCCTGGAAGAAGCTGCCGGCGTTTCGAAGTACAAGGAGCGGCGGCGCGAAACCGAGAATCGGCTGGCCGATACGCGCGACAACCTGACGCGCGTCGAAGACATTCTGCGCGAGCTCGATGCGCAGATCGACAAGCTCGCGCAGCAGGCTGCGGTCGCGCAAACGTACCGCTCGCTGCAGGCGACGCACGACGAGCAACAGCAATTGCTGTGGCTGACTCGCAAGCGCGAGGCCGAGGCCGAGCGCGACAAAGTGACGCGCGACATCTCCAACCGCACGGTTGCGTTCGATGCTCATGTCGCCGAACTGCGCGGCGCCGAGCGTGCGCTCGAGGACCTGCGAAACGCGCACTTCGCAGCGAGCGACGCGGTGCATGCCGCGCAGGGCACGCTGTTTCAGGTCAACGCCGAAGTGGCGAAGCTCGAATCCGAGATCCGGCTGATCGCGGAAAGCCGCACGCGGCTGTCGTCACAGGTCGAGTCACTGCTCGCGACGCGCAAGGTCCGGCTTGACGAGCAGGTGGAGCTTCGCAACCGCGCAGCCGAGGTTGTGCGGGCGATCGAGGACATATCGCGCCAGCTCGAGGAAGCGAAGGCGAGCGTCGTATCTCATGAGTCGAAGTTGCCTGTGCTCGAGGAGACCTATCGCGCGACGCGCGACGCGGTCACGGCGTCTCAGGCCGACGCAGCGCTCGCCGAACAATCGATCGCCGCGGCAGCCGGCGAGCAGCGCAGCGCGGATCGGCAGCTCGCGCAGCTGGCGCAGCGGCGCGAGCGCCTTGGCGAAGAGCAGGCCTCGATCGGTTCGCCCGACGAAGCTCAGCTGGCGACACTGAAACAGCAAATCGCAACGAACGACGAAGCAATAACCGCGAGTGCGGAGGCGCAGCAGCGCAGCGAAGCGCAAGTCGATCAGGCGACAGCCCGGCGCCAGCAGCAGCTCGATGACCGGACGAGTCAAAGCGATGCATTGGCAAGGATTGAAGCGCGTCTGCAGGCCCTGAAGCAGGTGCAGGCGAGTGTCGAAGCCAATGCAAAGCTCGATCCATGGTTACGCGCGCAGGGACTCGAGAATCTGCCACGCTTGTTCCGCAAGCTGGTCGTCGAGCCTGGGTGGGAAACCGCGTTCGAAGCGGTGTTACGCGAGCGCGTGCAAAGCGTCGAGGTCGGCCGGCTCGATACGATCGGCGGCCTGGCAGCGGATGCTCCTCCGGCACGCGTTACGTTTTATTCGACCAGCGGTGCCGTAGCCCGCGAGTCGCCGCAGGTGCCGGCATTCGGAGCGAAGTTCTCTCCACTGAGCGCTTTGGTGCGCACTCACGATGCGGCGTTTGCTGCGTTGTTTGCTGATTGGCTGGCGAATGTGTTCGTTGCGGACGATCTGGCGTCGGCACTGGCTGCGCGCGCGGACCTGCCTCCGGGCGGGCAGTTTGTCGTAAAGGCCGCGCACCGAGTGTCGCGCCACGACGTGCACTTCTACGCGGCGGACGATCAGGCAGCAGGTCTCCTCGCGCGCCGGCTGGAAATCGAGAACCTCGAGCGCGAGGTGCGCGCGCAGCGTTTGATCGTCGAAGAGACGACCGCGGCAGTTGCGCGCGCCGAGTCGGAGCTGCGATCGGCTGAACAGGCACGCGATGCGGCCCGTCAAGACACCGAACGTCAGCGATCGCAGATGCACGTTCTGCAGCTGGAAGCGGTTCGGCTCGAGGAATTGATCGATCGCGTTCGACATCGGAGCGGCCAGATCGGGGCCGAACTCGCGGAGATCGAAGCCAATGAGCGCGAGGCACGATCGCAGCGCGAACAAGCCGATGCCAGGTTCGAGCAGCTCGACACCGAGCTGTCGATACGCCAGGAGGCCGTCGAAAGCGCGCGCCTGACCTACGAAGAGGCCGACCGACGTCTGCGGGCTGCGCGCGATGAGCAACGCGTGCTCGATACCGCGCGGCAGCATTGCGAGTTCACGCTGAAGTCGAGCCGGGAACGAGAGGCAGACCTGGCGCGTGGCGCGCAATCGGCAAGCGCCGATGCGCAGCGTCTAGCGGATGAAATCGGCAAGGCCGAAGACGAGTTGAAGCGGCTCGACGACAGCGCGGCGCGTGCTGGACTGGCCGACTGGCTCTCGCGCCGCTCGGCGTCCGACGAGTCGCTGCGCCAGGCGCGCAGCCATCTGGACGACTTCGCGCAGCAACTGCGTACCGCTGACGAGAAGCGACTGACACTCGAGCGTGACGTGCAACCTTTGCGCGAGAAGCTCACCGAGCTGCAGTTGAAGGAACAGGCGGCGCGGCTCGCCGCCGAGCAGTTTGCCAATCAGCTCGTTGAAGCCCACGCCGACGAGGCGGCACTGGCGGCCAGACTCACCGGCCGACCGCCGCAAAAGGCGGCGGCGCTGCAGGCGGAGATCGCGCGTCTGGCGCAGGAAATCGAAGCGCTCGGAGCCGTCAACCTTGCGGCGCTGGAAGAGTTGACCACGTCGCGCGACCGGAAAAACTTCCTCGACGCGCAGTCGGCCGACTTGCATGCCGCGATCACGACGCTGGAGGACGCGATTCGCAAGATCGATCGCGAGACGCGGCAGATGCTGCAGCAGACCTTTGATGCGGTCAATCTTCAGTTCGGCCAACTGTTCCCGAAGCTTTTTGGCGGTGGCGACGCGCGGTTGATCATGACCGGCGAAGAGATTCTCGATGCCGGCGTGCAGGTGATGGCGCAGCCGCCCGGCAAGCGCAACAGCACGATTCATCTGCTGTCGGGCGGAGAGAAGGCGCTGACTGCGATCGCTTTGGTGTTCGCGTTGTTCAAGCTGAACCCGGCGCCGTTTTGCCTGCTGGACGAGGTCGATGCGCCGCTCGACGACGCCAACACCGAGCGCTTCTGCCGGCTGGTCGAGTCGATGACCGATAACACTCAGTTCATGTTCATCACCCACAACAAGATTTCGATGGAAATGGCGCAGCAGTTGATCGGCGTCACGATGCAGGAACAAGGTGTGTCGCGCATCGTCGCGGTCGATATCGACAGCGCCGTGCGGCTGACCGCCGAAGCTGCTTGACCTTGAAGCATGAAGGACCTTACGTGGGTGCTGCTGTCGATCGCGGCGGTACTGCTGCTTGCGCTTTATCTGTATGGCAAGTGGCAGGAGCGAAAGTCGGATCGGCTCGATACCGCGAGTGAGGATCTCGAGGCGGGGTCGCCAGCGCGTCCGCTGCCGGATCGCTCTTCGGTGCGCAGTCTTCGGAGCAACAGCAGGCAGGCGCCAGTCCGCATCGAGCCGACGATGGGCGTTTCGCCCGAGCCCGCTTCGCCAACCGATGAACTGCTGGCAGAAGAGTCGTTCGCTGAATACCCAGCGCTTAGGCGGATGGATCGAGGACGCGGTGCTCGACGTGACGCTCGAGCTGCGCTGCGTTCACGCGTTTGATGGCGTGGCTGCACTCGAAGCGCGTGCGCAGCTTGATCGGCTCGCGCTGGCGCTACCGATTCATCTCGCGGTGTGGGACAGCAAAGTCGGCAGATGGGGTCCGCCTGACCGGTTCGGCTTTTATTCCGAAATGATGATCGCCGTGCAGTTGGCCAATCGGCGCGAATCGCTGGGCGAAATCGATGCCTCGCGCTTTATTGCGGCTGTTCAGCAAATCTCGGTGTCGATCGATGCGGATTTTGATCCGCCCGACGTGGCCCGACTGGTGCAGCAAGCCGCGCAACTGGATTCCCTCTGCGGCCGGTTCGACGTGCAGATAACGCTGACGTTGGAGGCGCTGGGTAACCCATGGAGCAGCGCCGAAGTGGAAGCAGCGGCGACCGAAGCAGCGTTGGAGGCAGTCCAGCCCGAGCGATGGGAACGGTTGGATGCGCAGCATCCGACTGCGCTTTCGATGACTCCGGCAGCGTCGTTTCCGGCACAACGCCTGACGCTGACACTCGACGTTCCGGCCTCTGCCGCGCACCCGTCGCCCCTTGCGACGCTGTTCTCAGTTGCGCATCAGCTCGCTGCGCGACTCAACGCGCGCGTTGTAGACGACAACGGCAAAACGGTCGAGCCTGGTGCGCAATCCGCAATCGAAGGCGAGCTCGAAAAGCTCGTCGGCGAAATGCGCGCTGCCGGCATCGAGCCAGGCTCGGTTCGCGCGCGCCGTCTATACGCAGACTGACTCATCGATGGCGCGCACGAAGCCGCCGGCTGAGCGCGTTCGGCGCCTGCGTGAAGACATTGCGCAGGCCGATCACGATTACTACCTGCTCGATCAGCCCAGATTGCCCGACGCAGAGTACGACCGCCTGATGCGAGAGTTGCAGGCGCTCGAAGCCGAGTATCCGGAGCTGGTCAGCGCGGACTCGCCTACGCAGCGCGTCAGCGGTGCACCAAGCCGCGAGTTTCGCGAGGTCCGGCACGCAGCGCCGATGTTGTCGCTGAACAATGCGTTCGCTGAAGCCGACGTAACAGCATTCGACACGCGGGCGCGCGATGGACTGCGGCGTGCCGGACGTGCGGTGGACAACGTCGAATACGCTTGCGAGCTCAAGTTCGACGGGCTGGCGGTGAGTCTGAGGTACGAGCGCGGCGAGCTCGTGCTGGGTGCGACGCGCGGCGATGGGGCGGTGGGGGAAGACGTCACGGCGAACATCCGCACGATTCGCGCGATCCCGCTGCACCTCGCCAAAAGCGCCCCCGCGGTAATCGAAGTACGCGGCGAAGTGATGATGTTCAAGCGCGAGTTCGAGCGCTTGAACGAACGGCAGCGTGCGAAGGAGCAGCGCGAGTACGCGAATCCCCGCAACGCGGCCGCCGGTGCGCTAAGGCAGCTCGATCCCCGCGTGACGGCGGAACGCTCTTTGCGCTTTTTTGCTTATGGCCTGGGCGAGCTGCAGGGCACTGCCGAGCCGGCGACGCACTCGGCGCTGCTCGACTGGTTCGTCGGTCTTGGCGTACCCGTCGCGCGCGAGCGGGCCGTCGTTGACGGCATCGACGGCTGTTTGCGCTTTTATCAATCAATCGGCGAGCGGCGCGCCGCGTTGCCGTACGAAATCGACGGCGTTGTCTATCGGGTCAATTCGCGCGCCGATCAGCAGCAGCTCGGATACGTGTCGCGCGCGCCGCGCTTCGCAATTGCTCACAAGTTTCCGGCGCAGGAAGCGGTCACCCAGGTGCTCGGCATCGATATCCAGGTCGGCCGCACCGGGGCGTTGACGCCGGTGGCACGGCTCGCTCCGGTGTTCGTCGGCGGAGTGACAGTGACCAACGCGACGTTGCATAACGAGGACGAGATTCGGCGCAAGGACATTCGCATTGGCGACACCGTCATCGTCAGGCGTGCCGGCGACGTGATTCCCGAGGTAGTCGCGATCGTTGCCGACCGCCGCCCGCGCGACGCGAAGATATTCAAGATGCCGGTGCGCTGCCCGGTGTGCGCGTCGCATGTGTATCGCGAGGAGGGCGAGGCGGTGGCACGCTGCACCGGCGGACTCGTGTGCGGCGCACAGCGCAAGCAGGCGCTGCTGCACTTTGCCAGCCGGCGCGCGCTCGACGTCGAAGGGCTGGGTGACAAGATTGTCGACCAGCTGGTGGACTCGGGCCTGGTCCATGCACCGGCTGATTTGTTCAGGCTGGACGTCGATACCATCGCCGGACTTGACCGGATGGCTGGCAAGTCCGCTGCGAATCTGGTGGCAGCGCTGGCGAAGGCTCGCAGCACGACGCTCGAGCGTTTCATTTACGCACTCGGAATTCGCCACGTCGGCGAATCCACTGCGCGCGATCTGGCGCGCCATTTCGGCAGGCTCGAGCCAATTGTCAGTGCGTCGGAGGAAGAGCTGTTGCAGGTGCCTGATGTCGGGCCGGTTGTGGCTGCATCGATCGCCCGTTTTTTCGCCGAGGCACACAATCGCGAGGGAATCGATCAGCTGCGTGCCGCCGGCGTGCACTGGGTCGATGCAGCGCCGGTGCGCAAGCCTGCCGGGCCGCTGGCCGGCAAGACGTTCGTCATTACCGGAACTTTGCCGACGCTGAAGCGCGACGATGCGAAGGCAATGATCGAAGCTGCCGGTGCGCGGGTCGCTGGCTCGGTATCGAAGAAAACCGACTATGTGGTCGCCGGTGACGACGCCGGCTCAAAGCTGGCAAAGGCGCGCGAGCTCGGGGTGTCTATCATCGACGAAGCGAAGTTGCAGAAGTTGTTGGGAGACTGATTTTGTACGCAATCATCGGCGGCAGCGGCCTGGCCAAGCTCACGGCGCTGCAGAATCCACGGCGGCAAGTGATGCGGACGCCCTATGGCGAGCCGTCGGGTGCGCTGACGTTCGGAGAATTTGCCGGAGCGGAAGTCGTGTTCCTCGCTCGCCATGGTTACGGGCATACGTTGTCGCCGCATGAGATCAACTATCGCGCCAACATCTGGGCGCTGAAGGAGTTGAAGGTCGAAGGCGTGATCTCGGTCGCTACGGTTGGTGGAATCCGCTCGGACCTGTTACCCGGCTCGTTGGTGCTGCCCGATCAGATCATCGATTACACGCACAGCCGCAAGGGCACGTTCTTTGAAGGCTCGGAGATGCCGGTGACTCACGTGGACTTCACGCAGCCCTATGCGCGTGCGTTGCGCCAGCGCCTGATCGCCGCAGCGGCAGCGTGTAACGAACCCGTGTTCGACGGGGCCGTGTATGCGTGCACGCAGGGGCCACGGCTCGAAACCGCCGCGGAGGTCGAGCGTATCGCGCGCGAAGGCGGAGACGTCGTCGGCATGACAGGAATGCCGGAAGCGGTGTTGGCGCGCGAAGCCGGGCTCGATTATGCGGCGATCGCGGTGGTCATCAATCACGCTGCGGGTCGAGGTGACAGCCTGCAGGCGATCAAGCTCGAAGAGCTGGGCGACGTGATGCATCAAAGCATCGTGCGAGCGGTGCGCATCCTGAACTCATTCTTCGAGAACGCGCCATGATCCATCAGATCCTGCGCATGGGCGATCCGCGTCTGCTGCAGATCTCGGAGCCGGTGCACGATCTTTCTGCGCCGGAGCTCAGGACGCTGGTCGACGATATGTTCGAAACGATGCATGCGGCCAGTGGTGCGGGGCTGGCGGCGCCGCAAATCGGGGTGCCGTTGCGGCTTGTGATCTTCGGCTACAGCGATCCCGAGGCGCGCAACGCCCGCTATCCCGACGCCGATCCGGTGCCGCAAACGATCCTGATCAATCCGGCGATCGAGCCCGTTAGCGACGAGATGGAAGAGGGCTGGGAAGGGTGCCTGTCGGTGCCCGGCTTGCGAGGTGTCGTTCCGCGCTATTCAAAAATCCGTTACCGAGGAATCGATCTGCAAGGACGGCCGATTGATCGCACCGTCGACGGCTTTCATGCACGAGTCGTGCAGCACGAATGCGATCACCTCGACGGGATTCTGTATCCGATGCGGGTGCGCGATTTCTCCCGCTTCGGTTACACGGATATCTTGTTTCCCGAAATGGCCGGCGCGGACGTCTGAGGCGGCGGAGCCAGAGCGTCTAGCAAGTCGCTTTCGATCGCGAGCTGGCCCTTGGCCGAGCCGAGCGCCGCACCGGAAACCAGGAATACGTCTTCGGCGCGCTCGCCGAGCGTCAGCACCTTGGCGGTGTGCACATTGAGGTCGTGCTCGGCAAGCACGCGTGCAATCGAATACAGCAGTCCAAGCCGGTCGGTGGCGGTGACGGACAACAGGTAATGCAAGCCACGTTCGTCGGGCTGCAGCTGGACGCTGGGCGAAACCGGAAACTGCCGCGACTGACGCGACTGCCGATACTTTGTCGGCGGCGCAGGTGGCGGCAGCTCGTGCTCTTTGGAGATCCACTCGGCCAGCTCGTGCTCGATCTGGCTTAACAATTCACGGTAGTGGCGTGCCCGGCCGTGATCGGTCACCAGGAATGTGTCGAGCGCATAGCCGTGTCGGGTCGTGTGCACACGCGCATCCAGAATGCTCAGGTTGCGGCTATCGAAGTAACCGCAGACGCGGGCGAACAAGCCCTTCTGGTCCCGGACATAGATCAGCACCTCGGCGCCTTCGCCGATACGCGCCAGGCGTGCGCGCACGATCGGCCGGTCGGCCTCGACCCTGCTGAACAGCGACCGCGTGTGCCATGCGATGTCCTGCGCGCCGTTGCGCAAGAAGTAGACGATGTCCAACTGCTGCCACAGCGCATCACGCGCGCTGTCGGACAACCCATACAGCCGCAAAATACGCAGCGCCTCCTGTTTTCGCCCTTCGAGGACCGCGGTCGGGGCGACGGTTCCGCCGCCCAGCAGCCGCCGAGTCGAGCGAAACAAATCTTCGAGCAGCTTGCCTTTCCACGCGTTCCAGACCTTCGGGCTGGTGCCCCGAATGTCCGCGACCGTCAGCAAGTAAAGCGCGATCAGTGTTCGTTCGTCCTTCACGCGCGCGGCGAAACGCTCGATGACGTCGGGGTCGGCCAGGTCCTGTTTCTGTGCGACTTGTGACAATGACAGGTGCTGCGCGACGAGGAAGTCGACGAGATCGGTGTCGGCGCGATCGAGTCCGTGCTCGCGGCAGAACCGCCGCGCATCGCGACTTCCAAGATCGCTGTGGTCGCCGCCGCGGCCTTTTGCAATGTCGTGGAAGATCGCGGCGATATAGAGCAGCCACGGCTTGTCGAAATCCGCCATCAGCTGGCTGCACAGCGGGTATTCGTGCGCATGTTCGGATAACGTAAAACGGCGCAGGTTGCGCAACACCTGCAGGATGTGTTGATCGACGGTGTACACGTGGAACAGGTCGTGCTGCATCTGCCCGACGATGCGGCGGAACACCGGCAGGTACCGCCCGAGCACCGACAGGTCGTTCATGCGGCGCAGCTCGTGCAGCACGCCTTTCGGCTGCTGTAGCAGCGCGAGGAACGTCGCGCGGTTCTTTGGGTCGCGCCGATAGCGTGCGTCGACTTTGACGCGGGCGTGCCACAGCGCGCGCATCAACTGCGCCGACATGCCCTTGAGCTCGCGGTGCTGCGCCATCAGCAGAAACGCCCGCAAAATCCCATTCGAGTCGCGCTCGAGCGCGGACTCGTCGGCCAGATCGAGCAGCTCGTTGCGAACGACGAACGTTGCATCGAGGGGCGTTGCTTCACTTTGTTCACGCCCGAAGAGCCGGTGCTCGATGTTCTGCAGCAGGATCGTGTTCATCTGCGTGACGACCTTGGCTGCGCGGTAATACTGCTGCATCAAGACTTCACTGGGACGACACTGGGCGGTCGCGTGCACGCGACTCAGCTGCGCCACCGCGTCCTGCACGTCGAATACCAGGCGATCCTCGCGGCGCGCGGTGACCAGGTGCAGTCGGGCGCGGATCTGCCTGATGAGACGCTCGCTGCGCCGAATGATCCGGGCCTCTTCGGTCGTGATGAACCCGCGCCGTGCCAGCTCCGACCAGCTTGCGCCGTAGCCGCTGGCACGCGCGACCCAAACGACGACCTGCAGGTCGCGCAACCCTCCGGGGCCCTCCTTGACATTGGGTTCGAGGCTGTACGGCGCCTCGTCGTACTTGATGTGGCGATGTTGCTGCTCGAGCAGCTTTGCGCGGAAATAAGCTTCGCGATCGAGCGAATCGACGATCGCGCGCGAGAACGCGGCGAAACGCGAGCGCGCCCCGACCAGCAACCGCGACTCGAGCATCGCAGTCAGCACCGTGATATCGCGCCGCGCTTCCTCCAAACACTCGTCGAGCGTACGCACGCTGTGTCCGAGCGGCAGGCCGAGGTCCCACAGCAAGCTGACGAGGTTTTCGATGGTTCTCGCGTCGTCGTCGGTCGCTGGCTGGTTAAGCAGGATCAGCACGTCGACGTCCGAGTGCGGAAACAGTTCGCCGCGACCGTAGCCGCCGACCGCGATCAGCGTCGCGCGCGATGTAATGCCGCTCGCTTCCGCCACCTCTTTTAACAACCGGTCGACCGACCGCGCTAGCCCGCGCAGCAGCGTATCGACCGACCCACCCGCGTTGAAGCGTTGAACGAGAACGTCGCGCTCTTGCCGCAAGCGATCGCGCAGCTTGAACGCCACATCATTCATACGAAACTACTGCGCGCCCCGATCTTGCGTCTCCGGTGCTCCCTTCAACGTACGTCCGTACGCCTGCGCTCCTCGACGCAACCTCGGAGCTGCTCGCTACGTTTCGCATCAGGCTACTAAGCCGGAGCGTGCTCGTGCTCGTGCGCGTCTGCGTTTTGTTGCTGGACAAACGCGGGCCGGGCAGGCGCACCAGCCGATAGGGTCATCACTTCGAACCCGGATTTGGTCACCAGCACCGTGTGTTCCCACTGCGCGGAGAGCGAATGGTCCTTGGTCACGATCGTCCAGCCGTCGGCCAGCTCTTTGATCTCGCGCCGCCCGGCGTTGATCATCGGCTCAACCGTAAAGATCATTCCGGGCGTTAGTGGCTCCAGTGTTCCGGGCTTGCCGTAGTGCAGGATCTGCGGCTCTTCGTGAAACTTGCGTCCGATACCGTGACCACAGAATTCCCGCACGACGCTGTAGCCGTTCTTCTCCGCGTGTGCCTGGATCGCATGGCCGATATCGCCGATCGTCGCGCCGGGTCGCACCTGCGCGATGCCCAGCCACATGCAGTCGTACGTCACGTCGCTTAGCCGCCGCGCCGCAATCGACGGTTCGCCGACAAAGTACATCCGGCTGGTGTCCCCGTGGAATCCGTCCTTGATCACCGTCACGTCGATGTTCAGCACGTCGCCGTTCTTAAGCGCCTTGTCGCCAGGAATGCCGTGGCACACCTGGTGGTTGACCGACGTGCAGATTGCCTTGGGAAAGGGCCGGTAGCCGGGCGGCGCGTAGTTCAGCGGCGCCGGCACCGTGTGCTGCACGTTGGTCATGTAGTCATGGCACAGACGATCGAGCTCACCGGTGGTGACACCGGGTTTGACGTGCGGGGCCACGAAATCCAGGACTTCGGAGGCCAGCCGGCCGGCCACGCGCATTCCGGCGATTTCTTCGGCTGTCTTGATCACAATGGCCATGAGAGCGTCTTTTCGGCTGAGGTTGGCTATAATATCCGGCTACTTGCGGCCTCGGTCGGCAGAAATCGAGAGATTTCTTAATCACAACCGTCGAGTGCAGCAAGAAATCACGCACGGCATCCCCAAGGTGCGGGTGCGGACTCAAAGTTCAATGCGAGTCCAGCCCGACTTGATGTCCGTGCCGGATCTAACCTTGGAGAGGGATTTATGTCGGTCACGATGCGTCAAATGCTGGAAGCTGGGGTCCATTTTGGACATCAAACACGCTTCTGGAATCCGAAAATGGCACCGTTCATTTTCGGCCACCGCAACAAGATTCACATCATCAACCTCGAGCGCACGCTCGATCAGTTTCAAGCCGCTACCAAATTCGTGCGGCAACTCGCTAGCAATCGCGGCACGATTTTGTTTGTCGGCACCAAGCGCCAGGCGCGCGACACGATTATTGAGGAAGCCCAGCGTGCCGGCATGCCCTTTGTCGATCAGCGCTGGCTCGGAGGCATGTTGACCAATTTCAAGACGGTCAAAGTGTCGATCAAGCGGCTGAAAGAGATGGAGCAGATCGTCGCTGACAACGGCACCGAGCGGATGTCGAAAAAAGAGGCACTCGATTTCCAGCGCGAGATCGAGAAGCACAACAAGGCGATCGGCGGCATCAAGGACATGAATGCGCTGCCGGATGCGCTGTTCGTGATCGACGTTGGCTATCACAAGATTGCGATCCTTGAAGCCGCCAAGCTCGGTATTCCGGTGGTGGCGGTGGTCGATACCAATCATTCGCCGGAGAACGTCGCATACGTGATTCCGGGCAACGACGATTCGAGCCGCGCGGTGCGCCTGTACGCGCGCGGCATCGCTGATGCGGTGCTAGAGGGCAAGGCAGCCGCGCTGCAGGGCGTGGTGCAGGCTGCGGCCAACGATAACGACGAAGAGTTTGTTGAAGTGAATGAAGCGCAATAACTTCGGCGCGAGCCGAGGGTGGGAAGGGGCGCAAGCCCCTTTTTTGTAAAGAAGATTGGAGTAGTGATGGCGGAAATTACCGCGGCGATGGTCAAAGAACTGCGTGAGAAGACCGACGCGCCGATGATGGAGTGCAAAAAGGCGCTGGCCGACGCTGACGGCGATATGGCGAAGGCAGAAGAGATCCTGCGCGTGAAGTTGGGAAACAAGGCGAGCAAGGCCGCGTCCAGAGTTGCGGCCGAGGGCATCGTTGCGATCGACATCGATAGTGCCGGCAAGCTGGGCGCGATTGTCGAAGTGAATTCCGAAACCGATTTCGTTGCGAAAAATGCCGACTTCGTGCAGTTTGCGAAAGATCTGGCAAAGCTCGTTGCAACGAAGAACCCGGCCGATGTGCAGGGGTTGTCGTCGCTGCCGCTGGGCAGCAGCACGGTTGAAGCGACGCGCACCGCGCTGATCGGCAAGATCGGTGAAAACATTTCGATCCGGCGCTTTGCCAGAGTCGAAGCGCAGGGGCGGCTCGCCAGCTACATCCACGGCGGCAGCAAGATCGGGGTGCTGGTCGATGTAGTCGGGGGCGACGCTGACCTGGCGAAAGACGTGGCGATGCATATTGCCGCCAGCAAGCCGGAATCGCTGGATTCGACGGGTGTGCCGGCTGAGCTGCTCGACACCGAGCGCCGGATTGCCATTGAAAAGGCGCGCGAAGCAGGTAAGCCTGAAGCAATGCTGGACAAGATCGCCGAGGGCACCGTGCAAAAGTACTTGCGCGAAGTGACCCTGCTCGGTCAGGTCTTCGTGAAGGCCGAGGACGGCAAACAGACAGTCGAGCAGCTTCTGAAGGCCAAAGGCGCCGGCGTCAAGGATTTCGTGTTGTACGTCGTGGGCAAGGGAATCGAGAAACGACAGACTGATTTCGCGGCGGAGGTTGCTGCGATGGCAGCGGCTCGCGCGTAACGCCGACGGTCAACCCATGTCGGCCAACGATGCCACGATGAACCCCAAGTCCTCGCCGGCTTATCGGCGGGTGCTTCTGAAATTGTCTGGCGAAGCGTTGATGGGCGACGACGCCTTCGGGATCAACCGCGCGACGGTCGAGGGAATGGTCGCTGATCTGGGCGAAGTCGTACGACTTGGAGTCGAAGTCGCGGTGGTCATCGGCGGCGGCAACATTTTCCGTGGCGTCGCACTCGGCGCCGAAGGGATGGATCGCGCGACCGCCGATTACATGGGCATGATGGCCACGGTGATGAACGCGATGGCGTTACAGGATGCGCTGCGCCGCGCGGGCGTCGAAGCGCGCGTCCAATCCGCGCTGAACATCGAGGCGGTTGTAGAGCCGTATATTCGCCCGAAGGCGTTGCGCTATCTCGAAGAAGGCAAGATCGTCATCTTTGCCGCCGGCACCGGCAATCCGTTTTTCACGACCGACACCGCAGCGGCGCTGCGCGGATCGGAAATCGGAGCGCAGATCGTGTTGAAGGCGACCAAGGTCGACGGCGTTTACTCGGCAGATCCGAAGAAGGATTCGAAGGCAACGCGCTACTCGACGATCACGTTCGATGAAGCGATCAATCGCAAGCTGGAGATCATGGACGCCACAGCGTTCGCGCTTTGTCGCGACCAAAACCTCCCGATCAAGGTGTTCAATATCGCAAAACGGGGCGCGCTAAAGCGGGTGGTGTTGGGAGAAGACGAAGGGACGCTGGTTCATGTCTAGACGCAAGGAGTGAGCCGATGAGTATTGCGGAGATACAAAAGTCGACCGAGCAGAAAATGCAGAAGTCGGTCGAGGCTTTGAAGCACGATTACGCAAAGGTGCGCACTGGACGCGCGCACGTTGGGCTGCTCGACCACATACAGGTCGATTACTACGGCTCGATGATGCCGCTGAATCAGGTGGCGCAGGTTGGCCTGGGCGACGCCCGCACCATCACGATCCAGCCATGGGAAAAGAAGATGATTCCGGTCGTCGAAAAAGCGATCCGCGAGTCCGATCTCGGGTTGAATCCCTCCACCAGCGGGGACATCGTGCGCGTGCCGATGCCGCTGCTGACCGAGCAACGTCGTAAGGAACTCGTCAAGGTGGTCAAGCACGAAGGCGAAAACGCAAAGGTGGCCGTGCGCAATCTGCGCCGCGACGCGAATCACCACGTCAAGGAGATGCTGAAGAACAAGGAGATCTCCGAGGACGACGATCGGCGCGCCGAGGAAGCGATCCAGAAGCTGACCGATCGGTACGTCGCCGAGATCGACCGGCTTGGCGCGGAGAAAGAAAAGGAAGTGATGACCGTTTGACCGCGGCATCCTTCGCTTCACTTACCGTGCGCACGCAGAAGTCATCCACCAGTTCGAACCCCGAGCGGCGAATTCCGCGGCATGTCGCTGTCATCATGGACGGCAACGGGCGATGGGCCGTTGCGCAAGGCAAACCCCGCGTAGCGGGCCATTCCCGCGGTGTCGACGCGGTGCGCACGACGCTGCAGGCGTGCGGCGAGCGCGGAGTCGAGTATCTGACGCTGTTTATTTTCAGCTCCGAAAACTGGCGGCGCCCGGCCGACGAAGTGTCGACGCTGATGAAGCTATTTGTGTTCGCTCTGCAGCGCGAGATCGACAGGCTGATCGAGCTTGGCGTCCGGCTGCGGGTCGTCGGCGACCGTTCGGGCTTCGACCCCGAGCTGCGCCGATTGATCGTAGAGTCCGAGCGTCGTACCGAGCAGAATACGAAGCTGCAACTGACGATCTGCGCCGATTACGGCGGTCGCTGGGACATTGCGCAAGCGGCAAGCTCGGCCGCGAACGCTCAGCTTGGAGCCGGCGCCGACCGGATTGCACTCACCGAGTCCGAAATCGGATCGCATCTTTCAATGGCCTTCGCGCCCGATCCCGATTTGTTGATTCGGACCGGCGGCGAAAAGCGCATCAGCAACTTTCTGCTGTATCAACTGGCCTACACCGAGTTTTATTTTTGCGACATCTTGTGGCCGCAATTCGATGCTGTCGAACTTGACCGAGCATTCGCATGGTTTGCCGGCAGGCAGCGCCGTTTCGGCATGACCGGCGAGCAGTTGGCAGGACCCGCCGCGATTGCCGATGCGGCCTAATGAACAGATGAGGCGGTCGTGCTGAAGCAGCGCGTTGCGACCGCATCTGTTCTTCTCACGGTCGCGGTTGGCGCGATGGTGTGGTCGGCGACTGCGTTTGCCGTCGTGGTGACCGCGCTGCTCGGATTCGCGCTGGTCGAATGGCTGCAGTTGACCGGGGCTGCGCGATCGACATCGATCAGTGTTGCGCTGGTCGTCTGTGCGGTCTTGCTGGCGCTTGTCTTCACCTCCTCGAAGACGCGCGAGATGCTGGTGCTGCCGCTGGGCGCGGTCGCCGCGACAATCTGGGTCGCGATCGTCGCTCTGCTGGTGCAGCCGAATGCCATGTCGCTGCGCCTGCCGCGCCTGCTTGGCATGGCGCTGGCGGTTCTGCTGGTGACAGCTGCGTGGTTTGCGCTGATGCAGTTTTTGTCGCAAGGGGTGCTGGCGCTGCTCTCTGTTCTCCTCATCGTCTGGATCGCAGACACCGCGGCGTATTTCGCCGGTCGCGCATTCGGGCGCAGAAAGCTCGCGCCTCATATCAGTCCAGGTAAGACGTGGGCCGGTGTCTTCGGCGCGATCCTGGCCGTGCTACTGCTGGCGCTTGTCGTCTGGCTGGTCGCTCCGTCCGCACGCATGTACTCGAATGACTTGTTTGCGGCGGTGGGGCCGGTGTGGGCGCTGCTGCTATTGGCGGTGCTGGTTGGGTTGTCGATCGTCGGCGATCTGTTTGAAAGCTTGCTAAAGCGGCAGGCAGGGGTCAAGGACAGCGGTCAATTGCTACCCGGGCACGGGGGCATACTTGATCGGGTGGATGCCATGGTGCCGGTGTTGCCGTCAGCGGCAGTGATTCAGTGGTTGGTTCGATGACCAGCGCCGCTGCTGTCCGCAGCATCACGATTCTCGGCGCGACCGGGTCGATCGGGGCCAGCGCTCTCGACGTGATCGAGCGTCACCGTCAACGGTATCGAGTGTCTGCGGTTACCGCGCAATCCAATGTCAACGATCTGGCCGACATTGCCGCGAAATTCGATGCAGACGTTGCAGTCATCGGAGACCCGAAGCTCGAGCGCTCACTGCGCGATGCGTTGCACGCCCGCGGCGCAAAGACCAGGGCCCAAGCCGGCCGGGAAGCGTTGATTGCGGCGGCGCAGGCGCCGGAGTGCGACACGGTGCTGGCTGCCATCGTCGGCTCTGCGGGCCTGGAACCGACGCTTGCGGCAGCCGCAGCGGGCAAGCGGTTGCTGTTGGCCAACAAGGAGGCGATCGTCTGCGCGGGTGCGCTGCTGATGGCCGCCGTAGAGCGTGGCGGCGGCATGCTGTTGCCGGTCGATAGCGAACACAATGCAATTCACCAATGTTTGGCCGGGGTGAGCAAATCCGAGCGCGACGACGCACGATTGATCTTGACTGCGTCGGGCGGCCCATTCCTGAAGCGTCACGATCTCGACGGCGTCACTCCCGACGAAGCGTGCGCGCACCCGAAGTGGGTGATGGGAAGAAAAATTTCGGTCGATTCGGCCACGCTGATGAACAAGGGGCTGGAAGTCATCGAGGCGAGCTGGCTCTTTGGCATCCCGCCCGACCGGATCGACATCGTGATTCACCCGCAGAGCGTGATTCACTCGATGGTTGAATTCAGCGACGGCTCCGTATTGGCGCAGATGGGGACACCGGACATGCGCACACCGCTCGCGTATGCCCTGGCGTGGCCCGAGCGCATAGCCAGCGGCGCGCGCCGGCTCGACTTCGCGAGCGCGGGTCCGCTCACGTTCGAGACACCCGACCGGCGACAGTTTCGGTGCCTCGACTATGCGTATGCGGCGCTGCGCCGTGGTGGCGCCGCCAGCGTCGTATTGAACGCCGCCAACGAAATCGCGGTCCAAGCGTTTCTGCAGGAGCGGTTGCGCTTCACCGAGATCGCACCGACGATCGAACAGATGCTTGGATCCTTCGATCCTCCCGCTCCGAGCGATATCGGCGATGTACTGATGATCGACCGCGAAGCGCGCGAGCGTGCGCGTGAACTGATAGTCGAAAAGGTGCCATGAATTTGTTGACGGCGATTGCCGCATTTTTGGTCACGCTGGGCGTTCTCGTCGTGATTCACGAGTACGGCCACTATTGGGTCGCCAAGAAAGCCGGCGTCAAAGTGCTGCGCTTTTCGATCGGCTTCGGCCGCCCGCTGGCGCGCTGGGTGCGCGGCCCAGACCGTACCGAATGGGTGGTGGCCGCCTTGCCGCTCGGCGGCTACGTGCGCATGCTCGATGAACGCGATCCGCAATGCCAACCGATCGCGCCTGCCGACCTGCCGCGCGCGTTCAACCGGCAGCCGGTCGCGAAACGAATTGCCATCGTGCTCGCAGGCCCGCTGGCGAATCTGTTGCTCGCGGTCGCGGTGTACTGGTTCTTAAGCGTCGTCGGTGTATTCGAGCCAAGTGCAGTGGTGGGATCTCCTCCGCCTCAGAGCGCCGCCGCGCGCGCTGGATTGCTGGCCGGCGACACCGTGGTCGGAGTCGCTGGCGATCCGGTGCGGTCGTGGAACGAGCTGCGCTGGTTGCTGTTGCAGCGCGCGGTCTCGACCGAACCCATCGAGCTCGAAGTGGAGGGCAGCGACGGAAGCCGCCGCGAATTGACGGTGCAACCGAGCTCGCTCACTCCCGAGGATCTCGATGGCGACTTGATCGGCCGCTTGGGCTTCGTCTTGTATCAAGGGCCGACGCGCATTGGCCAGGTCACCGAATCGAGCCCTGCATCACAGGGCGGCCTGCAAACCGGTGACCGCGTCGTATCGGTCGACGGAGAACCGATTGCAACGGCTGCTCGACTGCGCTCGTTGATCCGTGCCTCGGCCGAGAAACCGATGGAGATCGGCGTCGAGCGCGAAGACAGGTTGATTCGCTTGCGGGTCACCCCGGCGCTGGTCACCGACGGTAACAACTCGTTCGGACGCATCGGAGCCGAGTTGAGCGATCGTCTGCCGCCGATCAAGGTGCAATACGGGCCGATCGAAAGCATTCCGCGCGCGGTTCAGAAAACTGCCGACACGGCTGTTTTCTCGCTGAAGATGCTCGGCAAGATGTTGACGGGCGAAGCGTCGTGGAAAAATCTGTCGGGGCCTGTGACGATTGCCGACTACGCAGGGCAGACGGCAAGGATCGGACTTGCCGCCTTTCTCGGATTTCTCGCTCTCGTATCGATCAGCCTTGCAGTGTTGAATCTGTTACCGATTCCGATGCTCGATGGCGGACACCTACTGTATTATCTGATCGAAATTTTCAAGGGCAGCCCGCCTGCAGATTGGGTCGTCGAGTGGGGACAGCGCGCTGGCGTTGCATTACTAGGACTGCTCACCATGCTGGCGCTTTACAACGACGTGTTGCGGCTGCTTCCTGATTTCGTCACACAATAATTTCACAGACGGGGACAGTCAGTTGAATCGCCGCGTTGAAGCCCGGCGCAGCAAACTTGCAACTTTGCGCCCGGCGTTCCGACCCGTCGTGCGCCATATTGCCGCTGCCGTCTTTGCCACCTGGTGCCTGTCCGCGTCCGCGCAGGAATTCGTCGTGCGCGACATCCGCATCGAAGGCGTGCAGCGCACCGAGCCCGGCACCATCTTTTCCTACCTGCCAATTCGCGTCGGCGATCGTTTCGATCCCGAACGCGGCACGCAGGCGATTCGCGCGCTGTATGCGAGCGGCCTGTTCAAGGACGTTCGGCTCGAAGTCGACGGCGACGTGCTGGTCGTTATCGTCGACGAGCGTCCCGCGATTTCCGCGATCGATCTGACGGGCGTGACCGAATTCGAGAAGGACCAGGTGCTCAAGTCGTTGCGCGACGTTGGCCTGGCCGAGGGCCGCATTTTCGATCGCTCCGTGCTGGAGCGCGCCGAACAGGAGCTGCGCCGGCAATACTTGTCGCGCGGACTGTACGGCGTCGACGTCAAGTCGACGGTGACGCCGATCGAGCGCAACCGTGTCAACGTGTCGATCGCGGCCATCGAGGGAGAGATCTCGCGTATTCGTTCGATCGCGTTTACCGGCAACACCGTGTTCAGCGATGGGGTCCTGCGCAGCCAGATGGAGCTATCCACGCCGAACTGGCTGTCCTGGTACACCAAGCGCGACCAGTATTCGCGGCAGAAACTGTCGGCCGATCTCGAATCGGTGCGCTCGTACTACCTGAATCGAGGTTATCTCGACTTCAAGATTGATTCGGTGCAGGTATCGATCAGTCCGGACAAGCGCGACATTTTTGTGTCGATCAACGTGGCCGAGGGCGAGCGTTACAACATCTCGGGCATCAAGTTGACCGGCGAGCTGCTCGGTCTCGATGAGGAGCTGCAGCCGCTGGTCGACATCAAGCCGGGCGAGGTGTTCAGCGCCGAACGCGTGAACGCCGTCGCGAAGCGGATCACCGATCGCATGAGCACGCTGGGGTACGCATTCGCAACCGCCAATCCGAACCCGGAGCCTGATCGCGAAACGCGGCAAGTGGCATTCACGATCGTCGTCGACCCGGGTCGGCGCGTTTATGTACGTCGCGTCAACATCGCCGGCAACAATCGAACGCGCGACGAAGTGATACGGCGCGAAGTGCGACAGTTCGAAAGCGCGTGGTTCGATTCGGATCGGGTGCGGCTGTCGCGCGACCGGATCGATCGCCTTGGCTTCTTCGAGTCCGTCACGGTCGATACGCCGGCGGTGCCGTCGGCGCCGGACCAGGTCGACGTCAATGTCACCGTGAAGGAGCGCGCGACCGGCAACATACAGGTCGGCGCCGGCTATTCGAGCGCCGAAGGCCTCGTGCTTAGTGGCGGCATTGCGCAGCAGAACCTGTTCGGCTCGGGCAACGCGTTGTCGCTCGAGATCAATACCAGCAAGGCGAATCGCGTGATCGCTCTGGCGCACACGGACCCGTACGTCACGCCCGAAGGCATCAGTCGCTCGATCGAATTGTTCGATCGCACGTCCGATCTGGCCGAGCTTGGGCTGTCAAGCGTGGGCTATTCGACGCGCGGTGCCGGCCTCGTTTTCGGCGTACCTTTCACCGAGTTCGACCGCGTGTTCTTTGGCCTGCGCTATGAATACACCGAAATCGATCTGACGCTGTTCTCGCCGCTCAGATATGTTGAATATGTCGAACAGTTCGGCTCAACATCTGATTCGGTGGCACTGACGACCGGCTGGTCGCGCGATGATCGCGACAACCTGTTAGTGCCGACGCGCGGCCGCTATCAGCGCGCGTTCAGCGAAGTCGGCCTGCCGGGGTTGGACCTGCAGTACTACCGCCTCAATTACCAGTTCCAGCAGTTCTTTCCGCTCTTTCCCCGCGTGACGCTCGCGTTCAATGGCGAAATCGGCTACGGCGACGGTTACAGCGGTGACCCGTACCCATTTTTCAAGAACTATTACGTGGGCGGCATCGGCAGCGTACGCGGCTTCGAAACCGGCAGCCTCGGCCCGCGCGATGTCGACGACAGTCCGTTGGGTGGCAATCGGCGCCTGAACTTCTCGCTGGAGGCCTACGTGCCGATACCTGGCGCCGATCGAACACTGCGCGCACTGACCTTCGTCGATGCCGGCCAGGTCTGGGGACTTGCACCAGCCCGTGACGAGAATGGAAATTTTGTCATCGCCAACGGCCGCCCGGTATACGAAGACCAGAGGACTGACCTGGGCGATTTGCGCTACTCGGTCGGCATTGGTGTCGCCTGGATCTCGCCGTTGGGCCCGCTCAAACTGTCTTACGCGTATCCGCTGAATCGCGAATCGCAAGATCGGATTCAGCGCTTTCAGTTCCAGATCGGAACCGGGTTTTGATGTGCGAGAATCTTTTGCTTCCGAGGAGGCATAAACGATGTTAGAGACGTGGCGAAGGTTTTTGCAGGCGACGTGTGCCGCCACGCTGATTGCGACTGCGTCAATGGCGTCAGCACAGGAATTGAAGATTGGGGTCGTCAATCCCGAGCGGCTGCTGCGCGAGTCCACGCCGGCGCGTGCGGCGTTGCAAAAGCTGGAGGGCGAATTCTCGAAGCGTCAGAAAGACGTCGAGGAAACCGGCATTCGCCTGAAAACGATGGCTGAAAGATTCGAGAAGGACTCGCCTGTGATGACCGAAAGCGATCGTGGGCGGCGGCAGCGCGAGCTGGCCGAGCTCGATCGCGACTTTCAGCGCAAGCAGCGCGAGTTTCGGGAAGATCTCAACCAGCGCCGCAATGAGGAAATGCAGGGTCTGGTCGAGCGCAGCAACCGCATCATTCGGCAGATCGCAGAGCAGGAAAAGTTCGACCTGATCGTGCAGGAAGCCGTGTACTTCAACCCTCGCATTGACATCACCGAGCGAGTGTTGAAAGCGCTCAACGCCGCCCGATAGGCGCAATGACGGTCAGTGTGTCGCTGGCCGATCTGAACAGCGCGGTCGCGGAACGCTCGGCCGGACGCTTGCAGGCAATGATCATCGGATCCAGTGACGTCAAGTTAAGCGGCGTCGCTGCGCTCGCTTCCGCGACGCGTTCCGATCTCGCATTTCTAGCCAACCCGCTGTATCGCGCCGACGCGCTGACCAGTCGGGCGGGCGCGATCGTGCTGAATGCGGCTGACCGCGATGCATTGCAATCACAGTCCGCGCCGTTGACCGCATCGTTGACGGCAATGGCGGTGTGCGAACAACCGTACGCATGGTTCGCCTATGCGGCGCAGATACTGAACCCCGAAGACTCAGTAAAAGCGGGCATCGCTGCCGGTGCGCACGTCGCCAATGGCGCGCGAGTTCACGCTTCTGCCCGGGTTGATGCCGGCGCGACGATCGCCGAGGGTGCGGTCATCGGGGCCGGGGCATGGATCGGCGCCGGCGCCGTGATCGGCGCGCGCACCGTGATTGGCGACGCAGCGCGCATCTATCCGCGCGCCGTCGTCCTCGACGATTGCAGAATCGGCGCGCGCTGCATCATTCACAGCGGCGCGGTGATCGGCGGCGATGGGTTCGGTTTTGCACCGCTCGATGGCCGCTACATCAAGATTCCGCAAGTAGGCGCGGTCGTGATCGGCGACGACGTCGAAGTCGGCGCCAACACGACGATCGACCGTGGCGCGATGGGCGACACGATCATCGAAGACGGCGTCAAGCTCGACAATCAGGTGCAGATCGCGCACAACTGCGTGATCGGAGCGCATACCGTCATCGCCGGGTGCGTCGGCATCGCGGGCAGCACAAAGATCGGCAAGGGCTGCCGCATCGGCGGCGCGGCGATGATCGGCGGGCACCTTGAAATCGCCGACGGTTCGAGCATCGGACCGGCCACTCCGGTGCCGAGCTCCGTCACCGAACCCGGTCACTACACCGCGTTCTTTCCGCTGATGAAGCACCGCGAGTGGGAGCGCGCGGCTGCGGTGCTGCGCAACCTGCCCGAGCTGCGCAGCCGGGTTCGGCAACTCGAAGCCGATCACAAGGCGGCAGAACTCAAACCCGGAAAATAAGCTGATGAACATCCAGCAGATCCTGCAAACGCTGCCGCACCGTTATCCATTCGTGATGGTCGACCGCGTGCTGGAGATCGTGTCCGGAGAGCGCATCGTGGCGCTGAAGAACGTGACGATCAACGAGCCGTACTTCGTCGGCCATTTTCCGCGACTGCCGGTCATGCCCGGCGTGATGATCATCGAGGCGCTGGCGCAAGCGGCGGCGCTTCTGACCTATCAGACACTGAACCTGCAACAGGGTGACGGCACGCTGTTTTATTTTGCGGGCATCGACGGCGCGCGCTTCAAGCGGCCGGTGACGCCGGGCGATCAGCTGCGGCTTGAAGTGGAGATGGTTCGCGTGATGCGCGGCATCGGCAAATTCAAAGCGCGTGCGCTGGTTGACGGTGCGTTGGCGGCCGAGGCCGAGCTGATGTGCGCGTACAGGAATGGAAACGGCACTGGAAGCCAGCCGCGCGAGGGCAGTTAGTTGCGCGCGCACCCGACGGCAATCATCGACCCCGCGGCCGAAGTCGCGGATGACGTTGAGATCGGCCCGTATTGCATAGTCGGCGCCGGCGTAACGCTCGGTGCAGGCTCGACGCTCGGCCCGCACGTTGTCATCGGTGGCCGCACGACGATCGGCCGCAATAATCATTTCTTTTCGTTCAGCGCGATCGGTGGCGTGCCGCAGGACAAGAAGTACGCAGGCGAAGACACCGAGCTCGTGATCGGCGACGGCAACACCGTGCGCGAGTCGTGCACGATCAGTCTTGGCACCGCGGGTGGGGGCGGCGTCACGAGCGTCGGCTCGGACAACTGGATCATGGCGTCGGTGCACATCGCGCACGACTGCATCGTCGGCAATCACACGATCCTCGCCAACAACGCGACGCTCGCCGGGCACGTAACGGTAGGTGATTGGGTCATCCTGGGCGGCATGACAGCGGTGCACCAGTTCTGTGCTGTCGGAGCGCACGCGATGGCCGCGGGCGGATCGATCGTGCTGCGAGACTTGCCGCCGTACGTGATCTGCAGCGGCAATCCGGCCGAGCCGCACGGCATCAACTCCGAAGGATTGAAGCGGCGCGGCTTCGACGCGGACACGATCAATCTGCTGCGGCGCGCCTACAAGACGCTGTATCGCGACGGGTTAACGGCCGCCGATGCGGTGACCGCGCTCGGCACGCTGGCCGAAGAAAATCCACCGTCTGCGCCAGCGATCGCGCTCCTGAAAGACTTTGTGCAGAACTCGCAGCGCGGCATCGTCCGTTAATGGCGGGCGAACGCACGATCGCGTTCGCAGCCGGCGAAGCATCCGGCGACCTGCTCGCAGCGCCCGTCATCACTGAAATCCTGCAGCGTGCGCCCGACATGCACTGCGTCGGCATCGGCGGCGACCGCATGATCGCTGCCGGCTTCGACGCGTGGCACCACGTGCGCGAGCTGTCGGTACGCGGCTACGTCGAAGTGCTGCGCCACCTGCCGCGGCTGCTGCGCCTTCGTCGCGCGCTGCGCGAGCGCGTAGTCGCAGCTAAACCGCAAGTCTTTGTCGGCGTCGATGCCCCGGACTTCAACCTCGCGCTCGAGGAGCAACTGCGCGGGCAGGGCGTTCGAACGGTCCACTTCGTCAGCCCGTCGATCTGGGCGTGGCGCGGCGAGCGCATTAACCAGATCGCACGGGCCGTCGATCGGATGCTGCTCGTCTTTCCATTCGAGCAAAAAATCTATGACGACGCGGGAATTCCCGCGAGCTACGTTGGCCATCCGCTGGCAAACATGATTCCGATGATTCCCGACGCAGCCGCCGCACGGCGACGACTCGGCCTGCAAGTCGAAGGCACGCTGCTCGCCGTCTTGCCCGGCTCGCGTCCCGACGAAGTGCGCCACAACGGCCCGACGTTCGTCGCTGCGATGGCTGCGGTCGCCGCCGAGCAACCTCAGATGCGCTTCGTGATGCCCGTGGCGGATGCTGCATTCCGCAGCACCATCGAGCAACTGATGGCCGCGCAACCGGGACTCGCCCCGAAGGTCGATATCGTCAACGGCCGCTCGCACGATTGCCTCGAAGCGTCGGATGTCGTCCTGGTCGCCAGCGGCACCGCCACGCTCGAAGCCGCACTTTTCAAGCGGCCGATGGTGATCGCATACAAAATGTCGCCGCTGACCGCGTGGATCATGTGGCGCAAGGGTAGGATTCCCTACGTCGGACTCCCCAACATACTGGCTGGAGAATTGGTCGTTCCCGAACTGCTTCAGCATCATGCAACACCAGCCACGCTCGCGCGTGCGGTGCTCGATTGGCTGCACGACGCCGCGCGCCGCGAGCGCATTGCAGCCCGCTTCACCGAAATGCATCACTCCCTGAAGCGCGATACCGCGCGGCTCGTGACAGACGCCATCTTCGAGGTGGCGCAATGAAGCTGCGCTCGTTTCGCATCACGCTGCGCCGTCGCAAACCCTTCACCGGTGACCTGTTCGAGCAGACCGCACTGGCAACCGGCTTGATCTGCGGCATCGACGAAGCAGGATGCGGTCCGCTCGCCGGCCCTGTAGTCGCGGCTGCGGTCATTCTCGATCCGAAGCGCCGCATCTACGGCCTGCGCGATTCCAAAGTGCTGAAGCCCGAGCGCCGCGAGCAACTCGCCAAGCGCATCCGCGAGCGCGCCATTGCATGGGCGGTCGCCGAAGCCAGCGTCGACGAAATCGACAGCATCAACATCCTGCAGGCAAGGCTGCTCGCGATGCGTCGAGCGGTCGATGCGTTGAAGGTAGTGCCTCAATACGCGCTGGTCGACGGCAATCAAATGCCGCGGCTGCCGTTCCCCGGCCGCGCGATCATCGCCGGCGATGCGCTCGAGCCGGCAATCTCCGCCGCATCGATCCTGGCCAAGACCGTCCGCGACGGCATGATGCGCGCGTTCGACGCCGTGCATCCGGGCTATGGCTTCGCGCAGCACATGGGCTACGCCACTCCCGAACACTGCGAGCGCCTGCAAGCACTCGGCCCCTGCATCCTGCATCGACGCAGCTTCGCCCCGGTTCGCATGCTCGTCGAAGAAGATGCGGATCTCTTCGACTGACAATCCGATTTATCGGCGGCTGAAGCAACTCGCGACATCGGCGCGCGCGTGCAGAGATGCGCATCGAACGTTGATAGAAGGCGTTCACCTGCTGCAAGCAGCGCTCGACGCGCGCGTGCCGATTCACACGCTGGTGCTGCGTGGCGCCGAGCAATCCGCCGAAGCGCTTGCGCTTGTGCCACGAGCGGAAGCGCAATCAAAGGCCAAGTTGATCGAACTCGCGCCGGCGCTGTATGACGCGATATCTCCCGTCGAGCACGGCGCAGGCGTGCTGGCCGAAATCGAATTCGAGACACCGCCCTGGCCGAAGCAAATCGTCCACGATGCGATCTACCTCGACAACGTGCAGGACCCGGGCAATGTCGGCACGCTGCTACGCACCGCGGCGGCAGCCGGCGTGCGGCACGCGATCGCCGGGGCGGGATGCGCGTTCTTCTGGTCGCCCAAAGTCATGCGCGCCGCAATGGGAGCGCACTTCGTGCTTGATTTGCACGAACAGATAACGCCTCAGGCAGTGCGCGATGCGTTCGCAGGCGAAATCCTCGCCGCAGATGCAACGGGCGGTGAAGACTTGTTCGCAGCGGAGTGGGGAAAGAACGCCACCGTTTGGCTGTTCGGCGGCGAAGGGCAGGGGCTCACGGCAGACACGCTGCTGGCGGCAAACCGCCGACTGCGCATTCCAATCGATGGTCGAGTCGAGTCGTTGAACGTGGGTGCAGCCGCGGCAGTGTGCTTGTTCGAGCAGAAGCGCAGGCGGGAGTACCGCGCCCTTAGCTAGGCACTGACCGTTGGCTATCGCCGAACGTCAAGTTCGACGTAATCCGTGTTCAGTTCGCGTGCCAACCGTGCGCGGTCAATGATGAAGTCGTTCTTTTTGGCTTCGGCGCTGAGGAATGCGTCGAGGTCACCATACTGAGCCTGAAGTGCCGGAACGAGCTCCAAAAACATAGCAGTCAACTGCGGATCAAAATGTTTTCCCGCTTCTCGGCCTATGTGTTGCAAGGCGTCGGCTATCGACCACGCATCCTTGTAGCTGCGCTTGTGCGTAAGAGCGTCGTATACGTCCGACAACGCGGTGATGCGCGCGCTCAGCGGAATCATCTCGCCCTTAATTTGCCGCGGATATCCGCTTCCATCCCACTTCTCGTGGTGGTTAAAGGCGATCTCCTGCGCCACAAACAGCTGTCCGAGCCCACCTTCACCGATGATTTCCCACCCGAACTCGCAATGCTTCTCCATGATCGAGCGCTCTTCGGGCGTAAAGCGGCCCGGCTTCAGAAGGATCGACTCGGGAATGCGGATCTTGCCCACGTCGTGCAGGCGGGCCGAAAGGTCGATCATCTGGCACAGCTCGTCGTCCAGGCCCATCTTCTTGGCCAGTTCCCGAGCCATTGCCCCGACGCGGTAGCAGTGCTCACCGGTTTCGTCGTCGTGGAATTCGACCGTGACGCTGTTGCGCTCCAGAACCTGCGTGAACTCGCCAAAGTCCTGCATTGAGAAGCGCTGGAACTTGAGTTCGTGCTGCTGCAAGTCCATCGCCGCCTCGGCCCGAGCGTCCAGTGCCTTCTTGACCTGCACAACGTGCCGGTGGTGATGCTCCAGCAGGTTCTTGACCCTGCTGTCCCGGTTCAGTCGGATGACTTCCTGCTGGAACACCAGGGCATTGTTCGGTTGCTTGGCAACCTCGTAGGCCCGGACAATCGTGACCAGCGCATCCCGCAAGGCGGTGGGAACGCCACGCCGACTCTCGTTGATCGCACGTTGCAGCCTGGAAAGACCGATGTCACAAGTAGCCGGGTCGTGGACCTCCGCTAGGCCCAACGCCATCTCTGCGTACAACTCGCCCAGGGTGCCCGCGCCTTTTGCGTGCAGTCGGGCGAGGCGGGCGCGTTCGAGCGCCAGCGGGACGTTGCGCACCTCAAGCAAGAGGCGCGTGTAGGCAAACTCGATCGTCGCGCGAGCCATGCGCTCACTGTCATCGCTTGGCTCGGGCAGAAGCTCGATCGCCCGCTCGGCGGCAGACAATCCTCGCGAGAAGTCTCGAAGATAGAGAGACGCCACTGCAATGTTTAGAAGGGGGAGCGCCTGCGTCAACCGGGGTGTCGCCGCCGAATGCGAGACCTCGATCGATCGCTCGAAGCACGGAATGGCCATGCTGAACTGGCCCGCGTATTGGTGGGCCAAGCCGAGATTGTTGAAGATGCCGGACTCCTGGTCCGAGTCGTCCCGCGTTGCGGGCCGCTGGCAAGGCACGCGTCAACGCGGTCATGGCCGCCGGAAAGTTCCCGGTCTCCATGTACATCACGCCCAGCATGTTCAGGCATTTGGCTAGGACGAGGTCGTTCTTGAGGCGCTCCGCGACTGCAACGGCATGATTGGCCGGTTCGATCCCGTCGAAAGGAAGGCCGCGCAGATACCTGTTGCGCGCAATCCCAAGCAGACACATCGCCCGAGCTTCGGTCGTTGGCTCCTCGGGTAGCGCCAAAAAGGCGTCCCATGCCAGGTCGAAAATTTCGGACCCATCCCCGGTGGCGGGGGCCTTACGCAGGTGTTGTTCCAGCCGCTGAAACCGCTCTGGGAGGTCAGGCGCGTCCGCGAAAGGCAACAGGCCCGCCCAAGCAGTCATTGACTGATCAGCAACAAGCATTTAACTTTCGGAGGTCGGATGGACTCAACAAAGCAAACTACACGTCCGATTGACCCTGCTTAGACCGAAAAGCGCAAGCTTTTGGGCCAATTCGGGGCCTGAAATTACCTTCGCGCGGAGGGAACCATGGAAGTTGTTATCGAAACGCAAGAAGAAGTGACGGAACAACCTGTTGTGATTGAGTTGTCCGCCGAGTGTCTGAGCATGGTGGGTGGCGGCGTGGAGCCTTCACAGATTTCTGAGCGACAGCTATACGGCGACTGCGTCGGTCAAATAAGCAGCGCCAGACTCAAATAAAACGCCCCGCATCGCGGGGCGTTTTTTTTGCGTCTTGTGACAGGCAACCTGGCCGCCGCTAGTGCGAATAGGACTGTCCAACCAGGTTTGAGCGCGCTGGCTAAGGCACTGCGAGCCAGCAAAGTTGCACGGCAATACCAGTAACGCCAGCCGACTACAAAAGTCGATCGCGTTCCCGCCGCCAACCAAGTCCAGGTCGGATAAGTTCAATTCGATATCTTGCCGCTACTGTTTCCGTGACTTGCTCTTCAACGATTTCAACCTGGTTGGTCGGTATTCATGTGCTCTCCTTGCTGGGTAGATTATTGAGCGCTTCGACTAGCGTTACGCTTGAACGCTGACATGTAGTGTGCACGCCTGCGGACTCGATGAACTGCAATCGCCGGCACAGGTGACTACCGCAGTTTGCCGATCCGCGCACAATGATCGCTCACAACCTGACGGCCAGTACATGAACGAAGTGGCGCATCAAAGGCTGTTAGAGATCGAGAGCGAACTTAATCGCAAATCTAGCTTCGCCGCGACCCGACACTCTGGCGTTCCTTAACGACGCTATGGCGAGGCTTCGGGAGATTCCGTTTCCAAGTCGAGCCCGCGCGGCGAGTCGAGTGCCTGCTGAGCATTGCTCAGCAGTTTTATCACCAAGGGTCAAAGCGTGTTCAGCGGTGTGGAGCCGGCGGCGCTCGGCAGTCATGTTGGCTGGTGACGTGGGCGACGCGGCGCTGCAACGCAAATCGCTGACGTTTCAGGGAATTATCCTCTCTCGACGACGAACAATCCTGGAGACGCCCTGCTGTCGCTGGCAGAAGCGCTGCGTCTGGCCGAGGACTTAGGTGATCCCGTTGGCGATCGCATCCGTCTGGAATAGCTTAGGCATGGCGTTTTACGAAGCGGCTCTGTATGCGGACGCCCGGCAATGCTACGAGCGGGCGCATCCGCAATTGCGGCGGAACATGACAATCTGCAGTACATCGCTTCCGTTTGCCTTGTCCAATGCCGCGACTTGCTGCCTGCACGTGCACGCGTTCCCAAGAGGGAATCGAACGGATAAGCAAACGCAGGATTGCGCTCATGCCGGCGCCGAGTTCACCGGCACACCTGCTTGCTCGCGTGTTTGCCGAAGGGCACATTCATTCGATTGCTGCTCCCATCCGGAAGTATCAGAGAAGCAGCCGAGCGAGTTCAGTTGGCCAAAGAGTTTGCGGCTGAAGCGAAATCGGTCCGAGCAGATATTTCTGCCGCATGTTCGGAGGGCCTAGTTGAGGTTTATTCCGGGCATGGGCGATATTGGTCTGTCACGCGGCATGCAGGCGCTGGAAAAGGCTCGGCAAGTCAAACCTTCGCTACGCGAAACGCTGCTCGCGATGGTGCAAGCACACGAAAAGGCGGGTCGCCCCGAGCGCGCTCTGGCTTTGCATCGCGAATTGACGCTGCATATTCGCAAGGCGCAACACGAAAACATCGTTCGCCATCAGGAGCTGCATCTGAAACAGCTCGAAGCCGATCGAGGACACGCAATTTCCGCCACATCTACTGGAAGAAAAAGACGCTGAGTTGACGGAAAAAATCGCCGCCCAAACAGTCGGCGCAAAGCAAGGCCGCTTGCTCGAACAGATGGCCTTCACCGCCGAGATGCGCGACGATCCGACGGGCGAGCACTGCTATCGCGTCGCCAAGCTGGCGGCGCTGCTAGCGCAGGCGCACGGCGAGTCACCTCAGACCTGCGCGACGATCGAGCTCGCGGCGCGGCTGCACGACATCGGCAAGGTCGGCATTCCGGACACGCTGATGCAGAAGGCGACGCTGCTCTCCGACGGCGAGCGTCAGATTTTGGAGACACACGCGAAGACCGGCGCCGAGCTGCTATCCCGAACGAAGGTTTCGTATGGCGAACTGGCGGAGGACATAGCCCGTCATCACCATGAGCGCTGGGACGGACACGGATATCCCGATGGCATTTTCGGTTCGGCGATTCCGCTGGCGGCTCGCATCGTGGCCGTATGCGATGTCTACGACGCGATGACGCATGACAAGGCGTATCGGCGCGCGCTGTCCGGCGAAGAGGCGCTCGCCGAAATGATCCGTGGCCGTGCGCTGCAGTTCGATCCGAAGTTGATCGACCTTTTCGGTCCGATGATCACGCGCCTGCGCGCCGAGCATGCAGACCTTGATGCGTTTCTCGGACAGGCTGCGAGGCAAACAGCGCTTACGGTGGCGAGGCAGAAGATTGCCGAGTCGCTGGCCAGGCCGATTGAGGCGGTCGAGCCTGAGCGGCAGCCAGCTCGGCGATCTACAGACGTCAAATACGGGTAGCCGTAAACGGCTTCGGACTCTTCCCGAAACCGCGCTCGAACCGCTACAGAGTTTCTCGCTGAGGCCGCAGCAACTTCGCGAGACGACGTTGCTCTTGGACTACGGGCGAGTTCTCCGCGCCTTCCGCCAAGAACCGATCGAGATCGTCAGTCTCGCGCTGTAGTCGCCGCAAGAGGGTTACGAAGAGGCGAGACAGCTCGGGGGTCATATCGCGAGCCAGAGCCCGCTTCAATTTCGGACAGTGCGGAAGCAAACGAGCGCGGGCTTCTGAAGGGCCGCCAGTGCGTCATTGCATCGAAGCTGTCGCAGATGGCGACGATGCGAGCCGCGATTGGAATGGTTTCGCCTTGCATGCCAGCGGGATACCCGCCGCCATCCCAGCGTTCATGCGAGCGTCTAACCGCGTCCGCCACGACGAGTAGCGCATTGTTTTTCAGATTCTCGATCAGACCAGCGCCATCCTCAGAGTGCTTTCTGAGCAGCGCTTTCTCAGCTGTCAGTCAGGGCTTCACGCTTAAGAAGCACTTGGTCAGGTGCAAACACTTTTCCGACGTCATGCAGCAGTCCTGCTAACCGAGCATTTGCGATCTCGTTCGTCCGAACAGTCCGCTTCGCAGCGCGAGTAACTCGCTCAGTCGAGCGACGCGATAAACGTGTTCGCCGTTTGAAAATGTGTCCTCTTCACGCAGTTCTGCACGAATCGCTAGACCGACGAGATGCTCGATGCGCTCATCCGCTGCTGCTCCGAGGTGCGCGGCTTGCGCCAGCAGAGTGCTGCGATGCTCTTTGGCCCTGGCGTCCGCTAGATCATCCAGTTCCAATCCGCTTGCCGCTGATCTCTATTGGCAATGCATGACTTGTCACGCCAATATGAAGCGACATATCGAGTTGAGCGGCTTCACGCAAGAACTGCAGTGCCTCTTCTGGTCGTCCCGCGCCCTGCAGAGCGGCGACGGCAACGTCAAGGCTAATGCGATACAGAGCGAAACGACTCTTGTTCCTCTTTACTTCAGCAAGTAGAGCATCGATCGCTTCATCAGAAGTTGCTCGTGTCGTGGGCATCGACTAAGAAGCGAAGCGAGCCGGGCAATTCGTCGTCCAACCTCGCCTGCACGTGGCGCCCACTCTCGTGCGCACCTCGCGTGCTCCGCCGCTTGCCGAATGTCGCCAATCGCCACGCGCAATTGCGCCAAGACAATTCGACATGCACAAGGACGTAGGCTCTTCAAAAACTGATCTGCACATTTGTCAGAACGAGCGAGCGGTGTGTGCAGCTTCAAGTCCACGTCGGATCTCCTTGATTCTTAGCAGTAATTGGCCTTGATTAACCAAAGCATTCGCGCGCGCATAACTCTTGCACGTGCACGCGGCAGTACGTCCAAAGCTTGTTCGAAACACTCGTAAGCAATGCCGTAGCGAGCGCCATATAACTGCGCGACACCCAAGTTGATAAGTACACTCTGAAATTTGCTCGACATCGTTCGCTGACCGAGCGTTTTCCAGCGCTTCCAGCAGGACAGGAATCGCGTCCGCCGGCTTCCCCATTTCACATTACGATATGCCTTGCATTTTGAGTGCTTTTGCGAGAAGCAACAGGATCGTTAACGCGGCGCGCAATAGCTTGCTGCCCGCGCAACACACACTCCGCACATCTCATATTCAAGATTGAAAAAGTGCCAGCGGGCAACACAAGAGCCAACATGCGACAGTGAGCCTCAGTCGCTGGCTCTGCCTTCAATGCTCGTAGCGCAATTTCCGCGGGCGCGAAAAGAGATTCTTCGTCCGCTAGCAATCGCCTTAAGGCGCTCAAGACGCGCTTGCGATGTCGGGAGCCCCTGCGTAAGGCATGTCCGCATCTGATTCAAAGCGTCGAGTAAACGTTGGCGCGAGTTCATTCGCGTTACAGAAATCCAGCAGCAGGCAACTTCCGCCGCCCGCCCAGCACATCCAGAATCAGCGCAAACGTCGCTTCAGTCAGCGGCTTGCGCAGCACCGGAACCTGCTGCGAGATTCTTATCAGATTCGGATTCCGCGCGTGGCCGGTGACCACGATCATCTTCAGCCCTTGTCCTCCCCATCGGCCGCGGATCACGTCGAGATACGTCGTGCAGTCGCCATCTTTCAGTTGGTAATCGAGGATGACGAGATCGGGCATTCGCTTCATCTCGACGACGCCATTGAGCCAGACCAGCGGCTCGCTGTGCGCGAATACTTCGACGCCCAGGCTGCCGAACAGACGCTCGGTCGTGCGCAGCACGCTGACGTCGTCATCGAGAATCGCGACGAGCTTGTTCTTGGCGAGCTTCGCTGCGTCGACGTCGTGCAGACGCGGTTGCGGCGCGACGGTTGTGATCGGCCCGGGCAGCGTGATTCGAAACATGGTGCCGCGCTGCGGCGTCGATTCGCAATTCACCGTTCCGCCCATGCGCTCGGTGTAAAGCCGCACGTTGTAGAGGCCGAGTCCCGAGCGCGCGGCGGATTGGCCGATCGGCGATAGCGAGGGCGCTTTGAGCGGTTCGAAGATGCCCGCGACGGTTTCGGGCTTCATGCCGCGGCCGTTATCGCGGACCTCGAACACGATGTCATCCTTTTTGCGCCGCGCGCCGATCAGAATCTTCTTGCCGTTGGAGTGCCAGATGGCGTTGGCGACCAGGTTGTTCAGGATGCGCTCGACCCAGCGTTCGTCGGCGACGAAGGCGAGCCGTGAGCGGGCGCCGCGCACGGTGATGTCCAGGTCTTTGGCGAGCGTCATGTTGCTCTTGCATGCGCGCTCGACCATCTCGTCGGCGTTGATCGTGCGCGGGGAAGGGCGCGTGTCGTCGAGCTCCAGGCGAATCGCATCGACCAGGTCTTGCTGAAGATCGATGATCTGGCGGACGGCGGCCTGCACCGCGACGAGCTCGGCCTTCACCGACGGAATTGATTTTCGAAGCGCCTTGACCGTCGTGTTCGCATCCAGATCGTTGACGAGAATGCGCAGGTTGCGCAGGCTCATCGCCAGTGTTGTCTGCGGCTGGCGGCCGTCGTGATCGAGTGCGACGACGACGCGCACTCGTTCCTCCGGCGTCATCGTGCCGGTCAGGCGCGGCATCCTTCGAAAGATCGGATCGATCATGCGCGCCTGCGGATCGCGAGCAGGCCAAGTTCACGGGCCCGGCCCGCCGCCTGAATGCGCGTCCTGACGCCGAGCTTTCTGTAGATCGCACGCAGGTGTGTCTTGAAGGTGCTTTCGCTCACGCCGAGCATGTCGGCGAGCTGCTTGTTGACCTTGCCCAACGCCAAGGCTCTGACGACTTCTTCTTCGCGGTCAGTGAGATGCGCGGCAGGTGTGGTGGGCGCCGGCGTCGTTACTTCGGGTGGGAAGTAGAAGCCGTAGTCGAGCACCTTGCGCAGGCCTTCGGTGAACTGATCGATGTCGCGACCCTTCGTCAGGTAGCCGCGCGCGCCTTGCGCGAAAGCATCGCGCATGATGTGCGGATCATCTTCGGCGCTGATGATCGCAATCGTCGCTTTCGGGCGCGAGCTTGTGCAGGTGAACCAGGCCGGAGAGGCCGTCGGTGTCGGGCAGCCGCAGATCGAGCAGGATGGTGTCGGGCGGTTCCCAGTCAGCGATGACGGCTTCGGCCTCCTCTATGGAATGTGCGAGCCGCGTTTCGGCCTCGCGCTTGACCATGCGCACCTCATTGGCTGTCGCGCGCGCAACTAGCGGATGGTCGTCGACGATGAGTACGCGTGTCATGGTGTTGAATCCCGGCGGGATTCTGCCAGTGGCCGCACCAATCCGCGCGCCCGTAGATCACGCCTGACGAGCATTTCTTCTCGTCCGATCGGACGAGACCGTCTTGACCCATCGGAAGATTTGCGGCCGCAGAGGAAGCCGCCAGCATTGCACCAGAGGTCGGCTTTAAGCGCGTGATATCGGCAACTCGCGCCCACAATCGATCTACCAACGCGAATATCGGGACCTATGAACGCACTATCGAAAGCATGCTGGCTCGCAATGGTGGGGGTGCTAAGCGCTTGTGGTGGTGGTGGTGACGCTTCCGCGCCCGTTACCGCGGCGCCGCCGTCGGCACCCGCGCCCGCGCTTCGCAAGTCCGCCGGGCGGTCTCTATGTGGGTTACTACGCAGAAGATCCGGTGACGAATCCCGAGGATCCAACCCTCGGTGCGTTCTCCCTCAATTTGCCGAACAGCAACGGAAGTTTCTCGGGCAGCATGTTCTTTACCTACGTGGGCTGCCAAACAAGCAACGTGGGCGTCGTATCGGGGACCAAGAGTGACTTAGCGCTGTCCGGTATGTGGTCCGGAACCATCGATGGTGTGGCTCAGTCGGGCAGCTACTCTGGCACTTTCGATGCGGCATTGCTTTCGTATCAAGGCGTTTACACAAATTCCGCGGGCAAGCAGTACAGAGATCTGCGACCTTGCATCGAGTACTACATTGCTGGCAATGGCACCTGGGAGATGTTTCCGATTGACGCTCGCGTGCCGGCTTCTTTCGCGACTACGGTTGCCAGCCGAACAATTTCCTGGGTAGCAGTGGGCGGGGCGGCGCAAACACTGGTCTATGTGCTCGATCCCGTTGTCGCGCAGACCAGCGGGAACCCGGTCGTGTGGCAAGCGCTTTTCGGACAGTCACAAGCGCCTCGGTGCCCACAGCCATTGCAATCGGCAAGGAATATGTAGCGGTTGTCAGCATCGCAAGCGCGCGGGACGAGATTAGCATTTGGAAGTCGGCGATTTACTCAATAAAGACTAGCGTGAAAGGTTGTAACGTTCAGGAGAGATATGAAATTTGCAACGATGCTGCCTATATCCTTGGTCGTGATCGCCGGCCTTAGCGGATGCGCTTCGACCGAAGTGGCGCAGATGAAAACGGTCGAGGCGGGGGGCGAGAATTTCGAAATCGGTGGCACATACACACCTGCCGGGAACGATTTGATCTTGACGATAAACGGCGACCCGGTGATGCGCGGTAGTTTTCCACCGTACACCCCGACCCTTCGATTGAACGCGACCTACAAGAATCAGCCTGTCACTGCCAGCTGTTATTTCGGAACCATTCTGGGCGGCGGATCGGGCAAGAGAGGAATCATCGCCGGCGCGATCCAGGGCGGACTCGGCAAAAGCGGCGACAAGTGCGATATCACAGTGGGCGGTGCGTCGGAAGCGTTGTTCTTTTAACGTTGACAGGCGCAGTTGTAACCGCTAACTCAACATGTTTCCTAAGAAGCTGCTTGATCGTCGGACCCACCCCGCCGCGTTGCCTGCCGAGCTCTTGCGTTCTAAGCGCCCTATGGACGATGATTACTCGATCTGTGATGCATCTTCTGCTAGAAACATTTGCAGCTCCGTGTGCATCTTCCGCAAACGCCGTATCAGGTCAATGAAAACGTCGACGATCGTCGAATCCAACATCGTCGAACGCTGTTGGTAAATTTGATGCAATGCTTCGTTCGAAGTCACCGCGGCCTGACGCGCTCGTCCTGGCACCAGTAAGTCATAGCGATCGCGTACTGAAGCTATGCGCGCTTCGAGCGGAATATTTTCGCCCTTGGGCAATGCGCTAGACGCGCCGCCATCGTAAGCGCGGCGATCTTAAAGCGCACGATCATTTTTACCTGTGCGCCGAGGTCGTCCGGCATGAATCGCTCGTAGAAAGTCCGCGCCGACACCGGCGTGCGCGTCATGAGACCTTGCTCGCCCAGCTTGAGCGGTTTTCTTTTCAACAAAAGAGACTCAGGCAGCGCGAGTTTGCCAACATCATGGACGCTCATCCTGCCCGTATGTCCTGTTGCATTTCCTGTTTCATACCGAATCCCCAGCCACCAACCCGGCTAGCTTCGCAACTCGAACACAGTGTTCTTTCGTTAATTCTTCTCGCGGTGCTGGCCGAAACGCAGCCAGACCAACAAGATGATTCCATGGCGTTTCTTCTTCTTGCTATTCATAGCGACGGGTACGGCCGCCGACTTGGACTGGAGATATCGGTCCACCTCTTTAACCGGTGAGACAGTAGGTAATTGGTCGCTTAACAGCGGCTTATCGGCGATGGCATCCAGCATCTTCTGTCGCATTGCTACGGATACATATTGCCATGCGGTTTAACTATCGGTTGGCAGATTCACCCCCGCCGCCGTCGCGGCATACTTTTTCAAGGGTGTACAGAACTTCGAGCACGGCATCTTCGTAGGCGGTACCACCCGTTTCGGCTTCCATGCAGCTGGCCTGCTCCAGCAAAAACTCTCCAGCTCGGTTAATGCCACACTTAACTGCCCGTCGGACGCCAGCAGCCGGGCTCGCACTCGCTGTACTTGTAGCTTGCAACCGAGAGCGCCAGAAGCCTCGGCCCATGTGGTTGCGGCCTCAAGCGCTGCCTGAAAACCTGCCGCGCAATCCCCGATTTAGCTGGATTTCCGCAAGCGAGCACTGAGCCAAACAATCGTTGACGTACATGAGCATCAGGCGGGTGGGTTGCGCACATCAGGCCCAGGGTGAAGTACCTGACGCTGCGTCAGTTAAGCGGCCTAAAATGAAAGTGGGCGTTTCCTCTTACGCCAAAGGCCATTCCGCGAAGCGGCAACCAGTCCCCACTGCCCTGATTGGTCCCTTCAATCACCGCATTCGCATACCGAATGGCGTCGAGATGCAGGCCGGCCTCTTAGCAATACCGGCCATATTGCAGCACTCGACGCAACAAAGAAGCCATACATGTCTCCGCGGTCTTCTCGCACAGGTCGAGCGCAAGAAGCTTGTATTTCAAGGCTAACTCGACATTACCCGAGTTGCTCTCGATGACGCTTGCAAACGTGAACCATTTGCGTTTCAGCCCGGGTTCCGTGATCTCGCTACCCGAACGAAAAGCCGCGTACAAAGCACGCCGAGACAGGTCAATTCTATGTTCGGTTCTGGTTGCTGATGTGATGTCAAGCGCCAATTGCACGCGTTGATCGACAACTGAAACGTCGGGAAGGGACTCAAGCAGCGCTGTGGCTCGTTCGTAAGGAGCGGCCGTGAACTCGTTGGTCTTTAGCTCATCAAATACTGCGGCCTGCGCTTCGGCGACTAGGCGCGATTCTTCGGCGGCACTAATTTGATTCGCTGGCTTTGCGGGCGCCATCTTGCGTGAGAAATACTTGGTGGATGGTTATTGGCGCGCTGACAGGGTGTCCCAACAAATCATGATAGCTGCACTACCCGATTCAGTATGACCTTCGCTCCAACCTAATCTCCTACATCATCGTCGCCCCGAGTCTGAACTCCTGCGCGATTCTGCCGGTGCTGGTTCGAAACGGCGCGCCGCATAGCGCGTCCTTCCTGAATCTCCCCTTGTTCGATCCCACGAGGCCGTTTGACCCATCGGACGATTTGCTGCGTCAGCAGAAACGGGAAGCGATCCCCCGGAACACCGGCGGGCTAGGAATTGCACAGGATCCTGAACTGATGGTTAATCTCGAACACGCGTCAGTGCTCATACCTGAGAGGTCGACGGTGCGTTTGACACCGCGTGAGGTCGAAGTGGCGAGGTTTCTGGCTTACGGGGCATCGAACAAGCAAATTGCCCAGAAACTCAATGTCAGCGACTTCACCGTCCGAGACCACGTTTCATGCCTCCTTAGAAAGTTCGAGGTTGACTTGCGCGCACGCTTGGCGGTGGTGCTTTCTTCAGGCTTCGTAATCGGGCAAGTGTTCTTGCTGAAATAGCCAGCACCGAACATCCGTCCAGGGATTGTTCAGCAGCCCATCGCCCGGTAGCTTTCTCAGCGTGGTTCGATCGACGTTAAAGGAAACTTGTGCACGACTTATTCCGTCGCGAAGCGTTGGAGGCAAAGAGCAACGCGTTTCTCGGTGCCACCGTGTTACATCCGCCGTTTGCATTTTCCGTGGCATGGGCGGCGATAAGTGCGGCACTGGCATTGCTTCTTATGGTGTTCCTGATCTTTGGCGAATACACCAAACGTACGCGCGTGGTTGGCATCACGGCGCCTGAGTCTGGAGTAATCAAGCTGATGGCCCCGCAGGCTGGAATCGTTATCGACCGGCGCGTCAAAGAAGGTCAAGCGGTAGCCGCGGACGACGTTTTGTTGGCGCTTTCAGCCGAGCGGATGACCGCTTCCGGAACCAGCGCAGCCTGGCCCAGAGCGCGATGCTCGAGCAGTTGCGCTTGCGGCGCGACAGCCTGCGCGACGAGGTCGTTCGCCAGTGCGCTGCTTGTGCGGGAACAATCAGCGCAGATAGCGCGCCGGCTGCTCTATCGGCGCTGGAAGCCGAACAATCGCAGCGCGAGGTCACGACCTTGCAAACGCGTGTTGCATCGAGCGAAAAAGCAGACGAGCCGGCTTGAAGAATTGGGGCGCCAAGGCTTCATGAGTGAACTGGCCGTGCAACAGAAGCGCGAAGAAGCGCTCGATCAGCAATCGCGGCTGCAGGCGCTGCAATGCAATCGATTCGCGATCGAACGTGAAGCCGCCAAGTCGGCAGCCGATCTTGGTCAACTGCCGCTCAAGGGAGAGCAGCAGCTGGCCGAGATCGGCCGCAACATTGCTCTGATCGAGCAAGAGTTCTGTGTTGACCGAAGCCAGCCGGCAGATAGTCGTTACGGCACCGCAGAACGGACCCGTCACCGCAATCCTTGCTGAAAAAGGACAAATGGTCGGCAACCAGCCGCTGTTAACGCTGCTGCCAACCGACGCGATACTCGAAGCGCATCTGTTTGCGCCAAGCAAGGCAGTCGGCTTCGTCGAACCAGGTCAACATGTGCGAGTGCGAAGCCACCGGCGTACCCGTATCAGAAATTCGGCCAATATGAAAGGATATCGCGCCCACGCACGCATCTGGCGAAGCGCGTTGGGGCGGCAATGAACTGCCCCTGGCAATTTGGTGGGCTTGCGCAGCAGGTGAGCGCCGAAGGCTTTTACAATATTACTGTGGCTCTGGCGCGCAACGATGTCACTGCCTATGGTAGGCCACAGCCGCGAACCGCCGGCATGCAGCTGGAAGCGGACGTGCTCCAAGACACGCGCTCATTGATCGAGTGGCTATTTGAACGATCGGTCAGTCTAAGGGCAAAGCTTTGACTTGCGCCGCAGTCAGACTCTCGGGCGCGGGCTCTGTTATCGCAGCAGACATGCTTATTACCTGAGCTGGGTTTTGCGGCAAGCTCCGGCCATGGCATCACGTTTTATTGCCTGAGCTGAAGCGATGACGGCTACAGCCATACCGGCGCGGGAAAATGAAGTTCTTGCTGGGAAGTCCTGAGCACCTGCTCGCGCTACGGCACCATTCCGGCCCAGACGGGAACCAGGCTGGAAATCCCATCCTCTGAAGACCTTTCCACAGTTTTATTCGCCGGCCTGATTCTGCTATTCGTTACATCAGGTGTGTGGATTCTGCTAAACGGTACGAAGCCAGTATTTTGGCTGGCAACCCTGGGTGCAAAGCATCTTATCGGGTGAGCCTTACCATCGCGCACGAATTTACTCACTGGACAGTTCTCCGAGGCGCACACGAATGGCGTATCGGTGTTTGGGTTTTATCCATGGCGCCTCGGCGCATTTGTCTTTTTCAGCGGGCGACTGAGTCTTTGTTGCTCTCAGCAATGCTGCTCTTTCCGTTTCTTGTTCTCACCGTCAAGGTTTTTACCACTCTGGCGCTCCTCGAGACATCACCGAGGTGGGTCGGATTCATAGTGATATGGAACGCGGCTGGCTCGTGTGCCGACTTGCTGCTGGCGCTCAACTCGCTGCGTCTCGTACCGAGCGGTCGACACGTCGTGTGGGGGCATCGGCATCTGTATGTTTCTTGCAAAGTCTTTCGCGCTGGGCCTCCAAAGTGCACGTGGACATTCCGCCAATCGAAGACCGCCGATGACAAAGTTCGGCAAATGCCGAAAGCGGACGATTTCCCGCTGATGGAGTCAATTGTTTGGAGAGCAACGGGTAAAAGAGCTAAATACAGTTCAGCTACAACAAGTATCAGGCGGGTTGGTAAGGGTGGGGTGGATGTTTGCAGGCTACGTTTTTGGGAAGACGCTAGATCAGATTAGCCGAGCTGAATGGGACGGAGTAAACATGTCCG
>CAWHKW010000012.1:0-14258 GCA_963829995.1 uncultured beta proteobacterium | reverse complement strand
TACCGACCGCGAGAAACGGAAACGCCTCGCTCGAGACATCGATATCGACCAGCTTGGCGAGTACCTTGCGCGAGTTGGGGCCCGACAGTGCCGCCGCGGTCCATTGCTCGGTGACCGACGTCGCAAACACTTCGAGCTCGGGCCATTCGGCTTGCAGCAGATATTCGAGCTGCTGCATCACCTTGACCGCATTGACCGTCGTGGTCGTCATCAGATAGTGCGTGTCCGACAACCGCGACGTGGTGCCGTCGTCCATCACGATGCCGTCTTCGCGCAGCATGACGCCATAGCGGCAACGGCCGACCGCGAGCGTGTCCCACTTGTTGATGTAGACACGATTCAGCAGCTCGGCGACGTCCCTGCCCTGCAGCTCGATTTTGCCGAGGGTGGATACATCCACTAGGCCAACATTCGTGCGCACGTTGCGCGCTTCGCGATTTGCCGCATCGTCTTCCGATTCGCCTGGGCGCAGATATGAATGCGGACGTTTCCACAGCCCGGCGTTGATGAAGCGTGCGCCGCGTTGCGCATGCCAGTCATGAATTGCCGAGTACCGCGTCGGCTCGACATGCGCGCCGACTTCATGTCCAGGAACGGCGCCCAGCGTCACTGGCGTGTACGGCGGCCGAAACGTGGTGGTGCCGACCTTCGGTATCGGCACGTCGAGCAGCTGAGCCATCAGCGCGAGCCCGATCATGTTGCTGGTCTTGCCCTGATCGGTACCCATGCCGAGCGTCGTGTAGCGCTTCAGATGCTCGATTGACTGGTAGTTCTCGCGTGCGGCGAGCGCGATGTCGCTGACGGTCACATCGTTTTGCAAGTCGACGAAACGCTTGTCGGACTTGCGCCGCGCAGGCACCGACCATAGTGGGAGCAGCGGCGCCGACGCGCTCGATGTAGCGCGCGGCCTCGGGAGCGACGGTGCGACCCCACCGGCGCGCGTTGCTGCTGCTACGCCTGCGGCATGCCCTTCTGCCAGCGCTTGCGCAAGATCGAAGCAGCCATTTACCGCACCGGCCGGCGTGATCTGCAGCGGCGACGATTCCGGGACGAACGTTGCGAGCAGTTCGTCATAACGCAGCTTGCCGCGCGCTTGCGAGAAAAGGTTTACGGCCGGGTTCCAGCCACCCGACACGCACACCAGGTCGCACTCGATGCGCCACGCTGTGCCGCCTGCGATGGAAGCGATGTCGACGGCGGTTACGTGCTTACTGCCTCGCGCGCCAACGATCGCTGACCCGGCGAGCAACGTGAGGCCGGCCGCACGCGCTTGCGCAGGCAGCGCGCCGGTGAGCTCGCTCGCTGGCCGCGCATCGACGATCGCGCCGATCGCAACACCTGCTGCATGCAATGCCAAAGCGGCGGCGTACGCGCTGTCGTTGTTGGTGAAGATCACTGCGCGCGAGCCCGGTCGCACGCCGTAGCGCTTCACGTACGTGTGCGCGGCGCTCGCGAGCAGAGTGCCGGGCAAGTCGTTGTTGGCGTACGCGATCGGTCGCTCGAAAGCGCCGCTGGCAAGCACCACCGCCTTCGCGCGAATTTTCCATAGGCGTTGGCGCGGTACGTACGGCGGCGCTGTTGCCCAGTGATCAGTGACTCGCTCGACGGCGCCCACCAAATTGCCGTCGTAATAGCCGAACGCGGTCGTGCGCGATAGCAGCGTGACGTCGGTGTGCTCAGCCAGGTCGCGGACAGTCGCGGCGACCCAGTCACTCGCAGGGCGCGCTTCAACTTCGCCATCGAGCAAGCCACCACCCCACCAGGCGTTTTCGTCACAGACAATCACCCGTGCACCGGCATGCGCGGCTGCGCGCGCGCATGAAAGACCAGCGACGCCTCCGCCGATCACCAGCACATCGCAGTGCGCGTACCGGTGCTCATAGTGATCGGGGTCGGGTTCGCTGGCCGCGCGACCCATGCCGGCCGCGCGGCGAATCGCATGTTCGTACCTGAGCCACCATCTCGGCGTCGGCGGCCACATGAACGTTTTGTAGTAGAAGCCCGCGGGGATCAGGCGCGATACGATGTTGTTGATCGCGCCGATATCGAAGCGCACCGAGGGCCAGCAGTTCTGGCTCGATGCGATAAGCCCTTCGTAGAGCTCCTGCGTGGTGGCGCGCACGTTCGGCTCGGTGCGGGAGCCTCGTGCCAGTTGCACCATTGCATTCGGCTCTTCGGTGCCGGCGCTGAAGATGCCGCGCGGCCTGTGGTACTTGAAGCTGCGGGCGACCAGGTGCACGCCGTTTGCAAGCAGCGCCGATGCGAGCGTGTCTCCCGCGTAGCCCTGGTAGCGGACACCGTCGTATTCGAACGCGAACGGTTGCGTGCGGTCGATGAGGCCACCATCGGGCAGACGGAACGGCTGCATCACGGAGCAAATTCCTTGTCGACCAGCGCGCTGGCGAGAATGTCGTGCGTTCGCGTGTCGCGCCGAACCTTGAACCAGGTTCGACAGCCGGCGCTGTGCAGCCATAGTTCGTCATGTGGCCCGCATGGGTTGTCGACGCAGATAGACGTACTCGAACCACGCGGCTTCGGGCGCATCGACGGCCGGTCTCTTGATTGTTGCGTCTCCACCGTAGGTGAATTCGATCTGATTGCGCAGACCGCAGTAAGGGCAGGGGATCAACAGCATCGGTAGTGATTCATGTCAGTGCGCCCACGCGTACGGCCCCGCGCCTTTTTCGTCGATCACGTTGCCTTCGGCGAAGCGCTCGAGCGTGAATGCAGCATTCAGTTCATGCGGCTGATCGTGCGCGATCGTGTACGCGTGCGTCCAGCCCGACGCGGGTGTTGCCTTGAAGCCGCCATAGCACCAGCCGCCGGTCATGTAGAGGCCGCTCACCGGCAGCTTGCCGATGATCGGGCTGCCGTCCATCGTCATGTCCATGACGCCGCCCCACGTGCGCAGCAGCTTCAAGCGGCCGAAGCTTGGAAACAGTGCGAGGCATGCTCCAACGACGTGTTCGATGATCGGGAGGTTGCCGCGCTGCGCGTATGAGTTGTAGAAGTCGAGATCGCCGCCCATCACCAGCTCGCCCTTGTCGGACTGACTGACATAGAAGTGCACGGCGCCCGACGTCACGACCGTGTCGAGCACCGGCTTGACCGGCTCGGAGACCATCGCCTGCAGCACGTGCGACTCGATCGGCAGCCTGATGCCCGCCATTGCTGCGACGTGGCTCGAATGGCCGGCGACTGCGATGCCAATTTTCGGAGTCGCGATGAAGCCGCGCGTGGTCTCGACTCCGGTTACCGCGCCGCTATCGATGCGAATGCCGGTGACTTCGCATTGCTGGATGATGTCGACGCCGCACGCGTCCGCTGCGCGCGCATAGCCCCAGGCAACCGCGTCGTGCCGCACCGTACCCCCGCGCGGCTGCAATAGCCCGCCCAGGATCGGAAAGCGCGCATTCTCCGAGCAGTCAAGGTTCGGAATCCACTTCGCGATCTGCTCGCGCGATAGAAACTCGGCGTCGATTCCGTTCAGGCGCATCGCATTGCCACGGCGCATTGCCGCGTCGATATCGGCGGGTGAATGCACGAGGTTCAGCACCCCGCGCGCGCTGTACATCACGTTGAAGTTCAGTGTTTGCGACAGCCGCTCCCACAACTTCAGCGAATATTCGTAAAAGTGCGCGTTTGGTTCGAGGTGGTAGTTCGAGCGCACGATCGTTGTATTGCGCCCGGTATTGCCACCGCCGAGCCAGCCTTTTTCCAGCACGGCGATGTTGCGCATGCCGTGCTCTTTGGCAAGGTAGTAGGCGGTGGCAAGCCCGTGCCCTCCTCCACCAATGATCACCGCGTCGTAATGCTTCTTCGGCGGCGGGCTGCGCCAGGCGAGCGGCCAGTTCTCGTGGAAACTGAGTGCATTGCGGGCGAGCGAGAAAACGGAGTAACGCATAACGCCGAATGCTAACGGCTGCGTGCTCAGCGCCAAACGTCATCGGCGTCGGCAATGGGTTCACTTACGACCAGAGTGGTCGTAAGCGCTGCTGAAAGCGGACGCTATCGATCGCGTTTACGACACAGCTCACCAGCGCTGCCGGCTTGCTGGCGTGATGCGACCCAACCTGACACTTCAATAGCGACGCGGTGGCGAACGGCCATATTGAATTGACTGGACGACCCCTGAGCGAATCCGAACTACGGCTAAGAGGTTTCCAGGACCACGGTCGTACAGCCACTCTTCCACCATCTGACACGGCACGACAATGCTCGCGAAGGGTTCTGGAACCGGCTGAAACGTGGGTGCGTAGTAAACGGGAGCGCAGTAAGTGTCTGCCAGCAGTGGCTCACCGCAGTTGTATCGCAGCGCTAAGCGGGTGTCGCCCTCGGAAACGCTCTGACCATTGCATCGCAACGACTCGGCACTTGCGACGGTCGGAGCGGTCGCGATCACGATGCTGCAGCAAGCACGCAGAAGCCCTCTGGCGACAGAGTGGTACGTGCGTCTCCTGACCATTCGATTTGGATGGTTGCGGATCACTGGAAGTTCCAACGAAGCGACAAAGACGAAATAGGGCTGCTGCACTGGCCAGGACAGTTGCATGCCGAACCTCGGATAACAAGTTAGCACGCTGGACAAGAAAGAACCGACCTTGCCCGTGATTCGACGGTAGGTGTCAAGGAGCAGTGGCTGTCAGATCAAATCCGGGTTGCGACGGATGACGTGCTCTACAGGATCTGCGACAGAAATGCGCGCGTTCGATCCTTCTGCGCGTGATCGAACAGCTGGTCCGGCGGCCCGGATTCGACTATCACTCCGCCGTCGGTGAAATACACCTCGTCGGCAATCTCCCGGGCGAAGCGCATCTCGTGCGTCACCAGCATGCAGGTCATTCCTTCCTGCGCGAGCTCCTGGATCGTATTCAGGACTTCCTTGACGGTTTCGGGATCGAGCGCAGCCGTGACTTCGTCGAACAGCATCACTTCGGGCCGCATCGCCAGCGACCGTGCTATCGCAACGCGTTGCTGCTGGCCGCCCGATAGCTCGCCCGGGTACGCATTGGCCTTCTCGGTGAGCCTGACCTTCTTCAGCAACGCGACGGCGCGTTCGCGCACCTCAGCTTCGTTCTCCTTCAGCACGTGAATCGGCGCCATCATCACGTTCTGCAGCGCGGTCTTGTGCGGAAACAGGTTGTACTGCTGGAACACCATCGACACTTCCTTGCGCAGCGCGATCTTTTCCTGATCTGTCTTGAGTTTCTGCACTTCGAAACCGGCGACGCGGATGCTGCCGCTGTTGATCGGCACGAGTCCGTTTATGCAACGCAGTAGTGTCGACTTTCCCGAGCCCGATGGTCCGATGATGCAAACGACACCGCCCTTCGGCACTTCGAGCGAGATGCCCTTCAGCACCTCGACGTCACCGAACGATTGATGGACGTCGCGAATGGCAACGATAGGTTCGGCGGGGGCAGACATCAGTTGCTCACTGGTTGACGGCGTACTTCGCTTCCAGACGGACGGTCCAGCGCGCGATCGGATAGCAGTACAGGAAGAACCAGAACAGCACGTAGCTGTAGAACGCCAGCAATAGTCCCGGCCGACTCTCGGCGCTCAACGCCCGGCCCGTCAGCGTCATCATCTCCGCCACACCGACGATCGATGTCAGCACGGTCGCCATCGTAAGGATCGCGTACAGGTTCATCCACGGCGGCAACATGCGCTTGATGCATTGGGGCACGATGATCATCCACATCGTCTGCCGGCGATTGAATGCCAGCGACGCGGCGGATTCCCATTGCGTGGTCGGAATCGACTGCACGGCGCCGCGCACGATCTCCGATACGTTCGCCATCACCGGCAGCGCCAGAGCCCAGTGTTGCCTTGGTCCAGTCCGGTATCGGAATCGTCATGCCGAACACCGTGACCTGGAACGGCAGCAGGAACATGCAATAGAACAGCAACACAAGCCAGGGTGCGTTGCGAAAGAAATGCGTTGTGAACCAGGCACCTTTCCTGACCGGTAGAAGCAGCGATATCTGCGCGAATCCCAAAAACATTCCCGCGACCGTTCCGACCGTCATCGCCACTGCACTGATCGCAAGATTGAACAGGAAGCCGCCGAGCAGCAGCGGCGTCCACTTCCAGATCGTCGCCAGAATCGAAGGATGCCCGGGCTCAGCCTGCGCCTGCGCGACGCCGCAGCCAATCAGGAACAGCAGCAACAGCGCCGCACCATGTGCGGGCCGCAGCCGCAGCGTGAAGAAGCCGGAGGTGCGCTCGGCGGCCGCCGAGCGCGCGATTTGTGTTGCCGACGGCATCAGCACCGGCAGGTCGGTCCCTCGCGCCTCGTGCCAGCGCACACGGCTCATGTGCCGAACCCCGGCACCCTGATAGCGCGCTCCCAGCGGTGCATCACCCACACCAGAAATCCGACCAGCAGGAAGTACGAAAGCAGCAACACGTTCATCATCACCGGTACGTTCAGTGCATCCGACCAGATCTGGCTCGACACGTACAGCATTTCCGGCACCGCGATCGCGTACGCCAGTGTCGTTGTCTTGACCAGATTGACCAGGTTGTTGTTCAGCGCCGGCAGGCTGATGCGAAATGCCAGCGGCAGCACGATGAACAGATACGTGCGCGTGCGGCTGAACCCGAGCGACTCCGCGGCCTCGATTGTCGTCTTCGGCACGGCTTCGACGCCCGAGCGGAAGATCTCGACATTGAAGGCGCCGGCGAAAAAGGACAGCGACACGATCGCCCATGTGACGTTGCTGACGATCGGCACCGCGGTGCCGCTCGCGCTGGTCGCAGTCAGCAGGCTGCCGATGCCGAAGTAGAAAAAGTAGATCTGGACCAGCGGCGGCGTGTTGCGAAAAAACTGGATGTACCAGTGCACGATGTTGCGGGTCAGCCGCAGGCGCGAGCCCTGCAGCCAGGCACCGACGATTCCGATCAGCACGCTGGCGACGATGCAGATCGCCGCCAACTGAAGCGTCATTAAAAAGCCGCTTATGAAGCGGCGCCGATCGAACGCATCGTAAAGAATCGTGAGATTGATTCCGCTCGCATCGTTGAACGCGCGGAACCAATCCCAGAACGACTGCACTGGCCCTCTCAGTCAAAGGCGACTACGGACAAGACCAGGCACGATGTTGCCGCGCCTGTGTCTGCCGCTTCGCGCAGATGGCTACTTGTATTTGGCGTTCATTTCCTGCGCAAACTTGGTGGGCTTGATGCCCCACTTCTTTTCAAGTTGCTGAATGAAGCCGGTCTTGTGCCAGTCCATCGTGGTTTTCGCCATGAAATCGACCAGATCTTTTTCGCCCTGCTTGACTGCAATGCCCCAGGGTACGAACAGGATCGAATCGAGCGGCATTTCGTAAGCGCTCCATTCGGGCTTCAGCATCTCGCCAACAATAGCCGTATCGTCGTACGCAAAGGCGACGCAGTTGCCGTTCCTGAGCGCCGTATAAACCTCGGCAGTGCCTGGAAAGGCCACACCGTCGACGCCGTACTTTTCCTGCAGTTCCTTGTTGTAAAACGCGCCCTGGATCAGGCACACCTTCTTGCCCTTGAGCTGGTCCCACCCGGTTATTTTTGCGGACTTGGGCGCCAGTACATTGGTGCCCGACCCGTAGTAGTTGGGATCGACGAAGTCGACGACCTTGCGGCGATCCGGTGTATCGCTGGTGGTCGCGATCATCAGGTCGATCTTTCCTTGCTGCAGAAACTGGATCCGGTTGGATGCAACGACCGGCACCAGCTCAAGCTTGACCCCGAGCCGTTTCGCCACATCCGCGGCGAGGTCTGCCTCCAAACCGACGATCTTGCCCGCCGGATCGAGGTAGCCGAATGGCCGGTAGTCAGCCTTGGTGCCTACGACCAGGACGCCTTTCTTCTTGACGTCGTCCAGAACGCCCGCGCGAGCGGCCGTGATTCCCATCACGCTGAGCGTCAGGCCGGCGGCCACCACACAAATGAGTTTCTTCAACATGTCTGTTCCTCGCCTTGATTGAATTTGTATTTAGAACCCGTTGATGTGCCAACCGGTGCTGAACAATGCGCCGCACCGCGCCGGCCGTCAACGTTATCAGGCAGTTCGTCGCGCTAGCGTTTTCCCCGCTGTAGAGCCCGGTACAAGCGCGTTTTTGCTTTCCACCAGCGCCTGATCAAAAATGGTCATCGCAAGATCGATGTCGGTGCGGGTCACCGTCAGCGGCGGCGCGATGCGCCACACCGAGCCGCGCTCGGGCCGGCGCCGGATGTTCATGCTGAGTCCCAGTTCCAGGCAGCGCTGCGTGGTCAGCGCACCGAGCTCGTGATGCGGGTCGCGCGTCTCGCGATCGCGCACCAGCTCGATTCCGCGCAGCAGCCCCATCCCGCGCACGTCGCCTATCTCTTCGTGTCGGCTCTGCAGGTCACGCAACCGTTGCGCGAGGTAATCGCCCATGTCTCGGCTGCGCTGCAGTAGGTGTTCGCTTTCGATCGTTTCGAGCACGGCCAGGCCGACCGCCGACGGCAGCGGGTCTGATACGTGCGACGTGTAGAACGCGAAGCCGCGCCGATGGCAGACATCCTCGACTTCGTCGTTGGTAATGACGGCGGCCAGCGGCATGCCACCCCCGAGCGTTTTCGACACCGTCATGAGGTCCGGCGTTACCTTCAGATACGTCGCGGCGAACCAGTGGCCGAGGCGGCCGAACGCCGTCTGCGCCTCGTCGAAGATCAGCAGCATGCCGCGCTTTTTGGCTTCCGCCTGCAGCGCGTCGAAATATCCCTCGGGCGGGACAAGCACACCGCCGGCGCTGATCACCGGCTCGGCAATGACCGCCGCCGGTGCGCCCACCGACTGCATGTCGTACATCTCGAAGCCGATCTTCATGCACGTGCGGTCGCATTTATCGCGGCAGTGCTTGACCGGACAGCGATAGGCATTCGGCTCGGGGATCACGAACGTGCCGGGCATGCCGGGACCGTAGCCCTTGCGATCGCTGGCGAACGAGACCGCTCCCGAGTTGCCGGTCACGCCATGCCATGAGCCGCCCAACCCGATCACTTCGAACCCACCGGTGTAGAGCTTGGCCATTTTGATGGCGGCTTCGTTGCTCTCGCTGCCGGTGTTGAGCAACAGCGACTTTTTCAGCGGCTTCGGAACGATCTTTGCGAGCGCCGCCGCGAGCTGCACGGCACTGCGCGGAATCATTCCCGAGAAAAGATGCAGAGCACTGTCGCAGCTCTTCTTGATGGCCGCGACGATGTTCGGATGGCTGTGCCCAACGGTGGCGCACATCTGGCCGGACGTGAAGTCCAGTATCTTCTTGCCGCTGGCATCCCACACGTAACAACCACTGGCTTTGTCGATGACCTCCGGATAGACATCGCCACCATAGCGAATCAGATGTTGTCGAAAGCCGGCGATCTCGCTAGCGTCAGTGCCCATGTCGCTTCCCCATGTCGCTTTCCTGTGATCCTGCATCATGTTAGCCGTGTCGCCGAACGCTTATCGCCAAAACGTACGTGCTCTACAAGATCTGCGAGAGAAACGCACGCGTTCTGTCCTTCTCCGCATGATCGAACAGCTGGTCCGGCGGCCCGGATTCGACGATCACTCCGCCGTCGGTGAAATACACCTCGTCGGCAATCTCCCGGGCGAAGCGCATCTCGTGCGTCACCAGCATGCAGGTCATTCCCTCCTGCGCGAGTTCCTGGATCGTATTCAGGACTTCCTTGACGGTTTCGGGATCGAGCGCAGCCGTGACTTCGTCGAACAGCATCACTTCGGGCCGCATCGCCAGCGACCGCGCGATCGCAACGCGTTGCTGCTGGCCGCCCGATAGCTCGCCCGGGTACGCATTGGCCTTTTCGGTGAGCCTGACCTTCTTCAGCAACGCGACGGCGCGTTCGCGAACCTCGGCTTCGTTCTCCTTGAGCACGTGAATCGGCGCCATCATCACGTTCTGCAGCGCGGTCTTGTGCGGAAACAGGTTGTACTGCTGGAACACCATCGACACTTCCTTGCGCAGCGCAATCTTTTCCTGATCTGTCTTTAGTTTCTGCACTTCGAAACCGGCGACGCGGATGCTGCCGCTGTTGATCGGCACGAGCCCGTTTATGCAACGCAGCAGTGTCGACTTCCCCGAGCCCGATGGTCCGATGATGCAGACGACACCGCCCTTCGGCACTTCGAGCGAGATGCCCTTCAGCACCTCGACGTCACCGAACGATTGATGGACGTCGCGAATGGCAACGATAGGTTCGGCGGTGGCCGTCATCAGTTGCTCACTGATTGACGGCGTACTTCGCTTCCAGACGCACGGTCCAGCGCGCGATCGGGTAGCAGTACAGGAAGAACCAGAACAGCACGTAGCTGTAGAACGCCAGCAGCAGTCCCGGCCGACTCTCCGCGCTCAACGCCCGGCCCGTCAGCGTCATCATCTCCGCCACACCGACGATCGATGTCAGCACGGTCGCCATCGTGAGGATCGCGTACAGGTTCATCCACGGCGGCAACATGCGCTTGATGCATTGGGGCACGATGATCATCCACATCGTCTGCCGGCGATTGAATGCCAGCGACGCGGCGGACTCCCATTGCGTGGTCGGAATCGACTGCACGGCGCCGCGCACGATCTCCGACACGTTCGCCATCACCGGCAGCGCCAAGCCCAGTGTTGCCTTGATCCAGTCCGGAATCGGAATCGTCACGCCGAACACGGTGACCTGAAACGGCAGCAGGAACATGCAATAGAACAGCAACACAAGCCAGGGTGCGTTGCGAAAAAAATGCGTGGTAAACCAGGCACCTTTCCTGACCGGTAGAAGCAGCGAAATCTGCGCGAATCCCAAAAACATTCCCGCGACCGTTCCCACCGTCATCGCCACCGCACTGATCGCAAGATTGAACAGGAAGCCGCCGAGCAGCAGCGGCGTCCACTTCCAGATCGTCGCCAGAATCGAAGGATGCCCGGGCTCAGCCTGGGCCTGCGCGACACCGCAGCCGATCAGGAACAGCAGCAGCAGCGCCGCACCGTGTGCGGGCCGCAGCCGCAGCGTGAAAAAGCCGGAGGTGCGCTCGGCGGCCGCCGAGCGCGCGATTTGCGTTGCCGACGGCATCAGCACCGGCAGGTCGGTCCCTCGTGCCTCGTGCCAGCGCACACAGCTCATGTGCCGAACCCCGGCAGCTTGATCGCGCGCTCCCAGCGGTGCATCACCCACACCAGAAATCCGACCAGCAGGAAGTACGAGAGCAGCAACACGTTCATCATCACCGGGACGTTCAGTGCATCCGACCAGATCTGACTCGACACGTACAGCATTTCCGGCACCGCGATCGCGTAGGCGAGCGTCGTCGTCTTGACCAGGTTGACCAGGTTGTTGTTCAACGCCGGCAGGCTGATGCGAAACGCCAGCGGCAACACGATGAACAGATACGTACGAGTGCGGCTGAACCCGAGCGATTCGGCCGCCTCGATCGTTGTTTTCGGCACGGCTTCGACGCCCGAGCGGAAAATCTCGACATTGAACGCGCCGGCGAAAAAGGACAGCGACACGATGGCCCACGTGACGTTGCTGACGATCGGCACCGCGGTGCCGCTCGCGCTGGTCGCGGTCAGCAGGCTGCCGATGCCGAAGTAGAAAAAGTAGATCTGGACCAGCGGCGGCGTGTTGCGAAAAAACTGGATGTACCAGTGCACGATGTTGCGGGTCAGCCGCAGGCGCGAGCCCTGCAGCCAGGCACCGACGATTCCGATCAGCACGCTGGCGACGATGCAGATCGCCGCCAACCGAAGCGTCATTAAAAAGCCGCTTACGAAGCGGCGCCGATCGAACGCATCGTAAAGAATCGTGAGATTGATTCCGCTTGCATCGTTGAACGCGCGGAACCAATCCCAGAACGACTGCACTGGCCCTCTCAGTCAAAGGAAAGGCGCGGTCACGCCCGCGCCTTGGCATGCTGCGCCGCTGCTATTTGTATTTGGCGTTCATTTCCTGCGCAAACTTGGTGGGCTTGACGCCCCACTTCTTTTCAAGTTGCTGAATGAAGCCGGTCTTGTGCCAGTCCATCGTGGTTTTCGCCATGAAATCGACCAGGTCTTTTTCGCCCTGCTTGACTGCAATGCCCCAGGGTACGAACAGGATCGAATCGAGCGGCATTTCGTAAGCGCTCCATTCGGGCTTCAGCATCTCGCCGACAATGGCCGTGTCGTCGTACGCGAAGGCGACGCAGTTGCCGTTCCTGAGCGCCGTATAGACCTCGGCAGTGCCTGGAAAGGCCACGCCGTCGACGCCGTACTTTTCCTGCAGTTCCTTGTTGTAGAACGCCCCCTGGATCAGGCACACCTTCTTGCCCTTGAGCTGGTCCCACCCGGTTATTTTTGCGGACTTCGGCGCCAGTACATTGGTGCCGGACCCGTAGTAGTTGGGGTCGACGAAGTCGACGACCTTGCGGCGATCCGGTGTATCGCTGGTGGTCGCGATCATCAGGTCGATCTTGCCTTGCTGCAGAAACTGGATCCGGTTGGATGCGACGACCGGCACCAGCTCCAGCTTGACCCCGAGCCGTTTCGCCACATCCGCGGCGAGGTCTGCCTCCAAGCCGACGATCTTGCCCGACGGATCGAGGTAGCCGAATGGCCGATAGTCAGCCTTGGTGCCCACGACCAGGACGCCTTTCTTCTTGACGTCGTCCAGAACGCCCGCGCGAGCGGCCGTGATCCCCATCACGCTGAGCGTCAGGCCGGCGGCCACCACACAAATGAGTTTCTTCAACATGTCTGTTCCTCGCCCTTGATTGAATTTGTATTTAGAACCCGTTGATGTGCCAACCGGTGCTGAACAATGCGCCGCACCGCGCCGGCCGTCAACGTTATCAGGCAGTTCGTCGCGCTAGCGTTTTCCCCGCTGTAGAGCCCGCGACAAGCGCGTTTTTGCTTTCCACCAGCGCCTGGTCAAAGATGGTCATCGCAAGATCGATGTCGGGCCGGGTCACCGTCAGCGGCGGCGCGATGCGCCACACCGAGCCGCGCTCGGGCCGGCGCCGGATGTTCATGCTGAGTCCCAGTTCCAGGCAGCGCTGCGTGGTCAGCGCACCGAGCTCGTGATGCGGCTCGCGCGTCTCGCGATCGCGCACCAGCTCGATTCCGCGCAACAGTCCCATCCCGCGCACATCGCCGATCTCTTCGTGCCGGGTCTGCAGATCACGCAACCGTTGCGCGAGGTAATCGCCCATGTCGCGGCTGCGTTGCAGCAGGTGTTCGCTTTCGATCGTTTCGAGCACGGCCAGGCCGACGGCCGACGGCAGCGGGTCTGATACGTGCGACGTGTAGAACGCGAAGCCGCGCCGATGGCAGACGTCCTCGACTTCGTCGTTCGTAATGACGGCGGCCAGCGGCATGCCACCCCCGAGCGTTTTCGACACCGTCATGAGGTCCGGCGTTACCTTCAGATGCGTCGCGGCGAACCAGTGGCCGAGGCGGCCGAACGCCGTCTGCGCCTCGTCGAAGATCAGCAGCATGCCGCGCTTCTTGGCTTCCGCCTGCAGCGCGTCGAAATATCCCTCGGGTGGGACAAGCACACCGCCGGCGCTGATCACCGGCTCGGCAATGACCGCCGCCGGCGCGCCCACCGACTGCATGTCGTACATCTCGAAGCCGATCTTCATGCACGTGCGGTCGCATTTGTCGCGGCAGTGCTTGACCGGACAGCGATAGGCATTCGGCTCGGGTATCACGAACGTGCCGGGCATGCCGGGACCGTAGCCCTTGCGATCGCTGGCGAACGAGACCGCTCCCGAGTTGCCGGTGACGCCATGCCATGAGCCGCCCAGCCCGATTACTTCGAACCCACCGGTGTAGAGCTTGGCCATTTTGATGGCGGCTTCGTTGCTCTCGCTGCCGGTGTTGAGCAGCAGCGACTTTTTCAGCGGCTTCGGAACGATCTTCGCGAGCGCCGCCGCGAGCTGCACGGCACTGCGCGGAATCATTCCCGAGAAAAGATGCAAAGCACTGTCGCAGCTCTTCTTGATGGCCGCGACGATGTTCGGATGGCTGTGCCCGACGGTGGCGCACATCTGGCCGGACGTGAAGTCGAGTATCTTCTTGCCGCTGGCATCCCATACGTAACAACCACTGGCTTTGTCGATGATCTCCGGATAGACATCGCCACCGTAGCGAATCAGATGTTGTCGAAAGCCGGCGATCTCGCTAGCGTCAGTGCCCATGTCGCTTCCCCATGTCGCTTTCCTGTGATCCTGCATCATGTTAGCCGTGTCGCCGAACGCTTATCGCCAAAACGTCAAAGATGCA
>CAWHKW010000011.1:0-81304 GCA_963829995.1 uncultured beta proteobacterium | reverse complement strand
GTCGCGCCGGCCTCCAGTCGGAGCGCTTGCGAACTTTTGTCGTGGAAGATGGCGAGCTTCGTTTCAGGAGAAATAAGAATGCCGATCAAAGTGAGGTTGCGCAGCTCGACGGCTGCGACGGCAGGCGCGTCATCAGCATCCTGCGGCACGGGCCGGCGCGACTCGTGAAAGAGAGGCCGCTCCACCACTTCACGGAATTTATCCAATGGCTCGAAGGCCAACGATGCTGCGGGCGCGGCCGCAACGGCGCCTTCCGTCGGAGCTGTCTCCGGCGGCGACGCAGAATCCGTTGCAACTTCGGGTCGCGGCGTGCTCAGCTGGACCGCAAGCACTACAGCAAGCCCGAGACACGACGCAAGAAGTGACCCCCCAAGAACGCCAAGGCCCCGCCCGCGAGAAACTAACCGTGTGCTCATGCCGGCTGCTTTCGCAGATAACCGGTGACATCAATGCTGATCGAGAGGTCAACCCTATCGCTCCTCATCACGTCCGACTTGCCGGCGACAGTTACCCGCGATGTAACAGGTATCGCATCGACCGACAGCTTGCCGAGCAGCAGGACTAGACGCCCGGTTTCGAGTGCGTGCACGCACTTCTGCAGCGTCTGAATGTCCCCCTTGACGCGGACCTTGACCGTGACTTCGGACGCTCGCTCGGCCTTCGGCGGGCCGATGACCTGCATGCTTAGCAGCTCGCCCTTGCTTTCCTCAACTACGCGCTTGATGACACCCTGTAGCTCCGACGCGGCCAACGACGCGTTCTGACCTCCCAGATAAAGCCGTTTCGCCGGGTCGGACCGTTTGCGCTGCTCAAGAAGTCGAGCACTCGTTTCGCGGTCGCGCGCGGCCCGCTGATACCGTTGCAGGCGATCGGTCAATTCGGCGATCCGCTCGTCGTAATTGCGATAACTTTCGACGACTGGACGGATCAGGACGAGATAGACGAGGACGCCAAGAATGATCGTCGCCGCCACTGCAGCAAGTCGCCGATGCATCAATGGCCGCTCGATCATGGTTTCACCATTGGCACAGCGGTGGCGGAAATGGTGAAGCGCTCGCGCTCGGTACGCGCGTCGCGCGTCATGGCACCTTCGAAGGCCGCGCTCTTGAACTTGCCGGAGCTTTCGATCAGCTTGACCAGTTCCGAGGCATTCGCTGCTTCACCGCGAATCGTCACGCGAGCGTCATTCATCTCGAACCGGTTCAACCAGGCGCTGTCAGGAAGAAGGCGCGTCAATTCGTCCAGTACCTGGATGCCGGAAGGCCGCTGCTTTCTCCGTTCGAAGATCGCGCTTTCTTCGTCAACCAGCTGCTGCAGCTCCTTGCGTACCTGATCAGCCTGCAGGGCTTCGCCCCGCGCGAGAGCGACTTGCTCCTCCAGCTGAGACGCAATCTCCATCTTCTGCACGAGTGGCAGGGCAACCACGGCGACGAGCAGGGCTGACGCGATTGCCGCCAACGCGCGGTTGGCCCAAAGGTGGAATGTTGGCGGAGCCTCTTTATGTGCGGCCGGCAGCAAATTCACGCCAACATCATCGCCCTCTCGCACCCCGAGCGATGTCGGTTCGAGTCCCCAACCGCGCAAGCTTTCCAGCAACGGATCAGCTTCCTTTCGAGGCACCAGAGTCAATGCGACCTGCAACTCACCCTTGCCCCGATCTCGACCTCTTACGGCAAAGCCGTAATAGACCTGGTCTGCCTTGAATGGCGTATAGCGGTCCAGTTCGAAGGCCAGAACCGCGCTCAGATGGCGCCCTGCGGCGATGGGCAGATTCACGGTTCGCTGCAGGGCGCGCTCCGGGGGAATTCGCACCGCTATTTCAATCGCCCGGCCATCACAGGCCTGCCTGACATCATCGATTTCCGGTGGCGTCGTCGCCAGATCAGGCAAGCCGTTCAATTCCCCGAGTGCGCGAAGTCCGCGCCCGTCGCGCAGGATGAAGGTGACCCTGGCGCCGTCGACGTCCACTAGAAGCCGCCGTTCTCGCCGCTGTGCCATCTCCTTGACCCGTTGCGGCAACAGGGCAAGCATCTCGTCAGCCCACCAGGTCACAAGTTGCCCGAAGGTGCGACGTGTCGCTCCGCTTGCCACGGTCACGTTGTGCCGGAGGGACGTCAGATTCATTGCACTGCTCCTTCGTCAGCCGCCGCCTGCGGGAAAAGTGCCTCGCCCTCGCGGCGCCAGTCGCGGATCCTTAGGGGATAGTCCTTGTCACGATTGCGCAGATCGACGGTGGCAGTGGCGAGTGACGTCGCCTCGTTACCGATACGCGCGTGCGACTGAACGCTGAAGGTGAAGCTGCCGCTAGTTGCGACATAGGGCTGGCCCGTTACCGGAAATGGCGGTGCCGGCTGTCGGGCGCGCAGATTGAAAGCCCGTTGCGCCATGTATTGGTCCACTTCCGCGTCATTTCCGTCCAGCAAGGCGAGCAGGACGAGCCTTGGGGCCGCCTCGGGGTTGACCCGGGTGAGGCGCGAATGAACGGTCAGGGCTGGTTTAAGCGCTCTGTACAACGGCGGGGTGACGCCCCTTACCAATTGCAATTCATCGACGCTTTCAAACGGACCATCCTTCGCGCCGTAGGTCTTGCCTGCGACGGCATACTGCTCGTCCTCAGCACCTACCGGCCGAGGCAAGTCATCCGCGTCGCGCCAGTCGGCAATAGCGTCGACGATTTGGCGCCGCGTTTCAGGTGCCACAGCGACCACCCGCAGCAGGGCATCGAGAAGCCCCTCGGGGGCGGCATTCAAGTCGATCTTTCCGCTTTCGTTCGTTAGCCTTACCCGCACTTCCGCGCCGCCGACTGCAAATTCATGTACAGCATCCCCCGTCTGCCAGCCGCGCTCCTCGCTCGCAGTTAAAAGTTCGATCAATGCCAATTGAACGCCCGCTTCAGCGGCATGACGCGCCTGCGCTGCGGCCACGAGATTGCCGGTCAATCGAATTTCATTGCGCATGCTGACCGACATGCCGACCGCCACAATCGACAAGAGTGCGATCACCCAGAGCACGCCGACCAGCACCACGCCGCGGCCTCGCCCGCCACGCAATTGCGCTGCTGTTACCTTCGGCACGCTCGTCGTCATCTACGTTATCGCTTGAGTAATGAGGTCTACACGCCCGGTTGATTTATCGCCAACTTCGGTGCCACGAGAAACTCCTGCCACGCGCCACCGCTTCCAGGAACATTTGTGATCTGCACACGAATGAGCGGTGGCAGGCGATCCGGTGCCTCCCAGTCGGATATCCACCGGGCTGGCGCGTCTGCCGTGGCTGGTTCCAGATACTCGAATTGCAGATCCTGGAGGCCTTCCATCAGTACGGCCTGCTCTGCGTCCGCTGCGCCAAAGCGCTCCCAGTCCTCCCTTTGAAACAGCCGGTACGACAGCACGAGCTGGTTGCCCGCCGCCCCGTCCACCAGCCCAAGAGTGAACCAGTACATCCCGCCTGCGCCCAGATGCCCCGGCAGTGGCGCGACAAATCGCAACGCGCGATGCTGGCCCACAAAGCTGATGTGCTTCGGTGAAGCGTCGCGCGACAAACGCAGCGGCTGGGCCAGTTCGATTTGCCGCTGCAGAAAGATCACCGTCAGATGCCCTTGATGCGCGGCCGTCGTGCGCTGCTCGACTGCATCCCAGGTGCGTGTGGCCAACCGGAGGCCGTTGACCAGCAGCAACGACAACACCCCGAGAATCGACAGGGCGATGACCAGTTCCACCAAGGTGAAGCCGCGCGCGGCAACAGCGCGCTCGCCGTTGCGCAACCTCCTCATTCGGCAGCCCCGATGCGCACGGTCGTGAGCACGACGGACCGCAGCTTGCCGTCCTCGTTGTGGACTCGAGCCTCTCGTGGACTCCACTGCACCTCCACGATGACTCGATACGGAGCCCGTGGACGTGTTAAGCGGGTCGATCGCTTCCCCTCGCTGAGGAGCTCGACGCGCCGCTGCCAGCGGTAAGTCGCATCCTCTCCTGCATCGTCGCCCGCACGTACCAGATCGGTGATTGCAAGTTCAGATATTTTCGATTCCGCCAGCATCACGGCACGATGGGTTTCCTGAACCACGGTCGCGCGCTGCGCCGTCGCCGAAAAAATCTGCCACAGCACTCCCAGCGTGAGCGCCAGGATAGTGAATGCAACCAGCACTTCCAGCAGTGAGAATCCGCCCATGCACCTGCGCGCCGGGATGTGCCTATTCATGGGTCGTCACTCGCCCGGTCAGCCAGTTCACCGAGACAACGTATTTCCGTCCACCCGCGGCCAGGGTCAAGCGACCTCCGGTCGAGCTGCCGTCGGGAAAGAAGCGGATGGCTCCCACCTGATCGTCCAGGACCTCGCTCTCGGCCGTCTCGAGCGTCAGAGTTAGATCGGGCGACACTGGTCGCACTTTGCTGGCGCCCGTCGTTCGGAACATTCGCTTTTGAACATCGACGATGACGGCAACCTCGCCATCCCGGGCTATTGCGCGCCCGCGCGCGGCCTGTAACGCCGAGGCAAGCTGCCGCGCGCCGCTCTTCAGTTCAAACAACGCGATGGCATTCGACAGCGTTGGCATAACCAGCGCCGCAATACTGGCGGCAATCGCCAGAACGACCAGCAACTCGAGAAGTGTGAACCCGAGCCGGAAGCCAGCACGCCGGCAACCTGTCACTCGTGTTTTCACTTCGCAATCCTGCACTTGCTCCCCCGATGTCGAGTTGGGCTAGTCATTTCCAGCTAACGACGTCGGCGCTTTCACCCTCGCCGCCGTCGGTGTTGTCGGCGCCGAGGGTGTAGATGTCGAAGGTGCCGTGTTCACCCGGATGCCGATAGCGGTAGTCGCGCCCCCAGGGATCCCTCGGAACGACTGGCTTTCTGAGGTACGGCCCATTCCACTGTTCGACACCGGCTGGTCTTTGCACCAATACGGCAAGCCCCTGCGCTGTTGTGGGATAGGAGCCCACTTCGAGGCGGTACATTTCCACTGCCGTGCCGAGCTCTTCGATCTGCACCGTTGCCGTCTTGCTCTTGGACGTCCCGACGTGCTTCATGACCTGCGGGCCTATCACGCCGGCCAATAATCCCAGGATCACAAGCACCACAAGAAGCTCCAGCAAGGTGAAGCCACTTGGCGAGCGGAATCTGCAAGGTTTCATGCCTGGCTCCGTCGGCGCGTTCATAGAGGCAACTCGTTCACGCTGACGATGGCAAGCATGATCGACATGATCACGCCGGCAATCACTACGCCGAGCCCGACGATGAGGATCGGCTCGAGTAGCGCCAGCATTCGCTGCGTCGCCACCGAAACTTCGCGATCGTAGATATCAGCCATCCGAAGCAGCATGACGTCCAGACGCCCGGACTCCTCACCCACCTTGAGCATCTGAAGGCCCAACGGCGGAAACATGCCGGCACTAATCATCGCGTCGGCCATGCCACGTCCTTCCTTGAGCGCGTCCACGGCCACGTCCAGAGACGTCGACAACGCGCGGTTAGACAGAATCCCCTTGACGATCGACAAACCCGTTAGTACCGCCACGCCGCTCGCCAGCAGCGTTCCAAGGCCGCGACTGAAACGCGCCATCTCGATGCGTTTCACGAGTCCACCCAGCAGGGGTAGGCGCAGTTGAACCCTGTCCCACCGGTACCGTAGGCTCGCGTTGTCACGTTGAAGTCGGATCAAGAAAGCAAGTCCAACCACGATGACCGCTAGCAACCACCCATACGTATTGAGCCAGGCGGCAGCAGCGATGACGATCTGGGTCGATAGCGGCAACGCTTGTCCCGCATCAGCAAAGAGCTGGCTGAATTGCGGCACCACGTACGCGAGTATTACGAGCAGAGAAACACTTGCCACGGCAACCAGGATGCATGGATAAACCAGCGCTGAAAGTACGGTGTCGCGCAGAGCTTTTGAGCGTTCCTCGTAGTCGGCCAGCTGCGCCAATCCTGTGTCCAGAGTTCCGGACGCCTCAGCCGCGCGGATCATGCTCACAAAAAAGCGGCTGAAAGTGCCGCTGCGCGCTTCCATTGCGTCCGATAAAGCGGCGCCGCCCCGTACCGACTGTTGAATGCTGCCGGCAAGACTCCCGACTGGGTTACCGGGATTAAGGTCGAGGATGATTTGCAGCGCACGATCCAGCGGTAGTCCTGCATGCAGTAATACGGAAAGCTCGCGCGTGAAGACCGCCATGTCCCGCCTGCCAACGCCACGTGATTTAAAGCGGCGGCTGAAGCCAGCGCCGGCGGATCTCACGCCGGTGGGTTCAGCGCGAACTGGAATGTTCCCGGCTTCCTGCAGCCAGGCGACAACGGCGGCTTGGTCCTGTCCCTCCATTTCGCCGTTCAAAACCTGCCCGGCCGGGGTAATCGCCTCGTAACGATAGAGGGCCATCAGCGTCATGCCTCGTAGGTCACACGCATGACTTCTTCCAGCGTGGTCGAGCCCGCCAGAGCTTTGCGCAAACCGTCTTCGTACATCGTGCGCATGCCTTCGTTGCGTGCCGCGCGCTTGATCTCGCCCGACTGCGCATGCTGCAATACCAGCCGACGAATGTCGTCGCTCATTACCATCAATTCAACGATGGCTTTGCGCCCTCGATAGCCGGTCCCACAGCAGTGTTCACAACCCGTCGCCTTGTAAAGAAGAATCGAATCCGACGACGCCGCCCGGGCGAGGCCGGTTCGTTCCACCGTTTCGCTCAGAGGTTCATAGGGGTGGCGGCAATGCGTGCACAGTATTCGCACCAGGCGCTGGCCGATCACCGCATTGACGGTGGAAGTCAGCAAATAGTCTTCGACGCCCATCTCTAGCAGACGCGTCACGCTGCTCGCGGCATCATTCGTGTGCAAAGTCGAAAGAACCAGGTGTCCGGTCAGAGCCGACTGAATGCAGATGCGCGCAGTTTCCAAGTCACGCGTTTCGCCCACCATGATTACGTCGGGATCCTGGCGGACAATTGAGCGCAATGCGTTTGCGAATGTTAGATCGACAGCGGGTTTGACCTGGATCTGGTTGATGCCCTCGAGCTGATACTCAACCGGATCCTCGACCGTCAGTATCTTTCGCTCGGACGTATTGAGCCGGTGCAAAGCCGTGTACAGCGTGGTCGTCTTGCCGCTGCCGGTAGGTCCGGTTACCAGAACCATGCCGTGCGGCAATGTCAGGATGTCTGAGAAGCGGCGCAACTCTTCGGCTTCAAAGCCCAGCGACTCGAAGTTCAGCGCCACGGCTTCTTGATTCAGCAAACGCAGCACCACGCTCTCACCGTGCATCGTCGGGACCGTAGAGACGCGTACGTCGAGTTCGCGCCCTTGTACACGCAGGCGCACCCTACCGTCTTGCGGGAGCCGCCGCTCCGCGATGTTCAAGTTCGATATCAGCTTGACGCGTGAGATGACGGCGGGCGTGAGGTGCGAAGGCGGTGCCTCGACTTCCTGCAGGACACCATCGATGCGATAGCGCACCTTTAGGCGATTCGCGAATGGCTCGATATGTATGTCGGACGCGCCTGCATCGACCGCACGTTGGATGACGAGATTGACCAGCCGAATCACCGGAGCTTCGCTGGCGAGGTCCTTCAACTGCTCAACGTCGGTGGCGGTGACCTCATCGGTGGGACTCGTCTGTTCGAGGATCTGCGCCATGCGCGACTTGCCGGCGCCATAAATGCGCTCGATCGCCGCTTCGATCTCCGAAGGCGCGCCCACCCGGCGCACGACTGGCCGATCGAATGCTGCAGCAAGTGAAGACGCGACATAGTCGTCCTGTGGATCGGCCATTGCCACCACGATCCCCTCATCTTGTTCGGCGATGGGCACAGCCACGTTTTCCTTGAGGAATCGCGCCGACACCTGGCCGTCGAACACGCTAGCCTCCGGATAGTCGGCGCCGTGCACCAGTGGGACATCCAGGATTTCCGACAACGTGTCCGCGGCATCTCGCTCGGAAATCAGGCCGAGCCTGACGATCAGGCGGGACAGGCGCTCGCGGCTGGCTTGCCCCTCTTGAACGCGCAGGGCCCGCGTCATGTCCGCATCTCGCAGCTTGCCGCGTTCGACGAGGAGCTTTGCAAGTCGGTGATCTGTTGAGACGTCCAACATGAAGGCGCAAGGTTTCGGCAGGAAAAGTCCTATTGCCGATTCCGGCCGCCAAGCGATGGCAGGGATGCTGACGCGACCGGGACGGGGAGCGGACGACCTCGCTAAGCTACTTGAACCAAACCCGGGGGAAGGTAGGTGAACAATGTATCCGGCACTGGGGAAATGCCGTAAACGTAGATCCCGCGTCGCGTCTCTAAAACGACGCTGTGCGCTCGCTGAGGCGCCTAGTTGAAAACGTTGGGAAGCGTCAGCGGTCCGCCGCGCGGCTCCTGGGAGCCCTCAGTGGTCGACGCGCCCTCACGGGTCGACTCGACCGCTGCCAGTTCCTCAACTGCCCCAACAATTTCTTCCGCGGTACTCGCGGCCTTGGATAGAAAGCGGTCCGCGCCCAGGCTAGTGGCTGCGAGCCGGTATTCAGGCAGGTCGTGGTTTGTAAGGATAACGACCGCCGGTGATGCGCCCTTTTGCCGAATCTGCTCGGTAAGTCCCAAACCGTTCACAGCGCCGGGCAGGCTGATGTCGACAAGCACAATGTCCGGCTTGCTCAAGCTCAAATGATGCATCGCTTCATCTGCATCCGAAGCCTGCAAAATCATTGCGCTGGGGAACCGGGTTTCAAGCAGCGACTTCAGAAACGCGCTGAACTCCGCATTGTCTTCGACGATAAGTGCGCTGAGCATTTCAACCCGGATCAGTAGGACCGCATTTTAAAGTTGGAAATTGCGATCCCTATTGTTCGATGAAGATGACGTAACTCATGCGCGGATGCTGCTCGGATGCCCGAACCAAGAATCGACCTTGGTGGGTACACCATAAAGGTTTAGGCAGCGCACACAAATAGGGCGAATGCGGGATTCTGGTGTAAGTCATGTAGCTGAGAGATACATACTCGGGTACGAACTTTCAATGACCACGCCGGAAGGTCGATCTACAGTCCATCACTAGGCTATCGCCTTGTGCGCGAAAGCGGTGCCACTTGAATTCGAGAATTGGCTTGGCCATGCGACGCGGATCGTCGTGCCACGTCCGACTTCGGTATCTAGCGTAAAACAACCTCCGGTCGCCGCAGCACGCTCCCGCATACTCGCCAAGCCGACGCCTCGACCCTCCTCTCCAACCGCAACTTGTGCGGGAGCAAATCCTATGCCGTCGTCTTGAATAACAAGTTCAAAATGGCCATGGTGATCCCTCAGAGTGAGGGATACGTTACGCGCCTGTGCATGCATCAGCACATTGTTGAGCGCCTCCTGAATGATCCGGTAAATCGCGGTCTTGGCGGAAACCGGAATCTCCTGCTCGCACACGTCGATCGAAGTCTCCAGATTCAATTGACGATAGCTGCCCTTGAACTCGCGGGCAAGCCACCCGATCGTCGCAAGGACTCCAAGATCATCCAATGTAGACGGGTGCAGGTTCATCGAGATGTGGCGCACATCGTCAAGAGCCGACTGTATCTTCGTGATGGATAGCAGTGCAAGACTGGCGGCTGCGGCTGTGTTTGCCACGATTTATCAATTCCACACATGCCTCGAGACCGAACGTCACGCCACCGAGAGCTTCACCGACGCTAATCTCCAACTCGCGAGCGATACGCTGCCGCTCCTCGTCTTGCGCTGCCAAAAGTTGCGTTGACAACAAACGCCCTTCACTCTCTGAGCGGCGCAGCGCCGCCTCGGCCTGCGAGCGCCCGGTGAAGTCCCGCAAGACGCCGTACCAGCCAACGTGCCTACCGTCCGCGGTCTCCATGAGTTCGGCGGTCACCTTAAACTTGCACGCCACTCCCGTCGTCTTGCGCCACTCCGCTGCAAAATGGCACGCGCGCTCGTCGCGCTCCCGCGCCTCCATTAGCCGCGCGTACATTCCATCAAAGAGCTCGGTTACGGGCCGGTTGAGGAATTCTTCAGGTGAGCCGTCTAGCATCTGACACAGGCGCTCATTCACATAAACGACGGTGCAGCGCTCATCGCAGATCAGCAGACCCTCCTGCATCGCCACAACCACGCGTCCAACCAGAAACTGAATCTGCGACTCGACCAGCTCTGCACGCTCGTTCCGCACGAGGCACCGCATCGCTGCGGCCAATGAATCGCCGGCGTTTGGCGCAGCAACCGTTTCGGCCGGGCCGTTGATTGCGGCACTGGTCGAGCTCCGGGACGAGGAGGTCGGCCTTTCGTTGGGAAACAAGCTCCGAGCGCCGCGGATTGCGGCGTCGCTGTCCTCCGCGGAGGGCTGATAACTCATCCTGCGCTGCCCCGCATCCGGTAGATCCCTAGACTCTTCAGCGGACCATTGTCCTCGTCAAGGAACGGGGAAGCAACGGGCTGAGCTGTCGGAGCACATAACTCAGGCCCGCCTCATGAGCTCGGAAACGGACGATCACGCCACCAACAACGGGATCAAGTTACGAGGCCATTTTCTATCGCGAAGGTCGTCAGGGCGGCGATGTTGTGGACGCTGAGTTTCTGCATCAGATTCGCGCGATGCTTTTCGACCGTCTTGACGCTAATGTAAAGATAAGTCGCAATCTCGCGATTGCGGCGCCCTTCTGCGATCAACTTCAGAACCTGCTTCTCGCGGGCCGTCAGCGTGTCCGACAATGACCGAACGGCCGCACCTGTAGTTTCGCGATGCAAATAACCCGTCACGATCCGATCCGAAACGGCTGGGCTGATAAACGTTTTGCCCGCCACAAGGCACTGAATTGCGAACAACAGTTCGGCACGCGATGCGTCCTTTAGTACGTAGCCGCTGGCACCAGCCTGCAGCGCCGCACGTATGTACTCTTCAGTCTTATGGACAGTCAGCACGAGAATCTTGGTTTCGATAGCGCGCCGCTTGATCTCGCGAATCGCACTCATGCCGTCCATGTGCGGCATGGATATGTCCATCAACACGACGTCGGGTTTAAGGCTCCCGACTAATTGCACCGCCTCTCGACCATCCTCGACGGTGCCCACAATTTCGAGCGTGCGATCGCTTTCGAGCAACGCACGCAGTCCTTCGCGCATGATGGTGTGGTCATCGGCGATCAGGATGCGATGCTTGCCATTCAAGCCTCGCGAACCGGGCTCGGAAGCTCTTTGCAGGTTTTGGTCCGAATCCATGCGAAGAACCCCTCTGCTATGCCTGTACGGTTGGGACAGCATTCGAATCAACTGCTTCAGATGCGGCCACTTCAACCCGCGGGCAATGTCTTGGCCACGTAACTTTAACTGTAGTGCCGTCTCCGCTCCGCGATTCCACCCCGAAACGACCGGCCGTCGCTTCGGCGCGTTCACGCATGCTCGCCAGCCCAAGGCCCCTGCCCGTCTTATCCACGCTTTTGAACTGCGCGGGGTCAAACCCAACGCCATCGTCATGAACGCTCAGTTCTACATGCCCGCGATTGTGTTTCAAGTTCAAGGTCACCCTGCTCGCCTGAGCATGTGTGACCGCATTGTTGAACGTTTCTTGAATGATCCGGTAGATCGCGACCTTGACCGGCGCCGCAATTTCCTCTTCACAGACGTCGACGGCATATTCAAGCCGTATCTGTGGATAGTTGGCGCTCGACTCCCGGCAAAACCAGTCAATCGTCGGCCCAATTCCCAAATGGTCTAACACCGACGGATGCAGGCCCATGGCGATTCGGGATGAGTCCTCGATGACCGCTTGAACCTTGCCAATCAGTTGGTGCATTGTCCGAGCAGAGGCCTGCGTGCTTTCGATCGCTAATCTCGCCACGCAGCTCTCAAGAGCAAATTTGATCCCTCCCAATGCCTGGCTGACGCCGTCGTGCAATCCGCGCGCGATACGCCTTCGTTCTGTCTCCTGCGCCGCAAACAACTGCGCTGACAACAAGCGCAACTCGCTTTCCGAACGCCGTAGCGCCGTCTCAGCTCGCGTACGCGCGGTGAAGTCGCGCACCACCGCGAAAAACCCGACGGGCTCGCCGCCTGAATCCCCGATGCTGTGAACCGCCACCTTGACGATGGTGCTGCCCCCCGACTTGTTGTGCCACTCAGTTTCGAAGCGCTCGCATGGATGCACGCCGCTCGGTCGCGCCGTGACCTGAACGAAGCGCGCATACATACCCGCGAAGCACTCGGTCACCGACCGACCGATCAATTCCGCTCGGGTCGTGCCGAGCATCCGACAAAGGCTGCTGTTCACATAGACAATCGTCCCCTGGTCGTCACAAACCGTCAGCCCCTCGAGCATGGCGTCGGCCACCCTGGTCAAAAGCGGGCAGACCTGCGACCCCGTTTCCTGCACACCGCCGCCTGCTTCTAACAGACTGCGCATGACGGCAACAAGCGGTTCGGCGGATAGGACCCCTACGGTGGAAAGAGCGCTGGGCTCCTGGGGATACGCCTCTTGAAACATACCCGCCGTTCGCAGGTCGCCGGGTACCGCCTCGACCGCCAAATCCACGGCGGCGGTCGTGCCGTTAACGTTCCAGCGACCTCCGCTTCTGGGCTTGCTTGACCTCGCGACATTGCGCGGCCGGGAACTGCTGCTCGCATCTGCCTCGCTAACGCCTGTGGCACTGGCGATCCCGGCGTGGAAGGAGAGAACCGTACAAGCGGCGACAAGCGCCGTTAAGGTTCTAGAGGTACGTCTCATTGGCCCAACGCGACAATTCTTGCTGTTGTTTGTTTCTGCGCCGCACCACCCAGTGCGACGGTCCCAGCGCTCTCGGTTCCGCTTGCGAAGCCGCAGAAGTATCAGCCGGAAGGCTCCGAACGGCAACAGAGCAGCGACGCCGACGCATGGCCAGGTGGTTACCGGAAGCGGCCCCTGCGGGCGCATCCACTTCTATAGAGACATCCATCGGCAGACTTGGTGTTGTTCGCTCCCTGTGCCGAAAGCACAACGGATCTCGCAACCCGTCGCGCAGCGAAACTGCAAAACGACCCGAAACTTATGCCTCGAATGGAGGTGCGGCAGCAATGCGGCCTTCACCCTACATATACGAGCGTGGTTAGCGAGCGTAAGTACCAGATGGGTAATTCAATGTATTTGCGCGCTGCCGCGTGTCCGATATACACGCCGCATGCCGAGGTACGCAACTACTTCTGCCCTTTCATGGCTACCGGCTATCCGACTGTGGGTCGCGGCTCTGCTTTGCCCCGGTTTTTGGCTCTGCGGGGCAGCTCACGCAGACGTCTATAAGTTCATAGACGAGCAAGGCGTGATACACGTTACTAACGTTCCCCGCTCTGCTACGCCTCGAAACACCAGTAACCGTGCGATGGTTCGTCCGGCGCCTTCCTCGAGACCACCTGCGGCCACCACGGTAAGGACTCCGCCGAATCGTTATGTTGAGATCGTTGACGAGATGGCGCGTGCCTACCAGGTAGACGCGGAATTGATCCATGCGCTGATCCGAACCGAATCGAATTACAACGCCTCGGCGGTTTCACACAAAGGTGCGGTCGGGTTGATGCAGCTAATGCCCGCGACCGCCCGCCGCTATGGCGTCATCGATCCGCGAGACGCAACCCAAAACATCCGCGGCGGCGTGCAGCACCTGCGCGACCTATTGGACACGTTTCATCACAACCTGACTCTGACCTTGGCTGCATACAACGCGGGTGAAGGCGCCGTCGCTAAGCATGGGGGCGTGCCACCCTACGTGGAGACAACAGCCTACGTGGCAAGAGTGCTGGACCTTTACATGCGACCTGGCATTGAACTCAGCCTCGAACTGGCACGGGCCTGGACTCGAACCGAATAGTTCAGGGCGTTGCGCGACGAGTTTTGTCTAGGTTCGTTTCGGACGTTCACGAAGCGACGACTAGCACGCGCGAATCCTCGATCCAGATCGCTTCCGCTACTCCTCCTGCCACAACGAACTTCAGTTGGCTAAATAGCTAATTCAGGGGAGCAGGCACTCCCATCAGTTTTAGCTTGATTGGGGGACGGCACGTCGACAGCTTGCTGGGCAATCGGCGCACTATCGCCATCAGCACCTCAAGTTCTGCAAAGAAACGCCTCTTCAGTTGCCCTGACGAGTGACCAACACGCCCGGAGGTTCGCCAATGCACCCCTCCAATCACGTTCTGCCATTTCTCTTGCTTGTCGCGTTGCTGCCTGGAGCCCCAGTTGCAAACGCGCAGGACGCTGTGCGTGGCAGAGCGCTCTACCTCAATACCAACGGTGCACCCCTCAGCTGCGCAACCGCAGCTTGTCACGCTCTTGACCCGACCAGAAACACAAACGACATCTTGAAAGGCGCCAACAACGCGGCGGTCATCCGGGAGGCGATCACTAATGAGTCGGAGATGAGATTTCTTTCGGCGTATGTCAGCAACCAGGATTCCCTTGATCTCGCAGCGTATCTGGCCAATCCCAGCGCTTCCGGGGCGCCCGCTATTGCAGTCGCTCCGACCTCGGTCACGTTCGCCTCGACTTACGTCGGCAGCGCAAGCGGCATCGCGGCAGTGACCGTGTCCAACAGTGGTACCGCCAACCTCGTCTTGTCCAGCGTAACCCTCGGCGGTACCAACGCAGCCGAGTTTCGCGTCGAAACCAGTTCCACCTGCCGCGGCGGTTCGACGCTGGCACCCGCTGCCGCGTGCAGGATTGACCTCCGTTTCCGCCCGACAACGACCGGCGCGAAATCCTCCACCGTAACGATTGCCCACAACGCGGCGGGAGCTACCAGTTCCGTGCCGTTAACCGGTACCGCCAGCCCTCCACCGATGCCGTCGATCACGGTGTCACCCGCGGCAATCACGTTTCCTGCGACAACCGCTGGCAACATGAGTGCTGTCTACTCAGTCACGGCTGCGAATACCGGCACGGCCGCACTGGTGTTCAGCGCGATTTCGAGCACGGGAACGAATGCGAACGACTTTCGAATCGAGCCGACATCAACCTGCTCCGTGACGATCGGCGTGGCGCCCGGCGCGTCGTGCCGTGTCGACCTGACCTTTAGGCCGACTGTGCTCGGATCGGAGACTGCGTCGCTGGTGCTCGTGCATAACGCCGCGGGCGGATCCAGCAGCGTGGCCTTGAATGGAACGGCTACGGCGGCGGCGGCACCGACGATTGCGCTCAGCGCCAACTCGTTGAGTTTCGGACCGCAGGAAGTCGGGACGCAAAGCGCACTGCGGACGATTACGGTGACTAACGTAGGCACCGGTGTATTAAATATCGGCACCCTTACCGCAGGGGGCAGTCATGTCGCGGACTTTTCGCGCACTGGATCCTGCCAGGCCGGAATGTCACTGGCGGCGAGCGGTGGTAACTGCACCCTTGTCTTCTCCTTCGCACCGACGGCAGTCGGAACCCGGACCAGCAATCTGACCATTGCGTCGAATAACTCAGGGGGCAACGTCACGGTTTCCCTCGCCGGAAATGCGACGACGAACATTCCGGCCGCCACCATTGCTCCCGCGGCGCTGACCTTCAGCACACAGCAAGTCGGCACCAGCAGCGCCGCCCAGGCTGTCACGGTGGCCAACAACGGAGGGGGACGCCTGGTCATCAGCAGTGTTGCGATCTCCGGCCTGCACTTCACCCATAGCGGCAATTGCGTAGGCGCCAGCCTGGCGGCAGGTCAGGTCTGTACGGTCAGCGTGGTGTTCGCTCCGGGCGCGAGCGGCTCGCTCGCATCGACGCTAAACGTTGCTCATGGCGCGGCTGGCAGTCCGCTCAGCGTCGCACTTGCGGGCGTTGGAACAACTCTACCCGTGCCGGTTCTGGAAGCATCGCCCAGCCCAGTCGCATTTCCCGGAATCACAGTGGTCGGCCAGCCGTCATCAGCCGAGCGCATCACCATCACCAATGCCGGGCCGGGCACCTTGACGTTGGGCACCATCGGTACTAGCAATACCGAATTCGTGCTCGCTGGCGGAACGACGGGTGCATGCGCGGCCGCAATGATCGTCGCGCAGGGCGCATCCTGTTCCGTCGATGTACGCTTTTCACCCGCGGCACCCGGTGCTCGAACTGGTGGACTAAGCGTATCCAGCACCGGTACACCGTCGCCGCTAATGGTCGCGCTGGCTGGGGATGCGAGCGGTGTGGCGGCACCCGAGATCAGCAGTGACAAAACCGCAGTCAACTTCGGACCGGTTGCCGCTGCCGTGCAGTCGCCGGCTCAGCCTGTCTGGTTGACCAACACGGGTGCGACTAACCTGAACGTTTCCGCGGTAAGCATTGGAATGCCGTTCGTGCTGGGGTCCGGAGGTACCTGCGCTTCCCCAAGCTTCAGCCTTCCGCCAGGCGATTCCTGCCTGCTCGAGGTGCTATTCACTCCCTCAGCGCCCGGTGCTCAGACCGGGACTCTGTCGTTCACAAGCAATGCGGGAACTCTTGCCATCGGCTTGGCTGGCGAGAGTGTGCCCACGCCCCCTGCGAATCAGAACGTCGCTACTAGCAGCGGAACACCCATGAACGCTGGCGGCGGCGCATTGGATCCAGCCGTACTGCTTCTTCTGCTGCTCGCGATCGGGATCATGGCTCGCCAGCGGCGTGTTTTCATGAGCAAGTGAAGGAATACTCGTGCCTTTGATGCCGGGAGACTAGGACGGCCGGGACGATTTCCGCTGCCGTACCAGATGTTCCTTGCCCGGCTCAGCGCTTAGAGAGTTCGCGACGACGCCATGCGGCAAGCGTTGCGGCGCCAACAACAAGAAGCCAGATAGTGGCAGGCTCGTGAACGGGGACAGGAGTGGCGCCACCAACGAGGTCAAGCCAGATCTGTTGTCCTTGTAGGCCGCTTAGGCCTGTCAGACTGAGCGCGATCACATCCGAATCGAAAGATATTCGCGATGCATCGAAGCCTGCGTAATTCGTGGCGGGATTGACGGAGATGCCTGTGAAGGCTGGAATCGTGCCGTTTACGTCAAAAAAACGAATCACCTCAAAAAAGCCCAACGGTTGATCGGTCGCCAGGGTAATCAAAATATTCGTATCAGAAAAATTAACGTTAAGAAAATCTAACCAACCAAAGTTCACCAGCTCGACGCCCGGTCCAACAACTCTCAGTTCCGGGCCAATGATGGCTGTCGCATCAGGCGCAGTGCCATGAAAATTCGTGGTTTCAACGGTTTGGCCGTCCAGGAGGGCAGCAGCGGCTTGGCCCTGCCAGATCATTGCAAGACATGCCAAGGCGAAACATTTCAGGGTTGTAAGGAACATGCGTGCCTCCCAAACTGACAGCTCTCCAGCGGAGCTAAGAAACACGCCCGGAGCACTATGTGTGCCATGAACTCTAAGTTGCTGTAGATGTTGGGGTTTGTCGCAGGCGCGGCCAGTCAAATTAGCTCGGTTGTAAAAAACAACGACACCGGCGCGCCCGGCGGCCTCGTCGCTATGGCGTCTGCTCGCCACATATTCACGACTGATCGAGTGTCGCTCTTGGCCGATTCGTGACCATCCAGCGCTAGACGGTCACGGCCGCCGCTCGTTGTAGCGGTTGTCCGAAGTCCTAGCGCCGGAGCGCTCCGGCCGGTGCACGCGGGGCGCTTAGCTCCTCTATGGGCTGCGTCCGGTGGGGCGGTCTTGGCTTGGCAATTGGATGTTCCGGGCGCGGCTTCACGCGATCAATATCGCGACGATGCAAGGGTCGCCCGTACCCGTAGGCCGGGACATACACATCGGTATAAATGACTTCCGGCTGAGCGTAATCGCGCGCCTGTTCACGGGCACGGAGTTCCTCGACTTCGAGTTCAAGGCGCTGCAGACGCATTTGATCTTCGCGCTCGCGCAGCCGGTCTTTTTCTTCCTTCGACATGCCCGGCACAACGCTGACGGTGCCCGAATCCATTCCGACCAGACGCACGTTCTTCGTCCGCGCGGGAGGAGTATTGCCGTAGTGGACCGAACCGTCGGCCTCGACCCACTTGTAGATTTCGGGCGCTGCCGACGCGGGAGCGATGACGAGCGTCGCTGCGACGAGGGCTATCGAAACCGGGCTTAGGTGCATGGCCGAGGCACGATGCGCCGGAGAACGCAGGATGTCAATCGCGACTAACAACACTGCTCGCCAGACTATCCGCCGGTAGGTCTATCGGCGTGGCTGACCTGATCGGCTGATAGCGTCGAGCGGTGCTGGTGCAACGAAGTCAGCACTAGCTCCGACAAGCCCTCGCCCGCTTGCTGATCGAGATACGCCAGCAGCTCACGCCGCATGCGCGGATCCCAGAACTTTCGGATGTGAGTGGCAACGCCTTGCAACGCTTCCTCGCCGATCGGGCATCGCCTGAAAGAATTCGCCGATGCGATTCGCCATGTGAACCAGCGTTTTCGGATTCACGAGCGCGGCACTCAGTCGGTTGCTAATTTCGTTGATGCCGGTGCGAGACCGAACCGCTCGGGCGACGTGTAGGCAACGAAGTCTTCGCGGCGCGCGAAGCCCGCGAGAGCCAACCCCGCGGCTTGCGCGGTTCGCACGGCGAGCACCGTCGGCGCCGAAACTGCGACCAGCATCGACGCGCCGGTCATCGCGGTCTTCTGCACCATCTCGAAGCTTGCTCGACTCGTAACGCACACGAAGCCTTGGCTCGCATCAGTTCCCGCACGCGACATCGCACCGGCCAGCTTGTCGAGCGCGTTATGACGGCCGATGTCCTCGCGCAGAATCAATGCCTCACCGTCGGGGCTGCACCACGCTGCGGCGTGCGCGGCACCGGTGGACTGTTGCAGCGCCTGCGCTTCGCGCAAGCTGCGCAGCGCGCGGGCAACGGCTGCCGCGGTGACGTGAATACGCTGCGCGCCAACTGTGAGCGTCGGCAAAGCGCGGTGCACGTGCTCGAGGCTCTCGGTGCCGCACAGACCGCAACCCGTGCGCCCGGTCAGATTGCGGCGACGTTCCTTAAGCCTGAATTCGCACGCACCGGCGACTTCCATATGCACTTCGACGCCGAGTCGGGTCTCCTGAATTTCGACGTCATGCAGCTCCGATGCCTCGGCCAGCAATCCTTCGGTAAGGCCGAATCCAAGTGCGAAATCATCGAGGTCGGCCGGCGTCGCCAGCATCACTGCGTGCGAAATTCCATTGAACACGAGCGCCACCGGCACCTCGTCGGCCAGCCAGTCGGTCGCGCGTTCGGTGCGACCGGCACGATGCGTCGTAACGGTTGCCTGGCTGGCACCGGCCGGACGCAACTCGGCATCGTCGGGTTTCAATTTCCGACTACCTCAGCCGGTTTCTTCCTCGCCTGCGCGAGAAGGTTCAACTGCGTCGTATTGAACTCGGAGTACTCGCGTTGCCAGCTTGATGGTTGCGCCACCGGCATCACCTGCACCGCCGTGACCTTGTACTCCGGACAGTTGGTGGCCCAGTCGGAGCTATCGGTCGTAATGACATTGGCGCCCGACTCCGGAAAGTGGAACGTCGTGTAGATCACACCCGGCTGCATGTTTTCGCTCAGCACCGCGCGCAATACGGTTTGGCCCGCGCGGCTTTCGACGCCGACCCAGTCGCCGTTCTTGATGCCGCGATCCTGAGCATCGTGCGGATGGATCTCCAACCGATCCTCGTCGTGCCAACGGTTGTTCTCGGTGCGACGTGTCTGCGCGCCGACGTTGTACTGCGACAGGATGCGTCCGGTGGTCAGCAACAGCGGGTACTTGCGTGTCACTCTCTCTTCGCTCGGCACGTACTGCGTGATGATGAAGCGCCCCTTGCCGCGCACGAACTTGTCGACGTGCATGATCGATGTGCCGGCCTCTTCCGTGTTTTCGTTGCACGGCCACTGCACACTGCCCAGGCGGTCGATCTTCTCGAAGCTGACGCCACGGAAGGTCGGTGTCAGCTCGGCGATCTCCTGCATGATCTGCTCGGGGTGCGTGTAGTGCATTGGATATCCGAGCGCGTTCGACAGCCTGACGGTCACTTCCCAGTCGGCCAACTCGCCCAGCGGCTCCATCACCTTGCGTACGCGCGAGATGCGGCGCTCGGCGTTGGTGAACGTGCCGTCCTTTTCGAGGAACGACGAGCCGGGCAAAAACACATGCGCATACTTGGCTGTCTCGTTGAGGAAGATGTCCTGCACGACGACACATTCCAGCTCCGTCAGTGCAGACGCGACGTGTTGAGTGTTCGGATCCGACTGCACGATGTCTTCGCCCTGGCAGTACAGGCCCTTGAAGCTGCCGTCGTGCGCGGCGTCGAACATGTTCGGAATGCGCAGCCCCGGCTCGGGGTTCAACGTCACGCCCCACGCCGCATCGAAAGTGCTGCGGACCGTGGTGTCGGAGATATGCCGATAGCCCGGCAGTTCGTGCGGGAACGATCCCATGTCGCACGAGCCCTGCACGTTGTTCTGACCGCGTAGCGGGTTGACACCTACGCCTTCGCGACCGACGTTGCCGGTGGCCATCGCAAGATTCGCGATCCCCATCACCATCGTCGAGCCCTGCGCGTGCTCGGTCACGCCGAGTCCGTAGTAAATCGCACTGTTCGGACGCCGCTCGCCAAGCTTGCCTTCGACGTTGCCGGTCGCAAACAGCCGCGCGGCGCCGCGGATCAGATCGGCTCGCACACCGGTGACCGCTTCGAATGCCTCGGGCGAGTTCTCGGGCCGCGCGACGAAATCCCTCCATTCGCGGAAGCTCTTGTCGTCGCAACGCTCGCCGATGTACTGCTCGGCGAGAAAGCCTTCGGTAACCACCACATGCGCCAGCGCCGTGATGACCGCAACGTTGGTGCCGGGCTTCAGCGGCAGGTGGAAATCAGACTTCACGTGCGGCGAGTCAACCAGATCAATCTTGCGTGGATCAACGATGATCAGCTTGGCGCCCTCGCGTAAACGCCTGCGCATGCGAGACGCGAACACCGGGTGCGCATCGGTCGGATTGGCACCGATGATCATGATCACATCCGACTGCTCGACCGACTTGAAGGTCTGCGTACCGGCCGACGTTCCGAACGTCTGGCCAAGGCCGTAGCCTGTGGGCGAGTGGCAGACACGTGCGCAGGTATCGACGTTGTTGTTGCCGAATGCCGCGCGCACCAGTTTTTGCACCAGATACGTTTCTTCGTTGGTGCAGCGTGAGGAGGTGATGCCGCCGATCGAATCTATGCCGTACGTCGCCTGCAGGCGCTTGAACTCCGAAGCGGCGTAGTTGATCGCTTCGTCCCAGCTCACTTCCTGCCACGGATCGCTGATCTTCTTGCGAATCATCGGCTTCGTGATGCGGTCCTTGTGCGTCGCGTAGCCCCACGCGAAGCGGCCTTTGACGCACGAGTGACCTTCGTTGGCCTTGCCATCCTTCCACGGCACCATGTTGACAACCTGGCTGCCCTTCATCTCGGCCCTGAATCCGCAGCCCACCCCGCAATACGCGCAGGTCGTGAGGACGCTTTTCTCGGGCAGGCCGAGCTTGATCAAGGTCTTTTCCTGCAACGACCCGGTCGGGCACGCCTGCACGCACGCGCCGCAGCTGACGCATTCGCTGTCCATGAAAGCCTGGTCCTGCCCGGCTGCGATGCGTGATGCAAACCCGCGGCCACTGACCGTCAACGCAAACGTGCCCTGCGTTTCCTCGCACGCGCGCACACAGCGGTAGCAGACGATGCACTTGGCCGGGTCGTACGCGAAGTACGGGTTCGACTCGTCTTTGGTGTCATTCAGGTGATGGGCACCGCCGTACTGGTTACCGACTCCGTAGCGCACGTCCGATAGTCCAACCGCAACCGCCATTTCCTGCAGCTCGCAATCGCCGTTCATCCGGCTGCATGCCTGGCAGTCGGCCGGGTGATCGGACATGTAGAGCTCCATCACGCCCTGACGCAGCTGCTGCAGTCGAGGACTTTGCGTGCGCACCTTCATGCCGGCTTCGGCCGGAGTCGTGCACGATGCCGGATAGCCCTTGCGGCCGTCGATCTCGATCAGGCACAGCCGGCACGAACCGAATGCATTCAGGCTGTCGGTCGCGCAGAGCTTCGGAACGCTGATGCCGGCCTCGGCGGCGGCGCGCATCAGTGACGTGCCCTTCGGCACCGTGACCGATTCGCCATCGATCTCGAGCGTGACGGTCTCCACTGACTTCGAGGCGGGAGTGCCGTAGTCGATTTCTCGCCTTACTTCCGTGTACATGTTGTTCTCCTACTCAGGCCGCCTGTTGATCCGGCCTGGTTATCCCGAAGTCTTCGGGATAGTGGTTCAGCGCTGACAGAACCGGCAGCGGCGTCATGCTGCCCATCGCGCACAGGCTGCCGTTCACCATGGTATCGCACAGATCACGCAAAAGAATGACCTGCTGCGCCCTGTTCTGATTACTTGAAATGCGGTCAATAACCTCCATGCCTCGCGTCGAGCCGATCCGGCACGGCGTGCACTTGCCGCACGACTCGATCGCGCAGAATTCCATCGCATAGCGCGCGAGCTGCGACATGTCAGCCGTGTCATCGTGCACGACGATTCCGCCGTGCCCCACCACCGCGCCCGCGGCCGCGTAGGCCTCGTAGTCGAGCGGGAGGTCCCACTGCGATTCAGGCAGGTACGTGCCCAGCGGACCGCCCACCTGCACCGCCTTGATCGGCCGTCCCGAGCGGCTGCCACCGCCGAAGTCATAGAGCAGCTCTCGCAAAGTGATACCGAACGCTCGTTCGACCAGACCGCCGTACTTGATGTTCCCGGCAAGCTGGAACGGCAGCGTGCCCGTCGAGCGGCCCATGCCGTAGTCGCGATAGAACTGGGCGCCGCGCGACAGGATCAACGGCACGCTGGCGAAGGTGATGACGTTGTTGATCACCGACGGCTGACCGAACAGACCCGCGATCGCGGGCAGCGGCGGCTTCGCGCGCACGATGCCGCGCTTGCCTTCGATGCTTTCCAGCATGGCCGTCTCTTCGCCACATACGTACGAGCCGGCCGCCTTGCGCACGTGCATATGGAATGCTCGGCCCGAGCCGCACACGTTGTTTCCAAGATAGCCAGCGGCCGTCGCATGGGCGACCGCTTCGTTCATCACCGCGACCGCATGCGGGTACTCCGAGCGGATGTACACATAGCCTTGCGTTGCGCCAACGGCGAGGCCTGCGATCGTCATGCCTTCGATCAGCATGTACGGATCGCCTTCCATCGTCATTCGGTCGGAAAATGTTCCCGAGTCGCCTTCGTCGGCATTGCACACGACGTACTTTTGCGCGGCGTCTGTCTTCAAAACGGTCTGCCACTTGATGCCCGCGGGAAACGCCGCGCCACCGCGACCGCGCAGGCCCGATTGCGTCACTTGCTCAACGATCGCGGCGCCATCGAGCTCAAGCGCGCGCTTCAGCCCGGCCCAGCCTTCGTGCGCCTCATAGTCGACCAGCGACAGCGGGTCGGTGATGCCCATGCGCGCAAATGTCAAACGCTGCTGCTTCGCCAGATACGGAATCGCTTCGACCGGCCCCTGAGAAAGCGCGTGCGCGCCGCCGCCGAGCACAGCGTCGAGCAATGCCGGCACGTCTTCCGGTGTCACCGGTCCATAAGCGACGCGGCCCTGTGGTGTGTCCACTTCCACCAGCGGCTCAAGCCAGAAGAGGCCGCGCGAACTGTTACGCACCAGGTCGAGCGCGAAGCCGCGACGGGCGCTTTCGGCACGCAATGCGGCAGCGACCTCGTCGGCACCGACAGCCAACGCTGCCGAGTCGCGCGGCACGTAGATTCTTGTGGAACTCATGCCGGGGATCCGTGCGCTGCCACCAAGCGATCGAACTTGTCCGGTGTCACACGCGCATACAGCTTCTCACCGACCATGATCGCCGGCGACGATGCGCACATGCCCAGGCAGTACACCGGCTCCAGCGTGTAGGCGCCGTCGGCACGCGTGTGATGTGACGCACACCCGAGCACCTTTTCGGCGTGCGCCATCAACGCATCAGCGCCGCACGCCTTGCATGACTCGGCGCGGCACACCTGCACGACTGTGCGCCCTGCGGGCTCGGTTCGAAAGTGATGGTAGTAAGTGATAACGCCGTGCACTTCGGCGCGCGAAAGATTCAGGCCCTTCGCGATGACCGGCACCACGTCGGCCGGGATGTACCCGAGCGCATCCTGCACGTCGTGCAGGATGGGCAGCAATGCGCCAGGCTCGTTGGCGTGGCGTTCCAGCGCGCTGCGCACGGTGGCCAGGGCATCGGATGGAAACAGTGAACCCACATCAGTCATCAGGAGTTGCCGTCTGGCGGCACGCGGAGAAGGCAAAGTATCGAGACCCAGCTGAGACCCGGCGCGTGGCCCCTCGGTCAGTCTATCAACGGCGACGCGGCGTAGTATTGATCTCCGTCAATTTTGTGCTCACGCGATGAACGCCCCTGAATCGTCTCGAAAGTTAAAGGCCTCGTTCAAGTGGGACGACCCATTCCTGCTGGAGGATCAGCTAACCGCCGACGAGCGGATGGTGCGCGACGCTGCGCAGGCCTACGCGCAGGACAAGCTGGCGCCTCGCATTCTCGAAGCATTTCGCCATGAAAAGACCGATCCATCGATATTCCGCGAGATGGGCGAGCTCGGCGTGCTGGGTGCGACATTGCCGGCCGAGTACGGCGGGCACGCACTGAACTACGTCTGCTACGGCTTGATCGCGCGCGAGATCGAGAAAGTCGATTCGGGCTACCGCTCGATGATGAGCGTGCAAAGCTCGCTGGTAATGCTGCCGATCTTCGAGTTCGGCTCCGAAGCGCAACGGAAAAAATATCTTCCGAAACTCGCCACCGGCGAATGGATCGGGTGCTTTGGCTTGACCGAGCCCAATCACGGCTCGGACCCCGGCAGCATGGAAACGCGCGCGAAAGCTGCTGACGGCGGCTTTCGCCTGAGCGGCTCCAAGATGTGGATCAGCAACTCGCCGATAGCGGACGTGTTTGTCGTGTGGGCGAAGAACGACGCAGGCAACATCCGCGGCTACATCCTCGACAAGGGCGCAAAGGGCCTGTCGGCACCACCGATTCACGGCAAGTTCGGCTTGCGCGCGTCGATCACCGGCGAGATCGTGATGGACGACGTCTTCGTGCCAGCCGAAAACGAACTACCCAACGTCGAGGGTTTGAAGGGGCCGTTCGTCTGCCTGAACTCCGCCCGCTACGGCATCGCGTGGGGCGCCCTAGGCGCAGCCGAAGCATGCTGGCACACCGCGCGTCAGTACGTGCTCGACCGTAAGCAGTTCGGACGCCCGCTCGCGGCGAATCAGCTGGTGCAGAAAAAGCTGGCCGACATGCAAACTGAAATTGCCCTTGGCCTGCAGGGATGCCTACGTCTGGGACGCATGAAGGACGAAGGCACCGCCGCAACCGAGATCACATCGATCGTCAAGCGCAACTCGTGCGGCAAGGCGCTCGACATCGCGCGCGTCGCGCGCGACATGCTGGGCGGCAACGGCATCAGCGACGAGTACGGCGTGGTGCGCCACATGGCCAACCTCGAAGTAGTCAACACCTACGAGGGCACGCACGATATTCACGCGCTGATTCTGGGGCGCGCGCAGACGGGTATTCAGGCGTTTTTCTAGTCCTCCGACGCGAATCGACATGACTCAACCTCCAACACAAATTGATAGCGCGCGAGGACGTAAGCTTGCTGGGTCGGCGCTGCATCCCTTCATCGTTTCACCTCGAATTCACCGACGACGACGCGCTGACCGCCCTCGCTCTTCAGGCGCAGCGTCGTGCGCTGATCCTGCTGTGCAGGTGTGCCGAAGCCGCTTGATAACCAGAGCATCAGACCGGTACTCGACGCCAGCACTTGTTGGCGGTGGCCGAAGAAGTTCGCCTCGACGCGGTACTTGCCGGGCTTGGCGTTTCTGAGTGCGAACTCCTCGGGCCCGTAGCCACCGGTTGCATCGCGTGTAATCGCACCGCCCTGGTACGACAGGTTGCGACCGTAGTAAACCTCATCGCCGTTCGGGTCGATGACGTGCAGGTCGACGTCGGTTGCGTCCGCATCCCACGCGAGAACGACGCGCACGTCGAGTGGCAGGTTCTTCAGCAGGCGCGGCTCGATCGCTGAAACGTCGATCGGCTTGCCGGCACGCCCTGCTTCGGCCACCACGGCGTTGAGCTCGGCGAGCGCGATCAGGTCGGCGTCGGCGAAGCGTGAGTCCCACGCACCGGTGACAACCTCATACAACCGATCGACCGCGCGCTGCGACTGCCCGGATTGCGCCAGCGCGAGGCCGAGGTCGCGATGAGACTGCGGCTCGTTCGGCGCCAAGCTCGAGCACACGCTCGAAGATGGGTAGCGCCAGAGCGACCTCACCCGCTTGCTGAAGCCGATACGCCAGCAGCCGCAGCACTTGCCGATTCTGCAAATCCAGTTCTGCCAGGTTCGAGAGCGCACGCAAACCGAGCTCGCGCTGACCTTTCTGCAGGAAGAAGTCGGCACTGTCGAGAAAGAAGCCGACGCTCATTGCGTTGTCGCGCCGTTCGTCGAGGTAAACCGCGTGCCAGCTCTCCGGATCGGCTGACTGCAGGCGTTTGGCCCACGCCGAGTTGGACGTCGCGGGCTTCAGTGCAATCGAGATGTTCGGCGCAACCGATCGGCCGCCCGCTTTCTCCTCATGTGGAGCCTGCGCCGCGGCGAGACGCGAGGCAGGCGGCGCGCTGGCCACCGGCAGCGGCACGGAAGCGTCATGCGATACATCGTTGCGCCGTTGACGAGCCGATTCCTGCGTTTGCCCAAGCGCTCCTGCCTGCGACTTGGCGATCTGCAAGACTTTGGCCGGCTCGTCTTTCGGAAACGGTCGATTCCACCAGGCGACCCGCGCTTCGAAGCGCCGAATGACTTGCGCCAGCCGCGCTGCATCGCTGTGCGCGCGGTTTTTCTTTGTAGTTGCTGCCAGCCGGTCATACGCCGCACGCAGCGAAGCCGGCGGCTCGATCTCATTGCGGACGTAGTCGTCGACCTGCTCGAGCACGAGCAACGACGTTTCGCGCGTCGCCAATCCGAAGCGCCTGCCGATCTCGCGAATGCGCGCCTTGTTCACGCTCGTGTCGCCTTCGAGCGAGGCGAGCGTCAGACGCGCCCACTGCAATGCGGCCAGCCTTGACTCGTTGCGTCCCGCGTCGACGCGCACAGCTCGCGTCGTAACGGTGCCGTCGGCGCCACGCAGCCGCAGCGTCAGGTCGGCGCTGTTCGCAGTGAGCATCCCGGCGAGAACCAGTCGACCTCCGTTCGCATGGCGCGACTCGACGATGACTTCCTTCGCACCCAGCGCCGAGACATCGACAAGTTGTGTGCCGCGCGCGAGCAAAGCATCGGCGGCCTGTGCTTGCGTCAGTACTGTCAGATCGATGCTGCGCCCGCCGCTCGCCTCGGCGACGGCTTGCAGCGCGGCGGGGTCGGCGCTGGTCGAGCTGTGCACCATGTAGGCGGGCACCGGGAACGTGCGCCGCCAATGCGCGCCGTAGTTGGCGAGGCCGTCTGTAAACCAGATCGCTTCCTGTGAAGTGCCGTCGTGCGCAACGGCGCCGAGCTGGCTCGCACCGTCGTAGACCGTCGCCTGCAACGCACGGCGCAGTGCGGTCCAGTCGCCGTTCTTCACGATGAAGTGCTCGCCTGCGTGCGCCACGTCGGCGAAACGAGTGAGCGTGACCGCAATCGTTCCGGCGCGCTTGAAGTAAGCGTCGAGCAGCGCGAGCTCGCGGTCGAGCTGCCGGCCCGCGGCCGAGCCCGAGGCATCCCAGACGATCTGAACCTGGCGCGGCATCGGCCGAGGCGCCGACCGGGGCGAGACCGCCAGGTCCAGCGTGAAGAAGGTGTCGCCTCCTCGCTGCTCGGTCGTGATCTCGACAGCGCTAGCGGCCGCCGCCTGGACGATCAGTGGGTCGTTGGGAAGCGCCGCACCGTCGAGCGACCGCCGCGCAGTAAAGCCGCCGCGCGGGTCGCGCTCGAATACCAGGCCGAGCGGATTGCTGCTGACGATCTGCGGTCGAGCAGTGGCACTGGCGTAGCGCAACGAGACCTCGAAGCGATCGACGGCCTTTGCATAGGCAAGCGGCAACGACAGTCTCGTCGTAGCTGGTTCGACCAGACGCAATACAACCGTGCGAGTTTTGCCCGGCGCGAGTGGATAGATGCGCAGCTCGTAGTTATTGCCGAGCGTCGTTTGCAGAAGACCCGGATCGACGCGGCGCCGCACGATGTCTTCGAAGACCTGCTGGGCGCGCGCTTTCTCGACCGGCACCGCGTCGCGCAGCTCGCCGTCGACGTCGAGTGCAAAGCCGCTGACGATCTGACCGCTGGCCAGCGGAAACTGCAGCTTGCCTTCGAGGATTCGTCCGTTCGGATTGAAGAACTCCATCTGCACGCGCGTTTCGGCAACACCGGCGGAGACTTCGACATCGACCTTCAGCGTCTGCAGACGGATTGGCTGTTCCGCCCCCGAAACCTGAAGAACCGGCGGTTGCCACGTCGGCGGCGGCGGAGGCACCAGGTGCGGGCGAGGTTGGGCCAAAGTGGTCGTCGCGGCTGCGAACGCGGCGCAGGCAGCGACGACGAACAGGAAACGGCGAGTCGTGCAGGCATGCATGGTCGTGTCTTTCGGCAAGCGGCGAATCGAGCGGATGCGATGCGCCTGCAAGCTGAAACGGGCGAACGGCGCGTTTGGGGTTAAACACTTATCCGCAACAGCCAGGAGGCGTTGCGTCCCTACGGGCGGTGACGGGCTGTTCTACTGCTTTGCCGCGAAATAACCGCTAGCGCTCTGTGGGCTGGCTATGCAGCTCGAACAAACTCGTGGCTGCCAGGCTCAATACCTCGGCATCGTGTTGATTCCGCATGCGCCAAATCCAACGCACGATGCCGAGCGTCGGGCGCGACCGCGCGGTTCTGACGTCGACCACTTCAATTTGCAATCGCAGCTGATCGCCGGGCCGCACGGGACTTGACCATTTCAAGTCGGTGAGCCCCGGCGAGCCGAAAGACTCCGAGCCGGCGAGCACATTGTCGACGACGAGTTTCATCGCCAGGCAGCACGTATGCCAGCCGCTTGCGATCAGCCCGTTCCACCGGCTTGCTCGCGCGCGCTGCTGGATCGAGGTGAAACCACTGCGGATCGAACTGGCTTGCGAACGCGATGATCTGTTCTTCGCTGACAGCGACCGCGCCCACATCGATCAGCTGTCCGGCATGAAACTCTTCGAACTTCACTAGTTAAAGCGCACGTATTCGAAGTCCATCGGCTGATCGTCGACCGGCACCCGCGGCGGCGCGATCCAGCCCGCGTACTTGCCGGGCTCGGTGACGCGAGTCATCAGCGAGGCGACGAAAGCACGATCGTCGTCACTCGGCAGCCAGCCTTCCGCGCGCGAGCTCCATTCCCCTTGCGCAACAACACGACCATCAGGCGCCACATGAACGCCCGCCAGCGAGCCGATACGGCGATTGAACGCCTTGTGCGGAAGTGTGAGTCGATCCGGAAGGTTTGACTTTTCGATCACGCGATTCCAGCGGCCAATGCCGGCTTCGGAATCGCGGATGAAATCGTCGCGCAGCACTTCGTTCAGCGCATTCAGCATCGGCACTTCGCGCTCGCGCAGTTCACCCGGATCCGCGCCCGAAGACACGTCGAGCACCTTGTAGCTCACATCCTTCAGCACGTGATCGTCGTTGCGCTTCGCTTCCTTGAAGCGACCTTTCAACCCTGAGCTGTAGAAGATTGCCGCATTCGAAGACTGGTCGGCGCCGAACAGATCGATCGTCACGCTGTAATGAAAATTCAAATAGCGTTGGATCGTGGGCAGATCGATTGCGCCAGCCGCACGCACCTTGGCCGGATCATCGGTCTTCAACTGATTCATCACCTCGCAGGTGCGTGCAATCACGCGCGCCACGCCCGATTCACCGACGAACATGTGATACGCCTCTTCGGTCAGCATGAACTGCGTCGTGCGTGCCAGCGGCTCGAAGCCCGATTCGGCCAGCGCGTTCAACTGAAACTTGCCGTCGCGATCGGTGAAGTGCGTGAACATGAAAAACGCCAGCCAATCCGGCGTCTTCTCATTGAACGCGCCGAGAATGCGCGGATTGTCGGCATCGCCAGAGCGGCGCTCGAGAAGCGCTTGCGCTTCCTCACGGCCGTCGCGGCCGAAGTAGCGATGCAGCAGATACACCATCGCCCACAGGTGTCGGCCTTCTTCGACGTTGATCTGGAACAGGTTGCGCAGGTCGTACAACGACGGCGCGGTGAGTCCCAGATGGCGTTGCTGCTCAACCGATGCCGGTTCGGTATCGCCCTGCGTGACGATGATGCGTCGCAGATTGGCGCGGTGCTCGCCCGGCACGTCCTGCCACACCGGCTGCCCCTTGTGATCGCCGAATGCAATCGTGCCGCCCGGCTGCACCGGGTTCAGAAAAATACCCCAGCGATAGTCGGGCATCTTGACGTAGCCGAAGTTCGCCCAGCCGTCGCGTTCGACGCTGACGGCAGTGCGCAGGTAAACGTCGAACCCATGGCTGCCGTCGGGGCCCGTTTCGCGCCACCAGTCGATGAAGCGCGGCTGCCAATGCTCGAGCGCGCGCTGCAAGGCCCTGTCGGCGGCAAGGTCGACGTTATTCGGAATGCGGTCCGTCGTGCTGATGCTCATACCCGTTCCCAATCGAACTGCGCTTTGCTGCCGCTGCCGTACACCTTCAGCGCCCCGCCCTCGCCCACTGCATTCGGTCGCGAGAAGACCCAGTTCTGCCACGCGGAAAGCCGCCCGAACACGCGCGTTTCCATCGTCTCGGTCACGCCAAAGCGCAGGTTGGCTTCCATGCCGGTCAACGCGTCGGGTGACAGGCTTGCGCGCTCTTCAAGCGCGATGCGGATTTCGTCGGCCCAGTCGAGATCGTCAGGCGCTACGGTAATCAAACCGAGGTCGAGCGCGTCGCTCGCAGAAAGTCTTTTACCGATTGCCGCTCGCGCACGTGCAACGGACTCCGACTCGCGATAAAAGCGCGCGTCGACGCGAGCGAGCTGATCGACGCGCGGATAGGTGCCGAAGTTCAGCGGCGACAGCGTGACCGCAGAGTCCTCCGCCATGTAGGTGCGGTCGGCAGCAAGCGCGAGCTCGAACAGCGTGCCGGCAAAGCACGACCCGGGCTCGATCAGCGCGAACAGTGTGCGCGACGAGACGTCGAGCCGCGCCAAGGTTCGTCTGATCATGCCGATCGTTTCACGCACAAACCAGTGCGAGCGATGTTCGTCGAGAACCGCGTCCACCGCGAGCGCCGCTGCGGCCTCGCCGCGCGTCTTCAACAGCCACGTGCCGATTTCAAGTTGATTGGTGCGCAACATCAGGATCGCGTCGTCGAGTTCGCGTGCCATCGCCAGCGGCCACCAGTCACAGCCCGCAGCGACGATGCCGTCGACATCGCGCGGCTGCGGCGTGCTGGGTGCGCTGATGGTCAACGTCGCGCGGCGCGCACCGCGTTCGATCGCGACATCGACGAACTGGTAGTGACAACCCGATTCTTCGATCGTCCGCTTCAGTGGCGCGAGTGTGATCCCGCGTGTGTCGCGGGGCCGGTCACTTTGCGCTGCCAGTTCAAGAGCACGCCGCTGCACGTCGTCCGCAAACTGCTGCGACTTCGCGACCGCATCGACCAACCGCCACTCCTTCGCGCGCGCACCGCGGACGCCTTCAGTTGTTGTGCAGAAGATGTCCGCCAGATCGTGCCGCACCCTGCGCTTGTCGGTCAGCCGTGTCAGTCCGCCGGTGCCCGGCAACACGCCGAGCAGCGGCACTTCGGGCAGGCTGACGGCAGACGAGCGATCGTCGACCAGAAAAATTTCGTCGCACGCGAGCGCAAGTTCGTATCCACCGCCGGCCGTCGTGCCATTGCACGCGGCGATAAACTTCAGTCCTGAGTTGCGGCTTGCATCTTCGATGCCGTTGCGCGTTTCGTTGGTGAACTTGCAGAAGTTGACTTTCCACGCGTGTGACGACAGGCCCAGCATGAAGATGTTGGCGCCCGAGCAGAAGATGCGGTCCTTGCCGCTGGTGACGATCACGCTGCGAACTTCAGGGTGCTCGAAACGGATCCGCTGCAGCGCATCGTGCAGCTCGATATCGACCCCGAGATCGTACGAGTTCAGTTTCAGCTTGTAGCCGGGTCGGATCCCGCGATCCTCCTGCACGTCGATGACAATGCGTGCGATCGGAGGCTCGACGCTGAGTTTCAAATGCGCGTAACGATCCGGGTGCGTTTGATAGTCGACCGGTGGATCCACGACAGGCGTCATGCGTTGGTTGTGCCTCCATCGGCATCGCTCCGTGCATCATGCTTGCGGCGCGAAAGCCTGCGCTCTATTCTGCCTTTTTAGGTGCCGTCATGCTTCCGCCGCCCAGCCAGTTCAACTTTGCGCAACACCTGCTGGACGCGAACGCGTCGCGCGCAGCGAAGCTTGCCTACCGCGACGATGAACGCACGCTGACCTACGGCGAGCTCGAAGAGCATGTGCGCCGCTTCGCCGCCGCGCTATCGGCGCTCGACATCCGGCGCGAAGAGCGCGTGCTGCTGCTGATGCACGACACGATCGACTGGCCGGTGGCATTTCTCGGCTGCCTGTATGCGGGTGTCGTACCGGTGGCATTGAATACATTGCTTACCCCTGCTGACTACGCCTACATGCTGGCGCACAGCCGCGCGCAGGCGGCGTTCGTATCCACCGCGTTGGCGCCCGCGCTGAGACAGGCAATGAGCACCGCACCGCACGATGTCAAGCGCACGGTCGAGACGCCCGAACTTCGGTCGCTGATGGTGCAGCACGCGCCGGCGCGATCGCCGGCGCCGACCGCTGCCGACGACATCGGCTTCTGGCTGTATTCATCGGGTTCGACCGGCAAGCCGAAGGGCACCGTACACACGCATGCGAATCTGTACTGGACGGCCCAGCTGTACGGCAAACCGATCCTTGGGATACGCGAGGACGACGTTGTGTTCTCGGCAGCCAAGCTCTTTTTCGCGTACGGACTCGGAAACGCGCTGACCTTTCCGCTTTCGGTCGGCGCGACGGTCGTGCTGATGGCGGAGCGGCCAACCCCGCAAGCCGTGTTCAGGAGGCTTACGGAGCAGCGTCCTACGATTTTCTACGGTGTGCCGACGCTTTACGCAGCGATGCTCGCCGCGCCCGATCTGCCCACGCGAAACGACATCAATCTGCGCGTCGCTGTCTCAGCCGGAGAGCCACTCCCGAAAGATATCGGCGACCGATTCACTGCGCACTTCGGTTGCGAGATTCTCGACGGCATCGGTTCGACCGAGATGCTGCACATCTTTCTTTCCAATCGCGTGGGACAGGTGCGTTACGGCACGACCGGCACGCCGGTGCCCGGCTACGACATCGAACTGCGCGACGAGCACGGCGCTCTCGTCGGGGACGATGTCATCGGCGACTTGTACGTCAAGGGGCCAAGCTCGGCGCTGCTGTACTGGGCGAGCCGCGAAAAATCGTGCGCGACATTTATCGGTGCCTGGACCCGCAGCGGCGACAAGTACGTGCGCAGCCGCGACGGGTACTTCACCTACGCCGGCCGCAGTGACGACATGTTGCGCGTCAGCGGCCAGTACGTTTCGCCGTTCGAAGTGGAGGCCGCTTTGGTGCAGCACCCGGCGGTGCTGGAAGCCGCGGTGATCGGCAAGACCGACGCCGACGGGCTTACCAAGACCAAGGCATTCGTCGTGTTGAAAGGCGCGAACACCGCTTCTGCTGCGCTGGAGGATGAGTTGAAAGCGTTTGTCAAAGGACAACTGGCGCCGCACAAGTACCCACGTTTTCTCGAATTCGTTGCGGAGTTACCGAAGACCGCGACCGGAAAGATCCAGCGCTTCAAGTTGCGCGAAAAGGAAGCGTCACTTGGATGATCGCGTGCAAGCGCGTCAAGCGCGCTTTACGGTCGGGGCGCGTGACCTCCTGCTTGAGTATGAATCGATCGCTTCCGAGCGCGCATCGCCGTTGCTCGTCTTCCTGCACGAGGGCCTGGGCTCAGTGGCGATGTGGCGCGATTGGCCGCGGCAGCTTTGCGCAACCGGCGGCTTTCGCGGTCTTGTCTACTCGCGGCCCGGCTACGGTCGCTCGACGCCGCGCCCCGCTGCCGAAAAGTGGCCGGTTGACTTCATGCATGCGCAGGCGCGCGAAGTGCTGCCTGCGTTCCTACACGCCGTCGGCGTCGATACCGCAAGCGATCCACCCTGGCTGGTCGGCCACAGCGACGGTGCGTCGATCGCCCTGATCCACGCCGCTGCGTTTCCCGAGCGCGTATCCGGCGTCATCGCGCTGGCGCCGCACGTATTCGTCGAAGATGTGTCGATCGAAAGCATTGAGCGAACGCGCGAAACCTACCTCGCAACTACCGATACGCAGCAGTCAACCCTCAGAGTTAAGCTTGCGCGCTATCACGACAATCCCGATTCGGCTTTCTGGGGATGGAACGACATCTGGCTCGACCCTGCTTTTCGCAGCTGGAACATCGAAGCCATGTTGCCCGCGATCAAGAAGCCGGTTCTGGCAGTGCAAGGCGAGGATGACGAATACGGAACGATGGCGCAGATCGACGGCATCGCGAAGCGCGTGCCGCATGCGCGGGTGCTGAAATTGCCTGCCTGCGGACATTCACCGCAGCGCGATCAGCCGCAGCGCGTAATCGAGGCTACAGTCGATTTCATTGCACAACATACATAACAAAGGACATGCGAATGAACAGGAGACAGACACTCACGCTGGCCGGCGTTTTATGCACGGCGGTGGCAGCATGGCCCGCAGCCGCGCAGCAACAGCAGAAACTAAAGGTCGGTTTGATGCTCCCGTACACCGGCACGTTCGCTGCGCTCGGCAACGCGATCGAAAACGGATTCAAGCTTTATCTGCAGGAAAGTGGCGGCAAGCTTGGCGGGCGCGAGATTGAATACTTCCGGGTCGACGACGAGTCCGATCCCGCCAAGGCGACCGACAATGTCGGCAAGCTGATCAATCGCGACAAGGTCGACGTGGTGGTGGGTACGGTGCACTCGGGCGTCGTGATGGCGATGGCTAAGGTGGCCCGTGACTCCAATACGCTGCTTATTGTTCCGAACGCGGGAGCGGGCGCGGTCACCGGACCGATGTGTGCTCCAAATATCTTCCGTTCGTCGTTTTCAAATTGGCAGTCGGCGTATGCGGCCGGCGTGGTCGCAGCCGAGCGCGGCCACAAGACGGCGGTTTCGATTACCTGGAAATATGCGGCCGGCGACGAGATGGCGGCGGCGTTCAAGGAAGGCTTTGCCAAGGGCGGCGGCAAGGTGCTCAAGGAACTTAACCTGCCGTTTCCCGGCGTCGAGTTCCAGGCGCTGCTGACCGAGATTGCGGCGCTGAAGCCGGATGCCACGTTTGCATTTTTCGCGGGAGGCGGTGCGGTGAAGTTTGTCAAAGACTACGCCGCGGCCGGATTGACGAAGGCAGTGCCGCTCTATGGCCCGGGGTTCCTCACCGATGGCACGCTCGAGGCGCAGGGCGAATCGGCGCAGGGCTTGTTGACAACATTGCATTACGCGGACGGGCTGCCGAACGAGAAGGACAAGTCGTTCCGGCTAAATTACGCAAAGGCTTACAAGCTACAGCCCGATGTGTATGCCGTGCAGGGCTACGACGCCGCGCAGTTGCTCGCCGCCGGGCTGAACGCGGTCAAAGGTGATTTCTCCAAGCGCGCTGAAATGATCAAGGCGATGGAGTCGGCAAAGATCGACAGTCCGCGCGGCCCGTTCACGCTGTCGAAGGCGCACAACCCCGTGCACGACATTTATCTGCGCAAAGTCGAGGGCGGCGCCAACAAGTATCAGAAAGTGGCAGTCAAAGGGTTGGCCGACCCGGCGACCGGTTGCAAGATGTAGCTCGGGAAGCTCCAGTACACGGCGGTGCGTGGGAAACTGCGCACCGCCGTTTTGTTTAAATGGACCTCGCCACTTTCCTGATCCAGTGCCTGAATGCAGTCCAGTACGGGCTGCTGCTGTTCCTGGTCGCGAGCGGCCTGACGCTGATCTTCGGGATCATGGGCGTGATCAATCTCGCGCACGGCAGTTTCTACATGATCGGCGCGTACATGGCCTATGCGCTTGCACCTTGGGTAGGCGCAACGATCGGCGGTGGATTCTTCACGACACTCGCGCTCGGTCTGCTGCTGTCGATCGCGTTCGGTTACCTGCTCGAGTGGAGCTTCTTCAGCTTCCTGTACGAGCGCGAACATCTGCAGCAGGTGCTGATGACGTACGGATTGATCCTGGTGTTCGAGGAGTTGCGCAGCATCCTCGTTGGCGACGACGTGCACGGCGTCGCAGCACCTGCCTGGCTCTCGGGCAGTGTTCCGCTCGGCGATGTGATGACCTACCCGATATATCGCTTGTTCATCTCGGCGGTGTGCATCGCCGTCGCGCTCGGGCTGTACTTCGTGCTCGCGCGAACGCGGCTCGGCATGATGATCCGCGCCGGCGCAAGCAATCGCGAGATGGTCCAGGCAATGGGCGTCAACATCAAGTTTCTGTATCGCATCGTGTTCGCAGCGGGCGTCGCACTGGCGGTGCTGGCCGGAATGATCGCTGCACCGGTGTCTTCGGTATATCCGAACATGGGTGGTCAGGTGCTGATCATCAGCTTCGTCGTCGTCGTGATCGGCGGCATCGGCTCGGTGCGCGGGGCGATGCTTGCTTCGCTGCTGGTGGGCCTGGTCGATACGTTCGGGAAAGTGTTCTTCCCGGAAGCAGCCGGCGTGCTGGTGTATCTGCTGATGGCGGTGATCCTGCTGTGGAAGCCCGAAGGGTTGTTCAGGCTGGGATGATGAAGCTGCGTTCGTCGTTGCCGCTGCTCGTACTGCTGGCCTTTGCCGCGGTGTTTCCGTTCTTCGGCGAGAAGTATTACGTCGATCTGGTGATGAAGATCATGATTCTCTCGGTGTTCGCACTGAGCCTCGAGTTGCTCGTCGGCCAGACCGGGCTGGTGTCGTTCGGCCACGCAGCGTTCTTTGGCATCGGAGCGTACGTCGCCGCGCTGTTGTCGCCACAGTCCGGACCGGCTTCGTTCTGGCTTTTGTTTCCGGCAGCGCTGGTGGCGGCGGGGCTGTACGCATTGGCGGTCGGTGCGCTGTCGCTGCGCACGCGCGGCATCTACTTCATCATGGTCACGCTCGCTTTTGCGCAGATGGCGTACTACGTGTTTCACGACACCCACATCGGCGGTGGCAGCGACGGCATCTATCTTTATTTCCGTCCTGAACTTTCGATTGGCGGCGTGCAATTGCTCGACCTTGGCGCGCCACGCGTCTTCTACTTCTTTGTTCTGGCCGCGCTCGTCCTTACTTTCCTGCTGTTGGCGGCGACGCAAGCGAGCCGCTTCGGGCGCGCGCTCGCCGGCATTCGGGTGAACGAGCAGCGCATGCGCGCAGCAGGTTTCGCAACGTATCCGTACAAGCTGGCGGTGTTTGTCGTCGCCGCGATGCTGGCCGGTGTGGCGGGGTTTCTGTATGCGCTGAAAGACGGCTACGTGAATCCGGAGATTCTGTCGTGGCACCAGTCAGGCGCGGTACTGCTGATGATCATTCTGGGAGGCATCGGCAGCCTGCGCGGCGCGGTGTTCGGAGCGATCGCGTTCGTCGCGCTGCAGGAGTTCTATCAGTCGCAGGCCGTCTTCGGATCGTTCGCCAAGCATTGGCAGTTGCCGCTTGGGCTGACGATCATCGCGTTCGTCGCGCTGATGCCGAAGGGATTGATCGGACTGGGCACGCAACTTCGAATGCGCAAGGCGCCATGACGCTGCTGGCCGCGAAAAATGTGTCGCGTCACTTCGGCGGGCTGCGTGCGGTTGACGACGTATCACTCACCGTGGAACGCGGCGAAATTCACGCGGTGATCGGAACCAATGGCGCCGGCAAGTCGACGTTGATCAACGTGTTGTGCGGCGAAGTCGCACCGACCGCCGGGCGCGTCGAGTTAATGGACCGCGATGTCACGCACTGGAGCCAGCCGCGCCGCGCGCAGGCAGGGTTGGGCCGCAGCTACCAGCGCACGACCATTTTCCCGAGCTTCAGCGTGCGCGAGAACTGCCGGCTTTCGGCGCAGGCACGCCGGCAACGGCCGTGGAACTGGATCACGCCGGCGGCGCAGTGCGATTCGTCCGCGTCCGCCGCGCAAGACGCGCTGCGACGCTGTGGGCTTGCATCGCTCGCCGATCAAATCGCCGCGACGCTGTCGCACGGCGCAAAGCGCCAGCTCGAAATCGCGATGTGCCTGGCCACCGCGCCGCAGATCCTGCTGCTCGATGAGCCGCTGGCCGGAATGGGTTCCGAGGAAACGCTACGCATGCTCGAGCTGCTCAACGAACTGAAGGCGAGCCACGCGATATTGCTGGTCGAGCACGACATGGACGCGGTGTTCCGCGTGTCGGACCGCATCACCGTGATGGTCAACGGTCGCGTGCTTGCGAGCGACACGCCGCAGGCAATCCGCGCCAATGCTGAAGTGCAAGAGGCTTATCTCGGCGCGCATCTGGAAGAGCGGGTGACGCATTGAGCGCGAGCTTGCGGGCATCGGCTGAGCCACACACGCTGCTGATCGACGCTGCGCAGCTGCATACTTATTACGCTGCCAGCCACATCCTGCACGGCGCATCGCTTTCGATTGCTCCCGGCGAAGCGGTCGGACTGCTGGGGCGAAACGGGATGGGCAAGACCACGCTGATCCGCACCTTGCTCGGCCTCGCGCGACCGGCCGCAGGCGTGATTCGCATTCGCGGTATCGACTGCACGCGTGCACGACCCGATTCCATCGCGCGGCTCGGAATCGGTTACGTTCCTGAGGGACGCGGCATCTTTCCGAACCTGTCGGTGCGCGAGAACCTGCTGATGGCGGCGCGGCCCGGAATCGGCGGCCGCCGCGATTGGTCGATGGATCGAGTCATGCAAACCTTTCCGCGCCTGGCCGAGCGGCTGCATCACGGCGGCGCGCAACTGTCAGGCGGCGAGCAGCAGATGCTCGCGATCGGCCGCGCACTGATGACGAACCCCGAGGTAATGCTGTTCGACGAAGCGACCGAAGGCCTGGCACCGCTGGTCGTGCGAGAGATCTGGCGCATCATCGGCGCGATCCGCGCGACGGGAATCGCGTCGCTGATCGTCGATCGGAACTATCGATCGGTGCTCGCGCACACCGATCGCTGTGTCGTGCTCGAAAAAGGGCGCGTCGTGCTGGAAGGCCGATCGGCGGAACTTGCACAGGACCCTGAAAAATTGGCGCGATATCTTGGTGTATAGAAAACGCTCCCGTGCGCGTTCGAGCGACAGCCCGCCATCACAAACAACGCAAGCAGGGCGATCATCAGCAACGCCACCGATGATGGCTCTGGCACGGCCATCGCAAACTGACTGGCCAGCAACTGGTGAGTAGAGGTCGTCGGATGAACGCCGTCCCAGAACAGCCAACGGTCCCAATTGCCGGGGTTGCACACACCGCTCGCCAAGTTGTCAACGCACGAATCGGTCGTGTTGTCGAACCCGTAGGCGAGCGGATTAGCACGGATTCTGGCGAATGAGCCGTTGGTGTCGAATTGCACGATCTCGGCCGCCAGCATCGCATCGAGAGCCGTCAGCTGTGCCGCCAGGTTGCTGTTGAAAGTAGCGGTCAGAAAGCTCAGGAAGTCCGCCTGCGGCGTGCCTGCAAACGCAGGGGTCAGCCCGAGATCGGGCATGTTAGGCACCAGAAAGTGCTCGGCCCCTGCCTGCGCCAAGGTGCCGATGGTCGTCAAAATGTTGGCGATGCCGTTACTAATCAAATCCGTGCCGCCCGGCGAGCCAGGCACCACGCCCGGCAGCATGCCGGTCGCTCCCGAATAGAGGATGTCATTCGGAAACAGCCACACCACGAACAGCGAAGTGGCTGGATTGAAGGAAGGTTGCTGGTCGGCGAAGGTCTGCAACTGCCAGGCATTGCTGTAATTTGCAAAGGCCGGCTTCAGGAAATCCGGAACGCTGTCATTGACGGAATTGAAACTCGCCAGCCCCGTGGTGGCTCCACCGATCGCGTAGTTGGTGCCGCCAGCGAGCGACGGCGTGAAGCCTCCAGGGTTGCCAGGGTTGTAGCGATTCCACAGGTACTCGACCGCGACCCGGCCGTTCGAGTACTGCCCGTTGAAGTAAGGCGGCGGCGGAAAGACGATGTTCGGGTTGTTTGTGTACTGCTGCGTGCGTAAGCCCGAGTTACCCCCGTCGGACAGACTGTCGCCGAAGACGAACAGGCTGGTCAGGTCAATCAGCCCAGCGCGTGCCGGTAGTGGAAGCGCAAAGACCGAAAAGAGTGCGAATACCGCAGCCGATCGTTTCACCATCGTTTTCATTTGGGGTGTCCTGAGAGACGACTACTCGCCAAGCGAATTATCGAACTGAGCCGTAAGGGATTTCATTGGCCCTTCCTGGAAGGTACGGACGCGCGGAGCATGGGCTAACGCGCAAAACAGAAGAAATTAATGAAAGCAAAGTGCGGACCAAATCACAAAAACAATGATCTGGTTCCGCGCCCGCGGCGCACTGTCAATTTTTGCGACACTGCAATAGCAAACTGTCGAAGTAGTCCGCGGTGAGCGCAGCAACAATGCGGACCGCGCTGCGGCGATTGGCCGGCGCTATCCAGGCTTTGCTGCTTCAGCGCGCCGCAGCCGGTCGCGTACCGCGTCCCACTGCGGGCCATCGGGCGGCGCCGCGACCAGCATGCGATCTGCGCCACTCGCATCGAGCCGATGCAACGCGGAATACAACAAACGCGCGTAATCGCCCGGATCGCTCGCAGCAGCAATTGCCAACGCGATGTCAGCACGGCAATTTTCCAGCAAGGTCAACGGCGCGAGCACGGCGAGCCGTTCGTTGCTTGGCTTCGCCAGCTTCGCCGCGAGCTCGTCGGGCAGGCATCACCGACAGTGGCGTATGCGGGGAATAGTGCCTCTCAAGCCGGCCCGAGGCGCGTGGCGCGTTGGCGCCGGCATCGGTTACCTCACGGCGGAGCGCGCGCTGCAACTGCTCACGCGTGATCGAACCGGGACGCAACAGTGTCGGCTCGGCGCCGGAAACATCGACGATCGTCGATTCGATTCCGACCGGGCACGCGCCGCCATCGAGAATCAGATCGATCTTGCCGCGCGGCTTGATGCCGAGATCATCGATCACATGTTGCGCGGTGGTCGGACTGACGCGTCCGAAGCTGTTCGCGCTCGGCGCCGCCAGCGCACCGCCGAAGGCATGCAATACGGCGCGCGCCCACGGATGCGCGGGCGCGCGAAGCCCCACGGTGTCCTGTCCCCCAGTAACCACATCGCGCGCGCGCGCAGCGCGCTTCAGCACCAGCGTCAATGGTCCCGGCCAGAACTCGCGACCCAGGGCACGCGCATCATCGGAAACGTCTTTCGCCCAGTCGTCGAACGCGTCCGTGCCGCCAACATGAACAATGACCGGATGATCCGCGGGCCGACCCTTCGCGGCGAAGAGCTTCCGCACCGCATCTTCGTTATCGGCATCGGCCGCCAGGCCGTATACCGTTTCAGTGGGTAGTGCGACGATGCCGCCGCTGCGCAAAACTTCGGCGGCGCGCTCGACCGCGGACCTATCGATCGGAGGCGTATTCATCCGCAACGCGCGATCACTTTGCCGGCACGATGCCGAGCGCCATTGCCACACGATTTGCGCGCGCGATTGCTTCCGGCAATGTCGGTGCCACGCAAGTCACGTGCCCCATCTTGCGACCTGCGCGCGGTTCGCGCTTGCCGTACAGATGCAGCTTCGCGCCGGGTACCGCAAGCACCGAGGCCCAGTCGGGTTCGCGCATCGCTGCGCTGTCGTCGAGCCCGCCGAACCACTGATCGCCCAGGATGTTCAGCATTGCTGACGGCATCGTCTGGCTCGCGTCCCCGAGCGGCAGGTTCGCCATTACGCGCGCCTGCTGTTCGTACTGGCTGGTGATGCAGGCATCGATCGTGTAATGACCCGAGTTATGCGGGCGCGGCGCGATCTCGTTGACCAGCAAACTGCCGTCGCGCAGGACAAAGAATTCGACGCACAACACGCCGATGTAGTTCATGCGCTCGGCCAGCATGAGCGCCGCGTCGCGTGCGCGCCGCGCGACGTCGTCATTTATGCGCGCAGGGGCGATCGACGTCGCCAGTATTCCGCCGCGGTGCTCGTTTTCTGACACCGGAAAAGTCACCGCCGTGGCGTCTGCTGCGCGACATGCGACGACCGACACTTCGAGATGCAACGGCACCCGTTTTTCGAGGACACACGGCACGCACCCCATCGCGGTCCATGCGGCACGGGCCGCCTGCGCGGTGTCCACCGGCACCTGGCCCTTGCCGTCGTAACCCATTCGCGCGGACTTCAATATCGCCGGAAAAAGCTGGGCATCGACGGCTCGCAAATCTTCCTCGCGCGTGATCACCACATGCGGCGCCACGTCGATTCCGCACGCAGCGATGAAGCGCTTTTCGGCGATGCGGTCTTGCGCGATCGCAACGCTTGCCGCGTCGGGGCTGACGCTGCAATGCTGCGCAAGGAACTCGAGCGCAGCCGCCGGCACGTTTTCGAACTCGGTCGTCGCAGCGCGGCAGCGTCGTCCAAGCTCGGTGAGCGCGGCCTCGTCGAGATAGCCTGCTGCGATGTGATCGTCGGCGACTGCGCCCGCCGGGCTGTCATGTCCGGGATCAAGTACGCATACCTTGTAGCCGAGCGATTGAGCCGCCATGCAGAACATGCGGCCCAGCTGGCCGCCGCCCAGCAACCCGAGCCACGAACCCGGAGGAATGGGCGAAATCATGTTGAAGAATTGATGGCGCTGCGCCGAACGAGAGTTGCTGCGCCCTGCAGTTTCATTCGTGAAATCGTCTGGCTTTGCCAGCGATTTTCACGCTAGGCAATCCGACAAAAGTAGGGGTGCACTTTTGTCGGTGCCTTAAAGCGGCAAGGTCATGTTGCGCGCTTTTTCGTTTTGCGTCGCGCGATACTGCGCGAGCGCGGTCGCAAGCTCGCCGTCCTGCGTCGACAGCATCTCGAGCGCAAACAGCGCGGCGTTGGCTGCGCCTGCCTCACCGATCGCGAATGTGGCGACCGGCACGCCTCTCGGCATCTGCACGATCGACAGCAGCGAATCCTCACCGCGCAGATACTTGGACGGAATCGGCACCCCGAGCACCGGAATCAACGTCTTCGAAGCGAGCATGCCGGGTAAGTGCGCTGCGCCGCCCGCACCGGCGATGATCGCCTTCAACCCCCGGGCGCGCGCTTCCTCGGCGTAAGCGAACATCTCATCGGGCGTGCGATGCGCAGAAACCACGCGTGTCTCGAATCGCACTCCGAATTCCTTCAGCACCTCGCACGCGTGCTGCATCACGTCCCAGTCGGACGTCGAACCCATCAGCACGCCGATCAAGGGTGCGTATTGGCCGTCACGTTTCATGTTCGCCCTTGTACGCTCAGGGCGCGATTGTACGGATCAATAGTCCACCGTCTTGCCGGTGATTCTGAGCAACGCTTCCCGATACTTGGCGGCTGTTTTTTCAACGACGTCTGCCGGTAGATCCGGCGGTGGTGGAGTCTTGCCCCAATCCTGCGTCTCCAGCCAGTCGCGCACGAACTGCTTGTCGAACGACGGCGGTGAAGATCCCTCGGCGTACTGGTCAGCCGGCCAGAAGCGCGAGGAATCGGCCGTCAGTACCTCGTCCATCAACCGCAGATCGCCTGCAGCGTCGATTCCGAATTCGAATTTGGTGTCGGCAATGATGATGCCGCGCGTGGCGGCGTATTCGGCCGCTGCGGCATACAGCGCAAGGCTGATCGAGCGAATACGAAACGCAAGCTCGGCACCGACTATCTGCTGCATGCGCTCGAAGGAAATGTTTTCGTCGTGCGTGCCGAGCTCGGCCTTGTTGGCAGGCGTGAAGATCGGCTCGGGCAACTTGCTCGCCATCTGCAAACCCCGCGGCAGTTCGATTCCGCACACGCTGCCGCTTCGCTGATAGTCCTTCCACCCGGAGCCGATCAAGTAACCGCGTACCACGGCTTCGACCGGCAGCGGCTTCAGCTTCATCGCGACCACCGAGCGGCCGCGCACCTGATCCAGCTCGTCGTTCGCGACCACCGACTCCGGTTCGATGCCGGTCAGATGATTCGGCGTGATGTACCCCAGCTTCGCGAACCAGAAGTTCGACATCGCGTTGAGCACTTTGCCCTTGTCGGGAATCGCCTGGCTCATCACCACATCGAACGCCGACAACCGGTCGGTCGTCACGATCAACAGCTGATCGTCGCCCACCGCGTAGCTGTCGCGTACCTTGCCGCGATAAACGAGCGGCAAAGACTCAACGCTGGACCGCAAAAGTCCGCTCACGTCAGCTTGCTCACGCCCGGAAGAAGTACCAGCCGACGATTGCGACCCAGGTGCCGCCGGCGAGCACCAGCGCGAGCATCACCGCCGCGCTGCCGACATCCTTCGCGCGCTTGCCGAGCGGGTTGATCTCCAGGCTATCGCGGTCAACCGCTGCTTCGATGGCGCTGTTGAGCAATTCCACAATCAGCACCAGAATCAACACGCCAACCAGCAGGATCTTCTCCGCCAACGCAATCGGCAGTACCAGCGCGACGGGGGTCAGTACTGCCGCCAGCATGATCTCCTGCCGGAACGCATCTTCGCCAGCCCATGCGGCGCGTAGACCGTCGAGTGAGTAATGCGTCGCGTCGACCACGCGGCGCAATCCGCGCTTGCGCTTTTCGGCAACCCGGTCAAGAACGATGCGACTCGTGGATTGGTCAGTCATGGCGCGGGATGATACGACCGCCGCGGGAGACAGGATCACGGCCCAGTATCATCGCCAGCCCCGCACCCCTCGCCTGCTCCATGCCCACCATCGACTACGCGCGCTTTTATCGCTACGACGAATTGATGGATCTCTTGCGCGGCTTTGCCGACGAGAATCCGGATTACGTTTCGTTGGAAACGATCGGCACCAGCCACGAAGGCCGAGCCATTCCAGTCGTGACGCTGACCCAGCGCGCAACCGGGGCGGCGAAGGACAAGCCCGCCTACTGGGTCGACGGCAACATTCATTCGATCGAACTTACGGCGTCCAGCGCGTGTTTGTATTTCATCGACTGGCTGATGAAAGAACGCCGCAACAATGCTGACATCGCGCGCGCACTCGATACGCGCACGTTCTACGTTTGCCCGCGCATCAACCCCGACGGCGCCGAATGGGCGATGGGCGATAACCCGCGCTACGTGCGCTCTTCGACGCGGCGCTATCCGTTCGACGAAGATCCGCTCGACGGGTTGATCACGGAAGACCTCGACGGTGACGGCCGGATCTTGCAGATGCGCGTCGCCGATCCGAACGGCCCTTGGAAGAAGCATCCGCAGCAGCCGAGCCTTCTGGTGCGACGTGCGCCGACCGACGCTCCGGGCGGTGAATACTTTCGCGTGTTCGCCGAAGGACGTATCGAAAACTTCGACGGCGTCAACGTCACGGTGGCCGGTGTCACCGGCAACGCGCAAGGCCTCGACCTGAATCGCAACTTCCCGTCCAACTGGCGCCAGGAATTCGAACAACTCGGCGCCGGGCCCTTTCCGACGTCCGAGCCAGAAGTGCGTTCAATCGTCGAATTTTTCACCGCGCATCCGAACATCTGCGGCGGCACCAGCATCCATACATTCTCCGGCGTGCTACTACGGCCCTTCGGCCACGCGCCGGACGATCAGCTGCCAGCCGAAGATCTATGGACGTATCAGACAATCGGCAAAAAGGGAGAAGAGCTGACGGGCTATCCGGCGATATCGATCTGGCATGACTTTCAATACATGCCAGGCGAGCACATCAGCGGCGCCTTCGACTGGATCTACGAGCACCTCGGCATGTTCATGTGGACGATCGAGATCTGGAATCCGAAAAAAGAAGCCGGCATCGAGAACAAGGAATGGATTCACTGGTTCCGCGATCACCCGATTGAAGATGATTTGAAAGTCTTCGAATGGGCGAAGCGCGTGGCGCCGAGCGAAGGTCACATCGACTGGAAACCGTTTGACCACCCGCAGCTGGGGCAAGTCGAGATCGGCGGCTGGAACCGGATGCACGTCTTCGCGAACCCGCCGCCGGCGCTACGCGAGAAGGAAATCGCGCGCTTTCCGCAGTGGCTGCTGTGGCAAGCACTGATATCGCCGAAGCTCGAACTCGGCAAGGTGGAAGTCACGGACGCGGGCGAGAGCACGTGGCGCATCCGGTTGATCGTGCAAAACAGCGGCTGGCTGCCGACCTACGTGACGAAGATGGCGTTGAAGCGGAAGTTGCTGCGCGGGGTGTTGGCGGAAATCAAGTTGCCGGAGGGTGCCGAACTGCTTTCAGGCAAGCCGCGCGAAGAATTGGGTGAGCTCGAAGGGTGGGCCTATCTGCATACCGGCATTTCGTTCTGGCCGAACAAAAAGGTGACGGCTGATCGCGCGCACGTCGATTGGATCGTTAAGGGGAAGGCAGGCTCGGAGGTGCAAATCGCCGCGTGGCACGACCGCGCAGGACGAGTAGCGACGACCACCGCCCTGCGTTAGCTTTCTCCTGCGCTGCGAAGGCCTTGCCGAGGACTCATTTCCCGCAACCGTGCCTATACTCGCTCGCATAACAATTATCAGGAGACATTTATGGACCGACGCAGCCTGTTAGTGGCAAGCGGGGCGTTGGCGGCGTTGCCGTCGACCGCGCTGCGCGCACAAGCCTTTCCTTCGCGCCCGATCACGCTGTACTGCGCTTTTCCGGCAGGCGGCCCGACCGACCAGGTGCTGCGCGCCTTCGCTGAGTCCGCATCGCGCACGTTGGGGCAGTCGGTTATCGTCGAGAGCAAGCCCGGCGCCGGCGGCACCGTCGCGCCAATCGCAGTGAAAAGCGCCAAGCCGGACGGTTACACGCTGACGCAGCTCGCGATCAGCGTGTTTCGCATTCCCCATATGCAGAAGACGCCGCAGCTCGACGCGCTGCGCGACTTCACGTACATCATCAACATGACCGGCTACACGTTCGGCCTCGTCGTGCCCGCCGGCGCGCCGTGGAAGACATTGCAAGAGTTCGTTGAAGACGCGAAGAAAAATCCGGGCAAGATCGACTACGGCTCGACCGGCACTGGAACTACTCCGCATCTGGCAATGGAGGAGTTCGCAGCAAAGGCCGGCATCAAGCTGACACACGTGCCGTTCAAGGGCAGCGCCGACTTGATGACCTCGATTCTTGGCGGCCACGTTCAGGCGGCCAGCGATTCGACCGGTTGGGCCCCGCACGTCGAAAGCGGCAAGCTGCGGCTACTCGTGACGTACGGCTCGAAGCGCACGAAGAAGTGGCCCGAAGTGCCGACGCTGGCCGAGCTGGGCTACGACACCGTGTCCGACTCGCCGTTCGGCATCGGCGGGCCGCCGGGAATGGATCCTGCGGTGGTCAAGACATTGCACGACGCGTTCCGCAAGACGCTCGAAGATCCGAAAGTGCTTGCGATCCTGGATCGCTTCGATCAGTCGGTGATCTACATGAGTCCGGAGGAGTACACGAAGTACGCTCGCCAGATGGTGGACGCGGAACGGGTGACGATTGATCGGCTGGGGTTGCGCGGGTCGATGTAAGGGGATTTGCGTCGCGGCGCGCAAGCGTTGGGCGGAACTGACCTGCCTGGGCGTCGGGCACTGAAGTGCCGACCACTGCGGTACTCGCAATCGCCGCGGCGAAACTGGGCTAAAGCACAGTTTCGCCGACTACCCGGCGCCTGCTCCGTTCCTCGGGCGACGCCCCGAAGGCAGGTCAGCTCCGCCCAACGCTTGCGCTTGAGACAGTCTCACTTGGTGTGGGGGAAGGAAAAAACACCTCGTGCGAGGCAGTGTCGCGACAGCAGCGGCTGGCGCAGCTGCGCCGCCTTTGAGTCGTCGCCCGAGGAGCGGAGCAACGCCGGGGCCGTTAAGCAAAAAAGCGCTTTAGCCCTTTTTTGCGCCGGCGTTGTGAGTACCGCAGTGGTTGGCACTTTAGTGCCCGACGACGTAGGCGGCGCAGCTGCGCCAGCCGCTGCTGCACGACTAATGACGGAAATGCCGAATCGCCAGTAAACACCATCGCGATACCACGCTCGTCAGCCGCAGCGATTACTTCTTCGTCGCGCATGCTCCCGCCTGGCTGGATGACGCACGCAGCTCCGGCGTCGATCAACACGTCGAGCCCATCGCGAAACGGGAAAAACGCGTCGGACGCTGCTGCGCTGCCGGCGAGACTTAGCTTCGCCGCTTCGGCCTTGATCGACGCGATGCGCGCCGAGTCCACGCGTGACATTTGGCCCGCGCCGACACCGAGCGTCGCCCCGTCGCGCGCGAACACGATCGCGTTTGACTTGACGAACTTCGCTACCTTCCATGCAAACATCAAGTCGTCCATCTGTTGCGCGGTCGGCTTTAGCGCAGTCACGATTTTCAAGTCCGACGTTTGCAGCGAATGGTCGTCGGAGGTTTGCACCAGCAGGCCGCCACCAACGCGCTTGAAGTCAAAGTCATTGTGAGCGTCGCCGACCGGCACCGTGAGCAAACGCACGTTCGGTTTGGCATCGAACGCTGCGCGCGCTTCGGCGCTGAACTCCGGCGCGATGACGACCTCGACGAACTGGCGCGAAACCGACTGTGCAGCCTGCGCGTCGAGCGCGCGGTTGAACGCGATGACTCCGCCAAACGCAGACGTCGGATCGGTCTTCAGCGCTTTCGAGTACGCGGCGCCCGCAGTCGGCGCGATCGCAACACCGCACGGATTGGCGTGCTTGACGATCGCGCACGCGGTTTCATCGAACGAGCGGACGCACTCCCATGCGGCGTCGGCATCGGCGATGTTGTTGTACGACAGCTCTTTGCCTTGCAGCTGCGTGAAGCCCGCCAACAGCCCGGGTGCCACGTTTCGCTCACGATAAAACGCTGCCTGCTGGTGCGGATTCTCGCCGTAGCGCATCTGCTGCGCCTTCAGCCACTGCCTGGAAAAGACGTCCGGGAACGTCTGGCGCGCTCCGTCGTCGCTCAGCGAAGTCAGATAGTTGGCGATCGCGCCGTCGTAGTGGGCGGTGTGCGCAAAGACCTTCTTCGCCAGCGCCAGACGCGTTTCTGAATCAACAGCGTTCGCATTTTGCAGCTGATCGAGCACCAACTCGTAGTCAGCAGGATCGACGACGACTGCGACGCTCTGATGATTTTTCGCCGCCGCACGCAGCATCGCAGGACCACCGATGTCGATGTTCTCGATCGCGTCGTCGAACATGCAATCGGTGCGTGCAACGGTTTGCTCGAACGGATACAAATTGACGACCAAAATTTCGATCGGATCGATCCCTTGCTCGGTCAACGCGCGCACATGTTCCGGCTCCGACCGCCGTGCGAGCAGGCCTGCGTGAATTCTCGGATGGAGAGTCTTTACGCGGCCGTCGAGCATCTCGGGAAAGCCGGTGTACTGCGCCACCTCGGTGACCTCGACGCCGCGCTCACTCAAGAGCTTCGCGGTGCCGCCGGTGGATAGAACCTGAAATCCGAGGGTGCACAGCTGCTGCGCGAGTTCGACGACACCGGTCTTGTCGGAGACGCTTAGCAGCGCCCACCGGCGTTTCGCCGGGCTCATAGCAATCGATATTGCTGCAGCTTCTTGCGCAAAGTATTGCGATTGATTCCGAGCAATTCTGCAGCTGCGCACTGGTTACCGTCGCACCGGGTCATCGCGAACTGCAGCAACGGCCGTTCGACCGCCGTGGTGACCATATCCAGCAGCGCATGCGGGCGCGAGCCGTCGAGATCGGCAAAGTATTGGTCGAGGCTGCGCAGCACGCATTGTTCAAGCGTTTCACCGCTGCGCGCGCGGCTGACGCGCTCGCTGGTCGGATAAGCAAATCGCGCGCTCGCTGCCGAGGTCCCTGACGTTCCATTCGTTCGCCGCGCCGCGGGCCTCGCCGCTGACTTAGTCAATGCTTTCGCCATCCATCCGTCCCTAGTGCAAGGTGGAGCTATACACGAGCCGTTCCGATCGCTCGCCCAGTGCAGCAAAGAAACTATCGACGGCGCTGGCCTGCTCCGCACAATCGTTGAGCGCATTCATGCGGTCGCAAAACTGTTTGCCGCCATCGAGCTGCTTGGTGTACCAGATGATGTGCTTGCGCGCCGTGCGTACGCCCAGGTCGCCGTAGAACGAATAATGGTCGTCCAGATGATCGAGCAGCAACGCGCGCACTTCGTCGACTCTGGGCGGCGGCATATGAGAGCCGGTCGCCAAGTAGTGCGCGGCTTCTCGAAAAATCCACGGCCGCCCCTGCGCGGCGCGACCGATCATCACCGCGTCGGCGCCGGTTTCGGCAAGCACGACTCGCGCTTTCTCAGGCGTATCGACGTCGCCGTTGGCGATGACGGGAATCGTTACCGCGCGTTTGACGGCGCGAATCGTTTCATATTCGGCATGGCCGCCGTATCCGCATGCGCGCGTGCGCCCGTGCAGCGTCAGCGCGGCGATGCCGCTCGCCTGCGCCAAACGCGCGATCTCGACTGCGTTGCGGTTCGACGCATCCCACCCGGTGCGGTATTTCAACGTGACCGGCACATCGACCGCCTCGACGACCGCCGCAAGAATGCGCGCCACCTGCGCAACATCCTTCAGCAACGCCGAGCCGCACGCAACGTTGCACACTTTCTTGGCCGGGCATCCCATGTTGATATCGATGATCTGCGCGCCGCGATCGACGTTGTAACGCGCCGCTTCAGCCAGCATTTGCGCATCGGCGCCGGCCAGCTGGACGGCTACCGGCGCATTTTCTCCATCGTGATTCAAGCGCCGTGCGGTCTTTTCGCTTGCCCACAGGCGCGGATTCGATGCAGCCATTTCCGATACCGCATAGCCCGCGCCCATGGCCTTGCAGAGTCGCCGATAGGGCCGGTCCGTTACGCCCGCCATCGGCGCGACAAAAACGCGGTTGGGCAACTGATACGGGCCGATGTTCATCGTGATCGGGTGGAGGACAGGAGGTGAGCGTGCAGGTTGAACGAAAGCGGAGCGCGGATATTAACGAAGACGGCTAAGCAGATTTCCGCTGTTGGCTGCGTTTTGCATGCGGTCGCCTTCCTTACATCAAAAGCGTACGCCGAACATCAGCAGCCGTGCGAAGTCGCGTCGCAAATTCGGCACAACAGCCAATGCGGTCAGTCCGATCGACCTCGCCAGTGCTATGGGTGCAAAGCGAGTCGCAAAAAGCGCCGGCGCGGTGCGAGTGAGCGCCACGATCGCGGCACGGTCGGCCCGGCGCGACTGTGCATAGGAGTGCAACGATGGCATCGGATCGTTACCGGCTGCGTAGTCGGCACCGATCAGTTCAGCAAGCACGGCGCCATCGCGCAACCCGAGATTGAGCCCCTGGCCGGCCACCGGATGCAGCGTTTGCGCCGCGTTGCCCAAGTAGGCGATTCGATGTTCGACCAATTCCTCCCGCGCGCGCTGGTACAGAGGAAAACGATTCCGGGCGTGCAGGGAAATGACACGCAGCTTGCGCTCCCCCAGCTGCGTGCTGAGCTCATCGATCAAAGCGCTATCGGTAAGAGCGCTGCGCCGATCGGCTTGAGCGTTCGACATGCACCAGACAAGCGCCATTTTCTGCGCACCCGAGTTTGCGCCGGCTTTCGCGCCCGATGCGATGGGCATCGGCAATGGCAGCAATGCCAAGGGACCGTCGCGCGTGAATCGTTCGCACGCGCTGCCGCGTTCGATTCCGGTGACTTCGAGGTCGGCCACCAACGCCGACTGCGACGCTGACTCGATGGGCTCTGCGCCAAGCCCCTCTGCGCTGAGCGCCAACGGCGCGGTATACGGTGGCTGTCCCTGCAATTCAATTTGCACGCTGGAAGGCGACTGCCGCACCGACAACACCTTCAGCGATCGACGCATCGAGATGAATTCATTCACTTCGACGGCAGCGGACAGCACCGTGATCAGGTCGCCATAGCGAATCGTGCCCCCGAGAATTTCGCTGCCCACATCGCGCTCGCCGATCACCGCGCGGCCGAACTGGCCCACGGATGAAACGATGACGGCTCGTATCGGTGCTTGAGCGTCACTCGGCAGCGCAACGAGCGAGCCGAGCGTTTGCAGCGAACCCAGAGACAGCGCGAGCAAACGTCGATCGGCGCTCGCTTGCTCGACGCTGCGCGCGTCGAACACGACGCTCGGAACACTGCGTTTGGCAAGCAACAAAGCCAGTGTCAGGCCGACCGGGCCTCCTCCCAGAATCGCGACGGGATTACCGCTGGCCTGCGATGCCGGCGTCATCGACGCGCGTCGCCGCAGAATGGACGATTGGCTTCGCGCGCCAGCGCCGCGTCCAGACGCGCCAGATCCTCCGGCGTGCCGGCGTTCCACCAGCGTCCCCGGTAGGTTTCTCCGCTGACCCGGCTTGCGCGTGCAGCGTCGTACAGCCAAGGGAAGAGCGCAGCGCGTTTGCCTTGCAGCTCTGTCGCAACGCCGGCAAACAAACGCGGCGAAAACAGCCCAATGTTGGCGTAGGTCAAGCGCGGCGTTGCGTCGGGATCGATACGCTGATTCACCAGTCCCATGTCACCGCGCACATGAAACGGCGGATTGTCGACCAGCACCAGATGCGCGTCCGCACCGCCTCGCTGCTGAACCTCGCTCGCGGCGCACAGCTCGTGGTACGGAAAGTCAGTGACGATGTCGCCGCTGGTAACGATAAACGGCGCGCTGCCAAGCGCGGGCAATGCCTTGATAATTCCACCCAATGATTCAAGCGCGTCGTCGGCATGATCGCCTTCGCGCGAATACCGCAGCATGACTCCGTAGCGGCGGCCGTCTCCGAGCGCGGCCTCAAATTGGTCCGGCAGGTGCGCCACATTGACGACGACTTCGCGCACGCCGGCTTGCACCAGCGACTCAACCTGCCATTCAATGAGGCGCTTGCCGCCGGCGTGCAACAGCGGCTTCGGCGTCGCATCCGTCAACGGCCTCATTCTTTCGCCGCGGCCCGCCGCCAGGATCAAGGCGTGCGTCACGCGGTGGTTGCTCACGCCAGTTCCAGTTCATCGAACAATCGCGCCAGCGGAGCAAGCTCGGCGTAGCGTTGCACGACGGCGCGCACATAACCGACAAATCGTGGCGCATCTTCCAGGTAGTGCGGCTTGCCGTCGCGATACCTGATTCGCGCAAAGATGCCGAGCACCTTCAGGTGCCGCTGCAGTCCCATCCATTCGAAGTCACGCCAGAATGTTTGGAAGTCGGTGGGCACGGCGAGCCCGGCTGTCCGCGCCCGGTCTAAATAAAGCCGAACCCATTCGACAACGCGCTCGTCATCCCAGCTGACGAACGCGTCACGAAACAGCGATACGACGTCATACGCAATCGGGCCCACGACTGCATCCTGAAAATCAAGCACGCCGGGATTTGGGCTCGACACCATCAGATTGCGTGGCATGTAGTCGCGATGCACGAATACCTTCGGTTGCGCGAGATTTGTCGCCACGATGAGCGTAAACATCTGATCGAGAACGGCGCTCTGCGACGCAGTCAATTGACGTTGCAGATGGCGCGCGATAAACCAGTCGGGAAACAAACTCAGCTCGCGCCTTAGCAGCGCCTCGTCGTACGCAGGCAACGAGCCTTCTACAGTGCAGCGCTGCCAGCGAACCAGCGTGTCGATCGCATCGCCGAAAAGCTCGCCCGCATTGAGCTGGTTGAGCGCCTTCAGGTACGTCGTGTCGCCCAGGTCGGTCAGCAACAAAAATCCCTGCGCCAGATCGCTGGCCAGCACGTCGGGAACGTTGATGCCAGCCTCCCGCATCAACGCCGCGACGCGAACGAAGGGGCGCGAGTCTTCGGCGTCCGGAGGCGCATCCATCGCAATCAGGCTTCCGCCTTCGTGGTCGAGCCGAAAGTAACGACGCGAGCTGGCATCGACCGACGCCGGTCGCACCGAACGCGCCGCGAGCTCATAGCGGGGAGCAAGCGATTCGAGCCATGTCAGCAGTGACACAAGGCGCGCGTCATCGCCCTCGACGGTCGCGGTGGAAGCAGATCGATTCATGCGGTATGAGGTCGTTCGAGCCAAACGCGAATCCAGTGAGGCGGATGCCTATAATCGGCGCGCTGTGCTCGGGCACTTGCTGGCCAAAAAAACACGCTTTCACAGATTCTAAATGGCGCGCTCGCCGGCAATCGCTCGGTCGAATTTGTTTCAGCGTTTGATTCCGGTGCTCGGTGCCGCTTGTCTGATGACGAGCGCCGTGGCGCTCGGGCAAACGATCACCCCGAAAGCGGCACCCGAACCGGCGCGGCCCCAGTTAAAGCTCGAACGCGAGCTCGATGAAAACCGTGCGCCCGTTCGCGACGGTGCACCCACTTTCGCGCGTGCGCAAAACGTCGAAGGCAGTATCAACGAGCGGCTCATACTGCGCGGCGATGCGGAGATACGCCGCGGCGGCACCGTGTTGCGCGGTGAGACGATCACTTATACGCAAGCCACCGATATCGTCAATGTCGAGGGTCAGGCGCGTGTATTTCGCGACGGCGCATCGTTTGCAGGACCGCGGCTGGATTTTCGCGTCGACGCGCAAACCGGCACGATGCCGGACGCCGACTTCACCTATGCACCGCGTCAGGGTCGTGGCAACGCGACGTTGATCGAATTCCTCGGCAGCGAGCGGGCGCGCATGGAGAACGCTCGCTTCACTACCTGCGGACCGGGTGACAACGCGTGGTGGGTGCAGGCCGAATCGATCGAGTTCGATGGGCTCGATGAAACTGCCAATGCCAGTTTCGCGACCCTGTTTTTCAAAGGGACGCCGATCCTCTGGTCGCCAATTCTGAGTTTTCCGACCAGCGATCGTCGCAAGTCGGGTTTCCTGACGCCGAGCTTTGGGTTGAGCTCCACGCTCGGCACTGACATCAGCACGCCGTACTACTTCAACCTGGCGCCCAACTACGACTACACGCTGACGCCGAGACTGATGAGCAAGCGCGGCGTGCTGTTTGAAAACGAGCTGCGCTATCTGAACCCGAATCATCGGGCGACGCTGGTGTACGACTTGATCGGGAAGGACAAGCAGTTCGGCGAGTCCAGGGACTTTACGGCGGTCCGGTACGAATACGCATCGGCGCTGGGATTTGCAGCCGGCATCAACTACAACCGTGTTTCCGACGATCGATACTTTGTCGATTTCGCGACCACGATTGTCGACACGTCGCAAAAGGTGCTGCCACAGGATGGCTACCTTGCGTACAACCAACCGTACTGGAACACGTCCGTCCGCGTCACGAAGAACCAGACGCTGCAGGATCCCGACACGTTAACGCTGGTGGCCAAGCCCTACGAGCGAGTGCCGCAGGCGACCGTCAACGGCTACATCGCCGACTGGCGCGGCTTCGAAGCCGCAGCGGCTCTCGAAGGCACGCACTTTCAACACCCGACGCTCGAACCCGGCAACCGATACATCGCGGACGTGCGGACGGCGTATCCGATCCTCGCGCCGGGCTGGTTCATCGTGCCGCGTGCGCGAATGTCATCGACTGCCTACGATCTCGATCCCGTGTTTCGACCGGGCGCTACCTCGCAGACTCGAACGCTGCCGATACTGAGCCTCGACACAGGCTTGATCTTTGAGCGCGACACCGGCTGGTTCGGCCGTGCCGCGCAGCAAACACTCGAGCCGCGCCTGTTCTACGCGTACATCCCTTATCGCAACCAGGACAACCTGCCCAATTTCGATAGCGCGCTGGCCGACCTCAATTACGCGCAGCTGTTTACCGAAAACATTTACTCAGGCTCGGATCGGATCTCGGAAGCGAATCAGCTGACCGCCGCGCTCACGACGCGTATTCTTGATAGCGAAACCGGCGCCGAGAGATTGCGCGCATCGCTCGCGCAGCGCTATTACTTCACCGACCAGCGCGTCACGTTGCCCGGAGAAACACCGCGCACGAATGACGCGACCGATGTGCTGGCGGCGGTGACCGCGCAGCTTGGACGGTCATGGGCGATCGACCTTGCCGCGCAGTACGCCGCAGAACGCAGCGAATTCGTGCGCGCGACGGCGGGAGTGCGCTGGCAGCCGCGCCGCGCCTCGGTGCTCAGCGCCTACTATCGCTACCAGACGAACGGCATTAACCAGGTCGATCTCTCGGGTCAGTGGCCGCTGTCGAACAACGTGTATGTGATCGGCCGCTTTAACTATTCGCTGCAGGACCGGCGCCTGATCGATACGGTTGCGGGACTCGAGTATCAGCAGGATTGCTGGCTCCTTCGCTTCGTCGTGCAGCGCTTCGCCACGTCGACGTTAACGACGACGACCAACTTCTATTTGCAGCTGGAACTGAACGGCCTGACCAGTGTCGGATCAAGCGCTGCCAATCTTCTGCAGCGTAATATTCCGGGCTATCAGTTGTTGAATCCTGTGCCCCGAGAGCCGGGACGTTTCGACTATTACGAGTAGTGAATCCACGAATGATCAGATCCGTCACCTCTATTTCCAGTCAGTAGGTCCGTGTTCTTTTTCGCTATCGATAACCGCGGCGATGCTCGAGCTTTGCGCAAGGGCAAGCCGTGCAGCCCGCAGGACCCTCCTCGGCAGCGGCCTCAGCCGCGACACCGAAACCGGGTCCACGGCCAGTCGATCGAATCGTCGCGGTTGTCAACGATGAAGTCGTCACCGCGAATGAGCTGCGCGGGCGCGCGCGTATTGCAGAAGTGCAGTTACGGCGTCAGAAGATTCAGCCGCCGGCGACCGATGTCCTGGAGCGTCAGGTGCTCGAGCGGTTGATCGTCGATCGCGCGCAGTTGCAGTTGGCGCGCGAAACCGGCGTCAGGGTTGACGATGCCACGGTCAATGCGGCACTGGGACGCATCGCTGAGTCCAACGGGCTGTCGGTGCAGGCACTGCGGCAGCGGCTTGAAGCCGACGGCGTTTCGTTTTCGCAGTTCCGGGACGACATCCGCCAGGACATCATCCTGAACCGGCTGCGCGAGAGGGAAGTCGATTCGCGCGTTCAGATTTCGGACAGCGAGCTGGAAAACTTCATCGCTGCCCAGTCAGGCGTGGCGGCGGACTCCGAGGAAATCAACGTTGCGCAAATTCTGTTGCGCGTGCCGGAAAATTCGGCAAGCGATCGGATCGATGCGACGCGGGCGCGCGCGGACGAGCTGATCACACAGCTGAAAAGCGGCGCTGATTTCGCGCGCGTTGCGGCCAGCTTCTCGAACGCGCCGGAGGCACTGCAGGGAGGAGAGCTCGGATGGCGCAATACGGATCGCTTGCCGACGCTGTTTATCGATGCGATCAAAGGCTTGAAGCCGGGTGATATCACCCCAGCCTTCCGCAGTCCAAACGGCTTTCACATCCTGAAGGTTCTTGGGCGCCGCAGCGGCGTCGATAGCAAGCTGTCGGCCGGGCCGGTGCAGCAAACCCACGCGCGCCACATCCTGCTGCGGGTGTCTGATCTGACGCCTGAACCGGAAGTCAAGCGCAGGCTTGAAGAGATGAAGCAGCGCGTCGAGGCCGGACAGATCGAGTTCGGCACGCTGGCTCGGCTGCACTCGCTTGACCCAAGCGGCAGCCGCGGCGGCGATCTGGGGTGGCTCTACCCCGGCGACACCGTGCCGGAGTTCGAGAAGTCGATGAGCGCACTTAAAGTCAACGAGATCAGCCCACCGGTGCAGTCCCCCTTCGGGTGGCACTTGATTCAGGTACTCGAGCGCCGTGTCGAGCAAGCGTCGTCCGAGCGCGCACGACTGCAAGCGCGGCAGGCGCTGCGCGATCGCAAGGCCGACGAGGCGTATCAGGACTGGATGCGGCAACTGCGCGACAAGACGTATGTCGAGTATCGGCTCGACGATCGATCGTAAGTCCTCGGACGCGCCTCGGATCGCTATCACGACCGGCGAACCCGCAGGTATCGGTCCGGAGATATCGCTTGCGGCGCTTAGCGTGGTTGAAGACGTCGCCGGTGACGCACGCATCACGCTGATCGGCGACGAAACGCTGCTTGCGGAACGTGCGCGACTTACCGACGCGCGCTGGCCCAGCGCTGCAAAAGTTGAGCACGTGCCGCTGCGCACTGCCGCTCTGGCGGGCCGGCGCGATTCGCGCAACGCGCATTACGTCTTGGCGACACTTGATCGGGCGATCAGCGGTGCAATGGCCGGTGAGTACGATGCGATCGTCACTGCGCCGGTACAAAAGAGCGTCATCAACGACGCGCGCATTCCATTTACCGGCCACACCGAATACCTGGCCGAGCGCAGCGGAACGCCGCGCGTCGTGATGATGCTGGCCGGCGAGACTCCGCACGGACCGCTGAGGGTCGCACTGGCAACGACCCACTTACCGATTGCATCGGTGCCGGGCGCGTTGAGCATCGACGGTATCGCCGCTGTGCTGAAAATCCTGATCACGGAATTGCAGACCCGCTTCGGCATCGACTCTCCGCGCGTCGTGGTGACCGGCTTGAACCCGCACGCCGGCGAAGGCGGCCACATGGGACGCGAGGAAATTAACGTTATTGCTCCCGCGGTTTCGCGCCTGCGCCTGCAGGGCCACCATGTCGATGGCCCGCTACCGGCTGATACGGTGTTCGTACCTTCGCTCGTGCAGCGCTACGACGCAGTGCTTGCAATGTTTCACGACCAGGGGTTGCCGGTGCTGAAATATGCAACCTTCGGCCACGGCGTCAACATTACCCTCGGGTTGCCGTTCGTACGAACGTCGGTGGATCACGGCACCGCGCTCGATCTGGCGGGGTCGGGACGCGCCGACGCCGGCAGCATGCGCGCGGCGCTGAAGCTTGCGATTGAACTGGCGCGCCGCAGCCTGCGCGAGCGGTACGCCGCATGAGCGCCCCAGGCGGCTAGCCGCAGCACGCACCTCACCGGGCACGCAAGCGCTTCGGCCAGAATTTTCTGCACGATCGAGGTGTGGTCGCGCGAATCGTCGATGCGATCGATCCGCGTCCCGGACAAGCCATCGTCGAGATCGGGCCGGGCCGGGCGGCGCTGACGGGCGCACTGATCCAGCGTGCCGGCCACATTCGAGCGATCGAGATCGATCGCGATCTTGCGGCGGCCTTGCGCGAGCGATTTTCCGCACGCGAGTTATCGCTGATCGAAGCCGATGCGCTCGGAATCGATTGGACCAGTCTTGCGGCGGTTCCGCTGCGAATCGTCGGCAACCTTCCGTACAACATCTCGACGCCGCTGCTGTTCGCGTTGCTGCCGATCGCCGAGAGCGTGATCGATCAGCACTTCATGCTGCAAAAAGAGGTCGTCGACCGCATGGTTGCTCCGCCAGGCAGCAAAACCTACGGCCGGCTTTCGGTGATGCTGCAGTTCCGCTATCGGCTGACAAAGCTTTTCGACGTGCCGCGCGGCGCGTTTACGCCCGCGCCTCAGGTCACATCGAGCCTGGTCCGAATGCAGCCGCGCGCCGTCACCGAGTTGCCTGAGATCGATGCGGACTCGTTCGCGCGCGTCGTCGCTTCTGCGTTCGGCCAGCGGCGCAAGACGCTGCGCAATGCGCTGGCGCCGCTGCTCGGTGTCCACGACATCGCTGCAGCCGGCGTCGACCCGAAGGCACGCGCCGAGACGCTCAGCGTGCAAAATTTCGTCGACCTGACGCGGCAGCTTGGCGCTGCTAAAACGATATAGCGCCGACTTCAACGCGTTTGATCTGATCGCGCGCGGGTTCAAAGCCCGGCAATAGCCGGGCGACCTCGCGCCAGAAACGTGGACTGTGGTTCAGCTCGCGCAGATGAGCCAGTTCGTGTGCGATGACGTAATCGATGACCGGCGTCGAAAAGTGAATCAAACGCCAGCTGAGTCGAATTCGGCCATCCGGTGAACACGAGCCCCATTGCGTGCGCGCCGATGACAGGCGCCAGCCGGCAAAGCGCGCATCGGTGCGACCGCTGAAGCGCTCGAGCCGCGCGCTGATAACGCGATGCGCCTGTTCATGCAGCCATGTTTGCAGTGCACGACGCACCTCCGCCTCGCTCGCTTCTGCGGTGACCGCCAGGCGTATTTCGTTGGCTTCTTCATCCACATGCGGAGTGGCGGCTCCGAGTCGCAACTGAGTCCTTTTGCCGAGGTACTGCACCTGGCCACCGTCGGCGAAGCGAATCGCTGTCAGACGCCGCTGAGCGGAGCGCACACGCCATTCGATTTGCTTCTTGAAGATCCAGCGCTGACTCTCGACGATCGCCGCCTCGATTTCGCGCACGGAAATCCGGCGAGGCGCGCGAACGGTCAAACCAAGCTCGCTGACTTGAAACCCGATCGTCCGTCGCCGCACCCGCTGCAGCCGATACTCGATGACTTGCTGCGCGACCAACACTCGGCGCTCGCACCCCGGCAACACTTGCGGGGTATCGAACGTGACCGTTGGTGTCGCTTCGAAAGCGAGCAGCAATTGCTGGCTCGTGCTGGCTCGCTCGGGTGAAGCACGCTTCAAGCCGCCCCCACCGTCACCTTCTCGACTCCTCTGCCGTTCGATGGTGCATATGGCGCGCTGTAGCGATGCGGCGCCAGTCTGCGCATCTCCGATTCGATCCACGTTTCGACTTGCGCGGCGACTTCGTCGGCTGTCTTGCCGCTCGGATCAATCGCGGGGCCGATCGATACGCGTACGGTACCCGGGGTCTTGATGAACTTTCCCTTTGGCCAGAACTCGCCCGAGTTAACGGCAATCGGCACCGCCCACGCGCCGGTGCGCACCGCGAGCCTTGCACCGCCGGTCTTGTAGCGCCTGCTCGCACCCGGCTTCGTGCGCGTTCCTTCCGGAAAAATAACGATCCACCAGCCGCGCGCAAGGCGATCCTTGCCCTGTTCGACCACTTGCTCGAACGCGTCCTGGCCTTTGCTGCGGTCGATGCTGATCATCTGTGCCGATGCGATGCCCCAACCGAAAAACGGCACCCAGTTGAGCTCGCGCTTGTAAACGAAGGTCAGATCACGCGGCATCGCGGTCGGCAGCCAGAACGTTTCCCAGGTCGATTGATGTTTCGGCAATACGATCGCCGGTCCGTCGGGCAGGTTCTCCCATCCTTCGACGTTGGACTTAATGCCACAAATAACGCGCGCGCCCCAGATGGCCATCGCGGTCCAGCGCGAGCACAGCCAAAAGCGTGTGTGTACCGGAAAGAGCCATCCGCTGAGAACGACGAACGCCCACGGCACGACGGTGACGAACAGAAATGCGAAGTACGCAAGCGATCGGAGCCAAAGCATCTACTTACTAAGCTTCGAGATATCGGCAACTCGGTTCATCGTCGTGCGCAACGCGGCGAGCAGCCCGAGACGGTTCGCACGCAACTTCGCATCGTCGACGTTGACCATCACCTCGTCGAAGAAGCGGTCGACGGGCATCTTCAGCGGCGCCAGCGATTTCAGCATCGCCGAGTAATCGCCGGACGCGTAGAGCTGCTCGGCCCACGGTCGCACTGCGCTGAAGGCTTCGCCGAGCGACAACTCCGCCGGCTCGAGCAACAGCGCGCGGTCGAATACGACCGGCACATCGTCGGCCTTCTTCAGGATGTTGCCGATTCGCTTGTTGGCCGCCGCCAGGCTTTCGGCCTCAGGCAGCGCCATGAACGCACGCACGGCCGCCAGCTGCTGAGGCACCTGGTCGATCCGCATGGGCTGCAGAGTGATCACGGCCTCGACCTGCTGCGCCGAGTAGCCTTCATCGCGCAGCAGCCCGCGCAGGCGCTCGTAGATGAACTCCAGCAAGTCCGTGTTGCGGCTAACGAATGGCGCGACGGCGCCAAACGCCTGCTCGGCGATGTTCAGCAATCGATCGAGTGGAATCGCGAGCTGCTTTTCGATCAGCATCCGCAAGACGCCCAGAGTGTGACGGCGCAATGCGAACGGATCTTTCTCCCCGGTGGGTTTTTCGCCCACACCGAACAGTCCGACCAGTGTCTCCAGCTTGTCGGCGAGTGAGACGCATAGCCCCGGGGCGGTCTGCGGAAGCGCGTCGCCGGCAAAGCGCGGGTAGTAGTGATCACGAATCGCGAGTGACACCGCGGCCGCTTCGCCGTCGTGCTGGGCGTAATACTCACCCATCACGCCCTGAAGCTCCGGGAACTCGCCGACCATCAATGTGCGCAGATCGGCCTTGGCAAGCCGCGCGGACCTCTCGACCACCGCAGGAGCAACGCCGAGCTCATTCGCGATGCCGACTGCTATCGCGATGATGCGCTCGACGCGCTGCAACTGTGAGCCGAGCTTGCCGTGATAGACAACCTGCGCCAGGCCCGCAACGCGGCTTTCGAGCGTCTGCTTGCGGTCCTGGTCGAAAAAGAACTTTGCATCGGCCAGCCGTGCCCGCACCACGCGTGCGTTGCCGGCGCGAATCGCATCGCCGCCGTCGGAAGCCTCGATGTTGGAGACCAGCAAGAACCGATTCGTGAGCTTTCCTGCGCGATCGTTCAACGCAAAATATTTCTGGTTCTGCTGCATCGTCAGCAACAGACACTCCGGCGGAACCGACAAATACTCCGAATCAAAGCTCGACGCGTACACCACCGGCCATTCGACCAACGCAGTGACCTCATCAAGCAGTTCGTCGGGCACCACTGGCTGGGCGTCATGTCTGGCGGCTTCGGCGAGCAGCAACGATTCAATTTTCGCGCGGCGCTCGTCGAACGACGCAATCACATAACCTTCTTCCAGCAACTGCTCCGCATACATGTCGGCCGCAAGCACTGCCAAGGTGCCTGGCGCGAGGAAGCGATGACCCTGCGTCTTGGTCCCCGCCTGCAATCCGAGCGCGTGCACCGGAACCACCGCGTGTCCATGCATCGCAATCAATCGATGTGCAGGGCGCACAAACTGGGTCGTCGTTTCGCCGTCGGCTAGCTGATAGCTCATCATCTTCGGAATGGGCAGCGCGGCGATCGTCTCTTCAATCACCGGCTGCAGCGCGGAGATCAGCAGCTCACCCGGCTTTTCTCCTTCGTAGACCAGCACGTCCTGCTTGCCGTCGCTTTCATGTTTCAGCTTCTTGACGTTGGCTTCGACCCCGATGGCCGCGAGCTTCTTTTTCAATGCCGGGGTTGCCTTGCCGTGCGCGTCCAGACCGATCGCGACCGGCAACAGCTTGTGACGAAACTGCGATTCGGCCGATTTCTTGGCGACGCTCGTCAAATGAACCGCAAGCCGGCGCGGAGTGCCATAGACGGTCATGACACTTTGCTCCGAAACGAATCCGCGGGTACGCAGCCCACTTTCGATGCCGGCTGCGAACGCGCCGCATAAAGCCTTCAGCGCTTTCGGCGGCAGCTCCTCGGTTTGAATCTCGACGAGCAGCGAAGCCCTCACGCTGTTTCCTCGACCGAGGACTCGACCAGCATCGGAAAACCAAGACGCTCGCGCGAATCGTAGTAACTCTGTGCGACCAACCGCGACAGCGTTCTAATCCGGCCGATGTATGCCGCGCGCTCGGTCACGCTGATCGCGCCGCGCGCATCGAGCAGATTGAACGCATGGCCGCACTTCAGCACCATCTCGTACGCCGGCAGTGCCAGTTCGGCTTCCATCAATCGCCTGGCTTCGGCTTCGAACAGACTGAACTGCCCCAGCAGCACCTTTGGCTCGCTCGCCTCGAAGTTATAGCGGCTCTGTTCGACTTCATTCTGGTGAAACACGTCGCCATACCGCAACGTGCGAAGTACGCCGCGATCGCGCCACGTACAGTATTCAAGGTCGAAAATATCGTCGACGTTTTGCAGATACATCGCGAGCCGTTCGACCCCGTACGTGATCTCGCCGGTGATCGGCTTGCATTCGAGCCCGCCGACCTGCTGAAAGTAGGTGAACTGCGTGATCTCCATGCCGTTCATCCACACTTCCCACCCGAGCCCCCAGGCGCCGAGCGTCGGGTTTTCCCAGTTGTCTTCGACGAAGCGTATGTCGTTGACCAGCGGGTCGATGCCCAGCGCTGCAAGTGAGCCGAGATAAACGTCGAGGATGTCGGGCGGCGACGGTTTCAGCACGACTTGAAACTGATGGTGCTGATGCAATCGATTCGGATTCTCGCCGTAGCGCCCGTCTTTTGGCCGCCGTGACGGCTGCACGTACGCTGCGCGCCACGGCTCCGGACCGATCGCACGCAGAAACGTCGCTGGATGCGATGTGCCCGCACCGACTTCAAGATCAAGGGGCTGAAGCAGCGCGCAACCCTGCTCGGCCCAGTACTTCTGCAGCCGCCCGATCGTGTCCTGGAACGTCATCATCGCGCGACGATTGTACGGACCACGCGCTCAGCGATTGCTGCGCCTTGTGATGAGTGCCGCAAGCAACAGCAGCGCAGCCAGCAACAGCGCCGGCCAGTTCCCATACCGGATGTACGGCGTGGTTCCCTGATAACCCTGGACCTGGCCGTTCAGCGCTCCCGCTGTCAGGTACGGCAGCTGAGCGGCGACGTTGCCGCTCGCATCGATGATCGCGGTAGCGCCCGTGTTCGTCGCGCGCAACATCGGGTGCTGCGTCTCGAGCACTCGCATGCGCGAGATCTGCAGGTGCTGAGGCAATGCGAGCGAATCGTTGAACCAAGCGAGGTTGGAGATATTGAGCATCAGCGTTGGTTCCGGCCCCTGCGTGTGCCATGCCTCGATGATCTCTGCGCCGAACAAGTCCTCGTAGCAGATGTTGACGGCGATTTGCTGGCCCGCCAACGAGAGCGGCTGCGCAGTCGCGCCGCGCTGCTGATCTCCGATTGGCATTTTCATCAGATCGACAAACCATCGAAAGCCCGGCGGAATGAATTCGCCGAACGGCACCAGATGGCGCTTGCTGTAACGGCGCAAGCCGGGGTCGCCGGGTGCATACCCGACGGCGCTATTGAAATAATTTCCGCGCGGCTCTTCGAGAAAAATGCCGTAGATCACCGCGGTTTGATGCTTCTGCGCAAAGTCGCGAAACGCCTGCAGATACGCCGGCGGAACGTGCTGTAGCGGAACCGGAAAAATCGATTCGGGCAGCGCGACAAGGTCGGCCGCTTTTTCCTGACCCTGACCCTGCATCAACGCCAAGTGATCGTCAAACGCGCGAGCGATTCCGTTCGGCTCGAACTTCAGATTTTGCGGCACGTTCGCTTGCACCAGCCGCACGCTGATCGGCGCGCCGACCGGCGTGGTCCACGACTGTGTGCGGCCGAGCCATCCGCCTCCGATCACCACGACAAAGACCAGCGCGAACCAACTGTAGCGGCGCGCGCGACGCTGCCGCTCGCGCAGCGTCAGCAGGCTCAGTGCACCCGCGAGCAACGCTGCGGCGAGCGTGATTCCGTACATGCCCAGCGTCGGCGCCCAACCCGACAGCGGCCCGTCGGTGTGTGCGTATCCGCTCGCCAGCCACGGAAAGCCCGTAAACAGCGTGCCGCGCAGCCACTCGCCGATCATCCACAACGCTGGCAGGGCGACCGCCAAGCGGGCGAACATTCCCGGAAAAAGCCAGTGCGCCAGGCCCAGCGCGAGGGCGGGATACACGGCGAGATACGCACAGAACGCCGCCGTAGCAGCGCCGGCCAGAACCGCGGGCATCAGCCCATAGACGTGCATGCTGACGTAGACCCAGGAGACACCGACGCCGAACCAGCCCATGCCGAACGCGAACCCGAGTACGGCCGCAGTTCGCGCGGATGCGGCCCGGATGGCAAGCGCAAACAGTGCGGCTAACGCCAGCACCTGCAGCCAAGGCAAATTCCACGGTGCAAACGAACACGCGTGGATTGCGCCCGCGAGCAACGCGTAAAGCGGCTGCACGCGGCGCGCCCAGGTTCATGTTGGATCGAAACGATGACGGCGCAGCATGCTGCTGGCTTGCGCAGCGTCAGAACTCAGGATGATGCAGCTATGCCGGATGTTGCTGCTCGTCGTTATCGGCAAACTCCTCCTGGGCCGTCCGCTTAGGCAGTTGGGTGACCAGGAACAGATGCGGGCGGCGGGCGTCGGCACGGATCACTTCGAAGCGGAGGTGGTCGAGTTCGACCCGGTCGCCGAGTTTCGGTACCCGACCCAAACGCTCGGTCAACAATCCGCCGATCGTGTCGAACGCAGAGTCCGAAAACTCGGTGTCGAACTTGGCGTTGAACTGGCCAATTTCGGCCAGCGCCTTGACTCGATAGCGGCCCTCGCCCTCGGCGACGATCGCACCATCGCCTTCGTCCGAGTCGTACTCATCTTCGATCTCACCGACGATTTGTTCGAGCACATCCTCGATCGTGATCAGTCCCGCGACGCCGCCATACTCGTCGACCACGATGGCCATATGGTTACGGTGCGACCGAAAGTCGCGCAGCAGCACATTCAGCGGCTTGCTCTCGGGAATGAAAACCGCCGGGCGCAAACTGGCGCGCAGATCGAAATCGGCTTCGGTGTAATAGCGCAGCAGGTCTTTGGCCAGCAAGATTCCGATGACCTGGTCGCGGTTGTCCTCAATGACGGGAAAACGCGAATGGGCGGTGCTGATGACAAAGGGAATCCACGTTCCCGGTGCGTCGCTAATGTCGATCACATCCATCTGCGACCGCGGAATCATCAGGTCGCGCGCGCGGAGCTCTGATACCTGAAGGACGCCTTCGATCATCGACAACGCGTCGGCATCGAGCAGATGGCGGTCATGAGCATCGTGCAGAGCCTGCAGCAGCTGCTCGCGATTCTCGGGTTCTCGAAAAATGAGCGCCGTCAGGCGTTCGAGCAAAGACTTGTGTTTTTGAGACGGTGGGGTACGACTAGGCGGAGGTTCTGACATGCGGATCGGAGGGCAGGTGGCATGCCGAAGCCCTCCTTGGCGGTTGAGACAAATTCAGAATACACGACCCGGATTTGACAATAATGGGGAGGCGCCGTTCAGTAGGGATCCCGTTTCCCGAGCGACTTCAGAATGGTTCGCTCACGCTTTTCCAGGGCTCGAGCGGCCGCGGCGTTGTCGTGGTGAAGTCCGTGTGCGTGCAGCGTTGCGTGCACCACCAGGTGAGCTAGATGGTCGTACAAGGGCTTGCCTTGTCCGTGAGCTTCGCGCCTGACGACCGGCACACAGATCACGATATCGGCCAGCACGCTCGGCTCGGCGGCGTAGCCAAACGTCAAAACATCAGTCGCGTAATCCTTGCCGCGATAGTCGCGGTTCAACCGCGCACCTTCCTGCAAGCCGACAAAGCGCAGCGTGATCTGTGCGTCGCGCTGCAGCGCTGCGGCGATCCAGCGCACCAGCGTCGAACGCGCCGGCAAGCCCGCAAACTTGGCGTGCCCCTGCAGCGAAAGTGTCAGCCTGGGCGCGACCGATCGGCGCGCGTGTTCAATCAACTCGCGCGGCGCCGGGTCGTATCGGCCACCAGCGCCGCGACCGGTCGCGCGGCTTCCGCCGCCTGTGCGCGCTCTTCGGCAGCTTCATAGGCTTCGACGATGCGGCCGACCAGTGGATGCCGAACGACGTCGGCCGCCGTAAAGTAGGTAAACGCGATGCCACGCACTTCGGCCAGTACATGCTGCGCTTCGATCAGCCCGCTGGTGGTGCCGCGCGGCAGATCCATCTGCGTCACATCGCCGGTCACCACGGCCTTCGAGCCGAAGCCGATGCGTGTCAGGAACATTTTCATCTGCTCGCGCGTCGTGTTCTGCGCTTCGTCGAGGATTACGAAGGACTGGTTCAACGTGCGCCCGCGCATGTAGGCGAGCGGTGCGATCTCGATCGTTTGCCGCTCGAGCAGCCGCTGCGTCTTGTCGAAGCCGAGCAGATCGAACAGCGCGTCGTACAGCGGACGCAGGTAGGGATCGACTTTCTGCGCAAGATCGCCCGGCAGGAATCCCAGCCGCTCGCCCGCCTCCACCGCAGGACGCGTCAACACGATGCGCTTGACGACATCGCGCTCCAATGCGTCAACTGCGGCGGCGACCGCCAGGTACGTCTTCCCGGTTCCGGCCGGTCCGATGCCGATCGTGATGTCATGCGCAAGGATCGCTTCGATGTAATCGCGCTGCCGCGGCGTGCGCCCGCGCAGGTCCGGACGCCGCGTATGCAGCTGTGGCAAGGCCGAATCGTCGGCATTGCCTGGCGCGTAAGGTGCATCGCGCCGGCCGCGCAGCTCCACAAAATAGAGCTGTATATCGTCGACCGATATCGGCGCGTTGTGTCTTGCGTGCTCGCTCGAGGAAAAACTCCAGCACAGCGACCGCTGCCTGCGCATTTTCCGATGCGCCTTCGACGCGGAACTGGTGTCCGCGCCGCGCGATCGAAACGTCAAGCTCGGTCTCGATCTGCCGCAAATTGGCATCGAGCGCGCCCGTTACGTTCGACAGTTCGGCGTTGCTAGCGTCGGCCGCAAACCTAAGGACCTTCTTCGCAGCCGACGCTCGTTTCGCCAACGGTTGTTTCCGATTTAAACGCCCGTACGTAACATCGGCGCTTTCAGAGCCTCAGTCAATGTCTCCGACGCTTCTGCGTAGTGCGCACGTGTCTCGGCGCTGAGCCCCGATTTGCTCGACGCGCTCGCTAGCCAGTCGCGCAGCTCCCGCGCGTCACGTCTCATCAACGCACGCGCATCGGCCGGGTAGCTCCCCGATGACCCCAGCAGCCCTGATGTCAGTCGGCGCAGGTGCTCGCGCTGCAGATTGCGGCGCATGACGTCGCTTTCGGTGCCAACGCGCGCTTCTTCCCAGATCGAGCGCTGCACGGTTTCGTACAACTCCGAGAGAGTGAAAGGCTCGGCTTGCTTGCCGCGCTGCCCCGGCATGCGCCCGCTGTTCTCAACGACGCGTCGCGCGACGACCGGGCTCATCAGCCGGTTCAGCACATCGCGTTGCACGGTCAGCACGCGCTCCGGCAAGTTCAATTCGTAGGGCGATCCGGACGCGACATAGTCTCCGATGTACTGCGAGTTGCGCTCCAACCGCTCGGTGACCAGCTTGCGCAGAAACTCGGGCGATACCTTGAAGCTGTCGCTGCGTAGCAGGCCATCGGCAATCAGCGTCATCGCTTCACGTTGCTTGGCAGCGGCGATCGGTGTCACCGGCAAGCGCGACGTTCCTGCGTAATCGTTGACCAACTCGCGAGCCACCGACGTACTTCGCCGCAGTGCCCATCGCGTAGCCCATCTGCGTAAAGCCTGTCAGGAAGCGGCGGCGCAGCAACGAATAGCTTTCGCCGCTCGCCAGTGGACGCTGTTCCAGCCGCTGCCATAGCTCCTGCGAAAGTTTCATGCGGCGCTTGAAAAACGCGAGTGGATCGTTGCCAAGATCGCTGCGATTAACCATCGGGTCGATCGCAACGCCGATATCTTCGTCGGTTGCAAATGCAAGCTGAGGCTCGCTCGCGCGCGCGGCGATTTTCGCCAGCTCCGCATTCTCCTGCTCCGCACTAAGTGGCTTGTACGCATACTCGAGCGCCCAATAGTCGTACGCGACCAAGCGTCGGTGTGAAATACGCACCCTGTCTTTCGCCTTTGAGTGCGATATTGACGGGCGTGTATTCCATCACTGAACCGGTCAAGCCGTTTTTCTCGGCGTACGACCTATCGGAAATCTGCTGCTGGCTCACCGCGGTCGACGCACGGAAGTTGTGTCGCAAGCCCAGCGTGTGGCCGACCTCGTGCATCGTGACGTCTTTCAGATAGTCGAAAACCAGCTGGTCGGCTTCCGGACTGTCGGGATCGAGCTCGCCGCGTGCTTCTAGCAGCGACAGCGCAAACCCCACTTCGCGTGACGCGTGTTCGAAATGGTTGCAATAGCGGCTGTGCGTGTGGCCGGGTTCGGCCGCGGCATGAAGTTCACCGGACACTGCGTCATACATCGGCGTGTAGGTGACGACGCCTTCAGTTCGCAGCGCGCGCACATTGCGCACGACGTTCGAATCCCAGCCGATATCCGCGTCAAGAATCTCTCCGGTGCGCGGGTCGACCTGTGAAGGACCAATCGCGCCGAACAACGGCGTCGCGGTCGCCATCCAGCGTATGGACGAGTACTGGGGCTCGCCGAGGTCGTAGTCGGCGTCGTCCGGCTGCTGCTTGACGGCAATCGCATTCTTGAAACCGATGCGCTCGAAGCCTTTGTTCCACTCAAGAATGCCTTGGCGGATTGGCTCGCGATACTTCTCCGGAATCTCGTTGCCGAGGTAGAACGTGATTGGCTTAACCGGCTCGGACAGATCGGCGCTGGGATCCTTTTTCTCCATCCGCCAGCGATTCACGTACCAGCGCACGGGCATGAATTTCGAGTCGTCGCTGAAGTTGACCTTTGCGGTGCCGAAGTGCCCGATTCGCGAGTCGGCCAATCGCGGCCGCATCGGACTTTCCGGCAGCTTGGTAAACGTGTAAAGGAAGCCGAGGAACAGGCTGCGCGGGTCTTCAAGCACGATCGGCGGCGGATAGAACGGCGGAGGCGTGGCGCCGGGCGTTGGCGGCGGTGGCGCGGGTACGGGTATGCGCGGCTGCGCGTAGTGCGCGGTGACATCAAACACCGTGCGCTCGGCATCCACCTTGGCCGACTGGACAAATGAATTGCGCGCATCGAACGAAAACGAGTTGCGATATGCACGCTCGATCACATACGACGCGCGCGGCATATCGGTCATCAGCAACGCGTTGGCGTCGATCAGAATCGATTTGCGCTCCGGGTGCGGCGCGCTCGCGATCGGCGCCGAACCGAGCAGGCTGTCCGAAAAGCTGTTCTTGACCGAGCGCTCCTCCGGCGAACCGGGGCGCGCGATGAATGTCGTGTTCTTTGCCAGCAAGTGAATGTTGCCGGCCGCCTTGCGAAACTGGCCGACGTATTCGCCGCCGATGGTGTACCACGCACCCATCGTCCCGGCAAAAAGCCCGCGCTCCCCGATGCCGCGGCTCATGTTGATCGACAAAAAGAATGGCTTGTCGAGCTGCTCGGGCGCGATTTCGATCCAGGTGCGATCGTCCTTCTGCCAGATCGGAAGAAACCCCGGCACTTGCTTGGCGTCTTTGATGACTTCGGCAAACGGACGCGGCGCTCCCGGCACCGGCGGCGTTGCGGCAGGCGCTGCTGCGGGAGCCGCTGCGCCCGGGCGGGCACCGGGTGCGGACGCTGGCGCAGGAGTCGCAGTGGGTGCCGGAGCAGTCGCCGGCGATGGCATCGCAGAGGCGGCGGTGGCAGCCGCTGCAGCGTTTCGCGCATCGCTGCTGGGCTGCGTCGTGGCGCACGCTGACAGCACCAGCTGCTGCCAACACAGCGCCGAAGCGCGCTACGCATTGCGCCCGTTGAACGTCGATCATGTTTGTCTCCCTGCGGCCGTAGACCTCGAACGCGGTACCGCGCGACCGTCTAACAGCGCACCCAAAAGTGGCGTCAATGGTAGCGTGCGGCCCTGCCTCATTGAGCGTATTTCGTCGCCTCCAAAGGCAGTTCATCGCACGCGATCAGAGCCGGTTCGCGCAGTCTAAGTTCCCCACGCAACGAATGCGGCCGGACCTCCGTTATGCGCACATCGAGCATTTCACCGACCAGGGTGAGCGCACGCGGCCCGCCGGGAAAATTGACGATGCGGTTATTTTCGGTACGCCCCATCAGCTCGTCCGGATTCTCCGACACTTTCCTGGACGGGCCCTCGACGAGGATGCGTTGAATCGAACCGACCATCGCACTACTGATGGCCTGGGCATTCGCGTCGATCGCAGCCTGTAGCCGCGCCAGCCGCGTCAGCTTCACCGTTGGCGGTGTTTCATCCGCAAGATCTGCCGCGGGCGTGCCTGGCCGCTTGCTGTAAACGAAGCTGAAGCTGGCATCGAAGCCGATCTGATCGATCAGGCGCATCGTCTGCTCGAAGTCGTGTTCGCTCTCCCCCGGGAACCCGACGATGAAGTCAGACGAGATCGCAATGTCCGGGCGCACCTGCCGCAGCCGCCGCACGATCGACTTGTATTCGAGGACGGTGTAGCCGCGCTTCATCGCGGCCAGCACACGATCGCTGCCCGACTGCACCGGAAGATGCACATGGTTCACGAGCTTCGGCAGCCGCGCGTAAACATCGATCAGCCGTTGCGTGAACTCTTTCGGGTGCGAGGTCGTATAGCGAATGCGCTCGATGCCGGGAACGTCGGCGACATATTCGAGCAGCGCTGCGAAGTCGATGTCGCCAACCCCATACGCGTTGACGTTCTGTCCCAGCAGCGTCACCTCCTTGACCCCCTGCGCAGCCAGGTCGGCGACCTCGATCAGCACGTCATCGAGCGGACGCGATACTTCTTCGCCGCGCGTGTAAGGCACGACGCAGAAGCTGCAGTACTTGCTGCAGCCCTTCCATGATCGACACGAACGCGCTCGCACCGTCGACTCTCGGCGGCGGCAGGTGATCGAACTTTTCGATCTCGGGAAACGAAATGTCGACCTGCGGGCGGCCGCTCGCGCGGCGCCGGCGGATCAGATCGGGCAAGCGATGCAGCGTTTGCGGGCCGAATACCAGGTCGACATACGGCGCGCGCTGCACGATTGCAGCGCCTTCCTGGCTGGCGACGCAACCGCCGACGCCGATCAGCAGATTCGGATTGCTTTGCTTCAGGTGCTTGACGCGGCCGAGGTCCGAAAAAACTTTTTCCTGCGCCTTTTCACGCACCGAGCACGTGTTGAACAAGATCACGTCAGCGTCTGCTGCGTCGTCGGTCGCAACAAGGCCGTCGGACGCGTGCAGCACGTCGGCCATCTTGGCCGAGTCGTACTCGTTCATCTGACAGCCGAAGGTGCGGATGAAGAGCTTTTTCGCGGTCACGGTTTGTTCGAGACAACGCCTGAGGACAATGAGGCCGGCGGCGAGTGGAACGCTATCTATCGGGCGGAAGCAGCCACACGTGCGTCACCTGTCCCGATGCATCGACGCGATAGCGGACCTTGCTGTTGGCCGGCACTTGATTCGGCGTGATCGACGAATTGTTGGCGCCGACGATGCGCGCACCGGGCGCCAACCGCTGCTGCTTACCATCGATCTGCACGAGGGGCAATTGCTGCGTCGTCATCACGCCGATCATCGAACCGTCGGGCAGCCGGTTGGTCGACTCGCATCCGAACAGCGAGAAGCCGATCAACAGCAGAAAGACAAGTTGTACAAGCGTGCGCATAAGAGTGTCTTGGTGGCGGATCAGGGACTCGAACCCCGGACACACGGATTATGATTCCGCTGCTCTAACCGGCTGAGCTAATCCGCCGAGGGCGCGCATTATGTCATGCAGCCGGGCGCCATAAGGCATGGAAGTGATGCACCGGCCCGTGGCCCGAACCGACCGAAAGCTGGTCGGCCTGCTTTAACGATTCGGTCAGATACGCCTTCGCTTGCCGCGCCGCCTCCGCCACGTCGCCGGTTTGTGGCAGCAACGCGGCAAGCGCAGCGGACAAAGTGCAGCCGGTGCCGTGCGTGTTCTTCGTAGCAATCCGCGGCGCGTTCAACTCGATCATGCGGTCGCCGTCGGTCAGCAAGTCGAAGGCATCGTTACCGGGCAGGTGCCCGCCCTTCAGGTAAACCCAGCGCGCGCCGCTCGCCGGCATCAGCTCGCGCAACCGCTCGGCGACGCGATACATCTCCTTGATCGTCTCGACGGCGCGCGCCTCGAGCAGAACACCGGCTTCCGGCAGATTCGGCGTGATGACCGTTGCCAACGGCAGCAATGTCTCGCGCAAGGCGCCGATCGCCGACTTTTCCAGCAGCGTGTCGCCACTCTTGGCGACCATCACCGGGTCAAGCACCCGATGCGGCGTCTGCTGCGCCGCGAGCCGGTCGGCGACCGCCTCGATCACCGCGCTTTGACCGATCATGCCGATCTTCAGCGCATCGATGCGGACATCGGCGTAAAGCGTGTCGATCTGCCGCGCTACGAACGCCGGATCGACCGCCCACACTCCCGTCACGCCGCGCGTGTTCTGTGCGGTCAGCGCCGCCACGACCGCGCAGGCATAGGCGCGCTGGGCGCTGATTGCCTTGACGTCGGCGACGATGCCGGCGCCGCCCGACGGATCGACGCCCGCAATCGACAACACATTGGGGATCAACGATTTCACGGGAGCGAGCTTGCCATATCAGACTTGGATGCGACGGACTGCATCGTTGGCGGTGCGAACTGCACAGCAGCGTAGTGCGCCGCTGATAAACTTTCGCGCTGCGTTTCAGTAGAAGGCCGAAAGAACCAACATGCATCCCGGGTTGGACATCGAGAAGGCGCGCTACAACATGGTCGAGCAGCAGGTGCGAACCTGGGATGTGCTCGACCCGTCGGTTCTCGATCTGCTGTTCATCGTGAAGCGCGAACAATTCGTTCCGCCCGCTTATCGTGCCCTCGCGTTTGCCGATATGGAAGTTCCGCTGCGCATCGATGATTGGGATAGCGGCGAATCGATGTGGGCGCCCAAAATGGAAGCGCGCATCCTGCAGGAGCTCGCGATCAAATCGCACGAGCGCGTCCTCGAGATCGGTACCGGCTCGGGCTATATGGCGGCGCTGCTCGCGCACAAGGCGGATGACGTGATGTCGGTTGAGATCGAGCCCAAGCTCAGAGAGTTTGGTGAATCCAACCTGCGGCGTGCCGGCGTGCATAACGTGCGTGTTCAACTGGCCGATGGAAGCGCGGGCATGGCCGCCGATGCGCCGTACGACGTGATCGTCGTCACGGGCTCTTTGCCGATCCTTTCCCCCGCGCTGACCGATCAGTTAAAAGTGGGAGGAAGACTGGCGGCGATTGTCGGCGAAGATCCCGCAATGGTGGCGCAGATCATTACGCGCGTGACACAAGACGGGTATGACACGCTGAACCTGTTTGAGACCCATGTGAAACCTGTGCGAAACGCGCCCCGTCCGTCAAGTTTCCGATTTTGATGAAGCCTTTGTCGGCGACCGAGCTGGCGGCATGGCTGGCCGATGCCGACCGTGCGAAGCCGTTGCTGCTGGATGTACGCGAACCGTGGGAAACCAAGCTTTGCCGGATAGAAGGCGCCGAATTCGCTCCGATGCAAACGGTCCCGCAGCGTCTGAATGACTGGGAAAGGGAGCGTGACGTCGTGTGTATCTGTCACCATGGGGGACGAAGCATGCATGTGGCGATGTTTCTCGAACGCCAGGGATTTGCAAGTGTTTTTAATCTGACCGGCGGCGTCGATGCATGGGCGCGGCAGGTTGACCCCGCCATGCCGACCTACTAATGGAATCGTGGATGAGAAAAAGAACAGGCACAAGCCAACGCCAGGCGCAGCGGCAGATCGTCGCTGCAGTTGCCAGCGCGGCGCTGCTGGTTGCGCCGCTTAGCAACGGCTGGGCGCAGCAGCGGGAGCAACCGACCGACTCACGCACGGCGGCCGATATCGGCAATACCGGAGTGCGCAACGATCTGCTGACGCTGTATCGCGAAGCGTTGGCCAACGATGCCGTGCTGGCGTCCGCTCGTGCACTCCAATTGGCCACCCAGGAGCAGGTGCCGCAGGCGCGCGCGGCATTGCTGCCCAGCCTGAGCGCCAACGCGCGCGCCGACTACAACCTCTATCGATCGACCATTACGGAACTCGGCACGAGTGGCAGCAGCAATTACAGTGTTTACGGCGGCGGATTGGACCTGACCGTGCCGCTGTATCGACCGCAAAACTGGACCGCGCTCGATCAGGCACGGCTGACGGTAGTGCAAAGCGAGTCACAACTGGCGCAATCGCAACAGGACCTCGCGCTGCGGGTCGCCAACGCGTACTTCAACGTGCTCGCCGCACGCGATCAGTTGATCGCACTGGTCGCATCGAAGTCGGCCACCGGCGAGCAACTGCAGCAGGCCCGCCGTGAATTCGAGGTCGGTACCAAGACGATCATCGATACCAACGAAGCGCAGGCGCGGTTCGACCAGATTTCTGCGCAGGAGCAGGTCGCGCTCGGCACTCTGCTGGTTCGCCGCGGCGAGCTGCAGGTGATCATTGCGCGCGAGCCCGATACGCTGGCGCCGCTGCGCGAGCGGCCGAATCTGAATGCGCCGGTGCCGCAGGACATCAACGCCTGGATGCGCGCCGCCGAAACGGGCAGCTATTCGGTGCAGATCGCACGCAGTGGCTACGAAATCGCAACGCGCGAGATCCAGCGGCAGCGCGACGCCTACAAGCCGACTATCGATCTGGTCAGCGGCTACAACATCAATAAATTCAACGGCACGCAAAGCAGCGACCTGAATCCGCGCATCAACAGCGGCTCGGTGGGTGTGCTGTTAAACGTGCCGATCTACACCGGCGGTCTGATTCAAAGCCGCGTGCGTGAAGCGCTCGCACTGCAGGAACGCTCGAACTTCGATCTCGACTCGGCGCGCCGCACGGCCGCCAATGCAGCGCGCGACGCCTACACCGGCGTCAACTTCGGACTGGCGCAGGTGAGCGCGCTCGAATCGGCCGAGGTCTCCGCGCGCACGCAGCTGGAATCAACGCAGCTGGGCTACGAAGTCGGCGTGCGCATCCAGCTCGACGTGTTGAACGCGACGACGCAGCTGGTGCAGACGCAGCGCGATTTAAAGCGCGCTCGCTACGATGTGTTGCTGGCAGGCTTACGGTTGAAGGCTGCAGCCGGCACGCTGGGTGATGAAGACATCGCAGCGGTCAACTTGTTGCTCGATCCGGCCGAGCCGATCACCGTGCCGGAGCTTCCCGCGGTCAACGTACGGTCACCCCAGCGCACCAGCCCGCCCGCGCTAACGCCACCGGGGACTCCCGCGCCGACAACGCGTCCGCCCGGCACGACATCGACCCCTCGCGTTAGCGATCCGGCGGCTCCATTGCCACCCGCGGCTCCCCGACCGAACCAGCCGACGCCGCCTCGATAAACGGCGCGAGCCGCGCAAGCGAGCGCGCGGTCGCGCCGCGATGCGCGCCGGTAAATTGCAGCGCTGCGTCACTCATGTGCTGGCGCCGCGCGCGGTCATTTGCAATCGACGCCATCGTCGCAACGGCCTCTGCCGCGCTGGCCACACGGATCGCAGCGCCGGCTTCGATTGCGTCGTGTGTCGCCTGCTCGAAGTTAAACGTGTGCGGCCCGACGACCACCGGCGTTCCCACCGCGCACGCCTCGATCAAGTTCTGTCCGCCGAGATCGAGCAGGCTGCCGCCGATAAAGGCGACGTCGGCCGCCGCGTAGTACAGCGTCATCTCTCCCATCGAGTCGCCGAGGAACACGCCCGGCTTGTGGTCGGCTTCAAGATTCGATCGAGAGCGCCGCAAGAGAGGCAGGCCGCGCGCTTCGATCAGGTCGGCGACTTCCTCAAAGCGCTGCGGGTGGCGTGGGACGATCACGACCCTAGCATCGAGACGCTCGGGTAACGCGTCCAGAATCATTGCTTCCTCGCCTTCGCGCGTGCTGGCGAAAACCCAGACAGGCTGTTCGCCAATCGAACGCCGCCATGCTTTTCCGCGTGCAACCTGAGCTTCATCGGGCGCAAAGTCGAACTTCATGTTGCCGGTCACTTCGACCTCGCGTGCTCCGACTTTGCGAATGCGATCGGCATCGGCTTCGGTCTGCGCCAATCCCAACGAAAACCGCGCCGCGGTTTCACGCATCAGCGCGGCATAGCGCCGCGACAACCGATACGAGCGCTCTGACAGGCGCGCATTGACGAGCACCATCGGCACGCGCTGTTCGGTGGCGATCGCGACCAGATTCGGCCACGCCTCGGTTTCGACACTGACGCCGAGCATGGGCCGAAACGCGCGCAGAAAACGCCGCACTGCGTACGGCAGGTCATACGGCAGATACGTTTGCAGCACGCGGCCGGGCAAGCGCGCCGCGATGTCGGCGCCCGCGGCGCGACCGGTCGGCGTCATGTGGGTCAACAGAAATTGATGGCGCGGGTAGCGGGCTGCCAGTGCGTCGATCAACGGCTCGGCTGCGCGCGTTTCGCCGAGCGACACCGCATGAATCCAAATCAACGGATGCTCGGTGTTCCTATGCGCATATCGCGCGAAGCCGAAGCGTTCGGCCCAATGCGATCGATACTCGGGTTGGCGCCGCGAGCGCCAGAGCAGATAAAGCGCAGCAAACGGCATCGCGAGAAACGCCACCGCGGTGTAAACCGCGCGCACGATCGTCATGGCTTGCGATTCATCACGCGCGTCGCTGCGTCGATCACTTCGTCGGCCGACGGTGCCGCCATTGCGCTGCCGACGCTCGCGACGATATTGCCGGCGCCGGCATCCGCTGTGAGTCCGACCAGCGCCGGGTCGTAATCGCAGAAGATGCCGACCGTCGGCCGACCGAGCGCGGCCGCGAGATGCGTCAACCCAGTATCGAGGCCGATCACGATCGGTGCCGTCGAAAGCGTGGCGGCGATCGAAGCGAGCGACGCAGGCGGATTAACTGTTGCGCGCTGCATCCGGGACGCCAGCATCTCGCTGCGCGATCGCTCGGCAGCCGTTCCGCAGAACAGCACGCTTGCAATGCCTTGCTGCGCCAGCCAGCGCTCGACAGCAAGCCAGCCGTTTTCGTCCCACAACTTGGTGGCGCGGCTCGCGTTGACGAACAACACCGCCGCCGGCTCTCTGCTGCCAGAATCCGGTGCGGCGTTCAACGCGATCCCGAAGCGCGGTGCGCCACTGATCGTCATATCCGAGCGCCGCTGCGCCGAGCCGACGGCAGCGTTCGATCGCGTGCAAGCTGCGCGGCACCGCAAAGCGCTGCTGATAAAAGTGCGCGGCAAACCCCTCGCGTGCGGTCGAGGAATCGAAGCCGGCGACCGGTGCGCCCGTCCAGCGCGCCAGCCATGCGCTTTTCGCCAGCCCCTGCACATCCAGCACGAGGTCGTAGTGGGCGTCGCGCAATGCACTTTTCGCGAGGCGCACTTCACGCCACACGGCCGTGTCGAAGGGGCGCTTCCGCCAACGTCGCAGCGCGACCCGGTGTACTTCGCTGACGTGATGGCTTAGTGCCGGAATTGCCGCGAACGCTTCCTCACACAACCAATCGATACGCGCTGCCGGGACCGCATGCGCGATGTCCACTGCCAAAGGCAACGCATGCACGACGTCGCCCATCGATGACGTCTTGACGATCAGGATTCGCACAGAGGCGGATTGTGCAGCCTGCTCAGCGATATCCGTTCGGATTCTGCTGCTGCCAGCGCCAGCCGTCAGCGCACGCTTGTTCCAGGCTCTGCTTGACCTCCCAACCCAGCAGGCGGCGCGCCAACGCAGGATCGGCCCAGCAGGCGGCGATATCGCCGGGACGGCGCGGACCGAACGCGTACGGGATCTTGCGGGCCGCCGCGCTTTCGAACGCTGCAATCATCTGCAGGACGCTGGTGCCGTGCCCCGAGCCAAGGTTGATTGCCGAGTACCCGCCATTTGCGAATGCGTATTCGAGCGCGGCAACATGACCGCGCGCCAGATCCATCACGTGCAGATAGTCGCGCACGCCGGTGCCGTCAGGTGTCGGCCAGTCGTTGCCCCAAACCGTCAGCTTGTCCAGCTTGCCGATCGCCACCTGCGTGATGAACGGAAAGAGATTGTTGGGCACGTCGTGCGGATCTTCGCCGATCGTGCCGCTTGGATGCGCGCCGATCGGGTTGAAGTAACGCAACGAGACGGCGGCGTGTTCCGGGGCCGCCTTGCACCAGTCGTGCAGTATCTGCTCGACCATCGCCTTCGTGTGCCCGTAAGGATTGATCGGCCGCACGGCGGCGTCTTCGGCGATCGGCAACTTGTCGGGAATACCGTAGACGGTGGCCGACGAACTGAATACAACGCGCTGCACCTTGCGTTCGTGCATCGCGTCGAGCAGTGCCAGTGTGCCGCCGACGTTGTTGCCGTAGTAGTCGACCGGCCGCGCCACCGAATCGCCGACTGCCTTCAAAGCGGCGAAATGAATGACGCCGTCGATCGGCCGCTTGAATACGCGCGACATCACTTCACGATCGCGAACATCGCCGATCACGGTCGTCACGCGCTTGCCGGCGATCTTCTCGACGCGCTTGATCGCTTCCGGCGAGCTGTTGCTGAAGTTGTCAAGACACACAACGTCGAAGCCCTGGCCGAGCAACTCGACCATCGTGTGCGTGCCGATGTAGCCCGCACCTCCGGTCACCAGCACGGATTTCAAAGCGTCATGCGAACGGCAAGCGCGCGTCCGGCTTTAACTTGAGTATCTGCGCTGCAAAATCGCGCTGGATGCGCTCGAGCGCGGCCATGTCGTCGCCTTCGAATCGCATCACCACCACCGGCGTCGTATTCGACGGCCGCGCCAGGCCAAATCCATCTGGATATTCGACTCGGACGCCGTCGATCGTGATGATTTCGTCCGCGCCCGGAAATTTCCCTTCAGTCCGCAAGCGTTCAACCAGCGAAAAGTTTTCGCCGTCAGCAGTCTTCAACTGCAACTCGGGGGTGTTGATCCCTGCCGGCAACGCATTCAGTACCGCCGAAGGATCGGCGTGCCGGCTCAATAGCTCGAGCAGACGCGCACCCGCGTACAAGCCGTCGTCAAAGCCGGGCCAACGGTCGTTGAAAAAGAGGTGACCGCTCATCTCGCCGGCAAAAGGCGCATTCGTTTCCTTCAGCTTCGCCTTGATCAGCGAGTGCCCGGTCTTCCACATCGTCGGCCGGCCGCCGTGCTGACGAATCCACGGTGCTAGCAAGCGCGTGCACTTGACGTCGAAAATGATTTCGCTACCGGGATGGTGCGCGAGCACGTCCTTGGCGAACAACATGATCTGTCGATCGGGGTAAATAATCTGGCCATCCTTCGTCACCACACCCAGGCGGTCGCCATCGCCGTCGAATGCGAGGCCGATCTCCGCATCGGTTTCGCGCAGGCTGCGAATCAGATCCTGCAGATTCTCCGGATGCGCGGGATCGGGGTGATGATTTGGAAACGTGCCGTCGACGTCGCAAAACAGTTCGATGACCTCGCACCCCAAGCGACGATAAAGCTCGGGAGCCACCGCGCCGGCAACGCCGTTGCCGCAATCGATCGCGACTTTCATCGGCCGGGCGAGCTTGACGTCGGCAGTGATCGCACTCAGATACGCCGGTATCACGTCGACGCTGCTGCTTTGTCCGCGCCGAGACGCAGACACGATGCGCCCCTGCTCGAGCCGCTGCCGCAACGCCTGAATGCCGTCGCCATGCAGCGTCGCGCCGGCCATCATCATCTTCAGGCCGTTGTAATCGGGCGGGTTGTGGCTGCCGGTGATCGACACGCCGGAGCCGGTGTTTAAATGGTGAGTCGCAAAGTAAAGCACTGGCGTCGGCACCATGCCGATGTCGATGACGTCAGATGCCAGTACTTGTGATGCCATCGATCAAG
>CAWHKW010000010.1:0-99809 GCA_963829995.1 uncultured beta proteobacterium | reverse complement strand
TCCGGGTCGGGGTCGTGCTCTGCCGGATGTTGGCTTCCGAACCGTCGGGGTTGTACATGGGGATGACGACGACGGTGAGGTTCTCGCGAATCAACCTGGCAGTCGGATCGCCGGAGTCCAGCAGGTCGAGGATCTGCAGCGCCGCCTCGGTGCTGTGCAGCTCGTTGCCGTGGATTCGGGCCTGCAGCCAGAAGGTGGTCGGGCCGAAGCCGACGGTCGCGTACAGCAATTCCCGTCCCTCGCCGGACTGCCCGGCCGAAGCCACGGTGACCAACCCATTGCTCGTCCGCTCGATCCGATCAAGCGCCTGGACGACGTCGTTGTAACCAGCGACGCTTGCGAGGCTGACGTTCTGGTCATCCTGTAGGCACGGACCACCGGGATTGTGGGCTGGATCCGCCGTAGCGATCGTGGCGGAGCTGAGACCGGTGGCGAGCAGACCAACCGTGGTAAACGCGGTGAGCGTCCTGCGCATCGGGTGCTCCTTCGGGTCGGGTCGGGGGGGTCCTGGCTTGGTTTCCTTTCTATACCGAATCTCCGAATTCGCAAGGTGGTATGCCGCTGACCTGGGCAAACGCCAGCACGTCACGCTAGACACTCCGCGAATGTCCGGATCGCACTGGGTTTACCCACGTTCTTTCTTGCGGTAAGACTGATCAGAGTCGTCGGGAGGACAGGGTCATGCTGCGTCGGTTCCTCGCCATGCTGTCGGTAGTCGTCGTCATATTGGGCGTCTCGATCGGGGCGCAGACGGGAGCGAGTGCCACGCGGGGCACAGCGGCTGGGGCTGATGCGGCCGAGCGGGAGTTGTCCACGACCAGCCGGCTGCAGGACCGCCGTGAGATCGCGTCGGGCACGCGAGCTTACTCGGTCGGCTTCCAGGACGGGCGGTTCTACGCCAACGGCTGGCACATCACCGGCGAGATGGGAGGGGTCTGGACCCAGCCGTTGAAGCTCGTCGACGGGGTCTGGTTCGGGCTCGACGACGAGTGGGTCGGACCCGCGACCGAGTTCTGGAGCGGGTGGGGATATACGCTGTTATGACCTGCCGGAGACTGCGGGTCTAGAGGTCAAGCGCACGGACTTCGTGCCGGACGGCACGCCGCGGCGCGTTGTTCGGTCTCGAGATCACCAACCCGGGCGCAGCGCGGACCGTCGAGCTTGCGGTCAATGCGCACTCGGAACTGATGGGCCACTACCCGTGGGGCTTCGGGGGCGTCACTCCCAACGCCAGCGACAACCTCCCGGACGAGGGCAGCTTCGACGGGCAGAACCTCGTCTTCAGCGACCAAGGCGCGCTGCCCGGAGCGCCGGAGCACGATTACACGGCAGCTGGTGGGCACTGCCGCTGACCCCGTTTCGGGTTCCATCGGCGACCAATTCGGGGCCCTCAGCCCGGTCACCGCTGCACCGGCACCGAGCCGGCGCCCCCGCCGAACCCAAGCCGTCGCAGTGCGACGACGGCCCCATTCGGCCGCGGCACCAGTGGCCGAGCTGACCTACACGCTCAGCCTGCCAGCGGGCGGCTCGACAACCGTTTGGCTTGCGGTGGCGGGCTCGGACGAGGGCGCCGGTCTGGCGCAGGATGAGCTGGCCGCGCTGCTGGACGACCCTGATGCGCAGCTGGCCGCGAAGATCGCATCTCGCGAGCAGCTCGCGGCGATGACCAAGCTTTCCTTGCCCGGCGACCCGCTGGTGCAGGACGCGATCGAGTGGGGCAAGCAGAACCTCGCCGACAGCACGCAGAGCGCCGAAAATCTCCAGATCCGCTGGACCGACCAGGGAAAGCAGTTCCCAGCGCCACTCGGTACCGTGCCACAGGCGACCTGGTTCGGCGCCGGCTTCCCCGACTACCCGTGGATCTTCGGCACTGATGGTGAGTACACGGCGTTCGCCGCGGTGCCAGTAGGCCAGTTCGAGGCCGCCATGGATCATCTACGGGCCTTGCGCGACATCTCCGACATCCTCAACGAGGGTTCGGGCGTGGTGACCCACGAGTCGGTGGCCGACGGTTCCATCTGGTTCGGGCATGACTCCCGCCGAACCAACCCGGACGGAACCATCAGCTACAACTTCAACGCCGACGAGACGGTCAAGTTCCCCAGTGCCGTCGCCCTGCTCTGGCGGTGGACCGGCGATGATGGCTTCCGCGACGAGATGTACGACTTCGCGGTGCGCAATCTGAAATACGTCGCGGAAACCCTTGATGCGGATAACGACGGCTGGCCCGAGGGCCTTGGCAACGTCGAGCGCAGCGGAATGGGTCCGGAGAAGCTGGACAACGCCGTTTATTACATCCGCGGTCTGTACGACCTGGCCGACATGGCCCGCTCCAAGAACGATGGTGATGTCTTCCGCGTGGGCGAACAACCTCGCCCGCAAGCTGCACCAGAGTTTCGACGAGACCTGGTGGTTCGAGACGGCCGACACAGTACGCCGACTCCCTGAACGAGCCGGGCAACCTGCAGTCCTTCCAGAAGCACTGGATCGGCCAGACGCCCATGGAAGCGGAGCTGATGGTCAAGGGCGAGACGGTGCCTGGACTGGCGCCATTCGATCACGGTGACGCGGCGCTGGCCGGCCGGGAGGACCCGTGCTACAGCGGCGAACATCCGCTCAACCCCGGTCTTGTTCCACACTGGCTGCGACGGCGGGGCCTACCGGCCAGGGCGAGGAGGTCATCTTCGGCCTGGGCACGTCGATCCAGTCGATCGGCGAGGGGAACTACGGGCGCCTAGGCCCGGGGCAGCAACAGCGCTACACCCACGCGCTGGCCGAGACGATGTTCGCCGAGCCCGCCACGGGCGGAACGCCGGACGAGCAGCCGGGCGCGATGCCGGAGATCTTCCCGTCGCCGGACCAGGGCGCCAACATCGACCGTTGCTGGACCTGCCGTTCGATGTTCATGCAGGCGTGGGGCAACGACGGCACCACATGGGCGGTCGTGCATCAGTGGCTGGGCGTGCCGGCCCGACCTCGGCCACGGGCGGGTTGAGGTGGTCCCGCAGGTGCCGTCTGGACAGGCGTCTGTGCAAGGTGAGGACATCCGGCTCGGTGGCGGGTCCGTCGGTGTGTTGGCCACCCATGCCGGGGCGTCCTACAGCACCGAACTCGACATCACCAGCGTGGATGCGGACGAGGTCGTCATCGGCCACACCCTCCCCGCCGGGGAGTCGCCCGCCGCAGTGGTCCTCGACGGGCGGCAGGTGCACAACTACCGAGTGGTCGAAACCAATCGTGGAACCGAGGTGACGGTGCCGACAACCGCGGGACACCACACGTTGACCATCACGACCTGAGCCAGGGCCCCGTTGCCGAGCGGGCATCGTCGGTACGGGACCGGGGTCGGCCACGTGGACCTCGTTGCCTCATTGCGGGCGGTAGCGTGGCCATCGTGGTCCGGGCGCTGGCGGTCAGCGACGAGGAGGTTCCTTACCTGTGCGCTGGTCGGGCCAAGGAACTCGGGGTCGACCTCGTGATCGGGGCGGGTGACTTGTCCTTCGAGTACCTCAGCACGCTCGTCGACCTCGTCAACCGGCCCGGGGTCTTCGTCCCGGGCAACCACGATCCGGACCTCTCGGGATTCTCGGAACGCGGCGGTCTGTCGATACGTGCCGGCATGCCGGAGGACTGGCCAGGACCGGCGGGCTTTGTCGACGCCGACGGTCGCGTCGTGGACGTCGGTGGGGTTCGGGTCGCCGGCCTGGGTGGCTGCCTGCGCTACCGCGCGGGTCCCAACCAGTGGTCGGAGGCCGAGCAGGCTCGCAGAGCTCGACGGGTCGTGCGTGCGGCACGCAAGCTGCGCCGGCGCGACGGCCGCGGCGTCGACATCCTGTTCGACCCACGCCCCGCCGCGGCACTGCGGTGACGGTGAGGACCTGCCGCACCATGGCTTCGAGTGCCTGCACAAGGTGGTCGCAGAGTTGCAGCCACGGATGTTGGTGCACGGCCACATCCACCCCTACGACCAATCCATGCCGGATCGCCTGATAGGCGCGACTGCAGTGGTGAACGTCGTCGGTCACCGAGTGCTCGAGCTTTAGGGCCATGCCTGATACGGGGTACTTCCAGGCCGACGCGGAGAACGATTTCCAGCGGGCCCGACGCCGGCAGGTACTCAGCCAGGTGATCGTCCAGCTGCAGGGGAAGCCGTCCGATGCCTCCGAGATGCTGCTGTTCGACGATGTCGTCGCAGCGCTCGGACGAACCGGGGAACGCCGGCTCGGGCTGCAGAGCATTGGTCTCGCCACGATTGTCGGCAGTGTTGACCGCGCACGCGATTTCGATTGCTGGTTCCACCCTCGAGCGAAAGTCAACAGGCAACGCTGGATTCAGCTGGCGCTGGCCCAACGGCGCGGCGAGTTCATCCCTCCGGTGGACCTGTACCGGATCGGCGAACTGCATTTCGTCCGCGACGGGCACCATCGGATCTCGGTCGCGCTGGCTCTGCGCCTTCACACGATCGACGGGTACGTCACCGAGATCACCACCCGAGTCGATGCCGTCGGGATCAGGCGTCGCGGCGACCTCGTGACGAAATACCAGCGTCGGATCTTCCTCGACCGGGTACCGCTGCCCGGGCCTGCAGGCGGCCTCGATCAGCGTCACCCGTCCGCGGGCCTACACCGAGCTGTCCGAGGCCATCGAGGCGTGGGGGTTCCGGCTCATGCAGCAGGAGGCGCGGTACATGGACCGAGTCACCGTGGCCTGGCGCTGGTACACCGAGGAGTTCACGCCGGTGGTGCGGATGCTCGGCGAGGCCGGGCTGGTCGGCTCGACCGACGCCGACGCCTACCTGCAGTTGTCGGTGCATCGCAACCGGCTGCCAGACACGCTCCGCTGGCCCGATGACGTGGTCGAGCATCTGCGGGGTGGTTGACTGCGTACGTGCTGCACGCGTAGCTACCAGCGGCGAGACTCGAGCCTTTCTCGTCGAACGCGCGTAACGTGAGCACCACTGTGGTTGCCGCCTATGAGCGGCAGCGAGGTCGGTGGCTTCGTGGTTGCCGATTCCTGGGTAGCGAGTGCTCCGCCCACTCAGCGCCCGTCGACTAGCGCGTGGCGCGTTCGACCGGTCCGCTCGATGGTGGATGGACGTGCCGGCCCATGGATCAGCATCCTGGCGACCCTCCGCGCAACACCGACCCGCAGACCGCTTATGCCGAGTTGAGCGAGATCGTGCTCGGCCCAGCCGCTCGACCAGGTGCTCGAGCGAATGGCCCGTTTAGACTGGAACAAGCGGTCGTCAAGAAGTCGGCGTCCAACTCCCCTTCATGCTGATTAAGGCGATGTTCATGGGCCGACGCTCGACTCCCGCTCCCCGAGCGGTGTTCTCGGTCGCCGACGGGCATGCGGTGACGAGTTTGCGCTGGACCGGTGAGATCGACGTCACCCAGGTGCCCGATCTACGCGACGAGATTCTCGGTCTGCCATCTGACCGATCGGTGCATCTCGATCTGTCGACGGTTTCCTATCTCGACTCGAGCGGGCTCGGCATGTTGGTACTGCTGCGCAAGCGGCTAGCCCGGCGCGGTGCAGGTGTCACGCTCTTCGATGTCCAGCCCAATGTTCGCCGCGTGCTGGAGATCACCGGCCTGAACCGGGCCTTTCACTTCGCATCGGCATCGGAGCCGGCGGACGCCGAGGAGGTCCACGTCGGCGAAACTCGGCCGGAATGAACCGAATCACCATTGATCCTCGTTCCGCATCCGATGGGTTTGGTGGCCTCCCTTTACGATGCGAGCCAACGGTTTGGGCCGCGGGAGTGGAGGAGGGCACGTGGACGTCGTGGAACTGTTCGGACGATCGTGTCGGGAGTTCGACCGCCGGGTCGCCGAGGTCGGCACTGAACAGTGGACGCTGGACATCCATGCACAGAATGGAACGTCCGCACCCTGGTCAACCATGTCACCGTCGAGGACCTATGGGTTCCGCCGCTGTTGCGTGGAGCGACGATCGAGGAGATCGGCGACCAGTTCGACGGCGATCAACTCGGCGACGATCCCATGGCGGCATGGCGAAAAGCACATCACCAAGCTGTCCGAGCCGTCGGTGGGCTGCCCTCCGTCGAGTCGACCGTCCACCTCTCCTTCGGCGACTTCCCCGTGAGTTTCTACCTCACTCAGTTGATCTTCGACCACGTCGTGCATGCATGGGACCTGGCCACCGCGATCGGCGCTGACACCCGGCTCGACCCCGAGCTGGTCGATTTCTCCGCCGACGAGTTCGTCATCCAGGAGGACTCGTATCGCGCGTCTGGAGCGATCGCCGAGCGGCCATCGATCCCCGCCGAGGCCGATGCCCAGACCCGCCGGCTGGCCATGTTCGGCCGGGCCGCCTGACTGGCCGACCATGTCGATGTGACGCATTGCACTACTGCCCTACCCCCTGCCTTACGGGTACGTCATCCCCGGCGCGGAGACACCTGGCATGCTCGAAGACGTCGAGTGTGCGTCGGCTGAGGTGACGACATGGACGTGATGGCCAGGCTGGCAGCGGCGGTTTGCGGCCGGCGCGCGAAGTGGCTCGTCGTCGGGTTCTGGATCGCCGTCATGGCGCTGTCATATCCGTTGTCGGCGAAGCTGATGGGTGCTCAGGACAACGACGCGGCGTCGTGGCTCCCCGGCGATGCGGAGTCGACCAGAGTCGTCGAGCTCCAGCAGGAGGCGTTCGCCACTGGCGACCGGCTTCCCCGGCGATCGTCGTCTACGAGCGGTCAGGGCGGCATCACCGCGGACGACACCGCCGTGGCGGCTGCTCAAACGGCGGAGATCGGCGCGCTCGACAATGTTCCCGACGAGGTCGTCGGGCCTGTTCCGTCGAGAGACGGAGAGGCGCTGCAGGTAATCGCTCCGAGATCGATCCCGGTGAGGGCGGCTGGTTCGAGATCGGCGAAGGTCGTCGACGAGATGACCGAGATCATCGGCGATACCCCCGACGGGCTGTCGGCGTACGTCACCGACCGGCTGGTGTCGCCGGCGGACTTCGCCGAAGCCTTCGACGGAATTGACACCACCTTGCTCTATTCGGCGATGGCCGTGGTCATCGTGATCCTGCTGCTGTCCTATCGCAGCCCGGTGATGTGGCTGTTCCCCGGTGATCTCCGCGTTCGTGGCGCTCACCATCGCCCAGGCCTGTTGTGTACTTGCTGGCCGAGTACGCAGGCGTCACCGTCAACGCGCAGACCGCGGGCATCCTCGCTGGTGCTCGTGTTCGGTGCCAGCACGGACTATGCGCTGCTCATCGTGGCGCGTTATCGGGAGGAGCTGCGCCGGCACGAGGACCGGCACGAGGCGATGGCCTTTGGTCTGCGCCGGGCAAGCCCCGCGATCATTGCCAGCGCCGCCACCGTCGCCGTGGGCATGCTCTGCCTCCTGGCGGCGCAGATGAACTCGACTCGCCGGGATGGGCCCGGTAACTCGCCATCGGCGTCGTCGCGGGCGTGCTGGTCATGTCGACACTTCTGCCAGCGCTGCTCGTCCTCGTCGGGCGCTGGGTCTTCTGGCCCGTCAAGCCGCGCTACGGCTCGGCCGAGCCAACCGAAACAGGCTTCCTGGGCGCGGATTGGACAGCGCATCGCTCGCCGGCCGCGCGCGGTCTGGATCGGCACCGTCATTTGCGCTCGGTGCCATGGCGCTCGGCCTGGTCAGCCTGGACACCGGGGTGCTGGCTCAACCCGCGACTCGTTCGTGGACAAGCCGGCCGTCCATCGCCGGCGAGGAGGCGTTGGCCCCGGCACTTCCCGGCCGGAACGGGGACTCCCCGTTGCTCGTCGTCCTCCGCCGGGGCAGCGGCTGAGCCGGTGGCCGAGGCGCTTGCCGGCACCGACGGAGATCGCCGAGGTGGGCGAGCCCGTCGTCGTGGGCGATTACGCGTTCGTCGAGGGGACCCTCGAAAGCCGCTCCAGACAGCACGGCGGCCCAGGAGACCGTCGATCAGGCCCGGGAAGAGCGTTCACGCGGTTCCCGGATGCCGATGCTCTCGTCGGTGGTAACCACGGCGGTCAACCTCGAATGCCCAGCGGGCAGCAGAGCGCGACAGCTGGGTCATCATGCCGCTGGTACTCGTGGCCGTGTTCGTCATCCTTGTCCTGTTGTTGCGGGCGCTGGTAGCGCCGCTGATCTTGATCGCCACGGTGGTTTTGTCGTTCGCCGCGGCCCTCGGTGTCAGCGCCCTTGTCTTCGAGCACCTCCTTGGGTTCGCGGGAGCCGACACCGCCTTCCCGTTGTTCGTGTTCGTGTTCTTGGTCGCGCTCGGGATCGACTACAACATCTTCCTGATGACCCGCGTACACGAGGAAGCGCGGCAATTCGGCACTCGGCGCGGGGCGCTCATCGGTCTCGCCGCCACCGGAGGGGTGATCACGTCGGCTGGTCTGGTGCTGGCGGGAACGTTTGCCGTTCTGGCCACGCTGCCAGTGGTCGCGTTCGCCCGAGATCGGCTTTGCGGTTGCTTTCGGCGTCCTGCTGGACACGCTCGTGGTGAGGTCGGTGCTGGTGACAGCCCTGAACCTCGACGTCGGTGGCAGGATGTGGTGGCCGAGCGCGCTCGCTCGGCGACCGGATGTCGACATCGACGACATCGACGAGCCGTCTCTTCAGCTACGCAGCTAGGTGGCGGTGCCGACCTCGGTGGGAATGACCACGTTCACCACCCCTGCCCGTACATCACCAGGCCTGCAAGGCTGGTGATGTATAGGTACGCCTGGTGAACGTGGTCAAACTGAGGGTGGAGGGCGAAAGGCTCGCCGCCGGCAGCTCGAACCAGCGCAGGTGTTCGAACTCTGCGGAAACGCGGACGGCATCGTCGGAGTCGTCCGGCTCCGGATCGGGGAGCGACTCGAGGATCTTGCGGGCCTGGTCAATGCAGTCCGCTAGCGAAGGGGGCGCGGCCACGTCGGGAGCCGGGTACCGCATCTCCCGTCGTCGGCATAGCTGATCGTCGAGAGCCGCACGGCAGGCTTCGGAGGAGCCTCCCGGTGCCGCCAGAGTCCGGTCAGCGGATCGAACCAGTAGTCCGGGAGCAGCCGGTACCCGTAGCTCGCGATCAGGTGGACGGCCTCGACGAGGTAGCGGAAGGTGTCCTCGTCGATGAAGTAGTTGAAGTTCACCCGGGTCCAGCCCGGCTTGATGCCTTCGCAGCCGTGCAGGATCTCGCGTTCGAACTCATGTGAAGTGTCGAGATCGATGTCGAGCAACCGGTGGCCGTACGGGCCGGCGCACGAGCAGCCGCCGCGTGCCTGAATCCCGAACAGGTCGTTCAAGACGGCGACGACGAGGTTGTGGTGGAGCCGACGGCCACCCGGCCGACGGACCTCGAAAGACACGATGGCCAGCCGGTCGGCGTCGAGATTGCCCAGGATCTCGATCTGCGGGTGCGCTGCCCAGGATCGAATCGCCCGCCGGACGAAGTCCGCCTCCTTGGCCCTGATCACGTCGGTACCGACGGCTCCCTTGAGCTGAAGTACCAGGCCGGCCCGGATCGACTCGACGATGGCAGGCGTGCCGCCCTCCTCGCGGTGCGCCGGGTCGGCGAGGTAGCGATGCTCGACCGGGTTGACATACGACACCGTTCCACCGCCGACGACGACGGGCACCGGGTTACCGAACAGCTCCCGCCGGGCGGCCAGCACCCCCGGCGTGCCCGGGCCACCGACGAACTTGTGCGGCGAGAGGAACACCGCGTCCAGGTAGCCCAGCGGATCGCCGGCGGGGTTCATGTCGATCTCGACGTAAGGCGCTGCGGCGGCGAAGTCCCAGAAGGACAGCGCGCCGTGCTCGTGCAGAGTACGGGCGATCGCCCGGGTGTCGGTGAGGATGCCGGTGACGTTGGAGGCGGCCGAGAAGGCACCGATACGCAGTGGCCGGTCGGCGTAAGCGACCAACCCGGCGCGGAGAGCGTCGAGGTCGACGTGCCCGTCGGGGTCCTCCGGGATCGTCACGACATCGGCGATCGACTCCCGCCACGGCAGCTCGTTCGAGTGGTGTTCGTACGGGCCGATGAAGATCACTGGGCGTTCGTCCGGCGGCAGCGAACCCGCCCCGGCGGAGCGCGGGAAGCGTAGGCCGAGAATCCCGACCATCTTGTCGATGGCCGACGTGGCGCCCGACCCGCAGAACACGATCACCGTGTCGTCGTCGCCCCCGACGGCATCGCGGACGATTCGCCGGGCATCCTCGCGAAGAACAGTGGTCTGCAGACCGGTTCCGCTGGACTCGGTATGGGTGTTGGCGTACGCGGGCAGCACCCGTTCGCGGATGAAGTCCTCGATGAACGACAACGAGCGGCCGCTGGCGGTGTAGTCGGCATAGACCAACGGGCGCGGGCCGAACGGCCCGTCTAACACGTGGCCGGAACCGATGACACTCGCCCGGATCTGTTCCAGCAAGGGCTGGATGGTAGGGCGGCAGGTGGTTCGAGGATCACGTTGACTCCCTGGGATAGCTGACGAAGCAGTTTACGTCGCTACATTCGCACTCGAGCAACTATCGGCGGGCTGATCTGCGGAAATGCCATCAGGTCGTCCGCGGCCGGGCAGCCATCGCCGTCTCGGGCGTCGTATTCGAAGGCAGCGGTTCCGCCGGCGACACGGGTGGCGCGGTACTTGGGGAGAGCACTCGCGCCACCCGTATTGCTCATCACAAGGAAGCTGTCCAGTCAGACCCAATAGGCCTGCACCGGCTCAGGTCACATCCGGGTGCCCGGAGTGTTGTATGTCTCGGAGTAATAGCCGCCGAGCCGGTCTCGATACGTGGCGTCGTCGTCGAGTTCGTCGTATTCGGGCGGTGCGATCTGGTCCCTGGTTCGGTCGACGTACACCTTGCGCTCGACGTGGTCGATCCGCTCGACAACCCCGGCCGGCAGCATCACCTTGTGGCCGAAGATCCACGGCCCGGTGTCGACCACCAGATACGACGGCCCGAGCAGCTCGTTGGTCGCCTCGTCGACGAGACCGATGTCGCCGTCGACGGCGGCAATCGGGTAGCCGGTCAGGTCAGCTTCGTAACCGACGGACCCGGTTTCGGTCCGGTACTCCCACGGCTGGATCAAACCGGAGAAAGGCCGCGCGGCGACAAGCAAGCGCTCGAAATGCTGATCATGCATCTGCTCGGCATGGAACAGGACGACGTGCGGCGGCTGGTGCGCCAGGCGCTGCGCGACGACGGCGCAATCAGCCAAGACGACGTGCGACGCGTGCTTGCCACCAAGTATGAAGCGCTGGGCGGCGCCGCTTCGCTTGCGTACGAAGAAAGCAAAGTGAAGTTCGACGACGTAGGCGGTCTGGCGCGGCTCAAGCACTGGATATCGCTGCGCCGCCAGCCGTTCCTCGATCCGAGCGCCGCCAATGTCGACCGGCCGAAAGGCATCGTGTTGCTGGGCGTCCAGGGCGGTGGCAAGAGTCTGGCGGCGCGCGCGGTGGCAGGCGAATGGGGCGTGCCGCTGATGCGGCTCGACTTCGGTGCGCTTTACAACAAGTACTACGGCGAGACCGAGCGCAATCTCCGAAACGCCTTCGCGGCCGCCGAAGCGATGTCGCCGTGCGTGCTGTGGATCGACGAGATCGAGAAGGGAATTTCAGTGGACGGCGGTGATGGCGACGGCGGTGTGTCGCGCCGCGTCCTTGGCAGCCTGCTGACGTGGATGTCGGAGCGAACCCAGCCGGTGTTCATTGTGGCGACGTCGAACGACATCTCACAGCTGCCGCCCGAGCTGATTCGTAAAGGGCGCTTCGATGAAATCTTTTTCGTTGATTTTCCGAATGACGAAGCCCGCACTCAGATCGCAACGATTCACTTGAAGAAGCGCGGCTACGACGCGGCGCAGTTCGATGTGCCCGGCTTGGCCAAATTGTCGGACGGGTATTCGGGCGCCGAAATCGAGCAGGCGATCGTTTCGGCATCGTTCGAAGCGCGCGCTCGCAACGAAGCGCTGCGCCCGGCGGATATCCTTGCCGAGATCGAACGTACTCGGCCGCTTTCGGTGGTTATGGCCGAGAGAATCGATGAATTGCGCGCGTGGGCAGCCAATCGTGCGGTGTTCGCGGACGACGAGCCGCGCGCGAATTACACCGAGGATTAGAGCGCAGTTTCGCAGCCAGCTCGCTAGTGTGTCGACGCCCGCTCTCGACCCCAAGTCACCATTCAACGCGTCCTGGAGCGGACACGATCGAGTACATTGTGCGCGTGACCAGTAATCTCACCCACCAGTGCGAGTACCTCGCGCGGGGACGCGAGATTTGCGCCGACACCGCCAGCTGATCGGCAGCTATGCGGTGGCGATGAGCGCGGTGCGTCGGCCGCGCTGATGGAAGACGGCGCCAAGTATAGATTCAAGTCACTGCGGCACGACCTTGGCGGCCGGCACCGCGCCCGCGGCCGTAGGTCAGCCGCGCCCACAGCGCCTCCATCGGCCCGCGCTCGTGCGTCTTCAGCCACCACAGGCTCCAGGGCACCTGCACGCCGAAGAAGATGCGCCAGCGACAGTGCCAGGCTCAACGGCCGGCCCGACCTTCATCCACAGGCCGAAGCCCCAGCCGTTGAACAGGGCGGTGCAGATCACCGTCTGCATCAGGTAGTTGGTCAGCGGCATGCGGCCGGCGGCGGCCAGCGGCGCCAGGCGCCGCTGCCATGCCGCGCGCTGCGCCAGTTGCACGATCACCAGCACGTAGAAGAGCATCATGCGCCAGGCGGGAGAGGCCGTAGCAGAGGCTGCCGAACACCTTGATCGGCGACGGGCCCGGCGCTGCGGTTGAGCTCGAAGATGACGGTGAACGCCACGCCGCAGGCCAGGCCGATGCCCAGCGCCCACCCAGGTCTAGCGGCGGATCTGCGGCATCAGCTCAGCCGCTCGTTGCGACCCAGCAGCGGCGGCCGGCCAGCAGGCCGATCAGCATAGTCAGGCCCAACATCACCCACCAGCCGAACGTGCTCCACAGGCTGAGCGGGTTGTCGTAGAAGAAAGTCATCACGCGCGTGTTCTCGATCACCGCGTCGATGAAGCTACCGTTGCCGTAGGCGGCGTTGTTGCTGGCCTCGAAGCCCTGCGCGATGGCCACACGCTGGGCCGTGATGTCCTTGCTGATGACGAGCACGCCGCAACAGCGCCCGACACTGCCGGGTAAACCAGGCAGGCGACGATGAGCGGCGACGATGCCGCGGTCGCTCACGCGGCGCAGGCCCGATCACCAGCACGAAGCCCAGGATGGCGTAGGTGTGCAGCACGTCGCCGGGCCAGAACACCCAGGCGTGTATTAACCCGATGACCGGCCAGCACCGCCAGCCGCCGCAGGTAGATGTGGTGGCATGCGCCGGGTCGCGCTCGACTACAGCGCGCGTACTGGATGGTGAAGCCGATGCCGAACAGCAGGCTGAACATGCTGTTGAACTTGCCCGAGAACAGCGCTTCGCGCACGTACTCCGCCGCCTGGTCGCACTTGCCCTGGTCCACAGGTGCGAGCCGTCGGCCTCGGCAAAAAAAGAGCTATTGAAGCCGGGCATGTTCATGATGAGGATGCCCATGAGCGCAAAGCCGCGCAGGATGTCCAGCGTGGCGATTCGCTGCGATGCCGGCAGTGAGCCAGGCACTGCGAAGTTGTCGTTCATGGCGCCCCTACGCGTTGGCCGCAGGCGCGATGCTGCGCCTTCGCCGCGGTTTCGCCAAGCCCGGCGCGTCAGCCAGATGCGGATGTCAGTGCGGCACGCGCGGTTTGCAGCTGCGTGCACCGCCACGGGCGTCGGTGAAAGTGATCAGACCAGCACGCATCGTGTCTGCTTTGCATGAGGTTGGAAGCGGATGCCTATGTCCGTTTCTGGCCGATATGTGACGAGCGCTATCGACCCATTGCAGACATCAGCGAGGCTTCAAAGCGGACATTCCTCACGTAGCCCTGAGGCTATGTGACTTTCAACTTGGTCCTCCGCGATCCTTTATGACTCCGACACACATCGTTGCTGTCGCTGCTGCAATTAGCGAGGACGGCGTCGAATCCCCAGCGCACCTGCGAGCAACGCAATCGAAATCAGCCCAAGTGTTTCAGGTTCAGGGACGGTCATCACGGTCGTTGCAGCGGCAGAAAAAGCATTGGACCGGTTCTCGATCAGGCCGTTGTTTAGATCCTCAAGGATCACTCGATAGTAGTAACTGTGACCCGCGAGCAGAACGCCCTCAGGCAACGTGAAGCTGGTCGCGTCGGCGGCCAGGAAGGCCTGAAAGATCTGCAAACCGCTCGTCGCATCGATCGCCCGCAGGCGAACACGGTCGACGTCAAACCCCGACAAGTTGTGCAACGACCATGTGATTGTCGGTGTTGCGCCATGGTCCGAAGCCTGTACGTCGGAGGCAAAGGGAAGCAGCTCCGGCTCGGCTATGGTCTAAAAAGCCGTAGAGCGGCCCGACGTATCGGTGGCCACAAAACCCCATGGCGGCGACGAGGCGGCGAACGCGAGCAATCCCTGCTCGGAAAATAGAACCGAGCGGCGGCTAAAAAGGTAGTTGGCGAATATCGGTGATCCCAGGAAGAACAGATTGAACTGGACACCTCCTGGCGGTGGCGATCACGTTGACGGCATTGGCCGGTCGCTGGAAATCAATTGAACATCCCACTGCGTATGGTTGCCAATCACACCAGTGGCGAAGTTAGGGACGCTATTAGGAGCATAGCGATCGGTGTAGAAACCGAGAAAGGTGATGACAGGAGCCGCATACGATGCGGTGCTAAGCGCGGCGGCGCTCGCAAGCAACACTGTTCTCAAAATCGTGCGGCCGGCAGCCTGATCATGTCTCCTCCTATTCTCGTTTGATTGAAGCTTAACCGCGGCGCAACTAATACGGAATCCCACAGCGGAGGCCCTGTAGCGACGCTTGCGTTAACGATAGTTAGCCCGCTCTGTGGCGCGCTTGTAGCTCAGCTCTACTACATCAATAGTCACCCCATGCGCCGCCGCCGATTAAGTCAAGCTCGTCGCCAACAGTTCTACAACTTCCGCAACTTCCACGGCTTCCACTTCGTTTTCCATTTACATCTTCTTGCGATTTCCGCCTAAAAACACTAGTGATGCCAACGTGATAGCAAGAAATCTATGGACGATCCCTCGTTCGATCACAGAGACATGTTTCCCGGCGACGCTTGCGTTAGCAATGTCCGCTTATGGCCGATTTGTGACTTCACGCTTCGGCGGATTCGGCCGCTTCGTTTTGCTATCAGTCAGGTGGTCTTCGAACGAAAACCAGATCGCATGTGGCATGCCCAAGCCGATCACCGCGAGCGTGGAACTTGGTGACCGGACGGGTGAATAGCGGATTTTCCGGCGTCGGCGACTCGTGTGCGTGCAGATTGACGAGGAGTGGTTCCGCGTCGAACACCTGCAGTGCGTGTTGCGCGTAATCCTGCCAGTCGGTCGCAAAGTGCAGGTACCCGCTTGGGCCGAGGCGGCTCGCAAGCAAGCCTACAAACGGCTGCTTCAAAAGCCGGCGCTTGTGGTGTCTTTTCTTCGGCCACGGATCGGGAAAGTAGACATGGATCCCTGCCAATGCGTCCGGTGCGATCATCTCGCGTACGACATCGACCGCGTCGTGATGCACGATACGAACGTTCGAGAGTTGACGTTCTTCGATGCCCTTGAGCAGAGCGCCGACCCCGGCAGTGAATACTTCGACGCCGAGAAAGTCGATGTCCGGCCGCGACTGCGCCATCTGCAGTGTGGTTTCGCCCATACCGCAGCCGATTTCCAGGACCGTCGGCGCATTGCGGCCGAACACGCGTGCAAGATCCAGCGGCGCTGCCGTGTATGGAATACCGAAAACCGGCAGCAGTTCGTTGAATGCGCGCCGCTGCGCGTCAGTGAAACGCCCGCGGCGCAAAGTGAAGCTGCGAATGGGCAGCGCAGATCGATCTACCGAGTCCATTTGCTCAACGAGCGCGGCGGCCTCCGGCGTCCGACGACACCGTCTTCGCCGGTGGCAATTGGAAACGGGTTCAAGCCGCCTTGATCGGAGCGATCACGCCGCCGACCGGTGAGCTCGGGCTCGCGCTGTAAAGTTTCTTCGGCATGCGGCCGGCGAGAAACGCCTCCCGCCCCGCTTCCACAGCCTTGCGCATTGCGCCGGCCATTCTGACCGGGTCCTTCGCATGTGCAACCGCGGTATTCATCAACACTCCGGCGCATCCGAGCTCCATCGCGATCGCGGCGTCGCTTGCGGTGCCTACGCCCGCATCGACGATAACCGGCACCTTTGCCTTTTCAAGGATTAGCTGAATGTTCCAGGGATTCAAAATCCCCATGCCCGAGCCGATCAGCGACGCGAGGGGCATGATGGCAACGCATCCGATCGACTCGAGCGTCTGCGCCTGAATCGGATCGTCGCTGCAATAGACCATCACGTCGAAGCCTTCGCGCACCAGTTGTTCGGCTGCCTTGATGGTCTCGGGCATGTTCGGATAAAGCGTTTGCGGATCGCCGAGTACTTCGAGCTTGGTCAGCGCATGGCCGTCCAGTAGCTCCCGCGCGAGGCGCAATGTGCGCACCGCGTCATCGGCCGTATAGCAACCGGCGCTGTTGGGCAACATCGTGTACTTCGAAGGTGGCAGCACATCGAGCAAATTGGGCTCGCCTTTCGTCTGGCCGATGTTGGTGCGGCGAATGGCGACCGTAATGATCTGTGCTCCGCTTGCTTCGACCGCGGCTTTGGTCTGTGCCAGATCTCTGTATTTGCCCGTGCCCAGCAACAAGCGCGAGCTGAACTTCCGCGCGCCGATGGCGAGTGTGTCGTCAGTCATCAGCCGCCGCCCACCGCCACCACGATTTCAAGCCGATCGCCTCCTGCGAGCCTGGTCACGCCGTGCAGGCTTTTCGGGACGATCTCGCCATTACGCTCGACCGCGACGCGTTTGCCCGCTGTGTCAAGTTGCGCCAGCAATTGCGCAATAGTTGTCGCCGTGCTTCCAAGCTTCTTGCGTTGCCGTTTACAGTGATCGAGAGGCTCTTATTAGCTCATCGTGCAAAGCTTACTTGTGGAGCGGGTGATGGGGATCGAACCCACGTCTTGAGCTTGGGAAGCTCAGGTCCTGCCATTGAACGACACCCGCGTTGAATCGACTCAAAACCGAATTTACATCAGGGTTTGCGCGGATGCAGGGGCTGTAATCAACCGCATGGCGCTTCGACTAAGCACCGATCTCGTGTACCTGCACGAAATCGGGGACGGACGGATGACGGCCTAGGGAGCGCAATCCGATCGAAAGCAATCCTTACCACGTGGAGATGACGAATGAAGAAAGCATGGTTGGCAATTCCGGCAATGGCGATGTGCATGGCCTTTGCGCCCGTCGCAATGGCCGATGAAATATTCAAGTTTGACGACTTCTTCAAAATAGCCGACACCAACAAAGACGGCATGATGACCAAGCAGGAATTCATGAATGCCGCCGGCATGCGCTATGACGCGATGATGGCCAAGATGAAGAAAATGCCCGGCGACAAAGGCAAGATGATGATGAAGGGCGACATGATGACCAAGGAAGGCGCCAAGATGTTCGTCGACGAATGGAAGGTGTACAGCGGCTCGTAAGCAGGCTCAATAAAAAGGGTCCGTGACTAACGGGCCCTTTTTCTATTTGCGCGGTTCATCTCGGGCTGCTCGATGAAGCTGGCGGACGAGCGGAATACCTGCCGTCGAACAACGTCTTCCAATCGGCTCCGGGTGCGTCCTGAACCTGCCATAACTGACGAACCGACTTGTCGGGCGTCGGTGTCCAGGTGATTCTGTGGCGCGGAAAGGTGTCCACGGGCGCGCTTTGCAGCGTCATGCTGCCGGCCTCGAATTGGCCGCTTAGCGCAAGGCTTTGTCCCTGCGAATCGATCCAGGTCTGGTGCCAGCGCTTCGTATCGGCGTTGTAGAAGTTAAGGCTATTGCCTTTGAAGCCGCGAGTTCCGGACCACTCTTCGCTGATCGCGCAGCCGTTCAGGATTGAGCGGATGCTGTTGTGGCCCGCTGTTTTGTCGCCTTGCGTCACGTCCCACTCGCCAAGCCAGAAATCGAACTGCCGATACTCGGCCGACGAACAGCGCGGAGCAGCGACGTTGGATGGCGTTTGCGCCGATGCGGTCAGCGCAACCAGCAGAGCAGCCCCAACTTTCAAGCGTGCGTGTGACATTGATGCATCCTTTTGTAATGCGGGTGTGACATTCGCGCCGCGCCTCAGGCGATCGTAGCTTTTCGATGTCTTCATGGGTGGTGCAGAAATTGCGAATTCGACTTTCGCACTGCGCGGCGCTTAGCGAACGGGGCTGTTGTTTTTTTTGTTGTGTTCGTTTGATTAGCAATATCTGCAACCCGTCTTCGAGACGCGCGCGGATAGCCTCGCCAGAGTTTGTTCTGAACGACTCAGGAGAGACAGATGTTCAATCGAACGCAACTCAGCATCGCCGTCAGCGCGGCACTCGCAAGCGCACTTGTTGGAACCGCGCCTGGTGCAATGGCGCAAACCCCACAGCAACTGGATCGTGTGGAGGTCACCGGGTCGAGCATCAAGCGCATCGGCGCCGAAACGGCATTGCCGGTGCAGATCATCACGCGCGAGGAGATTGCCCGTACCGGTGCATCGAACGTCGAACAGTTGATGCAGACGATCGCGGCGAACTCGAGTTCGGGATCGCTGACCAACTCTTCTGCGTCTTCAGCGACGACACTCGGCATCTCCGCGATTTCACTGCGTGGACTTGGCTCGCAAAGAACGCTGGTGCTCATTAACGGCAGGCGCGTCTCGCCGTACGGGTACGGCTTCACCAACGATAGCGTGTCGGTGGACATCAACAGCCTTCCGCTCGCAGCGATCGATCGCGTCGAGATTCTGAAAGACGGTGCGTCGGCCATCTATGGCTCCGATGCAATCGCCGGCGTCGTCAACTTCATTCTGCGCCGCGAGTACACCGGCATCGAAGCTACCGCGGAATACGGCGCAGCACGCGACGATTCAGGGTCGGTCACGCGCGCCAGTGCCACGTTCGGCTTCGGTGATCTCACGAAAGACAGGTACAACGCGTTCGCCGTCGTCAGTTATCAGAAAGAGAAAGCGCTGTTCGGACGCGACCGCGCCTTTGCCGCGTCGGGCATCAATGCCGACAACCTCAACGACACGACGTCCGGCAATACCTTTCCGGCGAACGTCGCAGCGGTAGATGGGTCGGCGGGCGGCAATCCGTCGTATCCAGGTTGTCCGGGACCGTACGCCACCGTGAGCCCTTTGTTCGAGGCCTTTGGAGTCCAGACCTGCCGCTTCGATCCTTCGCCGATTCTTTCGCTGTTTCCGGAAACCGAGCGCTATGGACTCTTCGCCAGTGGACGCTACGACCTGACGCCGAACGTTCAGCTGTTTGCCGAAGGATCGTTCTACAAGAGCGAACAGAACACACGCATTCAGCCGACGCCGATTTCGGACCAGTTCACGATTCCGCTGAACAACCCGTTGGCAGGAATGTTTCCCTACAGTTCCTTCGTCGGCGGTAGCCAGCTGCCGCCGGGCGAAGTGAGCGGCATTCCCTATTCGACAATCGTGTTGACGTCGGCCAGCCCGTTTTACCCCACCGCTTTCGTGCAGTCGCAAACCGGAGGCGCGACGCCCGATTTGCTGGTTCGCTGGCGCGCCTCCGCAGTAGGAGATCGAGACACGACCGATACGTCCGAAGCGTCTCGATTGGTTCTCGGCGCGCGAGGCACGTGGTCAAACTGGGAATATCAGACCGCACTGTTGTATAGCGCCAGTGATGTCAAGCAAACCGTCAATGATGGCTTCGTCCGCCTGACGCAGATCATGCCGCTCCTGAACAGCGGTCAGGTCAACTTCTTCGGCCCGCAAACTCCGGCAGTGCAGGCGGCACTCGACGCAACCAAGTTCACGGGAGATGCGCTGAGAACACAGACCAGTTTGTTCAGTCTCTCGGGCACGGCCTCCACGCAATTCGGGCAACTGGCGGGTGGACCTGTGGGTCTGGCGCTCGGTGCCGAAGGCCGCAAGGAGGATTACCAACTCGATCCTGCGCTGGCCCTGCAACAGGGCGACCTGACCGGTTTCGGAGGCAATTTTTTCCCGGTAGATCGCGACCGCAACGTTTACGCGTTGTTCGCGGAAGTGGCGGCGCCGGTTCTGCGTTCGCTGGAACTGAATGCCGCGGTTCGCTACGACGACTACGAAGGCGTCGGATCCTCGACCAATCCGAAAGTCGGAGTTAGATATTCGCCGGTGACGCAGGTGCTGCTGCGGGCGTCGGCCGGCAAAGGTTTTCGCGCGCCCAGCTTGCTCGATCTCCATGCGCCGCAGACCACGGGTGTTACTCCGCCCGGACTGAACGATCCGATTCGCTGTCCGATCACCGGATCCGGGCTCGACTGCGTCACTCAATTTCCTATCACCAATGGCGGCAACAGCGCCCTGCAACCCGAGGAGTCAAGAAACGTCACGGCGGGCATCGTTCTCGAGCCGACAAACAACGTTTCGTTGGCGGTCGATTACTTCAACATCAAGCTGGAAGAAGTGATTTCGCAGGGCATTCCGGCGGCGACGATCCTGTCCGACCTCGGACGCTATGGATCGCTGATAACACGCGGTGCCCCGCAGGTCGTCGGGGGCGTGACCATACCGGGGCCGATCATTGACATCGACCAAACCAACATCAACCTCGGGCGTGCGTACCTGACCGGCTTCGATGTCGACTTTCGCGCCGCGACGCCGGTCGGTACTTATGGCCAGTTGGGGTTCTCGCTGAACGGCACTTACTTCAGCAAGTACGACGTGCAAAACCCGGATGGCTCGTTCAGCAGTGTGCTCGACACCGCCAATAACAATACCGGTGGCGTGGTCGTTCGCTGGCGCCACTATGCCGCGGCGACCTGGACCTATGGCCCGTTGGCACTGACGTTCGCGCAGCAATTTCAGAAGAAGTACGACGATCTGCCGGGATCATTCGAAGACCCGACCGATCCGGCGTTTATACCGCGCAAGGTGGGTTCATACGAGATCTATCACCTGCAAGGCGTCTACACCGGTTTCAAGAATCTCACGCTGACGCTGGGCGCACGCAACATCTTCGACAAAGATCCGCCGTACACAAACGCGGGTGGCCAGACATCGTTTCAGGCCGGATACGACCCGCTGTATGCCGATCCGAGGGGTCGCTTCCTTTACGGTCGTGTCACCTACAAATTTCTCTAGGCCGATCGCACTGAACAACACCCGCCGTTGGCGGGTTTTGTTTTTTGGATTGCAACGCCCGCGTTACATGACGCGCGGACGTTGTTTTGCACGCGGCGCAGCCACGATTAGCAATAACTGCAACGCGTCGTGTCCCCCGCGAAAGATAGTCTCGCCGCGCTTAGCCGTTTAAGCGACAACGGGGGATATCAACAGATGTTTAAGCGAACGCAACTCAGCCTTGCGGTTAGCGCCGCATTGAGCGCTGGCCTTATCGGATTTGCACCGGCAGCACTCGGCCAGACGCAGCAAGCACTCGATCGCGTTGAAGTCACCGGCTCGCTGATCCGCCGCATCGAAGGCGAGACGGCATTGCCTGTGATTTCGATCAGCGTCGAAGAGCTGCAGAAAGCTGGTGTGACCAACGCCGAGCAAGCCGTGAAGTTCATCACGCAGCAACAGGGCGGCACCGTCAGCAGCCGGTCGGTCAGCCAAGGCAATGGTGGCGTCGCTTACGCAGACCTGCGCTCGCTGGGTGCGCAGCGCACTCTCGTGTTACTGAACGGCAAGCGAATCGTCAGCAATCCATTCTCGAGCGTCGCAGTCGACTTGAATACGCTGCCGCTCGCGGCGGTTCATCGCATCGAAACCCTGCCTGACGGCGCTTCGGCGACCTACGGAACCGACGCCATTGCGGGCGTCATCAATTTCATCACACGCAAGGACTACAAGGGCGTCACGGTGGGCGCGGAAGCGCAGATTCCGGAAGAGGGCGGCGGCGAGGTCTACACGGCGAACCTGCTTGGCGGCCTCGGCGATCTGGCCAAGCAAGGATGGAACGTCTACGGCAGCTTCAACTACCGGGCAGGCAAGCCGATGGGAGGCAACGAGCGCGATTTTTCGCGGAGCGCGTTCATTCCAGAGCATGGCTTCAATGCGTTGAGTCCGACGACGTTTCCCGGTAACTACAGCCAGTCGGTCGCCGGCGTGACGACAATTGCAACCACCAATCCGTCACTGCCGAACTGCTTCCCGCCGACCTCGATCAACTCAGGTCCGACGTTTGCACAAGGCGGCCTTGGTCTTGGAACAACGGTTTGCGGCGCCGACACACAGAACTTCACGTATACGATCCCGGAGCAGGATCAGTGGTCCGCGTTTCTGCGAGGCTCGCTGGCGCTCGGTGCCAACCACACCGCGTCCCTCGAATATTTTCATGCGTATCAAAAGCTGACAACGCGCGTTGCGCCGTCGCCCGAGACGGGGCTGACGATGACTCCGGCCAGCCCGTTTTATCCCGGCAACGGCATTACACCGGTCACCGACCCGGCGCTGAATCCGACGCAGCCGATCTCGGTTTCATGGCGCACCACCGTGCTCGGGTCGCGCATCAACGAGCAGGAGAACAACACTCAGCGCGTCGTCGCCGCGCTGGAAGGGTCGGCTGCCGGCTGGGACTACCAGGCCGCAGCGCTATGGTCCAAAGCCGAGATCGATAACGAATTCATCAACGGCTACCCCGCCACCACTGCGCTGCGCAACGGTGTCACCGGCACCGCTGGTGCGCCATTTCTAAATCCGTTCGGCGATCAGACGCCCGCGGGCCTGGCCTATTTGCAGGCCAACACGGTGCCAGGCGTCGTGCAGGAGGGCGAGAGCGAGCTGAGCAGCTTGAGCGGTGTCGCTTCGCGTCAGTTCGGGCAGTTGCCTGGCGGGCCCATCACGGTTGCATTCGGTGCCGAGCTTCGAAGCGAGGAAATGGTTTACCGCACCGACGTGCCGAAAGCGAGCCAGGCCGCAAGTTCGGGCTTGGCAGGCTCGGGCGCACTGCGCGAGGGCGACCGTGACATTCGCGCAATTGCCCTCGAGATGAGTTTCCCGATGGCGAAGAGTCTGGAGATCAACGCCGCGATTCGCTATGACCATTACAGCGATTTCGGTGCCACGACCAATCCCAAAGTGTCGTTCCGCTACACGCCGACGGAGCAACTGCTGCTGCGGGGCTCGGTCAATACAGGCTTCGCGGCGCCGACGTTGACCCAGCTGTATCTGCCGCAACAGACCACGTTTACTCCGACCCGCTACAACGATCCGGTTCTCTGCCCGAACGGCGTCCCGGTTGCGGGTGCACAGCCGAGCCGCGATTGTGGTCTTCAGTTTCAGCAACTGCAGGGCGGGAATCAAGCCTTGTTGCCCGAAGAGTCGCGGGCATGGACCGTCGGTTTCGTGGCGCAGCCGGTCCGGTCATTCAGTTTCGGCATCGACTATTGGAACTATGAAATCAAGGACGCCATCAGCGTGATCGGCGACCAAACCATTTTCGGTAGTCCGGTGCAGTACGCCAATTTGTTCGTTCGATGCAGTCAAGCGCCGGCAGCGCGGCAGGCCGCACTCGGTGCGTGCCAGAACCCGGGCGGCGTCGATCCCCTCGCGTACGTCATCAACACCAATCAGAACCTGGGCGAAGTGCAGACCAGCGGTCTGGATTTGCAGGCCAACTGGCAAAGCGACGCCACGAGCTACGGCAGATTCTCCGTTGCGGTTAGGGGCACGTATGTGATCAAGTACGAGTTCCAGGTGGTCAAGGACGGACAGTTCTTCAGCCCCGTCGGCAATTACAACGGGCAGTTCAATAACTCGACCACTACGGGTGGGCCGGTGATCCGTTACCAGCAGGTGACGACCGTTGGTTGGCAGCAGAGCGTCTGGTCGGGGAATCTGTTCCACCGCTTCCTGTCGGGATATGTCGACCAGAACGGCGCGAGCAGCGTGGCGCCGGCATTCCGCAACAACCGCGTTCAGGACTATTCGATCTTCGATCTCTCGGTGACGTATGCCGGCTTCAAGGGCATCACCCTGCGCGGCGGGATCCTGAACGTGCTGGATACCGACCCGCCGTTCTCCAACCAGTCATCCCGCTTCAACGCGCGCGGCTACGACGACCAGTGGTCGAACCCATTGGGCCGAACCTATACCGTCGCTGCAAGCTACACCTTTTAACGAACTCCACGTTCGCGGGCGGACGCCTATCGGCGCCGCCCGCTTTTTTCGTCTGCCGATTCGCACCCCGAAAAAGGCGGTTGACACCGCCTTTGCGACGTTTCGTGCGCATTGCGCTAGCATCCGTCTCGGCTCAACAACATTGGCTGTATACGCAGAGATGACGGGACACCATAATGTTCTGAAGAGATTTCGCAACAGTGGGTTTGATTGTCTGTGCGGCAACGTTCGAATGGCCGCGCGGTCGTTGACCAGCACGTACGACGAGCATCTGAAACCAAGTGGATTGCGAGCGACGCAGCTCGCCGTTCTGTGGGCGGTGGTGGCATTAGACGATGGCACAGTGGGAAAGATTGCGAAGGTAATCGCGATGGACGATTCATCCCTGACTAGATCCCTCAAGCTGCTCGAGCGCGACAGGCTGATCTCAATGGTTGCCGGCAGCGACCGGCGCGAGAAGCGGGTCAAAGCCACGGCGCGTGGGCGCAAAGCATTTTCCGCGGCGATGCCGCTGTGGGAAAAAGCCCAGGCAGAGGTGATGAAGCGCCTAACCGGCACGCGCTCCAGATTCCGGGCGCCTGCAAGACGTCAACTCGATGTTGCTCACGCTGTCCAGCGCGCACCGGATCTGATTTTTTTTAGGCCATTATCTGTATACACAGATATTCGATAATGCAGCCATACGTTGCCCTGGCGAGTTCGATTCCCGAACATTTCAGAAAGACAGGCGCGACTGAGGGCCGCTGCGACGCCGCCTTCGACGCGCGGGACGATCGCGATGTCGTCGTCTGGTCGCAGGCTGGATCGGCATCGCTTGAGCTCAAAGTCCAAGGCCCGCCGTCGGTGAGGGCAGTGTGGCACGGAGTCGAAACCTACATCGTCGGTCGACGCACCCTGTGCGTTGACGCAGACAGCTATCTGATGCTGAACGGCGGCCGTGAGTACTCAGTACTTGCGCAGCGCCGCGATGCCGCGGAGTCGCTGACGATTTTCTTCTCGCGCTCGACGCGGCGGGCGCACGAGATGAACGCTGCGGAGCACGACTTCTTCGCCGAGCATCTGCGCCCGCACGACGACGTCGTAACGCCGTGCCTGCGCAGGTTGCGCGACGCACGCCGATGCGGCGTTGCCGACCTCGACTGGTACGCCGAACAGATACGCCAGCTGTACGCGAACCTGTTGACCGCGGATGACGAGTGGCATAGCAAAGCGGTTGCTTTCGCGCCTGCCAGCTTGCCCACCCGGACCGAACTTCTGCGGCGGGTTATGACCGCTACCGACTACGTCAATTCCAACTACATGAGCGCCGTAACGCTGGACGACATTGCGTCCGCCGCACACTTGTCCAAGTACCACTTGGCGCGCTTGTTCCGCGTGTTGCATGGCGTGTCACCCGCGGTGTACTTGCGCCTGAAGCGGATCCGCGCCGCTGAGCGGCTGATCGAGGGATCCGATGCCGACCTTGCGGAGATTGCCGAGCGTTCAGGGTTTGGTTCGCGCTGGTCGATGTTTCGCGAGTTGCGGCGCCGCCGAGGCATGGGCGGGCGGCGGATTCGCGAATCCTGGCTCCGATCAGGGACGAGCGCGATTTCGTCGTCGGTGTAGCCATGGACCGACTTTGCATGCTGGTGGGCGCCCCGGAAGAATGCATGCAAGCCCTGCGCGAAGCGTTTAAGGCGCACAACGTGCGCGCCGTGGCCGTCGGCGACTCGCAGGCTGCAGCGAGGTTGTTCGAGCAGATTCGCGTCGATGCCGTGGTGCTCAACGCCGACGCCTTCGGTAACGGTGCGTTTGAAGCGTTGCGAACTCTGGTTGAACAACGATGTGCGCCGGTTGTCGTGCTAGCGACAGCACGCGATGAGATCGATCAAATTCTGGCGCTCGAACTGGGAGCTGCGGACTTCATCGCCAAGCCAGCATCGCCTCGCTTCATTGTTGCCAAGGTCAAGCGGCTGCTCGGCGGAAGCTCCGTTTCCCTGAATCCATTGGCCACCAGCGCCGAGCTCGGGCCGGTGCACATGGCCGGCGATCTCACCACGCTGACGGTCGGGCAGATCACGTTGCGGCTGACGCGGGTGGAATTTGCGATGTTGCGTCTGCTGCTGGTGCGCTACGGCCACGCCGTCAGCCGCGAAACGACCGCCAAGTTCATCGGCTCCGCCGGAAACGGGGGCGGTGCAGGCCGCAGCATCGACGCACTGGTATCGCGCATTCGATCCCGGCTGCGAGCGGCGGGCATCGACGATGTGCACATCGAAAGCCAGCGCGGCACCGGCTATTACCTGGTGATAGATGCACTTGCATATCGGGCCGCAGGCGAGGTGAACGCACTGGCGGCGTGAAGCGTGCGTCGAACGATTGCCGCTCACTGAAGTACGATGTGAGGTATCGCCTCGATCGCCGAGCGCATCATCCACCGCCTTTTCGCCACACCCGTTAATTGCATAGTCGCTTGGAGCCGATGACCTCATCGGATCGCAGGCTATCGCCGGCCATATTGCTCGCCGCCTTTGGTATCGCCTACGGCGATATCGGCACCAGTCCACTGTACGCATTCAAGGAAAGCCTGGCCGGCGCACATGGCGTCGGCTTCACGGCCGATGCCGTTTTTGGTGTGTTGTCGATGATTTTTTGGGCAGTCACGCTGATCGTATCTATCAAGTACATGCTGCTGGTTCTGCGCGCCGACAACGATGGCGAAGGCGGGATCCTGGCGTTACTCGCACTGGTGCTCCGACAAATACCGGCTGCCGGTCGCTTTCGCCAAGCCGCGGTCGGCGCCGGCCTTCTCGGTGCTGCGATGTTCTTCGGCGAATGCGTAGTGACTCCCGCGATTTCGGTGCTGTCGGCGGTCGAAGGTTTGCAAGTAGTGTCGCCGGTGTTTACGCCGTATGTCATTCCGCTCACGCTGATCGTGCTGGTCGCGCTCTTTATGGTGCAGAGTAAAGGCACGGCGACGGTGGGCCGCGCGTTCGGCCCGATCATGCTCGTTTGGTTCGTTGTTCTGGGTGGGCTCGGGCTCTGGCAGATTGTGGGCCACCCGCAAGTGCTGCTCGCGCTCGATCCGCTGTATGCACTGCGTTACGCGGCAGCCGAGCCGGGCAAAACCTTTTTCGCCTTGGGCGCAGTGTTCCTGGCGATAACCGGGGTCGAAGCTTTGTACGCCGACATCGGCCATCTTGGCGCACGCCCGGTTCGCACTGCATGGTTCTGGCTGGTCATGCCGTGTTTGATCTTGAACTACTTCGGCCAGGGCGCGCTGGTCCTGTCAGATGCAAGGGCCGCCGCGAATCCTTTTTTTCTACTTGCACCGAGCGAGTTGCAGTTACCGCTGGTGTTGCTCGCTACTGCAGCCACCGTTATCGCGTCGCAGGCCGTTATCTCGGGCGCGTTTTCCATTGCTAGCCAGGCAATCAAGCTTGGCTTCTTGCCACGCATGCAAATCGATTTCACGTCCGAAACCGAGGCTGGGCAGATCTACATACCCTTGGTCAATTTCTTGTTGCTGCTGGTCGTCGTCGTGCTGGTGATCGGGTTCGGCAGCTCGTCGAACCTTGCCGCTGCGTATGGACTTGCGGTCGCGTCGACGATTGTCATCACGACTCTTGGGGTGAGCATCGTTGCGCGTTTCAGATGGGACTGGTCGGCGTGGCGCGTGCTCGCAACATTCGTTCCGTTGCTTGCACTCGAGGCGCTGTTCGTCGCCGCCAATAGCGCAAAGATTCCGAGCGGCGGGTGGTTCCCGATTACGTTTGCGGCGGTGCTGTATTTGGTGTTCGCTACCTGGAAGCGCGGGCGCTCGCTAGTCAATCGACAGCTGACGAAAAGCGGAATCGAGCTGGAGCCATTTCTAAAGAGCTTGTCGGTTTATCCGCCGCAGCGCGTAGAAGGCACGGCCGTGTTCATGACCCTCGAACCCGGTTACGTGCCGCACGCGTTACTGCACAACTTGAAGCACAACCGTGTGATGCACGAGCGCGTGGTGTTTTTGACAGCAATCAGCCGTACCGTCCCGCACGTCGACGCGGCCGACATGACGGAGATTCAGGATTTGGGCGACGGCTGCCATGCGGTCAAGGTGCGGCTCGGATTTCAGGATCCGTATGACGTCACTGTCTTCTTGGGTGTGCTCGGACGCTATCACGAGTTTGAAGTCATCCCGGCTGAGACCTCGTTCTTTCTCTCGCGCCAGGCGGTTATTGTCGGCGGCAAGAGCACGATGGCAGCCTGGCGCCGCCGCCTGTTTGGCTGGATGCTGCGCAACGCGCAGCCGGCGTCCGACTTTTTCCGTATCCCGCCGAATCGCGCGATCGAAATCGGAACGCAGATCGTTATTTAGCAGCGCTTCAGCTGCCACAATCGCGGCATGCAGGTCGAGCCGTTCCTGATAGAGCCGCAGCGTGCACGCGATCGACCGCGCGTGATCGAGTTGTTGCAGCAGGCGCGGCTCCCCGATCACGATCTCGCAAGCAGCCATTCGCTGGTCGACTTTCTGGTGATGCGTGAATCGCAGCAGGTCGTGGGCGCGATCGGTTTGCAAAACGCGGGTGGTGCAGGGCTGTTGCGATCACTTGTTGTCTTGTCGTCGCTGCATCGGCAGGGCCGTGGCGCTGCGTTGGTGGCAGCCGTCGAGCGGCTTGCAGTCAGGCGCGGGATCGACGACATGTACCTGATGACGACCACGGTGCCGGGCTTTTTCGCGCTGCTTGATTATCTGCGGGTCGATCGCGCGAGCGCACCGCCCGCGCTGCAGCAGACCGCACAGTTCACGACGCTGTGCCCGGCGTCGGCCGTGTGCATGCATAAGAGACTGCGCGGCGGCCGCTGACGGCGCGGCCCTGCCGGTAGCGCGTTCCGGTGCCGTCGGTAGCGCGGCCCGCGACGACGCTTTTCAACGGATGGCCGCGACCAGGCGATGGCATGCTGCGGCCGCGAGCCACTAAACGGCGGGAGCACGGATGGAACAGGCAACTGCTCGGACATCGCGCGGCCCAATCTGGGCTGGCGTGATCATCGGCGCGCTGGTTGGACTGGCGGACGGCGCGCATTTGATCATCGCAGTGCCGCTGGGGTTTGTGCTTGGTTATGTGCTGTACGCGCGCGATCAGGCGCGGTCCGATAACAAGCAGTTGCACGTGCGCATCGGTGATCTGCTCGAACGCGTTTCGCTGCTCGAGTATTCGGTAAAGAGCTTGCGGCGGGATGCGCCGGCTGTGCACGAGGTCGCGGCGGATCCGGTGCCCGACGCGGCGCCGGTAGCGCCGGTGGCGCCCGTGACGCCGGTGATTACAGCGCCGCCGCTCGAAACGAAGAGGAACGAAGCCTCGCTCGACGTGCCATGGGTCACTGAGCCTCGCGCGCCCGCTGCTGTGCCGCCGGGTATCACGCCGGCACCACCGCGCGCGAGTGTTGCTTCATCGAAAAGTGCTGCGTCTTCGTTGATTGACAACGCGATCGCCGCCGCCCGCTCATGGCTTTTTGGCGGCAACACGGTGGCGCGCGTCGGTTTGCTGGTGCTGTTCGTCGGCGTTGCGTTTCTGCTGCGCTACGTCGCCGAACGGACCCACGTTCCCATCGAGCTGCGGCTGGTCGGCGTGGCGCTCGGCGCGCTCGCGCTGCTCGTGGTCGGGTGGCGCTTACGTCATAAACGTGCGGGCTATGCAATCACGCTGCAGGGCGGCGCTATCGGTATCTTGTATTTGACGGTATTCGCCGCGCTACGCCTGTATGACGTGTTGCCCGCGGTGCCGGCGTTCGCATTGCTTGCCGCGCTCGCGGCTTTTTCCGGTGTGCTGGCGATTGCGCAAAACGCTCGCGCGCTCGCAGCACTGGGCGCAACGGGCGGTTTCCTGGCCCCGATTCTGGTATCGACGGGTTCAGGCCGCATCGAGGTTCTGCTGTCGTTTTATTTGCTGCTCAACCTTGGCGTGCTGGGCATTGCGTGGTTTCGCGCCTGGCGCGAGCTGAACTGGATTGGCTTCGCGTTTACGTTCGGCGTGCTGGGAGCGTGGGTCGCGCAACGCTACGTGGAAGATCAGTACCCGATCGCGCAGGGATTCCTGATTGCGTTCTGGCTGCTGTTTCTTCTGGTGTCGCTGCTGTACGCGCTGCGACAACCCCAAGCGAAGCGCGGCATTTTCGACACCACGCTGATGTTCGCGCTGCCGTTGGCGGCGTTCGGCATCCAGTCGCGCTTGACCGACGGCGTCGAGCTCGCTCTGGCGGCGACCGTTGCGGCGGCCGCCTACCTGGTGAGTTCGGCGCTGTTGCTGAAGCGGCGTGACAGTTCGTTGGGCGTGCTGGTGGAAGCGAACTTCGGCGTCGGCGTCGCGTTTCTGACGTTGGCGGTTCCGCTGGCGGCGAGTGCTCAATGGACCGCGGCCGCGTGGGCGCTCGAAGGGCTGGCTCTGCTCTGGGTCGGCGCGCGACAGCAGCGCATCCTGCCGTCGCTGGCAGGGCTCGCGTTGCACGCGGCCGGCGCGGTCGCTCTGTTGCGCGCGCTCGATACCGGCGCGATCAACACGTTGCCGCAATTTTCGGGATTCACGTTGAATCTCGCAGTGTTCGCCGCCACCGCTTTCGCAAGCGCGTTCGTGTTGGCACGTGGTATCGCGATTCCTGAAAAGTGGGGACGCGGCAGCGCCCGGGTGGCCGATGCGGCGCCATGGGCGATGCGATTTATCGGATGGATGTGGGTCGTGCTGCTGGTGTGGCAGCCGCTGCCTTATCCGTGGTACGTGGTCGCATGGTGCGGGGTTGCACTCGCATTGATGGTCGCCAACCGGCGGCGCGGCGATGAAGCGTTGTCGCCCGAATGGGTGGCCGGCGTTGCGATCATCGTGCTCGCGTGGATGGCCACCGAGGCGCGCGCCGGCGCGATTGCCGGGTTCGGTTTGCAAGTGAGCGTGACAACGCTGCTGAGATTCGCGGTGACGGTGACTGCGATCACGGCGGCACTCCTCTCGCTCGCCGGCGGCACCAGGCAGCGCACCGCGGCTGCCGCGCTATTGGCGCTCGGCGTGTTCGTGTGGCTGTTTGCGCTGTTTGCCGAAACCTGGGCACGCATTGACGATCAGTGGGCCGCCGCGCAGGTGGCATTGGCGATTATCGGTTTGACGGCGGCGCTGCTCGTCTGGCTGGCGCACAAACTCAAATGGACCTGGCCGCTGCAATTGTCGTGGGGGTTCTTCGTTGCGCATATCGTGCTTGCGCGGCGGCGGTCGTGATGGCGATCGAGGGCGCGCTGATGCCGAGCCGGCATTACGGCTGGATCGTCTGGCCATTGGCGTGGGGATTTTTCTACGCGCGACTGGCGTGGGAAAAGCGCGCAGCGCTTAGCGTGCCTCCCAACGCGCAATCGACGCTGCACGTCGGAGGTTTGTGGCTGTTGACCGCGATGATCACCGCAGAAGTCGCGCTGCGTATCGACACGATTGCCGGCGCCGGCTGGTTCCATGGCATTTGGGGAGCCGTGCCCGCGCTTGCGCTTTGGTTCGTCGTTCAGTACGCGATGCGCTGGCCGATGCGTGCGGCGCCGTTTGCGTACGCGTCGATAGGTGCACCGGGGCTTGCAATGTTCGCACTGGGCTGGCTCGTCTTTGTCAGCGCGTTCACCGCGGGTGACCCAGCACCGATCCCGTATCTGCCGCTGCTTAATCCGCTGGATCTTGCTTCGCTGCTCGCGCTGGCGGCGGTGCTGCGCTGGCATCTGGCCGATCAGCGCGCCAGCTGGCAGCGCCCGGTGCGCTTTGCGCTCGGCGCGGCGGGGTTCATCGCGCTGAATGCAGCAGCGTTGCGCGCGGTTCACTTCCTGGCCGGCGTGCCATGGACTGTCGATGCGCTTTCGGAATCGCTGGTCGTGCAGGCGGTGCTGTCGCTGTTGTGGACGATGACTGCAATGGCGCTGATGGTGTTTGCGCACCGGCGCACGACGCGCGGATTGTGGACGGTAGGTGCGGTGCTGCTTGCGGCGGTGGTGGTCAAGCTGTTCTTTGTCGACTTGTCCGGCCAGGGAACGATCGCGCGCATCGTGTCGTTTGTCGGGGTCGGCGTGCTGATCCTGTTGATCGGATACCTGGCGCCCGTTCCGCCGTCAGCACCGCAACCCGCCAGGAGTGCAGCATGAGGCCGGCATGGGTCAAAGCGATTGTGGCCACGTGCAGTTGGGCCGCAGCGGTCGCCACCGCGCAGACGCTGAGCAGTGCGGACTTTGCAACGCGCTGGCCGCTGACGACTGCCGGCGATGGCTTGCACGTGATCGAGCTGCCAGAGCCTGTGTATCGGGCGGCGCAGACGCATGATCTGTCCGATCTGCGCATCTTCAACGCGCAGGATCAGGCGCTGCCGATAGCGTTCGTTCCGGCCCCGGCCCCCGTGGAGCCGACCCCGGCCGCAGTCGATTTGCGGCTGGCGCGCTTGCCAGCCGAAAGCGAAGCGCGCGAGTCGTTGCTGCGGTCATTCGCGCTGCGAGTCGAGCGTGACCGCGAGCGGGCCGTCGTAGAGATCGGGCCGCTGTCGCCGGCGGCGAACGCTGCCAGCCGAGTCACCCGCAATCGGCGGCTATCTGATCGATGCGCGGCCGCTGAAGGACTTGAAGGGCCGGCTCATGCTGACGTTCTCGTCCAGCGCGGCAGACTATGCGGGCAGGGTCAACATTCTGGGAAGCGATGACCTCGTCTTCTGGCGACCGTTGGCTTCCGGCGCGTTGGCGCGCAGCCGCAGCCTGGGCGACGTCATCGAGCGCAACCGCTTCGAGCTTGATCGGCCGCCGGCCTTTCTGCGCGTCGCGTGGACCTCGAAGGACGCTCCGGATATCGACGCCGCGCACTTCATCGAGCGCGTCGCGCCCAGCGTCACGCTGCCGCGCGCAGCGTTGGCGGCGACGCTGTCGGACGACCGTCGCCACTTGTACGTCGACGTGCCCGAGGCGCTACCGATCACGCGGCTATTCATGCGCGTGCCGGAATTGAATCGGATCGTGCGCGCGCAGGTGTACCGGCACGATGGCGCGCCATTGCCGCGCGCGCGCCGTCACAGTCTCGGGCCGCGCCGCGCGCAAGAGCAGTGGCAGCCGATCGGCGCGGTCGAAGCGTTTCGCGTGCTGCGCGAGGGTGTTGAGATCGAAGGCGCAGCGCTGTCTTTTCCAGTTCGCACGGATCGCCTGCGCTTCGATTTCCCCGTGCCGCTCGACGGCGCGCCGCCGACGATCGAAGCGGAATGGCGTCCGGTACGCGCGGTGTTCGCTGCGCGCGCACCGGGGCCATATCAACTCGCGGTCGGTAATCCCGACGCGCAGTTCGGGCCTGTGCTCGACGCGCGTTCGATGCTCGCCGCCGACGATCCGGCCGGGTCGCGCCTGCCGATTGCAGCGGTCGCGTTGAGCGCCGACGCCATCACTGTGCAACAGCAACGCGCGCAGCGCATTGCGAGTGAAGCGAGCTGGTCGCGCTATCTGCTGTGGGCGGTGCTGGCGCTGGCCGTCCTCGGCCTCGGCTGGATGGCGTGGCGCATGTCGTTGCAGCTCCGCCAGCGTCCTGCGCCTGGCGCGGAAGCAGCGCAGGACTCGGAAGGCGCAAAATAAAAGCGGCCGGTGGAGGGGTTCATCACCCCGCCGCCGGCCGCAGCAAGCAACACCGGTTTAGCGAACCAGCGCAACCTGCTCGGGGGCCCTACGCTTGGCCGTCGGAACGATCCGCTCGCCGAGTATTTCGACTCTTTCCATCTGAATCATCGGCATCGCGACTGCTTGTTGCACGGCTGGCCCAGCGCTCAATTCCTGGATACCCACCACCGCGGCCAGTGCCAGCGCACTTGCCGTGGTAGCGAAGAACAACGTTGTTTCGAATTTCGTGATCATGGCCTGCTCCTGAAAAGCTGATTGCTAATTTGTCGATGAACGCACTGTAGGCAGTTCAACTACCGCAAGCCACGCGTTTGCGATGAAGTGCAAGAAAGCCGGCGTGGATTGCAGTTTCGACGGGCAGACGGAGACGAAACCGGCGATAGGGCGACGAACAGACCGCCGTCGCCGATCGGCTCGCGATGGCTAGCCGTCCTTGCCACGCTTCATTTTCATTCGCTGCTCGGCTGCGCGGTGTCGAATCTTCCACATTGACAATTGCTCGCGCCTTTGCAGCGGCGTCAGCGTCTCGCGCCGAATCTCGCGCAGCAGCTTCTGGTAGTTGGTCAGGCGATCTGCGGCGACGCCGGCAGCGTACTGCGCAACCCGGCTCGCCCTGGTGGTGGCAATCGCGAAAGCGGCAGTGCTCGGCCAGGGCTCGAATGTCGTCGAACGTTGCCGCCAGATCGTCTTCGTCGATATCGGGCCGCAGACCGCGCAGTCCGGGTGTATCGATCACGCAGCCCCCGGTCGGTAGCAGATGCAGTGAGCGCGAAGTGGTCGTGTGCCGGCCGCGGCTGTCGTCGGCGCGCACCGCGCCGGTGGACTGCACCTGCGTGCCGAGCAGCGTGTTTGTGAGTGTCGACTTGCCGGCACCCGACGAGCCCAGCACGACAGTTGTCTGGCCGACGCCCAGATACGGCGCCAGCTCGGACGCAGTAGCCGCAGCGCGCGTATCGACGGCATGCACTGCGAGGTCGTGCGGCAATCGCTCGCGTAGTGCGTCGAGACGCTGATCGACGTCATTGCACAGATCACGCTTGGTAAGAATCACGATGGGCCAGATACCCGCCGGTTTCACCATCGCCAGGTAGCGCTCCAGCCGGCGCATGTTGAAGTCGCCATCGAGGCCCATCGTCAGCATCGCGGTGTCGACGTTGGTGACCAGCGACTGCCGTGCGCCGGATGAATCGCGCCGCACAATTTGGGTGAACGGCGGCATTCGAGCCTGCACCCAAAGCATGCCGTGGTCATCGCAACGCACCGACAGCCAATCGCCGACCGTCAGTGCATTCACCGGCTTCGGACAGTGAACGCAGCAAGCCGGGCAGCGGACGTGCCGAAAGTTCATCCACGCCGTCGTTGACGCGCACCGTTTCGCGGTGCGCTTCGATCAGGCGCATCGGCGTGCCCGGCGTTTCGTCGGGTGTCGGGAGTGCGGCGATCGCTTGCGCCACTGCCGGCGTAAAACCGATCGGCCGCAGCCGATCCATCAAAATCGTATTCATGCGTTTCCAATTCCTCGAGACGTGCGCGTTGCCGCGCGAACGGCGCGTGCAGAAACACGCGCTTCGTATCAACGTGAAGGTCGCGGCCGCTTTCGCGGCGCAGGAATCGGAAAGTCCGAGTCAGCGCTGGTGCGGCCGACTAACGAACGGGATCAGTCTTTCTCATGGCGCCTCCCAAATGAAGCGCGCTCGGGCGAGCGAGGGCGCGAGCTTCGCGCAAACCGTGCGCAGGTCAAGTGGAAGATTCACATCGATGCGCGCATAAAAAAGCCCGCACTTGGTGCGGGCTTTGAAAGTCGCGGAAGCGAAGCGATGTTTACCGCTCGACCTATCGCAAGCCGAGCGATTTCATGGCGTTCACACGCCCGGCGCCGTAGAACGGATCATTGCCCGGCTGCCCCAGGTCGTCGGCCCCACGCTCGAGCAACGAGCGCAGTTGTGCCGGCTTCATCTTGCCGTGCTTGCCGACCAGCAGGGCTGCTACACCGGCGACATGCGGTGCCGCCATGCTGGTGCCCGCGCTCCAGTAGTAGAACGCAGAAGTTTCCGACGACGCCGCCCATGCTGAAGACATAGTCGAACACGTAGCACAACTGAACCACGGTGGCGACAACGCAGACTTGTCCAGTTTACGAGGCAAATACTGGAAGTCACCCCCTGGCGCGGCAACGCTGATCACCGACCGCCGTAGTTGGTGTAAGACGTCGGATTGTCGAGGAATACGGTTGGGTTTACGCCCCAGCCGATCGGCGCGGTGGCCGACACCGACATCGCGTGCGGCGTGTCGGATGGCAGTTGGATCAGATTCTCGTCCTTGTCGCCGTCGTTCGCATCATTGCCGGCCGACACGATGACGAGCACTCCCTTCTGGTTCGCGTAGGTCACTGCACGATTGACAAAGTTCTTGAACTCGGCCGCTTCGCGCGCGGTGTATACGTCCGCTTCGCCCGATTTCACCAACGACCCGCCGAGGCTCATGTTGATGATGTCGACATTGCGGTCGGCCGCATAAATGATGCCCTCCACAATGTCGTCGAAGCTACCGGTGCCGATGTTGAACAGCACCTTGACCAGACACAGCTTCGCGCCATAGGCGATGCCAATCGTGCCGAAGCCATTGCGGCCTGCCGCAATCGTGCCGGCGGTGTGATTGCCGTGACTGAAGATGCCGGTCGGATCATCCAGGTTCGGCCCGTAGGCGATCCCTTCGCCGGTCATGTCGGCCGTGCAAGTTGGGTCGACCTGGCCCGCGAAATCAGGATGGTTTAGCGAAAAGCCGCCGTCGAGTACTGCGACGCGCGCGCCGGTGCCGGTCTGCCCGGAGTCCCATGCTTCGGGCGCGTTGACCGCATCGTGTCCCCACTGCAGGTTGAAACGCGAATCGATGCCGACCGCGTTCGGCGGGTTCAAAACCTCGGCAATTGCCTCGGGCCCACGCTCTACGCGCGGCTTCCAGCGGATGCTGATATTGGGCAGCACCGCCTGCACTCCACTTGAGGCGGCGATCCTGCTCTTGAAATTAGCGCTTTCGGACTCCGCGACGACGGCGTCTACCGCAGCGAGACGCTTGGTGATGCGGCCGCCCGCGTTTGCAACTGCCTGGTCAAGCTTCGCACCTTGGGCGCCCATCACGATGTATGAGGCCGCCGACGCTGGGGCCGGCATGCCCAACAGTGCTGCGCACCATGCAACAGCGATCAATGTTTTTTTCTGCACGTGTTCCTCCGGTTAGTGGGTGAGGCGGAAGAGTGCTCTGCGAAATGTTGGTTTGAAAACGTGAAATAGTTGTTGTCCGCAAAGCGAAGCTCGCAGCGCCTTGTGAGCGTACGAGCACACCAATCTACCATGCACGACGGCACGGGCCGCAATCACGCATGAAGGTTGCATGCACCTCACCGCATGTCGTTCACGACGGGTGCGTTAAATTTAGTCGAAGGCGAAGCGCTCTTGAATGCTTGACAATGCAGATGACATGAATGGCCGTTCAATCGATTTCGAACTCCGGAATGCGGAGATTGAACTGCTCGCGATCCGCGCGCAGGGCGCGGGCGGGCAGAATGTCAACAAGGTGTCGAACGCGATCCACCTGCGCTTTGACATTCGTGCGTCATCGCTGCCCGACGAGATCAAGCAGCGACTGCTGGCGAAACGCGACCAACGAATTAACGACGACGGTGTCGTTGTTATCAAGGCGCAAAGCTATCGCAGCCTGGAAAAAAATCGCGAAGACGCGCTGGCGAGGCTCGATGCACTGGTTGCGGCTGCAGCCACTGATCCCACTGAAACGCCGTCCGACAAGGCCGACTGCATCGTCGCGGAAAAAACGCGTTGAAACGAAGGTGCGCCGCGGGCAGGTCAAAGCCCTGCGGAGGCGAATCGAAGACTAGCTCGACGCGGTCAGTGGACGAAATACAGAACGGTGACGAAGTGACTCGCGCTTCCGCCCATCACGAACAAGTGCCAGATGCCGTGCGCGTGCCGCCAGCGGCGATCGTTCAGATAAAACACGATTCCCGCGGTGTACAGCGCCCCGCCGGCCGCTAGCCAACCAATGCCCTCGACGCCGAGTTTGTCGATCAACGGGACAAAAGCGGTGACGCCGAGCCACCCCATGATCAGGTACGGAATCGGCGACGGGTCACCCCCATCATTGCGCCGCCACGTCCGGAACATGCCATACAGCGCCATCGCCCAGATCGCTGCAAACAGCGTCCAGCCGAAGGGGCCGCGCAGACTGACCAGCATGAACGGCGCATAGCTGGCGGCGATCAGTACGTAGATTGCAGCGTGATCGATCTTGCGTAGCACGATCTTTGCGCGTCCGCGGAACGAGTGATACAGGGTCGACGCGGCGTACAGCAGCACGAGCCCCGCGCCGAAGGCGCTGAAGGCGATGATCTTCCAGATATCACCTTGCTCACTGGCCTGCCCGATTAGCACAGCGGCCCCGGCGATCGCCAGCGCCGTTCCCGCCAAGTGCGTCAGGCTGTTGAATCGTTCGCCGTGATACATGCGGGCAAACATAACGTGTTCGCGTGACTTTCCAGTCGGTAAAAAGCACTCGAAACGTGGGGACCGAAGCGCCGTGACAATCACCCGCAATTCGCGGGTTAAGCGACCCGCGCGTCAGCCGCGGCCAGTTCAGGCGGCAGTGTCGGTCTCGGGCGGTATGGGCTGGGTCTGCTGATCGACGGGCGCCGGCTCGTCGGGAGCGCTCTTGACCTTGCGCTGACGTTTTTCGTCCTGCTTCTTTTTGCGCGCGATCTCGCGCTGGCGCTTCTCGAATGAATAGTTGGGCTTGGCCAGGAAAGTCTCCTCAAACTGGAACGGCGGGCGAAGCTTACCCCGCTGCGGTCTGATGCGTGCACAGACGCCATAAATGAAGCAAGTGGATCGTCCCGTGCTCGGCGGACGACGCGAGCAGTCGAAATGGCGGCCGGGTCGCGAAAACCATTGCGGGAGAGCCTCTTGCTTGCTGATCTCTGCTTGCTTAAGTAGTCGAACTACAAGACAGGTATGAAGCTCGTGCTGGCAGGGCAAGAAATGACATTCGGTACGACACGGTTCCGGATCCGCGGATCGAAGAATCGCGCGACGCCATCATCAAGATGACGTCGTGCGCGATCTGCGGATCCGACCTGCATTCATTCAACGGTTTCGTAGCGCGCCAACAGCGGGGCTTGCCCCTTGTAAACCGGTTGGCGAACGCAGCGTTACCCTCGTTCGCGAGTCGCCGTCAGGCAGCTGGAGCGCATCTTGCATAAGTCAAGTCGGTTTCGACAACGAGGGAGAGAAATGATGATTCAGACCAGTATGCGCACGCGTGCGCAAGTTTGTGTATTCGCGGCCGCCGCTTTGCTGGCTGGTTCGGCCGCTGCCGTCACCAAGGATGAATATCGCGCCACCAAGACTCGCATTGGCGCTGAGTACAAAGCCGCCAAAGCCAAGTGCGACGCTTTGTCCGGGCAGCCCCAGAATCTTTGCGTAGCCGAGGCAAAGGCCGCAGAAAAACGCGCCAAGGCACGCGCCGAGGCGGATTACGAAAACACGCCGAGAGCGCGCGAAAAGGCCGTGATCGCGGACGCCGAAGCTACCTACATGGTGGCCAAGGAACAGTGCGCGACGAAGACCGGCAATGACAAAGACGTTTGTGTAAAAGCTGCCAAGGCTGCAGAGACAAAGGCCAAGGCCGACGCGAAGGCCGCGCGCCAGACGACAGTTGCCAAGGCCGACGCCAAGGACACCAAGCGCGATGCCGACTATAAAGTCGCACGTGAAAAATGTGACCCGCTGACCGGTGCCGCCAAAGACAAGTGCGTTGCCGATGCGAAGGCGAGGTACGCGCAGTAAGTCTTAATCTTTTTTAGCAGGCAAACGGCACGTTGCGGCGTGCCGTTTCTTTGTTTGAAGGCAGAGCTTTCGCGGCGCGAGGTGGTTGCTGCGTGACAGCCTCCGGCGCTCGGCTTAAGCTCTTCCGCAACCAACCAAAACCAAAGGAGACGCCAGATGAGAAAGCTCATCGCAATTTCGTGCCTGATGGTCGCGCAGGCCGCGATTGCCCAACCCTGTCCGGAGAAAAACGTCCTGTATTGGCAAGCCTTTCCACCGGGCGGCGAATCCGATCTGTCGGCTCGGCATCAGCAGGTTGTATTGAAGAAAAAGTGCCCGGCCATCGATACGATCATTCAATACAAAGCGGGTGCTGGCGGTGGATTGATGTGGGCGCAGATGAATGCGCTGCCGGCCGACGGTGTGAACATCGTTGGCGTCAATTTGCCGCATATCGTCTTTCAGCCGCTGGAAGGACAGGTGCAGTACAAAACCGATGACGTCACGCCTGTGTATTGGTTTCACTACACACCTGATGCGCTGGTCGTGCGCGACCAGAGTCCGATTAAGTCTTTTGCGGATTTCGTCAAGTTTGCGAAAGAAAATCCTTCGAAACTCAGTCTTGGGCGGATCCGGCCTTAATTCCGCCAACCATGCAGCGCACGAGCGGCTCAACGCTGCGTTCGGCGATCAAGACGACCTACATCCCCTACAAAGGCACCGGCGACCTGACAACCTCGGTGTTTGCGGGACACGTTGACGGTGCGATGAGCTACACGGCGTTCGCCGTCAACAACAAGGGCAAACTGCGCGCGCTTGCAGTCGCGATGGACCAACGCCATCCGCTGCTGCCCGATGTTCCGACGTTTAAGGAACTCGGCGTTGACTGGATTGACGGTGCCTATCGCGGCATCGGCATGCCAAAGTCGTCGACCGCGGAACAGCGCAAGCGGATGTCCGACCTCTGGGCCGCGCTGAACAATGATCCGGAGATGAAGGAGCTGGCGGCGAAAAGCGGCTTCGAGCTGGTCAACATCGGCGTCGATCAGATGGACGGCTTCATGAAAGAGCGCGTAAAGATTTATACCGACGGCGCCAAGAGAATGGGCTTGGCCAAGTGATCAACGGTAAGGGCGCCTATCTCTCAATACTTGCCCATGTAGTCGCCCTTGCCGAGCTCCAGGCCGTTGTGCCGCAACAGCGCGTACGCAGTCGTGACGTGAAAGAAGAATTGCGGCAGGCCGTAGCTCAGTAGATACGCCTGGCCGTTGAAGCGTCTTTCTTTGGGGGTGCCCGGCCGCGTCACGATTTCGCGGGTTTCGCTCTTGTCGAACTGGGCGGGCGACAAACCTCCGATAAAGCCGAGCGTCTTGTCGATCAACGCTTGCAACTCTGCAAATGTTTTCTCGGTGTCGGGAGACGACGGCACTTCCACGCCGGCCAACCGCGCCGAAACCCCACGCGCGAAGTCGCACGCAATCTGGACCTGGCGCCGCAGCGGAAACATGTCGGGGAAAAGCCGCGCTTGCAGTAGCGCGTCGGCGTCTATCTTGCGTTGCTCCGCATGAGACTCGGCTTTGCGCAACAGCGCGCTCAAGCTTCCGAGCATCTGCGTGAACACGGGCACGGAGGCGGCATGCATCGAGATCGACATTCGTTTCAGTCCAGTTGATGAAGATGTACAAGCATAAGCTGTGGCACTACTGCGATACTGCTCGCTGATTTCCTGGGTATCGCAGACCTTCCCGCGAAGCCCGGCGAGGCAGCCAGGCACAGAAAAATTTGCACTTCCAACGTTTCTTCATACGGCTCAATTTGACGGCGTATCGCGTTGATGGCAACGACGGTTGATCTTATCGACTCGCGCGCTGCATGGCTCCGGCTGCTCGCGGCACTGGCGCTGAGCACGGTCGGCGGAGTCGGTATGTGGTCGGTCGTCGTGGCGCTGCCGGCGATACAGGCGGAATTTGGCGTTACACGCGCCGCGGCGTCTTTTCCTTACACGCTGACGATGCTCGGCTTCGGGGTTGGCGGCATCATGATGGGTCGGCTATCCGACCGTTACGGCGTCCGATTGCCGCTGGTCGGTGCCACATGCGCGCTGGCGATCGGCTACGTCGCAGCGAGCCTCTCGTCCAGCTTGTTGATGTATGCGCTCGTGCAGGGTCTGCTGATCGGCATGCTCGGCAGTTCCGCCAGCTTTGGTCCGTTGCTGGCGGACATTTCGCATTGGTTCGTGCGGCGGCGCGGCCTTGCGGTTTCGATCGTCGCTTCAGGCAACTATCTCGCGGGCGCCGTGTGGCCGCCGATCGTGCAGCACCTGATCGAAACGGTCGGCTGGCGAACGGCGCACTTGTATATCGGCGCGATTTGCCTGCTGACGATGTTGCCGCTGACCTATGCAATGCGACGCTCCGCGCCGCATGGGGGCGTTGATGCGACCAGCGCGCCAGTTGCTTCGCGTGCGCCGCGGTCGCTCGGCATTTCGCCGTTTGCGCTGCAGACGTTGCTGATGATCGCGGGCGTGGCGTGTTGCGTGGCGATGTCGATGCCGCAGGTGCATATCGTCGCGTATTGCGCGGATCTCGGTTACGGGCCGGCCATCGGGGCGCAGATGCTGTCGATCATGCTTGCTTCCGGCATCGTCAGCCGGCTCGCATCCGGATGGATTGCCGATCACATCGGCGGTCTGCGTACGCTGCTGCTCGGCTCTGCGCTACAAGGGGTGGCGTTGCTGCTCTATATCCCATTCGACGGGGTGACCTCATTGTTCATCGTGTCGGCGCTGTTCGGTTTGTTCCAGGGCGGGATCGTGCCGAGCTACGCGATCATCGTGCGTGAGTACTTCGCGCCAAACGAAGCCGGCGCGCGGGTTGGGTTGGTGTTAATGGCCACGCTGTTCGGCATGGCGCTCGGCGGCTGGATGTCGGGCGCGGTGTTCGACCTTACAGGTTCGTATCGCGCCGCCTTTATCAACGGTTTGCTATGGAACCTGCTCAATGTCTCGATCGCGATTTGGCTGCTGCGGCGGCCCGGCGCGCGTTTCGTACCTGCGTAACTGAGGTGAAATCGCGCACCATGGGTGCGTTGACCATCGACTCGCCAAAATCGGCCCCAAACGCTGTCCGGCGCGACGAAACGACAAGAAGCCGGAATGAACTGCAAAAAGCGCCGATTTCGCGACGAAGGCGCGCTTGCAGTTCACGGCGCGCTTTACGCAGTTCATCGCAAGCCGCTCGCGTGCAGCAGTCCCGCTGCCTACAGTTCGGTCCATCGCAACGAACCAAACAAAAGGACCGACCATGAAAACCATCTCTACCCAAGCCCGTATCGTCGCAGCGTTCTTCGCCGTCGTGATGAGCACCGTCGTACTGGGCGGCACCGTGACCGGAATGCAATCTGCCTCTAGGTCTGCCCAGATGCCAACCATCGCGATGGAGCGCGTTGTCATCACAGCACCGGCAGCAGTTAAGCAGCTGCGCCGGCGCGCAGCGCCCGGTCCTGCTGCGCCGCCAGGCGCGGTGGCATAAACCAAAACCCGGCTTCGGCCGGGTTTTGCGTTTGTATTTGCTCATTTGTAGAAGCAAATGGCTATGCTCGGGTAGCCGATGTGATCGCCTTGCATACAGCGTGGTTGCGATTTGCGGCTGCATACAGGGACCGTTAAATGACACAGGACGAGCTTGCCAAGCTGTCCTTTGCCGAATTGCGCGACCGTCTGAAGGCACGCACAGACGAGTTCGATAAGACCAATGACATTGACCTTCCCGAGGCGCTGGGGTATCTCACGACGCTGCCGGAAAATGCCCACACGCCGGACAGTGTCGATGCTCTGATTCAGCTCGCCAGAATTTTTTTCTTTGCAGCGCAGCCTGTGGAGGCGTTGCAGGCGGCATCTGTTGCATCGCGACTGGCCTCCGCGTTGGATCAAGGGCTCTTACTGTGCAACGCGAAGGGAGTCGAAGGGCTTGCTCTGTCTGACCTTGGCAGGTTTACCGAAGCGACAGTCGCACATGCTGAATCTTTAAGGCTGGCGCGCCTGATTGGAAACATTGAGCTAGAAGGTTGGGCTATCAAGAGGGTGGGGGATTTGTGGGCAGCAATGGGTCAGCTAGACGTGGCGATCGTTTACTTGAGCCGGTCGCGCGAGTTAGGCAACCGAACACGTGCTACCGGATCTCGAGCTTGCTTCGCGCAACAACCTTGCGAACTGCGCAATTCACCTGAAAGATCCAGAAGCCGGGTTGCAGCGCACTATTACCGCTTCCAACCGAAGTGCCCGCAACGAGATTCGACACGCTCAGGAGGGCGAACGCTCACGACACCCTCGGGCATCTGTACCTTTTGACAGGTGATTTACAGAACGCCAAAGCCCACGCGCACGAATCCGGTCGCTTTGCGCGGCTGGCTGGGAGTGCGAGAGAACTACACAGCGCCACGAGGCGCTGCTTGGACTGATCGATGTGAGATCCGGCGCGGTTGAGAAAGGATTGGCCGCAGTTGAACGTGCGCTGGACTTCGCTAAGCGTGTTGACCATATCGATGTGGCCGAGTATCTCGCTCTGTGCGCAGACGCACATGAAGCCGCCGGCCATTCGGACAAGGCATTGGACTATCTGAAGGAACTTGTCGAGTGGAAAAAGAAGTCCGATCGATGCGGAAATCGTGCCGTTGCAGTATGAAGGCCTTGCAGAGTCGTTGCGGCTCCAAACGGGTACGTCTGCGTTTGACGACACGCTGCTCGCTCAGGTCACAACGCCTTCAGGCAAACGTTCAGCAACGGATTCAACACCTCGTCGAAACGGCGATCAACGCAGAGGTCGCCAGTGGGCATGATCTATACCGAACATTTCGCGTAGCCAAGCTTTCGCGCTGCCTCGCCACCGCCATCGGCTGGGACGAGGAGCGCGTAGGTGCCCTGACGCTGGGCGGGCAGCTTTGCAACATTGGGATGATGGCTATCCCGGCGCGCGTACTGCAAAAGAGGCGCGGATTATCGGACAGCGAAGCTTGCATGTCATGCGCACACACACGCAGTATGGAGCTGAGCTGCTGCGCAAGTCGAAGCTGCAAGATTCTGGATGTTGCAGCGATCCTCGCCGAGCAACATCACGAGCGGTTCGATGGGAGCGGCTATCCCGCGCGGCCTCAGCGGCGAAGCGATTGCTGAGGAAGCTCGCATCGTTTCGATCTGCGATGCGTTTGACGCGATGACCCACCGGCGACCGTGGCGCCCAAATCCCCTTTCGATTCAAGCGGCGTTAAACGAACTCAAGCAAGGCGCTGGGAGCTCAGTTTGATCCGCCACTCGTGAACGCTTTTGTCGATCTGGTTCGGCGTGAGTTTTGGGAGCACGACGACTTCGATGCGTTTCTGGCCGAGGGCGCTAACGAACACGAATATGTACGCGCCCGCGCGCGCATGGAAGCGCTGATTGCGGACAGAAGGTAGATGGAGAAGCATTCATGATGGTCGCAGTCTTCGCAACGATGACGCTGGCGCTGATCTGCGGCTGGATCGGCCGCCGGTCATTGGCGGTGGCGCTGGTTGTCCTTTGTCTTGCCTTGTCGATCGGGCTTTTCTTGTTTGAAATCTACAGCCCCGAGTACGGATTCAGGATGCCTTGGATCCAGACCGAACTTCAAGGCCTGCGGCAGAGGAGCGCAGGATGACAGCGCAACGAGTGCTCGCGCTCCTGAACTACGTCTACCTGTTGATCGTGATGTTCGTGATCGCCGGGATTCTGACAACGGCAATGACGCTGCAATATGTGAAAGGCGAGCTGCCTTGCCCGCTCTGCCTGCTGGAGCGCGTGGCCATGCTGGGCGTGTGCTTCGGCATCATGCTGAATTTCCGGCGCGGGTTCTCGTATCAGAACACCGGCTTTAGCCTGCTGTTTGCCATCGTCCTGCTGGTCATCGCGGTGCGTCAAAGCCTGCTCGATATTTATCCGCGTCCGGGCCACGAATACATCGGCAGCGCAATACTCGGCATCCATATGCCTGTGTGGTCGATCATCATCGCGTTAAGCCTGCTGACAGCGTACGCAATCAAGCTGGCGATCCTCGGCGGCGACGAGTACTTGCGCAAAGCCGAAGTGGCGGAGTTTCCGGCGATCCGCAAGATCGCCGACGTCCTGAGCCTCTACGTAATCGCAATCTGCGTGGTCAACCTGATCTCGGTGATTCTGCAATGCGGGTTCGGCGAGTGCCACACTTTCAACTACAAGTTGCTGCAGCCGTAAGCGCGAGTTTTGACTCATCGATCGAATAGCAGGCGAGCACGCGTCCTGCGGCGTCGAAAAGCGCGTTCGTGTTCTCTTCGGTGATGATTCCGCCGTCGATAAAGTAGTCGACGAAACGAGATGTGTTGAAGAAGTACGACCTGGGCAGGTTGGCCAGCGCCAGGTAATGCACCTCGAATGAGTAGCGCGCTAGCTCGCTGACCAGCCCCAGTTTTTCGTCGAAATGATGGTGCACGTTGGTGCGGACATACGCCTGCATCTCCTCACCTGGTAGCAGTTTTGAGCACATCAGGTTCGACAGGTAGTCGCCGACCCGCCCGAGCGTTTTTCGCGCAAGGAGTGGTGGGAGTTCCTTCGAGCTTAACGCGAGACCCGCTGTTTGTGCATCCGTGGCGCGCACTCGCTCTGGCATCGCCGCGATAGCGCGCACAAAACAATCGCCAAGTTCAGAGCGAGCTTCTTTGTAGGCCGACTTATCCTCGTCGGCCACACGCAGGAATTTCGCAGCATGTGCCAGATGCCCCCACTCGTGCATGACGCGTGCGCCGAGGAACAGCCGGAAGTAGAGCGGCGCGGGCGCCGTCAGATAGTCGAAGCCTTCCTGTTTCAACTTGTGGACCATCAAGCGCCGGGCGGGATCTAGGTAGGTGCCGCCTCCGGTCTCCAGCACGGCGTAACTCTTCGGCAGCGAGTCGACATCGGTCAAGCGCTCGAGAAATTGCCGGGAGCGCTCATCTATCGTGCGCAAGTCCTCGTGCAAACTCGCGACGGCAGCATCGGTGGCATTGACCAGCGCGCGCCGCATCCAGCGCGGATCTTTCATTTCCGGGGACCACACCGTCGTACCTTCGGGCGCCACGACGATGACTTGGGCACGCGTTTGCTGCAGCCAATCGCACAGGGCATCGACCGTTGGTGAGCGCGCGGGCACACCAGCCGGTGCAGTGATTTGCACGGCATTGCTAACGGCTTTCGTCGGCACTCTCGCAGAGCGCCGTCACCTGCGGCTGCAAGCGCTTCGGCGCGTACAGTTGGGCGCCGTCAACGATCTCCAGATAGGGCTCGGTGATGTCGTGTTGCGGTTCGCGCAGCGGAACGTGAAAAAGCTGGTCGATCCAGTCGAACGCACCTGCCAGTGCAGTGAAACACTGCGCATCCGGCCGCTTCGCGCCCGCTGCGGCGCTAGCGAACGCGCTTCGGCTCGCATCGTCGCGGTCGAACCAGTAACTCAGGTTGCAAACGAGCGCCGCACGCACTGACTTCAGCATCGCCAGTCGGTCTACGTGCACCAACATGTAAGCGACATACTCGGGATGCGTGTTCAGGTCGGATGCGTACAACAACGAAGTCGTTCCGATGAACGGCTCCATGTACGGAAGTATGCCGCGCTGCTCGGAGAGGATCAGAAGATTCGCCTGGCGCGGCGGAAACCATGTGGCGGGAGCGCGCGCGAACAGATCGCGGCAACGTTGCCAGTACAGCGCGGTGCCGCGCTCGAGGCAATCAATTTGCTCCGCTGACAGGCGTCCCTCGGCGACCAACAGCTCGGCGAACTCCGGCTCGAGCCCGTGCTCATCGAGCGCCTCGGCCGGAACTACGACAATGTGTGGGTGCGCCAGAGTAAAGCGACGCATCGCGGCGGAGATCGACATGCGATCGACTCTATCACTGCGATCTTGTTAAACATCGAAGAAAAACTCACCTCGAAAACAACGCAAAACCTGCCCGAATTCCAGCGAGCGTCCGACCTGATTTCACGCTAATCCGATCGGATTAACCGATGCGCCAAAGCCCAGCAAATACGCGGCTTTAGCGATGCCGCGGAAAACCAAAGGGTAGTGACGAATCATCCTTCCCCACGAGTTATTTTTTACTCGAACGCAGGCACAGTTTGCCTCCGGTAAGCCTTGCAAATCCCTTAGGGAGAGAACAATGACGGACAGACTTAACGCACGCATCGCGATCCCACTGCTCGCAGTGGTGGGCGCGCTTTCGGGGTGCGGTGGTGGTGATACAGGAAACACCACGGCAGCACCGGCGCCGGCGCAAACAGCTGCCGCAACGTGCGCAACGCCGCCGCAGGCTTTCACTGCGACGGTGTGGCCGAGCATGAGCAGCACGTGCGTTGTGTGCCACCGTGCAGGCGCGGTCGCCAGCGGTACGCGGCTCGTATTCGCAGCCGGCGGTTCAGTGGAGATGAACTACGGCGTGCTGCGCACATTCGCGGCCGCCAATAGCGATCTGCTGATGTCGAAATCGATCGGCTTGCCGACCCATACCGGCGGCAAGGTTTACGGCGACGCGAACTCGCAGCAATACAAGGATCTCGCGGCGCTGCTTCCGAAGCTGAAAGAGAGCTGCAGCACTGAAGTACTGGCGACCGGTCAGTTCTGGAACGAAGTCAAGTTTGCAGATAACGCGACGACGCTGCAGAAAGCGTCCGTTCTATTTGCTGGACGCAATCCCTCGGCTACTGAATCAGCGGCCGTAGCGGGAGGCGGCGAGGCCGTGCTGCGTCAGCAGATCCGTGCTTACATGGACAACGGTCCCGTGTTCGACGCCTTCCTGAATGAAGCCGGACAAGTTCAATTCCTGACCAACGGTGTCGTGGTGTTCGGCAACGATCGTGGCCTGGACCCCGCCGACTTCCCGCTGGCTGCAGATGTGATCAACAACAACAACCCGCCGGCGGGTGTTCGTGCACGATTCGAAACAACGATCCGTAACGAGCCGATCAACATGATGAAGTACATCGTGAAGAACGATCGGCCCTGGACCGATATCGTTGCGGGTAAATACACCGTTATGAATGGCGTGACCGCACCGTTGCTCGGCGCGCAGGTGACGGGCACGTTCATGAACCCGGCGGATGACAACGAGTTTCTGCCGGCGGTCATCCCGGAAGCTCGGCTTGGCGGCAATCGCGAGCAGGCCGGTGTGATGACGACGCATGCGATGCTCGACCGCTTTCCGACCACCGAAACCAACCGCAACCGTCACCGCGTCAGCGAGATGGTGAGCCGCTTCCTTGGCGTGTACATCCCGCTGTTGGCGTCGCGGCCGCTTGAGGATGGACAGTTCAGGGTCACAGTGATGGACAACCCTGGTTGCGCCGTCTGCCACGACATCATGGATCCGATGGCAGCGGCGTTCCAGAACTGGGCGCCCGAAAATCGATTCCGCCCGATGGGCGCAGGTGCGACGGCGCACGCGTTGCCGAACGTCTACCTGTCGACCAACTACATGAACGATGCCAAGGGCAATGAGTTCTACAGGATGGGTGACAACTGGTTCCGCGACAGCAAGGCGCCAGGCTTTGGCAGCACCGCGATGCCGAACGGATACAACAATCCAAAGGCAGCCGAGTGGCTCGGCGACCAGATGGCAGCCGATCCACGCTTCGCGATAGGTGCGGTGGGCTTTTGGTACAAGGCCTTGTTCCACCGTAATGTGCTGCAGCCGGACACGGATACCACTGGACCGGACGCTGATGCCCGAGCGGCGGCGTACAACGCCCAGCAAGAAGAGTTCAAAGAGCTCGCTGCACGTTTCGCGGCCGGCGGGTACCAAGTCAAGAGCCTGTTAGTCGATCTGATGCTGAGCAAGCAGGCTCGCGCCACCGGCATCAGCGGCACGGTCAGCGCGCAGCGTGCAACCTCTCTTGCTGCCGTCGGACCCGGGAACTTGCTGTCGGCTGGAAGGATGAATCGGAAGTTCATCGGGGTGATGGGGTCGGCCCATGCCGGTTTCAATAATCCCTACGCCGGGGCGGCCCTGCAGTTCTCTGAATTCGACGGCATCACTCGCACCTCGATGGCGCAAAACTTCACGTCCAGTCAGGTAGCCGCGCTCGATGGCGCGGCCGTGCAGAATGCCTGCAGATGGGTGCAGGCTGACTTGGCGAAACCTGTGGCCGACCGCCTGTTGTTGCCGATGGTGACGCTGGCAGACACGCCGGCCACCCAGGCGGGCACCGACAAGATTCTGGCGAACATCGTCTTCATGTTTGACAAGCTGTGGAACCAGCGTGTCACGACTACGGATCCGGAAGTGCAGCGCATGTACAAGTTGCTGGTTGATACATACAACGATCGCGCCACCGCGTCGCCACGGCCGCTGAACTGCCAGTTGAATGCGGCTAACGATGCGACTTACATGGGGCGCGCTTGGGCGACTGGCCTGATCTACATCATTGGCGATCCAGCCTTCACTTCGTTCTAACCGGTTGCCGACTAAAGGAGTTATTTAAATGGACCGCAGAGAATTCCTCTTGAATACGGCAAAGGCAGCCGGGGTAACACTGCCATGGTGGGGGCTGTTACCGCTCTCCGCCAACGCCCAGACGCCTGCTTCGAAGATTGTTGTTTACTATCACTTCGATGGCGGACTTACCTGGGATTTTTGGACGGATCCCTCCGTTGACCCTCGTTACAACTTGTATACGCAGCAGGGCTTGGCGGTTCCGCGGATTGGAAACTTGGCGGTCGCGCCAATGGGAAACAACGTACAGTTCTTTACGAGGTTCCGCGACCAATGCCTCGTCTTGAACGGGTCCAACACGCAGACGAATAGCCACGAGGACGGGCAGCGTGTGCAGGAGACCGGCAAGCTTGCGATGGGCTTTGCACCGTTATGCGAGCTGCACGCGGCAAAGGTTGCGGCCGGCATGCCGGCAGGATGGTTGCTGAGGGATGGCGGCACGGTGAGCGCTGGGCTCTACCCGGCCACCGCGATACCGGATCAGAATCAGTTGCGCGCGATGATTGACCCGCTCGCCGTCAATGGCACGAATGATTACGTCAAGCGGGCTGATTTCAACAAGACGGTGGAAGCGCGCGCTGCGCGCCTCGAAGCGCTGAAGGCAAACGGAGTCATGCTGCCGAAGGAGCGTCTGATAACCGACGCGTTTATCGCTGGCAAGGAAGCGCGTGTCCGCCTGGCAGCCGTCGCCGACAATATTCCTGTGAACGTTTGGTCAGTTTCCGGATCTCGAGGTTTCGCTGATCTGTGCCCAGTCCGGTATTACGGCGGCGATTCAAACTGAAAGCGGGGGATTTGACACCCATGGCGACGTTAACGGCAACGACGGGGCTTTAACTACATGCGACCAATCGGTTGACATACCTCTGGGATGAGGCGGCCCGACGTGGGATTGCAGACCGCCTGTTTGTGGTGGCGGCCGGCGAGTTCAGCCGCACTGAGTTGAATGGCAGCAATGGCAATGATCACCGAAGCATCGGCGCGGGCGCTCTGATCATGGGTCCTCCGGGCTGGGGCCTTGGCAATCGGGTCGTCGGCTACACGGGCCCGAGCCATACTTCTAGGGCTATCAATCCGAAGACCGGCGCGCCTGATCCGAACGGCGTAATGATTACGCCGGCCCACATGCAGGATGCGCTCCGCACCTATCTCGGCGCCCAGCCGACCAACCCGACGCAGGGGCTGGGGGTGCCGGCGAACGAGAAGCTCGACTTGTTCAACCCTGCGATGTCGACGGGGCACCCGACGCTTCCCGCTTGATCGATAACAAAGCTAAAAGTCGCGCCGGCCGCCGCAAGGCGGTACGGCGCGCGTTTGCTTTTGGCGCGCTCGCGCTTGCCGCTACGGGCAGTGTGGCGGCTGACCTCCGCGGCTTCGTCAGCGAGGGCGGTGCAGGTGTGTTGCAGTATCAGCCCTGCAATGGGGCGGTCATGTCACAGCAACTGTTTCCTATCGACGATAAGACGCCAAACAGCTCTTTACGCTCAGGAGTGGGCGCGGTTCGGCAGATTATGTTGCACAGATACCGGCCGCTCTACGTCGAGATGCGCGGAGAGCGCGGAAAGACAAATGTGACCGCGAATCAGTTTCAGAGAGCGGTTGGCACGGTCGAGTCCTGCAAGTCTTTGCCACGCGACATTCCTTCGAACGTGCGCCTGCTTGCCGCTGGCGAAGGACCGTCATGGCGCCTTATTGTTACCGACTCCACTGCGGTTCTCGACTTTCCCGACAAGGTGTCGATGAACCTTCCGGCGGCAGCTTTCAAATCGGCGGGTACGGACCAGGCAAGTAAAGAAACGTTAGCGCGCATTACGAAGCACAGTCAGCGGATGGAAATTCTGTCCGCGTCGAAGTCAATCCGCAGATGTGCACCGACGGCCGATCAGAAACTGCATACGGCGCACGAGTGACGGTGCGCATCGAAAAGCGCATCCTGCAAGGCTGCGCAACGCGATTTTAGCCGTTCATTTATCTCGCAAGGAGGGCGTCCATGCGAGCGCGCGCGAGCACGTACTCAAACTGGTCAGCTCCGTCTGATAGATACGTGTCTAAATTCACGTGTTCAGGAAAGCCTTCCCGAATCAACTGGACAAAAGCTTTTGTAAGAAGTGGATCAAACTGAGATCCCGCTTTCTGCTCGAGCTCATTGAGTACGGTTTGGATTGACAATCCTTGCAGTCGAAACGGGCGCGAGTGGGTCAGAGCATCGAAGACATCGCACAGGGCAACCAGACGAGCATCTAGGGAGATTGCATCCCCGCGCAGACCGAACGGATATCCACTCCCATCATAGTGTTCATGATGTTGCTCCGCGATGACGCTAGCAATGTCGAGGATTCGCAGCTTCGGCCGACGCAGTAACTCGGCCCCGTAAATTGTGTGCTCATTAATCACTCGGCGTTCGTCTAATGATAGGAAGTTCGGACTCTGTGTCAGCCGAGTTGGAATACCTATCATTCCAATGTTGCTGAGCTGAGCGCCAAGTACAACCGCGCCGGTTCGACCTTCGTCCCAACCAAGTCTGTAACAAACGTGACGCGCTAGATTGGCGACCCGAAACGTACGGTACAGATCGTATCCGTTGGCGATTTCGGCATTAATGGCAGTCACTGTTAACCCTTGTAGGCACTCTTGAACTTGCACCTCAAGGGAACGGGCGCGCTCCATTAGCGCATCTTCGACGACTGAAGTCCCAGTCAAAAAGCTTACGGGGTCGGTTAGAGCATCGTATTGCAGCGGAATGACGTTTGAAGTTAGAGACTCTCTCTTCCATGCGACGAGTTGATGCAAGTACTTCAACGCACTCTCAAAACGACCGCACGCCTCGTAAGCATCTATGCACATTCCGAGATAATCTGGAACGTTGGTGTGGTCGTCTCGTATCGCCAAACTCAACGCATGCTCCACCGCGCCCAACCCTTCCGCAACCGCGCCCGACATTACTTGTACAAGTCCGCGCACTGCCACATTCGAACGTCGCGTTCTCTCCCAGCGCGCGAGTCGAGCAAGACGATCGGACTTTTCTACCTCGGTGCGCGCTGCGTCAACATTCCCAACAAGCAGGTGAAGTCTTGCGCGGGTATTGCGCAGAGTTGCGGCCATGACTTTATCTGGAAAGGTTTTCGGCTTTCTGAACTTGACGTTTGAAAGAGCGTCCAACCCGGACATAGGATCTCGAAGTAGCACCATGCAATGTGCAAAGTTGTTACGCGCATGGAGCTCCAAAAAGGTTAAGCCACTTCGCTCGGCGAGTTCGCGTGACCGTTCAAAGTAACGGGTGGCAACTCTCCACTGGCCCATTCCTACGCACAATGCACCAAAGTTGCCAATTGTTCGTATCTCTCTGCTGGTGTCACCCAATTCATGTGCCAGCGACCACGCGTCCATCAGCGGCCGAACCGCCTCCGAAAACTTACCAGCACCAGTCAGCGATATCCCCTCCAAGGTATGCGCATCCCATAGCAACAGCCTTGCGTTCAGGTGATGAGCAAACTTTGCCGCTTGCGATGCGATCTGAAAGGCTTCGTCCGGACGCTCGTCATAATGAAAAGTTCTGGCCAATTGCAACAGCGCTTCAACGCTTTCTTGCGTGTGTTGCTCGACTGATAGCGAGGTTAAATAGAGCCGCACTTCATTAACATTGACATGGTGGTTGCTCTCAGGCTCATCTAGGCGCGCCTTAAGCTGATCGCGTAGTTCGGCGAATGGCGAGGCATTCGGCACATCTCGCGTATTGGTTGCTGTATTCACAAGCGGCCGGATCTGGGTGTCAACCCTGAAAATAAGAGTGCGAATGCCTTAGGGGATATCAAGGTTTAATGTTAAATCGTACTTTTCGGCCATCACTAAGGCACCTTGATGGCCCAGTACTGTCAGCGTGGTCATCTCAAGAACGAGAGGAACGACAGTGTCGCGATTGCTCTTCATTCCATGAGTGTGCACGCTAATCAACGTTAGCTCGATTCTTGAGAGCGCTTAAGGGCCATGGTCTCCATTGAAAATTGCTACGTTCAACGTTAACGGCATTAGCAGCAGGCTGCCACGTCTTCTCGAGTGGCTTGAAGAAGCCAGTCCAGATATTGCATGCCTGCAGGAGCTGAAGACTTCGGACGCAACCTTCCCACAGCTCGCCATCCAGGGGGCGGGCTATGGTGCTATCTGGCATGGCCAAAAGGGGTTTAACGGCGTCGCAATCCTTGCGAAGGGCGCTGACCCAGTCGAGAGACGCCGCGGATTGCCGAACGACCCCGACGACATCCACAGCAGGTATCTCGAGGCTCCAACCCGGCCCTGATCGTTTCTCCCGCGTAGGCGGTCACAGCTTGTCTTGGTCGTTCTTCAAGAGTCTCTCGATGCGCGCGCGAACTCGTACGTACTCGTGCTCATGCGCGCCATCGGCTAGATAACGCATCGAAATCGTCGTGCTTCCAGAACTCGCGCCGAATGAGATCAACAAACAAACCCGCCAGGATCGGGTCAAAATGACTTGCCGCGCCTCGACTAATTTCATTTAGGGCAGCTTGGAACCGAGAGCGGCGTTTCACGCCACGGGCGCCGGTGCGTCATCGCGTCAAAGGAGTCGCAAATGGCGACAATGCGAGCTTCTTCATTAATCTCTTCTCCACTAAGACCCGTCGGGGTAACCGCTGCCGTCATAGCGTTCGTGATGCTGTGCCGCAATCACACTCGCGACCGTCAAGCATCCTCAATTTCGCGCGACGCAACATTTCAGCTCCATACTTGGTGTGCTCGCGCAAGATAAGAAGTTCGCCTGCCGATAAGCCTCGGCGTTTCTGAAGTATTCGCACCGGAATTGCCATCATCCCTACGTTGCAAAGTTGTGCCCCGACGGAAAGCGAGGCACATCGCAGCTCGTTAAAGCCGCTTTCCGCCGCTAATAAACGCGCAAGCTTGGCTACACGAAACGTACGGTATAAGTCGTGCCCACTTGTGATCTCTGCGTTGATTGCTGTTTCGACGAAGCACTGAAGACGGCCTTCGATGGTCGCCCGCAACAGTTGAGCCTTTACAAGTAGCTCGCTTTCGACAAAAGATGAGCCGGTTCGAAAGGAGAGGGATTCGACCGAGCGTTCATACGGCACCGGTGCGATATCAGCTTCAATGGATTTCTTTCGTAGATTCGAAGAGTTCCTCCAGATAGCGCATGGCTTCGTCTGGACATCCCGCGGCTTCATAAGCATCGATGCAAGCCCCTAGACAATCCGGAACGTCGGTCTTGTTAATGCGTCTTTTGCGATCGAGCGAACGTTCAACCCTCGCCAATCCTATGTCTACCGACCCCGATAGGACGTCCATGAGACCCAACGTCAATTCGAGGCTTTCCGCCTGCCTCTGATCTTTCGCTAGTTCCGAAATGCGAGAGGCTTCTTCCGCATGAATCCGGGCGGCTTCGATGTCTCCTCTCAACAAGTGCAAACGTGCCAGCGTATTGAAGCCGCCCACGGCGATGATCAGGTCCCTTCTAGCTAGATGTGTGCCTGTCGTAAGGCGCCCGAGAGCACGCAGGCCAGACGCTGCGTCGCGGAGCTGCAGAAAGCAATCGGCAACGTTGTAGCGCATGAGCAGCTCAAGAAATTTCTCATGCTTCTCTTCAGCCAAAGCCCGTCCTTGCTCGTAATAGCGAGCCGCTACATCCCATTGCGCCATCGCAACGCAGACTTGACCGAGCGCACCAATTGAAGAAATTTCCCTCCATACATCTTGCAGCCTCGCGCGCGATCGACAGAGCTTCAGCGTTTGTAACCATAGCTTCAGCAAATCTGCCAAGGTCGGTCAGCGCCATTCCCTGCACATGCAGCGCGTAGCACAAGAGTGTCTTTTTCCCGATCCCGCTTGAAATACGTGCAGCATGCGCAGCGCCTTGAAGTGCTTCGGTAGGCTGTGCGGCGGTGTACAAACCATTTGATACAAGTATTAGCGCCTCGATGCTGTCGGGCTTGTGCGTCGTCGAGTGGCAAGTCGATCAAGTATCGAAAGACATCGCCAAGATTTAGATCGGTTGCTGCGCTGTAGTTCATCTCGGCCCGCCTTTAAACGAGCGCGTAGCTCGGCAAACGACAGATTGAAGAGATCGTCACGCGTCATCCAAACCTATCCACGACATATTGTCGACATGTGATGCTACGGTATTGGATACTCAGACAATGACAAGCGTTGCCTGCTAAAAACTTGCAGGCGATACTGCCCTTTCGAATGAGACTGCATTCCTAAGTATTGCAGCCCCAAAGCAGCCACTTAAGCACTCGATGAAAGTCGCCACATTCAACGTCAACGGCATCACCAGCCGGCTGCCACGTCTTCTCGAGTGGCTTGAAGAAGCCAGTCCAGATATTGCATGCCTGCAGGAGCTGAAGACTTCGGACGCAACCTTCCCACAGCTCGCCATTCAAGGAGCCGGCTATGGCGCTATCTGGCACGGCCAAAAAGGGTTCAATGGTGTCGCGATCCTTGCGAAGGGCGCTGACCCAGTAGAGCGACGCCGCGGATTGCCGAACGACCCCGACGACACACACAGCCGGTATCTCGAGGCATCTGTCAACGGCATCATCGTTGGATCGATCTACCTGCCCAACGGCAACCCGCAACCCGGGCCGAAGTTCGATTACAAGCTGGCTTGGTTCCAGCGGCTGATTGATCACGCCGCGCAGTTGTACGACTGCGGGGACGACGTCGTGCTAGTGGGCGACTACAACGTCGTGCCGACCGACAATGTTTATGACATCTATTCGCCACGGTCGTATCTGGACGACGCGTTGCTGCAACCGGAAACGCGGGCGAAGTGGTGGCGGCTGCTTGAGCAAGGCTGGACTGATGCGATTCACACGTTGCATCCGGATGCGGCGATGTACACGTACTGGGACTACTTCAGAAACCGGTGGCCGCGCGATGCCGGGCTTCGGATCGACCATTTGTTGCTGAATGCGAAAGCGGCAGCACGGCTGAAACAGGCAGGAGTCGATAAAGCGATGCGCGGGCGGGAGAAGCCAAGCGACCATGCGCCCGCCTGGGTTGTGCTGGAATAGGAACCGCGTGAAAGATTTGACGCTCTGGTGCGACCAACGCTAGGACAAGCTGCCGCGACCGTGCAAGGAGCCGAAATGCTTATCAAGATGAAGTCAGTTGTCGCCGGAATCGCATTGAGCGTGATTGCACTCACGTCAGGTGCCGGCCAGTTCAATGAAAGCAACGGTGTTGCTATCAAAGGCTATGACCCGGTAGCGTTCTTCAAAGAGAGCAAGCCGGTGCGTGGCAAGGACGACTTGCGCTTCGACTACAAAGGCTCGACCTTCGTCTTTGCCAACGCCGACAATCGTGCGGCCTTCGCTGCTGATCCAGAGAAGTACGCGCCGCAGTACGGCGGGTACTGCGCCTTCGGCACCGCACGCGGTTACAAGGCCGACATCGACCCTGCGACATTCACTGTCATCGACGGCCGGCTCTATCTGAACTACAACACGCAGGTTCAACGTGAATGGACGGCAGACCGCGCGCGCTTCATCCGGCAGGCGGATGAACGTTGGCCAACAGTGAGCAAGACGGAGAAAGTCTTCCGCTAGCCTCGGCTACTTACCAGACGCCTCTCTGAGAGTCACCGCCAGATTGAACACCGGCTTCTCACTGGTGTGATCCTTTCGATCCGCAACGAAGTATCCGTTCCGTTCAAACTGAAATTTGTCGTCCGGCTTCGCGTGCGCAAGCGATGGCTCGACGTACGCGCGTAGCACTTGCTTGCTATTCGGATTGATCAGCGCTCGGAAGTCCTTGTCGCCGGTGTCGGGATAGGGATCGGTGAACAGTCGGTCGAACACCCTGACTTCCGCGGGGATGCTGTCGGCCACTGACAGCCAATGGATCGCGGCGCGCGTCTTGACGCTGTTGGCGCCGGGCGAACCGCTCTTGGTTTCGGGCAAATACTCGGCGTGGACTTCGACGACCTTGCCCGCTTCGTCCTTCACGACGCTGTGTGCACGGATCACGTACCCGTAGCGCAGGCGCACTGGCTGCCCGGCACCACCAGGGCCGAGTGAAAGGCGATAAAAGTCGGGCGGCGCGTTGTCCATGAAATCCTCGGCCTCGATCCACATCTCGCGGCCGATGCGCAAAGTGCGCGTGCCGAGCTCCGGCTTGTGCGGATGCACCGGTGCTTGGGTTTCCTCAGTCAGATCGACGGGGAAGTTGTCGAGCACCAGCTTGATCGGCCGCAGCACCGCGGTCGCGCGCGGCACGGTGGGTTCGAGATCGTCGCGCAGTGCTTGTTCGAGCAGTGCGTACTCGATCCACTGCGGCGATTTGCTGACGCCGGTGCGATCCATGAAAAGCTGCAGGCTCTGCGCCGTATAGCCGCGGCGCCGCAGTCCGACGATGGTTGGCATGCGCGGGTCATCCCAGCCGTCAACCAGTCCCTCATCCACCATCTGAAACAGCTTGCGTTTGCTGGTGACGACGTAGGTCACCGCGAGGCGATTGAATTCGTGCTGATGCGGCAGAAGAAAAACGTTAGCTTTGCGCTCATCAAGCGCAGATTGCAGCAGAGGAGTGAAGCACTGTGTTTGCTCGCGCAGCAATTTAAAAAATTCGTCGGAATCCTGCGCAGCCAGATCGGAGTTTTTGCTCCACGACGCGAACATCGCTTCAGCGCGGCGCTCGTAGCGGCTCGCCCCCAATTTGTAGCCGTGGTTATGACAATGCAGCGCAAATTCGCGGCGCGATTCGATGCCGGCATCGTAGATTTTGTCGAGCATCCGCTTTGCCGCTTCATATTGCGGCCCGCGCAACAGGGGGACGATGCGCTCGAGCACCCAGTCGTACCACGGACGCTGATCTTCGAATTCCAATGTGCAGATCGAATGCGTGATGTTTTCCAGCGCGTCTTCGATCGGATGCGCATACGCATACAGCGGATACACGACCCACTTCGTACCCGTCATGTGATGCTCGGCGAAGCGAATGCGGTACATCACCGGGTCCCGCATGTTGATGTTGGGCGAAGCCATGTCGATCTTCGCGCGCAGCACCATGCTGCCTTCGGCATGCTTGCCGGCGCGCATTTCGCGAAACAGCCGTAGCGATTCGGTGATTGGCCGGTCGCGGTAGGGCGAGTCGCTGCCGACCTGCGTCAACGTTCCGCGGTTGGCGCGAATGTCGTCAGCACTTTGCTGGTCAACATAGGCGTATCCCGTCTCGATCAAGTACTCGGCAAAGCGATACATATCCTCGAAGTAGTCGCTCGCGTGATACAGATTGGATTCCGTCCCGTGAACACTCGCGTGCTCCCAATCGAATCCGATCCAGCGCACCGATTCGAGAATCGAATCGACGAATTCCTGGTCCTCCTTGACCGGATTGGTGTCGTCGAACCGCATATGGCAGCGCCCGCCGAAGTCGCGCGCGAGGCCGAAGTTCAGGCAGATCGATTTCGCGTGGCCGATGTGTAGATAGCCGTTGGGCTCGGGCGGAAAACGCGTGCGAATCTTGGCGGGGTCGTCCGGCGCGTTCGCATGCACGTCGTACGGACCGGGATGACCGGCCCAACGGCGCGGCTGGTAGGTCCCGCGCACCAGATCCTCGGTGACGATGTTGCGAATGAAATTGGTCGCATGGCCGCTCGACTTTTCGTCGGGTGCCTTGCCCTTGCCGCCGCTCTTGCCGCCGTCGGCGGCCCGCTTGTCCATCGATTCGCTACCGCGCCCCCCTCGGAAGACGCGCGATTGTAGCGATGCAGTGGATCGCTAGATCGGCTCCGTACGCAGGCGCAGCCAGGCCGCTGCCGGGCCACTGACGTGCGAACCTACCCTACGCCGCACTTCGGCGTGATAAGCATTGAGCCACTTGACTTCATCTTCGCGCAACATCGAGCGCTCGATCACGCGGGTGTCGATCGGCGAGAGCGTTAACGTCTCGAATTGCAGAAATTCGCCGAACTCGCTCGGTTCATCGAGCACAGCGGGGACGTTCAGCACCAGGTTTTCGATCCTCACCCCCCAGCGGCCCGGCCGGTAGATGCCCGGCTCGTTCGAAGTGACCATGCCGGGCTCCATCGCCGTCTGCGGCTCAGGCGGCAGGTGCGGCGTGATGCCGTGCGGACCTTCGTGCACGTTCAAAAAATATCCGACGCCGTGGCCGGTGCCGTGACCGAAGTCGACACCGGCGGCCCAGATCGGCGCGCGTGCGAGCGTGTCAAGCATCGGGCTGCGCGTGCCGCGCGGAAACTTGGCCATCGACAGCGCGATCATTCCTTTCAGCACCAGCGTGTAGTCGCGCCGTTGCTCGGCGGTGATTTCGCCGACTGGGACCACGCGCGTGATATCGGTCGTCCCGTACTCGTACTGCCCACCGGAATCGATCAACAGCAAGCCGTTGCCGATCGTGCCGCGCATGCAGATCGTCGCGTGCGAATCCTCCGTTGCCCGGTAGTGCGGCAGCGCGCCGTTGGCGTTGAAGCCTGCGATCGGGTGAAAACTTGGGCAGACATAACCGGGGCGCCGCTCGCGTGCTTCGACGACTTTTTGTCCGACGGTCATTTCGGTAATGGTTTCGTGGCCGAGTGCCGCTTCGAACCACGAAAAAAATTCTGCCAGTGCTGCGCCGTCCTGCTCCATCGCGTGCCGAATGTGATGCGCCTCGGCGGCCGTTTTGCGGCTCTTCGCGAGGGTCGACGGATTGATCGCCTCGATCACTTGCATGCCATCGGGCACCAGCTGCCGCAACCCGAGCGTGATTCGGCGCGGATCCACCAGCAGCTTTGCGTCCGCCGGCAATGCCTTTAAAACGGCGGCTGCCTTGTCGTACGGGGCGATCGCAACGCCATCGGCTGCAAGCCGTGATGCAAGCTTGGCGTTGACCTTGCCGTCGGCCACGAACAACGTCGCGCTTTTCGCGTCAATCAGCAAGTGCGCGATGAACACCGGGTTGTAGCTAACGTCGGCGCCCCGCAGATTGGTGAGCCACGCGATGTCGTCGAGCGTCGAAATCCAGTGATGGCTGGCGCCGTGCTGCTGCATCTGCTGCCGGACCGCGGCAAGTTTGTCGGCACGCGAAGTCGCGGCGAAAGGCGCCAAGTGCTCGTACACCGGCTGCGCCGGCAGCGCAGCGCGGTCGTCCCACACATCGTTGAGCAGGTCAAGATCGGTGCGCAATTCGATGCCGCGCTCATCCAGCGCCGATTGCAGCGCGCGCGCTCCCGCGAGTCCGAGCACTGCGCCATCGACGGCGACCTGCGCACCGCGTGCGACGCTTTCAGCCAGCCAGTCGAGATGGGCGGAGCTGCCGGCGCCGCCGATCTTCATCAGCTCGATACCGGTGCCAGCTAATTGTCCCTCGGCCTGCGTCCAGTAGCGACTATCCGCCCACACGCCAGCAAAGTCTTCGGTGACAACCAAAGTTCCGACCGAACCGGTGAAACCCGATAGCCACTCGCGGCCCTGCCAGCGTTCCGGCAAATACTCAGACAGGTGCGGATCGCTCGACGGCACGACGACGGCAGCGATGCCGTGACGCTGCATTGCGCGGCGAAGCTTTTCGATGCGAGAACGAACGGTGCCGCGACGGGCGTCAAGGGTGTCCATAACGAACTCTGTGGAGGCAAAATCGAAGTGTAGTGTGCCCCGTGCGCGCGGCGTTCAGCGCGGGATCAGACGTTGCGACCAGCCGGGTACACGGCGATCCATTGCATGCACCAGTGCTTCGTGCACGCGCTGCCGAAAGACGGCGTCGGGTGCGGAGACTGGAACGGAAGCGACGCGAAACGTCCGCACGCTGCCACCTGACGTAGCTGCCGCGAGCGGCAACGAACGCATCGGAAGTGCAAACACATCGGTGCGGTTGCCGAGATTGCCGCTGTTCGTGCGCACGTAGACCGGAACAAAAACATTGTTTGCACTGATCAGTGCGTGGTAGTCGCCGATGAACAGCCCCCGCGAAAAAGGCGCGGTCGCCATGTCGAAGGCGGCAGTCAGACGGTTTTCCTGCCATGTCACGCCGTCGGCGGAACGCGCAAAGATCAGTTCGGTCGGCAACGTGGCGGGATCGGTGGTATTGGAACGGAAGTCGTAATACGTGATGCCGATCGTTCCATTGGCGCGCACGTGAACGCTCGGCGTAAACGCCTGCACGGTTGGTTCCGAGTTGATTTGCAGCGGTGCGCTCCACGTGAGGCCGCCGTCGATCGAGCGCGATAGCGCGATGCCGTCGCGTGCACCGCCAGAGAAGCGCGCGTCCTGCCAGATCACAAATAGATGCCCGTTCGGGGCGGCCGCAATCTGCGCCAGACCGGCGCCGTCGCGGATCAGCGTCCCCGTCTCGGGATCGCGCGCGCCTATCGAGAGCAGGTCGGCGATTCGAATCGGCGCGCTCCAGCTGCCTCCTTTGTCATTCGATCGCAACACGTTTAGCGTCGCGCTGACTTGCCCGCCTGCGCCTTGATCGAGTTGAGTGAACAAGTTGACCAGCGTTCCGTTCGGCAGCACCGCGATCAGGCTGCCGATCGTTTGGCTCTGCGGACCCGGGTCGAAAATCGAGCGCGCGGCCTCCCACGTATTGCCGCCATCGGTGGTGCGCGCGAAAAATGCCGGGCCGCCGCCGCTGGCAGCGAGCCGATCCCATATGGCGTAGACATAGTTTGGGTCGGTCGGGTCGGCAGTGATCGTGTTCTTGTCGTTGAAAAACAGCGAGCCGTCGCGGATCAGCGTCGCAGGATTACTCCAGGTTTGACCCGAGTCCGTTGAGCGGCTCACCAGCATCGCGCTCACCGAACCAGGCGCCAGCGATGCGCCCTGCGTCGCCAGCGCCATCTGAAAAGCGTTGCCGTTCGGTGCGAAGGTGACCCACGGATCGGTTGCGCGCTCGTAGTCGCCGCCGTTGCCCGCATTTCCCCCGGCGCAGCGCGTAAACGGCGCGGTGGTGCGTGACCACGTCGCGCCGCCATCGAGCGTCGTTGCGGTCACGAGACCGTTGGCCAATCCCGTGGACCAGCGATCCTGTTGCCATACTGCAACGATGTTCGCGGAATTGAGCGGATTTACCGACGCATACGGTTCGACTTCCGCGTTGCGATATTCGATGCCGCCGAGTGCTCCGCCGGTGCAACTGGCGGCGAAAGGTGTGTCGCCGGAGATGCGGATCGCGGTGTCGGCTATCAGCGGCGGCAGCGTCACTGCGGGCGGCGTAGGGGGCGGAATCGGCGGCGCGGGCGCCGGCGTTGAATCAGACCCGCCGCCGCAGCCCGCGATTGACACGCAGATGGCGGCGGCACAAAGGTGCCGCCGAGGCGCGGTCATCGGTGGTGTCATCGGGATGTTCCGACAATCGTTACGGAAAGAGGTGCATTCTGACAGTGCGTTTGCATCGACTGAGACGATTAACTCTCTCGCGGGATACGGACACGCAAACGATCATCCGGAAAAGGTATGAATTCAGTGGCGTGAGCGGTCGATCGTGCCCGTTCATTTTGGCCACGCGTGGGGTACGCTGGCGGCGTTATCGATGCGCACGGCGATTGCATTCGACTCGTTGCAATGGCGTCTGAACTGATCCGCAAAGCCAAGGTGCCGACACTGGCAGGCGCCGACGCGGCAGAAATAACGGCCGCGTGCGATCAGTGTGGCGACTCGCTGGCTGGTCTGCGCGTAGTGAGGCGGCCGGTCGGTGCATCGATGCGCGCGTTTTGCTGCAACGGCTGCGCGTTCATCGCGGAACAGTTGTTTCTGGCGCAGGCCGGCACCCGCGACCGCGCGTTGCTGAACGCATCGATCGCAGCCGAGGCCGAAGCAAGCTCGGCGGCCTTCGAAGCTGCCACCGCCGACGGTTCTCATCTGCAACTTTCAATTCGCGGCATGGTGTGCAGCGCGTGCGCGCTGATGATCGAGCAAAGCGTGCGCAGCGTGGCCGGCGTGAGCAAGGCGAGCGTCGATTTTGCGACGCACACGGCGTATATCGCGTTCGACCCGAAGCAGGTGACCCGCGGTGAGCTGCAGCGCGCGATCGAGCGCGCCGGCTACGACGCCGGCAGAGTGCCGCGCGATGACGTGCGAATCGACGCGCAGGTGCGCCGCATCGATCTTTTGCGAGTCGTAATTGCGTGGCTGGCGGCGACTCAGGTGTTGATGCTTTCGCTGCCGTTGTATGTCGCGGCGCCGGGTGCGATCAGCCCGGAGATCGAGCGGCTGCTGCAAGGTGGAAGTTTCGTGCTCAGTTTGCCCGCGCTGCTCTTTTCGGCGCAGCCTTTGTATCGCGCGGCGTGGAGTCAGCTTCGAATGTGGCGCATGGTGGCGATCGGGCTCGAGTTGCCGACAGTCATCGCCATCAGCGTCGCGGTGGGCGCCAGCGCGTTGGGAGCGATCCTGTCGCGCGGCCCGATTTACTTCGACGCGGTGGTACTCGTGATCGCGTTGGCGATCAGCTCGCGCTGGGTGCTCGCTGGGGGTGTCTGTACTGCACGCGCACACGTCGATGCCGCGCGCCGTCAATCGACCAGCGCACTACGACTGGTTGCTTTTCCATCGTCGCTTGCGACCGAGTCGGTTACAGCGCAACAGTTGAAGCCCGGCGCGAGAGTATTGGTTCCGCCCGGCGAAGCGGTGCCTTCCGATGGTGTGGTGGTGCATGGGCGTTCGAGCTCGTCTCAAGCGTCGCTGACCGGCGAGTCGTTGCCGGTCGACAAATCTGCCGGCGCACCGGTGCTCGCAGGTGCGATCAATCTGGATCAACCGTTGGTCATCGAGGTCGCTCGCGGCGGCACCGAGTCGAGCTCGCTCGCGTTGCAGCGGATGGCAGAAGAAGCGGGCCGCGAACGCCCGCGCACCGATGAGCTGGCCACGCGCTTCGCGGTGCCGTATTTGTGGCTGATGGGAACCGCAGTGTTGACGACGCTGCTCGGCTGGTTGCTGGTCGATCCGTCACAGGCCGCGCCGAGTGCGCTCGCGGTGCTAATCGCGGCGTGTCCGTGCGCACTGTTGCTGGCGTCGCCGGCGGCGACTGCAGCGGCTCAAGCGGCGCTGGCACGACGAGGGGTATTGGTCGCACGCAATTGTGCGATCGAGGCGCTGGCCGGCGCAGACCTGCTCGCATGTGACAAGACCGGCACATTGACGACCGGAGAGCCGCGCTTGCTGCGGCAACTGCTGCTGCGCACGGCCGACCCGGAGTACATCCTGGCCATTGCCGCCGCGATGGAAACGCTGTCGACGCACCCCTACGCGCGGGCGTTGATCGGCGCCGTGCAGTCGCTGGGCAAGTCGCTGCCACCGTTGACCGACGGAAGGGTGGAAGCGTCGGCAGGAATCGAAGCAACGGTCGGCGGCCGCCGTTATCGGCTCGGCAAGGTCGAGTTTGCGCTGGTCGACAAGCAGGCCTCGCAGCGCGCCGATGTCGGCGCCATTGCAGCGCGCGAAGGTTTGCACGCGGCCAGCACGATCGTATTGGCGGATGCCGATGGGCCGGTGGCTCTGTTCGTGTTCGGCGAGCGTTTGCGCGACGATGCCGCGTCGATGATCGACACGATCGCCGAGAGCGGGGTCGAGCCGATACTGATTTCGGGTGACCGGCGCGGGCCGGTGCACGCCGTCGCAGCCTCGCTCGGCATCGAACGTGCGCTTGCGCACCAGACGCCCCACAGCAAATGCGAATGGGTGGTGGGTCAGCAGAGGGCCGGTCACAAGGTTGCGATGTTGGGCGATGGCATCAACGATGCTCCGGCGCTGGCACGCGCCGACGTTTCGATCGCGCTGGCCGACGGTTCTGCGACCGCACAGGCGCGCGCAGATTTGATCGTGCAGTCTTCACGGCTGGCGGACATCGAGTACGCGTTTATGGTCGCGCGTCGGGCGATGCGGGTGGCGCATCAGAATCTTGGCCTCGCATTGGGTTGCAACTTGAGCTTCATCGCGCTCGCGATGCTGGGATTCACGTCACCCGCGGTCGCGGTCGTGGGAACGGCGGGCAGTGCGCTGATAGTGCTGGGTAACGCAGCGCGCTTGCTGCGGAGTGAAGACATCCGCCCAGGCGGTGCGAAACGCGCGCGCAGCGGGCGATTCGGCGCGCCCGGAACCACCTGAGTTCCAGGGCACTGCGTTCCTGGGCGGTTGCATCCATCGTCGCTGCGCAGCGCCAGTATCATTCGCGGTCGATCAGCCAGCGCGCGCCGCGCGCCAGTCATGAAAAGCGCAGATATCCGCGAAAAGTTCCTGCGGTATTTTGAATCGAAGGGCCACACGATCGTGCGCGCTTCGAGCTTGCTCACGCCGTCGGACGATCCAACGTTGTTGTTCGTCAATTCCGGCATGGTGCAGTTCAAGGACGTGTTCACCGGGCGTGAGAAGCGGCCGTACACACGCGCAACCACGGCGCAAAAATCGCTACGCGCCGGCGGCAAGCACAACGATCTGGAAAACGTCGGCTACACCGCGCGGCATCACACGTTCTTCGAGATGCTCGGCAACTTCAGCTTCGGCGACTACTTCAAGCGCGACGCGATTCAATTTGCATGGCAGTTGTTGACCGAGGTCTACAAGCTGCCGAAAGAAAAACTGTGGGCCACGGTGTACGTCGACGACGACGAGGCCTACGACATCTGGACCAAAGAGATCGGTGTGCCGCCGGAGCGGTGCGTGCGCATCGGCGACAAGCCCGGGCAGCCGAAGTACGTGTCGGACAACTTCTGGCAGATGGCCGATACCGGGCCGTGCGGTCCGTGCAGCGAAATTTTCTATGACCACGGCCCCGAAGTCGAAGGCGGACCGCCGGGATCGCCTGACGCCGAGGGCGATCGCTACATCGAAGTCTGGAACCTAGTGTTCATGCAATTCGATCGCGATGCAGCCGGCGTCTTGACGCCGCTGCCGCGCCCGTGTGTCGATACCGGGATGGGTCTGGAGCGGCTCGCGGCCATTCTGCAAGACGTGCACTCCAATTACGACATCGACCTGTTTCAAAACCTGATCAGCGCGGCGGCGCGCGAAACCGGCATCGCCGATCGCGACAACAATTCGCTGAAAGTCATCGCCGATCACATCCGCGCATGCTCGTTCCTGATCGCCGACGGTGTGATCCCAGGCAATGAAGGGCGCGGCTATGTGCTGCGGCGGATTATTCGCCGCGCGCTGCGGCACGGCTACAAGCTCGGTCAGACGAAGCCGTTTTTCTACAAGATCGTCAGGGACGTGGCCGCCGAAATGGGCGCGGCGTATCCAGAGCTGATCGAGCAGCAACCGCGCATCGAATCGGTACTGAAACAGGAAGAAGAGCGCTTCGGCGAGACGCTTGAAAACGGCATGAAGATTCTCGATGCCGCGCTCGGCCAGATGAAGTCGGGTGACGCGCCGATGCTCGACGGCGAAACGGTGTTCTTGCTATACGACACATACGGTTTTCCGGTCGATCTGACAGGTGACATCTGCCGCGAGCGCGGGGTGGCGATCGATCACGCGGGGTTCGGCGACGCGATGGAGCGGCAGCGCGGGCAGGGGCGCGCCGCGGCGCGGTTCAAGCTTGCGAGCGGCTTCGAATATGCGGGCGACAAGACGCGTTTTACCGGCTACTCGTCGCTGGTGGAAGACGCGAAAGTGATTGCGCTGTATCAGGAAGGCGCCCCGGTGCAGAGCTTGCCAACAGGCAGCGAAGGCATTGTCGTTCTGAACACGACGCCGTTTTATTCGGAGTCGGGCGGTCAGGTTGGTGACAAAGGCGTGCTGGAATCGATTAACAATCGGCATGTCGTTCGATTCGCGGTGGCCGACACGCAGAAGATTCAGGCTGACGTCTTCGGACATCACGGCACGCTCGAATCCGGAACGCTGAACGTCGGCGACATGGTGCAGGCGAAAGTCGACGCATTGGCGCGCGAACGCACGCGCAACAATCATTCCGCCACGCATCTGATGCACGCGGCGCTGCGCGGAGTGCTGGGCAAGCACGTCCAGCAGCGCGGCTCGCTGGTCGATGCCGAACGCACGCGCTTCGACTTTTCGCACGACAAGGCGATGACGCCCGAAGAGATCCGCAAAGTCGAAGACATCGTCAACACGGCGATACGCTCGAACGCGCAGGTGTCCGCCAACGTGATGAAGTACGACGACGCGATCAAGAGCGGCGCACTGGCTTTTTTTGGCGACAAGTACGGCGACGAGGTCAGAGTCCTGCAAATGGGCGATCACTCGACTGAGCTGTGCGGTGGGACGCACGTCGCACGTACCGGGGACATCGGATTTTTCAAGATCGTCTCCGAAAGCGGTGTGGCAGCCGGCGTGCGTCGCGTCGAAGCGGTCACGGGCCGCGGTGCGGTCGACTACGTGCAGGCGCTTGATCGCGATCTTCAGCACGCGGCGTTCTTGCTGAAGGCGCCGCCCTCGGAGGTCGCGCAGAAGATCGCGCAGATTCAGGAGAACGTAAAGACGCTCGAGCGTGAGCTGGCGCGTTTGAAAAGCAAGCTCGCTGCTTCGAAAGGAGACGATCTTGCGTCGCAGGCGGTCGACGTCAACGGCGTCAAGGTGCTCGCTGCGTCGCTCGAGGGCGCCGATGCGAAGTCATTGCGCGAGACGATGGATCAACTGAAATCCAAATTGAAAAGCGCAGTGATCGTCCTGGGCGCGGTCGACGGTGATCGAGTGCAGCTGGCGGCCGGTGTCACCGCTGACACGACGGCCAAGGTCAAGGCGGGTGACCTCGTCAATTTTGTTGCGCAGCAAGTCGGCGGCAAGGGCGGCGGCCGCGCCGATATGGCAATGGCCGGCGGCAGTGATCCGAGCAAACTCAAGAGCGCACTGGCGAGCGTGCAATCGTGGGCGCAGCAGCGTCTGTAATCGAATACCGTCGCGCGGCGCCGGACGATGCGGCGGCGATGGCGCGCTTGATGAGTGATCCGGAGGTATTCGCCGGTCTGATGCAGATGCCGTATCCGAGCGCCGAGGCCTGGCGCAAGCGGCTCGAGCAGCAGAGCGAGCAACAGGAAGGACTGCACCTGCTCGCGATCGAGCAGGGGCAAGTAATCGCGAGCGGGGGGATTCACGGCGCCGGACCGGCCGTACGCCGACGCCACGCTGCGTTTCTCGGTATCTGCGTTGCGCGTGAGCGCCAAGGGCAGGGCATCGGATCCGAGATGATGAAGCGGCTGCTCGATTGGTGCGACAACTGGGCCGGATATCTGCGAATCGAACTGACCGTTTACGCCGACAATCAACGCGCGATCGCGCTGTATCGCCGCTTCGGTTTCGAAATGGAGGGCACATATCGCGCGCACGCGCTACGCAATGGCGTATACGTCGACACGCATGCGATGGCACGCTTCCATCCCAACCCGCCGCAGTTGCCGCGGTAGCTGGCAATCGAGAACGGAACTTCGATGCGAATACTCTTGTTGCTGTCGCTAGTGCTTTCGATCTCTGGCTGCGCGGTCGTGACCGTCGGTGCTGCGGTCGGCTCAGCCGCGGTCGCGGTGGGCTCGGCGGCCGTGTCGGTCGGAAGCACCGTAGTAGGTGTAACGACAGACGCTGTCGTCGGCACCGCCAAGGTGATCGGCAGCGCAGTCACGCCGGGCGACGACAAACCCGCGGCCAAATAGGAGTCACGATGCTCGTCAGCAACCTGGAACTCGTCCCTGGGCGTCGGATCGTCGCGCACTACGGCATCGTCCAAGGCAGCACCGTGCGCGCCAAGCACGTCGGCAAGGACATCTTTGCCGGACTGAAGAACATCGTCGGCGGCGAGCTGAAGGGCTACACCGAGCTGATGCAGGAAGCGCGGCAGGAAGCCGTGGAACGCATGATCGCCGAGGCGCAATCGATGGGTGCGAACGCAATCTTGAACGTACGGTTTGCGACGACGTCGATCGCGGCAGGTGCCGCGGAAATACTTGCGTATGGAAGCGCGGTCCAGCTCGACGGGAACTGATCCGTGTTAGACCTGATCGAGTTTGGTCTATTCGTCACTCTGCTGATCGTTGGCTTTTTTGCTGGCACGATCGTCGAAAAGCGTCACTACGCGTCAATTCGCAAGCGCGAGCGTGAGTACGCAGATGTGCTTACGTTTGCCGTGCGGTTCCCGCCGGACCGCGTAACGCCGCAGCGCGCATTCCTGGTGCACGGCACGGTCGTGATCAGCTCTGACTATTTCAAGACGTTTGTTGCGGGATTGCGCAACCTGTTCGGGGGCCGCATGCGCACGTACGAGACACTGATGGAACGCGCGCGGCGCGAAGCGCTGCTGCGTTTGAAGCACGACGCACGCCGGCAGGGTGCGAAACTGGTGATCTGCGTACGCTTCGAGACGACGACGATATCGACAGGCTATGCAGCGTCGATCGAAGTTTTTGCTTTCGGCACGGCGCTGATTCCGGAGCGCAATGCGGACTCTGGAGCGGAGCGCGATGCAGCGCTTGCGTTCGCAGCGCGGTCTGTACCGGCCTAATCCGCACGCGTGAAGTTCGAAAACCGCGCGCCCGCCGAGGGCATCAATTCTTCGTCTGAAAATCCACTAGTCGAGCTCGGATGGCTGCTCGCGGGCAGCCTCGGCGTTATCGTCGCCTTGGTGATTGGCATCTCGCTGGCGGCGCAGTGGATTGCTCCGCGCATTCCTTATCGATACGAGGCGAAGCTCGCCGCAACGCTGCCGTCGTTTGCCACTGCGCCTGCTAACGAATCGGGCCGGCGCGTGCAATCGGAGTTGCAGGAGTTGGCCGACCGGCTGGCAGCGCGGCTCGATATGCCCGAAGGCATGGTCGTGCGTGTCGGGTATCGCGACGACCGCACGGTGAATGCGTTCGCAACCATCGGAGGCCAGACGGTTTTCTTTCGCGGCCTGCTAACCAAGCTTGAAAACGAGAACGCGCTGGCGATGGTAATGGCCCACGAGCTTGCGCATCTGAAGTATCGCCACGTATCGGCCGCGCTCGGAAGAGGCGTAGCGGTTGGGGTGATCCTTTCGGTCGTCTCGGCCGAGCTTGGCCGCAACGCGGCAGGCGGTGTGTTGGGTCAGGCCGGCATGGCGACTTTGCTGTCGTTCAATCGCGAGCAGGAACGTACGGCCGACGAGGCTGCGCTCCGTGCGTTGTACGCCGAGTACGGTCACGTCGGCGGCGCGATCGACCTATTTGATGTGTTCGCGCGGCTGCCGAATCAGCAGCGCGATCCGGACGTGCCGGCGGTGGAGTTCCTGCGCACGCACCCGCTGACGGCGAATCGGATCGCCGCAATCAAGCAATGGGCCGTTGAAAACGGCGCGGCGATCGATGGCCCGCGGCGCCCGTTACCGCCTGGAATCGCGGCGCTGCGCAAACCATGAGCTTCCGATCGCAACCATGGGAGCGGTTAATATCGCGCGCTCTACATCCGGTCAACTTCTCGTGTCTACGTCTCAACTCCCCATGCTGCAACCGATCACCGCCGACAAAGAGATTGATACGCGCGGCCTCAATTGCCCGTTACCGATATTGCGCGCAAAAAAGGCGCTGTCGGATATGACGACTGGGCAGGTGTTGAAGATCGTCGCGACCGATCCCGGATCGATGCGCGATTTTCAGGCGTTTTGCAAGCAGACCGGCAATGAGCTGCTGATCCAGCAAACGATCAACAAAGAGTTTGTTCACTTCCTGAAGCGCCGATGAGCAGTCCGACCCCGCCACCTTCCACCGTTGAGCCGCGCCGCCGAACTTCGGCGCTGAAGATGATGTTCTGGCTGCTGCTGGTTCCCATCGTCTTGATCGTTGGTTACTTCGCGGTCGTTCTGAAGTGGAACTACTCGACCGGCGAGCGCGCGGGATGGGTTCAAAAGCTCAGCCGCAAGGGATGGCTGTGCAAGACGTGGGAAGGCGAGATGGCGATGGTGTCGATGCCAGGCGCGATTCCTGAAAAATTCCTGTTCACAGTGCGCGATGACGCAGTGGCCGAAAGCATCAACAAAGTGATGGGAAAGCGCGTGACACTGCACTACGAGGAGAAAGTCGGGTTGCCGACCACTTGCTTCGGCGAGACCCGACACTTCGTGAACAGCGTGGTGCAGGTCGAAGAGATTCCGTTAGCGCCAGGCGTCGTCGTCCCGAGCAAGCCCGCGGTGCCGCCAACCCCGTCGTCGACCGGTACGCCGGCCACACCCCCGGTGCAGCCGGCGCCACCCTCAATGACCCCGGCGTCGCCTTCGCCGGAAACACCTCCCGCGAAAAGCTAGTAGTTCCTAGGCCTGACCGACACCCACCAGCATTTCGCACGGCCCGACGAAGCCGCTTGCGGTTTCAAACTTCCGCAGCTCGCGTTCGATCTCGTCCCAGGTTTCATCACGCTCGGCGTCGCTCAGCGTGCTCATCATCTGATGCAGAGCGCCGAACGATTCACGCTCGAACCGCACACACTCCGCTGCACTCGGCAGGCGCACGGGAGAGTCCACCTTGCGCACCTCGATCGCCTTCAAACCCGCTTGCGCGTATGCGGCGGCTAACACGCCGTCGCCGCCGAGTGAGAACGGGCCCGGCTGGCCCGGCAATGGCGGTGGCAGTTTGGCGCGGCGGCGAATGATGCCGACCGGAATCGAGAAGAACGCATTTTTATCGGGCGTCGAATAGACAACCGCCGCAAAGCGGCCGCCCGGCTTCAGTGCACGACGGATTCCGGCCAGCGCGCGCTGCTGGTCCGGGAAGTAGATCAGCCCGACGCGTGAGATCACGGCGTCGAAGCTAGCGGCGGGCAAGTCTCCGAGTGCTTCGCCGTCGAGCTCGCGCGTTTCGATGTTCGATAGTCCGGCCGCGCGCGCATCTGCAAGCGCGTAGTCGAGCAAAGCGGGCGCAATGTCAGTGGCGAGCACATGGCCGCTCGGCCCGACTCGTCGTGCAGCCGCAAGTGATTGCTCGCCGGCGCCGGCGGCAATGTCGAGCACGCGACTGCCTGCCTTGATGTGCGCCAGGTCGAGCATCTGCTCGGTGGCCGCGCCGAGCCATTCACCCAGGAATGGCCCCCATCGGTGCCACGCTTCGGCTGCGGCCTGCCATTGCGCACGCGTAGTGTTCTTGAATTTTGCTGCATCGAAAACGGGTCGGTCGTCCATGTGAGCCTCCTCTAAAGTGAGGAACGAAGCGTCGATCCTGTGCGACGTGGCGTCTAGTCAATAATCTGGACTTGTCGCGCCAAAGTTGGCGGCTCGGAGCTGCATCGCATGATCAACTATGGACAGTTTTGCACCGTCGCGCGCGGCGCCGAGGTTTTTGGCGAACGCTGGACGCCGTTGGTCGTACGCGAGCTGCTGTGTGGCAGCACGCGATTCAACGACATTCGCCGCGGCGTGCCTCGCATGTCGGCGACGTTGCTCGCACAAAGGCTACGAAAGCTTGAAGAGATCGGAGTAGTCCAACGTGTCCGCGGCGGAAGTGCGAATGAGTACCGGCTCACCGCCGCTGGCGAGGAGCTGCGCCCGATCGTTATGGCGCTCGGCCACTGGGGCGCACGATGGATTGGCAGCCGATTGCAGCCCGGCCAGCTCGATGCCGGTTTCCTGATGTGGGATGTGCGGCGCTTCGTCCAACTTGGCGAATTTCCGCGTGGCCGCCGCGTTGTGATCCAGTTCAGCTTTTCCGATGCGCGGCCACGCGAGCGTATTTGGTGGCTCGTCGTAGAAGATCGCTGCGCGGATCTGTGTCGCGATGATCCCGGACACGAAGTGACGCTGATCGTCGAATCGAGCGTGTTGGCGTTGACCGATGTGTGGAGCGGCGAACGCGAGCCTGCGGATGTACTCGCCAGCGGCGAGCTGCGCGTCGTCGGGCCGGCAAGCGATGCAAAACGCCTGTGGCATTGGCTCGGACGCAGCGCTTTCGCGGACACGCGTGCCGAGCGTCGCACTGCGCTCGCGGCTTAGTGCGCTGCTGACAGCGCGTCATGCCTCCGGCAGACGCGCCCGCTGTTCGAGTAGTTTTTCCAGAGTTGCGCGCAAGCTGGTCAGTCGCTCACGCACTTGCGCGACGACCGCAGCGGGTGCGCGTTCGACGAAGCTGGCGTTTCCGAGTTTGCTCTCGGCCTCCTGAATTTCACCGCTTACTCGCGCGATTTCCTTGTCGATCCGGTCACGCTCGGTTTTGACATCAACCTCTATCTTCAGCATCAGCCGGTAGTCGTCGACGACTTTGACCGGTGCGGCTTGGCCACTAGCTGCGACGTTTACATCCGGCACCATCTCGACGGCCGACAGGCGCGCCAACCACTGCACGTACGGGGAAAGTGCGGTGAAGGTCTGCGCATCTCCCGATGCAACGAGCGGAACTCTTTTCGCAGGAGACAGATTCATCTCGCTGCGTAGATTTCTCAGTGCGTCGACGATGCGCTTTAGCGAGGCGACCGCAGCGTCAGACGCTGCATCGATTTTCTCGGGCTGGCTCTTTGGATACGGCTGAATCATGATCGACGTTTGCTGCTCGGACGTTCGCTTGCCGGCCAGCAACGAAACTTTTTGCCACAGCTCTTCCGTCACGAATGGAATGATCGGATGCGCCAGGCGAAGTGCGGCTTCGAGCACGCGCACCAGCGTTCGGCGCGTGCCACGCTGCGTGGTCTCGTCGCCGGCTGACAGCTGCACCTTCGCGAGCTCGACGTACCAATCGCAGTATTCATTCCACACGAACGAATAGATGGCGTTCGCGACGTTGTCGAGCCGGTAGTCGGCGAAGCCATTCGCCACCTCGGCTTCTGTGCGCTGCAGCTCGCCGATAATCCAGCGATCGACGAAGGACAAACTCACCGGAAGGCTATCGTCCAACCCGCAGTCGTGGCCCTCGGTGTTCATCAGCACAAATCGGGTCGCGTTCCAGAGCTTGTTGCCGAAGTTGCGATAACCCTCGCAGCGCTTGATGTCGAAGTTAACCGTACGGCCGAGCGTGGCCGAAGCGGCCATCGTGAAGCGCAGCGCGTCGGCGCCGTACGGTGCGATGCCGTTGGGAAAGTGTTTGCGCACCTTCGCCGCGACCTTCGGCGCGTCCTCGGGCCGGCGCAGGCCGGTGCTGCTCTTGGCGACGAGGGAGTCAAGGTCAATGCCGTCGATGATGTCGAGAGGGTCGAGCGTGTTGCCTTCGCTCTTCGACATTTTCTTGCCTTCGGCGTCACGGATCATGCCGTGCATGTAAACGTTGCGAAACGGAACGCGGCCGGTGAAATGCATCGTCATCATGATCATCCGTGCTACCCAGAAGAAAAGGATGTCGTGACCAGTTACCAGCACAGTGGATGGCAGATACGAGTCGTACGCGGCTTTGTCCTTGACGTCCGGCCAGCCGAGTGTCGAGAACGGCAGCATCGCCGATGAAACCCAGGTGTCGAGTACATCAGGGTCACGCGTGAGACGGGCACTCGGCCCGGCCTTTGCGCGCGCCTCTTCTTCGCTGCGCGCGACGAAAACGTTGCCGCCCTCGTCGTACCACGCCGGAATCTGATGGCCCCACCACAGTTGGCGCGAGATACACCAGTCCTGGATGTTTTGCAGCCACTGGTTGTAATTCGTTTCCCATTGCTCGGGAAAAAATTTGACTTCGCCGCGCGCGACGACGTCAAGCGCGACCTGCACGATCGACTTGCCCGGGTGAAGTGTCCCCGCTGGCGCCGGCTTGCTCATCGCCATGTACCACTGCTCTGACAGCATTGGCTCGATCACTTCGCCGGTGCGCTCGCCGCGCGGTACCGTCATCTTGTGCGGCTTCTCGGAAACGACCAGGCCGGCCGCGTGCAGATCGGCGAGCACTGCCTTGCGCGCGGCGTAGCGATCCATGCCTCGATATTTTTCGGGCGCGTTGTCGTTGATCGTTGCGGTCAGCGTGAAAGATCGAAATCGGTTCAAGCCCATGGCGCTGGCCGACTGCGAAATCGTTGAAGTCATGCGCAGGCGTTATCTTGACGGCGCCAGTGCCGAACTCCATGTCGACATAGTCGTCGGCAATCACCGGAATCGTCCGAGTCGTAAGCGGCAGTGCCAGCGATTTGCCGACTAGATGACGATAGCGTTCGTCGCCCGGATTCACGGCAACCGCAACGTCACCCAGCATCGTTTCCGGCCGCGTCGTCGCCACGACGATCGACTCACCGCCTTCGACGTCGGGATAACGAATCTCCCAGATGCGGCCGTCTTCCTCTTCAGTCTCAACTTCGAGATCCGCTACTGCGGTTTGCAGTTTCGGATCCCAATTGACGAGGCGCTTGCCGCGGTAGATCAGCCCCTGCTCGTACAACCGCACGAACGTTTCGACGACGACCTGCGACAGATCGTCGTCCATCGTGAAATACTCGCGGCTCCAATCGACGGATGCGCCGAGCCTGCGCATCTGCTGCAAGATGGCGGCACCCGAGACGTGCTGCCACTTCCACACTTCCTCGACGAACTGCTCGCGTCCGATCGCGCGCCGCTCGAGGCCCTTGGCGGCAAGCTGGCGTTCGACGACGATCTGCGTCGCAATGCCGGCGTGATCGGTGCCGGGCAGCCACAGCGTGTTGAACCCGAGCATGCGGTGATAGCGCGTCAGCGCGTCCATGATGGTCTGGTTGAACGCGTGACCCATGTGCAATATGCCGGTGCGATTCGGCGGCGGTAACTGGATCGAGAACGACGGCTTGCCGGGATCGGTGCCGGCGGTGAAGTAGCCGCGCGCTTCCCAGAGTGGCGCCCATTTGGCTTCGATCGATGCGGGGTCGAAGCTCTTCGCGAGTTCGGTCGTGAGGATTTCGTTCGTGTCCATAGAAGGATTCTAGTGAATCACCCTCTACACTGACGTTTTTACACAGTCAAGCCCAAATGCTCAATCGACTCCTGTTAGCAGGTCTCGTGCTGAATGTTTTCACGGGCGTCTCACTCGCCAATGACGGCCTCCCGGTCTGGTCCCCGGGCATGGACGCGGATACGCACTGGAACGTCAAGGTGCCTGACCCGTATCGCGCACTGGAAGACGTCGCCGATCCGAAGGTGCAACAGTGGTTGCGCACGCATGCGGAGGCGACGGCCGCCACGCTGGCGAAGATTCCCGCGCGCGATGCACTGTTGACGCGCATTCGCGAATTGGATGCAGCGTCGCCTGGTTTGGTCAGCCGGATCGAGCGCACGCCGTCGGGTCGGGTTTTTTTTCTGCGGCGCGATCCTTCCGATAATCAGTTCAAGCTGTATTGGCGTGACGGGCTGGGTGGCGTCGATCAGTTGATCGTCGATCCCGAAGCAATCTCGAAGCAGCTCGGGCGGCTGCATGCGGTGAACGACTACAGCGCGTCTCCAGATGGACGCCACCTTGCCTATTCACTGCAACTCGCAGGCAGCGAGATCGGACAGCTGCACGTGATCGATGTCGCGTCGGGCAAGCCGGTGATCGAGCCGATCGATCGCATTCGCTTTGCCGGAGTTTCGTGGCTCGACGACAGCAGTGGATTTTTCTACTTCCGTCTGCGCGAAGGCTACGACAAGCTGCCGCCGACTGAGCGCTTCGGCGACACGACACGCCACTTTCGCTCGATGAAGAACTCGGATCATCGCCCAGTATTCAGCCCGACGCTGAACGCCGATCTGAAACTGCCGACGTATGCCGGCGGATTCATATTTCAGATTCCCGGAACGCAAACAGCGGCAAACCTGATCATCCTCGGCGTCGAGCGGTACCGGATGGTGTACCTCGCGCCGCTGGCAGATGCGATCGCTGGCAAAGCGAAGTGGCGCAAAGTGGTCGACACGGCAGACAAGATTGCGGATGTGGCATTCACTGCGGACACGATGTACTTCCGCACGTCGCAGCAGGCGCCGCGCTACAAGGTGATGCGAGTGCCGCTCTCGGCGCCCGATGTTGCGAAGGCGCAGACCGTGATCGACGCCGGCCCCGGCGTGATCGTATCGATCGCTGCGGCCCGCGACGCGCTGTATGTGACCGAGCGCCGCGGCGTCAACACGGTGCTGTTGCGCGCCGCTCACACGGCTGCCGCGGCACCCGCGCCGGCGGAGGAGGTTGCGCTACCGGTGACCGGTTCGACCTTCATCTCGCACGCTCATCCGCGCCTGCCCGGAGCGGCTTTGTCGCTCGCCGGCTGGACTCGGGCGGCGAAACCCTACTTCTACGATCCGCAGCAGAAGAAGGTTACGGCGCTCGACATGGTTCGATCCGGCACGCTTGACGCACCGACGAACGTCGAAGCGCGCGAGGTGATGGTCAAGGGCCATGACGGCGTCGAGGTGCCGGTGTCGGTGCTGGTGCGCAAGGACGTCAAGCTCGATGGCAATAACCCGACGATCGTCTTCGGCTACGGCGCGTACGGCATCACCGAGAATCCTTTCCTGAATCCGCGCGTGTACGCGTGGCTGGAACGCGGCGGCGTGTACGCGATGGCGCACGTGCGTGGCGGCGGAGCGTTTGGCGAAGAGTGGCGTTTTGCGGGCCGCAAGGCGACCAAGCCAAATACCTGGAAGGACGGGATCGCAGTCGCCGAATGGCTGATCGCAAACCGCTACACGTCGCCCGAGCGCATTGGCATCTACGGCGGCAGCGCCGGCGGCATCTTCGTCGGCCGAGCGATCACCGAGCGCCCCGAGCTGTTTGCTGCCGCAGTGCCGAGCGTCGGGGTCATGGATATGGTCCGAATGGAGACCAGCGCCAACGGCGTCGCCAATGTTCCCGAATTTGGCACAGTGAAAAACGAAGAGGAGTTCCGCGCACTGCTGGCGATGAGCAGCTATCACCATGTCAAAGATGCCGTGAAGTATCCGGCGGTGATGCTGGTGCACGGAGTGAATGACACGCGCGTCGACGTCTGGCAGTCGGCGAAGTTTGCGGCGCGCATGCTGGCGGCGAATCAAGGCGAGAGCAAGGCGAAGCCGGTGCTGATGCGGCTCGACTATCAGCTAGGCCACGGCCAGGGCGGTACGCGCGATCAGCAACAGCAACAGACGGCAGATATCTGGTCGTTCTTCCTTTGGCAATTCGGGGTGCCGGAGTTTCAGCCGAAATAGCAACCAGCAGTTGCCTACTTCGAACGCTGACGCTCGAGCTCGGCAGAAATTGCGCGGGAGATGGTTTCCCGCACCGTGGAATCAAGTGCCGGACGCAGATCGGAAATCAAGGCGGTCAGCGCGCGCACCAGCGTGGGCTGCAGCCGCTCGCGCACCTGGCGCTCGAGCTCCGCAGAAAGCTGGGGCTGCAATTCGCGCAGCAGGCTCTCGCGCAGTTGCGTTTCGATCTCTTGCCAGTCAACCGTCGGCGTGGTGATCGCAGGTGTGGGCGCGGGAGGAAGCGCGGGCGCGAACACCGGCGGTGGGGCGACTGACGCCACCGAACCGAACAAGGTCGACGGCGGTGGAGCCGGTCGAACCGCATATGACGCTTCAGCGACAGTGGCTGGTGGCGGCGGGGGCGGTGCGGGCGTGACGGGGGCGACTACCGGCGGTGGCGGGCTGCGGCAGCGAAATGTCCAGATCGAGCGAGGGCAACGTCAGCCGCTCGGTCAATACGGGAATCGTGGCGTCGTCGGGCATGACTTTGCCCCCCGGCTGCGTCAGCCGCTCGAGATCGGTCGCTTTGCGCGGGCTAGTCGCCATTTTTCACTTCGATTGCGGTCGGCTGAAATCCGTGCTCACGATAGCTCTTGAAACGCGCGCGCGCACGCCGTCGGTCGTCGTCATCGCACGACACGACTTCGATCACGCGTTCAAAGCGAGCGAAGAAATTTTTGCAATCGGGCGGTACTTCGTCATCGAGAGTCAGCAGAACGTCGCTGTTGGGTGCAGAGTCGGCGTCACGCGCCAAAATGACCGGCGTAGTCGATGCAAAGGGCGAACCGGCATAAACGTGCGGCACAAAGTCCAGAGCGGAGAACGTCCACAGTGCGCCGTCGAATTGGGCCAACCGATCGGCCTGAGTGCTGTAGACAACGGCTCGCTTTTGCGCAGCGCGCGCCTTGCGGATCACTCGGCATGCATAGTGCAGGCGGTGATTTACACCAACGTGAAAGTCAATGCGCGTCACGGGCCACTTGCTATTTCGCGCGGTCGATCAGGAACTGCGACAGCAGCGGCACCGGCCGGCCGGTGGCACCTTTCGCAGCGCCGCCTTTCCACGCCGTGCCGGCGATATCCAGGTGCGCCCATGGATACGCCTTCGTAAAGCGCGCCAGGAAGCACGCGGCGATCACCGCGCCCGCACCCGGCGTTCCGATATTGGCCATGTCGGCAAAGTTGGACTTCAGCTGCTCCTGGTAGTCCTCGTCGATCGGCATCCGCCATGCCGGATCGCCCGCCTCGCGGCTGGCGGCTATCAACTGGTCGGCGAGCTGATCGTTGTTGGAGAACAAGCCCGAGTTGACTCCACCGAGGGCCACCACACAGGCGCCGGTCAGCGTGGCGATATTGATGACGGCCGCCGGCTTGAAGCGCTCGCTGTAGGTCAGAGCGTCGCAAAGGATCAAACGGCCTTCGGCGTCGGTGTTCAAAATTTCGATCGTCTGCCCCGACATCGAAGTGACGATGTCGCCCGGCTTGACCGCCGCACCCGACGGCATGTTCTCGCAAGCTGCGACCACGCCGACGACATTTATCTTCAGTTTCAACTCGGCCAGCGCGCGCATCGTGCCGATCACGCTGGCGGCCCCGCACATGTCGAACTTCATTTCGTCCATTGCGGCGCCGGGCTTGATCGAGATGCCGCCCGAATCGAACGTGATGCCTTTGCCAACCAGCACGACCGGCGCGCCTTTGGCGGCGCCTTTGTACTTCAGCACGATCAACCGGGGCGGCTGCGCCGATCCCTTCGCCACCGATAAAAATGAGCCCATTTTCAGAGCTTCGAGCTGCTTCGTTTCGAGCACTTCGATCTCGAGCTTCCATTGCTTCGCCAGCTTGCGGGCTTCGTCGGCGAGAAAACTCGGGGTGCAGATATTGGGGGGCAGATTTCCGAGCCGCTTCGTCAACTCCATGCCGTTCGAAATCGCGCCGCCATACCGAAGCCCACGCTCGGCCGCCGCATTGCGCGCCTTTAACAGCAAGCCGACGGTGTCCGCGCCGTTGGTTTCGGGGTCAGGCTTGCTTTTCAGTTCGTCCGTTCGAAACGAAGTTTCGCGCGCAGCGATCGCAACGCTGCAAGCTTGCCACTCACTGTCGCGCCCCTTCACCTGCCAGTCGAGTGCGGCGACCGTCACGTTCCTTGCGGCGCCATTGAATGCTCTGACGCTGTTACGAACCGCGTCGGTAAAGTGGCGTTCGTTGAAGTCGTGCTTATCGCCGAGCCCCGCAAGCAAGACGCGGGGAGCCTTGACGCCATCAAGCCCGAGCAGCGGTAGCAGCGTGCCACGTTTGCCGGTCATGTCGCCGCTTTTGACGGCGGCCTTGATCACGCCCCCGCTGGCGCTGTCGATGGCTTTCGCGGTCGGTGTCAGCTCGCCATTGGCGTGGACGCCGACCACGATGGCGTCCGTCTTGATCGCGTCGGGCCGCCCGACTGCTGTGATAAATTCCATCGGCGTTTTCCTCGCCTTCCTTATTCTCGTTAGCAACTGCCCAGCTGATTTGCCTATCAGGCGTCTCGCGATCGTATGCAGCGTAATGTCGCTCGCGGCGGGCGAGGCAGTATATAGCGCCCAAGCGAGCGCACCGATTGTCGACCCGCTCACGGCACGATGATCTTCCGGCGCTCGATTGTCTCGGAGTTGACCGGCACCGCGAGCGCGGTATTTACCGTGCTGTTTTCGATAATTTTCTCAGTCGGCCTGGTGCGCATCATCGGGCAGGCGGCGGGCGGCAGAGTCGACAACCAGGCCGTCTTCGAGCTGGTCGCGCTGACGGCGCTCGTCTGGCTGCCGATCATTTTGACGCTGACGCTGTTCGTATCGGTGCTGATGACGCTAACGCGCTCGTACCGCGATTCCGAAATGGTGGTGTGGTTTACCGCCGGCCGCAGTCTGACGGCCTGGATCGGCCCGGTGTTGCACTTTGCTTGGCCGATTGTCGTATCGATCGCGTTGCTCGCGTTGTTCGTCACCCCCTGGGCGAACTCGCAGATCGAAGAAAGCCGCGAGCGGTTCCAGCAGCGCGATGACGTAAGCCGCGTCGCGCCGGGCCGGTTCATCGAATCGGGCGGAACCGATCGCGTGTTCTTCGTCGAGTCGGTCGACATCCTCGATGGCCAGGTGCGTAACGTGTTCGTCAGCATGCGCACTGCAGGCCGCGAAGGATTAATCGTGGCGGCCAAAGGCGTGATCGAGCTCGCCAAGAACGGCGACCGGTTCCTCGTGCTCCAGCAGGGGCGCCGCTATGAGGGAACACCGGGCAAGCTCGAGTATCGAACGATGGAGTTCGACCGCTACGCAATCCGGCTCGAAAGCCGGGCCGATCAGCCGATCGGTGAGCGGCGCGCGAAAGCACTGTCTCTGCTGCAGCTCGCGTCTGACCCTTCGCAGCTGAATCTCGGCGAGATCATGTGGCGCGTGGGGCTGCCCGTCGTGGCGCTGCTGGTGAGCCTGCTTGCGATTCCGCTGGCGTACGTGAATCCGCGCGTCGGACGATCATTCAACTTGATCGTGGCGGTGTTGCTGTTCGCTATTTATCTGAACGTGTTGAATACCGTGCAAGCCTACGTGCAACAGGGAAGGTTGAGTTTCAATATCGGCGTGTGGCTTGTGCACGCATTGTTTCTGGTGCTCATCGTCGCGTTGTTTACGCGGCGCGTGTACATGCAGCGCTCGCTGCCGCGTTGGCGGTTGCGGTCGCGGCCGAGAACGGCGGAGGCTGCGTGAAAACGATCCGCCGCTATCTGTGGATGGAGATCGCAAACGCGACTTTGTTCGTTCTATTTGCATTGCTGGCGTTGTTTCTGTTTTTCGACATGGTGGCGCAGCTCGACGAGATCGGGCAGCGCGGCTTTCGCTTTCGCGATGCCTTGTTCTACGTCGCGCTGACGCTGCCGTCGCGCACCTACGAGCTGATGCCGATCGCGGCGTTGATCGGAACGATTTACGCGCTGTCGAAGCTTGCGGCGAATTCGGAATTCACGATCATGCGCGTTTCGGGCATGAGCACGCGCCGCCTGGTGAACAGTGTGATCAGTATTGGGCTGATCATCGTCACCCTGACCTATGTACTGGGCGAGTTCATTTCGCCGCCCGCTGAGCAGTTGGCGCAGAAGGCGCGGCTACAAGCCACCGGCTCGTCGGTCAGCGTGCGCGACTTTCGCTCGGGCGTCTGGGTGCGCGACGTCGTCAAGGAGCCGGGCGGTGGCGTGGCCGCGTTTCGCTTTATCAATGTGCGGCAAGTGGCGCCGGACGGCAACACGCGCGACTGGCGGGTGTTCGAGTTCGATCGCGATTACAAACTAGCGTTCGATCATGACCGCCGAGACGGGACGTTACGAGCCGGGCAGCGGCTGGACGCTGTTCAACGTCGTTGAAACCCGATTGCCGGGGCCTGTCGCTGCCGCGACGGTGCCGCAAATGAAGGCCGCGCGAACCGAAGTCGCGCGGACCGATCAGCTCGCATGGCAATCGGAGCTAAAGCCCGACATCTTTGGCGTGATGATCGTGCAGCCCGAGCGCATGGCCGGCTGGGATCTCGCGCAGTACATCCAACACCTGGCCGACAACCGCCAGCAGACCGAGCGCTACGAGATCGCTTTCTGGAGCAAGCTGTTTTATCCGTGGGCAGCGCTGGTGATGATGGTGCTTGCGCTGCCGTTCGCCTTCCTGCACGTGCGATCCGGCGGCGTGAGCTTCAAGATTTTTGCCGGCGTCATGATCGGTGTCGCGTTCTACGGACTGAACAAGTTGTTCGCACACTTGGGATTGCTGAATACGTGGCCGCCGATCGTTGTCGCTGCATTACCTAGCCTGGTGGTATTGGCAACAGCGATGAGTGCGTTGTATTGGCTTGAGCGTAGTTAAGCAGTGCAGCAGCGGCTGGCGCAGCTGCGCCGCCTACGTCGTCGGGCACTGAAGTGCCAACCACTGCGGTACTCACAACGCCGGCGCGAAATAAGGGCTAAAGCGCTTTTTTGCTTAACGGCCCCGGCGTTGCTCCGCTCCTCGGGCGACGACTCAAAGGCGGCGCAGCTGCGCCAGCCGCTGCTGTCGCGACACCGCCTCGCACGAGGTGTTTTTTTCCTTCCCCACAACAAGTGAGACTGTCTCAAGCGCAAGCGTTGGGCGGAGCTGGCCTGCCTTCGGGGCGTCGCCCGAGGAACGGAGCAGGCGCCGGGTAGTCGGCGAAACTGTGCTTTAGCCCAGTTTCGCCGCGGCGCCTGCGAGTACCGCAGTGGTCGGCACTTCAGTGCCCGACGCCCAGGCAGGGCAGCTCCGCCCAACGCTTGCGCACCGCGATAACGACTGAGCTAACTGCGAGAATTGGCGCGCTCGTCACGGATGCCGTATGCACGCGCACTTCAACCTCGTGCGGTTGGTGATCGTCGATAAGCAGGACGTAGGCGGTGTCTTGCGTGGCGCCGTCGACGGTCACGCTGGTCGCTTCCGGTGTCTCTTCATCTTTTTCAGAGCGCTTGACCGTGATGCGGTATTCGGTTTCGCGGAAGCGATAACTCAGCTTGAATTCGTTCCACTCGGCTGGCAGGCAGGGAGCGATATGCAATTTGTCGCCTTCGAGCCCAAGCCCAAGCAATGACTCGACGATCAGCCGGTACATCCAGCCCGCCGAGCCCGTGTACCAGGTCCATCCGCCGCGCCCCGTGTGCGGTGCGACGGCGTACACATCGGCGGCGACGACGTACGGCTCGACTTTGTAGATCGCTGCGGTTTCAGCCGTTCGCCCGTGGTTGACCGGATTGATCATCGACGTCAATTCCCACGCACGGCGGCTGTCTCCGAGCGCGGCGAACGCCATCGCTGTCCAGATGGCGGCGTGCGTGTATTGACCGCCGTTTTCGCGCACGCCCGGTACGTAGCCGCGGATGTAGCCGGGATCGAGATCGGACTTGTCGAACGGCGGATCGAGCAACTGGATCAGTGCGTGCTCTTTGCGCACCAGCCGCGCGTACACCGCATCCATCGCATGCCGTGAGCGCACCGCGTCGCCGACTCCGGATAGCACCGACCAGCTTTGCGATATCGAATCGATCTGGCACTCGGTATTGCTTTTGGAGCCGAGCGGCGTGCCGTCGTCGAAGTACGCACGGCGATACCAGTCGCCGTCCCACGCGTTTTGTTCGATCCGCATCGAAAGCTGCGTAGCCTCGTGTTCGCAGCGCGCCGCAAACGACGTATCGCCGCGCATCCGTGCGATCGGCGCGAACTGCCGCAGCGTATGGCACAGAAAAAACGCGAGCCAGACGCTTTCGCCCTTGCCCTTCATGCCGATCAGATTCATGCCGTCGTTCCAGTCGCCGGAACCGATCAGCGGCAATCCGTGTTCGCCGAAGGTCAGTGCACGCAGAATGGCGCGCACACAATGCTGATAGACATCGGCGCTTTCTTCCGAGCGCACCGGCATGTCGTAATAAGAATCGTCCTCCGCGTTGACCGGACGGCCCTCGAGAAAGCGCGATGTTTCGTCGAGGATCGACGTATCGCCGGTAGCGACGACGTAGCGGCTGGTTGCCAGCGGCAGCCAGAGATAGTCGTCGGAACAGTGGGTACGCACGCCGCGGCCTGACGGCGGATGCCACCAGTGCTGCACGTCGCCTTCAACGAATTGGCGGCTCGCACACAGAACGATCTGCGTGCGCGTTGCGCGCGGCTCGGTATGCACCAGCGCCATCACGTCCTGCAACTGATCGCGAAAGCCGTAGGCCCCGCCCGATTGGTAATAGCCGCTGCGCGCCCACAGGCGGCATCCCATCGTTTGATAGACCAGCCAGCCGTTGGTCAGGACGTTCAGCGCTGCGTCCGGCGTTTCGACCTGCACCGCGCTCAGCGTGTGCTGCCAATGCTGCATCACAGCCTCGAGCGTTTCATGCGCGATCGCAACGCCGCGGAAACGTTGCACCAGCGCATTGGCGGCTGTAAGACTGTTCGCGGCACCGAGGCGGAACACGATTTCGCGCTCCTGTTCGGGGGCGAGGTCGACCGTCACCTGCATCGCGGCGCACGGATCGATCGCCGCGCCGACGCGCCCCGACAGCCGCGTGCGGCGCAGCGCGACCGGATTGCGCCAGGTCCGGTTGCGCCCGATGAACTCGGTCCGATCGCCGGTCACCGTGCGCGCAGGATCGTCGACGTCGAAGAAGCCGATCCATTCGGCGAACTCGGAGTTAAAGGAGTTGCGGGCATACATCGCACCGCTTTTCGCATCGACTTCGGTGGTCACGTGCATCGCGGACTTGGTTCGCAGATCGCCGAGCACCCACTCGACATAACCGGTCGCCGAAACCCGGCGCGGCCGGTCCGATCGATTGACGAGCTTGAGCACCGAAAACTTGACGGCTGCGTCGAGAGCGACGAACACGGTCAACTCCGAATGGATGTCGTCCTCGATTCGTTCGAACACGCTGTAGCCGAACCCATGACGCGCGACGGTGGGCGAGGTGTCGTCGTCGGAGGCAGACGTCTCCGACGCGCTCGGCGACCAGAACTGCCCGGTCTCTTCGTCGCGGATGTACAGCGCTTCGCCGTTGGCCTCGCCGACCGCGTCGTTCTGCCACGGCGTCAGGCGATACAAATGCGCGTTCGTGCTCCACGTATAGGCCTTTCCGGTTTCGGACACGACCGTGCCGAAGTTCGAATTGGCCAACACGTTGACCCACGGCGCCGGCGTCGCTTCGCCAGCCGGTGGTGCGATCACGTACTCGCGCCCGTCCGGTGTGAAGCCGCCGAGGCCGTTGAACAGAATCAAGTCATCGACGATCGGCTGCAGCGGCGGTTCCGGCCGGTACGTGCGTGTCGGCGTCAGACGCGGCACGCGCACTTCGAGCGGAGCGCGGCGGCCGACCTGTTCGGCGAGTGTGCCGTACGCATCGGAGATGATCACGCGCGCCACCGACTCGAACAGCAACCGGTCTTCGTTCGAGATCTGCTCGGCCTGACGCACGAATATTCCGCCGGGACGCTCGACGAAGTGCGCTTCGACGCCAGCCGCGATCAAGCCGAGAATCTGTTCCTGCAATTGCTGGCGATAAACGTCGTGGTCCTCGTTCCAGATCACCAGATCGACCGCGAGCCCTTTGAGCCGCCAGTACGCGTGCGCCTGCACCATCTGGCGTACCAGATCGATGCTCGCTGCCTTCGAGATCTGCAGCAGCACGATCGGCAAATCGCCCGAGATCGCGTAACCCCACAGCCCCGACTGGCTGCGTCGGTTGCGCATCAAAACGCCCGGCGCACCGCGCAGCGATGCGTTCGCGTACAGGACCGAGCTTGCCAGCCGGCCGTACAGCTGCGCGTCGGCCTCCGTGGCGTTCAATTGCCGCAGTACCACTTGGCTGTGGGTCCACGTCAAGTCGAATACGCGATCGGCAAGGCGTCGATCCTGGTACTTCTCGATCAGGCCGAGCACGACGTCGCGCGTATCGCCCACCCCGGACACGATATCGACCGTCGCCGAGTCACCGGCATCGATCGTGACCTGCTGGCGGATTGCTGCGACCGGATCCAGCACCGATCCGGCGGAGCCGGATAACGCGCTGCGGCCCAGCAGCGCGCTCGGCGCGGCCATCGTGCCGCCGCGTCCGATGAAGCGCACCCGGTCAGTTTCGAACGACGGAGTGCCGGCGTCGCCATGCACGGTCATCAACTGGAACGATATCGGCGTGTGCTCGTCGCGTGAGCGCGGCCTGCGTGTGCACAGAATCGCGGCGCGCCGCTCGATGATCTCGGTCTGCACGAACAGGTTGCTGAATGCGGTGTGCAGCGCGTCGGCTGCCGCCGGCGCCAGGACCATTTCCGCATAGCTTGTGATTTCTATCGTGCGTCGCGAGCGGCTGCGATTGGTGATGCGCACCCGGCGCAGCTCGATGTCGTCTTCGGGCGAAACGACGATCTCGGTATGCGTCTCGATATCGAGATCGCGCCTGCGAAACTCGGCGCGGCCTTCGGAGAAGATGGCCGCGTAGTGTTCGGTGGCTCGCAACGTGGGCTGGTGCGCAACCGACCAAAACTCGCCGCTCGCCACGTCGCGCAGATAACAGAACATTCCCCAGTTGTCGCAGGTCGTGTCTTCGCGCCAGCGGGTGATCGCGAAGTCTTTCCAGCGGCTGCTGCCGCCGCCCGCGTTCGTCACCATCACGTGGTAACGGCCGTTGGACAGCAGGTGCACTTCGGGCACCGGTGTATTCGGGGTCGTCAGCACGCGGATCGGCAGCTCGGCACTGGTGCCGCTGACCGCAAGGTCGGGCGCGATGGTCGACGTGGCATAGAACGGCGTCGCGCGCGGTATGCGCTCCTGCAAAAGCAGCAGAGTCGCCTTGAACAGCGGATCCGACTCAAACCGCCTTTGCATCGGCCGTGCGAGCAGCGCGTGCGAAAACGCGAGCAGGCTCATCCCGTGGTGGTGCGCCATGAACGATCGCACGATGCTGCTCGACTCGCCGCGACGCTGGCGCGACGGTGTGTAGTCGATCGCCTCGAACATGCCGTAGCGGCCATAAAGTCCCGACTCAGCGAGCCGCTGCAGATTCGCGCAAGCTGCCTCGGGTGCCACCATCAGCGCCAGTGCCGAGGCGTACGGCGCAATGACCAGATCATCGGCAAGTCCGCGCTTCAGCCCGAGCCCCGGGACACCGAAGGCGCGGTACTGATAGTTGTCGTGCGCGTCGACGGTGTTGTAGCCGCACTCCGACACGCCCCACGCGACCCCGCGTTGGCGCCCGTATTCGATCTGCCGGTCGACCGCTGCGATGTAGGTCTGATCGAGCAGCGTGTTTTCGTACGTCGGCATGATCAATAGCGGCATCAGATACTCGAACATCGAGCCGCTCCACGACAGCAGTAGCGGCTCGCCGCCGACCGACGTCAGCAGGCGGCCGAGCGCAAACCAGCTTTCCTGTGGCAGCTTGCCTTGTGCAATCGCAACGAAATTGGCGAGCCGTGCTTCGGACGCCAGCAGGTCGTAGTAGCTCGCATCGGTGCGGGCGTCGCTGACGTTGTAGCCGATCACGAACTGGCGGCGCACCTTGTCGAACAGGAAGCTGTAATCGACCTCGGCCAGTGCGCCCGCCTGCTGCAAGAGCGCGTCGATGGCAGCAATTCTGGCGCGCGCGTGCGCTGCTGCTTGCGCGCGCGCCGATGCTGCTGAATCGGGCAGCGCGCCATCGCCTGTCTCCTTGAACGTGGCCAGTACCCGCAGCGTGGGAACGCTCTCTCCATCAGCGACTGGCACGCCGCTGTTGAGTTCGCCCTTCGGCGCAGTCAGCCACGGAGCCAGCAGTAACAACTCATCGCGGAGTGCCGTGCACTGGCGAGACAGTGCCTCCGCCCACCCGTCAATTTCGATCAGGTGCTCATCGGCAGCGTTCGGCACTTCGGGTCCGGCAAAAACCGGCGGTGCGGGTAACGCAACCGGCAGCGCCAGATAGTGCTCGGCAACTTCTGCCGCGCGAGCGGCGAGCTGCTCCACGTGATTCCACACCGAAGCCAGCGTGGAGTCGCGCTCGGCAATCGCGTGTTCAAGCGCGGCCGCGAAGCGGACCACGACGCGCGGCGCTTGCAGTCCGATCGATTCGCGCAACACTTCGAACGTGTCGCTAATACCTTCGACCCAGCGCGCTGGCACGATCGGCGCGTCGGGCAGAGACGCAAGTCCTGCGCGCAGAGTCAGCAGGTGACCCGCGAGATTGCCGCTGTCGACCGTCGAGATGTATCTGGGCGTCAGCGGCGTCAGCGTGCGCGTGTCGTACCAGTTGAAAAAGTGGCCGCGATGCCGCTCCAGCGACTGCATCGAGCTCAGCGCGTTGGTTGTGCGGGTGAGCAGTTGCCCGGCCGTCTGATAGCCGAAGTCATAAGCCGTCAGATCGGCGAGCAGCGCAAGGCCCATGTTGGTCGGCGACGTGCGATGTGCGATGACGACGCCGCTCTTTTGTTGCACGTTGTCCGGCGGCAGCCAGTTGTCTTCCGCATTGACGTAGATTTCGAAAAATCCCCACGTCTTGCGCGCGAGCTTGCGCAGGAACTGTGTTTGACCGAGCGACAGATTCTCGCTGCGCGGCGCAAGCGGCCGGCTGATCCACCACGCCAGAGCCGGCGATACCAGCCAGAGCAACAAAATCGGCGCAGCGATCCGCAATGCCGACACGTTCATTGCCGGCAGCACGGTCCAGGTAAGCACCGCGATCGCCGGCGCGATCCACATCGTTTGATAGACGGCCGCTAAAGCGGTGTTGTCACTGTCTTCGAGCTGCCGCTCGACGATGCTCGATGGCTTCCACTCGAGCAGACGTTTGTGCGAAACAAGCATGCGCCACAGCGTGCGCACGATCGCATCAAGCGAGTAAAACGCTTCGTACGGAAGCCATGCGAGCGCCAGTAACGCTTGCGCAAATTGCGTACGTGCCGTGCGCGCAACGGCCACGATGTGCTGCTCGAGTACAGCCTCCTTGGGCTTGCGCAGAAGGTCGGTCAACGCAGTCGCGAGTGCCGGTAACAACAGCACCGCAATGACCACTGCGGTCCACAGGGACGGATCTGGCAGCACAGCCCAACCCAAGAGCAACATCATCAGCAACGCAGCCGGCACCAGGCTGCGTCGCAGGTTGTCGAACACTTTCCATTGAGACAGCCACGACAGCGGGTTGCGCACGCGATGGCCATCGAGCGTGGGCACCCGCGCGCGCAGCCATCCCACGAGCTGCCAGTCGCCGCGGATCCAGCGATGGCGCCGCGCGACGTCGGCGCTGTAGCGTGCCGGAAATTGTTCGTACAGTTGGACGTCGCTCAACAGTCCCGAGCGCGCATAGCAACCTTCCAGCAGATCGTGACTGAGGATCCGGTTATCCGGAAAGCGGTTGGCCAGCGCGCTTTCGAACGCATCGACGTCGTAGATACCTTTGCCGATAAACGAACCTTCACCGAACGCGTCCTGATACACGTCGGACACGGTGCGCGTGTACGGATCGAGTCCGGGCTCGCCGCTGTACAGTCGTGCATACGGTGAGCGGCGGGTGCCTGGCAGGCTGACGGCAACGCGCGGCTGCAGAATTCCATAGCCGGTCGTGACGACACGCCGGTTCGCGGCCCGGGCGGCGCGAGCGGACTGCGGCCGATCAAAACGTGGACGATCGAACTGAGGTCGGTTCAATGGGTGTGTCATCACCCCGACCAGTTGCCGTGCGCTGTCGCGCGGCAACTGCGTATCCGTGTCGAGCGTGATGACGTACTTCACTTGTGACAGGACCTCGGTGTCGCCGACGATCAACGAGAAGGCGTCGCGTGAATTGCCCCGCAGCAGCGAATTCAGGTCACCGAGCTTGCCGCGCTTGCGCTCGTAGCCCATCCACGTTTGTTGCTGAGGATTCCAGCGGCGCGGACGGTGCAGCAGATAAAAAATATCGCCGTGTGAATGTTCCGTCGCAGCGTCGTCCGGATCGGACGAAGCGTCAGCGGAAGCTTCGTACGTGCGATTGAGCGCGTTGATGCCGTCCTGCGCAAGCTGCAGCAACGGCGCGTCGGTCGGTAACGACTCCTCGGCGGCATCGGGAAAATCGGTCAGCAGCGCGAAGTGCAGGCGCGGATCGCGATTGGCGAGAAAACGTACTTCGAGAGCTTCGATCAGACCTTCAACGCTCGCTGCGTCGGTCAGCAGGGTCGGAACCACGACCAAGGTGCGCGCTTCGGGCACGATACCTTCGCTGTAGTCCATTCGCGGCAAAGAATCCGCATCGACCAGCAGCGTCGCAAGCCAATTGACGATCGACACCGCAATCTGGCTGGTCGCCAGCAGCGACAAAACGAAAACCAACGCCAGCAACGCGATCGATGCAGCGTCGTCCGGTTGAGCCAGCCCCGAGTACACATGCGCCGCAAGGCCCGCGGTGAGGGTCCCCGTAATGGCCGCAATCGCCCCGAGATAGATCGGCAGCGGATGGCGGCGGCCGAACGATCGCACCGCCTCGACGGCGGAACGCTGCGCGCCAACCGCGTCCTCCAGCGTGGGCAGGCCCTGATCGATCAGATAAAAACCAACGTGCCGCGTGCGGGGATCGGATGTACCCGCATCGGCAGCGCTGCTCGCTTTTGCGAGCTCGATCGCCTTGGCGGCAACTTCGGACTCCGACAACGCGCTGCGCCTTGCGATCTCCTCGGTCGCGTGGCGGTAGCTATCGCGCGTCGCGAATTCCATCGAGGCGTGAACGCCGGCAGGATCGCCGCGCAAGATCTTTTCGACCGTGCTCATTTGCTCGACGAACTCGCGCCAGTCGATCGCGCTCAGTAACCGCAAGCTGCCGATGCTGTTGCTGATCGACACCTGGTGCGAAGCCTGCAGCTGCGCTTCGAGCTGCACCAGCTGATCGATCGTCAGATGCGTTTCAGCGAGCTGCTGCTCGATCCAGGTCAGCGCGAGCGCCAAGGCCGGGCTTTGTCCCTGCAGGCGGCGCGTCAGCTCAGCCACGAACGCGCTGCCCAGCGGCGGCGATGAGCGCGCCATGTCGGCGATCACCAGGATCAGACTCTTGGGATCGTTCTCCGCCATTTCCATCATCTGGTCGGCCCACACGTTCGCCAGATCGCGATCGGCGCGCGCGGTGGCCATGCGTACACCGACCCGGCGCAAGTTCTCGATCAGCGCCAAGCGCAACATGATCGGAATCGCCCACAGCTCGCCGAGCTTCAGCGCTGTCACCGTCTGGTAAGCAGCGACAAAGCGGCTCAGCCGCTGGGCGTCGACCAAACCGTCACCGTGTGAAATCGTTTCGAGCGCGATGTCGTAGACGCGGGGCAGTCCGGCCGAAGGTCCGCTGGCCAGGCGCGGCAGCTCACGGCTGTAGCCGCGCGGCAGGTGTCGCTTGGCAGTAGCGATCTGCTCTTCAATCAGATGGAAGTTGTCGATCAGCCATTCGCCGGCCGGCGTAACGCGCCCGGGGGAAGCTACGGAGGCCGTCAGCAGATTGCACACCTCGACCAGCGTGCTTTCGTTGTCGGCCAGGCGCGCCAGCAGCGGATCGCGCATGCGCCGCGACGTCACCTTGTGCGTGGCCGCCAGCGTCTTGCCGTACTGCTCCATCTGATCGGCACTGAAAAGCTCCGATCGCAACGGCGCTTCTTCAACCGACGACGCAAGTGATAGGCCGCTGATCGAAAAGCGCGTCTTAAATTGGGTCAGGTGCCCGAGGATGGAACTGCCGCTCGCCCTCAATGAAGACGTCCAACGCGTGATGTTTGATGAGGCAGGATACCAAGGTACAAGTGGCGCTTCGCTATGCCGTCGCGCCGCTGCACTATCCTGTCGCCTGACACCCGCAGGTCGATATGCCACGGTCTGAATCAGATGCTTTTGTTTTCTTCGGCGCCACCGGTGATCTGGCGTACAGGAAAATCTTTCCGGCGTTGCAGGCGATGATCCGGCACGGCGAACTGGACATCCCGATCATCGGCATCGCGCGTGCAGGCTGGTCGCTCGACAAGCTGCGCGCCCGCGCGCGCGAATCGCTGCTGGAAAATGGTGGTATCGATGAAGCGGCATTCACAAAGCTCGCCGCGCTGATGCGTTATGTGGACGGCGATTACACCGTGCCGGCGACTTACGATCGCGTCTGCCAGGCACTGAATGGCGCGCAGCGGCCGGTCCACTACCTGGCGATTCCTCCGAGCATGTTCGGCACTGTCGTGCAGGGCCTGGCCCGTGCCGGCTGCGCGGAAAATGCACGCGTTATCGTCGAAAAGCCGTTCGGACGCGACTTCGCATCGGCGCAGGCGCTGAACCGCACGTTGCACGACGTCTTTCCGGAGTCGTCGATATTCCGCATCGATCACTACCTCGGCAAGGAGGCAGTGCAGAACCTGTTGTATTTCCGTTTCGCCAACGCATTTCTGGAGCCGATCTGGAATCGCAACTACATCGACAACGTGCAGATCACGATGGCCGAGAGCTTCGGCGTCGACAGCCGCGGCAGTTTTTACGAGGAAGTCGGCGCGGTGCGCGATGTCGTGCAGAACCATTTGCTGCAGGTGATCGCACTGCTGGCGATGGACTCGCCGGTCGGGCGCGATCCGGAGTCGTTGCGTGCCGAAAAACTGCGCCTGTTCCGCGCGATGCAACCGCTGGATCCGGCGCACGTCGTGCGCGGTCAGTTCAACGGCTATCGCAGCGAGGCCGGCGTCGCACCCGATTCGCAGGTCGAAACGTTTGCGGCTCTGAAGCTGTGCATCGACACGTGGCGCTGGGCCGGGGTGCCGTTTTACATTCGCGCGGGCAAGCGCCTGCCGATCACGGCGACCGAAGTAAAGGTCGATCTGAAGACTCCGCCGCTTGCGATCTTCGACCGCACCGATGCCGCGGAATCGAACTACTTCCGTTTCCGGCTTGGCCCTGAAGTCGTGATTTCGGCCGGCGCGCGCGTCAAGCGCGCGGGCGACGAAATGCTGGGCGAGCCGGTGGAACTGGTCGCGCACCGGTCGCCTGCCTGCGAAGACCTGCCGTACGAGCGGCTGCTCGGTGATGCGGTGCGCGGCGATGCTTCGCTCTTTACACGCGACGACATCGTTGAAGCGGCATGGAACGTGGTCGATCCGATCCTGCACAATCCTGCACCGGTCGAGCAATACGAGCCCGGCACGTGGGGACCTGCGGCGGCCACGAAGCTCATTGCCGGCCATGAAGGGTGGCACGATCCGAAGGCCGAAACCATGCCCGCGAAAGAAACGGAGACTGCATGAACCACAACACGCAACGACTGCACGCTCTCGGCCAGAGCTTGTGGCTCGACAACATATCGCGCCGGCTGCTCGACGACGGCTTATTGCGCCTCTACATCGACGAGTTCTCGGTTACCGGGCTGACGTCGAACCCAACGATCTTCGATGAGGCGATTGGCGCCGGTGACGCCTACGACGAGGGTATTCGCGTCAAAGCGGCAACCGGCAAGTCGGGCGAAGCGCTTTTCGTCGAGCTGGCGCTCGAAGACCTGCGCCGTGCTGCCGACATGTTCCGGCCGATCTTCGATGCGACCGATAGGGTGGACGGCTGGGTTTCGATGGAGCTGTCGCCATTGCTGGCCGACGACACGGCAGGAAGCGTCAAGGCGGCGAAACAGATCTATCAGCAGGCGGACCGTCCCAATTTGTTCGTCAAGATTCCCGGCACGCCCGCGGGCATACCGGCGATCGAAGAGTCCATCTTCGCGGGCGTGCCGATCAACGTGACGCTGCTGTTTTCGCGTGAACAGTATCTGGCGGCGGCCGAGGCGTATCTGCGAGGAATCGAACGGCGTCTGGCTGCCGGACTCGACGCACGAGTGGGCTCGGTGGCATCCGTGTTCGTCAGCCGGTGGGACCGCGCGGTCGGCGACAAGGCGCCGGCGGCGTTGCGCAACAAGCTTGGTATTGCTGTCGCTGCACAGAGCTATCGTGCGTATCGCGAACTGCTGGCATCCCCGCGCTGGCGCAAGCTCGCCGACGCCGGCGCGCAGCCGCAGCGCCTGTTATGGGGCAGCACCGGAACCAAGGATCCGCAGGCGTCGGCGACTTTGTACATCGAAGCGCTGGCGGCACCCGACACGATCAACACGATGCCGGAAAAGACGCTGCGCGCCTTTGCCGAGCATGGCCGGCTGGGCGCCGCGATGCCCGACGACGGCGGCGACGCGGAAGCGGTGCTCAGCAACTTCAAGCAAGCCGGTGTCGATGTCAACGCGCTCGCTGCGCAGCTGCAGCAGGAGGGCGCGCAGGCGTTCGTCAAGTCATGGCATGCGCTGTTGCGGCGCATTGCCGAAAAGAGCGATGCACTGGCCGACGCCGGCGCTCGCAACGCATGAGGGGTGGAAGTGGCTGCATCGGAGGAGGAACCTGCCATGCTGCCGAGCGAGCGTCCGCAGTGGCGCGCGCTGCTGCGCCACTTCCGGCACCTCGAATCCCGGCATCTGCGCCAATACTTTGCCGAGGACCCGAACCGCGGCGAGCGCTTCAGCGCGGAAGCCGCCGGCTGGTACCTGGACTACTCGAAGCAACGTATCACCGACGAAACGCTGCGCCTGTTAATTGAACTCGCTCACGCGTGCGGAGTGCGCGGGCGGATCGAGGCATTGTTTCGCGGAGACAAAATCAATGTCACCGAACAGCGCGCGGCGTTGCACATGGCCTTGCGCGCCCCGCGCGGTGATCACGTCGATCAGCGCCTCGTCGTCGACGGCAGGAATGTCGTGCCGGACGTGCATGCGGAGCTTGACCACATGGCCGCGTTCTCGAGCCTCGTTCGCGCCGGCGACTGGAAAGGCGCGAGCGGCAAGCGCGTTCGCAACGTCGTCAATATCGGCATTGGAGGGTCCGATCTGGGGCCGGTGATGGCCTACGAGGCGTTGCGCCACTACAGCGATCGCGACATGACGTTTCGCTTCGTTTCCAACGTTGACGGCACCGACTTCGTCGAAGCCGTGCGCGACCTTGCGCCCGACGAAACGCTGTTCGTCATCTGCTCGAAGACATTCACCACGTCGGAGACGCTCGCCAACGCGCGTGCCGCGCGCCAATGGTGTCTGGAAGCGCTGGGTGACCGGGCAGCGGTGTCGAAGCATTTTGTCGCGGTCTCGACCAATGCCGAAGAAGTCGTCAAGTTCGGCATCGATGCGGACAACATGTTCGGTTTCTGGGATTGGGTCGGCGGCCGCTACTCGATGGACTCCGCGGTGGGCCTGTCGACCATGATCGCCATCGGCGCGGATAACTTCCGCGCGATGCTGGCCGGTTTTCATGCGATGGACGAGCACTTTTGCACCGCGCCGCCCGAGCGCAACCTGCCTTGGCTGCACGGGCTGATGGCCATCTGGAACATCAATTTCCTGGGCGCATCGACCACCGCCGTGCTGCCTTACGAGCAGTACCTGAAGCGTTTCCCCGCGTACCTGCAACAGCTGGTGATGGAGAGCAACGGCAAGCGCGTTACGGTCGATGGCGCTGCCATCGATTACCACACCGCGCCTGTTCTATGGGGCGAGCCGGGCACCAACGGCCAGCATTCGTTCTACCAGTTGCTTCACCAGGGCACGCGATTCGTGGCGTGCGACTTCATCGGCTTCTGCCGGCCGCTGAATCCGCTGGGCGATCATCACGATCAGCTGATGGCGAACCTGTTCGCGCAAAGCGAGGCGCTCGCGTTCGGCAAGAGCTCTTCAGAAGTTGCCAAAGAAGACGTGCCCGACGAGTTGGTACCGCACCGTACGTTCGAGGGCAACCAGCCGAGCAACACGATGCTGGGCGAGGCGCTGACTCCGCATTCACTGGGAGCGCTGGTGGCGCTGTACGAGCACAGCGTGTTCGTGCAGGGCGCGATCTGGAACATCGATTCGTTCGATCAATGGGGCGTCGAGCTCGGCAAAGCGCTCGCCAAACGCGCGGCCGCCGAGCTCGCGAGTAGTTCGGAGCCCGAGCTCACGCATGACAGCTCGACCAACGCGTTGATTCGCCGTTATCGCGCGCAGCGCCAGCGGTGATCGACCTCACCCGCCGCTTGCATACGGCTGCGTGAGAATTTCCAATAGATGGCCATCGGGGTCTGTGAAGTAGACGCCCCGGCCGCCGTTGTGGTGATAGATCTCGCCGGCGCGCCGCTTGCCGGGATCGGCCCAGTACGGAATGCCGCGCTCACGAATCCGGCCAAAGATCGGATCAAAGTCACCTTCGTCGATCAGAAAAGCATAGTGATGGGCTGCGATATCGCCTTCGATCTGATCGAAATCGAGCGACGCACCGTCGTCGAGGTGAACCGCCTGAAAGGGGCCGAAGGGCTTCGGCGCGGGCAGGCCGAGAACGTCTGCAAGAAATGTCGCCGAACGCTGTTTGTCGCGGCACCAGACGATGGTGTGGTTGAATCGAACGCTCATGTCATGTCCTTCCCTGACAGATAAAGTGCGTGCAAGATAGCGCCAGCCGGCTGATTATCGAGGAGACGTCATGAATCGATCGTTATCCATCGCTACGACACTGTTGACCATCGCGCTTGCGGCGGTCGGTTGCGCCAGCCAGACCAATTCCGGTTGGGTCACGCTGATAGATGGCGGCACCGGCCTGGATAACTGGATTCGGGTCGGGGACGCCAACTGGCGCGTCGTGGATGGCGCCATCCAAGCCGACAAGAAGACCGACAAGGCGCACAGTTTCCTTGTCACGAAAAATTCGTACACCGATTTTCGGATCCGCGCCGAGTTCTGGGCCAGCGACGACGCCAATTCGGGCATCTACATGCGGTGCGTCGATATCAAGAACCTGACCGACAAGACGTGCTACGAGGCAAATATCTTCGATCAGCGTCCCGACCCAAAGTACGGTACCGGGGCGATCACGCATCTGTCCCCAGTTTCGCCGATGCCGAAGGCCGGCGGCAAATGGAACACGTACGACGTCGCTGTCAAAGGCACGCGTTTAGTCGTGACGTTGAATGGCGTGGTCACCGCCGACATTCACGACAGCCAGTTTGCGAGCGGGCCGATCGCGTTGCAATACACAGCGGGTGTTGTCAAGTTTCGCAAAGTGCAGATCATGCCGCTGTAGCGCTCAGGGTGGTGTGACTACAGGCGCTCGACGATCGTCACGTTCGCAAGCCCGCCGCCTTCGCACATCGACTGCATTCCGTAGCGCTTGCCGGTGCGGCACAAGGCATGCACCAGTGTCGTCATCAGCTTGGCACCGGAGGCGCCGAGCGGGTGGCCCAGTGCAATCGCGCCGCCCGATGCGTTGAGCCGGGCGGGGTCGGCGCCCGTTGCCTTCAGCCACGCCAACGGCACCGATGCGAATGCTTCGTTGATTTCGAACAGATCAACGTCCTGCAACCGGAGGCCAGCCTTACCTAGCGCGATCGGCGTCGCCGGAATCGGCGCCTCGAGCATGATCACCGGATCGTGGCCGAGAACCGTCATTTGATGCACGCGCGCCAGCGGCTTTGCCGATCCACCCAGCAGCTTCAGCCCGCGTTCGTTGACCACCAGAAGCGCCGCGGCGCCATCGCAGATCTGGCTTGCAGTGGCTGCTGTGTGACGGCCGCCTTCGTGTAGAAGCTTGACCGCACCGATGCCTTGGCGCGTTGCGTCGAAGCGGATGCCTTCGTCGGTAGCGTGTGTTTCGTTGGTTGCTTCACCTTCAGCCGTGTGCACTTGAAGCGGCAAGACCTCCGCGCTGAAATGACCGGCGCGAGTCGCTTCGCTCGCACGCTGATGGCTGCGCAGCGCATAGTCGTCGAGCTCGTCCCTGGTGAGCTCGTATTTCACGGCAAGCATCTCGGCCCCGGCGAACTGGCTGAATTGAACGTTCGGATACCGCGCCTGCATCGCTGGGCTCATGTAGCTGCCGAAGCCGTGCTTGAACGGCAGTGTTGCCGGCAGGCCCATCGGCACTCGCGTCATGCTCTCTACGCCGGCGGCGATGACGACATCCATGCTGCCGGCCATCACTGCCTGCGCGGCAAAATGCAACGCCTGCTGTGATGACCCGCACTGCCGGTCGATCGACGTGGCAGGCACCGTCTGCGGCAGCTGCGATGCGAGCACCGCGTTGCGCGCAATGTTGTTCGACTGCTCGCCTGCCTGCCCGACGCAGCCCATGATGACATCTTCGATCACGGTCGGATCGATGCCGGTACGCGCAACCAGCGCGTCCAGGACCGCCG
>CAWHKW010000009.1:0-132731 GCA_963829995.1 uncultured beta proteobacterium | reverse complement strand
GAGTGCGGCGCGCTAAGTGTCAGCTTCCAGCTCACTCAGACGCGTTCGCTCTCCGGCGCTGCGACCTTCCGCTCTGGGTCGAAAGCCGACATCGTCGACAGACAGCTGACAATAGCGGCCACCTGTCTACCAGACCGTTTGGCTGGGACATCAAGTGCTGCGGTAGTTGGCCACGGGCTGCACAGTCCGCCATTCTTAGAACGTTAAGCTCTTTTCTTAAGCGCCCGCCGAGAAGTAGAGACCGCACTTCACATGCGGCCTCAACTCTTTTGCAGATCGCTTACAGACGCACTGCGTCGACTAGGAAGCCTAGCGGGCTGACACGGTAGCCGAGCTGCTGTCGATCGAACGTGTCAGCTTGGCCGACATGAACAGAACGTACAGCGCTGCCAAGCCCACCACTATGTAAACGATTCTCGAAAGCGGCGACATGTCACCGAACAGGGCAGCGACAAGGTCGAAGTTAAAGGCGCCAACCAGCAACCAATTGACTCCTCCAACGACCAGAAGAATTAATGCAATCCAAGTAGCAGTTTTCATGTGTAGTCCTATTAATTTGAGCTGCGAGCAGCGGAGTTCGAGGCACGATGGCATGACATCCCAGCGCTTCGGATTTCAAGTGATTACTTCGGCAAGATCACCGAGTCAATCACATGAATCACGCCGTTGTCGGCGCTGATATCAGTCTTGATTACGTTGGCGTTATCGACCATGACCTTCCCGCTCTGCGTCCGCACGGTAAACGCACTGCCTTGTACCGTCTTGACCGCACCGGGCTTGACATCGCTCGCCATCACTTTTCCTGGCACAACGTGATAGGTCAGCACGGAGGTGAGCTTGGCTTTGTCCTTTAGGAGAGCTTCAAGGTCGGCTTGCGGAATCTTTGCAAAAGCTGCATCCGTCGGCGCAAAAACGGTGAATGGACCTGGTCCTTTCAGGGTGTCTACCAGTCCAGCTGCCTTCAGTGCGGTAGCCAGGGTATTGAACTGCCCGGCAGACACCGCTGTGTCGACGATATCGGCTGACAACGCCGTGGAAGCAGCGGTTGCGAGAGCAAGGCCGGCGAGTGCTCGACTTACATTCTTCATGGCAAATCCTTTTCGAAAATGGTTAGAGACGCGGTTACCACCGCTGCAGTGTGTGACGCGCCCTAGCAAACCGTGTTGCGGATTTCTTTTATCGCCGATGCGAAAAAACATTGAACCGCACGCTGTTCAGCGAGTCATGTTGAGGAGGAGTAGTCACGCGCCAGGCTTTATGCTGGCGTCATGATGCAAGCAGACTCGGAACTGGTCCGTCTCGCTCAGTCAGGCGATCAGTTGGCGTTCGAGGCGCTGGTGGTTAAGTATCAGCGGCGGATTGCGCGACATGTGGCGCGTTATGTGCCCATTGCAAGCGACGTCGAAGATGTGGTGCAGGAGGTCTTCATTCGTGCGTACCGCGGTTTGGCATTCCTTTCGAGGCGACAGTGCGTTCTACACCTGGTTGTATCGAATCGCGACAAATGCCGCTCTCAGTTTTCTCAGGCGCGCCCCACTTGAAGAGCAACTCGATGACTCTGAAGAGGAACGGTCGAATTTGTTCGAGCCCGGTGTATCCGATGGCGAGACGCCTGAGCGCACGTTGATGGCGAGCCAGATTGCCGATGCCGTACGACAAGGACTTGCACGGATGCAACCCGAGCTCGTTGATGCTCTGACTTTATTCGAGGTCGAGGGTAAATCGTATTCGGACATTGCGCAGATGTTTGATGTTCCGGTCGGAACAGTACGTTCGAGGATATTTCGCGCACGCGAGGCCCTTGCAAAGCGCCTCGAGCCGATGCTGGCACCGCAACGTGATAGGAGATGGTGAGATGTCGCAGAAAGTTTCGCTGCTGCTCGATAGTCAACTAGACGCTGACGACGTCGCCCAAGTGCTAAGTGATCTCGCTGCAGACGATGCGCTTCGCGACCGCTTCACTGTTTATGGGCTGGTCGGCGACGCGATGCGCGGTGTCAATGTGCCTGATGACGGTTTCAGCAAGCGAATCTTTTCGCGATTGCGCCGTGAGGGGGTGAAAGTGGAGGACGGGTACGACCCGCTGGCATGAATCCGAGGCCGCGCACCGTTCACTTGGTTGCAGCTATCGCAGCCGCATATGACGGAGTACCGGGCGCGGGAATGGTCCAGAAGTAAATCATCCGCCCGCCCACATCCAGCGCCTGCTCCGGTTTCCAAGTCCCCATCTGAAATGCGTGCGACACGATGCGCGTTCCCGGCTTCAGATCTTTCAGCAACTTGGGCAGTAACCTGACATTGAGCTCGGGTAACAGGTACATCGTCACCACCGTTGCATCACGGAAGTCGGATTCAAAGACGTCGCCCTGGATGATGCGCGTCTTACCGGTCAGTTTTTCTGCCTGCACGTAACACTGGGCGAGCTTCGCCATATCGGGGTTGTATTCGATGCCGACCGAGGTGGCGCCCAGCTTGCCCGCCGCGATTGCGATCTTGCCGTCGCCTGCACCCAAGTCATAGACGATGTCCTTAGGCGTGACCTTGGCGACTTGCAGCATGCGCTGCACGACCTCATCCGGCGTCGGCACCCAGACGACATCTTTACCCTCTTGACCTACCTGTGGCTTATAGGCTCGATCGCAAGTCGCGCGATCTTCGACAACGACCTGGGCAGAGACATTGCCGACGGCCAAAGCGAACAGACTGGCCAGCGCAACTACTTTGATGCTTTGTGTGAAGCGTGACATGTTCTTCGAATCTCCTTAGTAAAAGTGGACTAGCCCGCCCCGCGCTAAGCAAGTCCTGTACACGGATGGTATCTGTCGTAGATTGCTGATTTCCGCCATCTCTGTCGCGGGTGTTCCCAACGTGCGCAGAGCTGCTGTGCCTAACACGAGTGCCGATTCAAACGTCTCACGCACTTGAAGATCAGCACCGGCTCGAATCAGAGGCTACTGTGCCGTTGCTCGGGCATTCGCGCGTCTAGTCGAGCCGCTTTTCTTTGTGCGCACTTTTGCGTCGGAACCGATCGCTTTGCGCCCTTTTAGCCACGTCGCGAAAGCCGGCACTTCGGGATCACCGCCGAGCGTTCGCGTCAGCGAATGAGCGTGCTTGAATATCACAGGAAGAACGCGCTTAACCCCCAGCTCCTCAATTCGATACCGCGGACCGGAGATGCTTAACGCGCCGACGAATTTTTGGTCGAGACCGAATACGGGACACGCGATGGCGGCTGTCTCTGGGTCACGTTCTCCGTAGGATGCCGCGTACATGTTTTTTCTTATCTCGTCGTAGCGTTCGCCGGTTCTTCCGTTGAACGCCAGAATCACATGGCCCGCGGCCCCGACAGTCAGTGGCAGCCGGTCGCCTTCGTGCACGGAGTCGCGCACGGCGCGGTGGGCGTCGATTCTGTGCAAGCAGACACGTTGCTCTTCGTCTCGAACATAAAACGAAGCGCCCTCGTGCAGTTCTTCCACAATCTGTCGAAGTACTTGCGGAACAAATTCCGACGTCCGAAAGTTCCGTTGATACAAGGATCCCAAAAAGAGCACCTTTGAACCGAGGTGGTACGAACCGTCATCGGAGCGAATCAGATAACCAAATTTCTCCAACGACTTGGCGAGGCGCAACAGCGTGCTCTTATATAACCCGGTGCGCTTGGCGAGTTCTGCCAACCCCAGTTTGTGATCTGTTTCCGTAAAGGCGTCGAGAATCGAAAGCGCGCGATGTACTGCTGCCACTCCGCCTTCGCCTGCCATGTTCGGTCTCCGATGAGTGATCACTCTTGCTTCGCATCGAGTGTATCAAAGGCAATCGCCAAGTAGTTGTAGAAATAGAATCGTGTTACGCTGGATAGCACGGACGTCGTCCTGTCGAGGAATGCACGTCGAGCCGGCCAGCGAGAAAACAATGTCATCGTCCGTTCAGGCACCACCCGTCAAGTCATCGTCTGTTCCACCGGCGTCTGCGGAACTGCCCCGGTACAAGCACTACATCGACGGAGCGTTTGTCGCCCCGGTTTCGAATCAATATCTGGAGACCGAGAGCCCGTATTCGGGAAAAGCCTGGGCGCTTATTGCGCGCGGTAATCAGCAGGACGCAGCTGCGGCGGTCGAAGCGGCCGATCGCGCCTTCAACGCCGGCGACTGGCCTGAGCTGACCCCATCCGAACGCGGGCGTCGATTGTGGAAGCTGGGCGACCTTGTCATTGCAAACGCCAGCCGGCTCGCCGAGATCGAACAACGGGATAACGGAAAGTTGGCCACTGAAGTCGTCGCACAGGTCAAGTACATGGGCGATTACTTTAAGTACTACGCGGGCTTGGCCGACAAGGTTCAGAGTTCAGTTATCCCCACGGATAAGAAAGGTGTTTTTGCATACACCCGATACGAGCCCAAAGGCGTGGTGGCGATCATTACGCCTTGGAACTCGCCATTGACACTGACGAGTTGGAAGCTTGCCCCGGCTCTGGCCGCTGGATGTACAGCCGTGATCAAGCCGTCCGAATTTACGTCCGCCTCGATGCTCGAGCTGGCAATGCTGTTCGCGGAAGCCGGCTTTCCCAAGGGTGTCGTCAATGTGGTTACCGGGTTAGGGCCGGAAGTAGGTGAGGCATTGGTCACGCATCCCAAGGTGGCCCACATCGGATTTACTGGAGGTAGCGCGGCGGGCCGCAAGATTTATGAGCTGGCAGCGCGTAACTTCAAGACTGTCACGCTGGAGTTGGGTGGCAAGTCTCCCAACATCGTCTTCGATGATGCTGATCTTGACCAGGCCGTCAAAGGTGTCGTGTCCGGCATCTTCGCGGCTTCGGGACAAAGTTGTCAGGCTGGCTCGAGGCTGCTTCTGCAAAAGAGCATTCATGACGTCTTTGTGGAGAAACTGATTGCTTTCGTGCGTGACGCCAAGATTGGCGATCCGTCACTGCCCGACACGCAGATTGGCCCCATCTCAACGCGACCGCAGTTTGAAAAGATTCTTGAGTACATCGAAATCGCGAAGGCGGAAGGCGCGAAGTGCGTGCTCGGTGGAAAGAGTCGACCTGACCTCGGAGCCGGCCTGTTTATCGAGCCAACGATTTTTACCGGTGTGCGCAACGAGATGCGGATCGCACAGGAAGAAGTTTTTGGGCCGGTGCTTTCAGTCATTCCATTCACTGATGAGGCCGATGCAATTCGAATCGGCAATGACGTGGTTTACGGACTGGCAGCTGCGGTTTGGACCAAGAGCCTGCATCGCGCGATGCTGCTGACAGAAAAGCTGAAGGCGGGAACGGTCTGGGTCAATAACTATCGCGCCACCAGTTTCACGTCGCCCTTCGGTGGATATAAGGACTCAGGAATCGGCCGCGAATCGGGTACAGAAACAATCAAGGAGTACTTGCATACGAAGTGTGTATGGGTCTCGACAGATCTCGACGTTCCGAATCCATTCGTGCGCCGCTGAACTCGCGCTGAGAAAACACGCCCCAAGCCTCTGGTACCCACCCTGTGGAAAGCGCAACTCTGAAAGGCAACCGCGCTAAGCGGGCTGCGAATGATGTGCGTGGTCGTGTCGCGCCGGAGCGGGGCACCGTCAGCCGAGCGCTTGCGCAGATTCGTGTACTCGATCTGACCAATGTGCTGGCGGGTCCCTTCTGTGCGTATCAATTGGGTCTGTTGGGAGCGGATGTCATCAAAGTTGAAATGCCAGACAGTGGTGACCTCGCGCGACAGCTGGGCGCCGATGCAGCTTTGAATGAGCAGCTAATGGGCGCGTCTTTTCTGGCGCAAAACGGCGGGAAGAAATCCGTCACGGTAAATCTCAAGAGCGCTGACGGCAAAGCGGTTTTGCGGCGCCTCGTGAAGACGGCAGACGTGTTGGTGGAAAATTTTCGGCCGGGCGTGATGAAGCGCCTGGGCCTTGGATACGAAGACCTGCAGATCGTCAATCCGGCGTTGATCTACTGCGGGATTTCGGGTTTCGGGCAGGACGGTCCAATGAAGGATGCTCCAGCCTACGATCAGATCATCCAAGGCCTTTCAGGGATGATGAGCATCACAGGCGACGAGCGTAGTGCACCGCTGCGAGTTGGCTATCCAGTGGCAGACACCATCGGCGGCATTACTGCCGCATTAGCAATTACGAGCGCCTTGGTTCGACGAGCGAACACCGGAGAGGGTGCGTGCATCGACGTCTCGATGTTGGATTCCGTGCTCGTGACAATGGGATGGGTCGTTTCCAATTATTTGATCGCCGGCCATGAGCCGCACCCGATTGGGAACGACAACTTTACGGCTGCGCCTTCCGGAACATTCAAGACAGCAAAGGGGCTGCTCAACATCGCTGCGAATAAACAGGAACAGTTCCTGGCTCTCGCGAAGGCGATTGGGCGTGAGGATCTGGTCGGCGACGTTCGATTCGCTGCGCGCGAAGCTAGAAAACAGAATCGCGCTGCGCTAACGGTCGAGCTGGAAGAGGGCCTTCGGAAAAAGACTGCCGAGCAATGGGAAGCCATCTTCAATGGCCTCGGCATTCCCGCGGGCCGCGTTCTAACCGTACCTGATGCGCTGGACACCCCGCAGGTAAGGCACAGGGAATTGCTGCAAACATTTGATGACATGCCCGGGCTGGGCCGCTCCGTGACGTTGACGCGGGCAGGATTCAAGATGTCCAAGGGCGATCCGCAAGTGACGTCGCCACCCCCGCAACTTGGGCAACACACGACCGAGGTGCTACGCGAACTCGGATTTGACGATACTGAGATTGAACGCCTGAAGAGCGTGGGAGCTGTATGACTGCGGATGGGTCGCCTGCGCCGGATCAGCTGTTGCAGCAAGCGACGGCATGGTGGTCGACTTCGATCATCGACATCCACCCGGGTGAGATCGTTGTACGCGGCTATCCGATTCAAGAACTGATTGGCGAGCTTAGCTTTCCACAAATGGTGTGGCTGATGCTAAGGGGCGAAGTGCCGAGCCGCGAGCAGGCGAAGTTGCTCGAGGCCGCATTGGTGGCCGCCGTGGACCACGGCCCACAGGCGCCATCGATCGCCATTTCACGTATGGCGGTTACCTGCGGCCTGCCGATCAACGGTGCGATGGCTTCTGCCATCAATGCTCTCGACGATATTCACGGCGGCGCAGGTCAACAGTGCATGGAGCTTTATCAATCCATCGCTCAGCGCGCAGACGCCGGCGACAGCGAAAAGGATGCTGTCGAACCCGAGTTGGACCGTTTCATCGCTGAGCGCGGAAAAATCGTCCCTGGGTTTGGTCATCGGTTTCACGGCATCGATCCGAGAGCAGTGAAGCTCCTTGATCTCGTTCGCCGCGCGCAGGCGAGCGAAGTCGTATCAGGTCGCTTTGCGCGCATTGGAACGTTGATCGAGCAATCGCTTAAGCGGCGTAAAGGGCGTGGCATTCCGATGAATATCGACGGCGCTACCGCGGTCATTTACTCGGAATTGGGTTTTGCAGCGCCGCTGGGCCGCGGGTTATTTGTACTTTCGCGCTCGGTGGGCATCTTGGCCCACGCGTGGGAGCAGACGCAGCAGGGCGGGCGGATCAAAGGTCCGATGCCGCCCAAGATTCCCTTTCAATACACCGGACCGCCTGTGCGGCGATTCGAACCCAAGCAGACGGAGACCTCATGAACCAGGAGCTGAAAGAACGCAGTCCCGCGGTCAAGACCGCAGTGACGCCGACGAACGATCTGATCTCGCATCAGTTGGTGAAATATCTGGAAGAACGTGGCGTCGAATACATATTCGGTCTTTGTGGCCACACCAATATCGCGGTTCTTGCGGCGTTGGCCAACAGCAGCGTCAAGTTCATAAATACACGGCACGAACAGGTGGCCGCCCACATGGCCGATGGCTATGCGCGCGCCAAGCGCACAACCGCCGTCGTGCTCTCGCATCTGGGTCCTGGTCTGACCAACGCCTCGACAGGCGTCGCCAATGCTGCGCTGGATTCAATCCCGATGGTCGTGATTGCCGGCGATGTGCCCAGTCATTACTACGGCAAGCATCCGCACCAGGAAGTCAATCTGCACGCTGACGCTGCACAGTACGAAATCTACAAGCCGTTCGTTAAGCGAGCGTGGCGCGTCGAGCGTCCTGATTTGTTCCCAGAAATTCTGGAGAAAGCATTTCAGTTGGCCGAAAGCGGCAGGCCGGGGCCGGTGCTGGTCTCGGTGCCGATGGACATTTTCTCGATGCGAGTAGATGTCAAACTCTTCGAGCGGTTAAAGAACCACACCAAGAAGTTGCATAAACCGTCGCTTGACGAAGAGGTGGCGGAAAAGATTGTCCGAACGCTCGCCGAGGCGAAGAGTCCCGTCGTCTATGCCGGTGGTGGCGTAATCCTGGCTGACGCGGCGAAAGAATTAAAAGAGTTCGTGAGTCATCTGGCGCTACCCGTGGCTCACAGTCTGATGGGTAAGGGTGTGCTGCCGGATGATCATCCGCTGACGCTTGGAATGACAGGCTTCTGGGGCACGAAGTTCATCAACGACAAATGCCGGAACGCTGATTACGTCCTTGCGGTGGGCACCCGCTTCGCCGAGGCCGACTGCAGCTCGTGGGAAAACGAATACACGTTCAGCATCCCGCCTACCCGCCTGATTCACATTGATATCGATTCAAACGAGATCGGACGCAACTATCCCGTTGAGATCGGCGTAGTTACGGACCTCAAGCAGGCGCTCACGGTTCTACTTAGGGTTGCGAAGCGGCTCTATTCGTCGGGCCGCAAGAATGAAAAACTCGTTAACGAAATAGCGGCCTATCGGAAAGGTTTCCGGCAGGCGAATGAAGAGTACGTCAAGAGTGCGGCCTATCCGATGCGCCCGGAACGCATCCTCGCTGCGGTGCGCGAGGTCTTGCCGCGTGATGCGTTGATTACAACCGACGTAGGCTGGAACAAGAACGGCGTGGGGCAGCAGTTTCCGGTCTACACACCAGGAAGCATCCTGACGCCGGGAGGTTTCGCGACGATGGGCTTTGGTGCGCCCGCTGCGTTGGGGGCGAAACTGGCGTGCCCTGACAAGGTCGTGGTGGCGCTCGTGGGCGACGGGGGCTTTGGTCAGAATCCCGCAATGTTGGCCACGGCCTTTGAAGAAGACATTGCTGTTGTTTGGATTGTGATGAACAACTGCGCGTACGGGACGATCGCCGGCTTGGAGATGGCCCATTACGGAACAGCGTTCGGCTGCGTGTTCCGCAAGAATGGCCAACCGTATTCGCCGGATTTCGCGGCGATCGCGCGTGGCTATGGTGTCGAAGGCGTACAGATCAAATCGGCCGAAGAATTCAAGCCGACCCTTGAGCGCGCGATCAATGCGGGCCGCCCCTTTGTCATTGATGTGGCAATGATGAACGAACCGGTTCCGACCGGCGGGCATTGGAACATCAATGAAATCTATTCGCCCGATCGGAAAGTCGACCATGTCGCGGTGCCTTAGGAAGCCTGGACAGGTCGTGGGGGTGCGTTCTATCCAAGAGAACGCCGTTTTGTTACAGTTGGGTGTCGGCTATCATTCAGCGGTGCATTTGAGGTGAGCACGACGGGAAGTTGTCCAACGTCGGCGGGTTCATTTTTTTCTAGGAGACATCATGGAATTCAGAATCGACCGTCGTGCCGTACTTGCAACCGGCGCAGCGCTGGCGGTGTCGCACATGCTGCCCGTCCGGGCGCAGGACAAGCCGACGCTGCGCTTTGCCGCGGTGTTCTCGGACAAGGACATTCGCGCCGACATGATCCGCATGCTCGCCAAGGATGTCGAAGCCGACGTCAAGATCGAGCCGTTCTACGCCGGCACACTGTTTAAGCAGGGCACCGAGCTCGTCGCGCTTCAGCGCGACAACCTGGAGATGGGCAACGTCTCCCCGCAGGACATCAGCAAACAGGTGCCGGCGTGGTCGGTGCTGACCTCGGCCTACACCTTCCGCGACGCCAACCATGTACTGTCGTTCTTCGCCAGCGACGTCGGCGCGCAGATGAAGAAGCAGGCCGAGGACCAGCTCAAGATCAAAATTCTCGGTCCGACGTTTTTCGGCACGCGGCAGGTCGGTCTCAAGCCGAAGAAGAAGGTCAGTACACCGGCGGACTTGGCGGGAGTCAAGCTGCGCATGCCGCCCGGTGATGCGTGGCAACTGCTGGGTCGTTCGCTGGGAGCCAACCCGACGCCGATGGCGTTCGCAGAGACGTACACCGGACTGCAGACGGGCGCGATCGACGGCCAGGACAACCCATTGCCCAACGTCCAGAACATGAAGTTCTACGAGGTGATGTCGCAGATCGTTCTGACTTCGCACCTCGTCGCCTTCGACGTGCTGTCGATGAGCCTCAAGTCCTGGAATGCAATGGGACCGGCCAAACAGAAGACGTTCCAGGCCGCCGTCGACAAGGGCCTCGCCTGGAGCACGACGGAGCACCTGAAGCGCGAAGCGGACCTGGCGGCGGAATTCAAGAAGCAGGGGCTGGAGGTGTACGTGCCGGATGTCAACGCCTTCCGTGCGCATGCGCAGAAGGTGTACCTGGCGTCGGACGAGGCGAAGTCCTGGACGCCGGGGATCCTCGACAAGATCGCTGCGGTCAAGTAGTGCATCAGGCAGTGAGTCGCGGGCGGCCGGCGCGGCCCGCGACTGCCTTGAGCGTGGGTCCGGGATCGCACCCGCCACGTAAGGAGGCCGGCGACGTCGACTATCCGCCTGCGCTTGAACGGCGAGCAGTATGGCTTCTTTGATCCGTGGCGTCGCAGGCTGGGTGCAGCGCCGCTCCGAGAACGTGATCGCGGCACTGCTCGCGATCATGTTCATCGCCTTCATCGTTCAGATCGTCTTCCGCTATTTCTTCAACCTGCCGACCGGTTGGTCAACTGAGCTCTCGCTGGCCTGCTGGTTGTGGATGGTGCTGTGGGGCGCCGCCTTCGCGTTGCAGGAGAAGGACGAGATCCGCTTCGACATCTTCCTCGCCACGACAGGCCCGCGCGCCCGACGGATCATGGCAATCGTGACCTCGGTGGCGGCCGTCACGCTGTTCGCGCTGTCGCTTCCGGGAACGTACAAGTACGTCACGTTCATGAAAGTCGAGAGCTCGTCGTACCTCAAGATCCGCCTCGATTGGCTGTACTCGATCTTCGTGATCTTCGTCGTGGCGATCATCCTGCGCTACGCCTGGCTCCTGTGGGAGGCGCTGCGCGGTGCGCCGCAGGACGAGGCAGCCGAGGAGAGAAGTGGCGCGCTATGAACTTAACCAGCCCCTTCTCCTTGGCGCTGCTGGCGATCATCGCGCTGAGCCTGCTGGGCCTGCCAGTCGGGCTGACAATGATCGGCGGCTCGGTGCTCTACCTGTTTCTCGCTGGGCTCGACGTGGGCACTGCCGCGGAACAAATCCTGAATGGGATGATGGGCAGCTTCCTGCTGCTAGCCATTCCCCTGTTCATCCTCGCCGCGGAATTCATGAACGCGGGCAGCATCATGGACAGGCTGGTGCGTTTCTGCAACGCACTGGTCGGGCGCTTCCGCGGCGGTTTGGCTCTGGTCAACGTGGCGCAGAGCATCGTGTTTGCCAGCATGTCCGGCTCTGCCCTCGCCGATGCCGCCGGCACCGGAAAACTGATGCAGTCGATGATGACGCGCGAGGGCAAGTACACGCGCGGCTTTGCCGCCGCGCTGACGTCAGTCTCGGCTACGATCGGGCCGATCCTGCCGCCGTCGATCCCGCTGGTGATCTACTCGCTGGTGTCGGATGCCTCTGTGGGCTACCTGTTCCTCGCAGGCGTGGTCCCCGGCCTGCTGATCGGCTTCGTGCAGATGGGGCTGATCGTCGCCATGGCGAAGCGCCGCAATTTCCCGCTGGAGGAGAAGGTACCGCTGCGGGAGCTGCCGCGCATCACGTGGGAGGCGTTTCCGTCGCTGCTGATGCCGATCATCCTTTTCAGCTGCCTGTACAGCGGCGTTACCACGCCGACGGAGGCCGCCGCTGTGGCCGCGGCTTATGCGCTGCTGATCGCAGCAGGACTGTATCGCAGCGTGAGCGCGCGCGGCGTCTACCAGTCGCTGTTCACCAGCGCGCGCACCACGGTCTCCATCGGCATGCTGATCGCGGGGGCAATGGCCTTCAACTACGTGATCACCGTTGAGAACATCCCGAGGACTCTGAGCGGAATCCTGACTGCGTACCAGATGTCGCCGCTCATGTATTTGATGTTCGTCAACGTCTTGCTGCTGGCTTTAGGCTGTTTCCTCGAGGCCACGACGATCATCTTGATCATTCTGCCGGTGCTGCTGCCGACCGCCACCGCTCTGGGCATCGACCCGGTGCACTTCGGGGTGGTGGCTGTGACCAATATCATGTTCGGCCTCGTCACGCCGCCATACGGCCTGCTGCTGTTCATGATGACCAAGGTGGCCGACGTTCCGCTGCGGGAAATCGTGCGCGAGGTGATGCCCTTCCTCGGGGTGATGCTCATCGCGCTCCTCATCATCACCTACGTCCCCGATTTCGTGCTGTACCTGCCGCGGCTGTTCGGCTACAAGGGCTAATCAGTAGCTGAGTTTGGCCCGTGCGCGCAGTTCCTCGGGCGTGGCTGTCGGAAAGCCGAAGAACTCGAGGCAGGCGGGAATCTGCTCGAAAAGCATGTCGGAGCCAACCTGGATCCGGCAGCCGCGCGCGTGTGCTGCCACGATAAACGCCGTCATCTCCTTTTTCATCACGACTTCACCGACGAAGGTGGTGGGAGCGATGCGTGATACGTCGATCGGTAGCGGATCGTCGTCGTTCATTCCCAGCGGCGTCGCATTGACCACCAGATCGAAGCTCGCGGGATCGTTCGAACCGGTGCTGACCTGCAACTGCGGATAGTGCCGTCGCAGGCGCACGGCGAGTCCCTTCGCCGATTCGGCGTGGATGTCGAACAGGCCAATCGCGGCCACGCCGCCAGCCGCCAGCGATGCGGCGATCGCCGAGCCCACGCCGCCGCTGCCGACGACCAAAGCCTTCGCACCTTCGATCCGGCAGCCCTTGCGACGCAGGCCGCGCACGAAGCCTTCGCCGTCGAACATGTCGCCCTGCAGGCGCCCGTCCGCCGTGCGACGCACCGCATTACAGGCGCTGGCGATCCGCGCCGTGCCCGAGACCTCGTCGAGCAAGCCGAGCGTCGTTACCTTGTGCGGCATCGTGATCAGCGCGCCGCGGATGTTCTCGAGCGTGAACACCGCGCGCAGGAACGCTGCGTAGTTCTCGGCCTTGCACCCCATCGGCACGACCACCGCATCGATGCCGGCCTGCTCGAAGTACGGGTTGCAGATCATCGGCGCCTTGAACACGTGCGTCGGCCAGCCGATGTGGGCGATCAGCGCAGTCGCTCCGCTAATCATCTGAATATCTCTCCGCAAAGTCAGTCGACGGACAATTCGATCACGCGATCGGTCCGGGCCGCCGCGGTGATCGCCTCGGTGATGACCAAGTCGACGATAGCGGACAATGTGCAGGTCGTGCTCGTCATTCAATAGGATTGATCACACCTCCGGTGGGTGTGGTGCTCAACGTGGTCGCGGGCGTGACGACGACCAGCATGGAGGATGTGATGAAGGGTGATGCCATTCCTGCTTGCCGAACTGTTTGTGCTGGTGTTATTAGTCCTCTTTCCACCACTGGTCACTGTTCCAGCCGGATGGCTTATCGGTTCTCCTTAACTAGCCTTGCGGCTTCTGGCACTGCACTGCTCGACGATCGGAGATTTGGAACCACCGCGCCAGGTTGATCAGGTGTTGCCCTAACGCTGCGCTGACCGAGCGCGTCGTCTTCACGGCGGCGACAACGAAATCGATGGTTAACTCCGCACTTCGCATATGTGCTTTGGCGTGCTCGCGATCAATCGCACTCATGTGGATAGCGTCCAGGCGGTCGTAGATCTGCATAACTGGTCCTCTTTGTACGGCGTTTGTGTACAAAGACAGGGTAGGGACCGCGGGAAAGAAAATCCAATCGCAAGCTCGGATGCCATTGATCCGTTTTCCTGATGTGTCAGCGCTCGTTGTAGGAACGCTTAGCGAAACCCGTAGAGCTCGGCCGGGTTGTCGACCAGGATCTTTCTGCGTGTCGTTTCGTCCGGTGCCCAGTCCAACAGCAGGTCAAGCAGGTCGGCATCATCCGGAATGTTGTCCCTGGGCGCGGACGGATGTGGCCAATTGCTCGCCCACAGCATGCGCTCCGGTGCGTGCGTTACCAGCGCCCGCGCGAGGCGGCTGACATCTTCATATTTGGGCGCGCCGGTCTTCGAAGTTTCATAAGGAGCTGAAAGCTTCACCCAGCAGCGCCCGGTGTCGAGCAGACGCAGCAGCGATTTAAATGATTCGTGCTCGGGGGTGACAGGTTCGAGATACTTCCCGTTGTGATCGATAACGAATTTGCCGGGAAGCTTTTTGATCGTGTCTTCCCATTGCGAAAGCTCGCGACCGTCGAGCTGGATGTTGGCGTGCCAGCCGGCCGGATGCACGCGCGACATCACATCGTGCATGCGGTCGAAGCCTACGGCGCCCCATGGCAGCTGGAAGATGCGCTGCGCGATGATGCCGCCCTCGGTCAGCCATGCAATATCGGCATCTGACACGTTCGGCTTGACGACACCGACGCCCTTGGCACCGGGACCGAGCGCGGCGATTGCGGCCAGCGTCACGCGGTTGTCGTCCTGATACGCGTTGGGCTGCACCACGATTACACGCGACAGTCCGAGGCGCTGCTGCACCTCGCGATACTGTTCCGCGCGAAAATCTCCTGGCAGCGGCGGGCCGCTCGGTGCGGACGGCACTTCCGCGTGGTAAATGTGCATGTGAGTGTCCGTCGCGCCGGCCGGCACCGCGAGTATCGGTTTGCGGTCGCTCATTTTTTTCTCTTCTTCTTCTTCGGCAGCGGTGCCGGGTTCAGAACTTCCTCCGCCACGGTGAAAATGCCGCCCTGGTACATCTCCGCGGTGGGATCGCCGCCCGGCTTCTCGCGTTCCAATACCTCCTTCGCGTAGCTCTCGGCATCATCCTGCGGCCGGTAGCCGAGCCGATGTGCGTTCGCATTGTCATACCAGCTGCGCTTGTTACGCGACACGCCGTAAACGATTTCAAAACGAATGTCTGGATGCTCGATGCCGATGGTGATGAGCTGCGCCAGATCGCGTGGCGAAAGCCAGATCGATAGCCGTCGCTTGTCAATCGGCACTGGATTGACGTTCCCCAGGCGTATGCAGAACATCTGCATGTCGTACTTGTCTGCGTACAGGCTGCAGAGCGCCTCACCGAAAACTTTCGAGACGCCGTAGCGGCCGTCGGGTTTTGGATATACGCGATGGTCAATGATTTCGTCGCGCCGGTAGAAGCCGGTTGCATGATTCGAGGTCGGGAACAGGATCCGCTTGACGCCATTCCTGTGCGCGGCCTCGAACACGTTGTAGCAACCGATGATGTTGGCGCTGAGGATTCCGTCCCACGGCCCCTCGACCGAGTAGCCGCCCAGGTGCACGACCGCGTCGACCCCCTTCGTGATACGAAGCGCGTCGGAGAACTTGGAGATATCTGCGCGGACGAATTTTTCTTCTTTGTTGATCTTTTTCAACGGGCGCAGGTCCGACACCTTCAGAACATACTTGCCTGCGAGTTCACGCCGCAGATGTGTTCCGACGTCGCCCGCGGCGCCGGTAATAAGAATTGTCTTCATACGGATTGTCATTTTGACGGGCTTGGCTCTTTCACCGTAATACGCCACAGCGTGCGGGCATCGTTCGGATCGATCAACGTGGCCGAATGCAACAGCGACGCGTTGTCCCAGATCACCAGGTCGCCGACGTTGTATTTGAGCCGATAAAGGTACTTCGGTTGCGTCGCGTGGGCCTTCAGCTCGTCGAGCAGCGCGACCGCTTCGTCGTCGGGCATGTCTTCGATGCCGAACGAGCTGCCCGACACGGCATACAGCGCCTTGCGGCCCGTCACCGGGTGCGCGCGTGCGATGCGGTGCCTGACCCAGTTCATTCGGTTCTTCTGCTCATCGGTCAAAAGCGAGGCGACCGTGCGCGACGCTTCGTTCAGATCGTCGCGATTGCCGTAGTGGTGAAGCCCGATCAAATTTTCGATGCGCGCCTTCATCGCTGCCGAAAGATCGTCGTAGGCTGCGTACTGATTCGCGAATAGCGTGTCGCCGCCGATCTTCGGTACGACGATCGAGTACACCATCGTGCAGCGCGCGGGGATATCCAGATACGAGTAGTCGGTATGGAAGTAGGTGCCGGCGTCCGCAAGGCCGGTCGGTACACCGTCCTTGATGACGTTCGACAGGATCAGGATGTCGGCACACGCGGGATGGTGGAACTGGTCGATCACGTGCGGCTCCGGCGGGCCGAAGCGTCGCGCGAATGCGTGGAACTGCGCGGGCGTCAGATGCTGGCCGCGAAACACGAGCACCTGGCCGGCGAAGAATGCGCGCTCTATTTCATTGAATGCGGCATCGCTCGGAGATGCGGCGAGATTGATTCCACCAGCCTCGACGCCGAACCCGTCGGATAGCTTCTTTAAAGCGAGCATCAAAGTCCGTTTGCGAGAAATCCACCGTCCACAGCGATCGTGGCGCCCGTTGTGTAGCCCGCTGCTGGCGATGCGAGGTAGACCGCGGCGCCCACGAGCTCGGACAGCTGGCCGAAGCGGCCCATTGGCGTGCGTGCGATGGCGAGCGCCTTGCGTGCGTCCGACATCTTCTTCTCGTTCAGCGGCGTCATGAAAAATCCGGGCGCGATCGCGTTGACGCGCACGCCGGTATTGGCCCACTCCGCGGCGATCGATTGAGTCAGCGACACGACCGCCGCCTTGGTCATCGCGTAGACGCTGCTGCCCGGCCAGCCGCGGAACGACGACAGCGAGCCGATATTGATGATGCTGCCGCTGCCGCGCTCGACCATGCGACGGCCGAACTCTGTACATGCCCAGAACACGCCGTCGACATTCGTACGCATCACCAGTGCGTAGTCCTGCTCGCTGAAATCCAGCGCCGGTTTGATGACGGTTGTGCCTTGCGCATTCAGCAGGATGTCGATCGGGCCTTGCTCGGCCCAGACCGTCTCGGCGAAGCGCCGCATGTCGGTAAGACGGCTGGCATCGAGTGCGTAACCGGTGCTTTGCGCATCCTTTTGCTTGAGCTTCGCGACGCTTGCATCGATCTTGTCTTGATCGCGGCTCGCCACGACTACGCGTGCGCCGGCGGCCTGAAAACCGAGCGCGATCTCGAACCCGATCCCGCTGGTGCCGCCGATCACCAGTGCAGTGCGCCCCGCGAGACTGAAATCGGCACCGCTCATTTCAAAAACTCCGGCGAAATCAATTTCGGCAAGAAAAGCGCCACGTCCGGCCAGACGATCAGCAGCGCCAGCACGGAAAGCATGGGGATCAACATGATCATGACGTCCTTGAGCGCATCGATCATGCGGATCTTCGCAATCGCGCACGAGATCAACAGGCACAAACCGTATGGCGGCGTCACCAAGCCGAACGCGAGCGACACGATGCCGACCATCGCGAAATGCACCGGGTCCATGCCCACCGCCATCGCCAGCGGCTGCAGGATCGTGCCGACGATGATGATCGCCGGAATCGCATCCAGAAAACATCCGACGACCAGGAACACGAAGGCGATAAAGAAGCCGGTTTCAGTGAATCCCATGTTCCATGCCGACACGCCGGCGAGGATTGCTTTCGGGATCTGGTAGTACGCCAGCAGCCATCCGAATGCCGAAGCGGTACCAACGCAGAACAGCGCGATGCCGGCGAGCTTGCCCGTATCGAGCAGCGCGGAATGCAGACCCTTCAGGTTCATCTCGCGGTAGACCACGATCGACAGCACGGCTGCGTAGAGAACCGCGATGCAGGCTGATTCGGTGGCGGTAAACCAGCCGAAGATCTTGCCACCGATGATGATCACCGGCGTCATCAACGCCGGAATCGCGACCGACGCGGCGCGCAGCAACTCGACGAGCGTGGCGCGCGGGTAGGTCGGATAACCGCGTGCCTTGGCGTAAGCGTGCACGGTGGCCATCTGAGCGAGCGCGATCAGCAGCCCCGGAATAATGCCGGCGAGAAACAGTGCGCCGATCGATACGGTCAACACGCCGCCCCAGACGATCATCAGGATCGACGGCGGAATAATCACCGCCAGCACCGCGGACACCGCAGTGATCGCCACCGAGAACGACAAGTCGTAGCCTTCCTTGGTCTGCGCCTCGATGAAGATCTTCGACTGGCTGGCCGCATCCGCGGTGGACGAACCCGAGATACCGGCGAAGAAGATCGACAGCACGACATTCACCTGCGCCAGGCCGCCGGGAAAGTGCCCGACCAGGTCGCGCGAGAAGCGCACCAGCCGATCGGTGATGCCGCCGACGTTCATCAGGTTGGCGGTCAACAGAAAAAACGGCACCGCCAGCAGGATGAACGAGTTGTACGCATTGAATGTCTCGCCCATCAGCGTTCCGGTATCCAGGTGCGGCTCGAGTATCAGGATCGGCAGGCAAGCCAGGCCAAGCGCGAAAGCCACCGGCACGCGCAGGAACATCAGCGAGAAAAATACCCCGAACAGAATCCACGATGCGGTGCCGGGGCTGAGAAGGCTCGCGCCGCTCATGCGTACGGCCTACGAGCGAGAACTGTCAGGTTGTCCCACATTTGCTCGCCCAGAAACACGAGCCAGGTAAAGCCTGTCACTGGCCAGGCGATGTGAATCATCCACAGCGGAAGGTCCGCCAGCTCGGAAGTACGGTTCCAGCCGAAGCGCGTGAACTCGATGCCGGCCCATACGAAAACCAGCGCCATTGCCAGCACGCCAATGCTCGCTACGAGCCTCACTGCGGCCTCCGCGCGTGGTTTGAGACGTGGCCAGAGGTCGACTTCGAAATGCGTGCCCTCGCGCACTCCGATCATCGCGCCGATCATGATCATCCAGATGAACAGGAAGCGCGCCATCTCTTCCGTCCAGATATAGCTGGGGATCAACGCCGTGTAGCGCGAGAAGATTTGCAGCGACACCGGAATGATCAGGATCGCCACCGATATCACCAGCAGCCACGACAGAAGCCAGCTGTAACCGGCGGTGAATTTGCGCCACAGGCTCATGGGGAAAAATTCGAGCAAGAAAAAACCACCCCGGCGTTTGCACCGGAGTGGTTGTTCTCAGCGCTTTGACTTACTAGCGCGTTGATCTTCGCCAGTAACTGCTCGGCGCCGATTTCCTTGGCGTACTCGGCCATCACCGGGTCGACGGCCTTCTTCATCGCCGCGCGGTCTGCGAACGGAATGCGCTTCAGCTTGCCAGCCTTTTCAAGCGCGTCGAGCTTCGCGGTGTCTTCGCTCGATTCGATCTGACGACCGTAGGCGCCCGCCTCCTTGCCCGCCTTGATAATCGCCGCCTGCAGATCAGGCGGAAGCTTGTTGAACGCCTTGGTCGAAAAGCACAACGGGCGGATCGTGATCGCGTGCTGCGTCATGTTGAGGCTGGGGGCGACCTCGAAGAACTTCATCTGCTCGACGCCCGCGGCCTCGTTCTCGCCCGCTGCGATCACGCCGTTCTGGATCGCGTTGTAGACCTCGTTGTAGGCGATCACCGTTGGCGCCATGCCAGCTGCCGCAAACGTTTTTGACCAAATCGGCGCGCCCTGTACGCGAACTTTCAACCCTTTTAGCTCCGCCATATTCCTCACCGGCTTGTTGGCGAAGATGTTGCGGGTACCGCCGCCGGCATATCCGATCAGCATCACCTCGGCTTTCTGGTTGATCTCTTCTGCGACCGGCTTCAGCACGTCGGCGTCAAGCACCTTGTTCCAGTGATCCAGGTCCCTGAACAGGAACGGCGCGTCGATAAACGGCGCAGCTTTCGAGAACGTCGACATGTGCGCGGGAGAAACGATTGCGTAGTCGACCGCCTTGCCCTGTGCCATGTACTCGAAGTACTGCTTTTCAAGCCCGAGCGCGCTGTTCTTGTGCAACACGAAGTTGATCGGCTTGCCGTAATACTTCTTTACCAGCTCTTCGAACCGCACCAGCGCTTTGGTGAAGGCGTGGTCGTCGTTGAACTGCGATGCTCCATTGAGTGTGATGGTTTGCGCGCCGGCCGGAAGCGCGATTGCGGCCGCAACCGCGGCCATGAACAGTCTGCGTCTCATGTCTTGTCCCCTGTCTCTGATGGTCATGCGCCACAAGGTGCGCGGATCCGTGGGATCGGTCAGCGTCGCCGAATGCAGCAGCGACGGATTGTCCCAGATAACCGGATTGCCGCGCCGTATTTCGAATGACCTACCACGAGCGGACTTTCCCTCAAGCAGAGCCTGAACCGTCGTTCGAACCCTTAGGATCGTTGTTCGTCGCACGCTGCCAGCGGCAGCGGTGGAACACGACAACCTCTGGACTATCGTCGCCCCAATGGTCCTAACTACCTGTTAACGCAAAGCCGCACGGCCTGGCACTGATGCTCGGGTGGCGGCGTGTGCTGTTCACGCTGGGCATTTCGGTGCTGCTTGGGTTGTTGAACACCGTGCCCTCTTCGTCGCCGACAAGCATTGTCGTTGGGCGCGCTTTGCTGGTGGGCCTGGTCGCCATGCTGGTATTCGGGCTGTTCGAACAGTGGCCCGAGCGCCTGCCCGGTTGGATGGCGCGCTGGGCTTTGCAACTGCTGGGCGTGGTGGTCGCGATACCGCTCGGCGCGCTGCTGGCGTATTGGTTGACGACGGGCGGTCACCCGCAGTTTGCGGCGAACCCGGCGCGGCTCACCGGCTTCGGGATCCTGACTTTCACCGGGGTGCTGGTCGCGCCCTGGATCGCGCTCGGCGCGATGGTCAGACAGCGCGAAGCTTTTGCACGCGGTCAGGCACTGGCCTTTGATCTCGAGCGCAGCGAATTGGAGCGTCAGGCGCTGGACGCCCGCATGCGCCTGTTGCAGGCACAGGTGCAACCGCACTTCCTGTTCAACACCCTGGCAAACGTGCAGGCGCTGGTGGATGCGGGCTCGCCGCAAGCCGCCAAGGTGCTTGCGAGCCTGGTCGCCTATTTGCGCGCGGCCGTGCCGCGCTTGCACGAGCCTGCGACGACGTTGGGGCAGGAGCTGCAACTCGTGCGTGCCTATTTGGAGCTGATGCACCTGCGCATGCCTGATCGCCTTCAGTTCACATGGAATGTCGATGCGGCGACGCTTGACCTGCGCTGCCCGCCGATGACGCTGTTGACGCTAGTGGAGAACGCGATACGCCACGGCATCGACCCCAGCGAAGACGGCGGGCGCATCGAGATTGAAGTGCAGCTGCGAGACGGGCGCTGCCACGTGCGCGTGTGCGACACCGGCATGGGCTTGCAGCAGACGGGCAATGGCCCGGGGACCGGGCTGTCCACGCTGCGCGAGCGCTTGCAGCTCACCTTTGGTGGTGACGCGCAGCTGCGCTTGGGCTCGCTCGAACCCCACGGCGTGTGCGCCGAGCTCGAGTTTCCGGCGCAGACGAGGCCCGAGTGAAGCATCGACCCACCGCGCTGATTGCCGACGACGAACCGCTGCTGCGCGAAGTGCTGGTACGGCTGCTAGGCAGCGCCTGGCCCGAGCTGGAAGTAGTGGCGCTGGCGCGCAACGGCCGCGAGGCCGTCGAGCACTTCGAGGCGCAGCAACCCGACATCTGCTTCCTCGATGTGCATATGCCCGGCTTGTCCGGTGTCCAGGCGGCACACCACATCGGTCGCCGCGCGCACCTGGTGTTCGTCACCGCGTACGACCAGTATGCCGTGCAAGCGTTCGCACACGGCGCTCTCGACTATCTGGTGAAGCCGGTTGAGCCGGCGCGCCTGGCCGACACCGTGGCGCGGCTGCAGGAGCGGCTGCGAACCGCACAGCCCGCGCTGAACACCGAGGCGCTGCTGCAGCAACTCGCCGCGAAGCTGCAGCAAGATATCGCGCCCGCTCCGCTGCGCTGGATCCGGGCGACGGTAGGACAGTCATTGCGCCTGATCGCGGTCGATGAAATCGACTTCCTGCGATCGGATGAAAAGTACACGCTGGTCGGCTGGCGCGGCGACGGCGGCAAGCCAGGCGAGGCACTGATTCGCACGCCGCTGAAGGAGTTGGTCACGCAGCTTGATCCTGCGCAGTTTGCGCAAGTGCATCGATCGGTGGTCGTGAACCTGCGCGCGATCAGCCATGTGAAGCGCAGTCTCAACGAAACTGCGGATATTTACCTGAAGGGCCGCGACGAAGTGCTGCCCGTGAGCCGCGGCTACCTGCACCTGTTCCGACAGATGTGATCAGTGCGCATGACTGATGCGCAGCCCTGTCGTTAAGATCGCATGCCAGATTTGGCGTTGCGAATTACAAGATTGTTCGACAGGAGACACTGATGGGGACTGATCCGTTACCGCTCGACGCGGCGGTTGTGCGCGCGTTGTCCCGCGTGACCACAGCAACGCTCACCACCGTGCTGCTGAAAAAAGGGCTGCGCAATGTCTGGATGCGCGGATCACGAGCGCTGCGCTCGGGCCAACAGCGCGTTGTCGGGCGCGCCTTCACGCTGCGCTTCGTTCCGGTGCGCGAAGACCTGGCCACACCCGAGTCCTGGAGCGCGCCAATCTCAACGCGCGCGGCGATCGAGGCGATGCCGGCAGGATGTTTGGTCGTCGTGGACGCAATGGGTGTGACCGACGCCGGCATTTTTGGCGACATTCTTTGCGCGCGCATGAGCAAGCGCGGTGTCGCCGGTTTGATCACCGACGGCACGGTGCGCGATCTCGCCGGCGTCCTGGGCACCGGGCTGCCTGTTTGGTGCAGCGGTGTCGCAGCGCCGCCCTCTGTCGCCGGCCTTACGTTCGTGGCCTGGCAGCAGCCGATCGGTTGCGGCGGCGTGGCGGTCTTTCCGAACGACGTCGTGGTCGCCGATGATGACGGCGCGGTGCTGATACCGGCAGCGTTGCTGGACGACGTGACAACCGCAGCGGTTGAGCAAGAACGCCTGGAAGGCTGGATCATGGAGCAGGTCGACGCCGGACAGGCGTTGCCGGGCCTGTACCCGCCGAACGAGGCGAACAAAGCCGCATATCAGGCCTGGGCCAGCAAGCAGGGTTAGTCGAGTCGGAGGAAGGACCGCGCGCGTTCGAGTTCCGCCTCGACCTCGCGCTTGAAGCGCAGTTCGCGCGGCGCAGATGCATTGACATAGCCGATGTCGGCGTGAAGAGCGCCATCCCTTACGGCGAGATTGCCCCAGCCGATGACGCGATCGCGCCACAGCATCGGCAGCGCGTAGTAACCGAGCTTTCGCTTCGATGCGGGCGTGTACGCCTCGAACCGGTACGCCCAGCGCCAGAACATCTCGAAGCGACGCCGATCCCACACGACGGGATCGAAGGGCGCCAGGAAACGAACGACGTCCTGCGGCTCGGCAGCGGACGGTCGCTCGTCGGCCGGCCAGTACCAATCGACACCGTCGATGCGCGCGTGCGCGAGCCGCTCCCTTGTACGCAGCAGGGCGCTGTTCAGCTCACGCTGCCACTGCGGAACCGCGTACCGCAGCCGCCTCACGAGCGCTGACAAGCTCAACGCCGGCAGCGGCGCATAGTTGTTCACGACCACATCGATCAGTCGGTCTATGCGCTCGCGTCGTGCGGCCGTGTTCAGCATTGCGGGTGCGTGCTCGTGTGCCGCGTAGACACGGACACCAGCATCGCGCCGCGCCACGCGCAACAGGCCGCGGTAATGCATGCCGTCGAGCAGATGAGTCGTTGCGCTCGACGATCCGCCCCAATAGTTCGTCACCGAGCCGTGCGAGAAATGCGCGTCGACTGCGCGCGGATGCACCGCTCCGCGCTCCCGCACAAATTCCAGCAGCGCCTGCGCTCGCGCCTTCCGCGTTGGCGACCAGCGCGACACACCCGTGCGTGGATGCATCAGGACCTGCACGTCCGACGTGACGAAGCCGTAATTGACGAAGAAATCTTCCGCGATGTTCAGCGCGGCATAGCGGCGTTCCAGGTCGTCGACGCGGTAGTTCTTCACGCGGTGGCGCAGCGTCAGATCCTGCGCCCGCGCCGGCGCGCGGATCGGATCGGCCTGCACGAAGCCCAACTTCTGCAACGCTCGGCTGAGCGTGGTCGGTGTGAAGAGACTGCGCGCGACGGCGTACCGTCGCAGGTCATCAAGCGTTACGGGCATTTCAGGATCGACGCACGCGATCAGTTCCTTTTGCACATGCGCCGACCTGAAACTGGCCGCGTTCGACGCCCTGCTGCCACCGTGCAGGATCAAAAGCCCACAGAAAGCCAAACACGCCTGCTCCGTTCTTACGAGGATGAGTTAACGCTTTTGCCTTTGCAGCGCGTCAAGCAAACGTTGGTGTACCTCGGGCGATGGGCCCGTTTCCCCGGTCGCCAGCTGCGCGAAGTTTTCGGCAAGGATCTCTTCCGGGTGAATGATGTACTGCGTGTTGCGACCGATTTGCTCGTGAAATCCGCGCAAGTCTGCGGTGTTGTGCAGGCGAGGTGGGTCGCTCAGTTCAGCTTTTGCCGGTGGGAGCTCGCCGCGTGCGACTTGTAGCCAGAAAAGCCGCAGGAACGAGAAAAACTCTGCCGGTCGCGAAGCGTCGTAACGGTCAACGGTCGATTGCAGTAACGGCGCGACCCATACGATGTTGTCGCCTGTGTCTACTTTGATGGCGACGTCGATGCGAGGCGCGTCAGGATTTGTAATCTTGCGAGAGGCTAAATGCGGCGGCAGTTGCAGTTCGCCGATCGATGCGAATCCGATCGTTGCGTACAGCGCATCGCGCCAGCCTTTGTCCTGCCGGCTAGCGATATGAAACAGCTCGTGAGCTATCAAGCGCGCCAAAGTGGCGGGCCGCTGCAGCGACGTGTCGGTTAGCAGCACCGCATTTGCCCGCGTGTGCGGCGCGTTTCCCTCGCCGACACCAGTGAATCGCACGAAGACGACCGTCTCCGGCAGCGGCAGCTTTAGCAGCGCCAGCTGCGGACGGATGGAGTCGAGTGCCGCTTGCACGGTGGCGCGGCCGGCGTCAGACCACGGCTGAACGGCGCTGGTCAGCAGCCGCAGAAAGTCCGCTTCGCTCACGGGCACTTCCGATTTCGCCTTCAGCGCGCGCTCGAGTGGACTGAGCCGCTCTACGTACTCGTCGCGTGCGCCGATGATCGCCCGACCTTGTTCCACGGTGGCGAATTCGAACGAAGTCGCTGCATGGACAAGCTCGGCCCACGCGCACATGAGTCCAAACAGCAGCGCAAAAACGCCCCGTGCCTTAACTTGTCGGAAAATCATTGTTGTTTCCGTGGCGGCTTATGTTGATAGCTTGGCCTCACAATCCTACGATATCGAGGCTTCACTATTGAAACCATGGTCGATCGACGCATCCTGCAGCTGTGGCAACTCCGCTTCCCGGGCAATTTGAAATGAGTGCGCCAGAACCGCATACCTCCGATCGCAAGCCTGCGGATCAGAAACTCGAGGAGCCGGTCGCGCTCCTTCATCCCTGTATCGACGCGCTATCGAGTCACATTGCGGTGTTGGACGAAGACGGCGTCATCCTCGCTGTCAATCAAGCCTGGCGACGGTTTGCGGACGAGAACCAGTTTGCCGGTGTTAACTACGGAATCGGATCGAACTACGTCGACGCTTGTCAGCCGACCTCGGGCGAAAGTACCGATTGCTTGACCGTAGTCGCCGGTTTGAGAGATGTGTTGCACGGTCGCCGGGCGCACTTCGAGTTGGAGTATCCGTGCCATGCAGCGTCGGGCAACCGGTGGTTCATATTGCGCGTGGCGCCCATCACCGGACCCGGACCGGCGCGCCTGGTGGTAGCGCATGAGAATGTCACCGAGCGGCGCGAAGCAGAAGAAGCGCTTAAGGCCGACAGCCGACGCAAGGACGAGTTTCTGGCACTGCTTGCGCACGAGCTGCGAAATCCGCTGGCTCCGATCCGCCACGTCCTGCAGATCATGCGGCTGAGCGGTGGCCATGGACAGCTGCTGCACTCGGCATTCGAAATAATGGAACGGCAGATTGGCCACATGGTTCGGATGGTCGATGACCTGCTCGATGTCAGCCGCATCAGCCGCGGCAGGATCGAACTGCGAACGGAGGACATCGACGTCGCCGCGGTGATCCACCAGGCCGTCGAAGCGGCGACGCCGCACATCGCGAACATGAGCCACAAACTGACGGTGTCTGTGCCGTCCGAGCCGATTCACATCGACGGCGATTCGACCCGGCTCGCGCAGGCGATCAGCAATCTGCTTAACAACGCTTCGAAATTCACCGATGCGGGCGGGTCGATTCACTTATCGCTCGAACGCGACGGCGACCAGGCGGTTATCCGCGTGAAGGACAGCGGTATCGGCATTTCGGTCGAGCAACTGCCTCTGATCTTCGACATGTTCACCCAGCTCGACGGGTCGCTCGAGCGTTCGCAGACTGGATTGGGAATCGGCCTGACGGTAGTGAAGAATCTGGTTGAGCTGCACGGCGGCACAGTGGATGCGTACAGCGCAGGTGTCGGGCAGGGCTGTGAATTCGTCGTGCGCTTACCGATACGAGAAGAAGAGATCGAAGAAAAGCCGAAGACCACGCCTGGCGATTCGCAGATGAAGTCATCGCGCCGGATTCTCGTCGTTGACGACAATGAAGACTCGGCCAACTCTCTTGCGACGTTTTTGCAGCTACTCGGGAACGAAACCCACACCGCTTTCGATGGCATCGAGGCCGTTGAAAAAGCCGCCGCGTTGCAGCCGGACGTCGTGCTGCTCGATATAGGTATGCCCAAACTGAACGGTTACGAAGCGGCGCGCCGAATACGAGCGCAGCCGTGGGGCGAGCATGTGATTCTGGTGGCCGTAACCGGCTGGGGGCAGGACGAAGACCGGCTTAAAGCGTCCGAGGCCGGGTTTGATTGCCACATGGTCAAGCCGATCGACCCGGCAGCGCTCACGTCAATCCTCGCGACACTGTCTACCGAGTCCGTGGCCGACTGAACGATTGCACGCCTCGTGAGTCCGCGCAGGCGCTTTGCAGCCACCATCCGTTCCTGCTAACGCAAAACGCCGTTTTGATTCATCCCCACGGCATGTCAAATGCTTGTCAACGGGCATGCATAGGTGTTTCGAGGCTTTTGTGAGCAATCTACAGCAGGCAATCAGGGTTCTCGTGGTCGACGACAGTGTGGACGCAGCGAACGGCTTGGCGGCCGTTCTTAGTTCGGCCGACTATGAGGCGCGAGCAGCCTACGATGGTTGCAGCGCGCTGAAGGTGGCCACCAGCTTCCGGCCGCACCTGGTGCTGCTCGACATCGAGATGCCGGGGATGGATGGTTATGCGACGGCCCACGAATTGCGCCAGCTGGCGCCACCGGATTCGCAGGTCCTAGTCGCTTATACGGCGAAATCAGATTCGGGATCGGTGGCCGCTGCCGCGCGTGCCGGGTTTGACCTGCATGTAGGCAAGCCTTGCGAGATGCGGGACTTGCTGCAGTTGTTGGAGCGGACGGTGTCGACCCTAAAGTATCGAAGTGCATCTGAACCACTGCGACGCCGGCACCGCGCAAATGGATAGAGAAATGAAAAAAAAAATACACAAGCCACGCCGCGGGCAAAATGCTAAAGCATCGCCGGCAGAGGCGACTGCATTCACAGGGACGCGGCGCGCGTTGTCGACCGACGAGAAGGGCGTGGGCCCCGACGGCGCAACGCTACGCCAGCCCGATGAGCGTGATCAGTCGGCTGATCAGCAGGAGACCCCACCGCGCAAGGCCATGAAGCAGGCGCATGACGATGTGCAAAGCGGGCAACAGGACACCGATTGCCGCAATCGCGTCGCCGACATTCTTCCTGACACGCCGAAGACTTCGCGGAATTTCGACGCGGCAAGCAAGGCGGACACCGCTCCGCACGTCGCGGAAAAAAAATAGCCTGAACCGCCTGCTCGAATTCTCGTTTGCGTCGGACCACGAACGAACCACTCAGCGGTTCCCACTGGGAGTATCAAATGAACGTAATGGACATCCTGAAGCAGTATGCGGAACGGCCGACCGACACTGAAACCGATTTCGACGAGGTGGCCCGTCAAGTGCCGCCCGACGTCCTGGGCAGTGGCATCGCTCAGGCTTTTCGATCCGACCAAACTCCGTCCTTCGGCGACATGATGGGCAGATTGCTAAGCGGATCCAACGTGCAGCAACGAACCGGGTTGCTAAACCAATTGATTCAGGCGGTCGGTCCCGCGGTGCTATCAGGAGTTGCCGGCGGAGCGCTTGGGCGTCTTTTGCAAAGCGTGCAGGGCAAAGGCCAGCCGACTCTGACGCCCAGCGAAGCAGAGCAGCTAACGCCGCAGCAAATGCAGGAGATCGCGGTGGCGGCTGAGAAAAAGGATCCGGGTGTGCTCGATAGAGTGGGCGCCTTTTATGCCCAGCATCCCGAGCTGGTCAAGGTCCTAGGGGGTGCGGCCCTGGCCATCGCCTTGGGGCAAGTGGCAACTCGAATGAGACGATGAGCGCTGGTGTCTAAGTCGGATCGCGCCGAGCGAGTATCAAAGCCGCGAAGTTTGTCGAGAGAGCCTGCAGTACCGAGCCCACTGTTTCCAGCGGCAAGTTGGTCTTCAGGTCGGTGTTCGCACTAGCGACGATTTGTTTTGCGACTCGCAGCTGATGCTCGGTTAGTTGTTCGGCCGCGTCCAGCGCACTGCCTTCACTGTCGATCAGTCGGTCTAGGTTCATTGCTGTCATCCCGTGCTCGTCTAGAGGAGTTGGACGCTACACCACGTTAGGATCGTGCTCCTCACGACGCAGCGGTCGTGTGCCAATGGAACAGTCCATATGAAGAGCAACAGCCGTCAGGCATCGCAGCCGACCTTGGCGGGTCGCCGACGGTTGCTGCTGGCACTCGCGACGGCGCCGTTGATCGTTCCACTGAGCGCATCCGCTCAGTCGGGCTCCGTGCTCTCGCGTCCGATCCCTTCGAGCGGGCAAGCGTTGCCTGTCATCGGGCTCGGCAGCTGGATCACCTTTAACGTCGGCAACGATCGCGTCGCACGCGACAATTGTGCAGAAGTCATGCGCAATTTTTTCGCGGCGGGCGGCCGAGTTGTCGACTCATCACCGATGTATGGGTCGTCGCAGGAAGTCATTGGTTATGGCCTCGGCAAGCTGAACAACGCCGGGCAAGCGGCGCCGGTGTTCGCGGCGGACAAAGTCTGGATCTCGTCGGGCGCCCGCGGTCCGGGCCAGATCGAAACATCGCGCCAGAACTGGAACGTGCCGCGCTTCGATCTGCTGCAGGTTCATAACCTGCTCGCCTGGCAGGAGCACCTGCCGACCCTGCTTGCAATGAAGGCAGCGGGCCAACTTCGCTACGTCGGTATCACGACTTCAGAAGGGCGCCGCCATCGGGAATTCGAACAAATCATGGCGAGTCAGCCGATCGACTTCGTGCAGGTCACTTATAACGTGCTAGATCGTGAAGTCGAGCAGCGCATTTTTCCGCTCGCACGCGAGCGCCGGATCGGAGTCATCGTCAACCGGCCGTTTCGCCAAGGCGAGTTGATTCGTTCGGTCGCGCGCCAACCCCTTCCCGCATGGGCGGCGGAGATCGACTGCGCAAACTGGGCGCAGATCCTGTTGAAGTTCACGATCTCGCATCCGGCGGTCACTTGCGCGATCCCGGCCACCTCAAACGTCGCGCATGTGCGCGAGAACATGGGCGCCGCGGTTGGACGCTTGCCCGATGAGCCGATGCGTCGGCGCATCGTCGAGCACGTTCAGAAGCTTTAGATGCGGACGCTCTGAATGGGGAAACGCTGATGTCCGAGTGGTGGACCTACAGACCCTCTGATTTTCTGCTGTTCGCTCCGCGCACCTACTATCGACTGTTCGAGCTTTACAACGCCGACATCTGGCCGCTGCAGGTCGTGACGGTGTTGGCCGGCGTGATGATCCTCGCATTGATGCGCAGTCGCGCACCATGGCGTGGCCGCGCGATCGCGGCCACGCTGGCGGCGTGCTGGCTATGGATCGCATGGGCATTTCATTGGCAGCGCTACACGGCAATCAATTGGGCAGCCGGTTATTTTGCGGTGGGCTTCGCGATCGAGGCGCTGCTGTTGACTTGGATCGGAGTCGTGCGCGACCGGCTGCGCTTTGACTCCGAACCGAGTGTGATCGCGCGCATCGGTGTCGCGATTTTCGTCTTCGCTCTCGTTGTTGAGCCGCTTCTTGGCTTGCTGCTCGGGCGCGACTGGCGGCAAGCTGAAGTCTTCGGCGTGGCGCCCGACCCGACCGCAGTGGCTACCCTGGCCCTGCTACTCGCGGCAGACCGCAGCAACCCGATTGCGCTGCCGATACCGATTCTCTGGTGCCTGCTCAGTGGCACAACGCTGTGGGTGATGCATGCCGCTGACGCGCTTGTCTTGCCGATGGTCGCAAGCCTGGTTCTGCTGCTGTCATTTCGCCGGTCGGTCCCGCGACGGTAACGAAGCGCTCGCGGCTGCAGTTCGCGCTTTCTCTGCCTTGTTGCAGCGGCCGAGCAGACCGGGCGCCTGCATACGCTCGGTCCACGAAAGGAATTGCCTCGTAGCACCGTCCCACGCCAGTTCATCCGCATTGCTGAACAGTGCTGCGTCGGTTCTTAACGTCGCGAGATTCTTGAACAGCAATGCCTGGTCGAGGCGATTGCCGAGCACAGCCGGGGGAAACTTTTCGATCGCTCCATGGCGATTGAGCAGGCGCGCGGCGGACACGGCTCCGATCCCGGAGATGCCCGGATAGCCATCGGCCGAATCGCCGACTAGAGCCAGAAAGTCCGGAATCAAACTCGGCTCCACGCCGAACTTCTGCCGCACACCGTCGGCGTCGCGGATCTGTTTCGACTTGCGATCGATCTGAACGACGCGCTCACCGCGCACGCACTGCGCGAGGTCTTTATCGGGCGTCCAGATGCAGACTTTCTCGACACGCGCATCTTCGGATGCAATCCTCGCGGCAGATGCGAGCGCGTCATCGGCCTCCAGTTCGATCATCGGCCACACGACGACGCCCATCGCAGCCAGCGCTTCTTCGAGTGGATGGAACTGTGCGAAAAGGGCGGGATCGATACCCGCGCCCGTTTTGTACCCGGGCCACAGGCGATTTCGAAACGACTCGATGATGTGGTCGGTGGCAACGCCTATATGCACGGCGCCGCCTTCGATCATCTCGAGCACCGTGTTCAGTACGCCAATCGCAGCGCCATAGGGGCGGTCGATGCCTTTGTTGAAGCGACGCAGGCCATAGAAGTGCCGGAACAGCTCGTAGGTTCCGTCTACGACGTGAACGATCATTTGGCGCGTGGGTGCCTTGCGGCATCGCGCGACCTTTCGCGGGCTTCCTGTTGCTGCTGGCAGCAACATGGGCCGCGCGCAGCGTCTAGGCGGAAACGCGCTGGCAGTGATGCACTCAACTTTGCGGCGGCCAGTTGTGCGACTCGCTCTGGCAATGCTTGCACCACGCATACAGCGCGTCGTACATCACCATGCCGTGGCTGAGCATTTCGTGATCGTCGGCGAAGTCGTGCGACAACCCGAGCGATATCGCATACAGGCCGGCGGACTCCGGTGTCAGTGCGAGACGTGAGGTATCGGCCCCGCGCACGATCAACGCCAGTCGCTGCAGCGCCGGATCGTCGAGCTGGTACTTCTTCAGAAACGCGTCGAAGCTGCACAGCTCGCCGTCGTGCGTCAGTTCGACCCCCGGGATGTCGTACGGAATCGCCGCGGTTTTGTCGGCGACGCTCAGTACATCGCCGCTCGGGACGTACATGAACTCCGGCTCCCGGTCGATGAAGCGCGCCACCAGCCAAGGGCAAGCGATGCGATCGATCTTCGGGCGCTCGCGGGTGATCCATTTCATGTCTGATCTCCGTCTTTGACGGGGTGTGAAGTCAGCGGCATCTGTGCCGCACGCCAACCCGCAAACCCATCGACCAGAAAACGTGCGTCCAAGCCGAGCGCGCACAGCGTCGCGGCGATGCCCTGGCTGATCTCATGACCTTTTGCGCAATAAACGATGGCCGGGCGATCGCGCGGGACTTCGTCTTTCCACGCGAACACCTGCTCGGGATCCAGCCAGCGCGCGTTCGGAAGGTCGGCGGCGTCGGCAGCGCGCACCGCCTTGCGCCGCACGTCGAGCAACGTGAATGTTCGATGAGCCGTTTGCCATTCGGCCAGCTCGTGGGGACTGATTCGGTCCATTTGATTCTCCCTTCAAAAAACAAGCCGCACCAACAAGCCAACGACCGCGCACGCGGCGATCACGCTGATCACATGCGCTTTGAATCGAAACAGGGCCACTGCTGCGGCGATTGCGATCAATGCAGAGATCCAATCGAAGCTGCCCGCGAGACCCGTCGGCCACAGCACGTGGTAACCGAAGAACAGCGCGAGGTTGATGATCGCGCCAACCACCGCGGCGGTGATGGCGGTTAGCGGCGCCGTGAATTTGAGGTCGTTATGCGTGCTCTCAACAAACGGGCCACCCGCGAGGATGAACAGGAACGAGGGCAGGAACGTGAACCACGTCACCAACGTGGCCGCCACTGCGCCGGCGAGGAACGGATTGCCCGGACCGAACGGGGCGTCGACATAGGCGCCGACGAAGCCCACGAAAGCCACCACCATGATCAGCGGCCCCGGCGTGGTTTCTCCGAGTGCAAGGCCGTCGATCATCTGTGCCGGTGTCAGCCAGCCGTGGTGAACGACCGCCCCCTGATAAACGTAGGGCAGGACCGCGTAGGCGCCGCCGAACGTCAGCAGCGCCGCTTTGGTGAAGAACCAACTCATCTGCATGAAAACGTGATCCCAACCGTAGGCCGCGATCAGCACTGACATCGGAACCAGCCACAGGCCGAGGCCGACCAGCGCGACCCTTGCGAAGCGATGTCTGTTGAACGTTGCGTGCGCGGGAGTCGGTGTGTCATCGTCGATGACCGCCGCGCCGAACGATTTGTTCGATGTGCCTTGCGCGCCGCCGATGGCGAATTTTTTGGGTGCGAGGCGCCCGCCGGCATAACCGATCACTGCCGCCGCTGCAATGACCGCGGGAAACGGCGCGTTCAAAGCGAAGAGCGCGGTGAACGATGCTGCTGCTATCGCCCACAACCATTCATTCTTCAGTGCGCGCGAGCCGATGCGGTAAGCCGCCTGCAGCACGATCGCTGTGACTGCGGGTTTGATGCCGTAGAACAGGCCGGCGACCAGGGGTACGTTGCCAAAAGCGACGTAGATCCAAGATAACGCGATCAGGATCAGCAGCGACGGCAGCACGAACAACGCACCGGCGACGATGCCGCCCCAAGTGCGATGCATCAGCCAGCCGATGTAGGTGGCAAGTTGCTGCGCCTCCGGGCCGGGCAGCACCATGCAGTAGTTCAGTGCGTGCAGAAACCGGCGCTCCGAAATCCAGCGCCGGTTTTCGACCAGCTCCTGATGCATGATCGAAATCTGTCCGGCCGGCCCTCCGAAGCTGATGAAGCCAAGCTTGAGCCAGAAGCGAAACGCTGCCCAGAAGGTTATCGGCGCGGGAGCGAATTCATCCGCCGTTAGTGGGAGCGGCGCAGTCATTCAGCTTGCCCAGCTTTTTCGAACGAGACCAGCAACCCGTCGAACACGGCGCACGCGGCCTTGACGAGTTGATCGTCGTCCTCGATCGAATCGCGCAGTCCGGCAAGGACGCTTTCAACGCCACTTGCCTCTGGCGGCTGCACGCCGCCCGCATCCAGATGGTGAACGATGGCGCCGATGCGCCTGAGCGCGGGCTGCTCGAAGCCGAAGCTCGCCAGCATCACTTCAAACGTTACGCGCGCACCGACGTGGCTGAAAGTGGCGCCGTCAAAGTCGAATCCAATCGCCTTGGCTGGACAGTCTTTCGGTTTGGTCAGCCACACGATGCGTGCTTTGCGGTCGATGTAGCGCCGGATCAGCCACGCGCATGCGAGGCGATCGACCCAGGGGCGCCGGCGCGTCGCCCAAACGCGACCTTTGTAGTCTTCGATTCTCAATCGCTTGATCGCGCTGCGTACCGCGTGCGGTTCATCGGGTGTCAGCAGGCGGTTCGCTGCAAGTTCGAGCTCTTGCAAGGCGGCATCGGTTTGCTTGCGCGCCTCTCCGGCAAAGAAGTCGGTAGCGGCCAGTGCAATGAACGCCTTGCGCAGCTTGCGGGTTTGCTTCAACCCCTCGAGCGCGGTATCCGGCTCGAGCGTGTCGCTCGTCGCGCGGATCTCATCGAGCAGCGCGGCGTAGTCTTCGCCGCGATCAAACAACGCGGCGAACCCGGCATCGCGAGGCTCGTCCGCCAGCATCAGATGGGTGACGCCTCCGCCCGATTGCACATCCAGCGCGATCGCTTCGAGCGTCACGCGGCAGTCATCACGCGCCGGCAGCAGATAAACGCCGTCGCGCAGCACTGCGGCGCCTGCAGCACGCAGTGCCCGCCACGCGCGCATGCGCACGGTGGCATTTTCAGTCGGAAGGGACAGTACTAGTAGTAGCCATCGCATTTGTGTAGATATTATTACTTCAGTGTGCTAATGTCTACAAAAGAATGACGCGCAGTCAATCCCCTTGACGAACTTGGTCACGCTCGTCCTCACGCGAAGCGACGTAGAGGCGCTTCTCAGTCCGGACGCGTGCCGCGCCGCAGTCGAGGAAGCGTTCCGTGCGCACGGCAGCGGCGAGACGCCCCCGCCGGCGGTCCTTGGCGTGGCGACTCTGGGTGGAGGCTTCCACATCAAGTCGGGCCTACTGCGCCGTCGTCGGCACTATTTCGCAGCCAAGGTGAACGGCAACTTCAATGGCAACGCAGCTCTGGGTCTCGCGCGGATTCAGGGCGTTGTCGTCCTCTCGGATGCAGACACGGGGGTGCCGCTGGCCTTGCTTGACTCGGCATCTATCACCACGTTGCGTACAGCGGCGGCCACGGCGGTGGCCGCGCAGCATTTCGCTCGGCCCGATGCCGCGGTCGTGACGGTCTGCGGTTGCGGTGTCCAAGGCCGCGCCCAGCTCGTCGCGCTGGCGCGCGTTCGGTCGATCCGCAAGGTCCTTGCGTTCGACATCGACCGGGAACGCGCGCAAAGATTTGCAAGCGAAGTCGAGGACGAACTGGGTCTCGACGCAACGGCAGTCGACGACTTACGAGCGGCCTCGCGCGCGAGCGCGATCGTTGTGACCTGTACTCCGTCGCGCCAGCCGCTCTTGTTCGACGGATTTCTCGCTCCCGGCACTTTCGTCGCGGCAGTCGGCGCCGATAGCGAGGAAAAACAGGAACTCGATGCCGCACTGCTCGCCTCGGTGACACTCGTAACGGACGTAACGGCCCAGTGCGTGGCCATCGGGGACCTTCACCACGCGATCAAAGCAGACATCCTGTCGCGCGAGAGCGTCCACGCCGAGCTCGGCGAGATAGTTGCGGGCCGCAAGCGAGGTCGACTGTCGCCGGACGAGATTGTCGTTTTCGACAGCACCGGCATGGCGCTTCAGGACGTCGCTGCTGCGGCCGCGACGTACGAGAGAGCCGTGGAAACGGGGCGCGGCACCGCGGTCGCTCTGTCCACGTGAAGCTCGCTTTCACCGGTCCAACCCTCGTGCGTAGTATCGGTGCTTAACCAGATGGCACGAAGCGCAAACGACGTATGAACCTTCAGGACAAGCGTAAGAAACTCGCAGCACTGCTCGCTGGCGACCGCTGCGTGATCGCCGGCTCGGTGTTCGATCCGTTGTCGGCTCGCATCGCCGACGAGGTGGGCTTCGAGGTCGGTCTTCTCGGCGGCTCGGTCGCATCGTTCGCCGTGCTCGGCGCGCCGGACCTGATGCTGCTCACGCTGACCGAGCTCGCCGAGCAGACGCGCCGCATTTGTCGCGCCAGCAAACTGCCCGTGCTGGTCGACGCCGACCACGGTTTCGGCAATGCGCTGAACGTAATGCGCACCGTCGAGGAGCTCGCGGGCGCGGGCGCGGCCGGGTTGTCGATCGAGGACACACTGCTCCCGCGTGCGTTCGGGTCGCCGAAAGAGCCGAGCCTCACTTCGGTAGAAGAGGGCGTCGGAAGAATGCGAGCCGCAGTCACCGCTGCGCGCGAATCGGGTATCGCGATTTTCGGGCGCACCGCCGCTGTCGCGATCACGCACATCGACGATGCGGTGCGCCGGCTGCAGGCGTATGAGCAGGCCGGAGTGAATGCGCTTTTCGTTCCGTATCTAAAGACCCGCGCGCAACTCGATCGAATTGCAGACAGCGTCGGCCTTCCGCTGATTCTCGGCAGTCCGGGGGCCGAGCTAATGGATCTTGAATACCTTGCCAGCCGCCGCGTGCGCGTGTGTCTGCGCGGCCATCAGGGGTTCGCTGCCAGCGTGCAGGCGCTGTACGACACCGCGCGGGCCGTGCTCGCGGGAACCGCACCGGGCGAGTTGCAGAACGTCGCTCCAGAGAAGCTGATGCAGCGACTGACGAAAGCACCTGAGCACGAGCGCTGGAGCGAACAGTTCCTCAACTCTTCCACGGCAGGCCAGGAACTGAAGCTTGTAAACGACGCCATCGCGCGCCGCTATCGACTGATGCTGGACGAAGAAGAGGTCGGTTACAGCGAATACGATCCAGTGGCCCCAGCGTCGATATTGATAAAGCACACTGAAGTGTTGCGGCAACACGAAGGCAAAGGGTTCGGATCACACCTGGTTAGTGCGATGCTCGATGACATTCGTGGTCAGGGCAAGACAGTCATTCCAATCTGCCCGTACGCGATGAATTACATTCGCAAACACCGTGAATATCTCGATATCGTGCGAGCCGATCTGCGGGCTACCCTCTAGTCTTCGCGTTGAGTCTCTCGGCGCTACTGGAGTTCGAGGGCCACGACGTGCGGACCACATTCGAGGCCATCTCGGCCGAGACCGTCGCCGCCGAGTTTCGGCCTGAGATCGCGTTTCTCGATCTCGGCTTACCCAGCGTCAATGGCTTCGAGCTGGCACGCCGGCTGCGCGGCCAACCCGGAATGAACGGCATGGTGCTCGTCGCCGTTACCGGCTGGGGCAAAGACGAAGATCGGCAACGTTCGCGCGACGCTGGCTTCGACCTTCACATGGTCAAGCCGGTCGAGCCCGATCAAATTCTGGACGAAGTGCGCAAGGTGCCGCGCGGCGCTAGGCATGCTGCGTTATTGCAAGCGTGCGTCAGCACCCGCATTCGGCTTAGCCGTTTCAAGTCATCCGCATCGGGCCTCAAGGGCCCGATCTTTTGAGACTATCGCCGCTCCGGCAAGTACAACGATCTGCTTCGCGCCTGATTGATAAATCGATCGCGGCGCATCCTGCATAAAGCGAAGAGTGAAAAAAAGTATCGGCTATCGAATTTTCCTCGTGCGTGGTGACGACGCACTGCCCTTGTCGAAGACGACGTTCGAAGAATTCCTGTTTGGGCGCCGGGCCGTGCTGCAGAACTTTGCCGGCCAGACGGTCGACATTGCGACAGTCGTATGCCGGCTGGAAAACAAAAAACCGAAAGAGATCGTTCGGTTCTATTGTCAGCGCTTCAAGGTGAAGAGCGACGGCTCCATCGACCAGGCGCACAACCAGAAGCGAAGCGTCCCGGCGGCGACCCTCGACCGAGCGCTGGTCCGGAACACCGTCAATCGAGATAAGACGGCCGACCCGACGGACCCTTCGCATGGACGACGCCTGGCGCACAGCCTGGTGATGATTTCGCGCGCTGCCCAGAAGAAAATCAACGAAGTGTTGTGGCGCTGAGCCCGTTGGTCTGCGGCGCGAGGTAGGTCACGGCCGGCGCTGAACGCGTCGGCCCCTCAGCGCATGACGGTCTTCCGCGGCCAACGGCATGATCGCCGGCTGTGCAGCGCCGCGGCGGCGAACGCAGGGAACACGCCTTGCTGGATGCCTCTGGATCGACGAACGACTATGACGAAACCCAAGTCCAGCGAAACCGGCTCATCCCGGAAGGCGGGCGGCCTTTCCCACCGGGCTCCGTTTGACGACGACATCGGATTTCAACGGCGCCAGTGGCGCGTCGAGCGCTTTGGTTGGGCCGCGATGTTGCTTGTGATTATCGCCGCGCTCGCCGGTGTTTTCGGTGGCGGTGGAATCGTTGAGCTCGCCACGGCATCCGACTCGTCCCGCTTGACCGAGGTTCGGTACGCGCGCTTTGCACGGTATTCGTCCTCCACGACTCTTGAAGTCAATGTCACCGCATCGGCAAGTGCGCGGCCGATGCGCCTATCCATCAGTGACCAGTATCTCGGCGCGATGAATGTGCGAACCATCACACCGCCGCCGACCTCGACGTCGATTGCCGATCGCCAGCACGTCTTCGTCTTCGACCGCGCTGCATCAGCCGCAGCGACCATCCGCTTTGAGCTGGTTCCGGAGTCGATAGGCCGGCACGAAGGGTGGATAGCCGTCGACGGCGCTGCGCCGGTGTTTTTTGCGCACTTCGTCTATCCCTGAGGCAATGCATGGACTCGGTCTGGCGCGCCGCCGCGATCTACATCGGGTTGATGATCATCATGCGGCTGTCTGGCAAGCGCTCGCTGGCGCAGATCACCACCTTCGACTTCGTGCTGCTGCTGATCATTGGCGAAGCGACGCAACAGGCATTGCTCGGGGAGGACTTTTCGATCACCAACGCGCTGATCGTCATCATCACACTGGTGACGCTGGACATTGGACTGTCATTGCTGAAGCGTCGCTCCAAGAAAGTCGATAAATGGCTCGACGATGTCCCGCTGGTGATCGTCGAAGACGGCGTGGCCCTGCAAGATCGGATGGACAAGGCGCGGGTCGACGTCGACGACGTGCTTAGCGCGGCCCGCCATCTGCAGGGCATCGAACGGCTGGATCAAATCAGGTACGCGGTGCTGGAGCGCAGCGGCGGCATCTCGATCATTCCCAAGGAAAACGTTTCATAGCGTTGGCCATGGCGCGCGACAGGCAAGGAGGTGATGAGTCGGCGCCACACGATTCGAAGGTCGCGCTGCTGATCATCGACATGATTTCGGATTTCGAGTTTGAGGATGGGCAACGTTTGTTTCGCAACGCCCTGCCTGCCGCGCGCAACATCGTCCGTCTGAAGAAGCGCGCCCGCGCCGCGCGCATTCCGACGATCTACGTCAACGACAACTTCGGGCAATGGCGATCTGACTTTCGCCAACTGGTGCATCGCTGTCTCAATGAGGGCGTGCGCGGCGAGCCGGTCGCGCGACTGCTGATGCCGGACGATCAGGATTACTTTGTACTGAAGCCTGCAAACTCGGGCTTTTTTTCGACGCCACTGCAGACTCTGTTGCAACTGGTCGGGGTCGAAACGCTGGTGTTGACAGGCGTTTCCAGTCATCAATGCATCCTGTTTACTGCGGCCGATGCTTACGTTCGCAACTATCGGCTGGTCGTGCCGCGCGACTGCGTGGCGGCAGGCAATGCGAAGGACAACGAGCTCGCGCTGCGCTACTTCAAGACGGTGCTGAAAGCCGACGTGCGTACCTCGTCGCGCGTTCCCTTGACGCGCGGTCGTCCTGGTCGGCACAAGCACGCGCCGACTTGAGCGCCAAGCGTTTCAAATAAGCGGGCGAGCCCGGCCGTAATCGACGTTTCTTCAGAGGGGGCCTGCTCCACACTCGGCGCGCCTGACCAGCGCCCTGGTCCACTAAGCGAGCCGACTTTGATGCGTGAGATCGATGACGTTGTTTTTGCCGGACCGCCCGCATGAAGTTGAGCGGCGGCTGCAGGAATATCGCGCGCTGCTTGCCAACGATTCGGTCGGCATTCTGGTGGTCTGCGACGGCAACATCGCGCAGTGCAATTCGAGCGCGGCTCGTCTGTTCGGATGGGACGTCGCAGATCTGCTTGGCCGATCGGCGGCGGTACTTTTCGGATCGGACGAAGAATTCCAGTCGTTCGCCAGCCGCATAGGCGATGCATTGGCCGCAGACGGTTCGCCGGCGATCGAATGGCGCACCGTGCGCAGCAACGGCTCGCGTGTGTGGACGCGCTTGCTGGTGAAGTGCATCAAGCCAGGCGGCCCGGCCGGCGAAACCGTGTGGCTGGTCGATGACATCAGCGCACGCAAGGAAATGGAAGCGGCGCTCGCAAAGGCGCGCGACGATCTGGAGCAACGCGTGCGCGCGGCGCACGACGAGCTCGCGTGGTCCAACGAGCGGCTGGTCGCCGAGCTGTACGAGCGCAGCGAAGTCGAGGAGCGGGCACGCCGCATCGCGTTGTACGACGAATTGACCGAACTGCCGAACCGGCGACTGCTTGAATCCCGGCTCGACGAAGCAATTCGCAATCATCAACTCGGTGGCGATCGGCTGGCGGTACTGGTCGTCGACATCGACGAATTCACGAAGCTGAACGATGCGCTCGGCCACCGCGTTGGCGATGCGCTGTTGCGCGCAACCGCCGCGCGCCTGGTCGACACCGTGCGCACTTCCGATCTGGTGGCGCGTACGGGTGCCGACGAGTTCGCAATCGTGCTCGGACGTTTGCGCCATGTGGACGACGCCGAGCACGTTGCCGGCAAGCTGGCCGAATTGCTGTCGGAGCCGTTTGAGATCGACGCCGAGCAGGTCAACGTCAGCGTCAGTGTCGGCGCAGCGATGTTCCCGAGCGACGGCGCGAGCCCGGAAATGCTTCTGCGCAACGCCGATGCGGCGCTGTCGTTCGCCAAGTCGCGCGGGCGTGGAAACGTGCAGTTGTTCGAGCCGCGCATGAATGCGGAGGTGGTGCGCCGGCTGCAGATAGAAGCAGGGCTGCGGCGCGCGCTTGAAGCTGGCGAGTTCGAGGCGTACTACCAACCGCGCATCGATCTGAAGAATCGCAAGCTGGTCGGCGCCGAAGCGTTGTTGCGCTGGCGCGACCCCGAGCACGGCTTGCAGGAGCCCGGCAGCTTTATTGCCGTGGCCGAGGACACCGGCTTGATTGTGCCGATCGGCGAAGTCGTTTTGCGCGAAGCGTGCCGTGCGGCCATGCAGTGGACCGCAGCGGGGCTTGGTGAACCGCTCGTAAGCGTCAACCTTTCGCCGCGCGAGTTTCGCGGGCGCTCGTTGTTGCCGATGGTGAGTCAGGCGCTGGTGGATTCCGGGCTCGACGCCGAACGTCTGCAGGTCGAGATCACCGAGGCAAGCCTGATGCGCGACGGCGCCAAGGCTGAGCAGGTGCTGTCCGGGCTGCATGCGATGGGTGTGAAGATCGCGCTCGACAATTTCGGCACGGGCTATTCCAGCCTGAGCAACCTGCGTCGCTTTCCAGTCGACGTGATCAAGATCGACGGCCAGTTCGTGCGGGCCGGGCCGAGTGACCCGGCCGATTGCAAGATCGTCGCGGCGCTGACCAGCCTCGCGCGCGGACTCGGTTTGCACGTCGTTGCAGAAGGCGTCGAGACGCGCGAGCAACTGTCGTTCGTCACTGATTGCGGATGCAATGAAGCGCAGGGCTTCCTGCTCGGGCGCCCTCTGACTTCAGCTGGGTTTATCGAATTCGCGAAGTCGTTGAGCAAATAAAAAGCGGCCGTGGCGAAAGGCCCGCGGCCGCGATTGGCGAACCGAATGTCAGCTCTTGTTCGCTTTCTCGAACCGCTCTAACTGTTCGTTGCCGCGCTTGACTGCCGTGTCGAGCGCCTCTTTCGCGCTCTTCTTGCCGGACCACACTCCCTCCATCTCTTCATCGACGATCGTACGGATCTGCACGAAGTTGCCGAGGCGGACACCGCGCGACTTGTCGGTGGTCTTGCGGATCATCTGCGTGACGGCCACGTCGGTGCCGGGATTCTGTTTGTAAAACCCACCTTTATCGGTCATGTTGTACGCGGCCATCGTAATCGGCAGGTAGCCGGTGCGCATGTGGCTCGCCGACTGCACGTCGGGCTTCGACAAGTAGTCGAAGAACGCCGCTACGCCTTTGTACTCGGCGGGCTTCTTGCCCGACATGACCCACAAGCTGCCGCCCCCGATCACCGTGTTCTGCGGCGCTCCGGCTACGTCGGGGTAGTACGGTAGCGTCGAGATACCGTTCGCAAACTTGGCGTTTTTCTTGATGTTGCCGTACAGCCCTGACGAGCCGGTCATCATTGCGCATTCGCCGGACACGAATACAGAGTCGGCCGTGTTGCCACGTCCTTTGTAAACGAACAAGCCCTGCTTTGACATGTTGGCCAGGTTTTCGATATGCCGCACGTGCAGCGGGGTGTTAAACGCGAGCCGCGTCCCAGTGCCGCCGAAGCCGTTGCGCAATGTCGAGAACTCGGTGTTATGCCATCCCGAGAAGCTTTCGAGCTGCGTCCAGCTAACCCAACTCGTCGTAAACGGGCATTTGTGGCCGGAGGCCTTCAGCTTCGCCGCGGCGAGCACCACTTCGGGCCAGGTCTGCGGCGGTTTCTCCGGATCGAGTCCCGCTGCTTTGAACGCGTCCTTGTTGTAGTGGAAGACTGTCGTCGAGCTGTTAAATGGCAGGCTCAGCATCTGGCCGTTCGGCGCCGTGTAATAGCCGGCGACTGCGGGCACGTACGCAGCCGGGTCAAACTTGTAGCCGGCCTCTTTCATCAGGTCGTGAACTGGCTTAACCGCACCCTTCGCTGCCATCATCGTCGCTGTGCCGACTTCGAACACTTGCAGGATGTGCGGCGCATTACCGGCGCGAAAAGCGGCGATCGCAGCCGTCATCGACTCGTCGTAGCTGCCTTTGAATACCGGCACGACCTTGTATTCCTTCTGGCTCTCGTTGAATCCCTTGGCTAGGTCGTTGACCCACTCGCCTAGGTTGCCACCCATCGAGTGCCACCATTGAATCTCGGTCTGGGCGAGCGCGGGGTTCAATAGGCCAGCCGCAAGGCTTGAAGCCAGCGCGGCGGATATCAGTGTTCTGCGAAGCATGGGGTCTCCCGAAGTGTTGTTGTGATGATGGCTGATGAGGATAACGCGGCTGTTACGATAACCTTGCTAAGCGTGTAGGGCAAAAAAGTTGTCTACGCACTTTCCCGGGCGCGCATTGGTCAGGATGACTTCCATTGCGGCTCGTCTGCCCCTTTATGCCAGTTTGACGCGGCTCGATAAGCCGGTCGGCACGCTGCTGCTGCTCTGGCCGACATTGACCGCGCTGTGGATCGCTGCGGACGGGACGCCGAGCGCTTGGCTGGTTACCGTCTTCGTGACTGGCACTTTCCTGATGCGCTCGGCCGGCTGCGCGATCAACGATGCCGCCGATGCGCACTACGATGCACACGTCAAGCGGACTGCGGACCGTGTGGTTGCGCGCGGTCTGGTCAGTCGGCGAGAGGCCATTGGAGTTGCGGCCGCGCTGGCGGTGTGTGCAGCGCTGTTGCTGCCGTTGTTGAATGCTGCAGCGATACAACTTGCATTCATTGCACTCGCCATTGCAGCGACGTACCCGCTCGCGAAGCGGTATATCCCGATACCGCAGCTATATCTTGGCGTGGCGTTTTCGTTTGGCATTCCGATGGCGTTCGCCGCTGTGTTGGGATTCGTTCCCGTCGTGGGCTGGTTGCTGATGCTTGCCAACGCGTTTTGGGTGATCGCGTACGACACCGAGTACGCAATGGTCGATCGAGATGACGACTTGCGATTACGCATTAAGTCGTCCGCGATTTTCTTCGGGCGCTTCGACGTGATCGCAGTGATGACGTCGTATGCTGCATTCCTGGTGTTGCTTCTGATCGTCGGCGCCGCGATCGATGCACGGTGGCCGTTTTATGCGGGATGTGTGGTTGCTGCAGGGTTGGCGGTCTACCACTTCATGCTGATTCGCCACCGCTCGCGGGAAGGATGCCTGCGAGCGTTCCGGCACAACAATTGGGTAGGCGTGGCGGTATTTGCCGGCACCGCGCTCGACTACGCGCTACGAGGCTAGCTTCCGAGCTCGCGCGCGCGTGCCGCGGCAGCCTTGATTGCGCGCACGATCGCCTGATCGACCTTGTCTCGCTCGAAGCTCGCGAGAGCGGCGGCGGTCGTCCCTCCTTTTGAGGTCACTTTCTCGCGCAATGTCTGCGCCGATTCGTGCGATTGCGCCGCCAGCTGCGCAGAACCGGCAAATGTTTGCAGCGTCAACGCGCGCGCTTGTGCTTCATCGAAACCCAACTCGATGGCGGCCGCATGCATCGCTTCGATGAAGTAAAAGACGTATGCGGGTCCGCTGCCGGATAGCGCGGTCACCGCGTCAAGCATCGCTTCGTCGTCCAGCCATATGACGGCGCCGACGGCGCGCAGGATCTGGTCGGCCGCGGCCTTTTGCGCAGCGCTGACTTCAGGCCGCGCAACGGCGGCCGTGACGCCGGCGCGAATCAACGCAGGCATGTTCGGCATCGCGCGCACGATCTTGCCGCTCGCCAGCCAACTGCTGATCGTTTCGGCGCGAACTCCAGCGGCGATCGACAACACACATTGCTGCTTTAGATGGGGCTGGATCGCGGCGACTGCCTCGCGCATCTGCTGCGGCTTGACGGCGAGCACGATGACTTCGCTCGCACGCAACCAGTCGCCTGGGAGCTCGTGCGTGCGGACTGAATCGCGTTCCGCCAGCTCGGCGCGGCGCGCGGCGTCGATCTCGACGACGTCGATGTCGGAAGCGTTGAACGCGGCTTGCACCATGCCACCGATCAAGGCACCGGCCATGTTGCCGCCGCCGATGAATGCGACCTTCATTGGCGTGGTGTGCGCGCGCCGAAAATCGCAGTGCCAACGCGAACCATGGTCGAACCTTCGGCGATCGCCGCTTCGAGGTCGTCCGACATTCCCATCGACAGCACATCGACCTTCAACCCGTCTTCGCGCAGCTGTCTGAACAACGCGTTGGTGCTGGCAAAGACGATTCGTTGTTGCGCGACGTTAACCTGCGGCGCGGGGATCGCCATCAGCCCGCGCAGGCGCAGGCGTGGCAGCCGCTCAACGGCGGTGGCGAGTTGGCTGAGCTCATCGGGCGTGGCGCCGGACTTACTCGCCTCGGCACTGACGTTGACCTGCAGCAGCACATTGAGCCGCGGCAGATTCGCCGGCCGCTGCTCGGCCAGACGTTCGGCAGTCTTCAGGCGGTCCACCGATTGGACCCAGTCGAAACGCTCGGCGATCGCGCGTGTCTTGTTGCTCTGTATCGGCCCGATAAAGTGCCACTCGAACGCAAGATCGGGCCGCAGCGCCCGAATGCTGACCATCTTGGCCGCCGCCTCCTGCACGTAGTTTTCGCCGAACGCGCGCTGCCCGGCCGCCGCTGCGCTCAGGATCGCGTCGGCTCCGAATGCCTTGCTGACCGCCAGCAGCCGCACGGATGATGGATCCCGTCCCGCGGCTCGCGCAGCCTTGGTAATGCGCTCGTGCAAGGCATCCAAATTGGCTTGCAAGTTCGCCGGCAAAGTAGGCACACTCAACATTGTCTTGAGCAAACGACCCTAGAGGCTTGTGTTTTCAAGCTATTTCTAGCTTTTTTACGGGAACACCGGAATCATTGCGCGCGCTACGCTTCGGCCCTTAGCGCAGAACGCCGAGGCTAACGCCGCCCGCCATGGACATCTCAGAACTGCTCGCATTTTCCGTCAAAAACAAGGCATCGGACCTGCATTTGTCGGCCGGCTTGCCACCGATGATCCGCGTCCATGGCGACGTACGCCGCATCAACCTGCCGCCGCTCGAGCACAAAGACGTGCACGGCATGATTTACGACATCATGAACGACGCCCAGCGCAAGCAGTACGACGAGAATCTGGAAACCGATTTTTCGTTCGACCTGCCGGGGCTGGCACGCTTTCGCGTCAACGCTTTCAACCAGGATCGTGGCGCTGCGGCCGTACTGCGGACGATTCCTTCGCGCGTGCTGTCATTGGAAGAGCTGCAAGCGCCGCGTCAGTTTGCCGACTTCTCGGGAAGGCCGCGTGGCCTGGTGCTGGTCACCGGCCCGACCGGCTCGGGCAAGTCGACCACGCTGGCGGCGATGGTCGACCACGTCAACAACAATCTATACGGACACATTCTGACGATCGAGGACCCGATCGAGTTCGTGCACGAGTCGCGCAAGTCGGTGATTAATCAACGCGAAGTCGGCCCGCATACCCTGTCGTTTGCCAATGCCCTGCGCTCTGCATTGCGCGAGGACCCGGACGTGGTCCTGGTCGGCGAGTTGCGCGACCTTGAAACGATCCGGCTCGCGCTGACCGCGGCAGAAACCGGCCACTTGGTGTTCGGCACGCTGCACACGTCGTCAGCGGCCAAGACCATCGACCGCGTGGTCGACGTGTTCCCGGCGGCAGAAAAGGAAATGGTGCGCGCGATGTTGTCGGAGTCAGTCGTCGCCGTGATTTCGCAGACGCTGCTGAAGCTCAAAGACGGCAGCGGTCGCGTGGCGGCGCACGAGATCATGGTCGGCACGCCGGCCATCCGCAACCTGATTCGCGAGAACAAGATCGCGCAGATGTATTCGATGATTCAAACCGGCAGCCAGTTTGGCATGCAGACGCTCGACCATTGCATGACCGAGCTGGTTCGCCGCAACGTGATTACCGTCGCCGAAGCGCGGCAGTACGCAAAGACTCCCGAATCGTTCGCAGGCTAAAGCGAGAACTCATGGAACGCGATCAGGCAACCCGGTTCGTCCACGATCTGCTGCGTCTGCTGCTCAGCAAGAAGGGTTCGGATCTTTTTCTCACGGCTGAATTTCCGCCGGCATTCAAGATTGACGGCCGCGTGCTGCCAGTATCGAATCAGCCATTGACGGGGCAGCACACCAGCGAGCTGGTGCGCGCGATCATGAATGACCGGCAAGCAGCCGAGTTCGAGAAGACCAAGGAATGCAACTTCGCCATTAACCCGACGAGCATCGGGCGCTTTCGCGTGTCATCGTTCATTCAGCAAGGCAAGGTCGGCATCGTGTTCCGCACGATCGCGGACCATATTCCGACCAGCGATGAATTGAACATGCCGCCGCTGATCAACGAGCTGGCGATGGCCAAGCGAGGCATCGTGCTGGTCGTGGGCGCGACGGGTTCCGGCAAGTCGACCACGCTGGCGGCGATGGTCGGTTACCGCAATGAAAACAGCAACGGGCACATCATCACGATCGAAGATCCGATCGAGTACGTGCACCCGCACAAGAACTGCATCATCACGCAGCGCGAAGTCGGCGTCGATTGCGAGAGCTGGGCGATCGCGTTGAAGAACACCCTGCGTCAGGCGCCCGACGTCATTCTGATCGGCGAGGTGCGCGACCGCGAGGGCATGGACCACGCGATTGCCTTTGCCGAGACCGGCCACTTGGTGATGTGCACGCTGCACGCGAATTCGACCAACCAGGCGCTGGATCGCATCATCAACTTCTTTCCCGAAGAGCGGCGCCAGCAGTTGTTAATGGATCTATCGCTGAATCTGCGTGCATCGATCTCGCAACGGCTGGTTCCGTTCAAGGACCGCAAGGGACGGATTCCTGCGGTCGAGATCATGCTGAACTCGCCGTTGATCTCGGATTTGATCTTCAAGAACGAAGTGCACGAGATCAAGGAAGTGATGAAGCGCTCGCGCGAGCAGGGGATGCAAACGTTCGATCAGTCGCTGTACGACCTGCACGAAACCGAGCAGATCTCCTACGAAGACGCGCTACGCAACGCCGATTCGGTCAACGACGTGCGGTTGAACATCAAGCTGAACAGCAAGTTGTACGGTGGCGTGGCCGGTATCCACAAGGGTATCGAGCACATGGGGCTCACGGGATAACGCTCCTCGTGTACGCGACCGCTGCGCGGCCGCTCCGAAGCTCGTCCGACAAACTAATCGCTGCGAGTGCACGTGCGATGCGAAGCAATCGCGTACACGAGCAGCGCATGACCTTATGTCGGCATCGAAATGTCGCGCAGCGCTTCGTCGACGTCGTCATCCTCTTCCAGCGCGATGTCGCCGAGCGCGACGATGCCCACGAGCTGGCGGTCCTTGTCGACGACCGGGATGCGGCGAACCTGAGCGTCCGACATCTGCTGCAACACGTCGTCGACCGAGTCCGTATCGGTACACCACACGACCTCGTCGGTCATCACTTCACTGACTGGAGTGTCCGCGCTCTTTCCCTCAGCGACGGCGCGAATCGTGATGTCACGGTCGGTCACCATGCCGATCAGCTTTCGCCCATCACACACCGGCAGCGAGCCAACGTCCAGATCTGCCATGGCGCGAGCGGCGTCTCGCAACGTCTCTTCAGGCCGTACGACTTCGACGTCGGTGGTCATCAATTCGGCAATTGTTTGCATTTCGAATTCTCCATTTACACGCAAGATCAAGCTCCGCCGACGCCTTCGATCACCTTGCCGCTGCCTTCGCAGTCCGGACAGGTGTGGCCGTCAACCTGGCCCGTGCCGTCGCACATGCGGCAGACGTTTTCGCCGGTGCCGGGAGTTCCGGACCGCGCCTCGTCGCCTGGCGCCATTTCCGGTGGCAGCTTCGTGGAGCCAGCAACGACGAACGATCGATTTGACTGCATCTGAACTCTCCCGCTAGTGGCCTAAGCAAGCCGCGTTCCCTGCTCCGCGACCGTTACACTTGTTTGCTCCAGTAGTAACGAATTCAGGAGCCACGATGACGTCCGTTTATGACTTCGCTGCGCAGACGATCGATGGCAAGACGAGGACGTTGGCGGACTTCAAGGGCAAGGTGCTACTCGTCGTCAACACGGCGAGTCAGTGCGGCTTCACCCCGCAGTACAAAGGGCTTGAAGCGCTGCACAAGAAATACTCCGGCCAAGGATTTGCGGTACTCGGCTTTCCGAGCAACCAGTTCGGCCAGCAAGAGCCCGGTCCCGACACCGAGATCGCGGAGTTTTGTGAGATGAACTTCGGCGTCACGTTTCCGATGTTCTCTAAAGTCGACGTCAACGGCACCAATGCCCACCCGCTCTACAAATATTTGACCTCGGCGAAGAAGGGCTTGCTCGGCTCGGAGGCGATCAAGTGGAACTTCACTAAGTTCCTGGTCGGCAAGGACGGCACCGTGATCGACCGCTACGCACCGACTACCAAGCCTGAAGACATCGAGAAAGACGTGGAGCGAGCGTTGGCGACGTAGGCGTGCTGCTCACACTTCGGTCTTGGCCGCGGCGGCGCGCGGACGGTAACCGCCGGCGACCAGCTCGAACCGAAAAAAGCGGCATTCGATCGGCCCATTGAACAGCACGGTTTTGCGGGTTTCCTGCAGCCGCATCTGTTTCGGCAATTGGCGGTCTGACGTTAGGAACCACGCATCCCAGCCGGCAAACTCCTGTTTGAGCCGGTCACCTACATGACTCATCATGGCGGGGACCGACGCCGAGCGTGGCGCACTCTGCTCGCCGTAAGGCGGGTTCGAGACAATGGTTCCCGTCGCCACCGGCGGCGTCGCGGTCCGCGCGTCGACTGCGTCGAAGCGCAAGCGGCCATCGTCGAGCCAGGCTTGCAATCCGGCCAATTTTGCATTGGCGATCGCGTGCTCGATGACGCCGGTCGAGATATCCGAGCCTGCCAACGCTGCACTGCTGTTGTCATCGACCGCGGCGCGCGCTGCGTCCTTTAGGCGGCGCCAGGCGTTCGAATCGAATCCCTTTAGCCGCTCGAAAGCGAAGCGTCGATTCAGACCCGGCGCGCGCTTGGCTGCAATCGACGCGGCTTCGATCACGATCGTTCCGCTGCCGCAAAAAAGATCGGCCAGCGGAGCCGAAGGCGTCCATCCCGCCAGGGCAAGCAACCCCGCCGCAAGATTTTCCTTCAGCGGTGCTTCCCCCTTGTCCGCGCGCCAACCACGCTTGAAAAGCGCTTCACCCGACAGGTCGACGTACAAGGTCACGGTCGACGCATCGAGGTAGGCGAACACACGCACGTCCGGATTCGAACGGTCGATCGACGGCCGCGCGCCGGTCAGCTCCCGTAGCCGATCGACGATGCCGTCCTTGATTCGAAGCATCGCAAACTCGAGGCTCTGCAGCGGTGAACGCGACGCGGTGACATCGACGCGCAACGTCTGTTGCGCCGTCATCAGGTCCTGCCAGCGCACTTCCTGCGTGGCGTCGTACAAATGCTGTTCGGTGAGGTAACCGCGCCGCCCGACTTGCCACAAGATCCGGCTCGCGATGCGCGAGTGCAAGTTAGCCGCGTACGCGACGGTGAGCGAGCCTTTGAAAGCAACGCCGCCGGCCTCGGCGCGCAGCGAGTGCGCGCCGACCGCAAGAAGCTCCTCGGAAAGCGCCGGCTCGAGCCCGCGCGGGCAGACCGCGAAAAACGAAGCGCTCACCGCGCCAGCGCGCGATCCAGAAACTCCAGGCGATCCTGCCCCCAAAAGAGCTCGTCTTGATACAGGTAGGAGGGCGCTCCGAATACATTGCGCATGATCGCCTCTTGCGAATGCTGGACGTAGCGCGCCGCGACCTCGGCCGAACGTGCGTGCTCCAGCAGTGCATTCGCATCGAGTCGGCGTGCGCTGACGATCGCTGCGAGTACGCTCGCGTCGCTGATGTCGCGCTCCTCGGCCCACACGGCGCGGCCGCAGTCCCCCGCGACGTCGAGCGCCGCGGTGGTCCCGTGATGCTCCAGCACCGCGAGGATCAGCGTCGCCGCGGGCTCGGCTGGAACCGGAAAGTGTTTGGGTTCGAGTGTCAACGGCACGCCGAGAAAGTCTCGCCAGCGCCTGAGCTCCATCATTCGATAGGCACGCCTTTGTGGCGGACGATCTTTCAGTGCAAGCCCGCCCGACACCGGAAACACTTTGCCCAGGTCCATCACGCGCAGATGGATCTTCGCCTGATGCCTTGCGCAGATCTCTCGAAAGCGAGCGTGCCCGAGGTAGACAAAGGGGGACACCGGAGTCATGAAGTAATCGACGGTCTTTTCCATACGTTCCTAAAACGGCTTTACCACCACAAGGATGACAATCGCCAACAGCAGCAGTACGGGAGCTTCGTTAAACCAGCGAAACCAAACGTGAGAATGCGTGGCTTCGCCACGAACAAGCCTGCCGTACAAAGTGGCGCACCATGCGTGGTATGCGAGCAGGACCAGGACGAGCACGAGCTTCGCGTTCATCCAGCCGGCACCGACGCCTACGCCGTAGCTCAGCAGCCAGGCGCCGAATACCAGAGCGAGCACAGCCAGCCCGGTCATGAAGCGCAGCAGCTTGCGCGCCATCATCAACAATCGCTCGCGAGTCGTGGCGTCCTCGACCATCGCGACGTTGACGTAGATGCGCGGAAGGTAGAAAAGTCCGGCAAACCAGCTGGTCACGAAGACGATGTGCAGCGCTTTGATCCATAGATACTCGTTGCTGCCCATGCCTTAGTTGCTGCGCACTTCGCCGTTGCCGAACACCACGTACTTCAGCGACGTCAAGCCTTCGAGACCGACCGGGCCGCGGGCATGTAACTTGTCGTTCGAAATGCCGATTTCGGCGCCGAGGCCGTACTCATAGCCGTCTGCAAAGCGCGTGGAAGCGTTGACGATGACCGATGCCGAGTCGACCTCGCGCACGAAACGCATCGCGGTCGGGTAGTTCTCGGTGACGATTGCATCAGTGTGTTTGCTGCCGAAGGTGTTGATATGCGAGATGGCTTCGTCGACGCCGGGCACGGTCGAGATCGACAAAATCGGCGCCAGATACTCGGTGCGCCAGTCTTCTTCGACTGCATCGATGACGTTGGTCACACCGCCGGCTTCGAGAATCCCGCGCGACTCGGGGCAGCAACGTAGCTCCACGCCCTTCGACTGGTAAATGCGGCCCAACGCAGGCAAGAGTTCCTCAGCGATGCTCTGCGCGACGAGCAACGTCTCCATTGTGTTGCAAGTGCCATAGCGCTGCGTCTTTGCGTTGTCGGCGATCGCAATCGCTTTGTCGATGTCGGCGGCTCCGTCAATGTAAACATGGCAGATGCCGTCCAAATGTTTCAGCATCGGCACGCGCGACTCACGCATCAGCCTCTCGATCAATCCACGCCCACCGCGCGGCACCAGCAGATCGACGTACTCGGTCATCTGTGCGAGCGCTCCGACCGCTGCGCGGTCGGTCGTGTCGACCAGCTGCACTGCGTCCGCGGGCAAACCGGCAGCCACTAGCCCTTCGCGCACGATGCGCGCCAGCACGCGGTTGCTTTCGATCGCCTCCGAGCCGCCGCGCAAGATCGCCGAGTTGCCGCTCTTGATGCATAGCGCCGCGGCATCGACCGTCACGTTCGGGCGGCTTTCGTAAATGATCGCGATCACGCCGAGCGGTACGCGCATGCGGCCCACTTTGATGCCGCTGGGGCGAGGCTTCAGCTCGACGATCTCGCCGATCGGATCGGTTAGCTGCGTGACCTGTTCGACGCCGACAGCCATTTGCTCGATTGCCCCGGCGTCGAGCGCCAGGCGATCGAGAAACGCGGGTTGCACGCCGCTTGTTCGCGCGCGCTGAAGATCCCGCCCATTCGCCTCGATGATTTGACGATGCTGGTCACGTAGCAGGTTCGCGATTGTCTGCAGCGCATCATCCTTCGATCGGCTGCCCGCGGCCGACATTGCAGCCGACGCTTCGCGCGCGGCGCGTCCGACATGCTGCAACCGACCGATGACGTCACTGCTATCGCCGCTGTCGGCAGGTTCGATCGAACGAACGACCGCGGAATTCATTGAACAACGCTCCTCGGCGGGCCGGCGATGCTCAGCGCCAGTTCAGTCAATTCTAGCCACACGTTGCTGTCGGTTAGCGGCGCCAGCAGGCCTTTCGCAAGGCGATCGATCTGTGCGGCGCGCAGCAGGGCCGCTTCCAGCGCGTTCACCGAAACGCGCGCCAGGGCGCGCTCAAACAACTTCTCGCGGGGGCCCCACACGCGATTCTCGCGCGCTGCCACGGCAAACGGGCGGCCGGCATCGACGTGCGCCTTGATCCGCAACAGCGTTCGCAGCTCCTCGGTAATCACCCACAACACCAGCGGAATCGCTTCTCCTTCGGCTTCCAGGCCCGCCATCGTCTTGCGGACACGCGCAGCATCGCCGCTCAGCATTGCGATCGGCAGCTGAAAAACGTCGTAGCGCGCCACGTTAAGCACACTGTCGGTGACCTGCTCGAGCGTCAACTGGCCGGCGGGGTAGAGCAGCGCCAGCTTGCACACTTCCTGATGAGCCGCCAGCAAATTACCTTCGACTTTGTCGGCCACGAACTCGAGCGCCTCGCGGCTCGCGCTCTGCTGCTGTCGTGCCAGGCGCTGCGATATCCATTGCGGCAACTGTGCGCGCTCGATGGTGTCGATGTCGACCATCACGCCGGCACGTTCGAGCGCCTCGATCCAGCGCGTCTGCCGGTCGCGCCGTTCCAGCCGCGGCATCGAGACGATCGTCGTCACACCGTCGACGGCGTTCAAGGCATGCGTCTCGAGTGCCTTGGCACCGACGACACCGGGCTTGCCGCTCGGCAGACGGACCTCGACGATCTTCTTGTCGGCAAACAGCGACAACCCTTGCGCCGCGTCGGCGAGCTTTGACCAATCGAAACGTGCGTCGGCGTTCAGCACTTCGCGCTCGGAGTAACCCATACCACGAGCAGTCGCGCGAATTGCATCCTGTGCCTCAAGCGAAAGCAACGCCTCGTCGCTGGCGACCACGAATATCGGGGGCAGCGAGCCCGCGCGCTGCGCACGCGCCAGAACGCCGGCCAGTGCATCGTTTCTAACCTGCACTTGGCTTGATCCCTTGCAACCGGTTGACGATCTGCCGCACCAGATCGCTTTGCATGTCGCGATACAGCAGTGCTTCTTCGGACTCTTTCGCCAGTAACTCGGACTCGTTGAACGCGATGTCGCGCCGCGCGACCAGTGCCGTTGGCGCGATCAACTCGATGCCCTCCTGATCGACGACGCGAAACGTCGTTCGCAACCGCAGCTGGTACTCGCGCGCGCGCCCCTGCGCGTTGATCGACAGCACTTCGCGCTCGCGCTGCTCGGCCAGCAGCTCGACGATCGCCTGCGCGTCCTTGCGGACAGGTACCACGCTGGCGTTGGTCGATGACCGAACTACGCGGGCAATCTCGGCGCCGATCGGCGAGTTGACCGGCAGCGCCAGATACAGACGCTCTACCGGCAATGTTTGCGAGCCGCGCAACTGAAAGCCGCATGCGCTGAGCAAAAGCACAAATGCGACGGCGATCATTGCGCGACTCATCGGGTCAAACCGCGATGGTCACGAGCTTCGGACGAACTACCTTCGAAAATTTGACCGGCCGCCCTTCGACAAACCTGATCACGTTGGCATCGGCGAGCGCGGTAGCGGTGATCGCTGCATCTTCCGCGTGCGTCGGCACGCGGATCGAGCCTCGCACTTTGCCGTTGACCTGCACTACGAGCTCCATTTCGTCTTGTAGCAGCGCGGATTCATCCACCTGGGGCCAGGGCGCATCGACGATCTCGCCGTGTTGGTGCGTATAGCCCAGCTCGTTCCACAGCGTGTGCGTAACGTGCGGTGCCAGCGGATACAGAACGCGCAACAGGATGCCGAGTGCCTCGCTTGTCACGGCGGGACTCGCGGCGGGCTGGCTGCCGTTGCGTGATCTCGCTTCCTCCAGGGCGTTCAGCATTTTCATCGCCGCCGAGACGACCGTGTTGTAGTGCATGCGGCCGTAGTCAATATCGGCCTGCTTAAGGTGCGTGTGAATCTCGCGCCGTAACTGCTGGTCATTCGCAGACAGCGCGCCACGATCGACCGGGCTTGCCGACGCAATCGACTGCCTCTGCTCGACGCCGAAGTTCCACAGCCGCCTCAGAAAACGGTGGGTTCCGTCCGCGCTCGAGCTCGACCAGGGCGCGCTTTGGTCTGGCGGCCCTGCGAACATCACGAACGCGCGCGCCGTGTCGGCGCCGAAGCGCGCGATGATGTCGCGCGGCTCCACAACATTGTTCTTGCTCTTCGACATTTTCTCGGTGCCGCCGTAGAACACTGGCTGGCCGTCTTCGGCTGCGGTGACCGTGACCGGCCGGCCCCGATCGTCGTACTCGACGTTGATTTCGGCCGGGTAGTACCAGCGCTTCCTGCCTGCCGCGTCTTCGCGGTAGTAGCACTCCGCCGTCAGCATGCCCTGCGTGAACAGGCGCTTAAAGGGCTCGTCGAATTTGACAAGCCCCATGTCGCGCATCACCTTGGTCCAGAAACGCGCATACAAAAGATGAAGGACTGCATGCTCGATGCCGCCGATGTATTGATCCATCGGCATCCAGTAGTCGTTGCGCTGATCGACCATCGCGCTTGCGTTGTCCGGCGAGCAGTAGCGCATGTAGTACCAGGACGAATCGACGAACGTGTCCATCGTGTCCGTTTCGCGGCGTGCGGGTTTGCCGCAGCGCGGGCAGTCGCATTTCAAAAACGGCTCGTACTTCGTGAGCGGATTACCGGTGCCGTCAGGGACCAAGTGTTCAGGCAGCACAACCGGCAGATCCCTTTCCGGCACGGGGACAACACCGCAATCCGCACAGTGAATGATCGGAATCGGTGTGCCCCAGTACCGCTGGCGGGAAATGCCCCAATCGCGCAGGCGCCACTGCACCTGTTTGTCGCCGACGCCGAGCGCTTTCAAGTCCGCCGCGATCGCGTTGACCGCGGCCTCGTACATCAGGCCGTTGTACTTGCCCGAGTTCACGCACGCGCCGTGTTCCTTGTCGGCGTACCAAGCCTGCCAGGCGTCCGTCGAAAACTTGCAACCGCCGTCAGCTGGTGCCAGCTGCGGAGCGACGGCGATCACTTGTCTGATCGGCAAACCGTATTTCTTCGCGAACTCAAAATCGCGCTCGTCATGGCCGGGCACGCCCATTACCGCGCCCTCGCCGTAGCCCATCAGCACGTAGTTGCCGATCCAGACCGGCACCTTTTCGCCCGACAGCGGATGGCTGACGAAAAATCCGGTCGGCACGCCTGTCTTGTCAATCGTCGCGACGTCGACCTCCGACGTTGCGCCGCGTTTGCACTCCGCGATGAATGCCGCCAGCGCCGGCTTGTCACGCGCCAGTCGCGTAGCGAGCGGGTGCTCGGCCGCAATCGCGACGAACGTCGCACCCATGATCGTGTCGGCGCGAGTAGTAAACACCCGCAGCAAGCGTTGCTCGCCATCCAGCGCGTACTGAAATCCAAAATTGACGCCGACGCTCTTGCCGAGCCAGCTTTCCTGCATTGCGCGCACATGAGGCGGCCAGTCGAGGTGTTCGAGCTCTTTGAGCAACTCGTCGGCGTACTTGGTGATCGCGAGGTAGTAGCCGGGGATCTCGCGCTTCTCGACGACCGCATCCGATCGCCAGCCGCGACCGTCGATCACCTGCTCGTTGGCCAGCACGGTCTGATCGACTGGGTCCCAATTGACGATTTGCGTCTTGCGATACGCGATGCCTGACTCGAGCATCTTTAAAAACATCCACTGGTTCCAGACGTAGAAGTCTGGCTTGCATGTGGTTACTTCGCGCGACCAGTCGAAGGCGAGCCCGAGCGGTTCCATTTGCGACTTCATGTCGGCGATGTTGGCGTAGGTCCACTCGGCCGGCGCCACTTTCTTGTCGATCGCCGCGTTTTCAGAAGGCAGGCCGAACGCGTCCCAGCCCATCGGCGTCATCACGTTGTAGCCGCGCATCCGCTGCACGCGATAAAGCACGTCATTCAGCGTGTAGTTGCGAACGTGGCCCATGTGCAACTTGCCGCTGGGGTAGGGCAGCATCGAGCACACATAGAACTTGGGCTTCGGCTTGCCGTCGGCACCGGTCGCATGCTCGACCGCACGATAGGCGTTCGTCGCGCGCCAATGAGCCTGGGCGTCTGCCTCTATCGCCTGCGGTTCGTACCTCGGATTCATCGAACGATTATATGGGCCGCTGGGGCTTGCCCTAGACTCGCCGCTTCTGATGAATCTGCTGCAGAACCTCAACGAGCCGCAACTCGCCGCGGTCACGCTTCCGAATCAATCAGCGCTGATACTGGCTGGCGCAGGTAGCGGCAAGACGCGCGTGCTTACAACGCGCATTGCCTGGCTTATTCAAACTGGACAGGTATCGCCACAGGGTGTGCTGGCGGTGACGTTCACCAACAAGGCAGCCAAGGAAATGATGACGAGGTTGTCTGCGATGCTGCCGATTAACACACGCGGCATGTGGATCGGCACATTTCACGGGCTGTGCAACCGGATGCTGCGCGCGCACTATCGGGACGCGGGGCTGCCATCGACGTTTCAGATTCTCGATCAAGCCGATCAGCTGGGGGCGATCAAGCGGCTGTTGAAGGCAAACAACATCGACGACGAGCGCTACCCGCCGCGAAATCTGCAGATGTTTATCAATAACGCGAAGGAAGCGGGTCTGCGCGCCAGTGCGGTCGAGGTGAACGATGATTACAACCGCAGATTTGTCGAGCTATATGCGCAGTACGACGCACAATGCAATCGCGAAGGCGTCGTCGACTTCGCGGAGCTGTTGTTGCGGTGCTATGAACTCCTCGATCGAAACGAGATACTGCGCGTGCACTATCAGAAGCGGTTCCGGCACGTCCTGGTCGACGAGTTCCAGGATACGAACCGGCTGCAGTACGCCTGGCTGAAACAGCTCGCAGGCGCCGACAACGCGATTTTTGCCGTCGGTGACGACGACCAGTGCGTAGTGGCGGGCACGGAAGTGACGATGGGCGACGGTAGCGTCAAGCCGGTCGAGCAGATTCGCGTCGGCAACACCGTCAGGTCGGTCGTCGGCGGCGGAAGGATGGGTTCATCGCGCATTTGGCGGGTGCACTATCGCACCGAGCAGACGCGGCTTGTGACGATACGCACTCAAAAGGGCAAAGCGCTGACGACGACCCCCGAGCACGTGCACTTTGCCGGCTACGCAGTCGGCCACATGCCGGCGCGATTTTTCCTCTACATGATGATGAAACCCGAAGTCGGATACCGGCTTGCCGTGTCGGGTCATCGCCGAGCGAGGCACAGCAAGTATTTACCGCCTGGATTTCGTTACCGCGCGCGCAAGGAAGGCGGCGAGCAGATCTGGATTATCGGCACCTACGAAGGTGCGGTCGAAGCGCAGGAAGATCTGGCGGTGTTGTCCCTGAAGTACGGCCTTCCGATGCGCGCTTTCACTGCGGGCCGCAAGCGTAAGGGCGAGTCTGCCGTACCGCGCGAGTTCTTCGAGCTGAATACCGAGCGCGCCGCCAAGTGGCTGCTGGCCGATCGCGGCCTTGCGTTCGACCATCCCGACGATCGGCGCCGGCCATCGTTCGGCGACGAAGGCGATGTGATCGTCAGCATGTGCAGCGATTCGCGGCGTGACAAACCCGATCATCGGATTTACGCGCGCACGTGCAACGAAGCAGCGATGCGGAAAGCGGCTGCAGCGGGCTTTGTGATGAAACCGATCACCGGGGGCAAAGGCGGTTGGGCGGCCAAGTTCTGGCGGCGCGATTTGGGCGCGGCGATTGATGACGCGACTCGCCTGCGCGTGGTGCTCGGCGGCCGGCTGATCCAGCGGGCGCGGCTGGGCAAGGGCTACTTGCCGTTGATCCAAGCGCAATACGTGCGTGCCGGCATGGCCGTTGCCGACGCGAAGGGCGCGTACGACATCGTGCGCGAAGTCGAGCTGCACGAGCCCGAGTCGCGCACCGTATACGACCTCGACGTCGAAGACTCACATAACTTCGTTGCCAACGGCATCTGCACGCACAATTCGATCTACGCGTTTCGCGGCGCAAATGTTGGCAACATGGCCGACTTCGAACGCGAGTTTCGCGTGCGGAACCTGATCAAGCTCGAGCAGAACTATCGTTCTGGAGGCCACATTCTTAACGCGGCGAATGCGCTGATCTCCAACAATCAGCGTCGGCTCGGCAAGGATTTGTGGACCGATGCGGGCGAGGGTGAACCGGTGCGCATTTACGAAGCGCAGACCGACGGTTACGAAGCGGCCTGGATGGTCGAAGAAGTCAAAAGCCTGATTGCCGAAGGGCACGCGCGCGGCGAGATAGCCATTTTGTACCGGTCGAACGCGCAGTCGCGCGTCATCGAACACGCGCTGTTCAATGCGGCGATTCCGTATCGCGTCTACGGCGGCTTAAGATTTTTCGAGCGCGCCGAGGTCAAGCACGCGCTTGCGTATTTACGCTTGATCGAGAATCCGGCCGATGACACCGCGTTCCTGCGAGTAGTCAATTTTCCGCCGCGCGGAATCGGCGCCCGAACACTGGAACAACTGGGCGACGCTGCGCGCGAGCGTGGTCAAACGCTGTACGCAGCGGTTGCAGCTTTGGCGGGCAAGGCGGGATCCAATCTCGCGGCGTTCGTCAGATTGATCGACACGTTGCGCATCGAAACCGCTGAGCTGCCTTTGTCCGAGATCGTCGACGCCGTGATCCAGCGAAGCGGGTTGATCGCGCACTATCAGACCGAAAAGGAAGGCGCCGAGCGGATCGAGAATCTGAACGAATTGGTGAATGCCGCGGCAGCATTCGTGATGGAAGAAGGCTACGCCGCGGAGACTCCCGGCGCGCAGAGCGATGTGGACACTGCGCAGTTGTCGCCGCTGGCGGGATTTCTGTCCCACGCGTCGCTGGAAGCCGGGGACAACCAGGCCCAGGCTGGACAGGACGCGCTGCAGATGATGACGGTGCACTCGGCCAAAGGGCTCGAGTTTTACGCGGTGTTCATCGGCGGGCTCGAGGAAGGGCTGTTCCCGCACGAAAACAGCATGAACGAACCGGGCGGCCCCGAAGAGGAGCGGCGCCTGATGTACGTCGCAATCACGCGCGCTCAACAGCGGCTTTACATCAGCTTTGCGCAGAGCCGCATGTTGCACGGCCAGACTCGCTACGGCATCAAGTCGCGCTTTATCGAAGAGTTGCCGGAAGCCGCGGTCAAATGGCTGACGCCGCGCGTGCGGACGAGCGCCGGCGGGCGCTTCGGTCAATGGCACGACACCGGCCTTGCGCCGTCGATACGGACCTCAGTCGCTCGCACGAAGCACACGCACGGTTATCGCATCGGGCAGTCGGTCAATCACGCACGCTTCGGCGAGGGAGTCGTGATTAACCTGGAAGGCAACGGCGACGATGCACGTGCGCAAATCAACTTCGGTCCGCAAGGGGTGAAGTGGCTTATCGTTAGCGGTTGCGAAGTTGACGTAAGTACTAAAGATCACAATATCAGGTGACCGGTCCCTGGTAGCAGCAGCGGCTGACGCAGCTGCGCCGCCTACGTCGTCGGGCACTAAAGTGCCAACCACTGCGGTACTCACGCCAGCGGCGGCGCCTGCAACACGCTACGCTCAAAGCGCTGTTTCGCTTAACAGCCCCGGCTGGCGCTCCGTTCCTCGGGCGACGACTCAAAGGCGGCGCAGCTGCGCCAGCCGCTGCTGTCGCGACATCACCTCGCACGAGGTGTTTTTCTTTCCTTCCCCCAACAAGTGAGACTGTCTCAAGCGCAAGCGTTGGGCGGAGCTGGCCTGCCTTCGGGGCGTCGCCCGAGGAACGGAGCAAGCGCCGGGGCCGTCGAGCGAAACTGCGCTTTAGCCCTATTTTCGCGCCGGCGTTGCGAGTACCGCAGTGGTCGGCACTTCAGTGCCCGACGCCCAGGCAGGCCAGCTCCGCCCAACGCTTGCGCGCTCGCGATCTCCAACAAAGCCTTTTTACGTAGCAACGCTATCAGTCGACAGCGCTTCCACGCAGTGATGCGGACGCACGATTCCGCGCGACGTGTCCTCAATGGCGGTGGTTCGGATGATCGGTGCCTGAGGCCTGACTCCGCCGAAGATCGTCGCGAACGCCACGTCGGCCGCGTCGCGCCCGGTGCCGAAGCGCACGAAACCCATTGGAATCGCCGTCCCGGAAGGGTCAAAGATGTACCAGCGATCGCCGAGGTAGGCCTCGACGTACGCGTGAAAGTCGGGTGGGCCAAGGACGGGGTCGGCGCCGTAGTCGGTACCGGTCGTGAAGCGGGCGGGGATGTTGAGCGCGCGGCATAGCGCGATCATCAGGTGCGTGAAGTCGCGGCACACGCCGACTTGCTCGATCAACGTATCGACCGCCGACGTGTTCGAGTTGGAGGTATTCGACCTGAAGCTGACACGCCGATTGACCCACTCGCGAATCGCCTCGACGCGGCTGTATCCCTGCGTCAGGCTGCCGAATTCATTGTTCGCCAGCTTGTACAGCCGATCGGACTGGCAGTAGCGGCTCGGATAGATGTAGCTGATCACCTCGAGTGGAAGCCGCGATATGGGCACCTCCGCCAGTTGCGCGGCGTCGGCGCAGTGATGTGTCATGTCGACGGTTGCCGAGTAAGCCAGCTTCAGCGAGCCCGGCTGAGCGCGCACGCGCATGTAACGGTTGCCGGTGGCCGGGTCCGTGTACATCTGCGGAACGATCGGTTGACTGAGAACCAGATTCTCGGCGGCGATCACCTGGCTTCGCGTTTGCGCGGCGTGAATGTTGAATACGAAGTCGGCACCGTACTGATCGATTTCGTAGTTCAGCTCGACGTGCAACTCAAGGCGGATCATGGGGGCGTTTCAATCAGACTGCGGTAAATCGGATACTGCGTGGCGTAACCCACGCTCACCAGAATGAGCGCGACCGGCGCGAACAGCATCGATGCCAGTTGCGGGGACGCACCGAACATCTGCAGCGACTGGGTGACGACGAAAATGACGCCGAACGAAAGCGCAAACAGTGCCGCCGCCAGCATCAAGAAAGGCCAGCGGTTGCGCCAGCACGCGAAGAATGAAAAGAACAGCGCCTTGCCGACAGGCTGCCCATGCCACGCGACCAATTGGGGTGCGAACCAGGTCAGCATCAAAATTGGCACGTAAGCAATCGCCGCGGCGACGATCGCGTCCCACGGAAAGTTTTGTCCGGCGGAGGCGCGGTCGAGTTGTCCATCGACGAGCTTCCAGTTGGCCAGCTCATCGGCCGCAAGAAACGACACGAGCAACACCATCATCAGCACCAGCCCTGCATTGACCAAACCCAGACGAGCCAGTGCACTGCGTTGCTGCGGATTGCGAAACGGCTCGACCATCAGCGTGGGCATCGGCATCGTGCCGCCTTCAGCATCGCGCCCGGCGAGCGTCAGACCGATCGTGCCGAACGGAACCAGAACAGCCGCCAATGGCAACCCGACCAGCGGCACGTACGCCAGCAGTGAAACGCTGATTGTGTACAGGATCACCAACGAAGTGAAAGCAAATGGCTGTCGGCGGTACAACCTGAGCGCGTCCGCCAGCCAAGTCAATCCGGCGCGCGCGGGTAACGTTCTAACGACCATCAAGTCCCATCGAGTTCGCCTCTAGTGAGTTACCCATGGCAAAAATGCATCGACGGTCCGGCGCTTCAGAATGCGCTCGAAATGCGCCGGATCGTGCGGAGTCAGCAGATGCGCGGGTCGCGGCAGATAGTAGTCGTATAGACGAGAAATCCAGAATCGGAGCGCAGCGGCGCGCAGTGAAGTGCGCCAGCATTCGTGCTCGTCCTCGCTCAACGGCCGCACCGTGTTGTACGCGTTCAGCAGGGCGTGAGCCCGCGGCGGATCGAACTCGCCAGTGGCCATGTCGATGCACCAATCGTTGATCGTGATTGCAAGGTCGAACAGCCAGATCGAGCAACCCGCGAAATAGAAATCGATGACTCCGCCGATGCGGTCGCTCTCGCCCTCGCGCACGAGCAGAACATTGTCGCGAAACAGATCGGCATGGATCGGGCCGCTGGGCAGCTTCTCAAAGCGGGCGCTTCGAAAAAACGAGTCCTGAAGGATCAGTTCTTCCGCCAACGTCTGCATCACATCATGCGGAACATGCGGCTCCAGCTTCGGTACCGCGCTTTTCCACCACCCGATGCCACGCAGATGCGGCTGAAACGGTGCGAAGTCCAGGCCGGACAGATGCATCCGCGCCAGAAACTCACCGACGCTTGCGCACTGCGCCGAGGTTGGCTCGGTCGTCGCTTTACCGGGCAACCGCGTAACCAGCGCTGCCGGCTTGCCCTTCAATTCGGCCAGAAGCTTTCCGCTTTGGGTCGGTTGCGGCTCGGGCACCGGCAGCCCTTTGCCCGAAAGGTGCCTCATCAACTGCAGGTAAAACGGCAGTTGTTTCGCGGTCAGACGCTCGAACACGGTCAGCACATAGCGGCCGCGGTCGGTGGTGACGAAATAATTGGTGTTCTCGATTCCGGTGTGGATGCCCTCGAGCTCGACCAGCGTGCCGAGAGAAAACTGACTTAAAAAGGCGCTGACTTCGGCGCGCGACAGCGCGGTAAACACCGCCATCGCGCGCGAAGCTAGTTGGACGGTTTCACGGGGCCGGCCGGCGGTGCGGGTGCCGGTAATGGCGCCGGCGTCGGGCGGCCGAACTCAAACCTGAAAAAATTTGGCACCGACAGGCCGGGTGCCATTTGTGTCGTGCCGAACGGCTGCTGCCCCTCGCGGTTCCGCATCGAGTAACTGCGCGAGGTACCTGCTGGGGTGACAACGACTTCGCTCACCCGATTTGATGTCCGCAGCTGCTCGATGCGAGTGGAGTTAGCGGAATCGTCGCGCTCGACCGTCAAATCCTCAGGCTTCGGCTGCAGCGCCTCTTCAACGCTGGCCGGCTTGACCGCCTTCAATTCACGCGCATCGATTGCTTCACGTTCCGCCGGAGACAACTCGATCGCCCGGCGCGGCTTGGCCGGCGCCGGCTTGGCCGCCTTTGTTTCTGTTGACGCGGGCAACGGCGGTGGAGGAGGGGCGACAGTGGTCTGTGCAAATGCGGACGGCGCCCACGCCAGCAACATAGCCAACCAGGTAGCAAACACAGCGGTTTTCATCTACAGCCTCACGGTCGAGGACAAATTCTATAGATAAAGCATCTGCTCGCGCTCGCTCGCCGTTTGCGCAAACCCGCGAGCGTCATAGAAATCGAAAATCGCGTTGACGACCGCATCGCTGGTGTCGACGATCGTCATCATGTCAAGATCGGTAGCAGCGATCATGCCTTCGGCGACCAGCGTCTCGCGCATCCAGTCGATCAGACCGCTCCAGAAGCGTGACCCGACGAGCACCAGCGGCATCGACTTGCCCTTGCCGGTCTGCATCAGTGTCAACGCCTCTGACAGCTCATCGACCGTGCCGAAGCCGCCCGGCAGCACGACATACGCAGCGGCGTATTTGACGAATGCCACTTTGCGCGCGAAAAAGTGGCGAAAGCGCAGCGAGATGTCCTGATAAGGATTGCCGTACTGCTCGAACGGCAATTCGATGTTCAGACCCACCGACGGCGAAGTGCCTTCGTAGGCACCGCGGTTTGCCGCCTCCATGATGCCCGGGCCGCCGCCGCTGATTACCGCAAAACCCGCGTCCGATAGTTTGCGCGCGATCTCGACCGTCATTTGATACATCGGCGCGTCGGGTGTCGAGCGGGCGCTGCCGAAGATCGACACCGCGGGCCGTATCTCGGACAGCCGTTCGGTCGCTTCGACAAACTCTGAAATAATTCCCCACAAGTGCCACGATTCGCGCGCCTTCTGGGCAGTAGCGCGCTCCGGCATGGTCACTGCGCGAAGGCTCGGAATGTTTTTTCGATGGTCGAGCACTGCGTTCTCCTAATCAATCGCACACCTTAACGAATACGTGAAAACGCTGCTGCTGGTTGACGGGTCGAGCTACCTATACCGCGCCTACCACGCGTTGCCGGATCTGCGCACATCGAGCGGCGAGCCGACCGGTGCGATTCGAGGCTTCATTTCGATGTTGCACGTATTGCGGCAGCAGGTCGAGGCCGAGCATCTGGCGTGCGTTTTCGATGCCAAGGGTAAGACGTTTCGGGACGATCTGTTCTCCGAATACAAGGCGAATCGGACCGCAATGCCGGACGATCTCGGCCTGCAGATCGGGCCGATTCACGAAGCGGTGCGCGCGCTTGGCTGGCCGATCATTCAAATCGAAGGGATCGAAGCCGACGACGTAATTGCCACTCTCGCACGCCGCGCCAGCGAGCAGCAATTTCAGACGGTCGTCTCGACCAGCGACAAGGACCTCGCGCAGCTCGTCAACGAGCACGTGACACTGGTAAACACGATGAGCAACGAAAAGCTCGACATCGCCGGGGTTGAGCGCAAATTCGGTGTGCCGCCGGGCCGCATCGTCGATTATTTGACGCTGGTCGGCGACAGCGTCGACAACGTGCCCGGCGTCGACAAGGTCGGGCCGAAGACTGCGGCCAAGTGGCTGCACGAATACGGTTCGCTCGATGACCTGATCGCCAATGCGCAAACGGTCAAGGGCGCGGTCGGCGAGAACCTGCGCAAGGCGTTGCCATGGCTGCCAACTGCGCGCAAGCTGGTGACGATTCGCGACGACTGCGATCTCGGTCATGAGCTCGAGTCGATCGACGCTCTTGCCGTGCAGCCGCAGGATATCGAAAGGCTGCGCGAGCTGTACACGCGCTACGAGTTCAAACCCTGGTTGCGCGAACTGGACAATGCCGCCGTAACGGCGGCAATGAACGGCGGCGCGGTTGACGGTGAAGCAGCGCCGTCGCCACAGACCCGTCCCGATGTCGAATACGAAACCGTGCTGTCGTACGAGCAGCTCGAGGCATGGCTGGCAAAGATCGGCTCGGCCGATCTGACTGCGCTCGATACCGAAACAACGTCGCTCGACCCGATCGCAGCGAAACTGGTCGGAACTTCGCTATCGGTCGAATTGCTAAGTGCGTGCTACCTGCCGCTCGCGCATCGGTACCCCGGTGCGCCGAAGCAACTGCCGTTGGATGATGTGCTTGAGCAGCTTCGACCCTGGCTCGAAAGCCCCCATCAACGCAAGCTCGGGCACGACATGAAGTATCAGATGCACGCGTTTGCAAATCACGGCATTCGGCTGGCGGGCATTGCGCACGACACCCAACTGCAGTCGTACGTGCTGGAACCGCATCGCAATCACGATCTCGACTCATTGGCCGAGCGGCATCTGGGACGCAAGACGCTGACTTACGTCGAAGTGTGCGGCAAGGGGGTCAACCAGTTGTGCTTCGATGAGGTGGCTATTGACCGCGCCACGGAATACGCGGGCGAAGACGCCGAAGTCACGCGTGCGTTGCACGAGACACTATGGCCACGCATCGAGCCCGACGAAAAGCTTCGCTTCATTTACGAGCAGATCGAGCTGCCGACGGCGCAGGTGCTGTTCGAGATGGAGCGCACCGGCGTACTGATCGATCGCGGCAAGCTGGATGCGCAGAGTCGCGAACTCGGGGCGCGCATCGCGCGGCTGGAGGCGACGTCGCACGAGCTGGCCGGCCAGCCGTTCAACCTCGGCAGCCCGAAGCAGATCGGCGAGATTCTGTTCGGCAAGCTCGCGCTGCCGGTGCTAAAGAAAACGGCCAGTGGCACGCCATCGACCGACGAAGAGGTGCTGGAAAAACTGGCGCTGGATTACCCGTTGCCGAAGCTGCTGCTCGAGCACCGTGGACTATCCAAACTGAAATCGACGTATTGCGACAAGCTGCCGCTGACCGCGGATCGCGACGGCCGCGTGCATACCAGTTACGGCCAGGCAATCGCGGTGACCGGGCGCCTGTCTTCCAGCGACCCCAATCTGCAAAACATCCCGATTCGCACCGCGGAGGGCAGGCGCATTCGCGAAGCATTCATTGCGCCGCCTGGTCATCGGATTATCTCTGCGGATTATTCGCAGATCGAGCTGCGCATCATGGCGCACATCTCTGGGGACGCGGGCCTGCTCGAAGCCTTCGGAAAGGGCGAGGACATTCACCGTGCGACGGCTTCCGAAGTTTTCGCGGTGCCGCTGTCGGAGGTCACGAGCCAGCAGCGCAGCTACATCAAGGTAATCAACTTCGGTTTGATGTACGGAATGAGCGCGTTCGGCGTGGCTTCAAATCTCGGCATCGAGCGCGATGCGGCCAAGCTCATCATTGATCGCTACTTCACGCGCTTTCCGGGCGTGGCCAAGTACATGGAGTCAACGCGTGCACTGGCCAAGCGCCAGGGTTACGTTGAAACGGTATTCGGCCGCCGTTTGTGGCTGCCCGAGATCAATTCGCCGAATGGGCCGCGTCGCGCCGGCGCCGAACGCGCGGCGATCAATGCACCAATGCAAGGGACCGCTGCCGATCTGATCAAGCTCGCCATGATTGCGGTTTCGAAGTGGATCAACACCGAGCAACTTGGAACGCGGCTGGTGATGCAGGTGCACGACGAGCTGGTGTTCGAAGTGCCGGACGACGAAATCGAACTCGTCAAACTTCGCGTTCCGGACCTCATGTCGCGCGTGGCCGAGCTGCGCGTGCCGCTGTTGACTGAACTGGGCGTAGGCAACAACTGGGATGAGGCGCATTGATCAGCCTGTGCGCTGCCCCATCGCGCCGATATACTGCATTGTTGCCTCTGAGACAGAAAGCACTCCCATGGACCCGAATCTGCGCGACGCGACAGAAGAACTTAGTAGCTTGCAGCCGCCGTTCCACGTTACCCGCCGCGGTTTTGTGCAAACCTCACTCGGCGCGGGCTTTGCCGCCGCCGTACTTCCTGTTGCCGCTCAAACAATGATCACTACCGATACTCAAGGCCTGACGGCCGGCGAAGTAAAGATCCCGACCGCGGATGGCCAGATGCCGGCTTATCGCGCGATGCCGGCCGGAAAAACTGGCTTGGCCACCGTGCTGGTCGTGCAGGAAGTTTTCGGCGTGCACGAGCACATCAAGGATGTCGCGCGCCGTCTCGCGAAGCAGGGCTACCTGGCTATAGCCCCCGAGTTGTATGCGCGCCAGGGCGATCCGACCAAATACACCGATACCGGCGCGCTGATGAAAGAGGTCGTCAGCAAGGTGTCCGACGCGCAAGTAATGGCGGATCTAGATGCAGCAGCGGCGTGGGCGGCGAAAAATGGCGGCGGCGGCAAGCTGGGCATCACCGGATTTTGCTGGGGCGGGCGCGTCGTCCATATGTACGCCGCACACAACCCGAACCTGGCGGCGGGGGTGGCATGGTACGGCGCGACTGCGCGCTCGTATCACGCAGGGGATAAAACACCATTGGATGTTGCGAGTCAGATCAAGGCGCCGGTACTCGGGCTCTACGGCGGCGCAGACGGCGGCATTCCGAATGACACCGTCGAAAAATTTGGCGCGGCGCTGAAGGCTGCCGGCAACACGCGCTCCGAGATGGTTATCTTTCCGAATACGCCGCACGCGTTTTATGCCGATTACCGGCCGAGCTATCGCAAGGAAGCGGCTGACGACGGCTGGAAGCGGCTGACGGCATGGTTCAAGCAGTATTTGTCGTAACGGCGAAGGCTTGACAGCGCTGCTACGCTGAACGATTGATTAAGGGGCGCACGGTCGTGCGCCCCTTTGCTTTCAATGTCTCACTCAGATGACGCTCGGCTATATCGTTCTCGCGAATTTGCTGTCCACACTGCTTTCACTCGGGCTTGCGGCGTGGTTGAGCTTTCGCTATCTGGGCAGGCTGATCGACAAGCTCGTTCCGGTGTCGGCCGGGCTGCTACTGGCCACTGCGGTCACGCATCTATTGCCGGAAGCATTCAACAGCGAGGCTGATCCGTTTGCACTCGGATGGGTCATCCTGGCCGGCATACTGGGCTTCTTCCTGCTCGAAAAACTCGCGCTGATTCATCACACTCATCACCACGAGGGTGATCCGCATCTGCACCATCACGGCCACGACGCGCACGAAGCAGGCCGTGGCGGTCTGCCGATTCTGGTCGGCGATGCGTTTCACAATTTCGCTGATGGGGTCGTGATCGCAAGTGCTTTTCTCGTCGACACGCGCCTTGGAGTGGTTGCGACGCTGGCCGTGATGGCGCACGAGATCCCGCACGAAATAGGCGACTTCATGATTTTGCTGAACGCGGGCTTTACGCGGCGGCGGGCGTTCATGTTCAACCTGATATCGGGATTGTCGGCGGTGGTGGGTGGCGTGATCGGCTACTTTGTGCTCGAAACGATGGAATCGCTGTTGCCGTACGCACTGGCGGTGGCGGCAGCCAGCTTCGTTTACATCGCATTGTCGGATCTCCTGCCCGAGATGATGCGGCGCTCTTCGCTCGCGAAGTCCTTGCCCGAAGTCGGACTCGTCTTGCTCGGTGTATTGATTGCCGGTGTGGCCACCGGCGGCTTGCACTAGCCGATCAACCGGTGGCTATCGGCCGTGTGGGGTCGGCAATCCACTCGCTCCACGACCCGCCATAGAGCGCCGATCCGCGCAGCGCGGCGAGTTCCATTGCGAACACGTTGTGGCACGCCGTTACGCCCGAACCGCACTGATGCGTAATCTGATCGGGCGTGCGCTGGTCGAGCAATGCGGTGAACTCGGACCGCAGCTCGCGGGTTGACTTGAAGGTTTGATCCGGATTCAGATTCTGCTGCCACGGGCGATTGCGTGCACCGGGGATACGTCCAGCCACCGGATCGATCGGCTCCTGCTCGCCGCGATATCGCTCCGCGGTGCGCGCGTCGAGCACCATCCGATCTCCGCTATCAAGCGACTTCAGGACGTCATCCGCAGTAGCCAGCGGCATCATCGAAGCGCTTGCTTGGAAGTCTCCGCGCGCTTTCTTCGGTACGTCCTGGCTCGACAACTGCGTGGCGCTCAGCCACTTCGCCCATCCGCCGTCGAGCAGCGCGACACGCTCGTGCCCCAACCAGCGGGCAAGCCACCAAAGCCGTGAAGCAAACTGGCCGCCCTGCGCGTCGTAGGCAACGATCTGCGTATCGCCATTGATACCCCAGTCGCGAAACGTCTCGGCCAGATCATCCCGGCGCGGCAGGGGATGCCTGCCGTTGAAACCCGTTTTCCTGCCTGACAACTGAGTATCGATGTCCGCAAAGACCGCACCCGGGATGTGGCCTGCCTGATAAGCGCGAATCCCGGCTTCAGTGTCGAACAGATCGTGCCGCACATCGACGACGCACCAGCGCGCGTCGTTCAAATGCGCGCGTAATTGCTCGACGCTGACCAGCATGTTCGGCGATTCGATGGTGCTCATCGGCGAGAATTCTAAATGCACACGTGCACTAGAATCGGATCCGATGAAAACGACCTCTGCCGCGGCGCCGCTTGGTTCGGCGGATTCTTCCAAAGACTCTTCGAAAGACTCGATCGAGTCCATCGGATTTGAAAAAGCGCTCGATGAGCTCGATGCGCTGGTGCGCCGCATGGAATCGGGTCAACTGTCACTCGACGACTCGATCGCAGCGTACCGGCGCGGTGCTGAACTGGCGCGCTTTTGCCAGACCAAGCTGGCCAACGCCGAGCAGGAGATCAAGCGGCTCGAAGGCGATTTGCTCAAGCCGCTCGACATCTCGGAGCTGCGCGGCAATGTGGACAAGAGCGGTATTGATGAAAGAGACAGCGAATGACCTTCGCTGCCGCGGTACAGGCTTCTTTGGCAGCGCCATTCGATCTTTGGATAACGGACAGCGGAGCGCGCTTTGAAAATGCGGCACAGCGTGTGCTGCCGCCTGCTGAGGACGTGCCTTCGCGCTTGCACCAGGCGATGCGTTACGCGGTGCTCAACGGCGGCAAGCGCGTTCGGCCGCTACTCGTGTTCGCCGCCGGAGAGGTGACCGAAGCCGAAGCGGATGCACTCGACCGTGCCGCGCTGGCCGTCGAGTTCGTGCATGCGTATTCGCTGGTGCACGATGACATGCCGTGCATGGACAACGACGTCTTGCGGCGGGGCAAGCCCACAGTGCACGTAGAGTTCGACGAGGCCACCGCAATGCTCGCCGGCGACGCGTTGCAGGCGGAGGCGTTCAAGGTCATCGCCGACGGCGGGTTGCCCGCATCGCAAACGGCTGCGCTGATACGCGAGCTGGCCCATGCGTCTTCTACCGAGGGCATGTGCGGCGGACAGGCTATCGATCTGGCTGCCGTCGGCACAACGCCGACCATCGCCGAACTGGAGCGCATGCATCGGATGAAAACCGGCGCATTGATGAAAGCTGCCGTGCTGATGGGCGCGCTATCGGGCCGTGCTTCCTTGCTGACTGAATGCACGCGGGAGGCGCTCGCGCGTTACGGGGAGAGCATTGGGCTGGCGTTTCAGATCGTCGATGATTGTCTGGACGTCGAGGCGAGCACCGCCGAGCTTGGAAAGACAGCGGGCAAGGACGCCGAGCATCTGAAGCCGACCTATGTATCGCTGCTCGGCGCGCCGGCGGCTCGCGCCTGGTCGCTGCGCCTGCGCGCGCAGGCGTTGCAGGCGATCGACGGGCTCGGCAACAGCGCACAGCGTCTGCGAGAATTGGCCGATTTCGTCGTTTGTCGCAAAAGCTGATCTGCACAACGGGATCATGGAAATGCTCGACAGGATCAACTCGCCGGCGGATCTGCGCGCACTGGAACGCGCGCAGCTGCCGCAGCTCGCCGACGAACTACGTGCTTATGTGCTCGCGTCAGTATCGAAAACCGGTGGCCATTTGAGTTCGAACCTGGGCACCGTCGAATTGACGATAGCGCTGCACTACGTGTTCGATACTCCGGACGATCGCATCGTCTGGGACGTCGGCCACCAGACGTATCCGCACAAAATCCTGACCGGTCGGCGCGAGCAGATGGGGCGGCTGCGACAGCACGGCGGCATTTCGGGTTTTCCGCGCCGAGTGGAGAGCGAGTACGACACCTTCGGCACCGCGCATTCGTCGACTTCGATCTCGGCCGCGCTGGGAATGGCGGTCGCGGCGCGCAATCAGAAATCAGCGCGTCACTCGATCGCCGTGATCGGCGACGGCGCGATGAGCGCGGGGATGGCGTTCGAGGCGCTGAACAACGCCGGCGTGACCGACAACGTGCGCTTGCTCGTGATCTTGAATGACAACGACATGTCGATCTCGCCCGCGGTCGGCGGTTTGAATCGGTATCTCGCCCGCTTGATGAGTGGCAAGTTTTACGCGACCGCAAAGCACGCCGGCAAAAAGGTACTGAAAAGCTTCCCGCCGGTATTCGAGCTTGCCAAGAAGTTCGAGGAGCACGCGAAAGGGATGGTGGTGCCCGGCACGCTGTTCGAGGAATTCGGCTTCAACTATATCGGCCCGATCGATGGGCACGATCTCGATTCGTTGATTCCGACGCTGCAGAACCTGAAGCAGCTCGGTGAGCAGTTGAGCGGGCCGCAGTTCCTGCATGTCGTCACAAAAAAAGGCCAGGGCTACAAACTCGCTGAAGCCGATCCGGTGCTGTATCACGGGCCTACGAAGTTCGACCCGAACGTGGGTTTCACCGCGGCTTCTCCAACCAAACCGAGTTACACGCGAATCTTCGGCGATTGGCTGTGCGACATGGCTGCCCTCGATACGCGATTGATAGGCATCACACCGGCGATGCGCGAAGGCTCGGGCCTGGTGCGCTTCGAACGCGAATATCCGGATCGCTACTTCGATGTCGGCATCGCCGAGCAGCACGCCGTCACATTTGCCGCGGGCCTTGCGTGCGATGGGATGAAGCCGGTGGTTGCGATCTACTCGACGTTCCTGCAGCGCGCGTATGACCAGTTGATACACGACGTCTGCATTCAGAACCTGCCTGTCGTTTTCGCGCTCGATCGCGGCGGCCTGGTTGGTTCTGACGGCGCCACGCATCATGGTGCGTTCGACTTCAGCTACCTGCGCTGCCTGCCGAATGCAATTGTGATGGCCCCGTCGGATGAAAACGAATGCCGCCAGATGCTGTACACCGCGTTCAAGCACGATGGACCGGCCGCGGTTCGTTATCCGCGCGGAACAGGGCCGGGCGTTGCGATCGAGCAAGCGATGAGCGAGCTGCCGGTCGGGCGCGGCGAGCTACGAAGAAGCTCGAACGCTGCATCCGGCCGCCGGATCGCACTGCTCGCCTTCGGCTCGATGGTGCCTGCCGCACTGGCGGCTGCAGAGCAATTCGACGCGACTGTGGCCAACATGCGCTTTGTGAAGCCGTTGGATGATGAACTGGTGGCGCGGCTTGCACGCACGCACGATGCGCTCGTCACCATCGAGGAAAACGTCATCGCCGGTGGCGCCGGCAGCGCGTGTCTCGAGTCGCTCGCTGCGCAGGGTATCGAAGTTCCCGTGCTGCGCTTAGGGCTGCCCGATCGTTTTGTCGACCATGGCGATCCGGCCGCGCTGCTACAGGAGTGCGGGCTCGATTTCTCGGGAATCGCGACCGCAGTCCGCACGCGATTCCCGGAGCTGACGCGAAGAGTGCATTACGTGCAGTCGGCGGCGTAAACGTCGTTCGGCGTAACGCCGATGAAACCCATCGCCATCGTGCAGCATGAAGCCGACGCAGGAGCGGGACACTTCGCGCACTATTTGTCGAGACAAAATCTGCCGCATCAAACGGTGCGTGTATTCGCCGGCGATCCGATACCGAACTCTGCGGAGCCGTACGCCGGCATCTGTTCGATGGGTGGCAGCATGAGCGTCAACGACGGCTTGCCATGGATCGATGAAGAACTCGCGCTAATGCGGCACGCGGACCGGATCGAGGTACCGATCATCGGCCATTGCCTAGGTGGTCAACTTCTCGCAAAGGCTTGCGGGGCGCAGGTGACGCGCAATGCAATGAAGGAAATCGGATGGAGCCAGGTCGAGGTCGACGACGCAGTGATTGCACGCGAGTGGATAGGCGATGAGCCATCCTTCGAACTGTTTCAATGGCACGGCGATACGTTCGCGCTGCCGCCTGGCGCGCGACGCTTTCTGACGAATCGCTTCTGCGCCAATCAGGCCTTTGTCGTTCAGCGGAACCAGTGCGTCCACCTCGGCATGCAGTTCCACGTCGAGATGACGCCGCAGATCGTCAACGCGTGGGTCAGCGATCCCGCTGGCATCGACGAAATCGACAAAGCGTTCGAGCGCCAGCGCGGCGCGGGAGTGCAACGCGCGGAAGAGATCACTTTGAACGTCGACCGCCGCACGCAACGAATGAGCCGGCTGGCGGATCGCCTCTATCAGCGCTGGACTTTGGGCCTGCGCGGCTGAAGAACTTGCGCTAACGCCTGAGCCGCGCGGGCTTCCAGGGTTCGGACCAGCGGCCAACTCCGTAAAGTTCTTCGATCCGCGCCGCAGGCCGCTGCGGACAGATTCTTTGATGCACACCGGCCAGCACCATTAACTCGGCCATCGCATCGGGCGCGAGGTTCAACGAAGAATCGCGGCCGCTGTAGACCTTTTCAAAGTACTGGTTCAGCTCAGGGTAGCCCCACAACAGACGCAGGGTCTGGATCACGGCGGGATGGCGCCTTTCCAGAACCGATAGGGAAGTTGCGTTGACGGGAGCAGGCGCTGGTTCATCACGCTGCGTCGGGCTCGAAGCGGGCCGTCCCTCCAGATTCGGATCGACCGATGCAACGAAGGCATTAAAGCGGGAAGACGTTGTTCGCATTGCGGCGGGAGGTTAAGGGTAATCCGTCCGGATGACAAAACGCTGCCGACGGCCGGTCGATTTCGAACGGCAAAGTCCGTGCATCGAGGGATGCTTAGTCCCGAAAGTTTTCAAAAGTCAGTGGTATTTCAGTCACTTGCGCGCGCAGCAGCGCGATGCACTCCTGCAGTGCATCTTTCTTCGCGCCGCTAATCCGCACCGCATCGCCCTGAATGCTCGCGGTCACCTTGAGCTTGCGCTCCTTGACCAGCGCCACGATCTTCTTGGCCAGCGCTTGCTCGATGCCGTTTTTTATCTTGATCGGCTGCTTGAGCTTGTCGCCTGAAATCTTCTCCGGCTTTTCGTACTCGAACAGCCGGGCGTCGACTCCTCGTTTGGCCAGCTTGTTGGCAAGTACGTCGCGCACTTGCCCCAGCTTGAACTCATCGTCGCCGTAGGCAGTCAGTTCGAATTCCTTATGTTCAAAGCGCGCGTCCGAGCCCTTGAAGTCGAAGCGGTTCGCGATCTCCTTGTTGGCCTGATCGATCGCATTGCGCACTTCGACCATGTTGGGTTTGCAAACGACGTCGAATGACGGCATGGCGGATCTCCGAGAAGACGAGGCAAGTGTATCGGCCTAAGGACACTAGACTCGCAGCATGAAAGTTCTGGCGGAAAACCTGCTCGCGCGAGACGTTTCGTTGCGGCCGTTCAATACGTTCGGCGTCGACGCGAACGCGGCTCTTTATGCACGCATTCGGTCGCTTGAGGATCTGCAGCGCGTGCTGGCAGACCGTCGTGTTGTCGGGATGCCGCTGCTGGTATTGGGCGGCGGCAGCAATGTGCTGTTCACGCAGGACTTCGACGGTTGCGTGCTGAAGGTCGATATCTCCGGCGTGCAGCGAGCCGACGACGGCGCGTTCTTTCGGGTGCAAGTCGGCGCTGGTGAGAACTGGCATGCACTCGTCGAGCGGTTGATCGACGACGACGTGCCGGGCCTGGAAAACCTGGCGCTGATTCCGGGCTCGGTGGGCGCGGCACCGATCCAGAATATTGGCGCCTACGGCGTTGAACTCGCCGAGCGGTTCCATAGCTTGCAGGCGTGGAATTTTGCGGATCAAGCGTTGCAGACGCTGACCGCCGATGACTGCGGGTTCGGTTATCGCGACAGCGCGTTCAAGCACGAGGCCCAGCCGCGTCTGATCGTCAGCGTCACGCTTGCGCTGCCTCGGCAGTGGACACCGGTCGTGGGCTACACCGATGTCGAAACCGAGCTGCGCGATCGGAACATCCCGCAGCCGCAGCCGCGCGACGTCTTCGATGCGGTGGTTTCGATTCGGCGGCGCAAGTTGCCGGACCCGGCTCGAGTGGGAAATGCGGGCAGCTTCTTCAAGAATCCGGTGATTACGCGTGCGCAACGAGCGGCGCTGATCGAACGGCATCCGTCGCTGGTCAGCTACGACATCGGCGGGGGTCGCTACAAACTCGCCGCCGGTTGGCTGATCGACGCGTGCGGGCTGAAAGGAACCGTACGCGGCCGCGCGGCCGTTTACGACAAGCAGGCGCTGGTGCTGGTCAACCTGGGCGGCGCAACGGGCGCAGAAATTCTTGCGCTGGCGCGCGAGGTTCAGGAAGCGGTGCTGGCGCGCTTCAAAATTGAATTGGAGCCGGAGCCCCGCATCCTCTGAGCGGCAGCTGGAAGAAAGATGGGCCTTTCTTTCCCCTCGGGCGCATCGCCCCCGCGCCGCTAGACTCGCTGCTTCGTCCACGTACGTTGCAGGAATCGCATGAACAAGGAAATCGTTTCGACTTCGGGCGCGCCCGCGGCGATCGGACCGTACTCACAAGCGGTCAAGACGGGATTAGTGGTTTTCACCTCGGGGCAGATCGGCCTCGACCCTGCGAGCGGGGAGTTGGTACAGGATTTCGAGGCGCAGGTTCGACAGGCCTTCAGGAATCTGGCAGCGGTGGCAAAGGCAAGCGGCGGATCGCTGGCGAATGCGGTGAAGTTCACGCTGTTCTTGACCGACCTTGGACAGTTCGCAAAAGCCAACGCGATCATGGGTGAGCTGGTGCCCAAGCCTTATCCGGCACGTTCGACGGTCGGCGTCGCCAGCTTGCCGCGCGGCGCGCAATTCGAGGTCGAAGCGATCCTGGTTCTGTAGCCATTGGCTGCCCGCAAACCTCGCGCCCGTGAAGAAAGCGCTGCACCGAGCAACACGATCGCAGCACGGCTTGCGCGCGCGGGGCTGACATCGGATTGGCATTTCGTATTGCACCTGCCCTTTCGCTACGAAGACGAAACGCGGATTACGCCGATCGCGGAGTTGATCGCGGGACAAGAGTCGCAGGTGGAAGCCGAAGTCGTATCGGCGGATGTGGTCTATCGCGGCAAACGGCAGCTGAGAGTTACCGTACGCGACGACACGGGTCAACTGATGCTGCGCTTTCTGAACTTCTACTCGTCGCAGATCAAACAGATGGCAGTCGGTCGCCGATTTCGAATCTTTGGCCTGGTGCGCGGCGGCCTGGCGGGCGATGAGATGATTCATCCGCGCGTGCGAGCCTGTGACAGCAGCAACCCATTGGCAAGGTCGCTGACGCCCGTGTACCCCTCGCCCGAAGGCGTGCCCCAATCGTGGCTACGCAAGCGGATCGATCGCGCGCTGCGCGATGTCGACATTGACGACATACTGCCTTCCGCACTGCGCGCGCGTTATCAACTTGATGCGTTGAAAGATTCGATCGAGCGCCTGCATCGGCCGCCATCCGATGTCGATGCCCTTGCGCTGCAGCAGCGGACCGACCCCGCGTGGCGCAGGTTGATGTTCGACGAGCTGCTGGCGCAGCAGCTTGCGTTGCGCGCGGCACGCGAGGCGCGCGCCGGCCGCCGCGCGCATTCGCTCGCAGCCGAAGGCAGCATCAGCGCGACACTCCGCGCGCAGCTGCCGTTCAGTCTGACCGGCGCGCAGCAGCGGGTGTGGAGCGAAATCGAGCGCGATATTGCGCGAACACAGCCGATGCATCGGCTGTTGCAAGGCGATGTCGGCAGCGGCAAGACGGTGATTGCAGCGTTGGCGGCCGCGCGCGCGATCGAAAACGGATATCAGGCTGCGCTAATGGCGCCGACCGAGATTCTGGCCGAGCAGCACTTCCGCAAGGTCGCCGAGTGGTTGTCACCGATCGGAGTTCGAATCGAGTGGCTGACGGGACGTTTGACGCCGGCAACGAAGCGAGCCGCGCAGGAATCGATCGCGAGCGGTCACGCCCAATTGATCGTTGGGACGCACGCGTTGATTCAGGACGCCGTCGCATTCACCAAGTTGGGATTGGCAATCGTTGATGAGCAACACCGCTTCGGGGTCGCACAGCGTCTCGCGCTACGCGGCGGTGGGGATGGTCACGCACCGCACCTGCTGATGCTCTCGGCGACGCCGATTCCCCGCACGTTGGCAATGAGCTATCTGGCCGATGTTGACGTGTCGGTTATCGATGAAATGCCGCCCGGCCGCAGGCCAGTTGTCACCAAACTCGTCTCAACACGAAGGCGCGAGGAAGTGATGCAACGGATACGCGCCGACGTTGCGGCGGGCCGTCAGTCGTACTGGGTGTGCCCACTGATCGAATCGAGTGAAGTCATCGAGGTCGCTGCAGCCACCGAAACGTTTGAGCAGATCACGCAGCTGCTGCCTGACTTGCGCATCGGGTTGCTGCACGGGCAGCTGCCGCCGGCAACGAAAACTGAGATCATGCAGCGCTTCGAGCAACGCCAGATCGACGTGCTGGTCGCCACGACCGTGATTGAAGTCGGCGTCGACGTGCCGAACGCGACGCTGATGGTGATCGAACACGCCGAGCGTTTCGGCCTCGCTCAACTGCACCAGCTGCGCGGCCGGGTCGGGCGGGGCGGTGATCAAAGTTTTTGCATTCTGCTGTTCGACGAGCCGTTGTCGGAGCCGGCGCGCGAGCGTTTGAAAGTGGTCTACGAAACCAGCGACGGCTTCGAGATCGCGCGCCGCGACCTGATGATGCGCGGGCCCGGCGAGTTTCTAGGCGCACGCCAATCCGGCGTGCCGTTGCTGCGCTTTGCCGATCTGCAACGCGATGCGGAGCTGGTCGAACAAGCGCGCACCGCTGCGATCGAATTGCTCGCAGAAGGCCCGGCGCTGGCGCAGCAACACGTCCAGCGCTGGTACGCAGGCTCGCACGAGTTCCTCACCGCATGAATCCGACCGCATGACATTGACCGAACTCCGCTATGTCGTTGCCGTCGCCCGCGAGCGGCACTTTGGTCGTGCGGCGGAGGCCTGCTTCGTCAGCCAACCCACCTTGTCGGTGGCGATCAAGAAGCTCGAAGATGAATTGGGTACCCAAATTTTCGAGCGCCGTACCAACGACGTGACAATGACGCCCGCCGGCGAGCGCATCGTCGGTCAGGCGCAACGCACCTCTGGATGAGGCGGGGCGCATCAAGGAAATCGCGCGCCATGGCAAAGACCCGCTCGCGGGTCCGCTTCGGCTAGGCATCATTTATACGATCGGGCCGTATCTGTTGCCCGCGCTGGTGCGCCAGCTGCTTAAAGATGCGCCGCAGATGCCCCTGCTGCTGACGGAAAACTTCACCGTCAAGTTGATCGATTTGCTAAAGAACGGCGAGATCGACGTTGCGATCATGGCGCTGCCGCTGCCCGAAGGGGGATTGGTACTGCAGCCAGTTTACGACGAGCCGTTCGTGGTCGCGGTTCCGCGGCTGCATCCGTGGTCCAAGCGCAAAGCGATCCCGAGCGAGGATCTGAAGAAGGAAACGATGTTGCTGCTGGGCACCGGACATTGCTTCCGCGATCAGGTGCTCGAAGTGTGCCCAGAGCTGTCGCGCTTCTCCTCATCTGCCGAAGGGATTCAAAAGACCTTCGAGGGATCGTCGCTGGAAACGATCCGGCATATGGTTGGTTCTGGCCTGGGCGTAACGGTACTGCCGATGACTTCGATTCCCGAAAAGCCCCCGCGTGACTCGCTGCTGAGCTACATCCCTTTCAAGCCGCCAGCACCGGATCGGCGGGTGGTCCTTGCGTGGCGCAAGTCGTTTACGCGTGCGCCCGCCATAGAAGCGCTGCGTCAGTCGGTACTGAAGTGCGCCCTTAGTGGCGTGACCCGACTGCCCGAAGCGCGCATTGAGACCTGGTGAGTGAGCTCGGCTATCGTTGCCTTCGAATTTGACGATTGGCATCGACACCGCTGCGTCACTAGCATTCACACCTTGTACAGAACAACCCGCAGGAGAAACCGATGGCCCGCAAAAACAAGACCGATGTTCGTGCCCATGGCGCGCCGTTTATCGATATTGGCATTCCGGACAAGGATCGCGAAAAAATTGCGCTTGGATTGTCGCGAGTGCTCGCCGATACCTACGGCCTGTATCTGAAAACACACAGTTTTCACTGGAACGTCGAAGGCCCGATGTTCAACACGCTGCACTTGATGTTCATGGAGCAATACACCGAGCTGTGGAACGCGCTGGACGATATCGCCGAGCGCATTCGCTCGCTCGGCTACCCGGCGCCCGGAACGAATACGCAATTCGCGAAGCTCACGTCGATCGATGAAACCGACGGCGTACCTGAAGCGATGGAAATGGTGCGGCTACTGACCAAGGGGCACGAGGCGGTCGCGCGCACCGCGCGCGAGGTGCTGCCGGCGGCAGACAAGGGTGGCGACGAGTCAACGACCGACTTACTGACGCAAAGGCTTCAGGTGCACGAGAAGACGGCGTGGATGTTGCGGAGCATGCTCAAGTAACGCGCCGCAGCCGCTCGTCGAGCCATTCGATCCAGTGCATCACCCGCGTTGTGGTGCCGGTGGCCAGGTGCGTAATGCATCCAATATTTGCCGACAAAATCACATCGGGTGCGGCCGCTTGCAGATGGCCGAGCTTGCGGTCGCGTAGCTGATACGCGAGTTCCGGTTGCAGCACCGAGTACGTTCCGGCCGAGCCGCAGCATAGGTGGCTTTCAGCGAACGGCGCGACCTCAGCGCCGAGTGATGCGAGCAGGTTTTCAACAGCGCCGCGAACCTGCTGCCCGTGTTGCAGCGTGCACGGCGGATGGAAGACGACTTTTTGGCGTGGCGCCACCCCGATCTTTGTTTGCAGGTCTGCAGCGAAAGGCGGCAACAGCTCGGCAAGATCCTTCGTCATCGCGCTGATTCGCAGCGCCTTGCCGGCGTACTTCGCGTCGCGTGCAAGCAGATGTCCATACTCCTTGACCTGAACACCGCAGCCGCTGGCGTTCATCGCTATGGCCAGCAATCCATCTTCATCGGCGTGTGCAACGTACGGCCACCACGCGTCGATGTTGCGTCGCGCGTCCGCGAGACCGCCATCGTGGTCGTTCAAGTGATAGCGAATCGCACCACAACAACCCGCCGCGGCCGGCCGTAACGTTTCGATGCCGAGCGCATCGAGAACACGCGCTGTTGCGGTGTTGATGTTTGGCGCCATCGACGGCTGCACGCAGCCTTCGAGCAGCAATATCTTGCGCGAATGCGAACGTGTGGGCCAGCGCCCTGCACGCTGGCGCGGCGGCACCTTGTTTTGCAGCGACCGAGGCAGCAATGGCCGCATCATCTGCCCGACTCGCATTGCGGGTCCGAACAGCGGGCTGGTGACGCCTTCCTTCAGCACAATGCGAGCGAGGCGATCGGCCGCGGAACGCGGAACATGGTCGTCGACGACCTTGCGTCCGATATCGACCAGGCGTCCGTACTTCACACCGGAGGGGCACGTTGTCTCGCAGTTACGGCAAGTGAGGCAGCGATCCAGATGCAACTGTGTCTTGGCGGTGACCTCGTGGCCTTCGAGTACCTGCTTGATCAGATAAATGCGGCCGCGCGGACTGTCGAGGTCGTCGCCGAGCAACTGATACGTCGGGCACGTGGCGGTGCAGAAACCACAGTGCACGCACTTGCGCAGGATCGAATCCGCCTCGCGGCCGTCCGGCGTGTCTTTGATGAAATCAGCGAGAGCCGTTTGCATCAGAGATCCGAGTACATGCGGCCCGGATTGAAAATTCCGGCCGGATCGAATTCTTTTTTCAAACGCTGATGTATCTGTGCAAGTGCCGGCGTAAGCGGCTGAAAGACATCGGTCAGAGCATCGTGACGAAACGCGGTGGCGTGTCCGCCGGCGTCCTGCGCTTTCGCCCGAATTTCGGCCGACGCGGCGCTCGACCAGATCCAGCGTTGCGCGCCACGCCATTCATTCAACGTCGGGCCGAGATCCAATGGCGCGGTGGTCGGAGGCACCGAGAGGCGCCACAAGGTTGCTCGCGCAGGACGACTGAAGAACTCGTGCGTTTGCTCGCGTAGCGCTTTCCAAAAAGTAGCGTCGTCGGCCACGACACTGCCGCCCAGCTTTGCTTGCGCCGAGCGCACCCCGCCATCGGCGCCGGACAACCGGACCGAAAGCGCGCCGTCATGCCATGCCGTAGCGGAAATCGGTAGAGGCTGTCCGGCCCATTCATTGGTGCGGCGTGTCGCATCGGCCTCGGACAAATCGAACCGCAGCGTCAGCTCGCTCGCCGGACGTGGAACAACCTTCACCGAAACGTCGAGGATCAAGCCCAACGTCCCGAGTGAGCCGGCGAGCGCGCGTGACACGTCGTAACCCGCCACGTTCTTCATTACGTTTCCGCCGAAGGTCAACACGTTGGCGCGTCCATCCAGCAGCGTCGCTCCCAATATGAAATCGCGGATCGAGCCGGCGGCCATGCGTCGCGGCCCGGCAAGTCCGCTCGCGACGGCGCCGCCCAGCGTGGCCGCGGCGCCGAAGTGCGGTGGATCGAACGCGAGCATCTGGTTGTGCTGCGCCAGCGTTTCTTCCATGTCCGTCAACTTCGTGCCGCTGCACGCGGTGATCACAAGCTCGGTTGGCTCGTAGTCGATGACGCCACAGTGCTCACGTGGGTCAAGTACGTCGTGTTTCGCAGGTGCTGCGTTTCCGTAAAAGTCCTTGGTGCCGCCCGCGCGAATCACCAGCGGCGAGCGCGCGGCAATCGCAGCTTGCACGCGCTGCTGCAATGAGCGCACGGCCTCGTTTGAAGCCACGGGCATTTAGGGCCTGCTCACCCTAAAACCGCGGCAGATCGGGAAACGCCAGTTTTCCACCGTGCACGTGCATCTTTCCGTACTCGGCGCAGCGCGTCAGCGTTGGAATTGCCTTGCCCGGATTCAGCAACCCGGCCGGATCGAAAGCGCGCTTCACTGCAAAGAAAGATTCAAGCGTCGCGGCGTCGAACTGCTGGCACATCTGGTGGATTTTTTCGACGCCTACGCCGTGCTCGCCGGTCACCGTGCCACCGACAGCGATCGACAGTTCGAGGATCTCGAAACCAAACTGTTCGGCGCGCATTACCGAATCCGGATCGTTGCAGTCGAACATGATCAGCGGGTGCAGGTTGCCATCTCCTGCATGAAAGACATTCGCGCAGCGCAGGCCGTACTTCTCTTCCATCGCCGCGATCGCTTTCAGCACTTCGCCGAGACGCTTGCGCGGAATGGTGCCGTCCATGCAGTAGTAGTCGGGTGACACCCGGCCGACCGCAGGAAACGCCGCCTTGCGGCCCGCCCAGAAGCGATGCCGCTCGGCGTCCGACTGCGATACCTCGAGCCGCGTTGCGCCATTGGCTGTAAGCACCGCTTCGATGCGCGCAATCTCGTCGTCGACCTCTTCGCGGGTGCCATCCGATTCGACCAGCAAAATCGATTCGGCGTTAAGGTCATAGCCGGCGTTGACAAACGGCTCGACCGCCGCGACTGCGGGTCGGTCCATCATTTCCATGCCCGCCGGAATGATGCCGGCGGCAATCACGGCGGCCACGGCATCGCCACCCTTACCGACGTCGTCGAACGAAGCCATCACGACCTGCTGGCAGACCGGCTTCGGCAACAGTTTGACAGTTGCTTCGGTCGTAATCACCAACATCCCCTCGGAGCCGATCACCAGCGACAGCACATCGAGACCGGGCGAGTCGAATGCCTCCGAGCCAACCTCGACGATGTTGCCTTCGCTGGTGACTCCGCGCACACGCAGTACGTTGTGTAGCGTCAAGCCGTACTTCAGGCAATGCACGCCGCCCGAGTTTTCCGCAATGTTGCCGCCGATCGTGCACGCGATCTGGCTCGATGGATCCGGCGCGTAGTACAGGCCGAGATGCGCGACTGCATCCGAAATTGCAAGGTTGCGCACGCCCGGCTGCACGATGGCCGTGCACGCGATCGGATCGATGTTCAGGATGCGATTGAATTTCGCGAGCGAAAGCAGCACTCCGCGGCCGTGCGGTAACGCGCCGCCCGAAAGTCCGGTTCCAGCGCCGCGCGGCACGATCGGCACCTGCATCTCGAAGCACACACGTGCGATACGCGCGACCTGCTCTTCGGTTTCAGGCAGCGCGACGATCATCGGCAATTGCCGGTACATCGTCAGCCCGTCGCACTCGTACGGTCGCGTGTCTTCCTCCCGCCACAGCACGCAGTGCTCGGGAAGGAATGCCTTCAGCGCGGCAACGACCGTGCGCTGGCGCTCGACGTCAACGGCGCCGGTACCCTCGAGCGGGATGCGCTCGGCGAGCAACTGCGGAAGGTGCTGTTGCAGCAGCGGTGCATTCATGCGCTCAAAGTATCACGAGCAAGGGCGCGCTCGCGAGTCAAGCGGCGTAGCGCTCGACCGTTCTTTTCGTTTCACCGATTGCCCGCATCGGCTACGCTTCGCCGCCTTCAACCCGTCCAGGATGCGGTAAATGCTGCTGTGCCAGATCAGCGATCCGCACATTGTGTGCGAAGGCGCGCTCGCCTACGACAGGGTGGATACGCCGCGCATGCTGGAAAGATGCGTCGGCAAGATCCTTTCGCTCCCCCGATTGCCAGATGCCGTGGTGGCGACGGGCGACTTGACCGATCACGGCAGCGTCGAGGAGTACGGGCTGCTGGCGGAGCTCCTTGCTCCGCTACAAATGCCGCTGTATCTGGTCGTCGGTAATCACGACGATGCCCACTCTTTGCGGAGCGCATTTCCGCAGCACAAGTATCTGGGCACCGCAGATGGCTTCGTTCAATACGCGGTTGACGACTTCGAGGTGCGCCTGGTCGTGCTCGACACGACCGTACCTGGTGAACCAGGTGGCGAATTGTGTGCGCGACGGCTGCAGTGGCTGGACCGCACATTAGGCGAGTCGGAGCGCCCGACCATCATTGCGCAACACCATCCACCCTTTTCGACCGGGCTCACATTGATGGACCGGATGAGTCTGGGCAATCCGGAAGCGGAAGCAGCGGTGATCGAGCGGCATCGCCACGTTCAATGCGTCATTAGCGGCCACTATCACCGCAACATCCAGGCACGCTTCGCCGGCACAGTGGCCTCGGTGTGTCCGAGTACCGCGCACCAACTTACGCTGGATCTCACGCCCGGTGCCGACATTCGCTTCACATTCGAGCCGTCTGCCTTTCAACTTCATCTGTGGAACGGTCAGCAGGTGGTTACGCATACCGCGCTTGTAGAGGACTTCCCGACATGGGGGTCACGGGGCTGATGATTCGGTGTCCCAAGTGCAACGAAGAAAACCCGCCCAAGTTCAGGTTGTGCGGCTACTGCGGTGCACCGCTGGCCAGTGGAGAAGCGCAGCCGCTGCACGAAGTGCGCAAGACCGTCACGCTGATCTTCAGCGACTTGAAAGATTCCACCGCTCTCGGTGAACGCCTCGACAGCGAAGCGTTGCATGAAGTCAAGGAGCGCTACTTCAGCGCGATGGCCGCTGAGATCAAGCGCCATGGCGGCAAGATCGAAAAATACATTGGCGACGCCATCATGGCCGTGTTCGGTCTGCCGCGTGCGCACGAGGATGATGCGCTGCGTGCGGTGCGTGCCGCCATCGGCATGCAAGCGGTCCTGCGAGGATTGAACGAATCATTGAGTGCGCGCTTTGGCGTTGTGCTCGCCAACCGCACCGGGGTGAATACCGGCGAGGTGGTTGCCGTTGATGATCCCACTGCAGATCAGAAGCTCGCGACAGGCGATGCGGTCAATGTGACGGCGCGGCTCGAACAGGCCGCGCCGGCAAATGAAATCTATATCGGTGAAGTGACGTACCGGCTCGTGCGCGACGCCGTGGAGGCCGAACCGGTTGAGCCGTTGGCCTTAAAGGGAAAGTCTCAGCCAGTTGCTGCTTATCGCCTGATTTCCGCACGAGGGCAGCAAGGCAATGTGCGCCGGCACGACACCCCCGTGGTCGGGCGTGATGAGGAATTGTCCGTGCTGCGCTCCGCATGGGAAACGGCCGTCTCCACGCGTCGCGTACAGATGGTGACAGTGATCGGCGATGCGGGTGTGGGCAAGTCGCGCTTGGTGCGGGAAATGATGGACCGGGTCGGTGGCAGCGCGCGCATTATTTTCGGCCGCTGCCTTGCCTACGGGGAGGGCATCACGTTCTGGCCCTTACGCGAGATGGTCGTCGAGGCGGCGAAAGTACTGCAGGATGACTCGCCGGAGGTTGCGCGCGGGAAAATTCTGGCCTGCGTTGAAGACGACGATGTTGCGGATCGCCTGGCGTCGGCGACGGGACTGAGCGCAAGACAGTTTCCGCTGCACGAGATCTACTGGGGCGCTCGACGCTTCGTGCAACTGCTGGCCCGAGAAGGTCCAGTGGTGGCGATGATCGACGACATCCACTGGGCCGAGCCGGCCTTCCTGGATCTGCTCGAGCATCTGCTGGATACGGTTGAGGATGCGCCGGTGCTTATGCTTGCGACCGCCCGCCATGAACTGCTCGAGGAGCGGGCTAACTGGGGCGAACGCGAACGTTCGAATCGGCTGGTGCTACAGCCGCTGGCCGACTCCGCCGCCGAGCAGGTCGTGACGAATCTGATCGGCGCGACTGGCCTACCCGCAGGCTCTGATGAAGCGCATTGTTGACGCGGCCGAAGGCAATCCGCTTTACGTCGAACAGATGCTGGCGATGCTGATCGACACGGGCGCCGTGCGACAGGAAGGTGAAAAATGGGTCGGCGTTCAGACGCAGGCTGACATCGCAGTGCCGCCCACGATCCATGCGCTGCTCGAGGCACGCTTGGATAATCTGCAGCGCAGTGAACGCGCGGCTGCAGAGCCGGCCGCGGTGATCGGGCTGGAGTTTCCACAGGCCGCTGTCCAGGCACTCGCGCCGCCGCCTCTGCGTGACGGCATCGAAGTGCAACTGACTGCGTTGTCACGCAAGCACTTCATCCGACCCGCTACAACGGTCGGTTCCGAGTCGCGATATCGCTTCGATCATCACTTGGTGCGCGACACCGTCTACAACGGCTTGCTCAAGCGCGCACGCGCGACGATGCACGTCGAGTTCGTCAAATGGGCCGACCAGGTCAACGCCGAAAGCGATCGTGGCCAGGAATTCGAAGCGATCCTCGGTTATCACCTGGAGCAGGCTTACAAGTACCTAGGCGAGCTGGGGCCCATCGACGAGGCCGGCGCTGCTATCGGCCGAGACGGGGCAAAAAGGCTGGCATCCGCCGGTCGACGTGCGTTTCAGCGTGGTGATATGCACGCCTCAGCAAATCTTTACAGCCGAGCCATCAAGCTGATGTCTGAGGACGATCAGATTCGTCTAGGCCTTTTGCCAGCTTATGCCGAAGTGCATGTCGAACTGGGTGACTTTGCCGAGGCGCGCACCCTCGCCGCTGAGTGCTTGTCAAAGGCGGAGGCGAAGGAACTCGCGCGAGTCAAGATTGCAGCCGAGCAGGTCGGCATGTTCATCCGCCTATACAGCGGCGAGCGCGGCAGCAACTGGAGTGAGGACGCGCAGCGCGTCGCGCAGGAGGGGATCACTGTGCTGACCGGCACCGATGCGCACGATGAGCTCTCGAACAGTTATCGCCTAATTGCTTTGGTGCACCAGAACGCGGGGCGGCTCGATGAAGCAGGCACAACCATCGGGCTGGTGGCAGAACATGCACGCTTAGCGGGTAACCAGCGCATGGTCGCGCGAAGTGGTCTTGGTCTATCACTCAGCGCGCTCTTCGGCCCGACTCCAGTGCCGGATGCCATAGCCCGCGTTGAAGCCATTCTTGCAGGGGGGTTGGCCGATCGTCAGGTCGCCAGCGTGATTCGATGTCGTATCGCGCAACTCAGGGCGATGAACGGCGACTTCGAGATCGCCCGTGATCTTTACCGGCAGGCCCGCAGTACGCTTCGTGAATTGGGGCAGGGGGTGCATGCGGCTTCAACCGGCCTGGATGTGATCATCGTCGAGCTCTTGGCCGGCGACTTGGCAGGCGGCGAGGCAGAGGTGCGGGCGGATTATGCTTTCCTGCAAGAGCACGGCGAGACCTATTTCCTTGCATCGATGGCGGCACTGTTGGCGCGTATCGTGCGCGAGCAGGGACGCGATCAAGAGGCACTCGACCTGTCGATTGCAGCGGAAGAGGCCGCCGCCGAGCATGATCTGGACGCGCAGGTGCGATGGCGCACCGTGCGGGCCCCCATTCTTGCTCGGGTGGGTAAGTTCAATGAAGCGAAGGAACTTGCCGAGTCCGCCTTGACGATCGCGCGGAAGACCGGTTTGCCGATACTTCAGGCTGACGCGCTTTTTGACCTCGCGGTTACTCGGCTGCTGTCCGATGAAATCGATGGAGCAAGCGCTGCCCTAACGGAGGCGCGTGCGCTGTATCGCAGTAAGGGCGACCGCGCATCGCTCGAGCATCTCGAGCGGTGGTCGCGCGAACATATGGCGCAATAAGAAAGCGCGCCAAAAGGCGCGCTTTCATCCTGCGGCGAAGCGGTTCACCAGGCGAAGAAGCCGTTTTCCTTCTCGATGATGATGACTTGTGCGACGCCCTTGAGCGATGGGTCCGCCTTAACTTCGGGGTCGCTGACCTTCAACACCCGGCGGTCATAGATGCAGCGATCCCAGCCGGTGGGAATTGGGTCAGTCGCTTGCTGACATGGTTCAACTTTTACCCACGTCGTAGTGCCATCGGCGCTGGTAATAAAAGCTCGCTTTAGCGATGCTGCCCGTGAACAACGTGTCGTCGCGCCGCAGCGTCACCACGATGTACTGCTTTAGCGGATCAGTGACGGCGGCGGGTGCAAAGCGAATCTTGGTCCCGTTTTCTATGTCGGTCACCGTAACGCCGAAGAAGGCCAGGCAAGGGGCCGACGTCGGGCAGCTGGTCGGTGGTGTCAATGGCTCGTTCTCTTCCAGCTTCGAGAAGCCGAAGCTGTACCCGCTTGGCAGTGCCGGAACGCTGAGCAGCGAGGCGTTCTTGTCGGTGTCGGTTGGCACTCCGCCCGTTCCGGTGAAGACCAACGCGCCGCCCTTTCGCACACCGCTCTTGACGGTGGTGGGGCTGTTCGTGCCGAGATCCACCGGGGCGTTTGGCATTTCCTTCGGGGGGCCCTCCGCGAAATAGACCTTGCCGCCTAGGTTGAAAGTCCCGTGCGCCCCGCTAGCCGGTTTCTCCGGCGATTTGAAGAAGATAGCGAACGTCGTGCTGGGCGTTTGGGCCTGCAGCTGGCCGACGTTGCAGACCACGCCCTGAACCGCCGTGGCGTCCAACTTGCACGGTGAACCCGGATCTTGATGAAGATCGCAGTCAAGCTGAGTCGGGCCAGACAACGCGTAAAACGTCGGCTCATACCGCACCTGGTTATACGTGTTGCCATTTTCCGAGGTGATGGTGACGAGGTAGGTGATCACGCTCTCGAGCGCGGGCTTCTTGTTTTGGGCGGGCTCGCTGTAGCTGATTGCGTCCGCAACTGGGACGCCGATTACGCCCACAGAACGCTGTGTGTTCTGGGCGTAGGACGTAGACGAAAGCGCGGAAACCAGCAGCGCTGAACTAATCGACACCAATAGACCGGTCTGTTTCACAAAATCCTCCTGTTACTGCGAATACATCGCGCCCCTACCCATGGGGGAAAATCAAGACACTTAAGACACTCTCTGTCCCCCGCGACAGGCGCGCCTTCAGGCTGCCGCTCTCGTCGCTCAAAAAGCGAATTGCAATGGAGAAGTCCCGCAATTCGTCAATTTGAGCATCGCAGCATGACCAAAACGCGGGATGCAGTCAACGCGAGAGTGCGCCATCCGTCGGCAACTCCTCGACCAGCCTCCGCCAGATGGATGACGGCTGCCTTGCTATGCTCGCCCGCGGCTTGCGCGGAGAGGCGCTTCGAGGGCGGCTGCGCCACTCGGTAGAGAGGCGCGATCTAGGTTCTGGAGGTCGCCGGCGGGATGCTTCGGGGGGTGAATGAGTAGTACGGCCGCGCGGTCAAGCTGGTGGAAATCATTGTTCCAAAGCCGCGGGGTTGCGCGGGGGGACATCGCCGGTGGCCTGACTGCTGCCGTTGTACTGCTTGCAATCGAAGGCAGCTACGGCCTGATTGCCTACTCACGACTCGGGCCAGAGCAGGCGCCGCTCGGTTTCGTACTCGGCGTCTGCTCTGCGGCGATTGTCAGTGGGACGATGTTCGTGCTGGGTGGCCGCGGGCCGCTGCTAAGCGGTCCCAGCGCCGCCATGGCACTGCTGGTGCCGACGCTCATTGGTGCGCTCGTTATTGATCCGCGGTTTCTCTCGGCGGACGGGCGACCGGCGATACCGTTACTGCTGGCTTTCATAGCGTTTGGGACGGCACTGGCCGGCGTCATGCAGGTGCTGATTGCATCGCTCAGACTGGGCGGCTTGGTCCGCTACGTGCCTTATCCCGTTCATGCCGGCTACATGAACGGCACTGCGGTTTTGATGGTGTTGGCGATGCTGCCATATCTGCTCGGTTTGCCGGCGGGGCAAGGGGCGGCAGAGTGGCGAAATGCTCAGCCGCTGGCGCCGATCGTTGCATTGACAGCTTTTCTGATCGCAATTCGCCCACCGCGATGGACGCGACGCATGCCGGCCTATCTAATAGGACTATTGGCAGCCATCATGCTGCATCACTTACTGGCGCTTACGCCGCTCGCGAGCGCGCTCGGCCCGCTATTCAATGCGCCGCGCTTCGATTGGCCTGGTATTGACGCGATGGCGCCGTTATTTGATCGCCTTGGCGATGGCCTGCTGCGCGACAAGCTGTGGGTGGTCGTCCAGTTCGCAGCTGCGGTCGCGTTCGTATCGAGCCTGCAGACAGCATTGGCAGGCTCGACCATCGATGAATTTACGCATCAACGCAACGACCGCGGACGTGCACTACTTCAACAGGGGGTCGCCAACGTCGCCGTTGGCTTCATCGGCGGACTGGCGGGCGCCGGCGCCGTCGGCCGCAGCAAAGTCAATGTCGACGCCGGCGGGACCACCGGTATGTCGCGGCTCTTTTTCGCGATCGGACTGCTGTTTGCCTTGGTGGTTGGTCTGCCCTTGATGAGCAACGTGCCGATGGCGGCGATCGCCGGCGTTTTTGCGGCGGTTGCTTACACGCTTGTCGATGCGTGGACGCGCAGTGCCACCGGCGTCTTGTTGCGGCAGAGCTTGCGGTGGCGTATGCCCCGCGCTCTTGCACAGAGTTATGCGGTAATGCTGGTGGTCGCGGGAATCGCAGTGTTCGTTTCACTGCCGCTCGCAATCGGCGTCGGCGTGCTCGTCTCGATCTTGATGTTCATCCGCAGCAATAGCAAACCTCCAATCCGTCAGGTCATTCACGCCAGTCATCGGGCCTCGCGCAAAGTCCGCCCGGCTGCCGACGCCGAACTGCTGCGAATGCACGGCCAGCGGATCGCATTGTTGGAGCTTGATGGCGCGCTGTTCTTCGGAACGGCGGAGGCGGCTGATGAAGAAATCGAACGGTTGGTTCACGTCTCGGATCAGATCTTGATCGACTTCGAGCGCGTCACCGAAGTCGATGCCAGTGGCGCGCGCGTACTGCTGCAAGCGGCCGACGTCGTCCGACGGGCAGGCAAGCACTTGTTGTTCGCCGGGTTGTCGCCGCGTGACCAAGGCATGCGCATGATTCGCGACATGGACGTGCATGAGCGACTGGCCGACGCCCAGTTTTTTCCGGACGCCGACCGTGCGCTCGAACACGCCGAGGACCAGTTGCTGGCGACTCTGACGCGCGCAGACATCGACGATGTGCCACTGACGCTTGGAGAAGCTTTGGCAGGGTCGGGGTTCGACGCCGACGAGGTCGCTGTACTGGCGTCAATGATGACCGAGCGGCGCTTTGCCAAGGGCGAGATGGTGTTTCGATTCGGGGACCCTGGCGATTCCATGTACATCTTGTTGCAAGGGCAGATCGGAATTTGGATGTCGGCTTCTCAGATCGAGGCCGACGCACCGCACGGAAGGCGCCTGATTTCATTTGCGCCGGGCGTCGTGTTCGGCGATATGGGACTTCTTGCCGGAGCTGCCCGTTCCGCCGATGCGATCGCTGAAAGCGATGCACTTGTGCTCCAACTGCAGCGCGAGCCTTACGAGCGGCTGGTGGCCGAGCATCCTGCGGTATTCGGCAAGCTGCTACTGAACATCAGTTTGCTGCTTGCATCGCGCGTGCGCTCGCTGAGCGACGAGCTGCGAGCGGCGCATGCGGTCGGCTGACACACTCGTCGGATGACTAACCACGCGGCAAGGCCGCCGCATCGAGATGCGTTGCTCGCGCAGCAGTTGACAGCGCTACTGGGAGACGCACCCGCGGCGATCGCCTTTCTGCAGCAGCATCTGCAGTGGCTCGAACTTGCCGGCGGCGAAGTGCTGATGGAGCAGGGCGCGGCGGGAGATTCTGCCTATCTCTGCATCAGTGGGCGGCTGCGCGTTTACGTGCGCGACGAAGCAGGTGAGCAACGCATGGTGCGCGAGATGGCGCGCGGTGAAGTCATCGGCGAGATGAGCCTGTATACGGGTGAGCCTCGATCGGCCACCGTCATCGCGTTGCGTGACTCGGTGCTGGTAAAGCTGAACAAGCAACACTTCGACCAGTTGCTCGGACTCAGCCCGCAAGCCTCGATCATTTTTACGCGCCAGATCATTCGCCGTCTGCAGACCGAGCATCAACGGCTGCCGGTGGCGGCACCCGTCACGGTGGGTCTGCTACCAATCACGAATGGCATTGCACTGGATGGTTTCGCGCGGCGGTTGGCGCAACAGCTAGAACGGTTCGGGCGCGTGCGCGTGGTCGACGCGGCAGAAATCGACCGCGCACTAGGCGAGCCGGGCATCGCACTGAGCACCGGCGCGCATGCGGACAGGAACATCGCCCTGGCCCTCGATGCGATCGAAGCCGAGCACGACTTCGTCCTGTTGCTGGCGCAGGTGACGCCCGGGCCGTGGACGCAGCGTTGCATCAGTCACAGCGATGAAATACTGCTGGTGGCCGAAGCAGCGCAACCACCTGCAGTGCACGCGATTGAGCAAGCGTGTCTGACCCAGCGCCCGGCACGTAGCGAGGCGGCCGAGATTCTGCTGTTGCTCCACCCGGCTGACCTGGTGACGCCGCGCGGCACGCGCGAATGGCTGGCGCGTCGTCCGGTCACGGCGCATGTTCACCTCCGTCCGGAACTCGAGCGCGATATTGCTCGCCTGGCCCGGCTGTTGGCACGCAAAGCGGTCGGGCTTGTGTTCGCCGGTGGCGGTGCGCGCGGCTTTGCGCACCTCGGTGTTTGGCGCGCTCTGCATCAGCACGGCGTCGAAATCGATTGCGTCGGCGGCACCAGCATCGGTGCCGTGTTGGCGGCCATGGTGGCGGCTGATCCCCCAGTCGAAAAAGCAATCGACATCGCGCGTAAAGGGTTCAGCACCAATCCGACCGGCGACTACACCTGGTTGCCGCTGATCTCGCTGATCAAAGGCCAGCGGGTAAAAGCTGCGATCGAAACATCGCTCGGTGAACTCGTAGGCGCTCGAATCGCTATCGAGGATCTGTGGAAGACGTACTTCTGCGTTGCGACCAACTATTCACAGGCGCGCGAACAGCAGGTGCGCCACGGCGACCTCGCACGGGCGCTTCTGGCAAGCATCGCGATTCCCGGCGCATTGCCCCCGGTAGTGCACGACGGGGATCTGCTGTGCGACGGCGGCACCTTCAACAACTTTCCGGTCGATGTGATGCGCGACATGCGCGGCGTCGGCACGGTGATCGGCGTCGATTTGGGTGCGCGCACTGCACGCCGGCTGGACTTCGACGAGGTGCCTGGCGCGTGGACGCTGCTGCGCGACCGGCTGCGGCCGCGCAGCAAGCGGCGCTACCGGCTGCCGTCGTTAATGGCGTACCTGCTCAACGTGACCATTTTGTACAGCACATCGCGCCAGCAGCAACTGCGCCAGCTGACCGATCTATATTTCAGTCCGCCACTGCAACGGGTCGGGTTGCTTCAATGGTCGCGCTTCGATCAGATCGTCACGCAGGGACATGATCACGCAGCCGACGTGCTCGGCGGGCTGAGCGAGTCGCAACGCTCCGCGCTGGGTATCAAGACCTGACGATCTGCACGTCGCCTCAAACGCGCACGACCTTGCCCGGATTCAGAATATCCAGCGGATCGAACGATCGCTTGATGCGCGCCATCAGTTCGAGCGCGTCATCGCCGTGTTCTTCGCGCAGAAACTCCATCTTGTGCATGCCGACACCGTGTTCCCCGGTACACGTGCCGTCCATCGCCAGCGCGCGCGTGACGATCAATTTATTCAGCCGCTCGGCTTCGGCCAGCTCGTTCGACTTCGATGTGTCGGCCAGGATCGCGCAATGAAAGTTGCCGTCGCCGACGTGCCCGAGGATCGGTGCCGGCAGAAACGATTCCTCGGTGTCGCGAACCGTCTCGGCGATGCACTCGGCGAGTCGCGAGATCGGCACGCACACGTCGGTCGTGAAGCTGCGACACCCCGGCTTCAGTTGCAGACACGCGAAGTACGCGTTGTGCCGCGCTTCCCATAGGCGGGTCCGGTCTTCCGGACGTGTCGCCCAGTCGAATGCGGCGGCGCCGTGCTCGCGTGCAATTTCCTCGACTGCTGCCGCCTGCTCGGCAACGCTGGCTTCCGAACCGTGAAACTCGAACAGCAACAGCGGCATCTCGGGCAGCCCGAGCTTGTCGCGCGCATTGACTGCCTTGACCGTCAGCGCGTCGAGCAATTCGCAGCGCGCGATCGGAATCCCCATTTGTATTGTTGCGATCGTTGTCTGCACCGCATCTTCGACGGTAGGAAACGAACACGACGCAGCCGAAACCGCTTCCGGCTGCGGATATATGCGCAGCGTGATCTCGGTGATGACGCCGAGTGTGCCTTCGCTGCCGACGAAGAGGCGCGTGAGGTCATACCCAGCGCTCGATTTTTTCGCTCGGCGAGCGGTGCGCACTACTTTGCCTTCACCTGTCACGACCGTCAGCGCCAGGACGTTCTCGCGCATCGTGCCGTAGCGAACTGCGTTGGTGCCGGATGCTCCGGTCGCTGTCATGCCGCCGAGCGTGGCATCGGCGCCCGGGTCGATCGGAAAAAAGAAACCCGTATCGCGCAGGTGCTGATTCAGCTGCTTGCGTGTGACGCCGGCTTGCACTGTGACGGTGAGGTCCTCGGAATGGACCGCGAGCACCTGATTCATCTGCGACAGATCGACGCACACACCGCCCTGCAAAGCAAGCAGATGCCCTTCGAGCGACGATCCGACTCCGTACGGAATCAACGGGACGCGGTAACGCACACAAAGGCCGACCAGCGAGGCGACTTCATCGGTCGATTTGGCGAATACCACCGCGTCCGGCGGCATCGGCGGGTACGGCGACTCGTCGCGACCGTGATGCTCGCGTACCGCGTCGGCGGTCGACAGGCGCGCGCCGAAAACCGCTTGCAAGGCATCCAGGAATTCCGCTGGCAACGGCTTGCGCAAAACGTGAGGTAATACTGGCGCATTCATAATAGTGTCCTGGGTCTGATGTGCAGACCGTTAAGGGCAATTCTATGGGCAATCGACTGTCTCAGATTGCAACGCGCACCGGCGATGACGGCACCACCGGACTGGGCGATGGCACTCGTGTCGGCAAGGATCACCTGCGAGTGGCGGCGCTGGGTGACGTGGACGAGCTCAACTCGACGATCGGTGTGCTGTTGACCAGCGAGCTATCGAACCAGGTGCGCATTGATCTTGCCGAGATTCAGAATGATCTGTTCGATCTGGGCGGCGAGCTGGCGATCCCTGGGTATTCGATGATCAGCGACAAGCAAGTCGCGCGGCTCGATGCCCGGCTCGCGCACTACAACTCCGACTTGCCGCGCCTTGCCGAGTTCATTTTGCCCGGCGGCTCTTCTGCCGCTGCGATGGCGCACGTTTGTCGAACCGTTTGCCGGCGTGCCGAACGCTCGCTGGTTGCGCTGGGCAAGCAGGACGCGCTGAACGATGCCCCGCGGCAATATTTGAATCGCCTTTCCGATCTGTTGTTTGTTCTGGCGCGCGTTCTAAACCGCCATGCCGGCGGTGCCGACGTGCAATGGCAACAACGCAAGAATCAGTAGTCCAACCAAGAGTCCGACATGAAACTTAGGCAGTTAGTGGCTGCGGCGGCCGGCCTGATAGCGATGACCGCAATCATGGGCACAGCGATTGGCGCTCCGGCTCGTCCGCTGATTCCGGTGTTCGACGCGGCGACCATCACTGCTCGCTGCGACCGCGAGCTCGCGAAACTGCGCGCGACCAAGAAGGCGATCGAAGCGAAGAAAGATGACGGTGTTTTCGCGGACTGGAACCGGCTTTCGATACAGGTGGCCGATTTCGGCTATCCGGTTTACCTGCTGCAACACGTGGCGCCCGACAAGGCGACGCGTGACGCTGCGCAAGCGTGCCTGGAGAAACTGTTGCCGTTCGAGACCGAAATGGCCCAAAGCGAGCCGCTGTACCAGCGCGTGCGCGCGGTCAAGCCGAAGGATGCGATCGACCAGACCTTCAAGCAGGATCTGATCGAGAAGTTCGAAGACGGTGGGGCGACGCTGCCGCCCGACAAACGCAAGCGCGCGCAGGAAATCGCCGACGAGATCGAACGTCTGGGCCTGCAGTTCAGCAAAAACGTCAACGAGGACCCGACCACCGTCGTGCTCACGCCGGCTGAGACGGCCGGCATGCCCGAAGCTTGGCTCGCCGCGCGCAAGCGCGATGCGAACGGCAATCTCGTGCTGGGTCTGGACTATCCGACCGTCGTGCCGTTCATGCAGAACGCCACCAGTGAGGCAGCGCGGCGCAAGGTGTGGATGGCCAAGAATCGCGAGGGCGGCGAGCAAAATTTGTTGCTGCTCGATCGGGCGCTGAAGCTTCGCCATGAACTGGCACTCTTGCACGGCGTGCCGGACTTTGCGACGTACGCGGTCAAGCGCCGCATGGCCCAAACGCCTGCCGCTGTGAACGAATTTCTCGGCAAGGTGCAAGCAGCGGTGGACGAAGTCGAGGCGCGCGAGCTGGCCGAGCTGCGCGCCGACAAGGCAAAGTTCACCGGCACCGATCCTGCCGCGCCGATCCTGCATCGCTGGGACCTGGCGTTTCACCAGGAGCGGGTGCGTCGAGCGCGCTTTCAGATCGATCAGGAGGCGCTGCGCGCTTACTTCCCAACCGACAAGAGCGTTTTGTACACGCTCAGACTCGCCGAGCAGCTGTACGGGATCAAGTTTGTCGAGCGCAAGGTTCCTGTCTGGCATGAAGACGTGCGGTACTTCGATGTTTTTGAGCAAGCGTCCGCAACAGATACCCAGAGCAAAACCGGTGCAGCCGCAAAGAACGCAGCGACCCAGTCCGGCGCATTCATCGGCGGCATCTACCTCGATCTGTATCCGCGCGAGGGCAAGTACAACCATGCCGCGGCGTTCTCGGGGCGGCCGGGGTCGACGCTCGCGCACCGCACACCGATATCGGTGCTCGTCACCAATTTCAATCGGAAAGGGCTCGATCACGACGAGCTTGAGACGCTGCTGCACGAGTTCGGCCATGTGCTGCACGCCGTGCTTTCGAAAACACGGTATGCCGATCAAAGCGGGACTTCGGTCAAGCGCGACTTTGTCGAAGCGCCTTCGCAGATGTTCGAGGAATGGGCGCGCCGCGAGGAAGCCCTCAGCCTGTTCGCCGAGATCTGTCCGGACTGTCCACGCTTGACCAGCGCACAGATCAAGCAACTCGACTCGGCGCGCAAGTACGGTCAAGGCACGCGCTTCGCACGGCAGCGCCAATACGCCGCGTATGACATGAAGCTGCACACCGGTGCGCCGCCGCCCGCGATGGCGACGTGGGCAGAGGTGGAAGGCAAGAGCCGCCTTGGTCATGTCGACGGCTCGCTCTTTCCGGCGAGCTTCGGGCATCTGATGGGCGGTTATGCCGCCGGGTATTACGGCTACATGTGGTCGCAGGTGCTGGCGCTCGACATGCTGTCTGCGTTCGACGGCAAGCTGATGAGTGCGGACGTGGGGCGCCGCTATCGGCAAACGATCCTCGGGCCGGGTGGGCAGCGTCCGCCGCAGGTACTAGTCGAAGAGTTTCTGGGCCGCAAGCCAACCAGCGATGCGTTCTACGCCGAGATCACCGGCCGCCGATGACACCAGACTGCAAATGAAACAGCTGGAAGGCAAGGTCGCAATCGTCACCGGCGGCGCGGGGGGTTTCGGCGAAGGCATCGTGCGCGCTTACGTGGCCGAAGGAGCGCGCGTCGTTATTGCAGATCTCGAGCAGGGCAAAGGTGAAGCGCTGGCGCGTGAGTTCGGTGCCGCGGCTCTGTTTGTACGCTGCGATGTCTCGGTGCAGCGCGATGTCGATGCGCTGGTTCGTGCGTGCGTCGTAAAGTTCGGTGCGCCCGATATCGTTGTCAACAACGCGGGCACGACACATACCAACATGCCTCTGCTTAATGTCGACGAAGCCACGTTCGACAAGGTGTTCGCGGTGAACGTCAAGTCGATCTATTACATGACACTCGCGGTGGTGCCGCTGATGCGCGAAAAAAAAGGCGGCGTGATCCTGAACATCGGATCAACAGCCGGCATCCGCCCGCGGCCCGGCCTGACTTGGTACAACGCCAGCAAGGGCGCTGTGAATCTGTTGTCGAAGTCGCTCGCCGTCGAGTTGGGACCCGACCGCATTCGAGTCAACGCAATCTGTCCGGTGATTGGCGAAACGGGCCTGCTTGAAAAATTCATGGGCATGTCCGATACGCCCGAGAATCGTGTGAAGTTTCTGGCGACGATTCCACTCGGCCGCATGTGCCGGCCCTCGGACGTTGCCGCTGCCGCGGTTTATCTGGGCAGCGACGCTGCGGAATTCATATCGGGCGTCGAATTCCCGGTCGATGGCGCGCGCACCGCCTGAGCTGCGTCCCTACGTAGTTGCTCGCGATTTCTTCTGCGCCTTGGCGCGAATACCTCGGCGCTCGAGCGCCTCGCGCAACAAAAACTCGATCTGCGAATTCACCGAGCGTAATTCGCTCGACGCCAGGCGTTCGAGTTCCGCCCACAGTGCTGGGTCGACTCGCAGCAAGAACGCTTTTCTCTCGGCGCTCGTCACTGTTTGCTGACCGCGCGAGTTAGCGGCTCGGTGGCTTGCGCTGGCGTACCCACAACAGCGTACCGGCCGTCTCGAGAGCGATACCCACTCCAATCACCGCAAGCGCGACACCGAGCTCGAGGCGGCCGAGCCCAAGCAACAGCGCGCCGATGATGAACAACAGCGTTCCAGGCACCCACAGCACCAGAGGATTCATCAGCCAGGTTCCGCTTACTGATACAGCGTGCCGGTGTTGATCACCGGCTGCGTATCGTTCTCGGAGCACAGCACCACCAGCAGGTTCGACACCATCGCGGCGCGGCGCTCTGAATCGAGATCGACGATGCCGCGCTCCGATAATCCCTTCAGCGCCATCTCGACCATGCTGACAGCGCCGTGCACGATCTTGCTGCGTGCGGAGATGATCGCTTCGGCCTGCTGCCGCCGCAGCATGACCTGTGCGATTTCCGGCGCGTAAGCAAGGTGAGTGAGCTTGGCGTCCTCGACCACGATGCCGGCGGGCTCCAATCGGTCTGCCAGCTCGCGGATCAATGCGGCGGTGACCTTGGATTGGCTGGCACGCAGTGTGGGTTCGTCCGATCCCTCGTGCTCACCTTCGTCATAGGCGTAGCTCGATGCCAGATAACGCACCGACGTTTCGGCCTGCACGCGCACGTAGACGTCGTAGTCCTCGACGTCGAACACCGCCTGTGCGGTGTTGCGCACTCTCCAGACGATTGCCGCCGCGATCTCGATGGGATTGCCGCGCTTGTCGTTGACCTTCAATCGTTCGCCGTTCAGATTGTGAGCACGCAGGCTGATCTTCTGTTTCCTGTAAAACGGATTGGCCCAGCGCAGCCCTTCGGACCGATCGGTCCCGACATACTCGCCGAACAGCAACAGGATCGCAGCCTCATTCGGCTGCAGCATGTAAAGACCGACCAGCACAAACGCGCCCGCGACGATCAGCACCGCGCCCAACGCGATCGCCCACACGCCCATCGGTCGCACCACGAAAAAGATGCCGGCGAGCACCAGCGCGATGCCGATCGCTGCCCATAGATAGCCGCTTCCGCTCCTTCTTTCGATCTCTTTGGTCACCGGCGCGTTTTGCATCGCATTCCCCGTTGTTATCGAAGTGATATCACTTTGATAGAAGTGGCGGGCATTGTCAACTCCAACCGACGAACGGTTGAAAGCTGCCGATCGTTCGATCGATCAACCGCGGATGCAATGCATCCTGCTTCTTTACGATGGGGTGCCGGAGTACGTCGAGCGCCGCGCCGCCTAGCGCCGAGCATCTGGCACTGGGGAGGGCCGCTGCTTCTAAACGCTGCCTTTGACGTTGCGCCGGGTGCGTACCGCGGCGGCGAGCGAGCCGAGCACGCCGACGGTGTCGTCCCATCCGATGCATGCGTCGGTAATGGACTGCCCGTAACTCAACGGGCTGCCGGCGACTAGCTCCTGCCTGCCGGCGACCAGATGGCTTTCGATCATCACCCCGATGATGCGCGATTCGCCTGCCGACAATTGTTGCCCGATGCTGTTGCAGACCTTGATCTGATTGGTGTGGTCTTTCTGGCTGTTGGCGTGGCTGGCGTCGATCATCAGCTGCTCGAGCAGGCCGGAGGCACGCAGTTCGGCACACGCCGACGCGACGCTGGGGGCGTCGAAGTTCGGCTTTTTACCGCCGCGCAGAATGATGTGGCAATCGTCGTTGCCCTTGGTCGACACGATCGCCGAATGGCCGCCCTTGGTGACCGATAGGAAGTGGTGCGGCTGCTGCGCAGCTTTGATTGCGTCGGTCGCAATCTTGATGTTGCCATCGGTGCCGTTCTTGAAGCCTACCGGGCACGACAGACCCGATGCCAGCTCGCGGTGGACCTGGCTTTCAGTCGTACGCGCACCGATCGCGCCCCACGAGACAAAGTCCGCGATGTACTGCGGCGTGATCATGTCGAGATACTCGCACCCAGCTGGCATGCCCGTCATGTTGATCCCCATCAACAACTCGCGCGCCACGCGCAGTCCGTGGTTGATGCGAAAACTGCCATCAAGATCGGGATCGTTGATCAATCCCTTCCAGCCGACCGTCGTGCGCGGCTTCTCAAAGTAGACGCGCATCACGATTTCGAGCTCCGATTTGAGCCGCTCGCGCTCGCCATGCAACCGGCGCGCGTATTCGAGCGCTGCGACCGGATCGTGAATCGAACACGGCCCGATGACGACCACGAGCCGATCGTCCTCGCCGTGCAGAATGCGATGGATCGCTTCGCGCGCCTCGAATACGGTCAACGATGTTTTCTCATCGCATGGATATTCGCGCAGCAGGTGCGATGGCGGCGCCAGCTCCTTGATCTCCTTGATCCGCAGGTCATCGGTCATGTAGCGCATCGCTCGGGCCTTTCTAGAACCATCCATTAGCTGCCTCAACATCAGTTCGCAAAAAAAAACCGCCAGGTTCGCCTGGCGGTTTCGGTCGATTCGGTGTGTTCTACGTGCGCCGTTCGACTCGTTCCGCCAGGGGCCGGAAAAAGCCGTAAAAGTAAAAGTAGAAATGGCGCGCAGAAACGTTCATGCCCGCAAGATACCGGAGCATTGGGGGCCGAGGCAAGTCAAAGATCGGCCCGAATTACCCATATATAGCGCGTCACTTGCCAGAACACCGGCGCCGCGAACATCAGCGCGTCGAGCCGCTCGAGCACTCCGCGCGTCAGCACGAGTTCGGAATCCCATTGCTTTGCCCCGAGGCTGCGCTTGACCAGCGACAGTACGACGGTACCCATGAATCCGCTGCCAACGATCAATGCGGACATTCCCAACGCCTGCCACCACAAGAACGGAGTCAGCCACCACAGAGCCGTGCCGATCAACACTCCTGCGGCGCCACCTGCTAAGGCACCCTTGGCCGTCTTGTTCAGATTGACTTTCAACGGAGTTCCGCCGAGCAGGGTGCTGGCGATCACCTGCAGCAGATCGGTCAAAAAGAGAATCAACAGAAAGAACAGCAGCAACAAGGGCCCCCGATCCTCATAGCCGCGGATCGGCAGCGTGGCGATCGCAGGCGCATGGCTGACGCAGTACACGCTGATCATCAGTCCCCACTGCACCTTGGCCACGCGCTGCAGATAAAACTCGGTGTCCTGTTTGATCGCCATCACGACCGGCATCAGCAGGAATACATAGACCGGAATGAATACCGCGAACAAGTTGGCGCGACCGAATCCGAGCAGCAGGTATTGCGCGGGAATGACCAGATAGAAGGCCACGACCAGAGCCCAGTGATCGGAGGACTTGATCGGAGTCAGCGATACGAATTCGCGCAGCGCGAAGAATGACGCCAGCGCGAACACGACCAGCAACGCATTCGGGCCGATCACAAAAGCGACGGTGAACAGGGCGAGAACCGACCACGAAGAGCGCACGCGCGAGTTGACGATCGCGAGCCGCGTAAGTCGTACCGTGTCCATCGTGCGCGACGTGACCCACTGGCCGGCGCCGGTCGCAATCAGCGACAGAATCGCAAGTGCGCAGAAAATGGCGAGAAATGTTTCGTTTAGCGTGAGCCCCATCTCGCTAACCTGCTAACTGAGCTACCGCGTTGCGCGCGCGCTGCAGAAAGTCGTCCTTGTCTTCGTCCGCACGCAGCCGCAATGCGCCACCGAAGCGCACGGTGCATATGATCGGCACCGGCAGCAACGCACCTTTCGGCATGCTCCGGTGCAGGTTCTCTATGTAAACGGGAATCAATTCCACCGCCGGAAACGCGGTCGCAAGGTGATACAGGCCCGACTTGAATTCGCCGGGCAGCGGCTGCGCGGAACGCGTCCCCTCGGGAAACATGATCAGCGAGAAGCCGTGTTCGAGCGCGTCGCGCAACGGGTCGAGAGGATCAGCGTCGGGATCGGCCCGGCTGCGGTCGATCATCACTACGTTTAACTCCTCCTTTGCGATTGTTCCGCGCAGTCCCGGCTTGTCCCAATAGTCCCTGGCTGCGACCGGGCGCGTATTCGCGCGCAAAGCGCCCGGCAGCGCGGCCCATAGAACGATCGTATCCATGTGGCTGGTGTGATTGGCGAAGTAAACGCGCTGTGTTGCCGTCGGCGCGGAACCGATCCAGCGCGGGTACGCGCCGACGAGCAAACGCACCAGCCAGACGATGGGCGGCAGCAGTTTCACCGGGCAGGCATTGGTGGCGGAAGATGCAAAGCGGCGCTTACGGACCTATTGATTATGTGCGAGAGTCGCCGCATTGAGCAAAGCGCTAGGCTGCACGAAATGAGTCAGATCAACCTGGAAGCGAAGCTGGCGACGTTCTCGGAGCACTGGCAACCGAGAACCGTGGCGCAGTTCAACGGACACGACGTCATGGTCGTCAAGGCCAAGGGAGAGTTCGTTTGGCACAAGCATGACGATACGGACGACTTCTTTCTCGTGCTTAAGGGCCATTTGACGATTGAACTGCGAGATCGCCAGGTCAATCTGGGGCCCGGCGAGATGTTCGTGGTACCCAAAGGAGTGGAGCACCGGCCGGTGGCCAAGGAAGAGGTCCATTTACTGCTGGTCGAGCCGTCTGGTACGCCCAACACCGGCAACGCTGCCACTGCAGCTGCGCGGCGAGTCATCTAAGTGTCCGCCCAGGAGGCGTAATTGATGGCGTGCACACTGAACCGAATTGAGCGGCGATCCGATGATGGTGCAACCTGAGCGAGGTTTAGTAATGATTTGTCGCCTGATTCTGCTGTGCGCAGTGTCGATGTCACTGAGCGCTTGCGCCACCGGCGCAAGCCCGGCCGACACCGCGCAGTTGCACGCGCAAGTCACTGCGGCTGAGGTGGCGTTTGCAAAAACGATGGCGGATCGCGACCATGCGGCGTTCGCCAGCTTCATTTCAGAAGAGGCGGTGTTCATCAGCGAAGGCAAGCCGGTACGCGGCCAGGCTGCAATCAGCGCGAACTGGAAAAAGTTCTATGACTCGCCGCGCGCACCGTTCTCATGGAAGCCGGATCTGGTTGAGGTGCTGCCGTCGGGCGCGCTCGCGTATTCGACGGGTCCCGTGTCGACTCCGGACGGAAAAGTCTTCGCGCGGTTCAATTCGATCTGGCGCCTTGAAGCGCCGGGCGTATGGCGCGTGGTCTTCGATAGCGGCTCCGCCGTTTGCAACTGTCCGACACCGTAGCCACAGCTCACCTGCTGTCGCGCCGTTAAACCGACGCGAATGAGACCTCATTGCGCGCTAGGCGGTGCCGCCGATCGTAAGTCCTTCGATCCGCAGTGTCGGCTGCCCGACCCCGACCGGCACGCTCTGCCCGTCCTTGCCGCACGTGCCGATACCCGGATCGAGGCTCATGTCATTGCCGATCATGGTCACCTGCGTTAGCGCATCGGGGCCATTGCCGATCAGCGTCGCGCCCTTGATCGGGCGCGTGACTTTGCCGTTTTCGATCATGTAGGCCTCGGCCATGCTGAACACGAACTTGCCATTGGTGATGTCGACCTGACCGCCGCCGAAATTGGTGGCGTAAATCCCTTTGCTGACCGACCGCACGATTTCGTCCGGATCCTTGTCGCCGGCCAGCATGTAGGTGTTGGTCATACGCGGCATCGGCAGATGAGCGAAAGATTCGCGCCGGCCATTGCCGGTCGGCGCGACACTCATCAGCCGCGCGTTCAGCGAGTCTTGAATGTAGCCGCGCAGAATTCCATCTTCGATCAACACCGTGCGCTGGGTCGGGTTGCCCTCGTCATCGATGCTCAGCGATCCGCGGCGATGCGCGATCGTGCCGTCGTCGATCACCGTCACTCCCTTGGACGCAACGCGCTGACCGACCCTGCCGGCGAAGGCGCTCGACCCCTTTCGATTGAAGTCGCCTTCGAGTCCATGCCCGACGGCTTCGTGCAAAAGGATGCCGGGCCAGCCAGGCCCTAGAACGACCGGCATGATGCCGGCCGGCGCGGGATCCGCGACCAGATTGACCAGCGCCTGATCGACCGCCTGATTCGCGTATTCCGCGAGCCGCTCTTCAGTGAAATAAGCAAGGTCGTGCCGGCCACCGCCTCCGAAATGTCCTTGCTCACGCTTGCCGTCTTGCTCGACGATCACATTGACCGAGACGCGCACCAGCGGCCGCACGTCGGCCGCCAGCACGCCGTCGCTGCGCGCGACCAGGATTACGTCGTAATCGGCGCCGACGCTTGCCATGACCTGCTTGACGCGCGGATCGCGCGCACGTGCCAATTGTTCGACCTTCTCGAGCATCCGCACCTTGGCGGCGGCATCGAGCGATGCGACCGGATCGCCGTTGGCATAACGTGACGACTGCGAGCGGACCGCGACTTTCGGGGCAACCTTGACCTTGCCCGCGCCATGGCGCGCGATCGAGCGCGCCGAGATCGCGGCCTCGGTCAACGAGTCCAGCGAAATATCGTCCGAATATGCAAACGCGGTCTTGTCGCCGACGATTGCCCGCACACCGACGCCCTGCTCGATATCGAAGCTGCCGCTTTTGACGATACCTTCCTCGAGCGAAAACGACTCGCTACGCGAGTACTGGAAGTACAGATCCGCGTAATCGGTACGGTGCTGAAAAATCGTCGCAAGCACGCGTTGCAGCTGGGCTTCTTCCAACCCAAACGGGTCGAGCAGCAATTGCTTCGCGGTGGCAAGGTGGGCCAGGGCGGGATCGGAGATTTTCATTGAGTGCTGCAGTGAAGAATCGGCAATTGTACGGGCGTCAGTTGAGCACCCGGTGCTCCAGAGCCGGCAAAGAAGCACGTGAATCAGCGATCAATTGTGGGTCAACGTCGCCGAAAACAACCCCTTCGCCGTCAGCGCGCTCTGCAATCACTGTGCCCCACGGGTCGATCAGCATCGTGTGGCCATAGGTCGCGCGCCCGTTCTGATGCCTGCCGCCTTGCGCGGGCGCCAGAACATAGGCCAGGTTTTCGATGGCGCGGGCGCGCAGCAGTACTTCCCAATGCACGCGACCGGTCGTTGCAGTGAAAGCCGACGGAACGAGAATCAGATCGGGTTGCGGCATTGCCCGATACAGTTCCGGGAACCGCAGGTCGTAACAGATCGACAATCCAACGCGCAGTCGAGCGCCATCCTCGGTGGCCAATTTGAAGCTCGTCACCTCCTTGCCAGGAGCAATCGTGCGGGACTCGTCGTAATCCTCCTTGCCCTTGCTGAAGCGGAACAAGTGGATCTTGTCGTAGCGCGCAACCCGCTCCCCCGTTGGACCGTAAACCAGCAGGCTGTTAAGTACGCGATCGTTTTCGGCGGCGACCAGCGGCAAGGTACCGCCGACCAGACACACCCGGTGCTGGCGTGCCTGATTGGCAAGAAAGTCCTGAATCGGTCCGTGACCGTCGGCTTCGCGTAGCGCCACCTTGTCGGTGTCGCGCTGGCCCATCAGGCAAAAATATTCGGGCAACGCGATCACTTGTGCCCCGCCGGCGGCGGCTTGCGCGATCAATGCGGCAGCGGCGCGCAGGTTCTCTTCGACATCGGTCGTCGAAACCATCTGCACACCGGCGACGCGCACAGTGGACTTCATTTGATCACCTCCGTGTCGGTGCCGGCAGCTCGGCCGCGGCGCGTAATCGTAGGATCGATCCAGGTGCCGGCGATGTCGTATTCAAGCGCAAAGGCTTTCGACAGCGGATTGCGCAGCACGTACTGCGCGACAAACGCACCGAGGCCGAGTATCGGGTTGGCGACACCGATCGCGAGCGCAGCGGTGCTCGCATCGATCTCCGGCAAAACCACCAGATGCAGCTGTTGGGTCTCGTTGCGCAAATTGATCGTGCCGGACATCAGCGCGGCAGCGCTGGCGCCGGCCATGCGGAAATTGTTGGTCGAGATAACTCCCTGCGTGATCGTGGCGTCGGCACGGATCGAGTTGTAAGCGAAGCCTTCAGCGAATAGGCGACCGCCGTCGAACAACAACGTGCGCGACAGCGACTGCAGCGACAGCAGGCCCAGCAAGCGCGCGGCGCCTCCGGTGTTGACCTTGAGGAAGCGGCCGTCGTCGAGGCTCAGCGCGAGATTGCCCGACAGCGTCGCGTAGTCGATGTCAAGCGGCGATCCCACCCACTCGATATCGCCTTCGATGGCGCCCTGACCGGCCGCCATTGCACCGGCAAAGCCAAGGCGCTCGAGTGTTGCGCCCGCGTCGCGCGCATCGAATTTGAAGATCATCTTCATGCGTCGCGCTTTGCCACCGGCCGCCGGTGCCCATTCACCGCTTGCCGCCAGCGTCATGTCGGGATTCGTAATGTCGAGGCGCCGCACGCGCCATGCAGGTGCGCTTGCTGCACCGACGTTCTGCGCCTGCAGGTCGAGTCGGCCGAGTTTCAAGTCGGACAGCTCGAATTGCTCGGCGGCGATGTCGAGGGCCGGCAACTTCGTTGGCGGCGAATCGAGCGCCTCGATCACTTCGCTCTTACGTGCCGCAGGAATGGACAGGCGTGACAAGCGCGCGGTGATCTGTTCGGGCCGCCAGCCGATATAGCCCGACACGCCGTCCGAGACGATATTGGCGTCAAACCCACCGTCTGCGACGCGGGTTGCTCCCAGCGTCACGTTGCGAAATGTGCGGCCCATCATTACCAGTTCCGGCGTACGGATTGCCAACAGATCGATGGGCGGGCCGGATGCCGTAGCTGCTGATGTCTTCAACGCCGGCTCGGGATCTGCGAAAAGGGAGGACCATGCTTCGATGTCCAGGCGAGGCACGGTGGCCAGTACCAGTACGCCGCTTTCCGGCAAGTTCGCGGGCTCGTTGAGCGCGATGACTCCGCGTGTAACGTTGAAGTCGCCTTGTTCGCGCCGCCGTTCCAGACGCACCGCAAGAGCTCGCCCGGCGGCTACCTTCCATTCGTCGCTGTCCGCGCCGACAGGAACACGCTCGATTCGCAACGGCATCGATTCCTGCGCGGTCTTACGCAGCGGTGCAATGCCATCGATCGCCATGCCGATCAGATCGCTTTCCACCTTGAATTCGGGCGACGACTTCAGCAACAACGTCGCGGTGTACCGCGCCTGTCCTTGCGATCGATCGAGCAACTGCTGTACGGGCGTCACGCTTACCGCGCGTCGTAAGCCTGCGACGGTCGCGACGCCGGTAGCGGTGAAGACGGCTTCGCCATCCGGCCGCGTGCTCGCTTCGATCCTCGTCTGCCCGCCGAGAGCAGACGCGGTCAAGCTTGTGCTGCGCACACCGGCCTCTGTGAAGTTAAGCACGCCGGTAACGCGCGAAAACAGTGGCGCATCGGCCAGCTGCACATCGTTACCGGCAAACTGAAGCGCGCCCGTGACTTTGCTGTCGGCCGCGTGTCCTAACGGGATGCCGAGCCTAAGTTCCAGCTTTGCATTACCGCTTGCTTCGGCGCTTTCCGTCACCGCTCCAATCCAGCGTGAAACGGGACTCGTGTTTACGTAGCGCAGCATGTCAGCCAACGGGCCCTCGGCGACGCCGCGCACCTCGAGCGTGGCGTCGCCCCCGAGATCTGGTATCCGAGCGACAACGTTCGTGAGCTTCGCACCGTAGGCCGCGCCGCGCTGTGCGGTCACCGTCATCGACGCTCGTTCGAATAGCAAGTCGCCATCGATGTCTGTAAGCAGGGGCCATATCGGAGGCGCCGCGGCAGATTTTTCAGATTGAAGCGCCGCCGGATAAACGTTCAGGTCTGCGCCGGTTACTCGTGCGGTGACGCGAAACTCCGATTCGCGCTCCCCCTCGAATGGAAACTTTGCGAGGTCTCCTTTCACACGCACGCTGCCATCGCTTGCGCGTCCGGCTACCAGCGCGTGCTGCAGCCAGTCCAGAGTGGTTTTGCCGGCGGCAAGCGGAACGTAGCGATACGCGGCCGGGGCGTGAAGCCGGGCGATGCGTCCGGTGAGGTCGAGCCAGCCGGGTCCGCCTTTGTCGCCATTCGGTGCGCGATAGACTCCCGCCGCTTCGAGTTCGATGTCGGCATTGGAGGCGGCGGCCGACTCAACGCGTATCTCCAGCACCGGATCTGATTTCAAGCGTACGGAAGCATTGAGCCTGGCAAGCTTGACGCGCGGCTCGGCCAGTACGCCTGGCAGTATCGCGACAGCGTCCCTGGACGCGAGCTGAATTGTGCCCGCGCCATTGGCAACATCGATGCTGCCACTCAAATTTTCGAACCCGGGCAAGCCGACCGCGATCGTTCCGCCCGCCTGCTCATTCGGCGGCGCCGGTTGCGCTGCGCTGGTCAACCCATGGAAACGCGCTTTCAGCGTCAGCGTCTTGATGTCGGGTGCCGGACCTGACCAGCTGCCGGTGACGTCCGTGAACGTGCCTTCGCCGGCGTGTGCCTGCACCGTATCGCGCAACTCCTGTGCGAACGGGACATGTGTTGCTAGCCAGGCAAGGGTGTGAAGATCGACTCGGTTTGCTTGAACTTGCGTATGGGCCAGAGCCGCACCTTTCGCGCGAGTGGTGCGCACTTTGAAATCGAGCGGCGCAATGGACTGCGTCGACGTGGTCACCAGCGCCAATCTGGTTGCCTCGAACTCGTGTCCGCCTCCGCCATCATCAGTGCCCCACAGGCGGTGAGCGAGTCGGCCTTGCAGCGACGAAAGCGTCAGCGGCTCGAGGTCATCGGCCAGCGCGACATGAACGTTCGTCAACGCGACATCGGCAACAACGCGTGTAACGCGAGCTTGATCGAAAGTCACCCAACTGCGCACGGCCCCTTGTGCGCGCCCGACTTTGAACGGCGCGTCAAACGTACGCGCCAGAGCGGCAAGATCGGCGTAGTCGACTGCGCCGAATATTTCACCGGTCCAGCGCCCGTAGTCCGACGGCCGGGAAAACGGCGCGTGGCGAAAGCGCGCGCGCACATCGATCGGACCGGCGATCGCTGAGGTCGGCTGCGCCTGCAAGCCCATCAAGTGCGAGCCGAACACGTTTTCGAGTTGCAGGTTGACGTTGCTAAGCTCGAGCTCAGCGTCTGCAGACGTAGTGCGGCGGTCCTGGTAGCGGATGCGGCCATCGCGAACCACCACTTCGCCTTGCGCCAGAATCCAGTCGGATGCTCCGGAGTCTTCACCTTTTCGATCCGGATCCAAGATAAATCCTGCGACCGAGAAACGATTGCCCGGCAATCGAATGACGTCGAGGTCGGGTGACTCGATGCGGAGCAGAGCGAAGCGCGGCTCAAGTGCCAGCGCGCTCAACCAGGACACGGTGCCTTCGACACGCGGCAGAGACAAACCTACACGACCATCGCCGCCGGCAACATTGACACTGATCAACGCAAGGTGCGGATTGAAACCTCGCCAAGAGGCCTCGATGCGACCGATCGTCACCGGCGTCTTCAGCGCACGCGACGCCATCTGCTCGATCCGCGGTCGAAAATCATCCACGCGCGGCATCGCGACGTAACGTACGGCGAGCAGCAGCGCGCCGCCGAGAAAGAACAGCGCCACCAGGGTCCACGCGCCCCAAATCCATGTGAAACGCAAGGCACGGCGCGAATGAACACCGACGCGCGAGCCGGCTGGACGATCAGCGCGTTCAGTGTCGTTTAACTGCGTTGTCATGGCGAGCGCGCTGCGGTGCGCCGCTCCGTAAAATGAACGATCGATAGGAGCAAAAAGGCCGTGGCGACCTTATCACAGGGCGCCGACGGTACGACCGCGTTTGGCAGTGAAAGATTCCCTGTTCATCGACCCCGAATTCATAGGTCCACACGATTGGCGCGGACCGCGCGCTGGAGGTCGCAGACCTGCCGGCGTTGTCGCACTACGTGCAACGGGCATTGCAGTCCGAGTCGCAAGCGGAGGCAACAGCCGTCAGCGGCGGCGACGGACATCTTGAAGCTCTAGAACACTGGGCCAACGATGCCTGGACTGCAGTTCGCTTGAACGAAGCGTTGCAGGGTTTGTTGACAGCGGCGCCCGGTGATCCGGTGCAACGCCTCGCGGTAGCGCTGCGCCGCTTGCGCCGTCGAGTTGTAGTGACACTGATCGCGCGCGATGCAACGGGGCGAGCCGATCTGACGGAAGTCGTGACCACGATGACCGCGCTCGCCGAGCTCGCGCTGCAAGCGGCTGTCGCGGCGCACGCGTGTGAACTGGCGGCCGACCACGGCATGCCGACCAGCTCCGACGGGGTGCCGCAGGACCTGCTCGTCGTCGGGATGGGCAAGCTCGGCGGCGCTGAATTGAATGTGTCGTCCGATATCGACCTGATCTTCGTCTACGACGAGGATGGCGAAACCGTCGGCACGAACGCTCGCCGGCGCATCACCAATCACGAGTTTTTCGCGCAGCTCGGGCGGCGGGTAATCGCGATGTTGAACGACATGACTGCCGACGGCTTTGTGTTTCGAGTCGACATGCGCTTGCGGCCGAACGGGTCGGCGGGGCCGCTTGCCGTTTCGTGCGCGATGCTCGAGGAATATTTGATGGCGCAGGGGCGCGAGTGGGAGCGCTTCGCGTGGCTCAAGGGGCGCATCGTGTCGGCGCCCGTGTTCGCCACAGGCGCCCAATTCGAGGCGCAATGCGGTGCGCTCAATACGATTGTTCAGCCTTTTGTGTTTCGCAAGTATCTTGATTTCGGCGCGATCGCCGCATTGCGTGAGCTGCACAAGCTGATTCGGACCGAAGCTGCGCGCCGCTCGTTTAAACACCAGGAAGCCAGCGATCGCGAGGACCGCACTGACGACGTGAAGCTTGGACGCGGCGGCATTCGCGAGCTGGAATTCATAGCGCAGACGTTTCAGATCGTGCGCGGCGGCCGTGAGCCTCAATTGCGATCGAAGTCGACACTACGCACCTTGGCATCGCTGTCAAAGCTCGGCGTGTTGCCGTCTGCGACGTGCGAGCGTCTCGCGGCGAGCTACGTTTTTCTGCGCAACTTCGAGCACGCGCTGCAGTACGTTGACGATGCGCAGACGCATCGAGTGCCGGCGGAGTCTGCAGCGCGCAAGCGCGTGGCACGGCTGCTCGGAGCCGCAAGCGCCGACGCGATGATGATCGAGTACCGCGCGGTGCAAAAGCTCATCGCGGAGGTATTTGACGGCGTGTTTGCCGAGCCTGCGACGGGTGATGACGAGATTTCGCTTGCACCGGCAAATGTGCAAGGCGCCACCGACGATGGCGTCTTGGTCGAAGATCTGCGGGTGCGGGGGTTCGCCGATCCGGCGGCCACCGCGCAGCGGTTGCGCGCGGTGCTCGAATCGCGCCGCATGCAGGCCACCACCGGCGCGGCCCGGACCGGAGTCGAGCGATTGCTACGGCGCGCCTTGCAGGCGGCGATCGATCGTTCCCGCGAAACGGGGGCGGCGCACGATATTGGCCCCGACCAGCACTTCGCGCGATTTGCGCAACTGGCCGACGTCATCGCCGGGCGCAGCACCTACATCGCGCTGCTCAATCAGTTTCCGCATGCGTTCGACAAGGTGATGCGAATGCTGGCGGCCAGCCGCTGGGCAACTGATTATCTGGTGCGGCATCCGATTTTGCTCGACGAATTGCTCGACGAGCGCCTGCTCGAGCACGAGCCGGACTGGCCATCGTGGTCGACGGCCGTGCGGCAGCAGCTGGCCGAAGCCGATGGCGATCAAGAGCGGCAGATGAACGTGCTGCGCGATGCGCATCACGCACAAGTATTCAGACTGCTGGTGGCCGACCTCGAAGGGAGGCTGACGGTCGAGCGCCTTTCCGACCACCTGTCTGCACTCGCCGACGCGACGCTTGCACTGGCGATCGATTACGCCTGGAGTTCGTTGACCCGGCGTCACCGCAATGCCCCGCACTTTGCAGTGATCGGCTACGGCAAGCTGGGCGGCAAAGAACTTGGCTATGAGTCCGATCTCGACCTGATTTTTCTGTACGACGATGATGACGATGCAGCGGCCGAGACTTATTCGATCCTCGCCCGCAGATTGATGACGTGGTTGACGGCGCAAACGTCATCCGGGAAGTTGTTTGAGATCGACTTGCGATTGCGACCGGACGGCAACGCCGGGTTGATGGTGTCTTCGTTCGAGGCATTTGCGCGCTACCAGCGCAACGAGGACGGCCACGGTGCCTGGCCTTGGGAGCATCAAGCGCTGACGCGCGCACGCTTCTCGGCTGGAGACTCGGCGATCGGCGAGCGCTTCGAAGCCGAGCGAGATCGCATTCTGATGCAGCCACGAGACAGTCGAAAACTCTGCACTGATGTGCTGGAGATGCGTGCACGGATGCTCGAGGGGCACCCGAATCCGACGGCGCTGTTCGATGTCAAGCACGATCGCGGTGGGATGGTCGACGTCGAATTCATCGTGCAGTTCCTGGTGCTCGCTCATGCGCACGGGCATTCCGAGTTGGTGCGCAACGCCGGCAATATCGCGTTGCTGCAGATAGCCGGACAGCTACGTTTGATCGACGCGTCGCTGGCGAGCGAAGTCGCCGATGCGTATCGGACCTTTCGCAGCATTCAGCATCGGCTGCGGCTCAATGGCGCTGAACGTGCGCGCGTGGTGCGAGATGAAGTCAAGCGCGAAGCGGGCGCAGTTATTCGACTTTGGGATTCGGTTTTCACGCCGCTGCCGCAGGCAGAAACCTGAGCGCGGTAAAAATCAGCATGCCGATTGCCATCGCGGCGATCATGCTGCGGGTGGTCAACGTGATTGCGGCTGCGGCCAGCCCTGCGGCCAGCTTGGGATTGGTGATCGAAAGGTCAAATGCGCCCTGCGCCAGGAACAGCTCCGGGGTGACAAGCGCAATCAAGGCGCACACAGGGGCGTAGCGCAGGCCGTGCTGCAGTCTCTCCGGCAGCGGAATATGGTCGCCGAGCATCAGGAAGCTGGAACGCATCAAAATGGTGACCAGCGTCAGTCCGATGATCACCAGCCAGATTTCAAGATTGCTCAAGTCGTTCCTCCCGTTTTCGCTGCGTGGCGTTCGAGCATGATCTCCGTGCTCATTGCAGCAGCGATACCTGCGACCACCGCCACCAGCAGCCCAAGCTTCAGTGGCAGGCCTGCTGCGATTACGGCGATCACACCCGCGGTGATGGCGCCGATCAACGCCGGCCTGCCGGCGATCAACGGCAGCGTCATCGCGATCAGCGCCAAGATCGCCGTGAACTCGAGTCCCCATTGAGCGGGCACTTCGGCAGCGAGCACGATGCCGATGATCGACATCGTTTGCCACACCACCCAGCTTCCCGCACTCATGCCAAGAAAAAACCAGACCTGCTCGGTCGTACCACGCTCGTCGTGCGGCGCGTCGGCAAACCGCGACAGGAACATCGCGAAGCTCATGTCGACCATGAAGTAGCTGAGCAACCACCGGCGGCCGACCGAGAAGCGCCGGAAAAACGGATGCAGCCCGGCCGAAAAAATCAGGAAGCGAAGGTTGACGACCGCCGCGGTCAGCATCACGACCCATAGCGGAGCGTCGGCCGCGATCAACGGCAGCGACGCGAGCTGCACCGTTCCCGAGAAGACGAGCAACGTCATGCCGAGCGCCTGCGCCGTGCTGAGCCCGACTTTGACCATCGCGACGCCGGTCACCAGGCCCCAGATACCGGTGCCGATCAGCAACGGCGCCACGGCGCGTAAGCCGTGCGCAAATCCCTCGCGTCGAACTCGCGCGAGCTCCGGACGCGAGCCGAACAATGCCTTCATTTATGTCCGATTATATGAAGCGAGTTCGCTAGAATGCTTCGCTTGATCAAGCAATCGTGCGGCACGGGCGAGCTGCGGGAATTATTGGGAGATAACCGATGTCGATGTCCGACCGCGACGGGGTGATTTGGTACGACGGCCGATTAGTGGATTGGCGCGATGCGACGACGCATGTCCTGACGCACTCATTGCACTACGGCCTCGCGGTGTTCGAAGGCGTACGCGCCTACAGCACGCCGGCCGGCGCGGCCATTTTTCGCTTGAAGGAACATACCGACCGGCTGTTCAATTCGGCGAAGATTTTCATGATGCAGATTCCGTTTTCGCGCGAGCAGATTTTCGAGGCGCAGCGCGAAGTGGTGCGCGTCAACAAACTCGACTCGTGTTATCTGCGGCCGCTGGCGTTCTACGGATCGGAGAAGATGGGAGTCAGCCCGAAGGGCAACCAGGTGCACGTGGCGATCGCAGCGTGGCCGTGGGGCGCGTACCTGGGCGAAGAAGGGCTCGAGAAGGGGATTCGAGTCAAGACGTCGTCGTTTCAGCGCCACCATATCAACGTATCGATGGTTCGCAGCAAGACCGCAGGACACTACGTCAATTCGATTCTGGCCAACATGGAAGCCATCAACGACGGCTATGACGAGGCGCTGCTGCTCGACACACAGGGCTTTGTAGCCGAAGGCGCCGGCGAGAATCTGTTCATCGTCAAAGACGGCCAGGTGTTTGAGCCCGCCATGGTCTCGGGGCTGACCGGTATCACGCGCGCGACCGTACTCGATCTTGCACGTGACCTGGGCTACCCGGTGACGATGAAGCCGATGACACGCGACGATGTCTATCTGGCCGATGAGGCTTTTTTCACCGGTACCGCAGCGGAAATCACACCGATTCGTGAACTCGACGGCCGCACACTTGGTGCCGGCCACCGCGGACCGATCACCCAAAAAATCCAGAGCCTGTTTTTTGACGTGGTCAACGGCCGCGCAACCAAATACCAACAGTGGCTTACACCCGTCCAGGACAACAGTGCGAATGAGCGCGACCCAAGAAGATCCGATCGTCCAGTTGCTATCCAGTGATCTGCCGGCGTTTTGCCCCAATCCGGCGATGCCGGTCTGGAACCATCACCCGCGCGTGTTTCTCGACGTAACCAAGACCGGCCAGGCGATGTGCCCGTACTGCGGCACGGTGTATCGGCTAAAGGCCGGTGAGGTCGTCAGAGGCCACTGAGAACGATGCGAGTTGCCAAACCCATCATGTTGTCCTCGCCCGAAGAGTGCGAGCAGGCCTTCTATGAAGCGCTCGAGGCCGGCGACAGCGAAGCGGTAGTCGACCTCTGGCTGGAAGATGATGACGTCGTCTGCATCCACCCTGGGGGCCCGCGCTTGACCGGCTTTGCGTCGGTGAAGTCATCGTGGACATCGATACTCGCTAACGGCCCGCTGCACGCACGCTGCACCCTAGCCAAGTCGCTCGAAACGCCGACCGTCGCGCTGCACAACGTGATCGAAGAGGTTGTCGTCGGCTCGGGTCCGAAACAGGAAGTCGTGCGCGTTTTGGCCACCAACGTTTATGTAAAGACGCCGGCGGGTTGGAAAATGGTGCTGCACCATGCGTCATCGGCACCGGGCGGTGCGGTCGGCGCCGCCAGCGAGGCGAGGGAGTCGCATGGAGTGCTCCACTGATTCGCAAAATCGCGAATCGAGTACCGGAAAGCTGATCGCGTCGAGTGCCGCTCGTCGCTAGCTCGTACGCAGCGCCAGCTGTGGTTACCCGGCGCGCACTTGCAAACCATCGTGCCAGCGCGGTTCATGCGGCTGCCCGCTGTGGCGTACCGGCGTGAACGCTGGGAGACTCCCGACCGTGACTTCATCGACGTCGACTTTGCACTACCCGAGCCGGCGGTGCACACCGCGCCAGTGCTCGTCATGTTTCATGGCCTCGAAGGCGATTCACAAAGCCACTACGCGCGCTCGACGATGCGGTGGTTTGCTGATCGTGGCTGGCGCGGCGTGGTCATCCACTTTCGCGGATGCTCGGGCGAAGCCAATCGACTGCCGCGCGCCTATCACTCCGGGGACTCGGAAGAAGGCGACTGGGTTTTGCGCAAGGCGCATGCACGCTGGCCGGACGCGCCGCTGTATGCCGTGGGAATTTCGCTTGGCGGCAACATGCTCGCGAAGTGGGCGGGCGAACGCGCAGAGGACGCGTCTTTCGTCACGGCGGCTGCCTCGGTTGGCTCGCCGCTCGATCTGGCGGCGGGCGGCGAGGCGCTGGGTCGTGGTTTCAACATGATCTACACGCGGATGTTCCTTGTCACGTTGAAGAGCAAGGCGCTGGCGAAGCTGCAACAGTTTCCCGATATCGCGCGCGACGGCGACTACACACGCAGGTTGCGCAGCAGCCGCAACCTGTACGAGTTCGACAACGAGTACACCGCGCCGCTGCACGGCTTTCGCAACACCGAGGATTACTGGGACAAGGCGTCGGGCAAACCCTGGCTGCGAGCCATCCGCATTCCGCACCTGCTACTTAATGCCCGCAATGATCCCTTTGTTCCTGCGGCCAGCCTGCCGCAGCCGCAGGACGTGGCACCGCTGGTTGAGCTGGAACAACCGGCGCAGGGCGGTCACATCGGCTTCGCCCGTGGCCCATGGCCCGGTCGCATCGATTACATCGCCGAGCGCCTGCACCGCTTTTTTATGCAACGTGAACCCTCACTGCCGTAGCCGAACGGGCGTTCAAACGGCTACGCTAACGCTACTGTTTAAGGAGGTCGCATGGACGATATTGTTAAGGCGGCAATGGCCAAGTGGCCCAACGTGCCGGCGGTATTCGGCTGGCTCTCACTGAACGGACGTGGCAACTGGCGCATCAAGGATGACCCGATCGACAACGAAGCGATCAACGAATTCATCGGTCGCAATTACATGAACGACGGCTGCGGCAACTGGTTTTTTCAGAATGGGCCGCAGCGCGTGTACGTCTCGCTTGAAATCGCGCCATGGATTTACCGGCTCGACGAATTCAAGCGGCTTGCCACGCATACCGGCGCCCATCCGCGCGAGCTGCGGCAGGCGTTCGCCGACGAAAACGGGCGCCTTTATTTTGAAACCGAGTTAGGACCGGGCGTGCTCGACGATCGCGACACGCTCGCGTTTTCCGAGCGCATCATCGATGAAGAAGGCCAGGCGCTGGACGACAAGGCGCTGGCAGACTGGAACGCCGGGCAAATCAGCGCCGAGTTGAAAACGGAAGGGCTGCACGTCAACCATGACAGTCACGTACCGATCGAGCGCATCAAGTCGGCGCGCGTGCCGGAGGTGCTCGGCTTCATGCGCAAGCCGCAGTCTTCGAAACGGAGCTGACCGCCTTCAGTCAAAAACCGGCGATTCGACGCCGAGGATTTTGTGCAGCTTCGGACTGGTCGTCGTGTACTGCAAATGTATTTTCCGATCAGGAAATACATAACGCGTTGCGCCGAAGGCGGCGAGGGCGGCTTCGTGAAAGCCGGAAAGAATCAGCTTCTTCTTCCCTGGATAGCTGTTGATATCGCCCACTGCGAAAATACCCGGAACATTGGTTTCGAACTTTTCGGTATCGACGCGGACTTGCCTGCGCTCGAGGTCAAGGCCCCATTCAGCGATCGGGCCGAGCCTCGGCGATAACCCGAAGAACACCAGCAGATAATCGAGCGGTACGCGGCGCGTTACACCGTCGGGCGACGTCACACGCACTTCTGTCATCTGCCCGTCGGCATCTTCGAAGCCGCTCACCTGGCCGAGCAGCAGTTGCATCTGGTGCTGCTCACAATGCGCCTTCATCTTCGCCACCGAGGCGGGCGCGGCACGGAAGCCGTCACGTCGATGCACGAGTACGACGCTGTCGGCCTTGCCGACAAAATTCAGTGCCCAGTCGAGCGCCGAGTCGCCGCCGCCCGCGATCACCAGGCGCTTGCCGGCAAACTGCGCAGGATCTTTGACACGATAGTGAAGCTGCCGGCCGGCGAATCGCTCGACGCCTTCGACCTTCAGGGTGCGCGGCTGAAATGAACCAACGCCGCCCGCAACGATCACGACCTTCGTCAGAAAAGTCGTTCCCTTGCTGGTCCCGACCAAAAAGCGTCCGTCGTCCTGCTTCTCGACCGATGAGACCTCTTGCCCGAGATGGAAAGTGGCGCCGAACGGTTTGATCTGATTCAGCAGCGCGTCGGTCAATTCCTTGCCGCTGCACACTGGTATTGCCGGTATGTCGTAGATCGGCTTGTCGGGATACAGCTCGGTGCACTGGCCACCGACTTCCGGCAGCGAGTCGACCACGTGCGCCTTGATTTCGAGCAAGCCCAGCTCAAACACCTGGAAGAGCCCGACCGGGCCGGCGCCAACGATGACCGCATCAGTCTCGATCGGCTGCGCAACGGACGCAGTGGCTGCGATCAACGATTCATTCTCGGATTTCATTGCTTAGGAAGGCCGCGACAAGCCGCATCCAAAATTAACGCACAGCCTGCAATTGTACGGATGCAGAACCTAACGTTGTGAGGCCTCAGGGTTGCGTCGCGAAGCTTCACGGACGCCTTCCCGATCGCGTTTGACTTCGGCCTGCAGGTCGCGCATCCGGGCGTCGATCTCCGACATTGTGTAGAAATCGCCGTCGTTGGCACGGCGCGCGAGCTCAAGCTGATTGACGGCGGCTTGCGGAGCGCCCAGCAATGCGTACATCTCGCCGATCGATTGATGTTGCAGCGAACGGCGATTCAACGCCGCGTACGAGCGGCCCAGCAATGCGTGGTAAGCCGGCTGCGTGCGGGCGATCGCTTCCTGATTACGCAAAAACTGGATCGCCGCTTCGTGCTGATTGGTCTGATTCAGAACATCCAGATAATGACTGGTCGCCAGCGAAGATAGCGGGTAACGGGCCGCGTTATCGCTGGCCAGCTTGATTGCCGCAGCGCGCTCTGCATCGCTGCGTGCCGCAACCAGGCGTGCCTCGGCGACCACCTTGTCGAGCACCGGCGATGGCGCAGGAGAAAGACGGCGCGCCGCCTGCGCTGCCTGCACTGCCAGATCGGGCTGGTTCAACTTCAAGGCAGCCACTGCGATGCCGTAGCGGGCCGCGATCTCAGACGAGGTCGTTTGATTCTTCAGCTGACCGTTGAAGTATTCAAGGGCGTCACGCCAGCCTTGCGTCGACGTTTCCTGCAGCACCCGCACCCGGGCGCGGACCAATTGAAAGTCCAGACTGTCGGGCCGTTGCTTGACGCGCAAATTACGCGTCCGATTCTGCATATCCGAAATGCGCTCGATCGTCATCGGGTGGGTGCGCAGATATGACGGCGCCGCGCTTTCGTAGATTCGGCTCCCCGCCTGCAGGCGCCCGAAAAACCCCTCCATGCCGCGGCTGTCGAAGCCGGCGTCAGTGAGCATTTGAAACCCGACTCGGTCTGACTCACGCTCGGCCTCACGCGAGAAATTCAGCTGCTGCTGGATCATCGCGGCCTGCGTGCCGATGATCGCAGCCTGCGCTAAGTCGCCGCTCGACGAGCCGCCGGCGCGCGACGCGAGCAGCGCCAGCAGCAATGCGCCCAGCGCGAGCGCAGCGGATTCACGCTGCTTGCCCAGCATGCGCGCGATGTGCCGCTGTGTGACGTGACCGACTTCGTGCGCCAGCACGCCGGCCAGCTCCGATTCGCTCTGCGCAGCAAGCACCAGGCCGGTGTGTACGCCGATGAATCCGCCGGGAAGTGCGAAGGCGTTCAGCATCGGATCGCGGATCGCGAAGAACACGAAGTCGAGCGAGCGCGAGGAGCTGACGGCGACCAGCTGGTAGCCGAGACTGTTCAAGTACTCGGAGGTCTCGGTGTCCGACAGGTAATCCGGATCGCGCCGGACCTCGAACATGATTTGCTCGCCGAGCTTCCGTTCGGTCGCCGGCGGCAACTCTTCGCTGCCGGCATCGCCCAGCGACGGCAGATCGATCGACTGCGCAAGCGCGGGTGGCGCATTCAGCACGAGGCTGCAAAGTAGGACGACGAAGAGTCTGAACAGGCGCACGTCAGGGGTACACCGCGGGAAACAGTCCGTTTGTATGATAGCCAGATATGCGCTTCGTTCCACTGCCGTTCACCGGCCCGAATTAGACAAACCAGGCCCATGAATTCGCTCACCCACTTTGACGCCGCCGGGCGGGCGCAGATGGTCGATGTCGGCGACAAAGCGGTCACGCACCGAGTCGCCATAGCCACCGGGCGCATCACGATGCAGCCCGCGACGCTGCAGCTGATCAACTCAGGCAGCGCCAAGAAGGGCGATGTGCTCGGCGTTGCACGGATCGCGGCGATTCAGGGTGCGAAGCGCACGCCGGAGCTGATTCCGCTGGCGCATCCACTGGCGATCACCAAGATCGAGATCCACTTCGACGTTCAGCCGGCGTCGAACGCAATCGAGTGCCGTGCACAGGTCGAAACGCACGGTCAGACCGGCGTCGAAATGGAGGCCCTGACCGCGGTGCAGATCGGGCTGCTGACGATTTACGACATGTGCAAGGCCGTTGATCGCGCCATGGTGATCGGCGAGGTCAGGTTGCTCGAAAAACACGGCGGCAAATCCGGCAGCTACGTGGCTGACAGTTAGCCCGCGGCGTGCGCTTTTTTTCTGCCGAGGAAGTCCACTCTGCGCTGGGTCTGCCCGCGCTGGCCGATGCGATCGCGGAGGCATTCCGGGCCGGCACCACTGCGCCGCTGCGGCACGCGCACGCACTGTCGGCGACTGATTCGCTGCTGTTGATGCCGGCGTGGAGCGTCAATCAGAGGGGCGCCCTCGGCATCAAGCTCGTGACCGTGTTGCCCAATAATCGCGCGCGCGGCTTATCGACGGTCAACGCACTCTATGTGTTGTTCGATCGCGAAACCGGCGAACCGCGTGCTGTCATCGATGGCGAAGCGTTGACGTTGCGCCGCACTGCAGCGGCTTCGCTGCTGGCAGCCCGCTATCTGGCCCGCGCCGACGCACGCAACGTGTTGATCGTGGGCACTGGCCGGCTGGCGCGGTTCATGGCACAGGCACATTGCGCCGGCCGCGATGTGGAGCGGCTCTGGGTCTGGGGTCGCAACGCGGAGCGTGCGCAAGCGCTCGCATCGACGCTGCGAACCGAAGGCCTGCCCGCGGAAGCGGCCGCCGACCTGCAGCGTGCGGTCGCCGCGTCGCACATTGTCAGTTGCGCGACCACGGCCGCCGTCCCGGTCGTGCACGGCGCGTGGCTTGCCGCCGGCATGCATCTCGATCTGGTTGGTGCGTTCAGGCGCGGCATGCGCGAAGCTGACGACGCCGCGGTGGCATGCTCGCAGATCTACGTGGACACCTACGCAGGGGCGCTGGCCGAAGCGGCCGACGTTATCGAGCCGATCGAGCGCGGCGTCATTGCGCGCGAAGACCTGCGAGGCGAACTGTCAGAGCTGGTGACGGGCTCTGTACCGGGGCGAAAAAATGTCGACGACATCACACTGTTCAAGTCGGTTGGGACAGCGATCGAGGACCTGGCGGCAGCAAGCTTGTTGGTTACGCTAGCCGGCTAGCAACTCGCGCGCGTGTTTGCGTGTCGTGTCGGTAACCTCCTGCCCGCCAAGCATGCGCGCGACTTCTTCGATGCGGGTCTTGCGATCGAGTTGAATCATCCGTGACACCGGTCGCCCATCGGCGCTGTCTTCCTTCGTGACGCGGTAATGCTGATCGCCGTGTGCGGCGACCTGCGGCAGATGAGTCACCGCGAGCACCTGGCGGCTTTGTCCGAGTTGCTTCAGCAGACGGCCGACGGTGTCGGCGACCGCTCCGCCGATGCCGGCGTCGACCTCGTCGAAGATAAGCGTGGCGACTGGCGTTGCGGAGGCGGCAATCACCGAGATCGCCAGACTGATGCGCGCAAGCTCGCCACCGGAAGCGACGCGAGCGAGCGCTTTCGGGCTGACGCCGGCGTGCCCCGCCACCAGGAACTCCACTTTGTCGACGCCGTACGCCGTCGGCTCGACAGTGCTTAACTGCGAGTCGAAGCGGCCGCCGGACATGCTGAGATCCTGCATCGCGCGCGTAACTTCCGCGCTCATCTGTTGCGCCGCCTTTTTTCGCTTACCCGATAACTCCTGCGCGGCTTTGTCGTACGAGGCGCGTGCGGACGCCTCACGCGCGCGCAGCGCCTCGAGGTCGCCCGCGGCAGACAGCGCCTGCAGTTTGTTCTGCGTGCCTTGCCAGATCTCGGGTAGCGCCTCGGGCGCCGCTCGGAGCTTGCGTGCGGCCGCATGCAATGCAGACAGCCGTGCATCGACCGCCGCAAGGCGCGATGCGTCGAGGTCGGTCTTGTCCAGGTAGCGTGTCAATGCAGACACCGCTTCGTCGAGTTGGATCTGCGCGGCATCGAGCAGCTCGACGATCGGTGCAATGCGCTCGTCGTACGGTGCAAGCTGGGTTAGACGCGCATGAACGGCGGCAACCTGCGACAGTGCCGAGCTATCGACGTCGCTCAGCGTATCGATCGCAGCGCGTGCGCCTTCGAGCAATCCGGCGGCGTGCGACAGCCGCTTGTGTTCGACCGAAACGTCTTCCCATTCATGCGGCTGCGGCGCCAACGCGTCGAGCTCATCGACGATCCAGCGCAGCCGCTCCTGCTCCGCCAGCGCGCTGGCTGCCATCGCCTCCGATTCCTCGCGTGCGCGCTGCGCGGCTTTCCACGCGGCAAATGCTTCTGCAGCCGCTCGCCGGTGCGTTGCAAGCGCGCCATGCTCGTCGAGCAGTTGCAATTGCGAAGCGGGACGCAGCAGCGATTGATGAGCGTGCTGGCCGTGCACGTCGATCAGGCTTTCGCCGAGCTCGCGCATCTGCGCCAGGGTCACCACTGAGCCGTTGATGAAAGACCTGCTGCGTCCAGAGGCGTCGATCGTCCGCCGCGCGAGCAGCAAGCCATCGTCGCCGGCCAGGTCGTTTCGCGCCAGCCACTGTTGGACGACCTCGCCGGGGCGAAACTCGGCGGCGATCTCGGCGCGCTGCGCACCCTCGCGAACGACATCCGCATCGCCGCGCTCGCCCAACGCCAGCAGCAGCGCATCGATCAGAATCGATTTTCCGGCACCGGTCTCTCCGCTCAGCACCGTGAACCCCGGCGCGAAATCCAGCTCGAGCGACTCGACGATCACGAAGTTGCGGATCGAAAGCGACAGCAGCATGATTCGAGCGACCTAAGCTCGCGAATGCGGTTCGCTCGGCATCACGCTCCAGTGCAGTTTCTGGCGCAGCGTGGCAAAAAAGTTGTAGCCGACCGGATGCAGCAGGGTGGCCGCGTGTGTGCTGCGCTTAATACGCACAATATCCCCCGAAGCGAGCTGCTCGTAAGACTGCATGTCGAAGTGCGCCATCGCGTCGCGCTCGTCGGTGATTTCGATCTCGATCACCACATCGTCGTTAAGCACGATCGGCCGGTTCGAAAGCGTTTGCGGGGCGACCGGTACCAGCAGCAAGCCGGCCAACGACGGATACAGGATCGGACCGTCGGCCGACAGCGCGTATGCGGTCGAACCGGTCGGCGTGGCCACGATGACGGCGTCAGCACGCTGGTTGTACATCGTGGCGCCGTCCACCCGTACGGTGTACTCGACCATGCCACCGGTGACGCCACGCGATACGACGATGTCGTTCAGCGCAGCCGCATGAAAGGTGGCCTTGCCGCCGCGCCGCACTTCGCCGTCGAGGAGCACGCGCCGGTCAGTCTCGTACGCGCCGCGCAGCATCGGCACCAGCGCATCGGCCATTTGATCGAGCGAGACATCGGTCATGAACCCAAGCCGGCCGTGATTGATGCCGATCAAGGGCACCTGATGGGGAGCCAGCTCGCGTGCGATGCCCAGCATCGTGCCATCGCCGCCGAGAACGATCGCCACGTCGGCTTGTTTGCCGATCGCGTGCACGCTATGTCCCCCATACTCGTCGAGCTGGACATGCTCGCGGGTGGCGGCATCGAACAGCACCTTGGCCCCGGCAGACTCGACAATTCGCGCGATCGCCAGCAGCGGTTCACGGATATTTTCCGCGCGTGGCTTGCCAAAGAGGGCAACGTTACTGAACGGCCGGGACATGAATCGATTATGCAGGACACTTGTGAGCAAGAGCGGCGCGACACGTTGCGTACACTTTGTCGATGGGGTCGATGATGCTGGACGATAGAGCGCGCCAACTACTGAAAACGCTGATCGAGCGCTATATCGCCGAAGGCCAGCCGGTCGGCTCGCGCGCGCTGTCGCGCATCTCGGGGCTGGAGCTGTCGCCGGCGACGATCCGCAACGTGATGGCCGACCTGGAAGAGATGGGGTTCGTTGCCAGCCCGCACACTTCGGCTGGCCGCGTGCCGACTCCGCGTGGCTACCGCTTGTTCGTCGATTCGCTGCTGACGGTGATGCCGCTCGAGCAGCAGCAGACGCAGATCATGCAGGGCCAGTTGCAGATCGGCGACCCGGCGCGCGCGATGCAATCGGCCGCGCAGCTGCTCTCGAGCCTTTCACAGTTTGCCGGCGTCGTGCTGACGCCGCGCCGCGCTTCGAGCTTCAAGCACGTCGAATTCGTTCGCCTTTCCGAGCGTCGCGTGCTTCTGATTATCGTCACGCCCGAAGGTGACGTGCAGAACCGGGTGTTGATGACCGACGCTGCGTACTCGCAGTCGCAATTGGTGGAAGCGGCAAACATTCTGAACGAGCACTACGCCGGCCTGTCGTTCAACGATGCGCGCACGCGTTTGCATAGCGAGCTGCGGCAGCTCGGCGCGGACATTACGCAACTGCTGCAGGCGGCGGTGCAGGCCGGCAGCGATGCGGCGGCGGAATCCGAGCCGGTCGTGATCTCGGGTGAGCGCAATCTGCTGGGACTAAGCGACCTCGCGACCGACATGGCGAAGCTGCGACGCATGTTCGATCTGTTCGATCACAAGACGCGGCTGATTCAATTGCTCGACGTATCGATCGGCGCGCACGGCGTTCAGATTTACATCGGCGGCGAATCGCAAACCGTGCCTTTGGATGACCTGAGCATGGTGGTAGCACCGTATGAGGTCGACGGCAAAGTCGTCGGCACCCTCGGTGTGATCGGCCCGACGCGGATGGCCTACGAGCGCGTGATTCCGATCGTCGATATCACTGCGAAGTTGCTTTCTAACGCGTTGTCGCAGACGTAATTTGAGAGCTCGTAGCAGCAGCGGCTGGCGCAGCTGCGCCGCCTACGTCGTCGGGCACTAAAGTGCCAACCACTGCGGTACTCACAACGCCGGCGCAAAAAAGGGCTAAAGCGCTTTTTTGCTTAACGGCCCCGGCGTTGCTCCGCTCCTCGGGCGACGACTCAAAGGCGGCGCAGCTGCGCCAGCCGCTGCTGTCGCGACACCGCCTCGCACGAGGTGTTTTTTTCCTTCCCCACAACAAGTGAGACTGCCTCAAGCGCAAGCGTTGGGCGGAGCTGGCCTGCCTTCGGGGCGTCGCCCGAGGAACGGAGCAACGCCGGGGCAGTTAAGCGAAATAACGCTTTAGCCTTATTTCGCGCCGGCGTTGTGAGTACCGCAGTGGTTGGCACTTCAGTGCCCGACGCCCAGGCAGGCCAGCTCCGCCCAACGCTTGCGCGCCGCGACGTTGTCGGTGTTGTCACTCCTTGTCCGCTGTCGGCACGACATCGCCGCCGATCAGCGGCGACTCAGGTTCCGAGTAGAAGTACATTCCCAAACGCATTCGCAGTGCCTGACTGCCTGGGTGCTGGCTATCACGTTCAACGCACTTTTCGGTCAGAGCGCTGATGCGCCGTTTCGACGACTCCAGGACGCGGCGCGCCAATTCCTGCAGCGTCTGGATCGACTCGGGGCTAAGGTTTTCTGCGGCGGCGCTGTGCTCCAGGTGGGGCAAGCCGCCGCCGACCGTCTGTGCTGCACTGAAGTTGCCCTCGATTGCTGCCAGGTGATCGTGCACGTTGCGCGCGATGTAGTCCATTGTCAGAACGAAGCTGCGGTCCGCGATGGCGCGTTGCTGATCAAGGCGCGCTATGTCGTCGCGGATTTCGATGCGACCTAGTCGCACCAGCTCGTCCAGCACTGCGCGACTGTGAAAATCGCGCGTCACGGATTGCGACAGTCGTTCGAACGACGGCTCACTCTGCGCGCTCCCGGTGCGCACTGGCAGGGCAAGAGGCAAACCGTCCTGACCAAGGTAGTCTGGATCGTTCACCCATCGATTGGCGACTTCGTCGGCCAGTGACTGCAACGGTTCCCGTTCGTGCGTGGTGCCGCTCTGGGAACTGAGGGCGCGGACATCCTTTCGATGCACGCCCGACACGATGCTGATTGCAGAATCGTTGATGCGCTTGCCGGACTGTGCAAGTTCGGCGCGCGCCGCGCGCAGGAACGCCGGTTTCAGCGCGACGGCGAGTTGCGGGTAAGTCACGCCTTGCGCAGCCAGCACCCTGATTAGCGGCGCCAGCATCGCCACGGTTTGATCCAGCAGCACATCGGAGCGACTTGCGTCGCGAGTCTTCTTGGCGCTCACTTCAAGCGACTCCTGGTGGCGGGCCGTAGTTACGTTTTATGGAGGCAAAGCGTTGACTCCTTAGAATGCGTCGCCTGTACGTTGCGTCAATCGACGCAAAAGACATTCGAACGATGCCGTTTTCGCCGGAACCCGTGTTTGTGCACGGCTCGTTGAGCCGGACCGCGGTGCTGCTCGTCAATCTGGGTACACCGGCCGCACCTGACGCCCGCGCCGTGCGGCGATTTTTGCGTGAGTTTTTGAGTGATCCGCGCGTGGTGGAAATTCCGCGCGTCATCTGGTGGCCAATCCTGTACGGGCTCGTGCTACCGCTGCGGCCACGCAAGACGGCGGCTAAGTACGCGGCGATCTGGACCGATGATGGCTCGCCGCTGATGGTCAACAGCCGTCAGCAGGCGCTGTTGTTGCGCGGCTATCTGGGCCAGCGCGGGCTTGACGTCGAGGTCGAGTTGGCGATGCGCTATGGCGAGCCGTCGATCGCTTCAGCATTCGACGCGCTGCGAAAGAAAAATGTGGAGCGCGTACTGGTGCTGCCCATGTATCCGCAGTATTCGGCGACGACCACCGCCTCGGTCTTCGATGCCGTCGCCGATCAGCTAAGAACGAGTCGAAACATGCCCGAGATGCGGTGGGTAAGGCACTTTCACGACCATGCCGGCTACATCGACGCGCTCAAACAATCGGTGCTCGATCATTGGACCCGGTGCGGCCGGCTCGAAAAAGGGGACCGGCTCGTCATCAGTTTTCATGGCGTACCCAAGCGAACGCTGGACCTGGGGGACCCTTACCACTGCGAGTGTCAGAAGACCGGCCGCTTGCTGGCAGAGTCGTTAGGACTCCAAGATGGCGAATATGTGGTTACCTTCCAGTCTCGCTTCGGCCGCGCCGAATGGTTACAGCCGTACACCGCGCAGACGCTGCGCCAGCTCGCCGCCAAAGGCTGCGCACGTGTCGACGTCGTTTGCCCCGGATTTGCGACCGATTGCCTCGAAACGTTGGAGGAAATAGCGATCGAGGGCAAGAAAGAGTTTCTGTCAGCAGGCGGAAGGCAGTTTCACTACATCGCGTGCCTGAATGACGCGCCAGCCTTCATTGCGGCGCTCGCCGACCTTGCCCAACAGCAGATGCAAGGTTGGCTATTGGCCTCGACATCGCTGAAAGATGCCGAAGCGCGCCAGGCCGAAGGACAAAAAAGCCGCGAACGGGCGCGGCGGTTGGGTGCAAAGAACTGACGAGGTCGATTGACGCTTAAGAGCGGGCCGATCGCAGCGTCAGCGCGCCACCGTTCACGCGCACGATATCGCCGACGTTGAACTGCGCGGCCAGTTGCGGGATGGCGCGCAGCGAGCCGTCCAGCATCTGAATTTCAACCACATATGACTCTGCGGCACGGCGAACCGCCACCACGGTGCCGCATTCCGAGCACGAATAAACGACGGCTTTTTCGCGTGGCGGGGTGGGACGCGCATGCGAGTTGATCAGGAAGATCATTCCAATCGCCGCCAGCCCGATAACCACCAGCGGCGTCTGCGCGGTGAACGTATCGCGCGCGGCCGCATCGAGAGCCGCTGCGCTTCTGCGCGCGTTCGGAGAGGTCATCGGTCCGGGTTCCATGCCGATTTGTAGCGGGCAGCACCGATTGACGCATAGGTCATCCGATCCCATGTTCCGGCGAAGGCGGTCGGCCTATATCTTTCGGAACTAAATCTGTTGCCTTCAGCTTGAAATGCCAACCGCTGGCCCAACATCTTTTAACTCGTTGAGTAGAAACAGATTTTTGGAGGACTGATGCACGATCCGGACCCATTTCCGGGCAAAGATGCAGCCAACGAAGCGCTCGAAAGTGGAGCAGCGAACGGCGAAGCCGCAGACGCGGCGACCGTGGTCGATGGCGAGCAGGAGTTGCAGCAGGCGATTGCGCGCGCCGAGCAGTATCAAGACCAGTTTCTGCGCGCCAAGGCCGAGGCGGAAAACATCCGCCGCCGCGCGCAGGAAGATGTGGCGAAGGCGTACAAGTTTGCGATCGAATCGTTTGCCGAAAGCTTGGTGCCGGTCGTGGATTCGCTGGAAAAAGCACTCCAGATCGAAGACGCAACGCCCCAGGCGATGCGCGAAGGGATCGATCTCACGCTGCGCCAACTGAAGGCCGCGTTTGCCAAGGGCAATCTGAAGGAAATAGATCCGCTTGGCGAAAAGTTCGATCCGCACTTTCACCAGGCGATTTCAGTGGTGCCGGCTGACGGCGTGGCGCCGAATCACGTGGCGTCGGTGCTGCAAAAAGGCTGGCTGATTGCCGACCGTGTGCTGCGGCCCGCTCTGGTTACCGTAGCGCAGGCTTGAACTTGATCAGATTTACCCTACATCGGTAGCAAGTAAAGACATCAGCACTTGAGGACATAAAAAATGGCAAAGATCATCGGCATTGACCTCGGCACGACTAACTCATGCGTCGCCGTTTTGGAAGGCGACCAGGTGCGCGTGATCGAGAACAGCGAAGGCGGGCGCACGACGCCGTCGATCGTCGCGTACCAGGAAGACGGAGAGATCCTGGTCGGCGCGTCGGCCAAGCGGCAGGCGGTTACCAATCCGAAGAACACGCTGTACGCGGTCAAGCGATTGATCGGCCGGCGCTTCGATGAAAAGGAAGTGCAGAAAGATATCAAGTTGATGCCGTACAAGATCGTCAAGGCGCCCAACGGTGACGCCTGGGTCGAAGTCCGCGGCAAGCAGATCGCGCCTCCGCAGGTCAGTGCCGAAGTGCTGCGCAAGATGAAGAAAACCGCCGAAGATTACCTCGGCGGGCCGGTGACCGAAGCGGTGATTACGGTGCCCGCTTACTTCAACGACTCGCAACGGCAAGCCACCAAGGACGCCGGCCGCATCGCGGGCCTCGACGTCAAGCGCATCATCAACGAGCCGACCGCCGCAGCGCTCGCGTTCGGACTCGACAAGACGCACAAGGGCGACCGCAAGATCGCGGTCTATGACCTGGGCGGCGGCACGTTCGACATCTCGATCATCGAAATTGCGGATGTCGACGGCGAAAAGCAATTCGAAGTGCTGTCGACCAACGGCGACACGTTCCTCGGCGGCGAAGACTTCGATCAGCGCATCATTGATTACATCATCGGCGAGTTCAAGAAGGAGCAGGGCGTCGACCTCGGCAAGGATGTGCTCGCGCTGCAGCGCCTGAAAGACGCGGCGGAGAAGGCCAAGATCGAGCTGTCGTCGAGCCAGCAGACCGACATCAATCTGCCGTACGTGACGGCAGATGCGTCGGGTCCGAAGCATTTGAATATCAAGCTGACGCGCGCCAAGCTCGAGTCGCTGGTCGAAGAGCTGATCGCAAAGACAATCGAGCCCTGCAAGATCGCGATCAAGGATGCCGGCGTGAAGACGACCGACATCAACGACGTGATCCTGGTCGGCGGCATGACCCGCATGCCAAAAGTCCAGGAAAAAGTTCAGGAGTTCTTCGGCAAAGAGCCGCGCAAGGACGTCAACCCGGATGAAGCGGTGGCAGTGGGTGCGGCGATTCAGGGTCAGGTGCTGTCGGGCGAGCGCAAGGACGTATTGCTGCTCGACGTGACGCCGCTGTCGCTTGGCATCGAAACGCTGGGCGGCGTGATGACCAAGATGATCCAGAAGAACACGACGATTCCGACCAAGTTCCAGCAGACGTTCTCGACGGCCGATGACAACCAGCCGGCGGTAACGATCAAGGTATTCCAGGGCGAGCGCGAAATGGCGGGCGGCAACAAGCTGCTCGGCGAGTTCAACCTGGAAGGTATCGCACCGGCACCGCGCGGCTTGCCGCAGATCGAAGTCTCGTTTGACATCGACGCCAACGGCATCCTGCACGTCGGCGCGAAAGACAAGGCGACCGGCAAGGAAAACAAGATCACGATCAAGGCCAATTCGGGGCTGACCGAAGCCGAGATCCAGGCGATGGTCAAAGACGCCGAAGCGAACAAGGCCGAGGACCACAAGCGCTTCGAGCTCGCACAGGCGCGCAACGCAGCCGATTCAAGCGTGCATCAGATTCGCAAGTCGCTGACCGAGCATGGCGACAAGCTCGAGGCCAGCGAAAAAGAGTCGATCGAGGCGGCGATCAAGGACGTCGAAGATGCGCTGAAGACCGAAGACAAGGACGCGATCGAGGCAAAGACCACGGCGTTGATGACTGCTTCGCAGAAGCTCGGCGAGAAGATGTATGCCGAGGCGCAGCAGGCGGCAGGTGCGGGAGCGGCGCAACAACCTGAAGCGGCGACGGCGGATGCGACCGCGAACAACGAGGACGTGGTCGACGCCGATTTCAAAGAGGTTAAACGCGGATAGTTTTTATCCGCGTTTGACTCGCCGAGTTCAAGCGGACGACAGAGTCGCCGCTTAACTCGGCGTTTTGCGTTGTGGGTTTGCCTTGTAGATTTGCGTTATGGCTTTTGCATTTGGAATTGAGGGGCAATGGCGAAGCGGGATTACTACGATGTTCTGGGGCTCGGTAAAGACGCCTCGGAAGATGACATCAAAAAGGCTTATCGCAAGCTGGCGATGAAGCATCACCCTGATCGCAATCAGAGCAAGGGTGACGAAAAATCAGCGAAAGCCTCGGAAGACAAGTTCAAAGAGGCGAAGGAAGCGTACGAGATGCTGTCTGACCCGCAGAAGAAAGCGGCGTACGACCGCTTCGGCCATGCGGGCGTTGATCCGAACATGGGCGGGGGCTTCGGCCGCGGCGCGGGTGCCGAAGGGTTCGGCGGCTTCGCCGACGCGTTCGGCGACATTTTTGGCGACATTTTTGGCGCCGGCGCGGCGGGCAGGGCCGGCGGCCGAGCCGTCTATCGTGGCGCGGACCTGCGCTACAGCATGGACCTGACGCTGGAACAAGCGGCCGATGGCTATGCAACCGACATTCGAGTTCCGAGTTGGGAAACGTGCGACGTGTGCAAGGGCGCAGGTGCGAAGCCCGGCACGAGCAGCAAGACGTGCGGTACATGCAACGGCTCCGGCAACGTGCGCATGTCGCAAGGATTTTTTTCGATTCAACAAACCTGCCCCACGTGCCGCGGCTCCGGCAAAGTCATTCCCGACCCGTGCACCAACTGTCAGGGCGCCGGCCGCATCAAGCAGAACAAGGTGCTCGAGGTCAGCATCCCGTCCGGCATCGACGAAGGGCAGCGCATTCGCTTAAGCGGCAAGGGCGAGCCCGGCATGAACGGCGGACCGCCCGGCGATTTGTATGTCGAGATTCACATCAAGCCGCACGACGTATTCCAGCGTGATGGCGACGACCTGCACTGCGAAGTGCCGATCGGATTTCCTGCGGCCACGCTAGGTGGCGAAATCGAAGTGCCGACGCTCGGCGGTAAAGCGAGCATCAACGTCACCGAAGGCACGCAGACCGGCAAAACGTTTCGCTTGCGCGGCAAGGGCATCAAAGGCGTGCGTGCGAGTTACCCTGGCGACCTCTACTGCCATATCGTCGTCGAGACTCCTGTGCGCTTGACCGACAAGCAGAAGAAGCTGCTGCGGGAGTTCGATGCGTCGTTGACTGAAGGTGGGGAAAAGCACTCGCCGCGATCAAAGAGCTTCGTCGACAAAATGAAGGGATTTTTTACGACGGAGTAACGGGCGCGATGCAGCGGCCTGCTGAAGCCGCGCGCGACAGTGCGGC
>CAWHKW010000008.1:0-76297 GCA_963829995.1 uncultured beta proteobacterium | reverse complement strand
GACTACATGAAGACCATCGGCCAAGAGCGGCCGCGGCGCGTATGACAAGCCTTTTTCACACTTCACGTGCTCTAAGAACCTGGTCGACTTGGGCTTGATCATGAGCCTGATGCCGCAGCCGCCGGCGCGATTGTTGGACCTTGGGTGTGGCACTGGTTGGACGAGCGCTTTCTTCGCGCGACGTGGTTACCGCGTTGTGGGGCAGGACATCGCGCCGGACATGATCGACTATGCGTGGCGAAACAAAACCCGCTATGAAGCAGCCGAGCTCGATTTCATTGTATCTGACTATGAATCGCTGGTGTTCGACGAACCGTTTGATTGTGCCGTCTTCTACGACTCTCTGCATCACGCCGTCGATGAACATGCTGCCTTGGAAGTGTCTATCGATCCTTGAGGCCAGGGGGATTCTGGTAACGCATGAACCGGGTTTTGGTCATTCGTTAAACCCGGACTCGATTCAGGCGATGAAGTTATATGGCGTTACCGAAAAGGACATGCCGCCGTCACACATCCGTGATCTATGCGCTCTATCGGGTTTTCCCACTTTGAGTTTTTTAGTGGATCCGACCCTGGCTGATCCTCGTCATGTACGGAATCAACCTCGTCGCAGCGTGACCCGCGAGCCTCTGCCCTGGTGGCGGCGCTCGGTACGAGCGGCTCGCTGATGGCAGATCGACAGCTTAAGCACGGCGGGATCTGTGTGGTAACGAAGTAATTAGTTGCAGGCAACGCGGGGCAACGCTCATTGATGAAAGTTCTGGAGTTAGGTTGTGGATTCAACAAAACGCCGGGAGCGTTCGGAATCGACATCATTCGCGGATCGCAAGCCGACATCTTCCATGACCTGAACACGTTTCCTTATCCGTTCGCCGATAGCGAGTGGGATCGCGATCCTTTGCCGTGACGTTCTCGAACATCTCGACGACTTCATTCGAGCTGTTGAGGAGATCTGGCGCATTGCCCGGCCGGGAGCCATGGTCGAAGTGTCAGGACCGTTCATGAGTAGCGTGAACTTTTACTCCGACCCCACCCACAAGCGCGCTTTCACATCCAAGACGTTCGATTACTTTATCGAAGGCAGTCGAGCTTTCAAATTCGGGTACAGCAACACCCGGTTCGAATTGGTCGCCTGCGAGTACGACCGGGAGGAAAAGTCTAAGCGCAGAGGGCCGCATCGCTGGTTGCTCGATTGGGCTAACCGCAACAAGGAACACTACGAATCGAGATTTGCCTTCATTTATCCGCTTTATCAAATCTTCTTTGACCTTCGAGTCGTGAAGTGACGCCGGCTGACCGACTGGTCGTCGGACTCAACGGCTCGGCATTGCTCTCGCCACTGACCGGAATCGGGCAGTACACAAAGAATCTAGCGGAGCATCTCATTGCATCGGGTGAGATCGATCTAAACATTTTCTACTTGGCCAGATGGAGCAAGGAAATCAGGACAGAGCCTTTCCCGTCGCTCGGCCCGATCAAAAAGTTCATCAAGAAGGTCGTACCTCATCCTTACCTGGTCAGTCGCGCTCTGCAGGGGTGGAAGTTTCATGCTGGAGCACACAGTCGGCACGTGTCGGTTTATCACGAGCCGAACTTTCTTCCGCTTAAATTCGCTGGCCCGACCGTGGTCTCGATTCATGACCTCTCGTGGATTCGTTACCCTGAAACGCATCCGAAGGAGCGCGTTGCCATCATGAACCGGATCCTTCCTTTCGCACTTGAGAGAGTGCAGCATGTGCTCACCGACTCGGAATTCATCCGTCAAGAGGTCATCGACGAGTTCGGGATCCCCGCAGAGCGAGTTACGGCCACGTTGCTTGCCCCACGCGCTCTGTTTAAGCCGCGCGACGCGGTGTCGTGCGCGGCAACTCTTTCTAAACATAATCTGCAGCAACGCAGTTACTTTCTGGTCGTCGGCACCTTGGAACCCCGTAAGAACGTGGAGACGGCGGTCAGAGCGCACGCCGGCCTACCAGAAGCAATTCGGCGCAGGTTTCCGCTCGTTCTGGTGGGTATGAAGGGCTGGCTCACTTCGCGGCTGGAGGGCGAATTAAAGGCGCCGGTCGAACGCGCAGAGGTGAGGCCGCTCGGCTTCGTTACGGATGACGAGCTCGCCGATCTGTATTCAGGAGCAACGGCACTCCTCTACCCGTCAGTTTATGAAGGATTCGGCTTACCTCCGCTTGAAGCAATGGCGTGCGGCAGTCCAGTAATTACTTCAAACGTCTCTTCGCTACCTGAGGTCGCGGGCACGGCGGCAGTGACGCACGATCCGATGGACACCGACGCTTTGCGAAATGCGATGGAACGCTTCATCGATGACGAGGAATTTTGGCTGGAAAAAGCCGCTGCGTCGATAAAGCAAGCCGCTCTCTTTTCGTGGGAGAGATGTGCCAAGGAAACTATTGCCGTGTACCGCGCGGCAATGTCCGTGTGAGGTAGGCCGCATCCGTACAATCCGCCGTTTCTTTTTCCACGACAAGCAGGCTCGATGCATGTATCGGTGATTGGCGCTGGGTATGTTGGCTTGGTGACTGCGGCGTGCCTGGCGGATGTCGGCAATGTCGTCGTCTGCGTTGACGTCGATGCCGGAAAGATCGAGAAGCTCAGCCGCTCGCAGATTCCCATTTACGAGCCAGGACTGAATCAGCTTGTCGAGCGCAATGCGGCTGTCGGTCGGCTGCGGTTTTCAACCGACTACAGCGATGCGGTATCGCATGCAACGCTGATTTTCATCGCAGTCGGAACGCCTTCCGACGAGGATGGCGCAGCAGATTTATCGCATGTGATCTCGTGCGCGCGGGAGCTCGGCAGGCTCATCCAGAAGCGATTCCCTGATCGTCGTCAAGTCGACGGTACCGGTCGGCACCAATGACCAAGTGCGCGCCGCTCTTCGCGCCGAACTCAACGGACAGCCGCAGCCGAGTGTCTGCGACCACCGCCTCGAATCCGGAATTTCTGAAAGAAGGATTTGCGGTTGAAGACTTCATGAAACCGGATCGAGTCATCATTGGAGTGGACGACGCGAAGTCTGCAGAAACGATACGCCAGTTGTACGCACCGTTTAATCGAAACCGCGATCGATTGATCGTGATGGATATTCGCTCGGCGGAGTTCACCAAGTACGCTGCCAACTGCATGCTGGCTGTGCGCATTTCCTTCATGAACGAAATGGCCAATCTGGCCGATCGGCTTGGCGTGGATATCGAGCACGTGCGTCATGGCATCGGCTCTGATCCCCGCATCGGACCTCACTTTCTATACGCCGGTGCCGGCTTTGGCGGGTCGTGCTTTCCAAAAGATCTGCGGGCACTTGTGCATACCGCAACCGAGCACGATGAGCCAGCGGATATGCTTACGGCAGCAGTGAAAGTCAACGCGCGGCAGCACCACATCCTGGCCGCAAAAATCAGTCCTTCTTTGATGGGAAACTCGCATGGCCGCACGATCGCTCTATGGGGCCTGGCGTTTAAGGCCAATACGGACGACACTCGAGAGGCACCGAGCATCAGCGTCATAAATGCGCTGACGGCGGCGGGGGCAAAAGTACGGGCATACGACCCCGTGGCGATGGCAAACGCACGTTCGATCGTCAGTGGCAACAATCGCGTGGAACTAGCGGATTCCGCCGCAGCAGCGTTAACTGGCGCCGATGTACTCGCAGTGATCACCGAGTGGCTCGAGTTTCGCAGCCCAGACTTTGACCAGCTTGCGCGCACACTGAAAGCGAAGGCGATTTTTGACGGCCGCAATTTGTACGATCCCGTTACGGTGCGGGCTGCGGGTCTCCAATACTTTGGCATCGGTCGCGGAGCATGAGCAAGCGTGCCGCTACGTTAGTAACAGGAGCCGCGGGCTTCATCGGATCGTTTGTGGCGCAGCAACTGTTGGAGCGCGGCGATACCGTCGTGGGGCTGGACGATCTCAACGACTACTACGATCCTGAGCTGAAACAGGCTCGATTGAAGCGGTTGCAAAGCTTGAGCTCAGGGTCTGAGTTCATATTCGAGCGCGCCGACATTGTCGATGCCACCGCTATCGAACGCGTCTTCGCGCAAAATGAGATCGAAAAAGTTGTGCACCTGGCTGCCCAGGCCGGTGTGCGCCACTCCATCACGCATCCGCAGGATTACATTGACAGTAATCTGACCGGCTTCCTGAACATGCTGCAGGCCGTACGAAAACGGCCGGTGCAGCATTTCGTTTACGCATCGTCGTCAAGCGTATATGGCGGCAACACGAAGTTGCCGTTTTCGGAGAGCGACAGGGTCGACCGGCCCGTGAGCTTGTATGCAGCGACCAAGCGCGCGAATGAGCAAATGGCGCATGTTTATTCGTGGCAATTCGGTGTGCCCGCGACCGGACTTCGATTCTTTACCGTGTACGGTCCGTGGGGCCGCCCGGACATGGCCACGTTCAGATTCACTCGAGCGATCGTCGCCGGTGAGCCGATCGATGTGTACAACCACGGCGATATGCGACGCGACTTCACCTACGTCGACGATATCGTGCAAGGCGTCGTCAAGGTTCTCGACCGCGTGCCCGCCAAAGACGCCGACGGCGTACAGCACCGCGTCTACAACATTGGCAATCATCGCTCTGAGCCGTTACTGCGATTCATTGACGTGCTTTCCGCCGCGATCGGAAAGAAAGCTGAGATGCGGTTCTTGCCGATGCAGCTGGGCGACGTGAAAGAAACGTTTGCCGATATCACGCAGCTTTCGCGCGACTATGGCTGGTCGCCTACAACGACGATCGATGTCGGGCTGCCTCGCTTCGTCGATTGGTACTGGGAGTATTACGGACGATCGGACTCTTGAAAGTCCTGCATCTCGGCAAGTTTGATGGAGATGTTGGCGGAATCGAACGTCATCTCCGCGCACTCTTGCGCGCAATGCCGTCCGAAGTGGAAGTTGTCAATCTCGTCGCAAATGACTGCGGTACTACGGATAGCCACGAACGGTACGGATATTGCACTGTGCGGGTCGCGAGCTTCGGGTCGCTCGCGAGCGTCGCGTTGGCGCCGTCCATGCCAGTAGTCGCGCGGCGGTTGCATCGGCAGAATGAATTTGACCTGGTCCATCTGCATTTCCCCGATCCGCTCGGCCAGCTAACGGCGATGGCGCTGCCGCGCAGCGTGCGTCGCGTGATTTCATGGCACAGCGACGTCATTAAGCAAAGGTGGGCGATGGGACTCTACTCACCGCTGATGCGGCGCTTTGTGCGCGACGCCGATGCATTGATCGGCGCAACTCCGCAGCACTTTTCGACCTCTCTGCAGATTCCAGAAGGCAAGCGGCGGCAGATTCGCGAAGTCATCCCGTACGGCTTCGATCCTTCCGCACTTGCAACGTCCGATGATTCGCACCGCAAACGAGATGAGCTCTTGAGCGAGCACAGGGGCCGACCGGTGATTTTTTCGGTAGGCCGCCATGTTTACTACAAAGGCTTCGATGTGCTCGTTCGCGCCATGCAAGACCTGGATGCCGACTTGTTGATCGGAGGGCGCGGACCGTTGACCGCATCGCTCGTGCGGCTCGCACACGATCTGGGGCTTGCCGGACGAGTTAAGTTCGTCGGATTTATTCCCGATTCCCTACTGGTTGCCTATTACGAAGCGTGCGACATTTTTTGCATGCCGTCGGTCGAGCGCTCAGAACAGTTTGGGCTAGTGCAGCTTGAAGCGATGTATTGCGCCAAGCCTGTCGTGGCCACTCGGCTCGGAACCGGCGTTGAGTATGTAACACTCGACGGCGAAACCGGCTTGCTGGTGCCGCCGAAGGATCCGCATGCACTGGCAAACGCTTTGCGCGTGCTGCTGGGCAACCCCGAGTTGCGCGCGCGAATGGGAGCCGCTGGGCAACAGCGAGTAGCCAACGTTTTCTCGGTGGACCAAATGGTGCGCAAGACCGTCGACGTCTATCGGCGCGTGCTAGCTGCGGCTCCCCTCAACGGTGGCGCCGGATAATTCCGTATGCCTGAACTTTTGCCGTTGACTTACCTTGGACAGGCCGTCTTCGCGGCCTTTGTCGCCGGGTTGCTGATCATGATGCTGCGGCGGCCGGCGGAACGCTGGCGACTCGTGGACCTTCCGGGTGGCCGCAAGCGTCATGCCGCTCCGGTTGCGGTTACGGGAGGGATAGCGATAACGGCCGCGACGCTGTTGGCGCTCGCGGTTTCTTTCTCGGCATTCGGCGAGTACGCCGCCTTTTTTATCGGAGTCGTCGTACTTGCGTTGACCGGTCTATTGGACGACCTCGGTGAAGTGTCGGCCGGGACAAAGATGCTGGTGCAGATTCTTGCCGCAGTTCTAATGACATCCGGCGGTGCCAACTTTCTTGTCAACCTCGGCAATTTGTTTGCCACCGATCCCATCAATACACGTCTGTGGGCGATCCCGCTGACCGTTTTCGCAACGGTGGCAGTAATCAACGCAATCAACATGTTCGATGGGTTGGATGGCCTGGCGGGAAGTCTTTCGATCGTGATGCTTGCTTTCTTTGCTGCTTTCGCACTTCTGATCGGTGATCTCAACGCCGCCAAGATCATCATCGTTCTGGCGGGAGCTGTTGCCGGCTTTTTATTTTTCAACCTGCCGTGGCCTCTGCGTGGGCACCACCGCACGTTCATGGGTGATGCGGGCAGTATGGTGCTTGGCTTCGCGATTGCCTGGTTTTCGGTTTCGCTGACGCAGCATCATGTTGATGCTGTTTCCCCACCCACGATGCTATGGGTACTGGGACTCTTGCTGATGGATGTGTTTACGGTGACTGTTCGTCGGCTCGTTCGCAGGCGGAGCCCGATGGCGCCGGATCGGGACCATATCCATCACATTCTGATTAGGCGCGGTTATTCGCAGCGCGCAACACTGGTCATGCTGGTTGCCGCCAATACGTTCCTCGCGGCCATCGGCACGGCTCTATGGCAACTCGGCGTTCCGGACTGGTGGATCTTCTGGTCGTTCCTTTTGGTATGCGCAGCGTACTTCGCGCTGTTCTTCATGCCGTTCCGGCTCTATCGATTGCGGGCGCGTGCAAGCGACGACGACGATGAACTCAACGGATCTGCCTAGACGGCGTAACCGGTCTTGCGGGCAAAGTGCACCGTCGCGGTCACGAACCCCTGCTTGGTCCCGCAATCGAAGCGGCGGCCTTGGTAGCGATACGCGAACGTTTGATCGGATGGCACCATAAGCGCGATTGCATCCGTCAGCTGCACTTCCCCGCCGGCGCCACGCGGCATAGAACGCAAATGATCGAACACCTCGGGTTCAAGGACGTAACGTCCGACCACTGCGAGCGTGGAGGGGGCCTGGTCTGGGGCCGGCTTCTCGACGATGTGAGACATTCGCGATGTCCGACTGTCGATCGGCTCACTGCTGACGATTCCGTATTTGCCGGTGTCCTCGCGCGGGACGTCCTCCACCGCCAGCACGTTGCCGCCGCCGCGCGCCTTGCGTGCTTCCATCAACTGCCCGATCACCGACTGCTCGGCGTCAATCAAATCGTCAGCCAGTATCACCGCGAACGGCTCGTCGCCCACGATGGACTCGGCGCACAGCACGGCGTGTCCCAATCCAAGCGGTTCGGATTGGCGCGTATAAATGAAGCTCTCGGTCTCGGGCGAAATGTTGCGGACTACCTCGAGCAGGTCGTACTTGCCCTTCGCCGCAAGCTCAGCCTCGAGCTCCGGCGCGCGATCAAAGTGGTCTGCAATAGAACGCTTGCTGCGCCCGGTAATGAATATCATCTGTGTGATGCCCGCGGCGGCGGCTTCTTCGACCGCATACTGGATCAGCGGCTTGTCCACGACCGGCAGCATTTCCTTGGGCATTGCCTTGGTCGCCGGCAAAAACCGCGTGCCGAGTCCAGCGACCGGAAAGACTGCCTTGCGTACGGGCTTCATTGTTGCTCCAGGACTCGGATGCGATCGCGTCAACTCCGCATGCTAACAAGGCGCTCTGCTCGCTGATGGCAACTTATGTGATCGGCGATCTGCAGGGGTGCTGGTCGAGCTTCAAACAACTCGCCGCGCAGCTGCCCGCTGCAGATCGTTACATTTTCATCGGCGATCTTGTCAATCGTGGTTTCGAATCGCTGGCCACGCTGCGGCACGTCAAGACGCGTGTCGAGCACGGCAAGGCTGTCGCGCTGGTCGGCAACCACGACCTGCATCTGCTGGCAGTCGCGGCAGGGGTCAGGCGTTTGAAGGACGGCGATACGTTGCAGGAAGTGCTCGACGCTCCCGATCGCGACGAGCTGCTCGCGTGGATACGCAGCCGCCCGCTCGCCCACTTCGAAGAGGGCGTGCTGTTCGTGCACGCCGGTGTGCTTCCGCCGTGGACGGTCGAGCAAACGCTCGCGCTGGCCGACGAGGTTCATCGATCGCTGGCGGCGGATGATGACAACGCATTCTTGCGCCAGATGTACGGCGATGAGCCAAGCCGCTGGAGTGACGACTTGACCGGCAACGATCGGTTGCGCTGCGTCGTCAATGCGCTCACCCGCGTCCGCCTGGTGTCGCCCGACGGAGCGATGAACTTGAAGCACAAAGGCGAGGCGAGCGAAGCGAAGCGCGGTGATGTGCCGTGGTTTGACCATCCGCAACGCGCCACGCGCGGCACGCCGGTGGTTTTTGGGCACTGGTCAGCCGAAGGCCTGGTGGCACGTTCCAATGTGATCGGACTTGATACGGGATGTGTGTGGGGCGGCAAGCTGACCGCACTCCGGCTGCAGGACCGCGCGCTGTTTCAGCGCGATTGTCCGGAGTCGCAACCCGCAGACGAGTGATCGCTGCTGCGCTGGAGCGACTCACTTTCCAGTCCCAGTTTGCGCGCGATTGCAGCTCGCGCGGCGCGCGCTACGCCGTGCCGATTCGCTGCGTCGCTTGCCGAAACCGGCGGCAACACCGCGACCTCGACTATCAACTGGTCCGCCACCAGTATCTGCGCGAGCGAAGTAAACAATCCCATTTCACCGATGAATGCCGCTGCCGCCGAGCGCTTGCCACGCTCGGTGTAGCGAAGCGCCACCGGCCATATCGCAGCGCCGACCTCGAGCGCCGGTGCAATCACGTTCGAGTGGAACGGCAGCAGCTCGCTGCCGTCGGTCGTTGTTCCCTCCGCGAAAACGACAATCGTTTCGCCAAGCTTCAGGTGTTCGCGCACCGTCTTGTTCATGGCAGCGACCGCGTGGCGCCGCCCGCGTTCGATGTACAACGTGCCACCGCCCGACACCAACATACCAAGCAGCGGCCATCGCCCGATCTCGGCCTTCGCAATGAAGCGGCTCGGCAGCACCGCATTGATCGCAAAAATGTCCATCCACGACACGTGGTTGGCCAATGCAAGCCGACCGATTGTCTGCATATCGAGGCCGTCGCGCTGCAGGTGCGAGGGAATCGCGATCCCGCTAGCAACGACGCGCGCGCCGCACAGCGCAATCAGTATTCGAGACCACACGCGGTTAATGCGATAGCGCGCAATCTGCCCCGCGAATGGAAAAATCAACAGCACGATCGCGACGCCGAGCAACACGTGCGCTGAGAACACCACTGCGCGGAATGGCGCAAGCAGCCACCGCATCATCAAGAAGTGCTTGCCGCTTCGTAGCGAACTTCACCGCCTACCAGCGTGTAGCGGACGCGGCCTTCGAGCTCGTACCCGGCAAACGGCGTGTTCTTCCCCGCGCTTACCAGCGTTTCAACGCCCACCACCCAATGCGCAGACGGATCGAAAACGACAACGTCCGCCTTCGCGCCGACGGTCAGCCGCCCCTTTGCTGAGCCCTTGCCAAGCACTGCAGCGGGGCCGTTTGTAATTTTGCCGAGCGCCTGAACCAACGGCACGTTGTTTTCGGCCGCCCACTTGAGCGTCAGTGAAAGCAGAGTTTCGAGTGCGCTCGCGCCAGGTTCGGCTTCGGCGAACGGCAGCAGCTTGTCGTCTTCGCCGATCGGAGCATGGTCTGAGCAGATGATGTCGATCGTGCCATCAGCGAGTCCGGCCACGATCGCGTCGCGATCGCGCGCGCCGCGCAACGGCGGGTCGAGGCGGAAGTTCGGATCGAAGTAGCCGATGTCGACGTCAATCAGATGCACGTGATGGATGGCCACGTCGGCCGTGACACGCTGGCCGTCTCGCTTCGCTTGCCGGACGAGTTCAATTCCTTCGCTCGACGACAGGCGGCAGATATGAATCTGCGCCCCAGTCGCCCTCTGCAACTCGAAGATCGTATGCAGCGCTACCGTTTCGGCGACGACAGGCACCGACGGCAACCCCAGCCGCCCAGCCACGGCGCCCGCGCCCGCGACACCGCTGCCTGCCAACGTGTCTTCAACCGGGCGCAGCCAGACCGGCAGCTCGAAGGTCTTCGCATATCGCATGGCCTGCAGCAGCACCGAGTTGTCGTGCGGAAGGCTGCGCGTCTGCATGAACGCGACGCATCCTGCTTCCGACAATGTCTTGATTTCGGCCAATGCTTCGCCTTTCAACTCCGCCGTCAGGGCGCCGAGCGGATACGTCCGCGCGCCCGCCGATTCGCGCGAACGCTGCCGCAACATCCGCACCAAACCGGGCTCATCGAGCGGCGGATCGGTGTCTGGCGGACATACAACGCTGGTCACACCCCCTGCCAGCGCCGCTTTCATCTCGATTTTCAGCGCGCCCTCGTGGCCGGGTTCGCCCAACCGCGCGCAAAGATCGACCAACCCCGGTGCAACGATCAAGCCGTTCGCATCGAGTGTTCGGTCGGCCTTGAAGCGTTCCGGGGCTCGACCTATCGCGGCGATCTGTCCGTCCGCGATGTAAACGCCAGCCACTTTGTCGAGTCCGGAAGCAGGATCGATTACACGCCCGTTGACGATCGCAATGTTCATTACATGCTGGCCGATGAGGACACGATCGACAACACCGCCATGCGTATCGCGATACCGAATGTCACCTGCGGCAGAATCACGCTCGCTGCCCCGTCGGCGACGTGCGAGTCGATCTCGACGCCGCGATTCATCGGCCCCGGGTGCATCACGATCGCATCGGGCTTCGCCAACGCGAGCTTTTCGGCGGTCAGTCCGTAGTTTGCGAAATACTCGGCCGCCGAGGGCAACAACGCGCCGCGCATGCGCTCGCTCTGCAGCCGCAACATGATGATCACATCCGCACCGCGAATCCCTTCGTCAAACTGGGTGCATACGCGCACACCCATCTGCTCGAGCCCGGCCGGCAACAAGGTCAGCGGACCGACCGCGCGCACTTCAGGCACGCCCAGCGTCGTCAGCGCATGAATGTCCGAGCGTGCCACTCGCGAATGCAGAATGTCGCCGACAACGGCGACGATCAGGTTGCTGAAGTCCTTTTTGTAGTGCCGGATCGTGTACGCGTCGAGCAGACCCTGCGTCGGATGCTCATGGCGGCCATCGCCGGCGTTGATCACATGGATGTGCGGTGCGTGCGCGCTGGTGTGACGCGCGATCAGGTAAGGCGCACCGCTGGTCGCATGGCGCACGACGAACATGTCGGCTTGCATCGCCGTCAGGTTGTTGATCGTATCGAGCAGCGACTCGCCTTTTGCCGCGCTGGAACGCACGATGTCGAGGTTGAACACGTCAGCGGACAAGCGGCGCGCGGCAATCTCGAACGTCGTGCGAGTACGCGTGCTGTTCTCGAAGAACAGGTTGAAGACGCTCTTGCCGCGCAACAGCGGCACGCTTTTCACTTCGCGCTCGGCAATGTTGATGAAGCTGTCGGCCGTGTTCAGGATGCGTTCGATCACCACGCGCGGAAGGCCTTCGATCGCGAGCAAGTGATGCAGCTCGCCTTCGCGGTTGAGCTGCGGATTGCGGCTGCTATTCAGCACCGCGCTCCTCTATCGTCAGATGCAGGCGGTCATCATCGTCGCGCGTCAGCACGACGCTGACGGAGGCAGGCAGCTCGATCGTCGCCCCCACGATGCCCGCAGCGACCGGCAGCTCACGGCCACCACGGTCGATCAGCACCGCCAGGTCGATTCTTGCGGGCCGGCCGTAGTCGAAGATCTCGTTCATCGCTGCGCGCACCGTGCGCCCGGTGTTCAGCACATCGTCGACCAGCAAGATGTGGCTGCCGGCCACGTCGAACACGATGTGCGACGGTCGCACCGCCGATTTCAACCCGGATTGATCGAAGTCGTCGCGATAAAACGAAACGTCGAGAATGCCCACGGGTGCTTCAACATTCAGCTCTCGCTTGAGCCGCTCGGCGAGCCACACTCCGCCGGTGTGCACCCCCACCAAGTTAAGTGGAGTGTCGGCGTATTGCTCACGCGCGCGGCGCGCGAGCTGCCGATAGATCGCCTCGGCGTCGAGCTCAAGCATCGCTTTCACCGCCGTCGAGCCATTGCTGGAGAATGACGGCTGCTGCCGCCGCATCGACATCGCGTTCGTGCTCGACCACTGCTGAGCTGTAGCGTTCATCTATGCGCAAAACCGGCAGGCGATAGCGGCCTTCCAGCTGCCGCGCAAAGCGCTCGCTACGCGCGGTCATTGCGTGTGGCGCGCCGTCCGGGTGCAGCGGGATTCCGACCGCGAGCGCGACCGGCTGCCACTCATCGATCACCGCACCCAGTGCTTTCCAGCGTGCTTCGGTGTCGACCGCATCGATCGTAGTCAACGGCCGCGCGTGACCGGTCAGACGGTTGCCGATCGCCACGCCGATTCGCCGCGAGCCGAAGTCGAATCCCAGCACGGCACCGTCGTTCATAAAACTGGGTGAGACAAAAAAGGCAGGACGGACAGAGGAGCGGATGGATGCACGACCTGCGCGGTCACGCATGACCGGCGTGCCCCGTCAGTTGCGAGCTGTTGACCCCGAGCAGCCGGAGCGCAGCATCGTATTTGTCGACGGCCGGAACATCGAAGATGATCTGCGGCGCCGCATTGACTGTCAGCCACGCGTTCTGCGCAATTTCGTTCTCGAGTTGACCGGCGCCCCACCCCGAATATCCGAGCGTGACCAACACCTTTTCGGGTCCCCCGCCTTCGGCAATGGCTTCGAGCACGTCTTTTGACGTCGTCAACGAAATCTCATCCGAGATCGCCAGCGTCGAGCTGAAGCCGGCGCTGGGGCCATGCAGTACGAAGCCGCGCTCGGTCTGCACCGGTCCGCCGAAATAAACGGGATCGTCTTTGCGCGGCGCGATCTCGAGTTTCAAGTCAACGCGGTCGAACAGGTTGCCCAACGTCAGATCGGTCGGCCGGTTGATCACCAGACCGAGTGCGCCGCGATCGCTGTGATCGCACACGTACACGACCGAGCGCTCGAAGTTGGTATCCGCCATCGCGGGCATGGCGATGAGGAACTGATGCTTCAGGTCCATCGGGTTATGGACCTTCTGTTCGCTCGGCATGAGGCCGGATTGTAGACTGCATCGAACCTGTTTTCGACCGGATGCAATACGACCAGGGTTTGGTATGGCTGCGCCGCGATCTTCGGCTGAACGATAGCGCCGCCCTGGCCGCCGCGCTGTCGCAATGCCGGCGTGTGGCCTGCGCGTTCATCTTCGATCGCGCGATCCTCGACGACTTAAGCGGCCCAGGCCTCACCTACGACCGGCGCGTCGACTTCATCCATCGATCGGTCGTCGCGCTCGATGCCGCTCTACGACGGCGCGGCGCAGCACTAGTCGTGCGGTATGCCAACGCCGCCGACGCGATCGTCGAGCTTGCTGCCGAGCTCGGCGCTGACGCCGTGTTTGCCAACGCCGACTACGAACCGTATGCGCACGAGCGCGATCAGCGAGTCAAGCAGGCGTTGCTGCAACAGCGCCGCGAGCTGTTGTTGTTCAAGGATCACGTCATTTTCGAGAAGGACGAGATACTTTCCGGCAGCGGCAGGCCGTTCAGCGTCTTCACGCCGTACAAGAATGCATGGCTGAAGCGCGTTCGCGCGTCGGACCTGGAATCGCACGACACCCAATCAAACGCGGACCGGCTGATCAAGCCGCCAGGTGTTCACGAAATTCCCACCCTGAAACAGATGGGCTTCGCACTCACCAATCTCGATGACCTTCCACTGCCGGCCGGCGAAGCGGGCGCGCAGCAGATGTTCAAGGACTTCAAGTCGCGCATCGACGAGTACCAGCAGGAACGAAACTACCCCGCGGCGCGCGGCCCGTCGTACCTCTCGGTTCACCTGCGCTTCGGCACGATCTCGACCCGCGAGCTCGCGCGCTTTGCATACCAGCGCAAGCGTTCGGCCGGCGCGCAAGTGTGGCTCTCCGAGCTGATCTGGCGCGATTTCTATCAGATGATCCTTTGGCACCACCCGCATGTGGTCGAACATGCGTACCGGCCGCAATACGATCGCATCCAATGGGAAACCGGCGCCGAAGCCGAGCGGAATTTCGCTGCCTGGTGCGAAGGAAGAACCGGCTATCCGTTAGTCGATGCCGCAATGGCGCAAATCAATCTGAGCGGCTACATGCACAACCGCCTGCGCATGGTGACCGCAAGCTTTCTGACCAAGGACCTCGGCATCGACTGGCGGCGCGGCGAGCGCTACTTCGCGCGCCAGTTGAACGACTACGACCTGGCTGCCAACAACGGCGGCTGGCAGTGGGCCGCTTCGACCGGCTGCGACGCACAACCCTACTTCCGCATCTTCAATCCGATCACACAATCCGAAAAGTTCGACCCCAACGGCGACTTCATCCGTCAGTACCTGCCGCAACTTGCGAACTTCACCGCCAAAGAAATTCACGCGCCGTGGTTGGTTTCGATCGCGCGACAGAAAGAAGCAGGCTGCATCATCGGCCGCGACTACCCGAAGCCGATCGTCGATCATGCAAAAGCCAGAGAGAAAACTTTGAAGCGATTTGGCGCAGTCCGAAGTTAGGATGAAGCGTGCTTGGTCGCAGCGCGCAAGCGTTGGGCGGAGCTGCCCTGCCTGGGCGTCGGGCACTGAAGTGCCGACCACTGCGGTACTCGCAACGCCGCGCGCGAAACTAGGGCTAAAGCACAGTTTCGCTCAACTGCCCCGGCGCCTGCTCCGTTCCTCGGGCGACGCCCCGAAGGCAGGTCAGCTCCGCCCAACGCTTGCGCTTGAGACAGTCTCACTTGTTGGGGGAAAGGAAAAAAACACCTCGTGCGAGATAACGTCGCGACAGCAGCGGCTGGCGCAGCTGCGCCGCCTTTGAGTCGTCGCCCGAGGAGCGGAGCAACGCCGGGGCCGTTGAGCAAAAAAGCGCTTTAGCCCTTTTTTGCGCCGGCGTTGTGAGTACCGCAGGGTTGGCACTTCAGTGCCCGACGACGTAGGCGGCGCAGCTGCGCCAGCCGCTGCTGCTACTGCCCTACGCCGTCACACGCTCAGCCAAATACTGCTTAATAAACTTCAGCAGCTCGTCTTCCTGATAAGGCTTGCCGAGATATTCATTCACGCCAAGCTCGAACGCCGTGCTTCGATGTTTTTCTGCCGTGCGCGACGTGATCATGATGATTGGAATATCCGCGGTCTTTTTGTTTCCGCGTACGTTGCGCGTCAGGTCGTAGCCGTCCATGCGCGGCATTTCGATGTCGACCAGCATGATGTCCGGCTTCACATCCTGCAACTGTCGCAGCGCATCGACGCCGTCCTTCGCGAGTAGCACCGTGTAACCCTGGCGCTCGAGCAAGCGCTGCGTCACACGCCGCACGGTCAGCGAATCGTCGACCACCATCACCGTAGGTACCGTCGAGGTGGACAACTCCGTGACGTGATCAATTCGCTTCTGCGCGGCTTTCGCCTCATCGCGCGCATCCGGCGCGACGTCGAATACCGCGGGCGGCTCCGGCGCGCGCGTGATCAGCTGCACCGGGTTGATGATCAATACGATCTCGCCGTTACCGAGGATCGTCGCGCCCAGAATGCCCGCCAGCCGCGCGACCTGCACGCCGACGCTTTTGACCACGACTTCCTGATTGCTCGACACCTCATCGACCGCGATCGCAAGCCGATCGTCGCCCGAGCGCAACAGCACCACCGGTGTTTGCCGCGCCAGATGCGGCGTGGTTTCTTCGCCGAGCAATTGCGTCAACGGCCGCAGCACAACCGCGCCGACCGGCGGGATTTCGATGATGCCGTCGGTCAGCGCCGCGAGTAGAACTGCGGGCCGGTAGCGCCGCACCTGCTCGACCATGCCGGCCGGAATCGCATAACGGCGCCCCGCAATCCCCACCAAGACGACCTGCGCAATTGCCAGCGTCATCGGCAGATAAAGCGTGAAGCGCGTGCCGCGTCCGCTTTCGCTCGATATCGAAATGCGCCCACCGAACGATGCCAGTTCGGCGCGCACGACGTCCATGCCGACGCCGCGGCCCGCCAGCTCGGTCACTTCGGTTGCCGTCGTAAAGCCCGGCTGGAAGATCAACTCCATCAGCTCGCGATCGCTGAGCACCTGATCGGGCGTGATCAATTGACGCTCGACTGCGCGCGCCTGAATGCGCTCGAGATGCAAGCCGGCGCCGTCGTCGTTGATGACGACGATAATTTCGTTGCCCTCTTGCCGCACGTCGAGCGTCAGCTCGCCGGTCTCGGCCTTGCCTGCGGCGCGCCGCTCGGCGGGCACTTCCAGTCCGTGCACGATTGCATTGCGAATCAAGTGCTCAAACGGCCCCGCCATTTTCTCGAGCACGCCGCGATCGAGCTCGGTAGCCGCGCCACGGATATCGAGACTGACCCGCTTGTCGAGCTCCTTTGCGACCTGGCGCGCCACTCGATACAGGCGCTCCGACACGTTTGAAAACGGCACCAGCCGCACCCGCATCAACTGCTGCTGCAGATCACGCGTCAGGCGCGATTGCGAGGTCAGATCGGTGTCCGCGCTCTGCAGCCCCTTCAGCATGTTGCTCTGGACCATCGCCACGTCCTCGACCGACTCCGCCAACATGCGCGTCAGCTCCTGCAGGCGCGTGTAGCGGTCGAACTCGAGCGGATCGAAGTCCGCCGATTCGCGCGACAGCTTGTCGCCGCGCGCCTGGATCTGCGCATCGGCCTGGATCTCCACTTCGCGCAGCTGCGCACGCAGCCGTGAAATGTTTTCCGTTAGGTCGGTCAACGATCCCTTGATCGTGCCGACTTCGTTTTCGAGCTTCGAGCGCGCAATTGAGACCTCGCCCGCCTGATCGACCAGCTTGTCGAGCACATCGGCGCGCACGCGAATGAACGTCGCCGCTTGTTGTGCACCGGGTGCAGCCGCCGTCAGGGTGGCACTTACCTCGCCCCCGATTGCGGCCAGAGGAGAAGGGGCGGTCTTCGACGGTGCGCCGCGCGCGTCGGCCCGCGCTGCCGCAATATCGACGACCGGCGCCCGCGGAGGCTCCGCAGCCGCCGGCGCTGGCTGATTGGTAGCCGCAGCCGCGACGGCCATCGGGTTCTGCAACTCGTCGTACAGCGCCATCGCATGGTCATACTGCGTATGCAAGTCATCGATGATGATCGGCGGCACATCGGCCAGCTGCATCGCAGCTTCCATCCGCGTTTCCATCTCATGCACCGCTTCGCCCAGGCGCATCGCACCGGCCATCCGCGCACTGCCCTTGACTGTGTGCAGCTTGCGCATCAGGTCGCGCGCGAGCTCACCGTCGTTGGGATTGCTTGCCAGTCCGCGCAAGTTGGTGGCCACCGACGGCAACAGCTCGGCTGCCTCCGTCAAAAACACTTCCAGCAGCTCGGCGTCGAGCTCATCACGCAAGCGTGAAACTGCGGGCTGTTCTGGTTCTGCGTCGCCGTCGGAGTCATCGCCTTCTGCGTCTGTGCCTTTTCTTGCTACGGCCCTCCGATCGGTAAAGGTCGCGTCGGCTTCCTCTTCCGGCTCTGCGATGAAATTTTCCGTCGCCGATTCCTGCGTCACTACCGCAGCGTCATCGACAATCGCCGCCGCCGGCTCGACGATCTCGAACGCAATGGGCTCGTGCACTTCTTCATTCAGCGCTGCATCGACTTGCACCAGATGCAGCGCGGCGCCGTGCGCATCATCGTGCAACGCGCTGTGCTCTCGCACCACCGAGACCAGATCGTGCAAAGCACCCGCGTCGAGCGGCGCTTCGTCGGGATAAATGCCGGCGGCGAATTGATGCAGCATGCCGCGCACTCGATCGGTCACTCTTTCAAGTGTGTCGAATTGCGCAGGTGTCAGCGCCAGATGATGCCGTGGGCCAATCATCGTCAGCGTGCGCATCAGGTCGTCCAGCGGCTCGGCGATCGATACCACTGGAGCGAGCCCGACCGTTTTCGAGATACCTGACAGCGAGTGTGCGCGTCGCATGATATTCGGCGTCACTGCGCGCGCGGGTTCATAACGCCACTCGGCGATATCGTTGGCGAGAACGCGGATGCACTCGTCCGCTTCGGTCAGGAAGATCGAATACAGGCCGTGACTGATCTCGAGCGGGCCGACGCGCTTGATCTCCTCGCTGGCGGGCTCCTCCGCTGAAACCGGAGCCACTGGTGCAGGCGTCGTTGCAGGCGCACCAAGCTCGAATTTCCAGTCCGCCGGCGCCGCAATTTCGGGCAGCGATTCTTGCGGTGTCGCTGGCGTTTCGCTGGGTACCATCGCAGAGCCGTCGAAGCCCGCATCGACGGTTTCCGCTTCAACTTCCTTGCTATCGGCTTTCTTAGGCAGCGCGTCAAAGACCACTGCCGGCGCGCTGCCGTCAGACTTTGGGGTAGGTGGCATCCCCGGCAGTGCGTGCGCATACTCGAACACACCGCCTTCGCGCACCGCCTGCGCTGAACGCACCAGGGGTATTGGGTCAGGCTCGGCCGCAGGGTTGCGCGCGATCTGGCCGATCCAGTCGCGAATCACGCGTTGCGCGCCTTCGGCCAGGTCGAGCAAATCGTCGCTCGCCGCGCGTTCCTGCGCCAGCCACAAGTTGAAACACTGCTCGACCGCCCAGGCGCCCTCGCCGACCGTCTTGAAGCCCACCATGCGGCTCGATCCTTTGAGCGTGTGAAACGCGCGCCGCACCGTCGTTAGCGTTGCCTGATCATCACGCGTGGTACGCAGCATTTCCAGCTGCTCGGTAATACTGTCGAGCACGTCCCGCGCTTCCTCGACAAAGATCTGGCGTAGTTCGTTGTCGGCCGCCGCTTCTGATACCGGCATCGGCGCGGTTGGCTTCGGCGTTTCTGGCGGCCGCAGTGGCGCGAGCAACTGTTCGAGTTGAACAGCGTCTTCGCGCCGATGTGTTTCCTTCAACTGCCCAAGTAGCTGTACTGCGCGCGCCGCGTTTTGCTTTAGCAGGTCGTTGTCGAGCAGATCGGCCTCATTGGCCAGGCTCGGCAGCAAACGTTCGAGTTCTTCGATCGCGCGCGCGTCGCCTGCCACTTGGACCAACCGCGCCGCCTGCGCGTGCGCAGCTTCAAGTGTTTTACGCGCGGCCGATTCGACGTTGTCGCCACGCCGGGCGGGCAAGCGGATGTCGACCGTGCGCGGCGCAATGTAGTCGTCGTCCGCAGGTGCGGTGACGGTATCTCCTCCCTGCAGCTGTCCGAGATCGGCGCTGAAAATTCCGGTCGCTGGGTCGTAGCGGAACATTCCGCGCGGACGATCCGCGTCCTGCCCCACGCTCTCGACAAAGAAGCCGATTGCCCCCAGATTCTGGGCGATGCGACCGAATTCATCGGGCTCCGGAGCCACCGTTGCGTCGGAGAACCGCGCGATCGAGGTCTGGACGTTGCGCAACGCCGCGACCGGCTCGTCGTAACCGAGCAGCGACAGCACACCGCACACTTGATCGAACATCGCCGTCGTACTCGGCAAGTCGGCGCGCTCCAACGGATTGCGGAAGAAACGGTCAAGCCGCTGTTCGATGTCGCGCAACGTCGCCTGCGTTTCAGCGACCACGGTACCCATCGTCAGCCGATCTTGCGCACGCCGCGCCAGCTCGGACATCCACGGGCCGGCCTGCGGCAACGGCTGGCCGTTGCGCGCCTTGCCGAGGCGATCGATCACCTGCAGCGCGCGCCCTTCGTATTCGGATTCAATCTGCGGCAGCTCTTCAACGCCCAGATCGACAAACAGCAGCGCCGAGGCGACCTCCAGCCCGACGCCTTCGCGCACGTTCGGTGCGAGCTTGGCAAACTCATTGGTTACGCGAGTGATCGCTTCAATCGTCGCCACCAGCGGCCGCGCGTGCAGCTTGTGAGATGTCTCGCGCGCAAGCGCAATTTCGTGCTCGAACTTCGAAGTATCCGGCGCGCCGGCAACGATCTGCCCCCACAACTGCTTGGCCTGTACCAGCGCTTCCTTCAACGCGCGCAGTGCGTCGGCGTCGAGCGCGGTAAGACTCGCGCGCTCGAAGTCCGCCGGGATCAGCGCATCGAGCCCATACAAGCGCTTGACCTCGACGACCCGCGGCAGCGAACCCTCGGCACGCCCCACGTAGTACAGCGTGTCGACCATCAGACGCTCGGCGACCGCGCCGCCGCCTTCGATCATGCGACGCAGCTGCAAATTCAGACGCGCCAGCACGCGCTTAAGGTCAACATCGACCGCTACGGCGCCAGCTTCGAGTGCTTCAAGTAGCCCCCGCGCAATCCACCAGAAACTACGTGCGAGCCCGCGTTGCGGCATGTGCTCGAGGTCCGACAGCGCTTCGCGCATCCGCTTGCGCGGCGCCGCGTCGTCGGAGTTGCGCAGGAAGCCGAGCAATCCCAACTCGAAGCGCGCGCGCCGGTCGCGCAACTGGCGCGGCGTGAAGTTGCGCGCTTCGATCTGATGAAACGCCGGACGGCGCGATAGGTCTGGGAACACCAGATCGGCCGGGTGAACCCGGTTCGCCTGATCCAGCTGCAGCACGTCGCGGTAGTAGGGATAGAGCTTGATCGGCTGGTTCGGTCGGCCCGATAACAAGCCTTCCAGGTAAGCCATCACGGCCGACAGCGCGGTTTCGATCGTTCGGATCGGCGCCGGCGAACATTCTTTCGGATCCGTTTCGAAGCGCCGCGTCAGATGCTCGATCGCCTCGGTGACCAGTGCAACACCGCGCAAGTCGAGCAACTGCAACGCGCCATTGGCCTGATGAATCTGATTGCGCGCGTTGCGCACGCTGTCGACGTCCTGCTTGTTGGCGACAAACGCCTTCAGCCCATTGACCGCGTCGGTCAGCGAAGCTCGAATCTCATCGATGACCCAAGCCAGCGGCGCGATGTCGGGCGCGGCTCCCACCAACTGATTCGGATCGTGTTTTTCAGGCATGGTTTTTATCCGACGCGGAAGCGCGCGACTGAAGCCTTCAACTCACGCGCGAGCGTTGCGAGCTGTCCAATCGACTGCGCCGCCTGCCGCGTGCCTTGTGACGTCTGCTCAGTCACCGTCAAGATGCGTTCGATCGAATGGGCAACGCCGCCGGCTGACTGCGCCTGATCATTGGTGGCCGACGCGATCTTTTCGACCTGGTCGGTCAACTGACGCGAAACGCGGCCGATGTCCGACAGTGCGTTACCTGCGGCATCCGACAGCTTCGCGCCTTCGACCACGCCCTGCGTGCTCTTTTCCATGGCCGCGACCGCGTCCTGCGTATCGGTTTGAATCGTGCGCACCAGCGCACCGATCTGCTTGGCAGCTTCGGCCGATCGATCGGCCAGGCGCTGCACTTCTTCGGCAACCACCGAAAACCCGCGCCCTGCTTCGCCGGCCGATGCGGCCTGGATCGCCGCATTCAACGCCAGCACGTTCGTCTGCTCGGTGATGTCGGTGATCAGCTCGACGATCTCGCCGATTTCCTGCGACGACTCACCCAGCCGCTTGATGCGTTTGGCGGTTTCCTGAATCTGTTCGCGAATCTCGTTCATGCCGCTGATCTGGTTGAACACCGCGCGCTGCCCACGTTCGGCCGCTTCCAGCGAGGCGCGCGCCACCTTGGCAGACTCACCGGCGTTTTTCGAGACATCGTTGATCTGCGATGCCATCTTCAGCACCTTGTCGCCGGTGTCCTTGATCTCCTTCGACTGCGCTTCAGAGGCCGTCAACAATCGAGTCGCAATATCGCGCGCCTGGGTAGACGCCGTGTTGACCTGCTCGGCGGTGTTGTTGATGCGGCCGACCAAGCCGCGCAACTCCTCGACGGTGTAGTTGACCGAGTCCGCGATAGCGCCGGTGATGTCCTCGGACACCGTCGCCTGCACCGTCAGGTTGCCGTCAGCAACCTCCTGCAACTCGTTCATCAACCGCAAAATCGCGGCCTGATTGACGTCGTTGGTTTTCTTTGCATCCTGCTCGAGCCGCTCCGCCTGCATCCGCTGCACGTTGGCTTCGGTCGCGCGGTGGCGCGTATCTTCCAGTAACACCTTGAAAATCGCGAGGCCGGCCAGCAGCAAGCTGCTGCCGAAAAACATCAGCAACAGGAAGTTCACGACACGCGTGCGTTGCGCGCTCGTATAAAGCCCGCTCAACTGCCCTACTTGCTGACGCAGCATTTCGGAATCGCGCAGGATTCCCAGCTCGGCTTCCTTGGCCTGCACGATGGCCTGCAGGCTGCCCAGCGCGCCTTCGATCGACTTCTGGAACTCGCCGTATACCTTCAGCAGCTCCTGCAGCCGCGAGCGGGCTTCGGTATCGGTCGCTGCACTGATGCGAAGCGCTTCACTGCCCGACAGCAGCGCCTGCGTCAGGTCGCGAAACTGATTGATATCGCGACCGAGGGTCAATGCCACTTCGGCATTCGCCACGTTGCCCGCAACAAGAGAGTTGGCGCTCTTGCCGAGCCGTTGCGTCAGCGTGACCAACTGGCCGGCAGTGGCGATCTCACGCGAAGGCGCGCTGACCTGCAGCTTCAGGGCCATGATTTCTTCGGTCAGCTGCTGCAGGCGCGGGCTCGCATCGTTGATCTTCTTGATCACGTCGCCGAACGCCAGCAGTATTTTTTCATTACCCAGGATGACCGACGCCGCCGATTCGCTCGCGCGCCAGTTGGCCGCAAGCTTGTCCAGCTCCGGCACGATCGCATCACTGCTGGAAGCTGTCAGATCGCGGTTGGCATCGCCCTCCGCCAGTGCTTTCAGGTTGCCTGCAATCGCATCGCGGCTTTCCCTGACTTCGGTAAACGCAACACGGTTACCTGCCACCGCGTTAGGTGCGGCTTTGGCCAGCCGCTGGGTGTGCATCAACGTGTCTCCGACAATCTCGATCTGCATTGCACCATTGGTCGCCGCCCGGTTATCGATCGACAACACGAGAATGAACAGCAAAAGGCAGATGACTAGCAAGGACAACAAGATCTGCACCTGCGAATTGACAGGTCTTTCGCCGATGACTGGCAGCCGCATCTCGATCAGGCGGTCCATGAAGCGCATCGCCCGGCCACTGCTTCCCACGCGCTCGAGCATGACCGTCTTCGGTGCCGGCTCTGACATCGTCGTCCGCGGCGAAACCGTGTCTAGCGTCGTCGACGCGCGGAACGGATCGCCGCGATTGCGGCTCGAGCGCTCCTTTGGCCTTTTCTTCACTACTACTGGTCCCATGTCGAGTGCCATTTAACCCTCCGCCGCTACAGCTCCGCCGTTCACCGTGGACCGCTCGGAGTCGAGCGGCCTTGAATCGCCGCCGTTCTAATCAGTCGGCGGTCGCCGTTGTTGATATTCCGCTGTTGCTTGCTTGATGCATCCCTAAACCGCAATCGACGAAAAGTGAGGCGACGTCGCCAACTCACGCAACTCAAGCGCAGTCATCGTCAATCCCTCGTCGTCGCGATAGCGCACTTGTTCCCAACTGGCACGGCCGGCCGGCGGCTCGCCATCCATCGGGGTTAAATCCTTCAGATTGCGAATGCCAAAAGCGCGCGTCACCAGAATGCCCGCGTTAACGCCGAGCACTTCTCCGAATACCAAAACCTGCTGCGTCTGTTCCGCCGTCAGCGGCTCGCGCCCCATCAAGTGCAACAAATCGACCACGCCGATCAATCTTCCGCGCACGTTGGCAAGACCTCGATACCACGGCCGCGTCCATGGAACGGGAGCGATACCGGGCAGGCTGACGATCTCGCCGGCCAGCGCCATTTCGATCAGATAGTTCTCCGATCCGATCCGCACCGCCAGACGCGTTGGCTCGGTCGGTTTGTTAGGCGCCTCCTTCAAGCGCTGCGCCAGCTGCGTCGAGAACTCGCGCAGTTTGACGAGCTGTCGGTTGGTGGCTTCGCCGCTGGTGGCCATTGTTGGATGTCGCTCGCGCCTAACTGACTGACTAATTGAACGCCGCGATCTTTTCGAGCAACTCGTCGGCCTTGACCGGCTTGACGACGTAGTCGCGCGCACCTTGCCGCAGGCCCCAGATGCGATCGGTCTGCTGGTTCTTGCTGGTGCACATAATGATTGGAATGTTCTGCGTGACCGGATCCCTCGACAGCGCTCGGGTCAACTGAAAGCCGTTCTGACCCGGCATCACCACATCCATCAGGATCAAGTCCGGAATCAATGTCTTGACCTTGATCATCGCCTCGTCCGCGTTTTCCGCAGTCGACACGGCATAACCCTGCTTGGTCAGCATTTCAGTCAACACGTGACGCTCCGTCGGTGAATCGTCGACGATCAATACCTTCTTGATTGGCATGGCTCTCCCCTGGCCAACAACTTCGATTCTTAGTTCATCGAATGTTGTCGTACTGCTGTCAGCAGGCTGTCTTTCGTAAACGGCTTGGTCAGATATTCGCTGGAACCGACCATGCGCCCACGCGCACGGTCGAACAATCCGTCTTTTGAAGACAGCATCACCACCGGTGTCTTGTGAAAGCGCGGACTGCGCTTGATCAACGCACACGTCTGGTAGCCGTCAAGCCGCGGCATCAAGATGTCGCAGAAGATGATGTTGGGTTGGTGATCGTTTATCTTCGAAAGCGCCTCAAAGCCGTCTTGAGCAAGTATCACCTGGCAGCCCGCCTGCGAAAGAAAAATCTCCGCGCTGCGCCGAATGGTGTTCGAATCATCGATCACCATCACTTTCTTTCCGCGGATTTCCGTTAAGTCCTGAGCCGCCATCTGCTGCTACCCATTTCACGCTTGTCACCGAGCCTGCGTTGTACGCGAACCTGGTTCGCGCTCAGCGCCGAATTCCGCGGTTCCGAGGTCAGATTTCAACCATTTCGAAATCTTCTTTGCGCGCGCCGCACTCGGGACACGTCCAATTCGGCGGAATGTCTTCCCAGCGCGTTCCAGCCGCCACCCCTTGTTCCGGAACCCCCGCTGCCTCGTCATAGATCCAGCCACAGATGAGACACATCCAGGTTTTCATCGCCACGCCGGTCGCCATCGTGTTAACCAACAAGAAGCCGACGCTGAGACGAACTTAAAAAGCGCGAACTCGACGGCTAAAATCAACAAGTTAGCGGGCGATCATAACGTGGCATAACAGATATCCGCTACCCACTTAGCGCTACCCATTTGCGTGACTAATTTGGCCGACCGGAGCATGGCAATTCGATCGATCGAACGGAGCTGACCGTGCGGCTCGCGTGTGATTGTTGCGCTCAGTTCGATGAAGCCTGAACCCGCGCGCCTCGCCGGCGTTTATCTATTGACGCCCGACTCCGATACACGTGGCTTCGATGCAATGCTCGCGGTTGTCCAGCAGGCATTGGATGCTGGAGTGCGCGCCGTTCAGTATCGAGACAAGCTCTGCGACGCCGCGCAGCGGCTCGACCGCGCATCCAGAGTGGCTGAACTGACGCGCGCAGCCGGCGCCCTACTGATCGTCAATGACAGTATCGAGGCTGCCATCAGTTCCGGGGCCGACGGCGTGCATCTAGGGCGTGACGATGGCGACGTAGCGGACGCGCGCGAACGATTGCCGCATCGGCTGATAGGCGTGTCCTGCTACAACCAGTTCGATCGCGCGCGTGCGGCGATCGCAGCCAGTGCCGACGCCGTCGCCTTTGGCTCGATGTTCGAGTCTGCGACGAAACCGGCAGCTGTACGGGCGCCGCTCACACTACTGTCGGCTGCGCGCGCAGCATGGCCACAGCGGCGCGTCATCGCGATTGGTGGCATCGATGCCGACAACATCGCGGCAGTCGCAGCGGCCGGTGCGCACGCTGCGGCGGTGCTTGGTGCCGTTTTCGGGACCGACCGTCCTGGCGCAAGCGGTGCGCGAACTCATCCAACGATTCGATCAGGGAAGAATCCAGCATGACGAGCAACGAACAATTGTTTGAACGCGCGCAACGTTCGATTCCCGGCGGAGTCAATTCGCCCGTGCGCGCTTTCCGCTCGGTCGGCGGCACGCCCCGCTTTATCGAACGCGCCGCCGGCCCGTACTTCTGGGATTCGGAAGGCACGCGCTATATCGATTACATCGGCTCCTGGGGGCCGATGATCCTGGGCCACGCGCACCCTGCGGTTCAGCAGGCGATTCAGGAGGCGTTGCTGCGCGGGATCTCGTTCGGTGCGCCGACCGAAGCCGAAGTCGAAATGGCCGAAGCGCTGATCAAGCATGTCCCCTCGATGCAGCAGGTGAGGCTGGTGTCTTCCGGCACCGAAGCGGCGATGAGCGCGATCCGTCTCGCGCGCGGCGCAGCGGGCAACGGCAGCCGGCGCAAGATCGTCAAATTCGAGGGTTGTTATCACGGGCACGCCGACAGCTTGCTGGTCAAGGCGGGCTCCGGGCTCCTCACTTTCGGCCATCCCAGCAGCGCAGGCGTGCCCGCCGAAATCACGCAGCACACGCTTGTGCTCGACTACAACGACGCGCAGCAGTTGCAGGATGCCTTCAAGCAGCACGGCGACGACATCGCAGGCGTCATCGTCGAGCCGATCGCCGGCAACATGAATCTGGTGCGCGCCACAACCGAGTTCCTGCGCACGATGCGCGAGCAGTGCAGCGCACACGGCGCGTTGTTGATCTTCGACGAAGTGATGTCGGGATTTCGCGTTGCACCTGGCGGCGCGCAGGCGCTGTACGGCATCGATCCCGACATCACGGTGCTCGGAAAAGTGATCGGTGGCGGCATGCCGCTCGCCGCGTTCGGCGGAAAGCGCGACGTGATGCAGCGCCTGGCGCCACTCGGCAACGTCTACCAGGCGGGTACTTTGTCGGGCAATCCGATCGCCGTCGCGTGCGGGCTGGCGACGCTGAAGGAGATCGGCCGCCCTGGTTTCTACGACGAGCTCGGCGCGCGCACGCAGGCACTGGTGACGCGTCTTGTATCGGCGGCAAAAAGCCGGGCGCCCGGCTTAGCGTTTTCTGGCGATAGCGTGGGGGGGATGTTCGGAATCTACTTCGGCGCCGACGTGCCGGGTCGGTACGCCGACGTAATGGCGTGCGATATCGAACGATTCAAACGTTTCTTCCATGCAATGCTGGGGCGCGGCGTTTATCTGGCGCCGTCGGCGTACGAAGCAGGCTTCGTCTCGATGGCGCATGATGATGCGGTGATCGACGCGACCCTCGCTATCGCGGAACAAGCCTTTTCGGAAATCCGCTAATCGGACGATCCGTCGAGGCCTGAAAGCCGGGAACTTGACTGCTGATTTTTAGACGAAAGACCATGCCGCTTTTAAGAGTTCTTGCATTCGCGTTAGCCGCAGCGGTCGCAACTTCCGCTGCCGGCCAGTCGCTGCCACGCTTTGGCGCTCCCGAGAAACACGTCGATGCCGAATTGATTGCGGCGACCGACGCGATCGTTCCCGGTCAACCGTTAACGGTCGGGCTGCGGTTAAAACATGAAAGCGAGTGGCATACGTATTGGCAGGTGCCGGGAGACTCCGGACTGCCGACGCAAATCAAGTGGCAGTTGCCCACGGGTTTTAACGCCGGCGCGATCGATTGGCCGCACCCGAAGCGACTGCCGGTCGGCCCGTTGATGAACTTCGGGTACGAGGGCGAAACGCTGCTGCTCACGACGATCAACGTGCCGGCCGACCTGCCGGTCGGCACGCCGGTGACGCTCAACGCCAAGGCCTCCTGGCTCGAGTGCAAGGACGTGTGCATTCCGGGAGATGCGCAAGTAAACCTCACGCTGCCGGTCAAGCAGCAGGCCGCACCTTCATCGTCGGCCGCACTGTTCAAGGCAACGCAGGCGCGCGTGCCGCAAGCCGCGCTTACGGCGAGCGCAAGTATCGATGCGAACCGGATTCGCGTTGCGCTGACGCCGCCTGCCGGCAAGACGCTCGATAGGTTCGAATTCTTCCCGCTCGAGGAAGGCCGAATCGAAGCAGCTGCGCCGCAGGTGCTGAAGAACGAAGGCGGTCAGTCTGCGATTTACCTGACGGCGGCCAAGCCGGTCGCGCCGGACTTCAAGACGCTGAAGGGCGTCGTGGTTGCCAACGGCGGCCCTGCCTACCCCAACGGCTGGGCGCACGTCGTGCAGGCATCGCTGTCGGCCGGCGCGGTAGGCGCTGCAGCGGGCGCTACCGGTACCTCGGCGGGCGCAGGTTCGTCGATGTCGCTATGGGCTGCATTGGGCACCGCAATCCTCGGCGGCTTGATCCTGAATCTGATGCCGTGCGTTTTTCCCGTGCTGTCTCTCAAATTGATCGGGCTGGCACAGCATCGCACCCACTCGGGACCGCTGGCGGCCCATGGCGTCGCCTTCGCTGCCGGTGTCATCCTTTCGTTTGTGCTGCTGGCCGCACTGTTGATCGGGCTGCAACAGGCGGGGAGCGCGCTTGGCTGGGGGTTTCAGCTGCAAACGCCGTGGGTGGTCGCTGCATTGACGGTGCTGTTCTTCGCTATCGGCTTGAACCTGCTCGGCGTATTCGAAATGACGATGGGGTCGGGTGTCGCCAACCTGCGCGCGGCAGACAACCTTGCCAGCAAATCAGACTGGCGCGGCAGCTTCGGCACCGGCGTGCTGGCTGTGATCGTCGCTTCACCGTGTACCGCACCTTTCATGGGCGCTGCGCTCGGTTACGCGATCACCCAGCCTGCGGTGATTGCGCTGTCGGTATTCGCCGCGCTTGGCGTCGGCATGGCCCTACCCTATCTGCTGGTGACATTGTTCCCGAGCTTGTTGGCCAAGCTGCCCCGACCCGGACGGTGGATGGAATTGTTCAAGCAGTTCATGGCATTCCCGATGTTTGCGACCTGTGTCTGGTTGCTGTGGGTGCTGGCGCAGCAAGTCGACGCCGGCAATGTTGCTCTCGCTCTCGGTGTTTTGGTCGCAGTGGGTTTCACGCTATGGGCGCTCGGACTGTCGCAGCGTGGTGCGAGGGTGTTCCGCTGGGTCGCAGTGGCTGGCGGCATGTTGACTGCGATGACGTTTGCTCCGATCGCCACCAGCGAAGCATTGGCCCCGGGCACGCGCTCGACCGCCGATTCCGGATGGCTCGAGTATTCGCCGGAGAAGCTTGCTGAACTGCGCGGCGAAGGAAAGGTCGTGTTCGTCGACTTCACCGCCGCCTGGTGCGTTACGTGCCAGGTCAACAAACGAGTGGCCCTGCGCGCCGATAACGTAAAGACACGGTTCGCTGCCGACAAGGTCGTCTTGATGCGCGCCGACTGGACTAATCGCGACGAGAAGATTACGCACGCACTGGCGCAATTTGGCCGCAATGGCGTGCCGTTGTACGTGCTTTACGATCGCAAAGGCGAAGCTGCGGTCCTTCCTGAACTTTTGACCGAAGGCATCGTCCTAGCTGCCTTGGACAAGGTCAGGGAGACATCAAGATGAAGATGAATCAGTGGTTTGCCGCCGGTCTTCTGGCGTCAGCGACTTCAATCGCAGTCGCAGCGCCGGCGATCGGGCAATCAGCTCCGAACTTTCGCGCGACGGACGTGGCGGGCAAGCCGGTCTCGTTGGCTGACTTCAAGGGCAAGTATGTCGTGCTCGAGTGGAACAACCCGGGCTGCCCGTTCGTTCAGAAGCACTACGACAGCGGGAACATGCAGTCCTTGCAGAAGCGCTTCGGCGCGGACAATGTCGCCTGGCTTTCGATCAATTCAACCAACGAGAGCAGCTCGGACTATCTGCCCCCGGCCAAACTCGCCGCTTGGTTCAAGCAGCACGACGCCGCTCCTGCCGCCGTGCTGATGGATACGAAGGGCGAAGTCGGCCGCGCGTTCGGTGCCAAAGTCACGCCGCACATGTACGTTATCGATCCGAATGGAACGCTGGTTTACGCCGGCGCGATCGACGACAAGCGCAGCACCAACGTTGCCGACGTCAAGACTGCGACCAATTACGTAGTTTCTGCGCTGACCGACGCCAAATCGGGCAAGCCGGTGTCGAAGTCGACTAGCCAGGCGTACGGCTGCACGATCAAGTACAGCAGCGGCCTTTAGCAAAGCGCTTACTGCGCGCCCCTACCCCTGCACGTACACCCAGTTCAATAGCGCATCGAGCGCCGGTTGGCCGGCGCCGGCGTTCGGGTGGTTGATAAATGCAACCACCGCGTAACGCCTGCCGCTCGCCGCGAGTACGTAGCCCGCGATAGCGCGCGCGTCTGCGAGTAACCCCGTCTTGATGTGCGCCGAGCCGGCTGCGGCTTGGCGACGGCGCATCGTGCCGTCGACGCCGACGATCGGCATCGACGAAACGAACTCCGGCATCAACGGAGATGCAAACGCACCCTGCAGCAGCGTTGCCAGGCCACCTGCGGTCAAGCGTTCGACGCGCGATAGCCCTGCGCCGTTCTCAAGCACGAACTCGCGCCGATCCAGACTTTTGCTTACGAGCCAGTCGCCCACTACGCGCTGCGCGCGCTCCTTGGTGGCTGGCTTGCCGTCCGTGCCCGTCCCGAGCGTCAGGAACAATTGCCGGGCCATCACGTTGTTGCTGTGTTTGTTGATGTCCCGGATCACTTGGGCAAGGGGCTTGGATTCATGCTGCGCCAGCGGTCTTGCCTCCGGCGGAACAAGGCCCTCACGCACTCGTCCACGCCATACACCGCCGCTCGAATCCCACAGCGAACGGAACAACGCTTCGGCATAAAGGCCCCTATCGAGCACGCTGACGTGCCAGACCTTGTCGCCGCATGAAAGTGGATACGCACCGCGAAACGTCGGCCGCAGCGGATCGGTGAAGTCCGCACCGAGCCGCGCGCGCCAGTCGTTACATGCGCCGTCGGAGCCGCGCACGGTAGTGGGCGCGAGCATGCCGGCCAATTTCGGCAATGCGAACACCCGTGCTTGCTTGTTTTCCGCATCGGCCAGGAAGTGAAAGCTGACCGCTTTGTAGTTGAGCAGCAGAGCATCGGGACCGGCGTTGTATGGCCGCAGAGCCTCGCCGTCGAAAGCAGCCGGGTCGTGCTGCGCGGCCTCGAACGCATTTCGATCGAGCATCAAGTTGCCGCGAATCTCGCGCACACCGGCTCCGCGCAACCGCTGCACCAGTAGCCACACATCTTCGATGACGAGCTGCGGGTCACCGCTGCCGCGCAGCCAAAGATCGCCTTCGAGCACGCCGTTCCTCAACGGTGCCGCACTCAACACATCGGTGCGCCATTGATACTGGGGGCCCAACAACTCCAAGCCCGCCAGCGTCGTGACCAATTTCATCGTTGACGCCGGATTCATCGGCTGACTCTCGTTTACCGCGAGTGACAAACCAGAGCCGGATACCGGCGCCACCGCGATTCCGATAGCCGACAGCGGCAGATTCGCCACTTTCAGGCTCGCGGCCACTGCGTCCGGCAGTGCGAACGCAGCCTGCGCGGGCTGCGCGTTCACCGCACCCGACGCGAGAAACGCCAATAAGCCCGTGGCCACGAAAGTCTTAATTGCGCCGAATCGCTTCATCTCGCCTGCGTACAGGATCAATACTCAATCGCGAGTCTAGTGTCGGAGCCATCAAATAAAAACGGCGCTCGCAGCGCCGTTTTCGAGTGCGATGACGCGACTAGTTGGATAGCTGCAGCAATCCCAGGCCGACTCGGCGGTACGAACCGATGCCACGCAGCAGCGTCCGCTTCATTAAGTCCGCGTCGGTGACTTGCAGCACTCCTTCGATCGATGCATAGGGCAACTTGACGGTGCGATCGCCGTACGGGAATTGCAACTCTTTGATAGCCACGTTGAAGAAGTCCGGCTTGAAACCAAACTTGGGCCCTACTGCCTTGATCCACGCCTCGACCTCTTGCGCTGTACGAAACGGCTCAACCTCTTTCTCGCCGGCGACCAGCTTCTCGCGGCCAACGCAGGCTTCGATCGCGAACCGATACGGCAGGCCTTCACACAGTTGATGGACGATTCTCTTGGGAGCAAGCGCGCTGATCGCCTCGGCCGGCGGCTCCAACCACGGATCCCCTGAGTAGACCCAGTAGCGGCCTTCACTTGCGGTGTCGGCACGAAACACAAAACTGACGCCGGCCTTTTTCCCAAACGTCTTGGATAGACACTGATGCGCAGACAGCGGATCCCTGTGCTTCGCCTCGAACGTCACCGCGGTCTCGAACAACTCGACCGTGGGCACGTCCATCTTGGTGTAACTCATCACGCTGTTGACGAAGCTGCGCAGCGGGTTGTTCGGCCCCTTGCCCTTGGGCTGCGCAGAGCCTAGCCAGTGCTGTGGAAGCCGAAGCGGAAGATCGATGGCCACTTAATACCCCATTCCAGTTATCCGTCTATTTTCGGCACGCTGGAGCGCAACCGTGTAGCGCATTCGCGTAGGACGCTCTCGTTAGGGAGCGGTGACCGGACATTCTCACATGCAATGTTAGTGGTCACTTCCACGCGACGGGCGCACGGCTTTGGGACATGGACGGCAGGCCGCGCTCCGCGGGCTAAAGCCGGTGCGTTCCTCTTGAAGACCGATCCTTCGATCCATACAATTAGCACTCGCAGGCAGAGAGTGCTGATAAGTGGCATGATCTGTTGCTACCACATTGGCTTTCTCGATTTTCGAGAGATTTCATCAACCTGGAGAACCTATGAAGATCCGTCCTTTGCACGATCGAGTGATCGTCAAACGCCTGGACAACGAGCGGAAAACCGCTTCGGGCATCGTTATTCCCGATAACGCAGCCGAGAAACCCGACCAAGGCGAAATCGTCGCCGTCGGCCCCGGCAAGCGCGATGACAACGGCAAGGTAAACACGCTCGACGTCAAAGTCGGCGACCGCGTGCTGTTCGGCAAATACTCGGGCCAGACCGTCAAGGTCGAGGGCGACGAGCTGCTGGTGATGAGAGAAGAGGATTTGATGGGCGTGATCGCCTAACGGGCGACACCAGAACGCCGGTTCGCTTCGCGCCCGGCAACACAATTTTTTCTGGAGTACTAGCTAATGGCAAGTAAACAAGTATTTTTCGGCGATGACGCGCGGCACCGCATGGTGCGTGGCGTCAACATCCTCGCCAATGCAGTGAAAGTTACGTTGGGCCCGAAAGGCCGCAATGTCGTCTTGGAGCGCAGCTTCGGCGCCCCCACCGTCACCAAGGACGGCGTATCGGTCGCCAAGGAAATCGAACTGAAAGACAAGTTCGAAAACATGGGTGCGCAGATGGTGAAAGAAGTCGCGTCGAAGACTTCGGATAACGCCGGCGACGGCACCACCACCGCCACGGTATTGGCGCAATCGATCATCTCCGAGGGCATGAAGTACGTGGCCGCCGGAATGAACCCGATGGACCTTAAGCGCGGCATCGACAAGGCAGTCGTTGCGGCCATCGAAGAGCTGAAGAAGCTGTCGAAGCCGACGACCACCAGCAAGGAAATCGCGCAAGTCGGCGCGATCTCGGCCAATGCCGACGAAGAAATCGGCAAGATCATCGCCGATGCAATGGACAAAGTCGGCAAGGAAGGCGTGATCACCGTCGAAGACGGCAAGTCGCTCAACAACGAGCTCGAAGTCGTCGAAGGCATGCAGTTCGACCGCGGCTATCTGTCGCCGTACTTCATCAATCAACCCGACAAGCAGAACGCGGTTCTCGAGAATCCGTACGTGCTGTTGCACGACAAGAAGATCAGCAACATTCGCGAGCTGCTGCCGATCCTTGAGCAAGTTGCAAAAGCCGGGCGTCCTCTGTTGATCATCGCCGAGGAAGTCGAAGGTGAGGCGCTTGCAACACTGGTGGTCAACAGCATTCGCGGCATCCTGAAAACGGTAGCCGTCAAGGCACCGGGCTTCGGTGATCGTCGCAAGGCAATGCTGGAAGACATCGCCATTTTGACCGGCGGCACCGTAATCGCCGAGGAAGTCGGCTTGACGCTCGAAAAAGCGACATTGACCGACCTCGGCCAGGCCAAGCGCGTTGAAGCTGCGAAAGAAAACACGACGCTGATCGACGGCGCCGGCGACTCCAAGGCAATCGAAGGCCGCGTCAAGGCGATTCGTGCGCAGATCGAGGAAGCGACCAGCGACTACGACAAAGAGAAGCTGCAGGAGCGCGTTGCGAAGCTCGCCGGTGGTGTTGCGCTGATCAAAGTCGGCGCGGCGACCGAAGTCGAGATGAAAGAGAAGAAAGCGCGCGTTGAAGATGCGCTGCACGCGACGCGTGCTGCTGTTGAAGAAGGTGTGGTCGCCGGTGGCGGCGTCGCGTTTCTGCGCGCCAAGCAGGCGGTGGCGAAGGTCAAAGGCGACAACGCCGATCAGGACGCCGGTATCAAGATCGTGCTGCGCGCAATGGAAGAACCTCTGCGCCAGATCGTCGAAAACGCCGGTGAAGAGCCGAGCGTCGTGGTGAACAAGGTCGCGGACGGCAAGGGCAATTTTGGCTTCAATGCCCAGACGCACGAGTATGGCGACCTGGTCAGCATGGGTGTGTTGGACCCGACCAAAGTCACCCGGATGGCGCTGCAGAACGCCGCGTCGATTGCCGGCCTGATGCTGACGACCGATGCAATGGTCGCCGAACTCGTCGAAGAGAAACAAGGCGGTGGCGGCGGCATGCCCGGCGGTATGGGTGGAATGGGCGGCATGGGCGGCATGGACATGTAACGAGCTCGATCGCTACGATCGACAGAAAGCCCGCTTCGGCGGGCTTTTTTTCGCGCGGCGATTGCTGCCGCGTTCACAGTCGGCTACAAAGCAGCCACAAAAACGAAAAGAGGGGAATTGGTCATGCACGAAGTGCCCGCGGGACTCTGGCCCGCAGCGGCCCCCGTTGCAGCTCCGACCGACTATCCCGTGCGCTTCCTGGGCACTGGCAGCGAATACTTCAGAATTTGGATCGTCAACCTGTTGCTGACGATCGTCACCCTGGGCATTTACTCGGCGTGGGCCAAGGTGCGGCGCTTGAAGTACATGTATCGCAACACGCAGATTGCCGGTTCTTCGTTCGATTACCACGGGTCACCGATTGCGATTCTGAAGGGACGACTGATCGCGTTGGTGCTGCTGATCGCCTACAACTTCAGCTTTCAATTCTCGTTCGCCGTAGGCGCGATCACGCTGACGATTCTGGCGGCGGTGTTTCCGTGGCTTATCCGCCAGTCGCTGCGATTCCGTGCACGTTATTCGAGTTATCGCGGCATTCATTTTCAGTTCGTCGGCGGCCTGCCTGAGATTTATCTGATCGCGGCGCCGCTGATCGTTTTCGTCGCACCGTTTGCGCTGCTCGGCTTTTTCGCGGAAAACGAAACCGAGCCTCCGGTCTGGCTCTTCGCGTTCCTCGGTGTGGCGATGTTGATCTACTTCACCGTACTGCCGTATTTGCACTACCGATTCAAGCGCTATCAACACAGCCACGCACTTCTGGGATCGGCAGCAGCGCGCTTCACCGCAACCGCCGGAAACTTTTACGCCGTCTATGGAATCTTGCTGGCGGCGACGCTTGGCATCGCCGTCGTCTTCGGCGCGGTCGGTTTCGCTGCGGGCGCCGGCATCCTGAGCGCAAGCGGTGGTGCAGGTGTCTTCGGCGCCGGCTTGCTCGTGTTGATCATTGGAGTCTATGCGGTGTACTTCCTGCTGTTCGCCGCCTTTGTGGTTCTGATACAAAACCGCATCTGGAACCATACGACGGTGGGCGAAGTCGGCTTTCGCAGTAACGCTCGCGTGCTGCCTATGGCGCGTATTTACTTCGTCAATATCCTGCTGCTGATCGTGACGCTCGGCTTGTTTACGCCGTTCGCGGTCATTCGCAGCCTGAAGTACCGTCTCGAATCGGTGACCGCCGTCACCGCTAGCGGCATGGATCAGTTCTTGAGTGGCGCAGCCGCCGGCGACGTCGCGGCGACCGGCGAAGGCGCAGCTGACCTCTTCGATTTCGACATTGGCTTGTGAACGCCGTCGATGCGCGCTACTTCGATGGGCGCAGCTCGCGCGCTTATCAAGTGCAGTTGTCGGTCAACGAAGGCCATCTCGACATCGCCGGCGACGGCATCGCGCGGCGTGTTCCGTTAACCGAGCTGCGTGTCTCGGAGCCCTTGTCACATGCGCCGAGGATCGTGACTCTCGGCGACGGAGCCTTTTGCGAGATCGCCGACAACGCGGCGTTCTCGCAAATTCTGGCGGCCTCCGGCCACCGCGACTCATTGGTGGTGTCATGGCAGAGCCGATGGCGCGGTGCTGTCATCGCGCTCATCGGCTTGATTGCGTTCCTGTTCGTTGCGTATCGGTGGGTGCTGCCCGCGGTCGCCGAGTACGCCGCGTTGCAGGTACCGCTGACCTGGGAAGAGCGGCTTGGACGCGAAGCGACCGCGTTCCTCGAAAAACGCATTTTTTCCACCACGCAATTGCCGAGCGAGCGGCGCGACGCGCTAACAGATCGCTTCGCCGCAATCACACCTGAAGACGGACGTGGCTATGCGATCCGTTTTCGCGCCTCGAAGATCGGGCCGAATGCGCTCGCGCTTCCGGGCGGCGTGATTTACGTGACCGATGCTCTGGTCGAGCTTGCGCCCGATGACGACGCGGTGCTGGGCGTGCTGGCCCACGAGCTTGGCCACATCGAGCAGCGCCACTTGATGCGCCGCCTGTTCGCGAGCGCAGCAGTCGGTGCGGCCGTGGCCGTGCTCTTCGGCGATGTCAGCACGGTGCTCGCGGCACTGCCGGCGATATTGATCGATCTCGATTACTCGCGTGCGATGGAGCGCGAAGCCGATTCGTACGCAGTCGAACTGTTGCGCGCGAACGGCATACCGACAGGATCATTGGCAACGCTGTTCGAACGCATGCAGCAGGCTCACGACAAGCGAGGATCGCAGAGTGAATGGCCGGCTTACCTGTCGACCCATCCACCGACGCCGGAGCGCATCGAGTTGTTTCGAAAACCGGCGAGCTGACCGCGCAGTGCCTCTGCTCAACTCGCAGCTGTCTTCGGCGTCAGAAAAACGGATGACAGCGCGATCAAAATCAGAACCAGCGCCACATAGTCCTGCCAGAACGGACGCTCACCGAGCAACCACATGCCTGAGAAAACCCCGAGCACCGGAATCATCATCACCGACAGCCCGCTGGCCGCCGGCGGGAGCTTGCGCGCCAGCATCGCCCAGACGACATGGCAGAACGCGATCGCGAGCACCATGTTGTAGACAATCGAAGCCCACTCGATTGCGTCGGGCATGCGCCAGCGCGGCATCTCGAACACGATCGACACCACGAACATCGCCACCACGGTCAGCGCCAGCATCCAGAACGTCAGCGCGATGATCGGCATGTCGGTCAGATGCCGTCGCATCAAGTGCGTCCCGTACCCCCACGCCGCCGCAGCCGCGAGCATCAGTACGGTACCCAGCGGCGAACCGGTAAGCGCGGTGAACTCGGACGACAGCAACAACAAGGTCCCTACCAACGCTGCCGCTACGCCCCACCAATGCCGGCGCAACGGCCTTTCATTGAACACGATCAGGCCGATCACGACTGCCCACACGGGCATCGTGTATCCCAATATTGCTGCGCGCCCGGACGGCAGCATCTTGATCGCGACAATGGCCAGCAGGTGCCACGCGATCACGTTCGGTATCGCCAGCTTCAGCACCACCGGCCATGCGCCAGCCGGCACCTTCATCGGCACATTCATCAAGCGCGCCCAGCACCAGATAACGACGAGCCCACCGGCAATGCAGATCGTGCGGAAATAAAGCGGCGGCAAATTGGCCACGCCCATTTTCATTACGGGCCAGTTCACCCCCCAGAAGACGGTCAACAGCGCCAGCAGCGTCAAATCGCGCGCGGAAAGTTTTGTTGCGGCCATTACGCCGAGGCTAACACCCCGTCTGTAAAATTCCCGCTCGGAGGGAAGCATGAAGTTCGTCGAAATGCTGAAGGCGCGCTGGGTTACAGCCGATACGCTGCTATGCGTGGGGCTTGATCCCGACCCGGGTCGCTTTCCTGAGCGGCTACTGCGCAGCCCAGATTCGATCTATCAGTTCTGCACATCGATCGTTGACGCGACCGCGGACTTCGTCTGTGCGTTCAAGCCGCAGATCGCATACTTCGCCTCTGCCGGCGCCGAAGACGCGCTGCAGCGCCTGATCGCCTACATACGCGCCACACACCCGGCGATCCCGGTGATTCTCGACGCCAAGCGCGGCGACATGGCGTCGACCGCTCAGCATTACGCGCGCGAGGTTTTCGAGCGCTATGACGCGCACGCCGTGACGCTGTCACCCTATCTCGGCTTCGATTCGATCGAACCGTACCTGGCTTACGCCGACCGTGGTGTATTTCTGCTGTGCCGAACCAGCAATGCCGGTGGCGACGATTTGCAGATGTTGCAGGTCGAAGGAGAACGCTTGTACGAACGCGTTGCTCGTCTTGCGCTCGGGTGGAATCGCAGCGGCCAGCTCGGCCTGGTCGTGGGCGCTACCTATCCGCGCGAGCTTGCGCGCGTACGGGCGCTGGTTGGCGAAATGCCGTTGCTCGTGCCCGGCATAGGAGCGCAAGGGGGCGATGTGGAAGGCAGCGTCAAGGCAGGGCAGACGGCCGACGGCGCAGGCATCGTCGTCAACTCGTCGCGCGCGATCATTTACGCATCGGGTAACGACGACTTTGCCGAAGCCGCGCGCCACGCCGCTCAAAAGGCGCGTGACGAGATCAATCGCTACCGTTTCGCAACCGCGTAGCGTCACCGCGGCGTGTCAGTGGCCTCTCCGTCTGTTTTTTTGTCGTCCTCGGCGGACGACCCCGCGGGCACGCGCGCCGCAAGCACCTTGTCGATGCGGTGCTTGTCCATATCGACAATCTCGAATCTCCACCCCTGCCACTCGGCAATATCGCCGGTGTGCGGCACACGCCCCAGCAGCAGCATCACCATCCCGCTCAAGGTGTTGTAGCGGCCGAGTTCCTCTTCCGGAGCAGCAGCAAATCGCGAGTCGGTCCTTCAGTTCCGGTAGCGGAATCAATCCGTCCAGCAGCCACGAGCCATCCTGCCGCTGCACCGCCCACGCATCGTCGACGCTCGGCGTCTTGAACTCACCGGTGATCGCTTCGAGAAGATCCTGCAAAGTCACCAGACCTTGAATTTCTCCGTACTCATCGACAACCAGCGCCATGTGCGAAGTCGACGAGCGAAACGTTTCGAGCAGCTCCATGCCGGTCAGCGACTCGGGGACATACGCGGCGGCTGCCAGGCCTTTGGAAAAATCCGGCGCCTGGCCGCGGATCGTCTGCTGCAACATGCTGCTGGCACTGATGATCCCAACCACGTCGCGCAAGCCACCGCGGCACACGGGGAAGCGCGAGCGCTGCGACTCGAGCACCTTGTTCAGATTGTCCGCCGGCGAGTCTTCCAGATCGATGTAAACGATGTCGGACCGCGGCGTCATCAGCGAAGCGATCTGCCGGTCATCGAGGCGGAACACGTTGCGCACCATTGCGCGTTCCTGTTCGTCGATCACGCCGTGATCGGACCCTTCCTGGATCAGCGCATGAATTTCCTCTTCGGTCACGGAGGTCGAACGCCTGCCGCGCGTACCAAACAGCCGAAGCAACAGGTCGGTCGACGACGACAGCAAGCGCACGAAGGGCCGCGCGGCTGCCGCCAGCCAAGCAATCGGACGGGCGACGCTGCGAGCGATGGCTTCCGGCCAGATCTGCCCAAGGCGCTTCGGCACCAGCTCACCGATGACGATCGACACGTACGTGATGACCACCACCACCAGCACTGTTGCACCGAGGCTCGCATTGCCGGGCTGCACGCCGAGCCCGATCAGCCATTGGCCCAAGGGTTGCGCGAATGCGGCTTCTCCGACGATGCCACTGGTGATGCCGATCGACGTGATGCCGACCTGAATCGTCGACAAGAAACGCGTCGGCTCCGTATTCAGTTCTATCGCCGCCGCAGCGCCGCGATCGCCCTCTTCGACCAGCACCTGAAGCCGCGCACGGCGCGCGGTAACGAGCGCGATCTCGGACATCGCGAACAGGCCGTTTAGTGCAATCAAGCCGAGCAAAATCAAAGCTTCAATGGGCATGGAGTCACTCAGGGCAATGTGAAAGAGGCGCGGGTGGCTGCGCCGAAGCATCGAACGATGATCGCTGCTTGCGTGTGGCGGCCGCTAATCCGGCCAGCGCAATGCAGTTGTGGGGATATCTTCGTAGATCGGCGCTGAAAACCCGCAGGGCCGCGATAGCTGCCAAAAGCAAGCAGCCGCGCGTTCGAAACCGGCAAGGTTGCTACATCGACCATGCCTGCATCGAGCGTACAAACCGCGATCGAGCGGCCGGCTTCAGCAGGCGTCCCGACCGCCGCCGCTGCAACGCCCGCGAGCGCCGCCCCGATGACGCTTATACAAGCCGAGACCCACGCCGCTGAACGCGGCAGGAAGCTACCCATCAGCAAGTCTACAAAATCAGTCTGCGAAGAAAGCTTGCATTTGCGCACTCAGCAACTCAGGCGCCTCTTCCGGAATGTAGTGTCCGCTCGGCGTCGTGCGCCCGGCGACTGTCCCGCGCGATCGACTTTGCCAGTCTTCGATCGGGGTGAAAAGCTTGTTGACCACGCCGCGCTCACCCCACAGAACGTAAAAGGGGCACTCGATGCGCTTGTCGGCCTTTACATCGGCACGGTCATGCTCGAGATCGATCGACGCCGCGGCGCGATAGTCTTCGCACATCGCGTGCACTGCCGCCGGTGTAAAGCAGCGCTCGTATTCGGCCAGCGCGCGCGGATCGAACAGCGCGATGCCGGCTGACCCCCATCCGCCGAGCTTGTTACGCAGGTAGAAGCGCGGATGTGCCGCGATCAGCGTCTCGGGCATCGGCTCGGGTTGAATCAGAAAAAACCAGTGGTAGTACAGCGTCGCAAAATCCATCGTCGTGCGCTCGTACATTGCCAGCGTGGGAGAAATGTCGAGCACCATCAGCCGCGCGACGGATTGCGGATGATCGAGCGCGAGCCGATGCGCGACGCGGCCGCCGCGATCGTGACCGCACACGAAAAAACGCTCGAACCCGAATGAGCGCATCAACTCCAGCGCGTCGAGCGCCATCGTGCGCTTCGAGTATGGCGTGTGATCGGAATCGCTGGCCGGCTTGTCCGAGTCGCCATAGCCTCGCAGGTCGGGCATGACCAACGTGTGACGCTCGGCGAGCTGCGGAGCCACCTTGTGCCAGATCGCGTGCGTCTGCGGAAAGCCGTGCAACAGCAATAACGGCGGCCCACTGCCCCCGTGTCGCACGTTGATATCGATGCCGTTGGCGCGGCGCTTCTGATGTGCAAATCCCGGAAAGAGTCCTTCGCTCAAATGTCCTCTCGCTGCTCGAGCAACGCGATCAGCTTTTCGAGCGCAATGATGATGCTTCGCGTGCGCACGGCGCTGCGGTCGCCCGTGATGTGTTCGGTTCGGGTCTTGACCCACGGCGCACTCGATGGATCACGACGAATTGCCCACGCGAAACACACGGTGCCCACAGGCTTGTCGCCGGAGCCGCCTTCGGGGCCTGCAACCCCGGTCACGGCCAGCGAGACGTGCGCACCATGCGATAACGCTCCGAGCGCCATCGCTCGCGCGACCGGCTCGCTGACCGCGCCGAAGTCGCGCAGATACGCAGAAGGCACACCGAGCATCTGCATCTTTGCTTCGTTCGAGTAGGTGATGAAGCCGCGGTCGTACCACGCGCTCGAGCCGGGCACGATCGTGATCGCGTAACCGACGCCGCCGGCGGTACAGGACTCCGCCGTGGCCAACGTCAGGTGTTGCGCGCGCAGCGCGGAGCCGAGGCGGTGCGCAAGACGCTCAATCGTTTGCCCGGCGTCGTTCATCGGCCCACTCGCAGCATGGTTTCCTCGGCGCCGCCCGGCAAGGCGCTCGAGTCAGATGAAAGGCGCACCATCGCAGGCTTCATCATCCGAAGTGATCGTAAGCACCGCTAACAGTGTCTACCGGCGCCCCACGCTCGTCCAGCACGACGAGATCGACGGTCGCCGTTACGGTGCCGATTCGACTGATGGCATCGGCTTCCGCCGCCGCAATGACCTGATCGTGACGGTCCGATGGCGCGGTAAACAAGAGCTCGTAATCGTCGCCGCCAGTCAGCGCGTAGCGCTGTTGCAGCAGCATCGGCTGCCGCTGCAGCGCCGGCGAACGCGGCACGCGCGTCCATTCGATCGCGGCGCCCACGGCGGAGGCTCGCAATACGTGTCGCATATCGCCTGCCAGTCCATCCGAAATGTCGATCGCCGCACTCGCGACATTGCGCAGTCGCTCTGCCAACCGAACACGCGGCATCGGCCGCTCAAGGCGGGCGACCACTTGCTGTGCTTCGGCTGGGGCCAGTTCGATTTCCCCACGGCGAACTGCCAGACCAAGAGCAGCATCGCCGAGTTCGCCCGAGACCCAAATGTCGTCGCCCACCCGCGCGCCGGATCGCAGCAGCGCGCGACCGGCGGGCACCGACCCCAGCGCGGTAATCGTAATGACGACGCCGCTTGGCGAGCGGGTGGTGTCGCCGCCGGCCAGCACACACTGATGTGCATCCGCCAGCGCGTAAAGCCCGCGGCTGAACTCGGCGAGCCACGTTTCGTCGACCCGCGGCAGCGCGAGCGCGAGAAAAAAGCAGCGCGGCGTTGCCCCGCACGCCGCGAGATCCGACAGGTTGACGGCAAGTGACTTGTGGCCAAGCGCGGCGGCGTCGACGTCCGGAAGGAAATGAACGCCTTCGATCAAGGTATCGATCGACACCGCCCATTGCTCGTCGGAGAACGCGGTCAGCAGCGCGCAGTCGTCACCGGCGCCCAGCGCAACGTACCGGTTATCCAATGTCGAACGCTTGAAGAATCGTTCGATCAACTGAAATTCGCCGATCGAAACGTTGGAAGCGTTTGCGCGCGCCAGATCAACCTCGTGCAGCAACCTCGGTTTCGCGCAATCCGGCTGCGACCTTGTCGAGCACGCCATTGACGTAGCGGAAGCCGTCGGTGCCGCCGAAACTCTTTGCCAGCTCGACGGCTTCGTTGATCACGACGCGATACGGAATCTCGAGCCGATGCTGCAGTTCATACGTTGCGATCAGCAGGATCGCGTGCTCGACGGGAGACAGTGTGTTGATGGCGCGATCCAGATGAGGCGCGATCCGCGCGCGTAACTCCTCGGCGTGATCAATGGCGCCGTTGAGCAGCTCACGGTAGTGCGCTGCGTCGGCGCCCGCTTCCGCTTCACCGTCGTCGAGCGGCTGCGCCTGGATCGATGCCGCGTCGCGGCCCGCGATCAGCCATTGATACAGCCCTTGCAGCGCGAGCTCGCGGGCGCGACGGCGCGCGCTGCGGCTGCTGCCCTTGGAGGCCCGAATCGCTCGAGCTGCGCCATCCGGCGGGCTTGACGGCTGCAAGTCGGTCTTATTCTTCGCTGGTCGCAGCGGATGCGCCATCTTCATCCAGCGCCCACAGCAAGTTGGCCATTTCGATGGCGACACGCGCCGCGTCGCGCCCTTTTTCTTCAACCCTTGAGCGCGCCTGCTCGTCGGTATCGGTCGTCAAAATGGCGTTGGCGATCGGAAGGCCATATTCGAGCGAAACGCTCGCAAGCCCGCGTGCCGACTCATTGGCGACCACCTCGAAGTGATAGGTGTCGCCGCGAATCACGCAGCCGAGTGCAATCAGCGCATCGAAATCCTCCGTCGCCGCGAGCTTCGCGAGCGCCAACGGAATTTCCAGCGATCCGGGCACCGTGATGTGCGTGATGTCATCTTCGTCGACGCCAAGCGTGATCAGCTCGTTCATGCAGGACTCGGCGAGCGCGCGGCCAGCCCACTCGTTAAAGCGCGATTGCACCAGCCCGATACGCAGATCATCACCGTCAAAGTCGGGCGCAATGAAGTCTTTGGCCATCCGCTTCTCAGTCTTCCCGCCGTTACTCTTCGAGATAGCCCGTGACCTGCAGTCCGAAGCCCGTCATCGACGGCATTTTGCGCGGCTTGGCCAGCAGCTTCATACGGCGCACACCGAGATCGCGCAGGATCTGCGCACCGACTCCGTAGGTACGCAAGTCGACCGTGGTTGAACGCGCCGCTTCGGCGGCACCGCTCGTGATTGCATCAAGGCGCGCAAACAATTGATCGGACGCTTCGCCGCAGTTGAGCATCACCAGCACTCCGCCATCGCTGCGCGCGATTCGATCGAGCGCTTTCAGAAGCGGCCATGCGTGCGTAGTGGCCTGCACGTCGAGGACGTCGAGCACCGACAACGGCTCGTGCACGCGCACCAGTGCCTCACGTTCGGGGGTCAGCATGCCGTGTACCAGCGCCAGATGCGCAGCGCCGCTCGGCTGATCGCGATAGGCGATCAACTCGAATTCGCCGGCGGGCGTCGTCACACGGCGCTCACAGATGCGCTCGACCAGCGATTCGTTCGCGGCACGATATCGAATCAGATCGGCGATCGTGCCGATGCGCAAACCGTGGGCGGCGGCGAACGGCAGCAAATCGGGCAAGCGCGCCATCGTGCCGTCGTCGTTCATCACCTCGCACAGAACGGCCGCCGGGTTCAGGCCCGCCAGGCGCGCCAGATCACAGCACGCTTCGGTATGACCGGCTCGCATCAGGACGCCACCGGGTGCGGCGACCAGCGGAAACACGTGGCCGGGCTGCACCAGGTCCGACGGTTTGGCGTGTGGGCGCGTCGCGACCCGAACGGTGTGGGCGCGATCGGCCGCCGAAATTCCGGTGCTGATGCCGTCTGCAGCCTCGATCGCAACCGTGAAGTTGGTCCCGTGCACCGTTCGATTGTTGGCCGTCATCGGCGGCAACTGCAATTGCGCCGCATGCTCGGCCGTGATCGGCATGCAGATCAGGCCGCGCCCGTTTTTCGCAAGAAAGTTGATCTTTTCAGGCGTGACGAAGTCCGCCGCGAAAATCAGATCGCCCTCGTTCTCGCGATCCTCGTCGTCCACCAAGACAACGATATGACCGCGACGGATCTCCTCGATCAGCTCGGAGGTCGTCGCCAGGCGGCTCGGCGGCTTCGATGGAGTGGGAACGGCTGACAGCATAGTGTTCGCGCTTGGTTTCTCTTCGCTGATCGGCTGCGGAGTTTAAGCGGTTCGGTCCCGAAGTGACAGCATCCGCTCGACATAGCGCGCGATCAGATCGACTTCAACGTTGACGCGGTCACCCGCGCGTAACGAACGCAGCGTCGTCACCTGGTACGTGTGCGGAATGACGTTGACGCCGAACTCGCAGCCACCCTCCCTGTCGACGACCCGGTTAACCGTCAGGCTGACGCCCTCAATTGCGACCGAGCCCTTGTACGCAAGGTATTTCGCCAGCTCGGTCGGCAGCCGCACGACCAGCTCCCACGACTCGTGCAGTTGTGACATCTTGACCACTTCGCCCACGCCATCCACGTGGCCGGCTACCAGATGTCCTCCTAAGGCGTCACCGACCCGTACCGAAGTTTCGATATTGACTTCGCGCAGCGCATCGAGCCCGGAAGTCCGCGTCAGACTTTCTCTCGAGGTATCGACGGCGAAGGTCGTGCCGTCGACAACTACGGCAGTCATGCAGGCGCCGGCCACGGCGACACTGTCACCGACACCAATTTCGAATTCGGGGACAGCGCGCGCGTCGATCGTGAGCCGAACTCCGCCGTCAACCGACAGCCGCTTGACCTCGACGATGCGGCCGACGCCACGAACGATTCCGGTGAACACTAGTGAAGCACTCGCGCGACAATCCGGACGTCGTCGCCTACCTGTGCTACTTCGGCAAACTTCAAGCGTTGCGCGTGCGCCAGATCCGACAGGGCGGGCAGATGCAACATCCCCTGAGCGTCGCCCAGCAAGCTCGGCGCGAAGTAGACCAAGAGTTCATCGGCCAGCCCGGCGCCAACGAGCGATCCGTTCAGCTTGAACCCGGCTTCGACGTGCACTTCGTTGATGCTGCGCGCCGCAAGCGCCTTCATCAACGCTTGCAGATCAACCTTGCTGCGATCGCCGGGCACATGCAGGATCTCGGCGCCGCGCTGCACCAGCGCCGCTTCGACCGCCGGTTTCTTGACCGCACACGCGATCAGCACCTGGCCTTCGCCATCGAAGATATGCGCGGCGGGATCGACCTCGAGCCGACTGTCGACCAACACGCGCAACGGCTGCCGCGAGGTTGGCACAAGTCTGACGTTCAACTGCGGGTTGTCGGCCTGTACGGTGCCGATGCCGGTCAACACTGCACACGATCTGGCGCGCCACGCATGCCCATCGCGCCGCGCATCTTCGGAAGTGATCCACTGCGATACGCCATTGGCGAGCGCAGTTTTGCCGTCCAGGCTGGCGGCGATCTTCAGGCGCACCCACGGCCGCCCGCGCGTCATGCGTGAAAAAAATCCGGCGTTCGCCTCGGCGGCCTCCTGCTCGAGCAAGCCGCATCGAACATCTACGCCGCCATTGCGCAACATCTCGAGACCGCGGCCCGCCACCAACGGATTAGGATCTTCGACCGCGGCGATGACCCGCGCAACTTTCGCTTCGGAAAGCGCGGTCGCACACGGCGGCGTCCGCCCAAAATGGCTGCACGGCTCGAGTGAAACGTACACCGTCGCACCGCGCACGTCGTGCCCATTGCGTCGTGAATCCAGGATGGCTTCGACTTCCGCATGGTTCGAGCCGGGCGGTTGCGTGAACCCCTCGCCGAGTACTCTCGCATCGCGCACGATGACGCAGCCAACGCGCGGATTCGGCGTCGCATGGAACGCCGAACGCTGCGCGAGCGACAGCGCGCGCAGCATGAATTCCCGGTCGGACTCGGAGTACATCGTGCAAAGTGTACGCAGCGAAGCTGCGCTCCTCGTGTACGCGAGCCTTCGGCTCGCACGTGCACTCGTCGCGACGAGTTAGGCGCCGCTCCTTCGGAGCGGCCGCGCGGAGCGGCGCAAATAAAAGCCCGGACCGCTAACGCGATCCGGGCAACTGCACCGTAGCCATTGCGGCGCGACTTCGATCGCTGCTTACTTGATTGCTATGCGCTTGCTTGCGGTCGGCGCGCGCTTCGGCAGCAACAGCGTCAGCACGCCGTCTTCAAAACGGGCGTCCGCGCCGTCTTCGGTGACTTCGGCCGGCAGTTCAAAGCTGCGGGCGTAGCTGGTCGAATACCGCTCGCTGTACAGGACCTTGTCGCCGTTCGCATCCTTGGTTTCGGAAGAATCCTTGGACTCGGCATTGATCGACACGCGTGCGCCTTCGATGCCGATGTGAATGTCGTCTTTTCGAATGCCCGGCAGATCGACCTTGACTTCGAAATTGCCGCCTTTATCGAGCACATCCATCCGTGCGCGGGAGACGGCGCTCGTGTTCAGATGACGCGCGGCCGGAACGTTGGAACGCTGGAAAAAATCCGAAAATAGCTCGTCGACCAGCGCGTTGAACGAATCGCCACGGCGCGAATTTCTCGGTCCGACTGAAAGTTGGTACATCGTGTCCTCCAGGATTGGGTTGGGCTGCATTTGCGCCCTCTAGCCACAATCTCGGGACCCGGCAGCGGGTTTCAACCCCTTCGTTTCAAGTTCTGCCTAGCGCCGTTTGGGCCGCTTTGCCGTCTTCAAAGGCCGGACCTCGCGCACGACTTCGGCAAATTCGTCGACATCCTCGAAGCTGCGGTAGACCGACGCGAAGCGGATGTACGCCACCTTGTCGAGCCGCTTCAATTCGCGCATCACGAGCTCGCCGACTTTCTCGCTTTTAAGCTCACGCTGCGCGGACGACAACAGCTTCTCCTCGATGCGCGCTATCGCCTCGTCGACGGCCTCGCGGGGCACCGGCCGTTTGCGCATCGACAACTGCATCGATGCACGCAGCTTGTCGCGATCGTAGTCGGCGCGTCCGCCGCCGCGCTTGATGATCGTTGGCATCACGAGCTCGACCCGCTCGTAGGTCGTAAAGCGTTTTTCGCACGATAGGCATTTGCGCCGCCGCCGGATCGTCGCGCCTTCGTCCGACGCGCGCGAATCGATCACCTGCGTATCAGCGTACTGACAGAACGGGCACTTCACAGGCCAGCTCGCTGTTCAGCCGTAAACGGGGAATCGCTGTGTCAGGTCGGCGACCTCGCGCTTGACCCGGTCACGCGTCGCCGCGTCGCGTGGCTGGTCCAGCAGGTCGGCGATCAGATGCGCGGTTTTTTCGGCTTCACCCTGCATGAAGCCGCGCGTCGTTATCGCGGGCGAGCCAAGGCGGATACCGCTGGTCACCATCGGCTTTTGCGGATCCTTCGGAATCGCATTCTTGTTGACCGTTATGTGCACCTCGCCGAGCAGTGCTTCGGCCTCCTTGCCGGTGATGTTCTTCGCCCGCAGATCGACCAGCATCAAATGGCTCTCGGTGCGGCCGGAAACGATTCGCATGCCGCGCTTGACCAGCGTCTCGGCCATCACTCGCGCGTTGGTCATCACCTGTTTCTGATACGCCTTGAACTCAGGCGACAGCGCCTCCTTGAACGCCACCGCCTTGGCGGCGATCACATGCATCAGCGGGCCGCCCTGCAGTCCGGGGAACACGGCCGAGTTGATCGCTTTTTCCAATGCTGGCTTCATCAGGATCAACCCGCCGCGCGGCCCGCGCAACGTCTTGTGCGTGGTCGAAGTGATCACATCGGCGTGCGGTATCGGGCTCGGATAGTCGCCGGCGGCGATCAGGCCAGCATAGTGCGCCATGTCGACCATCAGATACGCGCCGACTTCGCGCGCAACCTTGGCGAAACGCTCGAAGTCGATCTGCAGAGAATATGCCGAAGCGCCCGCGATGATCATCTTGGGCTTGTTCTGTTGCGCCAACGCTCGCATCGCGTCGTAATCGATTTCCTCGCGATCATTCAATCCGTAGCTGACGACCTTGAACCATTTGCCGCTGATGTTGAGCGGCATGCCGTGCGTCAAGTGCCCGCCTTCGGCGAGGCTCATTCCCATAATCGTGTCCCCTGGAGTCAACAGCGCCAGGAACACGGCTTCGTTGGCTTGCGCGCCTGCGTGCGGCTGCACGTTGGCTGCAATCTCGACGCCGGGTACAGCGAACACCTGCTTCAACCGCTCGATCGCCAGCGTTTCGACCACGTCGACGAATTCGCAACCGCCGTAGTAACGCTTGCCGGGATATCCCTCGGCGTACTTGTTGGTCAACTGGCTTCCCTGCGCCGCAAGCACCGCAGGACTTGCGTAGTTTTCCGACGCAATCAGCTCGATGTGCTGCTCCTGCCGCCGATGCTCGTTCTCGATGGCTGACCAAACGTCCGGATCGATGATTTGCAGCGTATGGCTCCTTCGGTCGAACATCAATGTCCTTAACAATGAAAGTTGCCGGCGGCGGCAGCCGCCGGTTCCCCTGAATTCAGATCACTAGTTCGTCGCGCGCTTCTTGCAGGTGCGCGATCTCGCCCCAGAGCTCAATCGAAAGCGTCAATTGAGACGACGGGACCGATGAAGCGGTTAGACGATTGACCGCAGCATTCAGCATCTGATGCTCGCGCGGCGCATGCCACTGCAGCGTGCGCGCGGCGCGATACACGACGTCAAGCACGCCGCCGTGCGACACGAGCACGACGGTTTGCCCTGCGCGTTGTGCTGCGATGTCAGCCACGGCCGACAGCACGCGATCGATTAACTGCTGGCCGGTCTCACCGCCGTCCGGTCGCCAGCTCGGATCGCGCTCGCGCCACTTTCTGAACTCGACCGGATAACGCTCCGCAATTTCGTCGAGCGTGAGCCCTTCGAAAATACCGAACGATCGCTCGCGCAACCTAGGCTCCGCGATGACTGGCAGCCCGTGCCGCGCAGCCACTGGTGCGGCGGTCAGCCACGCGCGCGATTGGCCGCTGGAATACACCGCGTCGATTGGCTCGCTCGCAAGGCACTCGGCCAAACGCGCCGACTGCAGGACACCGAGCGGCGATAACGGGATATCCCGCTGACCCTGAATTCGGTGCTCGGCATTCCACGCGGTCTCGCCATGCCGGATCAGCAACAACTTGGTCTGCATGCGGTCTTACGCCAGACGCGGATTCAATGTGTACGTACCGGTCAGCTGTGCCTTTGCGATAACGTGGCCTTCGATCGCTTTCAGCACGTCCGGCCCGCTGAACTTGCCCTCGACAGGCACACGCGCGACATCGAGCGCGTACAGAGTGAACACATAGCGGTGCAGGATCGAATCGTTCCAGGGCGGACACGGACCGTCGTAACCGAAATAGTCGCCGTTCATGTCGTGATCGCTGGCGAACCACTCCGTATAGCCGTTTAAGCCCTGCCGCGTGTTGTTCGGCGCTATCGGGCCGTTCTTGCCGCGCGGTTTCACTTCTTTCGAATAGCTCCCCGCGTCGATCACCCGCTGTGTAGGCGGAATGTCGACCAGCACCCAGTGATAAAAATCAACGCGCGGCAACGATGAGGGAATTTCGCGATCTTCCTTGAACAGATCATCGGCCTTGCTCGGGACGTCGACGTCGTGGCAGATCAATGCAAACGACTTCGTCGCCGCTGGAACGTCGTCCCACCTAAGGTGCGGATTGTGGTTTGACGATAAGGTCGCATGTTTGGCGGGATCGGTCTTGCAAAACGCGAACTCGGCCGGGATCGGTTTACCGTCTTCGAGGGAATCACTGGATAGTTTCATCGGTTTTCCTGCAGCGCGCCGAAGCTTATATTGACAGTCATCATAGGCGACACGAGAGTTTTGCGCGGATGGAGAACCAGGCAGCGGCAGCGCGCGGCGAAGAGTTTCGTGACGATCTGCGTGGCACGGCGGCAAGCCAGGTGCATGCCGGCGCGGCGCAAGTGCGCAGGCTGCTGCCCGCAGAAACGCTTGCCGATCTGACTCGTCTGTCTGCGTTGCGCTCCACGCTCGCAATAGCGACGACCTTCGGCACGATCGCGCTGGTGCTCGGCGTCGCCTGGACGTACTTCACGTGGTGGATCGTGGTGCCGGCCGTGTTCCTGATCGGTACGCAGCAGCATGCGTTGTTCGTGCTGGCGCACGATTCGGCGCATTACCGGCTGTACGGGACGCGCTGGCTCAACGATGCGATCGGCCGGTTCGTCGGGACGATCGGCGGCGTGTCAATGATGAGCTACCGCGTTATTCATCGGCTCCATCACAACAATCTGTACGGCGAAGTGGACCCGGACATCGCGCTGCATGGCGGCTACCCGCGCGGCAAGGCGTATTTGCTGAAGAAGCTGGCCAAGGACATATGCGGGCTGACGGCGTACAAAACGTACGCGTACTTTTTCGGCAATCCGGCGATCAACGCGAACCACCCAGCAGGCGCAGCGCCCGCTCGACGATACATCGGCCGCGCTACGTACCGCGGCGCGGCGCGATCGCTGGGGCGTGGTTGCGTTTCACATTGGCGCTCCGATCGTTGCGTTCGCACTCGGCGGTCCGCTCGCGCTCGCGAAGTTTCTGGTCCTATGGACACTGCCGCTCGCCACGGTGATCCAACCGATCCTGCGCTTACGCGCGGTCTGCGAGCACGGCGCGGTGACCGATTTTTCAACACCACTGACCGCAGCGCGCACCAATCTGGTCGGTCCGTTGGCGCGCTTCGTGATGTTTCCACACCACGTCAACTATCACGTCGAACATCATCTATTCCCCGCGGTCCCGCACTATCGATTGCCGCAACTACATGCGGAGCTTGCTCGGCGTGGAGTGTTCGAGAAGGCTGAAGTGAGTCCGTTGCGCGAAACCTTTAAGCGTGTCTTTGCGGAGCGCGTTTGTAAACGTCTAGCGGTTGTCGTCGCGGTGCGCAAGCGTTGGGCGGAGCTGGCCTGCCTGGGCGTCGGGCACTGAAGTGCCAACCACTGCGGTACTCACAACGCCGGCGCGAAATAAGGCTAAAGCGTTATTTCGCTTAACAGCCCCGGCGTTGCTCCGTTCCTCGGGCGACGCCCCGAAGGCAGGCCAGCTCCGCCCAACGCTTGCGCTTGAGACAGTCTCACTTGTTGGGGGAAGGAAAAAACACCTCGTGCGAGGCAGTGTCGCGACAGCAGCGGCTGGCGCAGCTGCGCCGCCTTTGAGTCGTCGCCCGAGGAACGGAGCAGACGCCGGGGCCGTCGAGCAAAAAAGCGCTTTAGCCCTTTTTTGCGCCGGCGTTGTGAGTACCGCAGTGGTTGGCACTTTAGTGCCCGACGACGTAGGCGGCGCAGCTGCGTCAGCCGCTGCTGCTACGCCAAAAGCAGACGATCTACTCCACCGTCACGCGCGCCCACTTTCGTTTGCCAATCTGCACAACGTACGTTCCACGCTTAACAATCAACGCACGATCGCTCACTTTCTCGCCGTCGATCTTGACTCCGCCTTGCTCGATGTTTCTGATCGCTTCGCTTGTCGATGCAGCGAGGCCGGCTTGTTTCAACAGTGTTGCGATCGGGATCCCGCTGTCCCCGCCCGTCACGGCCACGTTCTGCATATCGTTCGGAATCGCGCCTGCCTTGAAGCGCGCCATGAACTCGAACGCCGCCATCTCGGCCGCTTGTTCCGAGTGAAACCGCGTCACGATCTCCTTGGCAAGCAGCACTTTGATGTCGCGCGGATTGCGTCCCTCTCCCCGCGTCTGCTGCTTTAGCCCTTCGATCTCTTCGTTTGAGCGCAACGACAGCAAGTCGTACCACCGCCACATCAACTCGTCCGAGATCGACATCGTCTTCGAGAACATGTCGAACGCCGGCTCAGTGATGCCGATGTAGTTGTTCTTGCTTTTCGACATCTTCTCGACGCCGTCCAGCCCTTCGAGCAGCGGCATCGTCAGGATGCATTGCGGCTCCTGGCCGTAGTGCCGCTGCAATTCGCGGCCGACCAGTAGATTGAAGCGTTGATCGGTACCGCCCAGTTCGATGTCGGATTCGAGGGCGACCGAGTCGTAACCCTGCATCAGTGGGTAGAGAAGCTCGTGCATCGCAATGGGCGTGTTTTCGCGATAGCGCGTCGCGAAGTCGTCGCGCTCGAGCAGCCTTGCCAACGTGTAATGCGCGGCAAGCTTGATCATGCCGGCCGCGCCGAGCGGTTCCGACCACTCGGAGTTGTAGCGAATCTCAGTCTTGTCCCGCAGCAGCACGAGCCCGGCCTGATCAAAATAGGTTCTTGCGTTCACCTCGATCTGTTCGCGCGACAGCGGCGGGCGCGTTGTATTACGACCCGACGGGTCGCCGATCAGCGCTGTAAAGTCGCCGATCAGAAAGATCACCGTGTGGCCGAGATCCTGCAGTTGTCGCAGCTTGTTCAGCACCACGGTGTGCCCGAGATGAAGATCTGGGGCAGTCGCATCGAGGCCGAGCTTGCACCGCAAAGGGATCCCGGTCGCTTCTGACCGCGCGAGCTTCTGCGCAAATTCGGATTCGACCAGCAGCTCGTTGCAGCCGCGCTTGACCAACGCCATAGCGCGCTCAACCTCGGGTCCAATCTTGTAAATTTTGCTCATTGCTTGGATGGGTTCTGGGAAGGCCGCCCATCGTCGGGCGCGGACCAATTTCGCCGGGCTATACTCGCGCCCTCGATAAAAAAGCGCACCGATGCGTGCGCTTTTTCGTTAGAGCCAATTTCTTTTTTGGTAGATGCCATTGTCGATTCTATCCAAACGACTTGCACTTTTTGCATGCGACATGCGACTCGGTTTCCGCCTGGTGTCGCGACGCTGGAAACAGGTTAATCGGGCGAAGCGTAAGCGTATCGAGTTGGCGGCGGTGGTTTCGCTGTTGCCGCTTTCTGCTGCCATCGCCGCACTTGCCGCCGTTCCCGCGGCATTCGAGCTCGATGAATCGCAAATGCAGTCCGTGACCGAGCGCATCACGACACCCTCCCTTGCCGATCAGGTGACACAGCTGCTTGCTCGCGAGGACACTCACCTGCGCGAAGTACGTGTGCAGCGTGGGGAGACGCTGGCGGCTTTGTTCGGCCGGCTCGGCATTAGCGACGCTGCCGCCCTGCGCTTTGCGCAGACCGAAGCGATGGCGCGGCCGTTAGCCCGGTTGACACCTGGCCGCTTCGTTCAAGCCAGCATCACTGCCGATGGAGGCCTGCATTGGTTGAAGGTGCATGGTGCCGGCGATCTGGACGGCGCATTGGCGACCACGCGCATCTTGACGCTGGAGCGAAGTGCAGAAGGAGCCGCCGGCTTTCGCTTGGTTGAGAACGACGTCGCGCTCGAGCGCCGCCTCGAGCTCAAGACCGGCGAAGTCCGAGTGTCGCTGTTCGGTGCGACTGATGAAGCCGAAATCCCCGACGCTGTTGCTCAGCAACTGATCGACGCGCTTGAACACGAGGTCGATTTTCATCGCGACCTGCGTCGTGGCGATCGCTTCAGCGTGATTTACGAAGCGTTGTACGCATCCGGTGAATATCTGCGTGCAGGGCGCCTGCTGGCGGTCGAACTGGAAAGCGGCAACAAACGGTTTTCGGCCTACTGGTTCGCCAACGGCAGCAAGCATGGTGGGTTTTATGCGGCCGATGGGCGCAGTTTCAAGCAAGCGTACTTGCGATCGCCGCTTGAATACACGCGCGTTAGTTCCGGGTTCAGCTCCAACCGCACCCATCCAATTTTTGGGTACGACGCCGCTCACCGCGGAGTCGACTACGCCGCAGCGGCCGGCACCAACGTGCGCGCAATCGCCGAAGGCGTCGTTACGTTTGCCGGCTGGCAACGCGGCTACGGCAACGTCGTCGAAATTCAGCACGACGGCAAGCATGCAACGTTGTATGCGCATCTGCAGTCGGTGGCACCTGGCCTGCGCCAAGGCCTTCGCATCGGACAAGGCGACTCGGTAGGCACCGTCGGTATGACGGGTTGGGCCACCGGCCCGCATCTGCACTTCGAACTCAAGGTGCACGATATGCAAGTCAACCCGCTCACTGCCGAGCTTCCCGCGGCGGAGTCGCTCGCCGTCGCGCAGCTCGCAAACTTCGCCTCGACTACGGCCGCACTGCGCGCACAGTTGGCCCTACTGGAACGCGTAAGCATCGCCCTCGACCGACCCCGATAGCAGCGCACCAACCGCATTGCTCTTTATCGGATTAATGTCGGGAACGAGCGTGGACGGCGTCGACGCCGTCTTAGCTGATTGCTCATCCACACCTCCCAAGTCTTTGGCACACGCCTACCGCGCGTTTTCCGACGAACTGCGCGCGACTTTGATTCGGCTCTGCTCTTCCGCACCCGATGAAATAGAACGCTGCGGGGTCGCGGCGCGCGAATTGACGCAGGTGTATGCGGCAGCAATAGACGATGTACTGCAGGCCGCCGGTGTAGCGCGGTCGTCGGTGCGTGCGATCGGCGCTCACGGCCAGACAGTGCGGCACCGCCCGCAGCTGGGATTCAGCGTGCAATTGAATGCGCCCGCGTTGCTGGCGGAGTTGGCCGGAATCGATGTCGTGGCGGACTTTCGCAGCCGCGATATGGCAGCCGGTGGTCAGGGCGCGCCCTTGGCTTCGAAATTCCACATTGCTGCCTTTGGCGGATCTCTGCCGCGCGCCGTCGTGAACATCGGCGGCGTCAGCAACTTGACGGGATTACCGGGAGCCGGGGACGCTCGCCCGGTGATCGGCTTCGACACCGGTCCAGGCAATCTGCTACTCGACCATTGGATGCACCATCATTTCTCAATGCCGTTTGATCGCGACGGTGCCGTGGCGGCGTCGGCCGAACCCGATCATCAGCTGCTCGATGTTCTGCTTGAGGAACCGTTCTTTTCCGAGCCGCCACCGAAGAGCAGCGGACGCGAACTGTTTTCGCCGACATGGCTCGAGCGGAAAATGGGAAATCGGAAACTCAAATCCGCCACCGTGCTCGCAACGTTGACGCGCCTCACCGCGGTTGTGATCGGGCGGGCGGTTCACCGCTGGTTCCCGCAAGCAGCCGATGTCGTTGTCTGCGGCGGCGGTGCACGCAACGCGACGTTGCTGCGAATGCTTGAAATCGAATGCGCGCCCCGGCCGGTGCTCGCATCGTCAGCGCTCGGCGTCGAGCCCGATCAGGTCGAAGCGCTGGCGTTCGCCTGGCTCGCCCATGCGCACCTCGCAGGCCAGCCCGGCAATGTTCCGAGCGTCACGGGAGCGCAGGGTGACAGGATTCTCGGTGCGCTTTATCCGAAGTGACTGCGGGCAGCAACAAAAAAGGCGCCCGCGGCGCCTTTTCTCGAAAGTAAAACGACTATGCAGTAAATGAAGACCCGCAACCACATGTCGTGGTCGCATTCGGATTCTTGATTACGAATTGCGCGCCTTCAAGGTCCTCTTTGTAATCGATCTCGGCGCCAACCAGGTACTGATAGCTCATCGAGTCGATCAACAGGGTGACGCCGTTTTTCTCCATCGTCGCGTCGTCCTCGTTCACGACTTCGTCAAACGTGAACCCGTACTGGAAGCCGGAGCAGCCACCGCCCTGCACGAATACGCGCAGCTTCAGGTCGGTGTTACCTTCCTCCTCGATCAGATTCTTGACCTTTGCAGCCGCCGAGTCGGTAAAGACCAACGGCGCCGGCATCTCGACTACAGCGTTCATTTCTCTTACTCCAGAGGGTGAGGCTCTTAACGAGGATTATAGGCGCCATGCAGGCGTTTCAAGTCTCGGAAATGGTGCCGCCGGCGGCTAATTTCAATGTCGCCGGCCCCTTGTTTGACCGCTCCGACGCCTGATAGATCAACCGGCCCTCGACCACCGCGCCCTGATGAATCTCGATGGCACGATAGTGCACATCGCCCGCCACGCGCGCCTTCGGTTGAAGCTCCAGCAACTCGGTGACATGCACCGGCCCGGTGATCCGACCGGATACCACCAGATGCGCCGCGTGAACCTCCCCTTCGACGTGTCCCATTTCGCTGACAACCACCATGCAGGCATCGGCGCTGGAGCACTGCACATTGCCTTTCACCGTTCCGTCGATGCGCAGTCCGCCGGTGTACGACAGATTGCCTTCCACCGTTGTGCCGCTGCCGATCAATGTGCCGATTGTCTTGGGTGCCACTGTCTTATTGCCGAACATCGCTGCCTCACATCGTAAAAGTTTGCTGCGTGCGCACTTCGCCATTGGACTGAATTTTGACCAGCACCGAGCGCACCACTGCTCCCTCCGGAAGTTCAAACGTTCCTTCCACCCGCTGGTAGTGCCGGAAAGCTAACGGCTGCGGTCCCGCCTCTGGAATCGTCGCATCGGGCAGTTGTAGAACCCAGGGGCGCCCACCTTGCTGCAGGCTGACCGTTAAGGACACCGCGCCGACGAAGTCGCGTTCGGGACGCCCGCTTTGTTGAACCAAAAGGCGATAACGCAATGCTTGTGGCGCCTCACCGGACTTGCGATCCGATGCGCTTGCGGGCGTGCCAACGTTTTCGCGCTCGGAATCATTCAACGCCTGCAGCCGGAAGCTGCGAATGACGACGCCTTTGGCGTTCGCAGGCGTCGGGAGCAAGCTTTCAAAAAACGACAGGTCTTCCTTTAGGCGAGCGTTTTCGTTTTCGAGTGCTCTTAACTGGGCCTGCACCTGCTCCGCTGCCGCCCGATCGACACGCTGTTGATTCTCCAATCGCGCCACCAGCGCCAACTTGGCGTCACGCTCGGCGATCGCCTGCTTCGCGTCAGCGCGAATTTGTTCTACTTCCGCGGCGAGCGAGCCCGCGTCGGACGGAGTCGACGTCCGACTGTAGCTATAGGCGATCAACGACGCGCGCAACGATCAAGGCAACCAAGCACCATGGCCGCCAGCAGAAGCACCGCTTTGACGCGCCATGGCAGCTCGCTACGAACAGCGACTTTCATCGCGCTCGCAGGATTGTTGCGCAACCAGCGCTTACGCCTCATCTGATCGAGCAAGCAGATTGATGCAAACCCAGGCTCCTATGCACCGGACCCACGCCCAGCGTCCAGTTAAGAAGCAGCCGCCCCATAACAGGCCCAGCGACGGTACTTCTTTCGCAGGGCAGTATAGGACCGGGCAGCGAGCAAGATCGTGCCGCAATTGGATGTATCGCGAACACGCATCCCCAAAACAGGGGCTTAGGATTCAGCGCGCGCTAATGCCGCGCCGTGCTTATCGCTTCGAGAACTGCTTGCGGCGACGCGCCTTGCGGAAACCGACCTTCTTGCGTTCGACTTCGCGCGCATCGCGCGTCACCAGACCAGCGCTGGACAGCGCAGGCTTCAGCGTTTCGTCGTAATCGATCAATGCACGCGCAAGGCCATGGCGAACCGCCCCCGCCTGGCCCGACTCACCGCCGCCGTGGACGTTGATTTGAACATCGAACGTCGCGGTGTGATTGGTCAACGCCAAAGGCTGCCGCGCAATCATGCGGCCCGTTTCGCGCTGAAAATAGTTGTCGATGGAGCGACCGTTGATCATGATCACCCCGCTGCCGCGCTTCAGAAAGACGCGCGCCACCGAACTCTTGCGACGCCCGGTTCCGTAGTTGTAGTTGCCAATCATCTCTTTACCAATCGTTCGTTCGCGCCTGTCGTCGACAGCCGCGTTTAAATTTCGAGGGCTTGCGGCTGCTGCGCGGTATGCGGATGCTCATCGGCCGCGTAGATTTTGAGTTTCTTGATCATCGCGTATCCGAGAGGCCCTTTGGGAAGCATGCCTCGCACTGCAAGATGCAGCGCACGACCTGGAAAGCGCTCCTGCATCTTCTTGAAGTTTGTCTCGTAGACACCGCCGGGGTAGCCGCTGTGACGGTAATACGTCTTGTCTTCGCTTTTGTTTCCGGTCATGCGAAGCTTGGCCGCGTTGACGACAACGATGTAGTCGCCAGTGTCGACGTGCGGGGTGTATTCAGCCTTGTGCTTGCCGCGCAGGCGCAGCGCGATCTGGCTCGCTAGACGGCCAACAACCTTCTCGCTGCCGTCGACCAATAACCAGGCGCGTTGAACTTCATGGTGCTTTGCGGAAAACGTTTTCATTCGAGCTCGAAAGGTGCAGACGCTGCAGCGACAGAACCCGAAATTCTATTCGTTCAAGGGGTTGCAGCGCAAGGAGCCCCTAAAAAACGGCCCAGACCAAGGTCCGGGCCGAAACCACCTTGTGAGGTGGAGGAGACAAGCTTGCAGTATGGGCATGTGATTGGTGCGGTGCAAGGCCAAAATGCGAGTAGATCCGGTCACTTTGGTATCCCGATCGGCAATGACGCTTAAGAATCAGAGACTTAAAGGCTGAATTACAAACGAAATTGCCAGACGCATACAGTGTTGCGTCGCCGCACACTGTAGGAAGGAGGCAGCTTGGACTGTTCTGTGCGATGGACCGGTGACGGGATGAGCTTTATCGCTGAAACCGGAAGCGGGCACCTGGTAACCATGGACGGCGCGCCCGATGGTGGCGGCCGTAACTTGGCCCCGCGACCTATGGAAATGGTGCTGGTGGGCACCGGCGGTTGCGCGGCCTACGACGTCGTGCTGATCCTGCAGCGTGGACGGCACGCGGTACGTGGCTGCGAGGTGAAGCTCTTGGCCGATCGGGCGCCCGATGATCCGAAGGTTTTCACGCGCATCGAGATGCAGTTCACCGTGCGCGGCAAGACGCTGAGTCGCGATGCCGTGTTGCGCGCCGTGCAGCTATCGCACGAAAAGTACTGTTCGGCGACCGCGATGCTCGCAAAGACGGCCGAAATTACGCACTCGGTGCAGATCGTTGAGGACGCCTAGAAGCACGGGCGAGCGTGCAGTGGCTTGCAGGGTGGTTAGACGTAATGCGCGGTTTTCGTCATCACACGCGCGGCTAGCCGCATCGCCCAGCGCGCCGGTAACGGTAACGTGGCACCACCTCGTTGAAGCGCTGCATCGGCATGTCCGGCCTCTTCGTGTCTCATCTGCTCGACGATGGCGCGCGACTCGACATCCGCCTCGGGCAGCCGCTCAAGATGGCTTTGCAGATGTTGTTCAACCTGGCGTTCGGTCTCTGCCATAAAACCGAGGCTTGTTCGGTCGCCCAGCCGTGCTGCAACCAGCCCGATCCCAAACGCCCCCGCATACCACAACGGGTTGAGCAGGCTGGTACGCCCACCCAGCGCCTCGATCCGATGCTGCGTCCATGCCAGGTGGTCCGCCTCCTCTCGGGCGGCCTGCACGAAGGACTGGCGCATGGCCGGCGAACTCGCGCCCAGCGCCTGCGCGTCGTACATCGCCTGGGCGCAGACCTCGCCGACGTGATTGACGCGCATCAGCGCCGCCGCTTCACGCCGCTCGGGCTCCGACAGCATAGGGGCAGCGTCTGACGTCGAAAATGCCTCCGCCGGACTCGCGCGGGTCGCTTGCGGATCCGCCGCCAGAGTGCGCAGCGCGCGGTCCGCGGCGGCTATCAACTGGTCCAGAGCGCTCCGTCGAACGGGGTTCATAGATGTTGCGTAAATGGCACGGATTCAAATGCGCGACTGGGGCGCTGTCGAAAACACGAAGAGGCGGCGCTATTCTCGCACCGGTTTGCTCGCCTTCGAGCTGTAAACGCGAGCTGAAAAATCAAAAATAGCCAGGAGACAGATCCATGCGGAAGAGTTTGCTGACGGTTGCGCTCGCATTCGCACTTCCCGCCGCTTATGCGCAAAGCTCGGTGACGCTATATGGCATCGTCGACGTGGGCATCGAAAATCTCGACGTCGGCAGCGTGGACGCAACGCGCCTGCAGAGCGGAATCTCAACCGGATCGCGATGGGGCATCCGCGGGTCAGAAGAGTTGAAACCCGGATGGCGCGCGGTGTTTACACTTGAAAGCCGGTTCGAAGCCGACACCGGCAGCACGACCAACAACGGCGCGCTTTACTGGTGTCGCGCCAACGATGCCCCCGCCACCGCGCCTACCGTGTGTCCCGGCGTCACTTTCGTCACAACCCCACCCGCCGCGCAAGTGCCACTGGCCGTGCAGCCGACCGTCATCGGTGGCTCCAACGCGGTTAACAATTCGCTGTTGCAGGCGATTACCACCGTCAACGCGGTGGGGGCGCTATTCGACCGGCAGGCGTGGGCCGGACTGGTAACTCCGGTCGGCGGCTTTCTCGCCGGCCGCCAGTACACACCCGCCTACGAGATTTTGAACAAGTACAACGCGATCGGCGACCAGACCGCGTTGCAATTCGGGCAGGGGTTTACCAACCCCATGATCCGCGCCAACAATTCGTTGCAGTATCGAATCGAGTTGCGCGGATTTAGCGCGGCGGCGATGTACGGCTTTGGCGGCTCGGAGACGCAGCGGGGTGAGCGCTCGACGTCGCCGACGGGTGGCGACGACATGTATGGCGCCAATTTGCAGTACAACGCCACCAACTGGGGCGTCGGCGTCGGTTACAACCACAACTATGTCGTTCCGTGCAACACGAGCCCAGGCGTCCCGGGGTGCGGCAGCGCGCAGAAGCACTCCGGTCTGCAAATGCTCAATGTGGGCGGCTTTATCGGCTTCGGTCCGGTCAAGCTGTACGCGCAGTACGTGAAGCGGGACAACGACAACCCCATCCTGCAGCCGGCCGACATTCAGAACCTTGTCATTACCGGTTCGACCGCTGTCCTGACGACTTTACAGATCAACAGCTTCGACATCGACACGATGCGCGGCCTGGCGGGCCCGACCGACTCGGTCGCCTACCACGGCGGCATTTCCTGGCGCTTCGGTAACAGTACCCTGTACGGCGTCTACAACTATGGTAAGGACGATGGACGCTCGGCCTGGGCCACGGCAGACGCCAAGGCCAGCCACTATGGTGTCGCGTACTTCTATGACTTCTCGCGCCGTACCCAGCTTTATGCGGCGGCTGCTTTCATGGACAACAGCGATCAGGCGCGTATGAGCCCGTCAGCGGCGGGGTACGCGACCGGCTTCACCACCGCAGCCGGTGAGGATGCCCGTTCCCTCCAAGTGGGTATGCGCCATAGCTTTTGATTCGGTAAAGCTGTCCGGGCCGTCGCACAGGCAATATTTACGGCCCTGTTTTTGTTGTTGTCTGACCGCAACACGGATTGCCTAAATTCGGGAGTTTTGATCGGGTTTCTTTGCCTTGTCATGGCTCCTCTGAAAGAATCCGTTCAACTTCCTCAGGGGAGTGATTCATTCGCGTGGCGGCTCGTGCGGGGCCGTGGCGTAAAGAATTTCCCATCACCAGCTAGGAGAGCTTCAACATGAAAAAGAATCTGATAGCACTGGCAATACTCGGTGCTTTCTCAGGCGCTGCGCTCGCACAGTCGAACGTAACGCTGTACGGCATTCTTCGATGTCAACTATCAGTACAACGATCCGGATGTCAGCGGTGCATCCTCTACCAGCGGCATCAACTCCGGTCATCAGTCCGGCAGCCGCTGGGGCATTCGCGGTTCGGAAGCGCTGTCCCCCAACCTGAACGCAGTTTTTACGATCGAAGGCGGCTTTAGCCTTGATACCGGACAGCAAGACCAACAAGGCGGCCGCTTGTTCGGCCGTCAAGCATGGGCCGGCCTTGCGGGCGGCTGGGGCACCATGGTGGCGGGCCGGATCGCAACGTTTTCATCGGGCACCGGTTCGTTTGACATGTTCGGCGTCATCGATCCGTTTGTGACCGGTTTTGGTGATTCGTCGCTGGGTTCGACGTTTAACACCTCCGGCGCACAGCGGTTAGACAACTCCGTGCTGTATCAGTCGCCCGACTTGGGGCGGATTCCGGTTCGGTGTCGGCTATTCGTTCAATGCGAACGGGCAGGAAGTGGGGGGCAGCGGCAACAACAATAAGGTTCTGTTCACCGGCGCTTCGTGGGCTGGGGGTCCGGTCTATCTCGCGCTGACGTACGATCAACTCGACCCGGCTCCAGTAGTGGGTACGGCCGCCGCTGCGCTGATCCCGGGAGGCGCTTCGGATCAGAAGCAGTTGCAACTCGGCGGCACGTTTGACTTCAAGTTCCTGAAGCTCCATGGGGCGTACGCCAAGGAAGAGCATGTTTACTACACGGCAGGGATCGGCCTGCAGCCCGACGCCGGCGCCGACGCCGATGCCTGGATGGTCGGTGTGAGCGTGCCTCTGCTCGGCGGCAGCCTGCTGGGGTCATACCAGGACCGCGACGGCGATGCCGTCACCGTCGTGTTGGGTGCCACTCCGACGCCGCTCAACCAGTTCTCTCGCGAACGCGACCGTACGGTATGGGCCATCGCGTACACGTACCCGTTGTCGCGCCGGACCAACCTGTACATCAACTTCTCGGACAGCGACGAGGAAGTACTAAGCCGCAATTTGGCGCCGGGAAGCCCGACCACCGATATCGCGGTCGCAACACGCGACCGCAAGCAGTACACGGTCGGCCTTCGTCACCTGTTCTAAGCCTTAACAACTTCCTACCATTAAAGCCACTCACTTTGAGTGGCTTTTTTTTGCGCGCTTCACGCAACAGTCGATCGTGCGGATAGCGCTGCCTGGACAAGCGGCGTTAATCGCGCCGCGGCTCGACGATCGATTGACTCGACCCTGAGCCGGCGCGCAACCACATCGTCAGCATGGAGTGACTGCTCGTACCGCACAGACAGACCGACAAATTTCGCTACTTCACTGTCATCACGATGTTCAAGAGCGGCGGCTTCTGCCGCGCGACAGGCAGCTTCAATGAAATCGTCAACGTCAAGCTTCATTTCCGCGGTCAGGCACGGCCGCTCGCTAAGCAGCCCCATCCTCGTGGCCTGATCGAGCGCATCCAGCGCCATTTTTCGATAGGTCGTCCATTTGCCGCCGATCACGGTGACCAAATTCTGGTGCTCGATGACGACAGCGTGCTCGCGCGAGATGCTCTTGGTGGCTGCCTGCGCTGCGCGCGGCAAGAGCAAAGGCCGCAACCCTGCAAATGTCGCCAAGACATCGCTTGTCGTGGGTGATGATTGCAAGTAGCCGCGCGCAGTATCGAGAATAAATTCCACTTCAGCATCCGACGCCTGCGGCTGCCAGGATGCGGAGTTGGCTGCGACGTCTGTCGTACCCAACATCAACCGGTCATGCCATGGAATGGCGAACAAGACACGGCCATCGGCTGTCCTCGGAATCATCATCCCTGTCGCGCCAGGTAGAAATGATGATGGCAACACGACATGCGACCCGCGGCTGGTCGTGGTCAGCGCAGCAGCCGAGTTATCAGCCAGTCGACGCAGCTCGTCGGCCCAGACACCGGTGGCGTTAAAAACGACCTTGGAGCGCAATTCAATCCGCTCTCCTGTCTGAACGTCCCGCGCAACGATCTCACTAACGCGGCCGCCGCTCGTTTTGATTTGATCAGCTTCGACGTAATTGATAGGCACGGCACCGAGACGCACCGCGGTGCGCATTAGAGCGATCGCCAGGCGCGCATCGTCGAATTGCGCGTCCCAATAGGCGACGCCACCGCGCAAGCCGTTAGCCCTGACACCGGGCAGCTGCGCGATGGTTTCGTCGCGCGACAGCCAGTGCGTATCGCCGATGCCTTGCCTGCCTGCGAGAGCGTCGTAAACACCCAGCCCGACACGCAGGATTTCACGCTCCAAGTGGGCGATAGCACGGAACAATGAATTTCAGCGGCCGCACCAGCGCCGGCGCATTCGCGAGGAGCAGCGCACGCTCCGACAACGCCTCACGCACCAGCTTCAAATTGCCCTGCGCCAGATAGCGCACGCCGCCGTGGATCAGCTTGGTGCTGCGGCTGGAGGTTCCGCTGGCAAAGTCGCGTGCCTCGATCAGCGCGGTGCGAAAGCCACGCGCTGCTGCGTCAACGGCAATGCCGAGACCGGTCGCCCCGCCGCCGATGACCACGACATCCCACTCGCGCGGCTCCCGCAACTGAGCGAGCAACTCCTCGCGATCGATCGCTACCGCCGCTGTTATGCCCAAGATCGGGAGCGCTCCACTGCCTTGTGCCAGCGCGCGAGCAGCTCGTCACGCTGCGAAGCCTGCATCGCTGGCTCGAAGCGGCGCTCGGCGCGCCACAGATCAGAGATTTCCTCGAGACCGCTCCAAAAACCCATCGCCAGTCCGGCCAGGTACGCGGCCCCGAGCGCGGTCGTTTCGGTCACTTCAGGGCGAACGACCGGCACGCCGGTGATGTCGGCCTGGAACTGCAGCAGCAAATCGTTTCTGGCGGCGCCGCCGTCGACTCTTACTTCCGTCAACGGCTGATGAGCGTCGCGCTGCATCGCTGCCAGTACGTCGGCCGACTGGAACGCGATCGATTGCAGCGCGGCACGCGCGATATGCGCCTTGGAGGTTCCGCGCGTCAGTCCGACGATAGCGCCGCGCGCCGCTGCATCCCAGTGCGGTGCACCGAGCCCGGCAAACCCGGGCACGAGAAACACGTCGCCGTGATCGTCAACCTGCCGCGCGAGTGCTTCGACATCGTCCGAATGCGCGAAAAGCCCGAGTCCATCGCGCAGCCATTGCACCACCGCACCCGCGACGAAGACACTGCCTTCCAGCATGTATGACGTGCTTTCAGGCCGACTCAGTTTCCAGCCTACCGTCGCCAGCAGCCGGTTCTCCGAAACCTGCGGCTGCGCGCCAACGTTCATCAGCATGAAGGCGCCGGTACCCAGCGTGTTCTTTGCCATCCCAACACTGAAGCACGCCTGGCCGAACGTGGCAGCCTGTTGATCGCCGGCATATCCCGCGATCGAAATCGGTTCACCAAAGAGCGCCGGCAGCGTCGTGCCGATCACCTCACTCGACGCCGTCACGCGGGGCAGCAACGCGCGCGGAACGTTGAACAGTTCGAGCAGTTCGTCGCTCCATTCAAGCGAATGAAGATCGAGCAGCAACGTGCGCGACGCGTTGCTGACGTCGGTCACATGCTCAGCGCCGCCGGTGAGATTCCAGATCAGCCACGTATCGATCGTGCCGAACGCCAATTCGCCGCGCGCGGCACGTGCGCGCGCTCCAGGCACGTGGTCGAGCAGCCATGCAGCCTTGGTCGCTGAAAAGTACGGGTCCAGCAGCAACCCGGTTTTCTCGGTGACCCGAGGTTCGACACCGCGCGCGCGCAGCGCCGCACATTGCTCGGCCGTGCGGCGGTCTTGCCAAACGATTGCATTCGCGATCGGGGTACCGGTAGCGCGATCCCAGATGACCGTGGTCTCGCGCTGATTCGTCACCCCAATTGCAGCGACGTCGCGTGCACTCGCGCCGGCTTGACGCAAGGCGGACTGCGCGCATTGCAGCTGAGTCGACCAGATCTCGGCGGCATCGTGCTCAACCCACCCGGGTTGCGGAAAAATCTGCCGGAACTCCTGCTGCGCGCTGGCGATGATCCGCCCGTGCCGATCGAACACGATCGCACGTGAGCTTGTCGTTCCCTGATCGAGCGCGAGTATGAACTTTGCCATGCTGCAGCCAGCATAGACGAACGACAACAGCGAAGGCAGACTTCGCCACAACCTTCTGGGAGCGATGAAGATGCAGCGTGTTTCGATGGGGCGTTTAATGGCGGCGGCGATACTCGCGTTCGCTTCCGCAGCTTCAACATTTGCGAAAGCGCAAAGCTGGCCGTCGAAGCCGGTGCGCATGATCGTCAAGGTTTCGAACGCGAAGGTCGATTAGCCGCCGCAGCGTTGTGCCAATGAGGGTCGCCGATACTTTTGCACGCGACCACCTGCCACCGCAAAGCGAGTGGCCCGAATTCTTGTTCGACCGGCCCGAATACCGTTATCCGCAGCAACTCAATTGCGTCACCGAGTTGCTCGACCGGCAGGTCGATTCGAGCAATCGCGAGCGCCCTGCGCTCACCGCGTTGATCGATACGCAGCCGGTGTCATGCACGTACGGGCAGCTGCAAGCCCAGGTCAATCGCATCGCGCATGTGCTGATCGAAGATCTGGAGTTGGTCCCGGGCAATCGCGTCCTGCTCCGTGCACCGAACACGCCGATGCTGGCTGCGTGCTGGCTGGCGGTCGTCAAAGCCGGCTTGATCGCGGTCGGCTCGATGCCACTGCTGCGCGCGCGCGAACTGAAACAGATGATCGACAAGGCTCGGGTGGGTGCGGCGTTGTGCGACGCCCGACTCAAACAAGACCTGGAAGCAACGCTCGATCCAAGAAACGAACACTACGCACCCGATCTGAAGAAAGTCATTTACTTCAACGATTCAGCCTCCGATGCACTCGAAGCGCGCGCTGCGCGCAAGCCGATTCGATTCGCCGCGCACGCGAGCCATCGCGATGACATCTGCCTGATCGCATTCACATCCGGCACGACCGGGCAGCCGAAAGGCACGGTGCACTTCCATCGAGACATTCTGGTCATGGCAGACGCGTTCACAACGCACGTCCTGAAGCCGACCCGCGACGATGTCTTTTGCGGCACACCGCCGCTGGGATTCACCTTCGGGCTGGGCGGGCTGCTGGCAATGCCACTGCGCTTCGGCGCATCGACCGTACTGATCGAAAAGCCAACGCCTGAGTCGCTGCTCGCGGCGATCGAGACAACCCGCGCGACGATCTGCTTTACCGCGCCGACGATGTATCGCCAGATGGCGCTTCTGCTGAACGATTCGGCACGCAAGGTTGATATCAGCAGCCTGAAGAAGACGGTATCCGCGGGCGAAGCGCTGCCGGATGCCACGCGTCGGCTCTGGAAACAGGCGACGGGCATTGAGATGATCGACGGCATCGGCGCTACCGAGATGATTCACATCTTCATCGCAGCCGCCGGCGCCGATGTTCGGGCCGGCGCAATCGGCAAAGTGGTCCCCGGCTATCGCGCGATCGTCGTCGGCGATGCGATGAACGAATTGCCGCGCGGCACTGCGGGCAAGCTTGCAGTCAAAGGCCCCACCGGCTGCCGTTATCTAGATGACGATCGCCAGCGCAACTACGTACGCGACGGCTGGAATTTGACCGGCGATACGTTCGTTCAGGACGACGACGGCTACTTTCGCTATCAGGCGCGTTCGGACGACATGATCGTCACCTCGGGGTACAACGTCGCCGGGCCAGAGGTCGAAGGTGCGCTGTTGCTGCATCCGGCGGTGGCCGAGTGCGGAGTCGTCGGCATCGCAGACGAAGAGCGTGGCCAGCGCGTTGCCGCTTACGTCGTGTTAAAGGAAGGCCATTCGAGCGGCGTGGATCTTTGCGCAGAGCTGCAGGCGTTCGTCAAGCAGACGATCGCACCCTACAAATACCCGCGCACGATTAAGTTTGTCGACGCATTGCCGCGGACCGAGACTGGCAAGCTGCAGCGCTTTCGGCTGCGCGAGCTCGCCGGTCAATAGCGACGGCGGAGCGATCTGCCACGCCTCGTCGTTATTGCACGACCTTCCAGCCGTCCTTGGTACTGCACAGGTTCCATGTGCTGGCACCGCGCTCTCCGCCCGCGGACGTTGTGAACTCGGTCGCACGGCAGCGCATTCCATCCTTCGTAAACGTCTTCGTCGGCTTGATGGTTCCGGACGCTTTGGTTTCCGGATTGCTCCAGGTGCCGGTTTCCCCGTCTTTTCCCGTATCGAGCGTTTTGCGGATTTCCGCGCGCGCGATGGTGACATCGCTCTTCTTCAGGTGACCCAACGGTCCACGCGCCATAAACAGCTCGTTGACGGCAAAGGTCGGGGTTGAAAACGAGGCGGCAATCAATGCGGCGCCTGCGAAGCAAATGATTCGTTGATATCCCATTTCGTTTCCTTGTCGTCACGAATTGAAGCCGTGACTGGTCGGCGGCGCCATCAAGCACCACCGACCTATCCATTCGACGACGATCGTCAGTTCAGATCTTTGTCTTTCCAATACTTGCGGCCGCCCGCTGCCACGCCGGCGGCCAGTCCCGTGCGGGTCATCGGGAATACGTCGATTGGCTTACCCATGGCGTCGCCCGATTCCTTTGACGCTCCCTTTCCCTTGATTTCCGCCGCGGCTCCCGCGCCACCTGCGAATTCCCAACCCGAGTCGACAAACTTCTGCATCGCGGCCTTGTCATTGAACACCAGCACTTCGCGATAGTCCTTGATGCCGATGTCCACGCCGGCGGTGGCCTGCCCCATGTTCATGAAGGTGTCCTTCTTGGTGGCGTTGTCATGCACCAGGCCGCGACCGCCGGCACCACCCAGGATGAATGAAACGCCGAAGCTGGAAAAGCACCCGTAACCCGGCGCTTTGTCGACCCGCGCCTTCATCTCAGGCCTTGCCTTGTAAAGCGTCGCCAGCGCTTCGTCGCACATTGCCCTTGCCTCTTTTCTCTGTGCCGCTGCATCGGCGGCGTACGCCGGCGTCAGCGCGGCGAACAGCGCCAGACCAAAAACCAATCCACGTGTCATTTCTTTCCTCCTTGAAATACTTCGTGCGGACGTGGACGTTACATCAGATGATGAGACGTCGCGCAACGCTCGCGTCGCTCATGTTCGCGCATGCGCGATCCGCTTGCAACTCGCATGCACGCGGCTTAACACTCCGCGCGTCACGACCCTGTAAAGTAGCGCGCCCTAACCATCCAGATCATCGTTGCTGGTCTGATCCCTGCGCGACTTGTTCCCAGCGCGCCTTAAAAGTGAACAGGTGCGAGAAGCCTGCATGGCCATGAAAACTAGGCGTCGTTCAGGCTCGATTACGCATTGGGGCCAGCACGATCATGAGGTGTTGGTTCTGCAGGGCGGCGGCGCGCTCGGTGCGTATCAGGCAGGTGCCTACGCGGCGCTATGCGAGGCTGGCATGGAGCCCGACTGGGTGGCCGGCGTCTCGATCGGCGCAATCAATGCAGCGCTGATCGCGGGCAACCCGGCGCAGCGTCGCGTCCCGCGATTGAGCGAGTTCTGGCAACGCGTCTCACAATTTTCTCCGCCGATGCTGCCGGCCGGCTTTGAGTCAATGCGGCCGCTGATGAATGGGATGAGCACCGCTTCGGCCATCGCGTTCGGCGTGCCCGGTTTTTTCAGCCCGCGCCCGCTGCCGCCCTTCTTCGCTCCGGACGGAAGCCTCGGCGCATTGAGCTTCTACGACACGGCACCGCTGAAGGCGACGCTTGAAGAGCTGGTCGATTTCGACCTGATCAATCGAAAACAAGTACGGCTTTCGCTGGGCGCGGTCAACTTGCGCAACGGCAACTCGGTCTATTTCGACAACACGAAGATGCGGATCGGAGCCGATCACGTCCTGGCCAGCGGCGCACTGCCGCCGGGATTTCCGCCGGTCGAGATCGATGGCGAGCTCTACTGGGACGGCGGCATCGTGTCCAACTCCCCGCTGACCTACGTCACCGACGAGAATCCCAGGATGAGCGCGCTGATTTTCCAAGTCGATGTGTTCAGCAGTGCCGGCCAACTGCCTGAAAATCTCGCGCAGGTGTCGGAGCGCGCAAAAGATATCCAGTATGCAAGCAAGACGCGCTTCAACACTGATCGCATCAAGCAGAACGAAGTACTGCGGGACGCGCTGAGCCGTGTGCTCGCCAAGCTACCGCCAAAGATGCGGAACGATCCCGACGTCAAGGCGCTGCAAACGGTCAGCTCGCGAGGAAAGGTCTCGCTGGTTCACGTCATCAATCGTCACTCACTGCGGACGTCGCAATACAAGGACTGCGAATTCTCGCGTGCGACGGTGACCGATCTCTGGAACGCAGGATTGTCAGACCTCCAACGCACGCTGACCGATCACGCGTCGCTGCGCGTAACAAAAATGGGCACCGGACTGCATGTATATGACCTCGTCACCTGAACCCGGACCCCCGCATCTCGCCACAACCAAGGAGTCGAAATGAAGTTGCAAGGTAAGACCGCGATCGTCACAGGCGCGGCCAGTGGAATCGGCAAGGAGATCGCGCTGGAATTCGCACGCGAAGGCGCAAACGTCGCGATTGCGGATCTGAACTTAAGCGCCGCGAACGCGACCGCGGCCGAGATGGTCGCATCCGGTCACAAGGCGCTTGGCGTCGCGATGGACGTCGCAAACGAACAAGCGGTGGACAGTGGAGTGGCCGCAGTCGTCAAGCACTTCGGAAACGTGGACATTCTTGTCAGCAACGCCGGCATTCAGATCGTGCATCCGCTCGAGGAATTCACGTATGCCGACTGGAAGAAAATTATCGCGATTCATCTGGACGGCGCTTTTCTGACGACCCGCGCCTGCCTGCATCACATGTACAAGTCAGGACGCGGCGGCTCGATCATTTATATGGGCTCGGTGCACTCGAAGGAGGCTTCGGTGCTGAAGGCGCCGTATGTCGCCGCGAAGCACGCCCTGATCGGGCTGGCGAAGGCGGTGGCGAAGGAGGGAGCAAAGCATGGTGTGCGCGCCAACGTCGTCTGTCCCGGCTTCGTTCGCACGCCGCTGGTGGAAAAGCAGATCCCCGAGCAGGCCAAGACACTAGGAATCTCGGAAGACGAGGTCATCAAGAAAGTGATGCTGAAAGAAACCGTCGACGGTGAGTTCACGACGGTGGCCGACGTGGCGGCAGCAACTCTGTTTTTCGCTACATTCCCGACCAACGCGCTGACCGGTCAATCGCTCGTCGTCAGCCACGGATGGTTCATGCAGTGATACGCGACGGTGTCTCAGCCGATCAAGGTCTGAAGCCAGCCGTGGTCTATCGGTGGCGGCGCACGGTATTGGGTATCGACGCCGGACAACGTCGGTTCCGCGGGCTGGCGTTTTCGGGTCTTCACCACGGCGCTGGTGACCGCGTGGTGGACACTTGCCCTCGTATTTACAGGGCCCGACCCCACTTGGCTGAGGACTGCGCTCGCGGCGGTTTACTTATTTGGCACGCTGGCGATTCTTTTGTGGTTGCGCCCGTTCGCCTGGGCGCTCGCGGCGTGGGGCCTCGCGTTTGTCGCGTTGCTGGTCTGGTGGAACACGATTCGGCCGAGCAACGACGGCGACTGGCAAGCCGATGTAGCGCGCCTGCCGCAGGCGGAAGTTCGGGGAGACCAACTGATCGTCCGCAACGTTCGCAACTTCGACTACCGCACGGAAAGCGACTTCACCGCGCGCTACGAGGATCGCACCTACGATCTCTCCGCGCTGCGCGGAGTCGACGTCTTCATGTCCTATTGGGGTTCGCCGCACATCGCGCACACGATCATGAGCTGGCAGTTCGAGAACGCGCCTCCACTCGCCGTCTCGATCGAGACGCGCAAGCGCACGGGGCAGGAATACTCCGCACTCAAAGGGTTTTTCAAGCAGTACGAAATCATCTATGTGGTGGCCGACGAGCACGACGTGGTGGGGCTGCGCACCAATCATCGCGGCGAGCAGGTCTACCTCTACCGGCTGAAGTCCACGCCGGCGCTCGCCCGGGCGCTGTTGCTGGACTACGTCGAGAGCATCAACGGCCTGGTGGAACGCCCGCAGTTCTATAACGCGTTTGCCGACAACTGCACGACGACCATCCGCCGCCACCGCGAGCACGTGGATCCGGACGCACCTCCCATCGATTGGCGACTTCTGGCCAACGGCTATCTGGACCAGCGCCTGTACGATCGCAGCATCGTCGACACGCGCCTGCCCTTCGAAGAGCTCCGAAGGTTGAGCCAGATCGACACCAAGGCGAAGGCGGCCGATCGGGATCCCGCTTTTTCGCAACGGATACGCGAAGGGCTGCCCGATCCTCGGCGAACATGAATCAACGACACTTGAGAAGTGGTCCTCATATCGCGATGCTTGCGGCTGTCGCGCTCTTCACCGGCTGCGCAACGACCTATCCGCTGATGCCCACTCCGACGGTGTACGTCGGGCAACAGGCCAAGCCCCTTTTTACGGATGTTCCGGCCGTCGACAAGAAAGCCTCTATCGATCTGCTGTACGTCACCAATCGCGCGCCGGGAACGGAGGCGGCCAAGACACTTCCCTACAGCGCCGAGCGTTCGCATTCGATGGCGTTCGGCACGGTCACGGTCGAGTTGGGCGAAGCGGTTCCTTGGGACACGCTGGTTGCCCAGAGCACCGTGAGCAAGCGCTCGGTGCCGCTTGACTTGAAGCTCGGACCGACGACGGAGCTTGGGCGATTTCCGCCGATCTCCTACGGCGTCGAGGTCACCCCTGCGGGTCTCGTGCGGACCCCCGCTGCGATCGACGCGCATCAGAAGGCGGCAGGCATGCTGCAGGCCGAAGTCGCGCGCCGGCTCGCCGCCGCGCCGCGCAAGGAAGTCGTGCTGTTCGTCCATGGTTACGCCAACACGTTTCAGGATGCGTCGTTCACGATGAGCGAGCTGTGCCACTTCCTCGGTCGCGAGTTCGTCTGCGCGATCTTCACGTGGCCGGCGGGCGGTTCGCGCGGCCTGTTCATGGGCTACAACGTCGACCGCGAATCGGGCGAGTTCGCCGTGTTTCACCTCAAGCAGGCCCTTCGCATCATCGCCGACACGCCCGGAGTGGAGAAGGTGCACCTGCTTGCCCACAGTCGCGGCACCGATGTGTTGACTACGGCCTTGCGCGAGCTCGAGATCGAGGCCTACATCAACGGGCTGTTCCTCGACAGCAGATTCAAAGTCCGCAACATCGTGCTGATGTCGCCTGACCTGGATTTGGATGTCGGGGTAGCCAAGCTCTTCAGCATCGAGTCCGACCCCGACCTACCCTACGGGAAGGCGCCGAATCCGCGGCTCGTCATTCCTCCTCCCAAGCTGCGGCTCACCATTTACACGTCGGAGGGCGATAAGGCGCTCAGCCTGTCCGAATTCTTGATGGGCAGCCTGCGCCGGTTGGGACGTTTTGATCAATCGTTGCTCGACAAGGAAGGGCTCGCCAAGGCGAAGCAGCTCGCCGGCTTCGCCACTTTTGTCCAGGTCACCACCAGCACAGGCGGTTTCATCGGTCACAGCTATTTCGTCTCCGACCCTGCGGTGAGTGCAGACTTGATTGCGCTCATTCGCTATGGGCTTGGGCCCGGGGATCCGGGGCGCCCGCTCGAAGAAATCTCGCGACCCTTCTGGAAGATCTCTCCGCCGCCTGCTGCCAGCAACTAGCTGTTATTTCTGCGTGCTGTCTTTCTTCTTTCCGCCGAACAGGCCACCGATTCCCTTGACGACTTCTTCGACCACCGGCGCACCGACACCGCCAAGCGCCCCTCGCGTCAGCGCGTCGCCCGCCACGGCAGCCCACTCGACTCGATAATTCAGTGAATCGAGCGGACCAGCTGATCTGTATCGGCACCGTGTAGCCAAGCAACGCATTGACGACGCGGCGATCCGCACCCAGCGGGCTCGCCGTCATTTGGGCGCGCAGCACGTAGTCGAGCTCCTCTTTGACGAGATCCAATCGCCCACTTCCGGCGATCTTCAGCGCGGGCGAAGTCGCCTGCAGATCCTTGCTGTTGGCAATCCCATTATCGATCTGCGCGCTCGCAGTCAGACTCGAGAAGCGCGTCAGCTTCTCTGCGTCGAGCGCGCCCGTCTGTGTCTTTCGTGCAGTGATGAAACTGAGCGCGCCCGTAATGGTCTGGATCACGTCGATACCGCGGATCGCGCCGTCCTGCACCGCGATCGACAGCGAACCGTCGAGGTTTCTCTTCAGCGCAGCGGTCGTTGCACCGGAAGTGGACAGGTCGAACTTCAAATTGGCCTTGCCCTCGACCTTCGAAGATCCGCCGAGGTCGGCCACGAACGGCTTCAGCGCTATGCCGGACATTGCACCTGCTCCGCTGATGCGATTACCGTCGGCGTGTGCGGCGAGCTTCGCGTTGACCGTGCCGTCATACAGTCGTGCGGTTAGCGGCGCGACATCGAGCTTGCCGTCGTTTGCTTGCAGAGTGAACCGCACATCGCTTGCGTTGATCCCGCGCACGCGCAACTTGCCGATCTGTGCCTTGCCCGAGGCGTGAACCTCGCGCAGCGCGGACAGATCGACGTTGGAATCGGCAGGAGGGCTCTTCCTCTGCGACGTGGCAGCAGTTCCGACGCTCTTCGGTGCGGGCGGAAAGTGGCGATCAAGGTCCAGTTGATCGGCAGAGACATCGAATGCGATACGCGGCTGCTTAAAGCCCTTGATATCGAGGCTGCCTGCCAGGTTGATGTCGTCGAGTCCGCTCTTGAGTTTCAGCGCAACCAGCTCGCGCTTGACATCGATCGACGCGCTGCCGTTGAGCAACAGTTTGACCGTCTTCTGCGGCAAGGTCGGATGCGTCGAGACGACATCGGCGACCAGACGCGGTAACTCGAAGGTCATTGCATCGAGACTGCCCCGCAACGGGCTCGTCAGTTTTCCTTCGATGTGGTCCGAACCGACATCTCGTTTGAATGTCGCTGCAATCGTGGCTTCGAAGGCTGCTGCCGTCCCTTTAATCCCTTCGCCGGTGGCGCGCAGTTCGACACGCTGCGCGCCCTTGGATGTCATAACCAGCTCGACCGGATCAGAAGTGGCGCGCGACTCGCTTACGGCAAATCGTGGCGCCGTGAACTTCAGCTCGAATGCGTCGGCCCCGCGTTTGCCCGAGCCGCTGAGCGCAAGCTTTTCAACTTCGACGGTCAGCGGCTGCCAGGCCGCACGCGCAGCGGCCAACCTGAATTCCATCGGCTGCTGGTCGAAAGTGCCTTTCACCGACCCCGCTAGATCACGCACGCCGTAGCGGCTGGTGGCCGCATCCACCTGCATGTCAGCAGCCAACTGCAGGTCGGCAACCAGCGCCGGCTTGGTCGACGTGACCGATGTAGAAACTCGAACCGGCTTGTAGTCGGCGGCGCCGAGGTCGTCGACTTCCAGATCCAACTTCGATAGCGTGATCGTGCTGCCGTCGGCAGAACGTAACGTCACATTGCCATCGTTCAACGCAATGCCGCGAATTGAAACGCTGGTCGCCTTCGATTCGGAGGTGTCGCCTTTCGCCTCAGGCACATCCTGTCGGCGCCGCAGCAGATCGTCGATGCTGGTGCGGCCGTCTGTTTTGCGCTCCACCGTTGCTTGCAAGCCGTTGACACTGACTTGATCGATGACAATCTGGCCGCGCAGTAGCGGCAGCCAGGCAACCACAACGCTGGCCGACGACAGCGACGCAAATGCACGGTCGCCACCTTGCTCCGACAGCGTGCTTTTCGGCACCGCTACCCCGAGGCGTGGAAAGAGCCGCAGCGACAACGGGCCATCGATCGTGAGCTTGCGGCCCGTCGCGTCCCTGACCATGCGCTCTATCGTCGGCTTGTAACTGTTGACATCGATCAGCAAAGCCGCGGCGACGCCCGCGAGCAGCAACAGCGCAGCGACAATTCCAACACCGATCGCTACCTTC
>CAWHKW010000007.1:0-27376 GCA_963829995.1 uncultured beta proteobacterium | reverse complement strand
ATCGGTTTGCGCGGTCGCAAGCCCCTCGAAAACGCTGCGCAGCGGCCTCGTCTCGGGAAGAACGTACACGACGCTGTTGCCGCCGCGCACCGTCGCGCTGACGACGTCTTCGAAGAACGCCTTGGGCACATTTATACAACCGTAGGACACGCGGTTGTCATGTGGCGTACGCGTCTCCAGACGCCGCGCACGCTGCTCCTTCGCATTGGTGGTCAATACACGGTGCATTGATACCGCGGCATCGTAATCGACCCAAACGACGTCTTCGCCCCGAGCGTTCATCCCGACCTCGGCCACGAACCTGCCCGCCGGTGTTGTGCGTTCTTCGGTTTTAATCTCCGATAGCTTCTTGTCGCCAATCCCGGGGACCGTATGGTCGCCGCGCGCTACACCGAGCAACACCGGCGCATTGCCCTGCAGGTTTCCCGAGCGGTCGAACACCCAGAGGTGGGCCTGCCGCTTGTCAATGATCATGAACGGCAAGCCGTCGTTGTCGCGCGAACGAGCGACCCAGTCGAACAGTTCGGAAGCTTCCGCGGTAAGCGCTCTAGTCGGAGTCGCGACCGATGGCTGCAGCCACAGGCAGCCCGTGGCTACGAACACTGCTAAAAATTTTCTAACTAGCGCTGTCTGCACAAAATGCCTCCCGCCAACACCCGACCCTAAAAAGGAGCAAACCAGGGTCCCGCCAGCGCGTCGCCTCAGCGACGTAGGTCAGTCTGGTTGACGATAGCCCTATTTGCATTGAACAAGCTCAGATCGAACCTGGGCGGCTTGCACTGCGCGAGATCGGCGAGGATTTCTCCGACGACCGGAGAGAACTTGAATCCGTGCCCTGAGCACGCGCTGGCGATCAGCACCTGAGAATTTCGCGGATCACGATCGATCCAGAAATGCTCGTCCGGGGTATTCGTATACATGCAGACGGCCGTCGCACGCGGCTCTCCGTCGGCGGCTGGAACGAAGCGCCGCACTGCGCGCCGAATGTCTTCCAGCTCTGCTTGCTCAACTTCGCGTTGTAAGGTGTCAACCGCCGTCGTTTGTCCACCATGATGGAAAGCGACCTTCACTCCGCTTCCTAGGTTCGGAAAGCCGTAAAAAAAACGACGCCCGTCGAACTGCCACAAATGCACCGGACAGCGGTCGGGAGCGAAGATCTCCGGCGTACCTGGGTCACCGAACCAGAACAACACTTGCCGCTCGACGCGAAGCGGCAGTTGCGGGAAGAAAACACTGATCCATGCGCCGGCAGTGACGATCAGTTGGCGCGCGTGGGTCTCGCCATGCGAAGTAAGCACGCGGATGCCGTTCCTGTCGGGCTCCCAACCCAGCACGGACTCTTCGTAACGCAGCTCGGCGCCATAACGTCGCGCCAGTGTCAGATGCGCGGTGACGCACGCATCCGTAAACAACACACCAGCGCGCGGCTCCCATACCGCCACCATATCGTTGTCCGGGTGCAGCGCAGGAAATTGCGCGTGCACTTCGCTGGCTGTCAGCAGCTGGTAGCGCAGTCCGTGAAGCTCTGCGCTGTGACGGGCCCCTTTGACTAGATCGCTGTCGTGTCGTCCGATCATCACGCCACCGGTTTCACGCAGCAGCGTCGTGCCCGACTCCTTCTCCAGATCACGCCAGAGTTCATAAGCACGCTGCACCATCGGCACGTACACGGGATGCTCGAAATATGCCTCGCGGATGATTCGCGTTTCACCATGTGACGATCCGAAGGCATGTGGCGGCGTAAAGCGATCCAAACCCAGTACGCGCATGCCTCGGCGCGCGAGATGACATGCCGCTGCGCCGCCCATCGCGCCGAGGCCGACAACAATGACGTCGTAGATCACTGGTGTTGGTCGACTCGGAGCGCCGCTCGTTCATCAATGTGCGGCATGCGCGACTACCTACCGCCGGCAGGACGCGGCGGCAACTGCTTCAGGTATGCATACAGCGCCGACACGTCGGTGTCGTTGATTTCACGCAGCGTCTCGAACGGCATGACAGTAATCGCGCTACCGTCGGGACGTTTGCCGCTGCGAAACATCGCCTTGAACTTCTCCGCACTGTCATAAACAGTCAGCACAGTTCCCGGACCCGGAGTGAGATTCGATGCGGCGGGCCAATCCGGCGGGCCGCCGGGAATCTTGCCGCCCGACAGGCCGTCGCCGTGACACCCGATGCAGAGATTCGCGACGTACTTACCGTGTTCTGGAGTCACACCTTCGGGCACGGGCGACGCCGGCGGGAGGCTGTGATCGATCTTCTCTGCGGAATCCTTGACGACGCCCACGACGTAAAGCGCCTTTACCAGCAACGGCACGCGGAATTCCGCGCTACCACCGCTGACGGAAGGCAGACCGCGCGCATACGCGATAAGGGCAGCGAGGTCGCGATCAGTGAATCGGTTGTAGTCCTCGCTCGGCATGATGAAAAGTGGCCGACCGTCGGGCTTCACGCCGTGGCGGATGGCACGCACCCAGTCGAGCTCTGTATAGGCCGCCACCACACCGCCCGGCGTGATGTTCGGCGACCGAACATAGAGGCCGCCGCCGGGCTCATTGATAAAGGCGCGGCCGGCGCCGTTCGCAGCATGACAGTCGCCACAGCCGCGCGACATGAACAGATATTTGCCGCGTTCCAGCGCAGCGGCGTCGGCCACGACCGATATGGTCTTGACGTCAAGCTTGATGACCCGCTCGCGCTTGCGCTCGAACAATAGGTTGGCTGCGAGCACCAGGCCGATTCCGACGACCACCAGCAGTGCGGCGACAATTCCAATCCACTTCAGAAGTTTTTTCATTGTTAGCCGTGTCCCCGAAAAAGACCGCGCGAGCTTGCCTACGTACAGGCACGCGGGCCGCGCGCCCTATCCCGCTACCCGCGTCGCCGGCTCTGCATCGTCGGCTGCGTACGCTTCCATCGGCACGCACGAACACATGATGTTGCGATCGCCGTACGCGTTGTCGACTCTCCCCACGGGCGGCCAGTACTTGTGCCGCTTCAACGATGACACCGGGAACGCCGCGCTTTCGCGCGTGTAATCATGCTCCCAGTTCTCGGCCATCACCATCGACGCTGTGTGCGGCGCGTTCTTCAGCGGATTGTCGTCGCGGTCGACCTCGCCTTTCTCCACTGCGCGAATGTCTGCGCGGATCGCGATCATCGCTTCGATAAAGCGGTCGAGCTCGATCTTCGGCTCGGATTCAGTCGGCTCGACCATCAGCGTGCCGGCGACCGGAAACGACAGCGTCGGCGCGTGGAATCCGTAGTCCATCAGCCGCTTCGCGACGTCTTCGGCCGAGATCCCGCTTGCATCCTTGATCGGCCGCAGATCGAGAATGCATTCGTGCGCAACAAAGCCGTTGCGGCCGGCGTACAGCGTTGGAAAGTGTGGCTCGAGTTTTTTCGCGATGTAATTGGCGTTCAGCAGCGCTACCTGAGTTGCGCGCTTCAGGCCGTCGCGTCCCATCATCGTGATGTACATCCAGGGTATCGGCAAAATGCTCGCGCTGCCGAACTCCGCGGCGCTGACCATGCCGACGGCACTCTCGGTTCCGAGTTTCCCCGGCAAGTAGGGCGCCAGATGCGACTTCACTGCCACCGGGCCTACTCCCGGGCCACCGCCGCCGTGGGGAATACAAAATGTCTTGTGCAGATTCAGGTGCGACACGTCGGAGCCGTACTTGCCGGGCTTCGCCACGCCGACCAGTGCGTTCAGGTTCGCACCATCGGTATAGACCTGCCCGCCCGCGGCATGGATGATTTCGCAGATCTCGACGATCGCTTCCTCGAACACGCCGTGCGTCGACGGATACGTCACCATTAACGCCGCCAGATCGCTCGCGTGCTGTTGCGCCTTCGCTCGCAAGTCATCGACGTCCACGTTGCCGTTGCGATCAGTTTTCACTGCGACGACGCTCATGCCGCAAAGCTGAGCCGACGCCGGATTGGTGCCGTGCGCGCTTTCGGGAATCAGACAAATGTTTCGATGAGCCTCGCCGCGCGCGCAGTGATACGCACGGATCGCCAGCAACCCTGCGTATTCGCCCTGTGCTCCCGAATTCGGCTGCAGGCTGACAGCGTCATAACCGGTGCATTCAGCGAGCATCTTCTCGAGCTCGGTAATCAGTTGCCGGTATCCGGCAGTCTGCGCTTCAGGAGCCAATGGATGAATGTTCGCAAACTCGGGCCACGTGACCGGAATCATTTCGCTGGTCGCGTTCAACTTCATCGTGCACGAGCCGAGCGGAATCATCGTGCGATCCAGCGCAAGATCCTTGTCCGCCAACGACCGCATGTAGCGCAGCATCTCGTGCTCGCTGTGATGTGCGTTGAAGACGGGATGCGTGAGAAACGGCGTCGTGCGGCGCAGCGCAGTCGGGATCGCGCTTTCTGCCGCCGTATCGATCTCGCGGTCGAGCGCGTCAATATCGGCGCCGGCTCCCAGCACGCGCCACAGCGCCACCACGTCGGCCCGGGTCGCCGTTTCGTCGAGCGAGATCCCGATCATCTGCGGCGCGCGCGCGCCAAAATCGCGCAAGTTGATTCGTGCAGCGCGCGCTGCAGCGTGGATCGCGCGCGCATCGACACCGCTCACTGCAACCGTATCGAAATAGGTGCTGCTGACATTTAACCCAGCGCGCTTCAAACCTTCCGCAAAGATCGCCGTGAGGCGATGCACGCGCCGCGCAATTCGCGTCAAACCTTCGCGCCCGTGATAAACGGCATACATGCTGGCCATCACCGCCAGCAATACCTGCGCTGTGCAAATGTTCGAGGTCGCCTTCTCACGCCGAATGTGTTGCTCGCGCGTTTGCAGCGTCAGCCGGTACGCGGGATGGCCCTGCGAATCAACCGACACTCCCACCAACCGGCCCGGCATCGAGCGCTTGAACGCATCCTTGCAAGCGAGAAACCCGGCGTGCGGCCCGCCGAAACCGAAAGGCACCCCGAAGCGCTGCGAGTTGCCGACAACGATGTCGGCGTTCCACGTCCCAGGCGCTTCGAGCAGCGTCAGCGCGAGCAGATCGGTCGCGACGCAAAACAATGCGCCTTTGTCATGCGCCTCGCGAACGAGCGCTCGCATATCGTGAATCAATCCGGTGGTCGACGGGTACTGCGCGAGCACGCCGAAATATTCATTGCTCTTCATCAACTCCGGCACGGACCCGATCCTGACGTCGATACCAAGCGGCTCGGCGCGCGTCTTGACCACCTCGATCGTTTGCGGATGGCAATCGCCCGCGACGAGAAATACGGTGCTCTTGCTTTTCGCGCTGCGCCTGGCGAGCGTCATCGCTTCGCCTGCGGCGGTCGCCTCGTCGAGCAACGACGAATTGGCGATCTCCATGCCGGTCAGATCCGACACCATCGTTTGAAAATTAATCAGCGCTTCGAGGCGGCCCTGCGAAATCTCGGCCTGATACGGCGTGTAAGCGGTGTACCAGGCCGGGTTCTCGAGAACGTTGCGCAGGATCACGTTCGGCGTATGGGTGCCGTAATAGCCCTGTCCTATAAAGCTCCGGTAAACCTCGTTCTTGCCCGCGATTGCGCGGATCTTGGCCAGTGCCTCTTCCTCGTTGATCGCTGCCGGCAAGGCCAGCGGCGCATCGAGCTTGATCGACGAAGGCACGATGGCATCGACCAACGCGTCCAGCGACTCTGCGCCGATGGCCGCGAGCATCTCGGCGATCTCCGCATCGTTGGGGCCGATATGGCGCGCATGAAAATCGTTATGAGCTTCGAGTTCGGACAGCGTCGTCATGGCACTCAGCGTTCAGTTTGGGTCAGGCTTTCGCAGCCGACCTTGCGGAAACGGAATTCGATGCGGCGCACGGGATTGCCGCCAGACAGTTCAGCGCGCAGCAGATCGCTCTCGCGCGTGTAGCGGATTCGCTGCGGAAAATCGTGTTCTGCATTGACGAACTCGGCGTGCGTGACCGACGCATCGCTCATGCGAAACCGCGTCGGCGGCCGTCCCGAAGGCTGCGCGACGTAGTCGACGCTGCCGCCAGCGTGCTCTATGCGCAGAAACTCGAACTCGGTTCGATCGGGCCGCACCGTCTGGCTGATGCCCAGCATTCGTTCCGCCTTCGGCGCCGTCCAGATCTCGTACGACGATCGGCGGCTATCTGCGTGTTCGCCGGACCAGCAGCCGGACATGAACGCGGGCATCGGAGACTGCGCGGCGGCGGCGAAGGGCGCGGCGGCGAGCCACAGCGCAACGCTACTTCGCCGCATCGACATTGGCGCGGTACTTCTCGGCGTTGAGCAGGCCGTCGATCGGCGCGCCCGTCTTCATCTTGAAAATCCAGGCGTCGTAAGGTCCGGAATTCAGCTTTTGCGGCTCGGCTTCGAGGGCATCGTTAAAGGCGACGACTTCGCCGTCCACCGGCGCGTAGATGTCGGACGCTGCCTTGACCGATTCGACCACGCCCGCCGTCTCACCCGCCTTTAACGTCTGGCCGACCTTGACGTCACCGACGAACACGAGGTCGCCAAGCATGTCCTGCGCCGCATCGGTGATTCCGACCCATATCAGGCCGTCATCGCCGCGCTTGACCCACTCGTGAGTCGACGTGTATTTCAGCTGCTCCGGAAATTGCATGCTTAACTCCTGTATGGGTCCATCGTCAAACCAAAGCTTTGCCGTTGCGTACGAACGGCATCTTGACCACTTGCGCGCTCAACAACTTTCCGCGCACGTCGACCTGAACCGTATCGCCCACCTTGACGCCGCGTGGAACGCGCGCCATGGCGATCGACGTCTGCAATGTCGGCGAAAACGTACCGCTGGTCACTTCGCCTTCACCTGCAGCAGTGACTACCCTCTGGTGCGAACGCAAGACACCGCGGTCGAGAAGCTTTAGGCCCACCAGCGCCATGCGCGCGCTCGCACTTTGTTCTGCACGCTCAAGCGCAGCGCGGCCTATGAACTCGCGTGGCGCTTTCAAATCGACAGTCCACGCGAGACCGGCATCGAGCGGCGAGACGTTCTCTTCCATGTCGTTGCCATACAAATTCATTCCGGCCTCGAGCCGCAACGTGTCGCGCGCGCCAAGGCCGGCTTCCGCAACTCCAACGGCTTTCAGATCACTCCATAAGCGCCCCGCGTGCTGCGCCGGCAACATGACTTCAAATCCGTCTTCGCCTGTGTAGCCGGTGCGAGCGACGAACAACTGGTCGACTTCGGCTGCGAAAAAAGCGCTGAGAGTCTCGGTTGCAGCGCGTGTTGACGGCCGCACCTGCCAGAACTTCGCGCGTGCGTTTGGGCCTTGCACCGCGATCATCGCGAGGTCCGTACGCGGTGAGATCCGCACTTTGAAGCCGCGCTCTGCGGCGACCCGCTGCATCCACGCAATGTCTTTGTCGGCGGTCGATGCGTTGACAACGGCGCGAAAGCACTCGTCACGCATGAAGTAGACGATCAGATCGTCAATCACGCCTCCGCCATCATTCAGCATGCACGAGTAGAGCGCCTTGCCCTGCTGCGTCAGCTTGTCGACGTTATTCGCGATGAGTACCCGCAAGAAACGCCCGAGCGTCAGGACCTTCGAGGTCGACCGGACGCATGTGCGAGACGTCGAACATTCCGGCGTCGCGCCGGACCGCATGGTGCTCTTCGATCTGCGAGCCGTAGTTCAGCGGCATTTCCCAGCCGCCGAAATCGACCAGCTTCGCGCCCGAGGCGGCATGCGTTTCGTACAGTGGAGTGCGGTTCAACGGCATGCGGCCTCAGAGCAAAGAGTCACAAACCGGCCACGTGCCGGTTCATGCCCCTCTGTCCTTTTGCCTGAGAGTTCGCAAGTCACCCGTCGGGCGGTGGCTCGCTGCACCTTCGGCGCCGTCAAGGTTCGACGGTCTCTCCAGAGTCGCGCGCGCGATGCGGTTCTTGCACCTGAGCGATTACGGGCGTTGCGCCTTCGGCGGTGATTCAAGTGTGGTCACTTGAATCACGCTCTCCCGCGTCGCGCTATCAGCGAAGGCGCAGCGTAGCAAACTCCATGGCGTCAGAGCGTTCGCAGAAACGCGACCAAGTCGTTCTTCTCATCCTGCGTCAAGCCCATGCCGAACCGCGTGTCGTAGAACTCGACCGCCGCGTGCAAGTCTTTAGCCGAGCCGTTATGAAAGTACGGAGCACGGGTCGCCAGCGCTCGCAATATCGGACCCTTGAAAAGCCCAATGTCCTTCCATTTGCCGCTGATCAGCGCGCGTCCCGGATCAGTCGTCTGCACGATCTCACCGCTCACCTTGTGCCGCAATGTGTACAGCGGCATATCGGGCGTGCGCCGCGTTGCATCGGCAATGCCGATGTCCAGCGGGAGGGGTACCGAGTGATTGCCAACGTTCGGCGAGTTGTGGCACGTCGTGCACGTACCCGGAATCGTGGCGATGGCAAGTGCGTCGTTCAAGCCCTTTACCTCGCGAATCTGGATCGGCTTGCTGTTAAACAGCGCCTGACCGCGCGCCACTGCGCTGCGCGCCGCCGCCACCCGATCGCGCAACGGCGCGTGCCCGATGTTCATGTCAGGCATCGCACTGGCCCACGCTTCGTACATAGTCATCGCCGTCGGCGTGAATGGTGCGCTGGTTCGATAGTCGCCGACCAGCGTGTCGTTGATGCCAAAGTAAAACATTTCGCTCGACAACGCGACCACGCCGCCCCGCGCGCTCTGCGACGTCAAATAGCCGACTTCGCGGTCGAATATCTGCGCTGTGAAAAGGTCAGTCTGAAAATTGACGATAGCTTTCCGTTGGGCGTCGCTGATCGGCAGCGGCGCTTCCGCGTGCCCGACAGTGGCACTATTCGATTGATTGCCCAGCGTGAAATGCAGCGTCGCAAAGCAGTTGGTCGTACCCAGAACACAGTCGACTCCGGCGGGGTCGAGGATTGTTTCCCGCCCGTCCCACATCACGGTGCTGAGAAAGTCCATGTTCGCCGTCGGCAGCGGACGCCGAAACAGCGACAGTTCCTTGGCGCTCGCAAATCCGTACGGATCATCGACCGCCGCCAGCTCAAACTCGGCGCCGTCCGGGATGGCAATGCCGACACGGATCAGTGCCTTGTTCAGAAGCATGCTGTACGCGATGCGTCGCGCTTCGACGGTGGAGACGTCAGCCTTCGGCGAGTTCGAGCCGTCGACAAGGCGAAAGATCGGGTCGTTGCCGTCGGTTTTGTCGAAGCGCTCCTGCACGCCGCGCGGCGTAATCGTCCAACCTTCACCCTGAATATGGCAGCTCGAGCAACTGCGACCGTTGATGCCGAGACTTTGGAAGAAAGGACCGGTGCGGTCGATTGCGCCGGTTTTGCTGAAGGTGGCGGCGAAGCCGCTATCGTTGGCCGTCGGAACAAGATTTGGCAGCGCCGGCAGGCCACCGGTCGGGGCGAACGCGGTTGTTGCGAATACCGCAGCGGCCTCCTCCAACGCGGGGTCGATCAGCGAAGGCTCCGGCGCCGCTGCCGGCGGCGGATCATCCGATGATGATCCGCCGCACGAAGTGAGTAGAAGGATGCTTACTGCGACTGTGAGTGCGCTGCGCATGTTCGTCCTCCAGGCTGATTCCTGCGGAGGACAGTAACTGCGATATCGACGCGCGTTCTTCGCAGCTCCGACACCGGACCTGCGGAATATTCACTTGTTCGGGCAGAGCTGATTGCGCTGGCCGCGCCGCACGATGCTCCGCTATGCGTTGGCGCGGTCCTGCTGCAGCATTGCGCGCAGCGATTCGAACTCCACTGGCTTGACCAGATAGTCATCGAAGCCGGCGTCCTGAGCCCGCCGGCGGTCTTCGGCCTGGCCGTAGCCGGTGACGGCAATCAATCGCACGGCATCGACTTCCGGTAACGCACGCAGTCGGCGCGCCAGTTCATAGCCATCGATATCGGGCAGCCCGATATCGAGCAGCATCACGTTCGGACGTTCGTTGCGGGCCAGTCCAATCGCGGCGCGCGCGTCGTGCGCGCGGATGACCGAATGGCCGTCCAGTTCGAGCATCATCGCCAGCGATTCGGCGGCGTCGGCATTGTCGTCGACGACCATGATCCGAAGCGCAGGAAGGGGAGTGGTCGCTTTCATCACGAGTCCATCCATAGAAGAAACTATCGTCGTATCGGGCAAGCGGGGCAAGCTCACCGTGAACCGGCTACCGCGGCCAACGCCATCGCTCGCGGCTTCAATCGCGCCCCCGTGCAAGTCGACCAGGGTCCTGGCGAGCGACAACCCGATGCCTAGGCCGCCCTGTGCCCGATCGGGCGCTCGCTCGCCTTGCGCAAACAGCTCGAACACCTGCGGCAGCAAAGCGGCGTCAATTCCGTCGCCGCTGTCGACGACATCGACCTCGACGCGATCGCCGGTGCCTTCGACCACCGTGACGCGGATCTTACCGCCCGGCGGCGTGTACTTCGCCGCGTTATCCAGCAGGTTGCAAAACACCTGCGTCAACCGCACGCGGTCCACCTGCACAATCACCGGCTGCTCGGGTAACTGCACTTGCAGATTTTGTTGCCGGCTGTCGATCAGCGGAATTGCTTGTTCAACTGCCGCCGTTATCACCGAGCGCAGGTCGAGTGGTTCGGTATCGAGCCTTATCAGGCCCCGCGTTACGCGCGATACGTCGAGCAGATCATCGACGATCGCATTCATGTGGCGCGCTTGCCTGACAATGATTTCACTCGTTTCCCTTACGCGTACCGGGTCGGAGCTCATCAACCACAAGATCTCGGCGGCATTGCGTATAGGCGCCAGCGGATTGCGCAGCTCGTGCGCCAGCATCGCCAGAAACTCGTCCTTGCGACGATCAGCCTCGCGCAACGTTTGTTCGCTGTGCCGCAGCGCGGAAGTAGCGCGCTCCAACTCGGTAACGTCTTCGGTAATGCCAAGCAACGAAACGACCGCGCCCTGTTCGTCTTGCTCGGGAACGACGCGCGTGCGCAGCTGGCGGTTTTTGTATGCCCATGCGGTGGACACACCCTTGCCGCTTTTAAGAGCGCGCCGACACGCGCGTTCGATCGGATCGGTCAGCTGTGCGGGCAAACCTGCCTCGAGGTTGGTCTTCCCTTTGAATTTTTCCGGCGGAATTCCCAGCAACTGCTCGATTTGTGCGGATATGTACAGGTACCGCAAATCGATATCGAGCCTGAAGACGATGTCCGGGAGATTGTCTACCAGCGTTGCAAACTGACGCTCGCGTTCGGCGAGCGCGCGCGCGGATCGCACGCGTCCCGTTTCCTCCTGGCACGCGCAAAAAATTCCCGCCACATCGCCCCTATCATCGATTGCAGGGCTGTACGAAAACGTGAAGTACGTTTCTTCCAGGTACCCGTTGCGCTCCATCATCAACGGAACGCTTTCGTTCCACGTGGCCTCGCCCGTGCTGAGCACGGCATCAACCTGTGGCCCGATCACCGGCCAGATCTCATGCCAGATCTCGGCCGCATTGCCTCCCAAAGCTGCCGGGTGCCGCGCACCAAGCACCGGCGCGTAGGCATCGTTATAGAAGTTGGTCAGGGCGCTTCCCCACCACAGAAACATCGGGTAACGAGACGCAAGGCACAGACTTAGCGACGTTTTCAAGCTCGATGGCCAACGCGCCATCCGGCCAACCGGCGTCGCTTCCCAATCGTGCGCGGCGATACGGGCGCCCATTTCGCCGACTAGGCGCAGCCCTCGCGGAATATAAGCACGGCGTGTCGACATCGCGCTACGTTGTTGGCTGGGCGTTGGGTCCGACGCAGTCTAAAAAGTACGCCCCCGCATCGTTCTTCGCCAGCCCGTGTATGTCTGTACCGAAACCCGGATAGCGCGCGTTCAAATCGCGCGCGAACTGCAGGTACCGGACGATGGTTGCATTGATGCGCTCGCCCGGAATCAACAACGGAATGCCCGGCGGATACGGCGTCAACAGCACCGCGGTCACACGGCCTTCGAGCGCGTCGATCGGCACGCGGTCGATCGCACTGTGCGCCATCTGCGCGTAAGCGTCGGTCGGCTTCATCACCGGCTCCATTTCCGACAGGTACATCTCCGTCGTCAAACGAGCGATGTCGCTCACGCGGTAAACCTCATGCACCGAGTCGCACAGTTCGCGCAGCCTCATCTTGTCGTACTGCGGAAACGCCTTCAGGAACTCCGGCATCACGCGCCACAGCGGCTGGTTCGTGTCGTAATCGTCCTTGAACTGCTGCAGCTCGGTGACCATCGTGTTCCAGCGGCCCTTGGTGATGCCGATCGTGAACATGATGAAAAACGAATACAGACCGGTCTTCTCCACGATGATTCCGTGCTCGGCCAGATACTTGGTGACGATCGCCGCCGGAATACCGGGGTCGACGAACGAACCGTCGAGATTGAGACCGGGCGTAATCACCGTCGCCTTGATCGGATCGAGCATGTTGAAACCCGGCGCCACGTCGCCGAAGCCATGCCAGTCGTCGCCGGACTTCAGGATCCAGTCGTCGCGCGTGCCGATGCCGTCTGCCTCCAGATGCTTCGGGCCCCACACCTTGAACCACCACGAATCTCCGTACTCGTGATCGACCTTGCGCATCGCACGCCGGAAGTCGAGCGCCTCGGTTATCGACTCTTCGACCAGCGCAGTGCCGCCGGGGGGCTCCATCATTGCCGCCGCCACGTCGCACGAAGCGATGATCGCGTACTGCGGCGAAGTTGAGGTGTGCATCAGGAACGCCTCGTTGAACATATAGCGATCGAGGCTCTCGTTCTTCGAGTTGCGAATCAGGATTTGCGACGCCTGCGACAGCCCGGCCAGCATCTTGTGCGTCGATTGTGTCGAGAAGATCATCGAGTCCTGATTGCGGCGGCGCGACGATTCGACGCCGGCCGCGTTGATCCCGCCGATCGCGTGCATATCGCGATAAAAATCGTGAAACGCCGCGTGCGGCAGCCACGCTTCATCGAAGTGCAGCGTATCGATCTTGCCGTCCAACTGTTCGTTGATCATCTCCACGTTGTACAAGATGCCGTCGTACGTACTTTGCGTCAGCGTTAGCACTCGTGGCTTGTCGTGGTCATTGCCGCCCTTGCCGTTCTTCAGCAGCGGATGCCGTTTGATTTTCTTGGCGATCGATTTCCACTTGAACTCGTCGAGCGGGATCGGGCCGATGATTCCGTAATGGTTGCGCGTCGGCGTCAGAAACAACGGGATCGCGCCGGTCATCGTGATTGCGTGCAGCACGGACTTGTGGCAATTGCGATCGACCACGACGACGTCGTTGGGAGCGACGACGTAGTGCCACACGATCTTGTTCGAGGTCGACGTGCCGTTGGTGACGAAGAACAGATGGTCGGCGCCAAAGATGCGCGCGGCGTTGCGCTCGCTCGCCGCCACCGGCCCGGTGTGATCGAGCAGCTGCCCGAGCTCGTCGACCGAGTTGCAGACATCTGCCCGCAACATGTTCTCGCCAAAAAACTGGTGGAACATGCGGCCGACCGGGCTCTTCAGAAACGCGACGCCGCCGGAGTGGCCCGGGCAGTGCCACGAGTACGAGCCATCCTGCGCATAGTGCGTCAGCGCCCGGAAAAACGGCGGCGCAAGCGCTTCCAGATAAACCCGCGCTTCGCGGATGATGTAGCGCGCGACGAATTCCGGCGTGTCTTCGAACATGTGAATGAAGCCGTGCAGCTCGCGCAGCAGATCGTTCGGCATGTAATGCGTGGTGCGCGTCTCGCCGTAGAGGAAGATCGGAATGTCCGCATTTCTTCTTCTAATTTCGCGTACGAACGCAGCCAGCTTTGCGATCGTCTCCTCGTTGGCATGGCCTTCGGCGAGCTCCTCGTCGTCGACGGACAAGATGAACGCCGACGCGTGGCTTTGCTGCTGCGCGAAGCTGGAGACATCGCTAAACGTGGTGACGCCGAGGATTTCGACGCCTTCGGCCTCGATCGCCTTGGCCAGCGCGCGAATGCCGAGACCGCTGGCGTTCTCGGAACGAAAATCCTCGTCGATGATGACGATCGGAAAGCGAAATCGCATGGGCGGGAAACTAGTGCTGCTGGCGGAGGACCGCGGATTATCCGCGCAGGCTTGATTCGGCAGCAAGCGGGCGCAATTGGGCACTGTACGCGCTCGCTGTTACAGCGTGTTACACCGCGTTGCGTGCGGCAGCGTTACGGTGGGTCAACAGTGCGAACCTTTGTACGTTAGTTGACTCACACGGACATTGGCCGGAGATCCCATGCAACGCTTTCTAATGCTGTTCGCGGCACTACTTATCGCCGGCTTTGGCACAGCGTCGGCGCAATCGCAATCGGGCGATAGCCCGCCGCTGATCGCGGGTCGCGTTTCGATCGCCGAAGGAGACGTGCAGATCTGGCGTGCCGAAGAAGACGCTGACGGCGCTTGGGACCTTGCGCAGATCAACGATGTGGTCACGGTCGGCACTGGTCTGTATACCGGTTCGAATGGCCGCGCCGAATTTCGGGTCGGCCCCAATTCGTATCGGTTGTCCGAGGCAGCCGCGGTGGGTTCAATCAACTCGACTACGGTGGTGCCGTATTCAATCTCGAGAACGGTTCGCTTAACGTTGCGCTTGCGCGGCCGCAGGAAGGCGAGGTTGCGTCAGTCACGGTCGATGGAATTCGCATTGAGCTGACTGCTCCGGGCCGCTATCGAATCGATGCCGCCGGCAACGGCGGCCAGGCGCGCGTGACCGTTTTCAGCGGCCAGGGCAGCGTGGTCACCGGAGCCAGCGCGATTCCTGTGGCAAGCGGGCAAGCTTTGGTTCTGGGGCCGGGTTTGTCGAGCCTCAACTACGAGCAGGCAGCGGCGACGTCGCTCGATCAATGGGCGCTCGAGCGTGACGAACGCTATCGCAACGTTCAGTCGGCGCGTTACGTATCGCCGTACATGACCGGTTATGAAGAGCTTGATTCGTATGGAGAATGGGTCTCGGACACGACCTACGGCAACGTCTGGTTTCCGCGCGTCGTACAGGCGGGTTGGGCGCCGTATCGCTGGGGCCAATGGCGCTGGGTCAGGCCGTGGGGCTGGACGTGGGTTGATCACGCGCCCTGGGGCTATGCGCCGTTTCACTATGGACGCTGGGTCACCATCGGCGATCGCTGGGGGTGGTGGCCGGGTGGCCATCATGTACGCCCCGTATGGGCGCCTGCATTGGTCGGATTCGTCGGCGGCGGCACCAGCGTCTCGATCAGTTTCGGTGGGCCTGTCGTCGGCTGGTATCCGCTTGCGCCGTGGCACCGCTATCGGCCGCACTACCGTCACAATCCGCGGTACGTGACGATCATCAATCAGACGATCATCAACAATCCGCCGCGCGGTCACTCGCCGAATCGCAATCACGAAGGCGCGACGATGGTGCCCGGGCCGCGCTTCCGCGACCCGGTAATGAAGGTCGCGCTGCCGGTCAGGAGCGACATTGCCCAGCTGCGGCCGACCGCACCACCGCCTAAAAATATCGCGCCGATTCGCAGGGTCGCAGACGACACGATGGTGCGCCGGCCCAATCAAGTACAACCGTCGCCGCAAGCGCCTGCGCCAGCGTCGATAGGGCGGTCTTTGCCGACGCCGTCAATGACGGCTGCTCCAGCGCCCAAGGTACCGGGGGTGACACGCGTCACGCCACCGATGACGGCTGAGCCGATTCCGAATCGTGGTGTCATCGCACAACCGCCTTTGCCTGGCAACGATCCGGCGCCACTCGCGCAACCGCCAAAATCTAATCGCGTTCCGCCGACTGCGATACAGACGCCGCAACCAACGCCGAGAGTTGCGCCGGACATTGCGCGTCCGCAGCCGCGTGCCCGCACGCCGCAGGAAATTCTGCCGCAAGCGCAACAGGATCCGCGCGTCGCGCCAGCGGAACCCGCGCGTTTCCCGCCCGGGGCGCCTCCCACGGTCAGGCAGCCGAAAGCGCCGTCAGTACAAGCGGCGCCACCCGCACCGCAGCCCGTTGCGCGAGTCGCACCACCGCCACCCGCTGCTCACGCTGCGCCACCGTCCGCAGCACGGCAGCCCGTTGCGCGAGCTGCGCCATCGCCCGCAACACCGGCACCCGCCGCCCGAGTTGCACCACCGCCCGCAGCACCGCAGCCCGTCGCGCGAGTCGCGCCACCGCCGGCCGCTGCTCGTGATGCGCCACCGCCCGCAGCAGCGCCACCCGCGCCGCGCGCGGAAGCCGCGCCGCGTGCCGAAGCTGCATCGCGCCCCAACCATCAGGGGGTGCGTGAGCTACCGCGGTCGAAACAGCCTTAATAACGCTCGATTGGGCAGCCCTCGATCGTAGTTTGGCGTGCGAGGACGTGGCTCCATCAAAGCCAGCCTGACTTGCGAAAGCGCCACGCGAGAATGCCTGCGGTCGCCGCCATCAGCGCGAGCGCCGCAGGATATCCCCATCGCTCGTTCAGCTCCGGCATCAAGTCGAAGTTCATACCCCAGATGCCGGCCAGCGCCGTCACCGCGGCGAAGATCGCAGCCCAGGCGGCGAGCCGCTTCGAAATGTCGGTTTGTTCGATCGTCACCATCGACAGATTGACGGTCATCGCTGTGCCGATCGAATCACGCAAGCTCACCAAGGCTTGCATCGCGCGATACATGTACTCATAGACATCGCGAAAGTAGTCACTCATGCCGACAACGACGCGCGGAACGCGGCCACCGTGCAACTTACTCGCGGCGTCGTACAGCGGCACTACTGCGTGCCGCATTTCGGTGACACGCTGCTTCAACGCATAGAGCCTTTGCAAAGTCTCGCGCTGCGCACCGTGCTCAAAAATCAGTGGCTCGATCTTCTCGAACTCGTCTTCCATCGCATCGATCGCCGGAAAGAAGCGTTCGACGACTGTTTCAAGCAGCGCGTAAAGGACGATACCCGGGCCCTGTTCGAGCAGCTCGGGCTCGCGCTCCAAACGCTCGCGTACCCCGAGCAGATTCCTGTCGCTGTGCGTGCGAATCGATAGCACGAAGCGCGGCCCGACAAACACATCGAGCTCGCCTACCTTGAGCGTCCCGTCGACGTATTCGACCAGCTTTAGAACTGCAAACAGCAGGTCATCGCTGTACTCGGCGATGATTGGCCGCTGTGATACGCGGCGTGCCCCCTCGATCGCGTCATCCGGAAGCTGGAATGCGGCTTGCGCGCGCGCTAACTCATCGGCATCGGGGTCGCGTAGCGCCACCCATACAAAACCCGTGTGGTGGTCGAGCCAGTCGCGTACTTCGGACAACTGAAGATCGCACAGCCGTCGACCTTTTTCATACGCGACGCAGTTGACGAGCATTAGAGGCGGCGCCTGCGGTTCGGCAAGTCAATCATGTCTTGGGTAGCGTCACGCCGCGTTGCCCCTGATACTTTCCGCCGCGGTCCTTGTACGACGTCTCGCAGACTTCGTCCGACTCGATGAAGATCACCTGCGCACACCCTTCGTGCGCATAGATCTTGGCGGGCAGCGGTGTCGTGTTTGAGAACTCGAGCGTCACGTGTCCCTCCCACTCGGGTTCCAGCGGCGTGACGTTGACGATGATCCCGCAACGCGCGTACGTCGATTTTCCCAGGCAGATCGTCAGCACGTTGCGCGGGATTCGAAAGTATTCGACCGTGCGCGCGAGTGCAAACGAATTCGGCGGAATGATGCACACGTTGCTTTTGAGATCGACAAACGAATTCGGATCGAACGCTTTTGGATCGACGATCGTGCTGTTGATGTTGGTGAAGATCTTGAATTCGTCGGCACAGCGAATGTCGTAGCCGTAACTTGAGGTGCCATAGCTGACGATGCGCTCGCCGTTCACGTGGCGTACCTGGCCCGCCTCGAACGGCTCGATCATGCCCTGCGCGGCCATGCGTCGGATCCACTTGTCGCTCTTGATGCTCATTGCTGTTTTTGGACTGATAGAACGAACGCGATTCTACGTTCCAGCGTCACATCGATAGACTGCGCACATGGACGATCAGTGGATCCCTGCTCGCGTCGGAGACGCCGTCTCGGAGGTTGACACGCCAGCGCTGATTCTCGATCTAGATCGTTTCGAAGCGAATTTGGCGCGGCTGATGGCCGCAGTGAAGGAAAGTGGCGTGCGCGTGCGTCCGCATTCCAAGAGCCATAAATGCGTCGAGATTGCGCGCCGGCAGATTGCGTCAGGGGCGTTCGGCATCTGCTGCCAGAAAACCTCGGAAGCCGAACCGTTCCTGGCGGGCGGCATCGCCGACGTATTGATCAGCAATGAAGTGGTCGGCGATCGCAAGACGCTGCAGCTCGCTCAGTTGGCAGCGCGTTACCCCGCTGCCAAGGTAGGCGTGTGCGTGGATGATTTGCATGTTGTTGCCCAACTGGCACGCGCGTGCGAGCAAGCACACGCAATGCTGGACGTCTACATCGAGCTCGATGTCGGACATAACCGCGCCGGCGTGACCGACGTCACCACGGTCGTTGCGCTCGGGCAAGCCATCGCTGCACACGCGTCCCTTTCGCTGCGCGGCTTACACGCCTACTTTGGCAATGCGCAGCATCGGCGCAGCGTCGCCGAGCGCCGGCAGGCGATCGCCGCCGCGACCGCAGCGGCGCTCTCGGCGAAGCAGGCGTTGGTCGCCGCCGGTTTGCGATGCGACGTCATCACTGGCGCCGGCACAGGCACCTTCATGCTCGAAGCGGCTAGCGGCGTGTACACGGAGATCCAGCCGGGCTCGTACGTGATGATGGATATCGACTACGCGAAGAATGAGCAGGAGTTGTCCTGGCCCACGTTTGAACAATCGCTGACGATCCTGACGACCGTGATGAGCCGTCGCCACGACGCGCAATCTGATCGCGCAACGCTGGACGCCGGCTTGAAGAGCTTTTCGACCGACTCCGGGCCTGCGCTGCCGGCTTTTGCAGGATGGCAGGTCCGAGCCGTGTCCGATGAGCACACTGTGCTGGAGCGCACCGGCCCCGGGCCGGAGCTGGCGCTGGGGGACAAGCCGCTGTTGATCCCAGGCCACATTGATCCAACCGTTAACCTGCACGATTGGATCGTCGCCGTGCGCAATGGCAAAGTCGAAGCCGTGTGGCCAATCGACGCGCGCGGGGCTATCTTCTAGTGCATTCGTAAACGCTTGCCGAGGAGAAACGCCATGCCATTCGCTCGTCCGATCGCACTCGCGCTTGCCGTCGCGGTGTTGGCTGTCAATCCCTGCCTCGCTCAAACCTGGCCGAACAAGCCGATCCGCCTGATCGCCGTCTTTCCGCCCGGCGGCTCGGTCGATCAAGTCTCGCGCATTCTTGCGCAGCCGCTATCGAAGCAGCTTGGCCAGAGCGTGGTCGTCGAAAACGTCGGCGGCGCGTCGGGGTCGATCGGCACCAACGCGGTGGCCAAAGCCGCCCCCGACGGCTATACGTTCGGCGTCGTGTTCGATACGCACGGCACCAACGCGAGCCTGATTCCGAACATTGCGTATGACACGCTGAAAGATCTCGAGCACGTGACACTGATCGGCACGTCGTCGATGGCACTCGTGGCTTCTGCGAAGTCGCCGTACTCGAAGATGGCCGACGTGAGCGGCGAGGCACGCACGATCAAGGGAATCACGATCGGCTCGATCGGCACCGGCAGTCTGGGTCATCTGGCAATGATTCAAGCCGGTCAGCAAGCCGGCTGGGCCTGGACGCACGTTCCGTTTCGCGGCGGCGGGCCATTGATGAACGACACGGTGGCAGGTCACGTGCCACTCGGTATCGGCACCGTGTTTCTGGTGTTGCCGCACGTGAAGGCCGGCACCGTCAAGCCGATGGCGGTGACGGGCGCAAAACGTCATCCGAGCCTGCCCGACACGCCGACGCTCGCGGAAGCCGGTGTCAAGAACTTCGAGGCGCTCGCTTATTGGGGGGTAATCGCGCCTGCAAAAACGCCGCCGGATCTCGTCAACCGCATGAATGCCGAAGTACAGAAAGCGCTGAAGGACCCTGCGGTTGCCGAGCGCTTGGCCGCGCAGGGCATGACGGTCACCGGTCAGGGCCCCGCGGAATTCAAGTCGTTCATGCAAAAGGAACTCGACCGCTGGTCGAAGATCGTCAAGCAGAACCGCATCAGCGCCGGGAACTAGAGCCGCCTTACTCTTCAGGAGTGACCTGCAGCGCGACCAGGAATCGCGCGACCATGTTGTACGCCGCAGTAACGGCTGCCAGCTCGACCAGCTCGGTCGGCGACAGTTGTCGTTTCAGCGCATCGAATATCGCATCCGGAACCTGTACGTCACGCGTACTCGCGATCGCATACCGGATCACTGTGCGTTGCAACTCGTCAAACTGATTGCTGGCCGCTGCGGCGTCCGGATCGGCGAGCGCCGCAAGCTGCGTCTCGGTGGCCCCTGCCTTTTTCAACTCCGGAGCGTGGTGGTGATATTCGTACTCGGCGCCGGTCAGGCGCGCAACGACGCAGATGGCGAGCTCGCGCATGAAAGGAGACAGCGAAATTTCCTGCCTCAGTGCTCGCAGATACGTATTCCAACCGCGCGCGAGCGGCTCGGACCACAGCAACATGCGGTCAAGGTTATAGAGCGCGCCGCCACGCCGCGCTTCGATCGCTGCAACGAGCTCCGCATTGCGCGCCGCTAGCGCGGGCGTCCAGGGTTCAATCCGCATCGTGCCTCCCGTTGATCTCTACTCTCTGAGTGACTCAGCGATATACCGCGTCACCTTGGGCGGCTCGGCACCCACGTGAAAGGCGTAGCGCCGCTCGCGCAAGTCGGCATCGGCCGCGGTGAAGCGATCGAAGCGCCGCAGGTGATCGGCCCACGATTCGTCGAGGAAATACTCGATGTAGTGGCCGGGCTCGCTCGTGTCGTGAAACAGTCCCCACGACAGCGCGCCCATTTGCAGCCGGTTGGCGCGGCTTTCGCGCATCACGGTTGCAAACTCGGCCGCGCGCGCCGGATCGATTCGATAGTCCACCGTCACCATCACGGGTCCCATTTGATGCTCGACCGGGAACGCAGGCACCGGCTCCTTCAGAATTCGCGCCGGCGTCAGATCCTGCTGCTCCATCGACATCGTGTGCAAGCGTCCCGCCAGCAGCATCAACGCGATCCCCGTCGCCGCCGCGGCAACGAACGTCCACGGCACATCGATCATGCTGGCAACCTGCCCCCACAGCGCAGCACCGGCAGACGTGGCCGCCATCATCGTCATCATGTAGAGCGACATTCCGCGTGCACGCACCCAATCGGGCAGCGAGAGCTGAGACGCCACCGTTAGCGTGTTGACGACCGCGAGCCAGGCAGCGCCGGCCAGCATCATCGCCGGCATCGCAATCCAGACATTCGGTGCGAACCCGGCCGCGACCATTGCGAACGCTTGCAACAGCGTGCCGTCGCGCAACAATCGATCGCGCGTGATCAGCACGCGCAAGCGCGGCAGGAAAACCGCAGTGGCGATCGCACCCAGCCCGAGTGAAGCGAGCAAGAACGTATACGTCCAAGCGCCGCCAGCAGGCATACGTTTCGCCACCAGCGGCAGCAGGGCAAGCAACGCAGTCGACTGCAGGAAGAAGATCGCGATTCGCAGCAGCAGCGAACGCATCAGGAGCGACTGCGCGACATACTGAAAGCCGACGCGCATCGCACCGAAAAACCGCTCGCCCGGAAGCACGCTCGAATTCGGCTCGAGCCGCCAGCGCATGATGACCAAACCCGCCGCCAATGAAAGCACCGCATTCAGCAGGAACACGTAGCCGGTGCCGAAACTTGCGATCAACGCACCCGCAACGATCGGTCCGATGATGCGCGACGTGTTCATCGCGATGCCGTTGAGCGCGATCGCCGTCGGCAACTCACGGCGTGGCACGAGCTCCGGCACGATCGCCGCATACACTGGCCAGCGCATCGCGAGCCCGATGCCGTTGCCAAAGGTCAGCCACAGCAGCAGCGGTGCAGTCATCGCATCGGCCGCCAGCACGACGCAAAGGATCAGTGCATTGGCGGCGACCCAGAATTGCGTGAACATGAACCAGCGACGCCGATTCAGAATGTCAGCCAGCGCACCGCTCGGCAGTCCGAACAAAACGACCGGCAACACCGACGCCGACTGCACCAGTGCAACCATCACCGGCGACGTGGTCAGCGTTGTCATCAGCCACGCGGCAGCGACCTCGTTCATCCACATGCAGATGTTCGCGGTCAGCCATGTGCCCCACAGCAGCCGGAATACGGGCCGCCGCAACGGATCCCACGCGGATGGCGAGACTTCGGGCGAAACGGCTTGCGGTCCCGTGGGCGGCTGCATGCGCCGATTGTATTGACGCGCAGAATCCCTCGACGGAAGCATTGCGCTTCAAACGTAACTAGACGACGATAACTGTTGTGTTCCTGGCGCCACCGCGCGTCTCACACCGAACCGGACAGCGGAGAACGCGGAGGAATGAAATCAACCAGTTCGATGTAAAGCCGCTGCGCCGCTGGTCTCTCATCGGGGCGCTGGTCGTTGTCTACTTTCTGGCCGGCAAGCTCGGCCTTCAGTTCGCGTTCTTGCATTCGAGCGCCTCGGCCATATGGCCGCCAACGGGCATCGCACTCGCCGCGGTTCTGCTACTGGGCTACCGCGTTGCTCCCGCAATTTTCATCGGCGCCTTTCTGGTAAACGTCACCACCGCTGGATCGCTGGTGAGCTCGCTCGGCATTGCGTCGGGCAATACGCTGGAAGCCCTCGCCGGGGCGTTTCTCGTAAACCGCTACGCCAACGGAATTGCGGCGTTCCACCGCGCGCGGGACATCGTGTCGTTTTCACTGCTTGCGGGCCTCGTCAGCACGGCCGTCAGCGCGACGATTGGCGTAACCAGCCTGGTACTAACCGGCTACGCACAAGCCAGTCAAGCCGGCGCGATATGGCTGACATGGTGGCTCGGCGACGCGGCCGGCGCCTTGATCGTCGCGCCGCTATTACTTCTCTGGGCCACGACGCGCGGCCTTGGTCCGCTACGCGAACGGCCTGCCGAATCGGTCCTGCTTCTGCTGACTATCTTGGCCACCGGGGCCTTGGTGTTCTTTTATTCGGCTCTGAACCGCTATCCATTGCCATTCCTGTGCATTCCTCCGCTTGTATGGGCGGCATTCCGGTTCGGTCAAAGGGAGGTCGCCACCGGTGTCGCGATTCTGTCCGCGATCGCCGGCTGGGCGACGGTGAGCGGCTTGGGTCCTTTTGTGATGCAGAGCGAAAACGAGTCGCTTCTACTGCTGCAGGCATTCATGGGAACGATTGCGGCGATGACGCTGCCGGTGGCCGCGCTGATCTGGGAGCGCAGGGCCGTTGAACTCGAGCGCGGAGTACTCCTCGAGCGCGAGCGCGCGGCGCGGACCGACGCTGAAGCAGCGAACCACGCGAAGGATGAGTTCCTCGCAATGCTGAGCCATGAGCTACGCAATCCACTCGCTGCCATCGGCAATGCATCGCAAGTGCTGGTGGACCTCGAAAGACAGCATGCGTTCGGCGGCCGTGCGGTTGAAATCATCAGTCGGCAGACGAAGCATTTGAGCCGACTCGTCGATGACTTGCTGGATGTCGGCCGCGTAACGGCCGGAAAAATCGTGCTGACGCGACAACGGATAAACCTTGCCGACGCAGTGGAAAAAAGTTTGTCGGTCTGTCTCGTCGTCGGACGTTTGCAGGGTCACGAAACTGAAGTCGAGTTGGCGCCGGTATGGGTTAACGGCGATGCTGATCGCTTGAGCCAGATCATCGACAACCTGCTTACCAACGCGATCAAGTACACGCCAGTTGGCGGGCGGATTCGCGTTCAAACGCTGCTGGAGGGCGATGAAGCAGTCATACGCGTCACCGACAGCGGCATTGGCATCGCTCCCGATCTGCTGCCACGCGTATTCGACCTTTTCACGCAGGAACAGCGCGGCTTGGACCGTGCGCAAGGCGGGATAGGCGTGGGGCTCACGCTGGTACGACGGCTCGTCGAACTGCACGGCGGGCGCGTAGATGCCTACAGTGAAGGCATCTCGATGGGAAGCACCTTTGTCGTTCGGCTGCCGCGCGCTGAGTCACGTCGAACTGACGAGCCGCCGCTTGAAACCGGCCCGCGTCCGACGCCTCCTATGCGAATTGTGATCGTCGAGGACGATGCGGATGGGCGCGAAGCGCTGCGTATGCAACTGGTGATGTCAGGCTACGAGGTGCACGAAGCAATCGATGGCGAGTCAGGGCTCGAATTGGTGCAACGCCTGCAGCCGGATGTGGTGCTGTTGGACATCGGACTACCAGGGCTCGACGGATACGAGGTTGCACGCCGGCTCAAGAGCGCGCAGATATGCCCGCGGCTGGTCGCGATCACGGGTTATGGCCGGCCGGAAGACTATGAGCGGGCGATGACGGCGGGTTTCGACCAGCATTTGACCAAGCCAGTGGACTACGAAGAGCTGCAGCGCGCGCTCGACAGCTGTAAATAGCCCGGCTCTCGAGCGCAATGCGCCATCGGCTAGAAGGTCACGACGACCGATTCCGCCGATCTCTGCGCTGGCCCGTGATAGACCGCTTCGACGTTGTTGCCATCGGGGTCGAGCACAAAGGCGGCGTAGTAGCCGGCGTGGTACTGCTCCCGCACGCCGGGCTTGCCGTGGTCCTTGCCGCCGGCGGCAAGCGCGGCGGCATGAAAGCGATCCACGGTCGCACGATCCGGCGCCTGAAACGCAAGGTGCACATGCGTCGGCCCGGTGGTCGCCATCGCGTCCGTGCTGACGAAGATCTCATCGGACCAGAAATAGCTCTCGCCTTCGCCTTCGATCTTTCGACCGAGCGCACCGAGCGCCGCGACGTAGAAGCGCTTCGTCGCTTTCATGTCACGCGCGATCAAGTGCACGTGGTCGAGCAGCCGGCCGCGATGCAACTGTTGCGCTTCCATGACGGCTAGGCCACCGAAGGCTGGCTGAATTCGACTTCCATGCGACGCTGAACTTCTTCTTCCGAGAGGTCTTCGATGTGCGTCGACAGCGTCCACTGATAGCCGTACGGATCCTTCAGGGTTCCGGAGCGATCGCCATAGAACTGGTCCTGCACCGGCCGCACTTCGGTCGCACCAGCGGCAATCGCTTTCTTGAACGCAGCGTCGACGTCGGGCACGTAGATCATCAGAAACATCGGAGACCCACCGAGCGTCATCGGGCTCTTGTTACCCCACTCTTCGTTCTCTTCCGAGATCATCACCATGGAATCGCCGATCCGGATTTCGGCGTGCGCGACCTTCCCGTTCGGCATATCGAGCTGCATCGTCTTTTCTGCGCCGAACGCGCGTCGATAAAAGTCGATCGCAGCGACGCAGTCGCGCACCGCCATGTAAGGCGTCACGGTGTGATAGCCCTGCGGCCTGGGTTCAACTTTTGTCATGACCTCTCCTTTTGAAGAACTGAAGGTTACGTGCAGCAGTTTGCGCACGAATGACTAGTACGTCATCGAAGCCGCATTGAGCAATCCAAGCGCAATCGCCACCGCGCCCGCAAGAATGCCACTCGATACCTGCCCTTCGCGCACGTTACGTGCGATAGCGGGCACCATCAGCCGCACGGCCGCGAACGCAACCAGTTGAACCAACAGGGCGACCGCAGACCACAGCAGCATATCGAGCAGCGACACGCTGTTGACGACAACGCTCGCGAGCGGCAGCGCGAAACCGATGATCGCTCCGCCAAGGCTCGACGCCGCAGCGGCATTGCCTTCCCGAATCAGTTTGATTTCCGGATACGGCGTGATCCACACGTAAAGCGCAAGGCACACCGTCAGCAACAGCAGCGACACGCCGAAGAACGCGGCGAAGTACGGTAGTCCGGCCAACGTTTCGAACGCTGTATTTCTCATTGCGTCTCCCGGCTCTCGCTCATTGCTACTCAAAGTAATGCGGTACGAAGCGGCTCGTGTTGCGTGTGATCGGCGAAGTGTCTTCGCGAATACCGATGCCCGCCGGCTTGTCGCCGACGATCCAGGAGCCGATCAATGCATAGTCTTCGCCGAACTTCGGCAACGGTGCGACAGCCTGGTACACGAATCCCTCGGCACCGTAATCACCGTCTGTCGTTCTAACCAACGCACCGTCAACCATCGCCACGTTTGCGCCTTCGCGTGCAAGCTTCGGCTTCTTCACGTACTTCGGGCCCAACGCCGCCGGCTCGTAGTACGCGGGAAGCAGGTTTGGATGATCGGGATACAACTCCCATAGCACGACGAGGATCGCCTTGTTGGAAAGCAGCATCTTCCACGCCGGTTCGATTACCTGCATTGTGCTCGTGAGCAACGCCGGGCCGAAGTCTTCGCGTACCAGCCACTCCCACGGATAAAGTTTGACCAGCACTTCGATCGGCACATTGAACTCGTCGACAAACTTCGCGCCGTTCCACCCGATGCGCTCGACGGGCAACGAAAACGTTTGCCATCCTGCCTGTATCGCCGTATCGCGCAGGTAGTCGAGGTTGCCCCAGTCTTCCTGGCTATCAGCCACCGCAGCGAAATGCAACCGTGATGCACTCGACCGCGCGCGCAGCTTTTGCCAGATCGCAATCAGCTGCTCATGCAGCGAGTTGAACTGATCCGAACTCGGCCGCACCGCCTGCAGCCACTGCCACTGAGCCACACTCGCTTCAAGGCAAGCAGTCGGCGTATCGGCGTTGTATTCGAGTAGCTTGGGCGGGCGCCACACCGTCATACGACAAATCCATCCGACCGAAGAGAGTAAATGCTTCGGGCTGATCGTCGCGATACGCTTGCCAGCTTCTCTCAATAGCCGGCACCCATTCGCGCGGTATCGCAAACTCTTCGTAACGCTGGCTGCCGACCACCAGCTGCGCGGCATTCAGTGCCATCTCGTGCAGCTCGGCCGTCGCACTTTCCAGTTGATCAACCTCGGAACCCGACAACGCGTAGCAGCGGGACTCGTCCCAGTACGTGCCGTCAATCGAGTGGTAGTGAAAACCGATCGATTCCATGTCGCTCTGCCACTCAGCTCGAGGCGCCAGAAGTTCGCGCCGCATCAGCCGCCGGACGTGTAGGACCGTGACGAAGATCCAAAACCACCGCGCGAAGTGGGCGCTGTCGAAGAGCCAATAGCACGACCCTGCCGAGCGGGGTCAGCGAACATCGGATTGGCATTGCGCCGTGCGTCGTTCAGCGCAAGGTTGCGCGCACCCGCTGCGTACAGCGGGCCCCAGAAAAGAAACCCGCCGGGATAGCCAGAACTTTGCACGCGCTCGCAACTCTCGGGCCGACCCCAGTCGGCGGCGCAATCCTCCAGAGAAGCGTAGTGGTCGCGCGATGACGGTGTCGATTGCTGGCTGCAGCCGACCAGGGTCACAGTGCCGATCAGGACCAGCGTGATGTGCTTCGAGGAACGTCGCCGCTTCACTCTTGCAACCTCCCCTTGGTGTCTCAGGTATTGGACA
>CAWHKW010000006.1:0-9654 GCA_963829995.1 uncultured beta proteobacterium | reverse complement strand
CAGCGTTGTTGCAGCGAGTCGACCAGCGGTATCGATAGATAAGCAACCGCCAGGATAGCGAGCAGCAGCGGAAGCAGAAAGCGCAGCGAGAGTCGGAGGGAGCGAATCATTGATCAATGGGTGCAAGCGCGCACATGAAGCGCGCAGCTGCATTTCAGATTGCGTCGTCCCAGTCGCGACTCAGCCGCTTCGCACACATGATGATGCCGACCATGCTGTAAGTCTGCGGAAAATTTCCCCACAGTTCGCGGGTGTCGACATCAATATCTTCGGCGAGCAGACCGAAGCGATTGCGGCAGGCGAGCACCTTCTCGAACTCGGCGCGTGCCCGCTCGCGCTCGCCCAGCATCGCGAGTGACTGGATCCACCAGAAAGTGCAGACAAGGAACGCGGTTTCAGGAGGACCGAAGTCATCGGGCCGATCGTAGCGAAGCAGAAAATCACCTCGGCGCAGATGCGACTCGACAGCGGCCACGGTGCCATGCAGTCGGCGGGTCCGACGCAGGAAGAAAATCGAGCTCCGTCATCACCAGCAGGCTTGCGTCGAGCGCGTTGCCGCCGAACGTTGCGGCAAAGCTGCCGAGCTCGGTCATTCCACGCATCCGCGCATATCCGGGCATGGATAATCTGCGCACGCTGTGCCCAGAACTCGGCTCGTTCGGCGAGCTTCAATCGCTTCGCAATTCGCACGAGCCTGTCGCAACCAGCCCAGCACATCAATGCTGAAAAGGTATGGACCTCCTGGCGGCCGCGATATTCCCAGAGGCTGGCGTCGGCAAGCGCGTGGCGAGCAAACGCCTGCTCGCCCAGAACTTCGAGCTGACGAAACAACTCGATGTCGCCGGCGCGCTCGAGCCGCGAGTCGAAGAACGAGTGCGCCACTCCAAGGATCGCCGAGCCGTAAACATCGTTCTGAGCCTGAATGAAGGCAAGGTTGCCGACGCGCACCGGCCCCATCCTGCGGTACCCGGACAATGCATCCGCGGTCGTCTCGCCGAGTTCTGCGGCGCCATTTAACGCATACACGGGCTGCAAGGAACCTTCTTGCGCTTCCGCGACGATATTTTCGATGTAGTGCAGATAGCGCTCGAGCGAATCGGTCGCGCCGAGCCGGTTCAGCGCATTGATCACGAAGTACGCATCGCGCAGCCAGCAATAACGATAGTCCCAGGTTCGCTGCGTGTGCGGCGCTTCGGGCACCGACGTCGTCAACGCGGCAATAATCCCACCCGTGTCGTCGAACGTATTGAGCTTCAGCGTGATGGCCGCGCGAATCACTTCCTCCTGCCATTCAAATGGCACCGCGAGGTTGCGTACCCAGCGGCGCCAATAGTGCGCGGTCTCCTCGTACATATGCCGCCCGGTCTCGTGCGGGCTCGCCGCGAGCGTCTCGTCGGGACCGAGGATAAAGGTCAGCGTGCCCTCAACCAGCAGGCTGCTCGATTCGATCACGTGTGTGATCGGCGCGTCCGTGGTCAGGCGTAGTGGATAGGCTGGTACGTCAGCGCGGATATGGTGACTGCCGAAGGTCGTCGCGGGCATCGCCGCGCCATATTCGCAGCGCGGGGCGAAACGGACCCGGATGCGCGGACGCCCGGCAAGCCTGTGCACGATGCGAACGATGCTGACCGGCGCGAACATGCGGCCGTGCTGATAAAAGCGCGGCGCGAAGTCAACGATCTCCAGTCTTGCGCCACGTGAATCGGCCATCTCGGTGCGCACGATCGCCGTGTTGCGCTCGTATGCCTGAGTAATCGAGACGCAGTCCTGCAACTCGAGGTCGAACCGGCCTTGGTCGCTGTCATCGTCGAGCAGCGCGCAGAACACGGGATCACCGTCGAAGCGAGGCACGCACATCCATACGACGCTCGCGCGCGTGTCGATCAGCGCGCCGATGCGCGAATTGCCTATGACTCCAAGCTCAAGATTCGACATCTGCGATTTCATCGTTCTTCACTGTTGCGTCGTAGACCGGCGCGCGCACCTTTCCCTCCAGCAGTCGCGCCAGGCCGCGCAGCGCAAGATCGTCGGCGCATACGCGAAAGCACGGCACTGCCCTTAACAGCTCGCGGAAACGTCCTTTGTGCTCAAAGCCTTCGCGCAATGCATCAGCATCCAGCGCGCGGCCCAGCCCATCCAGGACGCCGCCGGTCAAATACACGCCGCCGGTTGCGCCAAAGGCAAGGCATAAGTCACCGGCGAACTCGCCAAGCGCGTGCGCAAACTCGCTTGCGGCACGCCGCGCGGCCGCATCGCCCGCCAGCGCCCGCGCTGCGACGTCGGCAGGTTCGGCCGCCTCGTCTGCACCTCGAGCCACGGCGTCGAACAGCGCGAGACCGTCGCCGCACAGCAGCCGTTCCCACGAGACGCGTCCGTGGCGTACGCGCGAACGTTCAAGAACTGTGCGTGTGTCGTTACCGCTCGGTGCTGCGCTCATGTGCCCGGCCTCGCTGGGGATCACTTGCGGCTGGGGTCCGTCATTCAGGATCACGGCGGTACCGAGTCCGGTGCCCGGCCCCAGTACGACTACTGGGCCTACGTTGCTGTGTTGACCGCCGATTTGTATTGACTCCGACGCCGACAACGCACCGATTCCCGCTGCCGCTGCAACGAAGTCGTTGACCAGACGTAGCTGAGCCAGGCCAGCATCCGCGCGCAACCCCTGCGCCGTGAAAGCCCAATTCCGATTGGTCATGCGCATTTCGCCCGGCCCGACCGGTAGCGCCAACGCCAACATCGCCTGCACGACATCTGGCGCTGCGTCCATGCGATAGTGATTGAACAGCGCAGCAAGATCGCGGAAGTCGTCGTTGCGATAGCGTGCCGGCGGATTGTTAGACAAACCACTTTGTGCGGACCATCGATTGAATCGCGCATGCGTGCCGCCGATGTCGGAGACGATCCAATCGTGGTTGAAATCGGCGGTCACTAATATCTAACCGAACATGGCAAATGGGGCGAGATTAGCAAGCGACACTCCTAGTCTGGGCAACTGAGTGCGCTCGTTCGGCGTACATTGAGCATGCCCCCAAGGGTATAGAACCAAAAGTGGCTCTCATGTTGCAAACGGCCCTCCGCCCGCTGCTGCTAGGCGCTCTATTGATCGGCGTTTGCGCCGCGGTGAGCAGTGCCCAGACCACTCCGGCAGGCCCGGTGCTGGTCCTGAAAGTCGAAGGTGTGATCGGCCCCGCCACGGCGGACTTCTTCCATCGCAGTCTGGCTCGGGCACAGGATCGTGGCGCGCGCATATTGATACTGCAGATGGATACTCCGGGTGGCCTCGACACGTCGATGCGCAGCATCATCAAGGACATCCTCGCCTCACCGATACCGATCGCTACTTATGTGGCCCCTGAAGGCGCACGCGCTGCCAGCGCCGGCACTTACATTCTGTACGCCAGTCACGTCGCGGCAATGGCGCCGGCGACAAACCTCGGTGCCGCCACTCCGGTATCGATCGGTGGTCTTCCCGGCGGCGATCCGCCCGACCAACGTCCAAGCCGCGATCCCGAACTGGACAAGACCGCGAAAAAGGGCGATGGCTCGAAGACGGAAGAGCGCCGCCCCGCGCGCAGTTCGCCCGATTCGATGCGCGAAAAAGCAGTAAACGACGCCGCGGCCTACATCCGCAGCCTCGCACAGCTGCGCGGGCGCAATGCCGAGTTCGCCGAGCAGGCAGTGCTGCAGGCAAGCAGCCTGTCGGCAGACGAGGCTCTGCGCGGCGGTGTGATCGAAGTGGTGGCCGCCGATGTGTCCGACCTACTGGCAAAGATTGACGGTCGATCGGTGGTACTGCCCACCGGAAAGCTGACGCTGGCTTTGAAGCAGGCGCCGGTGGAGACGATCCAGCCCGACTGGCGGACGCAGATGCTCGGCGTGCTGTCGAACCCGATGCTGGCGATGGTGCTGATGATGATCGGCGTGTATGGCCTGTTCGTCGAGTTCACCAGCCCGGGGTTCGGCGTGCCGGGCACGGCAGGGGCGATCGCACTGCTGCTGGCCCTGTACTCGTTTCATTTGCTGCCAGTCAACTGGGCCGGCGTTGCGTTGCTCGCGCTCGGCGCAGTGTTGATGATTGCGGAACTGTTCATGCCGAGTTTTGGCGCACTCGGCGTCGGTGGCTTCATCGCCTTCATCCTCGGCGGTTTAATGCTGTTCGACACCGACCAGCCCGCGTTCGACGTAGGCTGGCCGTTCGTCGTCGGTCTCGCGCTGACCAGCGCCCTCGCGATCGCGGCGTTCGGCACTTTCGCGCTGAAATCACGCCGACGTCCGGTCGTGAGCGGTCGAGAAGAAATGCTCGGTGCGCCAGGCATCGTGTTCGCTGTCGACGCGGGCGCAACATGGGCCGAGGTGCACGGCGAGCGCTGGCGAGTGCGCAGCAGCGCACCGCTGGCCATCGGTGACCGCGTGCGCGTTGCCGGCATCGAAGGGCTGACACTGGACGTCACAAAGGACTCAACACAAGGAGGCTAACCATGCTATTCGACCTGCCGATCGGATACGGCGCGCTCGTCGCACTGCTGCTGTTCCTCCTTTTTTCCACGATCCGGATCCTGCGCGAGTACCAGCGCGGCGTCGTGTTCCAGCTCGGCCGCTTCTGGAAGGTCAAGGGACCGGGGCTGGTGATCATCATTCCCGGCATTCAGCAGATGGTGCGCGTCGATCTGCGCGTGGTCACGATGGACGTGCCGCCACAGGACGTGATTTCGCGCGACAACGTATCGGTCAAGGTCAACGCAGTGGTGTTCTTTCGCGTGGTTGATCCACAGAAGGCGATCATCCAGGTCGAGCAATATCTCGTTGCGACCAGCCAGTTGGCGCAAACCACGCTGCGTGTGGTACTCGGCAAGCATGAACTGGACGAGATGCTGGCTGAGCGTGAGCGGCTGAATCTTGACGTGCAGCGCATCCTCGATGCGCAGACCGACGCCTGGGGCATCAAGGTTACGAACGTCGAGATCAAGCACATCGATCTGAACGAGTCGATGGTGCGGGCGATTGCGCGTCAGGCCGAGGCCGAGCGCGAGCGGCGCGCCAAGGTGATCCATGCGGAGGGCGAGAAGCAGGCCGCTGCCGCGCTGCTCGAAGCGGCGCAGATGCTCGCGCAACAACCCGAGGCGATGCAGCTACGCTACCTGCAGACAATGACGCAGGTCGCGGGCGATCGCGCATCGACCGTCATCTTCCCGTTACCGATGGACCTGCTACAGCCTCTGCTGGCGCGCGCCCGATCGTCGAGCTAGAACCAGGCGGCCGGGTGAGCAGCCATCTGATACAGGACGACGACACCGGTGCCGTAGCAGACAATTTCAGCCAACGAGTCGATTCCCGTTCGCGCCACCGTACGGTCCCGCCGCTTGATCATGCCGCTCACCTGATGGGCAGACGCCAGAAGGTAGCGTACGACCGGAAAGTTCGTGCGAACGCTAACTGACGCAGATCAATGCAAGAACCACACGTCCTCGTATTGTTCGACGATGCCCCCGTGCTGCTGGTGCCGTGAAAACGAATCCTTGCGCTGCCTGCACTGACCCGATTTCAACCATGTTCGCGATGCAACTGCCGACACCCGGAAGCAAGTTAGTAGCCGTTGATCGTCCGGTCCCCGTACCTACATCACGCGAAGTGTTACTGAAGGTGAAGGCATGCGGCGTGTGCCGCACGGATCTGCATATCGTCGACGGAGAACTGCCACCCGTACGTACGCCGCTCGTCCCTGGACACGAGATCGTGGGCATCGTCGTTGGTGCAGGCAACAGTGCACAACGCTTCATGACCGGCGAGCGAATCGGTGTGCCGTGGCTTGGAGGAAGTTGCGGCAGTTGCAGTTATTGCGCTGACGCACGAGAAAACCTGTGCGAGCAGGCGATTTTCACCGGTTATCACCGCGATGGGGGTTATGCGGAATACGCGGTAGCTGACGAGCGTTACTGCTTTGCACTCCCCGAGCGCTACGACGATCTGCACGCTGCACCGCTACTTTGCGCAGGGCTAATCGGCTACCGCGCCTATGCGATGGCCGACACTCGCGCTGGCGCCCGTATCGGCCTGTACGGGTTCGGCGCCGCGGCACATATCGTTGCGCAGACGGCAATCGCACAAGACCGCCGCGTGTATGCATTCACGCGACGCGGCGACGAGCGGTCGCAGCAGTTTGCGCGCGAGCTCGGTGCTGAATGGGCAGGAGATTCGTCCACGGAACCGCCCGCGCCACTCGACGCAGCGCTCCTGTTCGCGCCGGTCGGTGCGTTGATACCGCTGGCATTGCGATCGGTGCGCAAGGGAGGCGTTGTCATTTGTGCGGGAATTCATATGAGCGACATTCCCTCTTTCCCATATTCGCTGCTTTGGGGCGAACGTGTCGTGCAATCGGTGGCCAACCTGACGCGTGCCGACGGCGAAGCTTTCTTCGCACTGGCTGCTCAATTTCCGATCCAAACGCGTGTGACGCCGTTCGCGCTCGATGCTGCGAACGAAGCTCTCGAAGCGCTACGCAATGGCGCATTCGACGGCGCCGCCGTGCTGCTGCCGAAGCACTGAAGTGACCTCGGCAACGATCATCGCCGGCTTGAAGCAACTGCTTGTCGAGCATTTGCCGTTCTCGGCGATGGCGCCGGAAGACCTTACTTTTGTAGTCGAGAACGTGGAGGTCGCGTATTACGCGCCGCGCGAAATCATTGTCGCTCCGTCGCCCGAGGTGCCGGCGCATTGCGTAATCGTCAAGCAAGGTTTCGTGCAAGGCGAAAGCGCCGATTCCGGTGCCGTTGCGTACGAAGCGAGCGTCGGCGATTGCTTCCCCGTGGGGGCGCTGCTCGCCGGTCGCCCCACAACGCTGACTTACCGATCCGTCGGCGATACGTTTTGCTTGTTGCTTCCGCGCACGAAGTTCGAGCAGCTCGTGCGAAAGAGTCCCGTATTTCTGGATTTCTGCACGCGCCGGCTCGGATCGATGCTTGATTCAGCGCGCCGCCAACTTCAACAGAGCTACGCCACCGAAGCGGGCGTTGAGCGCACGATGGCGACATCCCTGCATGAACTCGCGCGTAAACCGGCGCTCACGTGTGACCCGCACAGTTCGCTGCGTGAAGCGCTCGAGCGAATGCACGAGGCCCGCGTCGGCTCGATCGTGGTAACCGACTCTGCGCCAGACGGGGAGCACGCGATCGGCATCCTGACACGCAGCGACCTGATCGAGCGCGTGATTTTGCCTGGGAAGCCGCTAACGACTCCTGTCAAAGACGTCATGAGCCGCGGACTTCTGACCCTCGATGCGAATGCAACCGCAGCCGATGCAACACTGACGATGGCGGAGCACTCGATTCGGCACATTCCTGTCGTGCAGACCGCTCAAGGGCGCAAACGCGTGGTCGGCGTGGTGTCCGAGCGCGACTTGTTCACCCTGCAGCGGCTGGGCGTGCGACAGCTGTCGGCCCTTATTCGACACACGAACGATGTCGATGCGCTGCGGACCGTTGCTGCCGGCGTTCGAACACTATCGCATCACCTCGTCGCACAAGGGGTAGCGGCGGCGCACCTGACAAAGCTGCTAAGCCGGCTGAATGATCAGCTAACGATCCGGCTGTTGACGTTGATGGCAAAGGAATTCGAAGTCTCGCCCAATACCTTTTGCTGGATGTCATTCGGCAGCGAAGGCCGGCATGAGCAGACGATTGCGACCGATCAGGACAACGGCATCCTGTATGTGGCGGGAAAGGTCGCGCAGGATCATTTGCTTGCATTTGCGGACCGCACTAATCAAGCGCTGGCAGCGATCGGCTTTCCGCTGTGCAAGGGCAACATCATGGCGCGCAACCCGCAGTGGTGTTTGGATTACGCTGAATGGGAAGGACAGTTTTCGGGCTGGATTGATCGGGGCGATCCCGCAGCCGTGTTGAACGCAAGCATCTTCTTCGACTTCCGTCCGTTATTCGGAAATAGCGCGCTTGCGACTCGCTTGCGCGATGACGTCATCGCACGTGCACGTCGCAACTCACGCTTTCTAAAGCAGATGGCGGACAACGCGTTGCGCAATCGTCCACCATCCGGTATCGGGCTGATCGAGTCGATCCGTGGTGATCGCCCTGGTCAAGTCGATTTGAAGATGAACGGCACCGTTCCCTTCGTCGATGCAGCACGCATCTGGGCGTATGCAGCCGGGCTGAACGAAACCAACACGTCGGAGCGCTTCACGATTTTGTCAGAGTCAGGGCACCTGCCCGACTCCGATGTCCGCGGCTGGATTGCAGCATTCGAATATTTTCAATTGATGCGGCTGCGTCAGCAGCATCGTCTCGCGCAAGGCACCCACTCAGTGCCCAATCCGAATCTGATTGAATTGGCGCAGCTGTCGCCGCTCGACCGCCGGGTGATCAACGAAGCTTTCCGCCAGACGCGCAAGCTGCAGCAGCGGCTTGAGCTCGATTTCCCTGGCTGATGTCGCGCTGGTGGCGTAAGCAATCCAGGGCGTATTCAGAGCGCCGCTGGGTAGTAGTCGACGTTGAGACGACCGGCATGGACGCTTCAGTCGACGAATTGGTTTCGATCGGTGCCGTTGCGTTGATCGATGGCCGTGTGATTGCTGCCGACAGCATCGAGGTCATCATGAAAAGACCCACCGGAAGCTCGCGCGAGAACATCGTCGTGCATGGCATCGGGGTGCAGGCGCAACTCGGTGGAACGGACCCTCGAGATGCTTTGCGAACGTTTATGGACTTTGTCGGGCTGGCCCCGATGGTCGCATTCCATGCGCCGTTTGACAGAGCCTTTCTCAGCCGCGCGATCAAGTTTTACATCAACGTGCCTTTTGATAATCCCTGGCTTGATCTCGCGGAGCTTGCCCCCGTGCTCGATACTGACGCCCACGCGAAGTCACTTGACGAATGGTTGCAACGCTATCGAATTCCAGTCACCGCTCGCCACAGCGCGGCTGCTGACGCATTCGCAACCGCGCTGCTCGCGGCGCGGTTGATACCCGAGGCCGGACGCCAGGGTGCAAGCGACTTCGCTTCTATCCAGGCAATGGCGCGCTATGCACGGTGGGTGCACTGACGTTTAGCAGTCTTACGTCTGCAACGCGAGGCTTAACCGAACGACACCGGGTCGTCGCTCGCCAGCCTTGCGAAACCATGTAACGCGCCAGCGCGCAGGATGCGGCTCGCGCAGCCACGCTACTCCGTTGTTTCAGGCGCCCACCATGGACCGAACGTGCGGAACTGCTGCCGCTGCTCAGGAGTGAGTATCGCGGCAACCTGATTGCGCGTTTCGATCTGCGACTTGAGCATCTGCCGCCTCAACTCGTCGACTTTGCGCTGCTGCTCGGAGATCGCGTTCGAGTCGAGCTTGTCGCCGAAATACATCTGGCGAAGCTTGAACATTTCGCCGCGCACCTGGCCCATCGTGTTCCAGTTCTTGCTGCGGTTCTCTTCCTGGATCTTCGCGATTTTCTCGCGCTGTTCGTCAGTGAGATTCAGTGCAGAAAGGCCAGCGCCAGCACCGTAACCGCCGCCCTGTCCGTACCCACCCATCATGCCGCGGCCGTAGCCGTCTCCGGGGCTGCCACCCCCCATCATCCCGGGTCCATGGCCGTAACCCGGACCGTAACCCGGCCCTGCGCCATAGCCAGGCCCTTGCTGTGCGACTGCGCTGCTGCCA
>CAWHKW010000005.1:0-231150 GCA_963829995.1 uncultured beta proteobacterium | reverse complement strand
TCTGCACTTTCTGGTGGATCCAGTCGCTCGCGATGCTGGGCGAGCGCGAGCGGGCACGCGCCGAGTTCGAGAAGGTGCTCGCCTGCCGCAATCGCTTCGGTCTGCTCGCCGAAGATATTGATGTCGGCACCCGCGAACTGTGGGGAAATTTTCCGCAGACTTACAGCATGGTCGGCATCATCATGTGTGCGAAGCGGCTGAGTCGCGACTGGGACGACGCAATCTGAAATGCAGCTGCGCGCTTCATGTGCGCGCTTGCACCCATTGATCAATGATTCGCTCCCTCCGACTCTCGCTGCGCTTTCTGCTTCCGCTGCTGCTCGCTATCCTGGCGGTTGCCTATCTATCGATACCGCTGGTCGACTCGCTGCAGCAACGCTGGTTTGTGCGCGATCTCGACATCCGCTCCACTTTTATCGCGCGGTCGTTTGAAGAGCCGTTGGGCGATTTGCTCGAATCGAAATCGCATGCTCGTATCGATGCGCTGCTCGAACGCGCGACCGTCGACGAGCGCTTGTATGCACTGGCGCTGTGCGATGCCAATGGCCACCTGATACAGAAGACGCGCAGTTTTCCCGCATCGATCGAGTGCAGCGTGCGCGGACTTTCGCGCGACGGTACGGGCTTTCTGCTCGAGTCGTCGCGAGGGCCGCTACATGTATCGACAGCCGATCTGAAGCGCAGCGACGGGGTATTTGCGACCCTGGTGATGCTGCATGACATGAGTTTCGTGCAGCGGCGCAGCGAGGACACGCGCAAGTACATCCTGTTGCTGTTCACCGGGCTCGGCCTAGTGGTTGCGCTGATTACGATTGCCGTGGCTCACGTGAGCTGGCGCGGCTGGATCGCCGGAGTCCGCGCGATGTTGCGCGGCGATGGCGTGATCAGACCATTTTCGCAACCGAGTCCCGAGCTTCAGCCGCTGGTCCCTGACTTGCGCGCGCTGCTGCGCGACCTTGAGAACGAGCGGCGCGAGGAGAACGCGATTGCGATCAAATGGAGCCCGCAAGCTTTGCGGCGACTGCTTGACGAACAGTTCGCGGGCGACGAGGTGATCGTTGTTTCAAACCGTGAGCCGTATATCCACGTCCGATCGGATCAAGGTATTCAGATACAGCGGCCGGCGAGCGGGTTGGTCACCGCCGTGGAGCCGGTGATGCGCGCATGTGCGGGCACCTGGATTGCGCATGGCAGCGGCTCGGCTGACCGCGAATCGGCCGACGCGGCGGGCCGCTTGCGCGTACCGCCGGAGAACCCGTCGTACACGTTGCGGCGCGTCTGGCTCAGCGAGGAAGAAGAGAAGGGCTACTACTACGGCCTCGCCAATGAGGGACTGTGGCCGCTGTGCCATATCGCGCATGTTCGCCCCACGTTCCGCATGCAAGACTGGAATCAATACGTTGCGGTCAATCGGAAGTTCGCGGACGCGGTCTTCAAGGAAGTGCAATCCGATGATCCGATCGTTCTGATCCAGGACTACCATTTCGCGCTGCTTCCACAACTGGTGCGCAAGCGCTTGCCGCGCGCGACGATCATCACGTTCTGGCACATTCCCTGGCCAAATCCGGAATCGTTCGGCATTTGTCCATGGCGCCGCGAGATCATCGACGGTTTGCTGGGTAGCACGATCCTCGGGTTTCACACGCGGTATCACTGCAATAACTTTTTGCAGACAGTCGACCGCTTCGTCGAGGCGCGCATCGAGTACGAAAGCTCGACCGTCTCGTTTGGTGGTCACCTGACGATGGTCGAGGCCTACCCGATCTCAATCGCGTGGCCAGACGCCGCTACCAATGGAGAGTCGGCAGAAGCGGTGCGCGCGCGCATCCGCCGCGACCTGGGCGTCGACGACGCGCATCTGCTCGGATTGGGTCTGGACCGGCTCGATTACACCAAGGGGATTGTTGAAAGACTGCGCAGCGTTGAACGGCTGTTTGAACTGCATCCGAAGTGGCTCCGCCGGTTCAGTTTCGTTCAGATCGCGGCACCGTCGCGTTCGTCCCTGGACGACTATCAACACTTCGAGAAACAGGTACGTGCGACCGCCGATGAAATAAACAATCGCTTCGGCGACAGCGGCTGGCAACCGATCCGGCTGCTGATCGAACACCACGCCGAGGCATCGGTGCGTGCGCACTACCGGGCTTGCGACGTGTGCATGGTCACTAGCCTGCATGACGGCATGAACCTGGTTGCCAAGGAATTCGTCGCCTCGCGTGACGATGAACGGGGAGTTCTGATACTCAGTCAGTTTGCGGGAGCATCGCGCGAATTGCACGAGGCATTGATTGTCAATCCTTATTTCATCGAAGAGATGGCGACGACACTGCACCGCGCACTGTCGATGCCCGAGCAAGAGCAGCATGAACGCATGGTCAATCTGCGCGACCTCGTGCGCGAGCGCAATGTCTATCGATGGGCCGGCCGTATGCTGATCGATGCGGCAAGGCTGCGCCGCCGCGAGCGCTTCGCGGTGCGCGTTGGCGAAAACGGCGGGACGTGATAAGTGCCACGCCCTGCTGCGCGAAGCAACCCTCCGCTTGGCGAGCGTCAGCGGCACGGGTGAGTCTGGGATGAAGCATCTGTCGTCGCCCGAAGGACGAGCTGCCCTGCGTAATCTCGCGCTCGCTCGAACGCTGTTCGCGTTCGATTTCGACGGCACGCTTGCACCGATCGTGCCCCGACCGAACGCTGCGCGCGCGGCGTTCGGTGTGCAGCGGCGCTTGGCGCAACTGGCGCGGTCTGCCATGGTCGCCGTGATCTCGGGTCGCGGCCTCGCCGATCTGCGCGAGCGCATTCCTGCTGAGGTCCGCCACTGCATTGGTAATCACGGCTCGGAGGGTATGGTCGAGGCAAACGATGCGGATGCGATGCGCCAAATATGCGGTGCGTGGGTCTCGCAGTTGAGAGGCTATCTCGCTGACCCGGAGAGCAATGCCGGCATCATCATCGAAGACAAAGGGCTTACGCTCTCGGTGCACTATCGAATGGCTGCAGATCGCGCGTTGGCGGCGCAGCGACTCAACGCGCTGGTAGCGCGGCTGGTACCGGAGCCTCGTGTAATCGGAGGCAAACTTGTGCTGAACCTGCTGCCGCCGAACGCACGCACCAAGTACGAGGCGCTCGTCGATCTCGCGCAACGCGAGGGCGTCGAGCGTGTGTTGTTCATCGGCGACGACGAGACCGACGAGTTGGTTTTTGCGCAGGCGCCGGCGCACTGGACGACGGTGCGCGTCGAACCCGACGGCACGAGCCGGGCCCGCTTCTACATTGACCGCCAGTCAGATGTATCGGTTCTGCTTGATCAATTGCTGAAACTGCTGCGTCGGCCCGCCGTCGGCCACCGGTGACTGCTCAAGCTCTTGGCGATTCTCACGCAGCGCGTCTAATTGCGCCGTGACTCGTAAGCGTTCTTGAGCTTCGCTTCGGTAGCTGCGACTTCGCGCTCCATCGCGGCAATGCGCGCCTCGTACTCCGGTGTCAGTCGACTGCCTCCACCGGCTAACCCACGCCTTTCCCCCGGCAATGGCTCGCGCCCGAGCTCGAGATTTCGCTTCGCGACCGCGAGGTCGCGCTCGAGCGTCTCAATGTTTGCCGGTGGTGCGGCGCCTTTACCCGCGGGAGCGGTCGAGCGCACGATGTTCGGTGCAACTCCCGCGCGGGTGCCGGCCGGTTGACTCGGAAGCGTATTCACGCGCGGCGTGCTTTTCGCTTCGCGTTCTTCAAGCACCTTGCCGCCCGATGGCACAGTGTCGCTGTACAGCACGCTGCCGTCGGGCATCTGCACCTTGTAGATCATCGATTGGCCGGTAGCCAGCAACGGCACGCCGGCCATGCACACGGCAAGAATCAGTCGGAGCATGCGGTCTCCTTGGAAACGTTGTAGCGCCATTGGGATAACGATAGCCGTTCGTCGCGGCTGACAAAAGGGTTGGGCAAGCCGTATTTCAGGGCGTTCCAAAGGTTTCTTTGCAGAATGCGCGGTAATTGGCGCCATCGGTCGGTTATCCACAGTTTCCGCACGGCCGCGATGGCAAAATCGTAGCGATGAGCGGCACGCAGTTTGTCCATCTTCGCCTGCATTCGGAGTTTTCGGTCGTCGACGGCATCGTGCGCATCGACGAAGCGATCGCGAAGGCGGCGGCAGACGGGCAGGGGGCGCTGGCGCTGACCGACAGTGCCAATATGTTCGGTGCGGTGCGGTTTTATCTCGCTGCGCGCAAATGCGGCATCAAGCCGATCATTGGCTGCGATCTGTGGATCACCAACGATCTGGATCGCGATAACCCGACCCGTATGGCGGTGTTGGTGCAAAACGGAGCCGGCTATCTGAATCTGTGCGCGCTGATCACGCGTGCTTATCTGGAAAACCCCCATCGCAACCGCGCCGAGGTTCGCATCGAGTGGTTCGAGGAAGGGCACGGTCGGTTTGCACAAGGTTTGATTGCGCTCTCGGGTGCACGCTATGGCGCCGTCGGTGCCTGCTTGCTTGCCGGAAAGCCGGAAGCGGCGGCGCTCGCAGCGCAAAGGCTGGCTGCATCTTTTGACGGACGTTTCTATTTGGAGCTGCAACGTACGGGTGACGCGCGTGATGCAGTGCAGACCAAGGCCGCGCTGTCACTCGCTACTCGCCTGCACTTACCGGTTGTCGCAACGCATCCGGTGCAGTTTCTGGAGCGCGCCGACTTCCGTGCGCACGAAGCGCGCGTATGCATCGCCGAAGGTCATACGTTGAACGACACTCGCCGGCCGCGACGCTACACACCGGAGCAGTACCTGAAAACGCAAGCGGAAATGGGCGAGCTGTTCGCCGATGTGCCGGTGGCGTTGGCAAATGCGGTGCAGATCGCCAAGCGCTGCAACCTGACGCTTGAGCTAGGTACCGCGCGCTTGCCGAAGTTTCCAACGCCGGACGGCGTGACGCTCGACGATCACTGCCGGGCGTTGGCGTCGGACGGCCTCGAACAGCGGCTGGCGAAGTTGTACGCCGACGAAGACGTACGTGGCGCAAGGCGGCCGGAGTACGCCGCTCGGCTCGACCTCGAGCTGTCGACGATCGCGAAGATGGGTTACTCGGGTTACTTCCTGATCGTCGCGGACTTCATCAACTGGGCCAAGAGCAACGGCATCCCGGTGGGCCCGGGTCGCGGGTCGGGTGCAGGTTCGTTGGTGGCGTATTCGCTTCGCATCACCGATCTCGATCCACTGCAATACGGATTGCTGTTTGAGCGCTTTCTGAATCCGGAGCGGGTGTCGATGCCGGATTTCGATATCGATTTTTGTCAGGACAATCGCGATCGCGTGATCGACTACGTCAAGCGCAAGTACGGTCACGACGCGGTGTCGCAAATTGCTACGTTCGGCACGCTGGGTGCGAAGGCCGTCGTAAGAGACGCCGGCCGCGTGCTCGATATGCCGTATACGAAATGTGATCAACTTTCGAAGCTGATACCGCATAACCCTGCAGATCCATGGACGCTGGAGCGCGCGCTTGCGCAAGAGCCTGCGTTCGCCGACGCGGTTGCAAGCGATGAGGAGAACCAGGAACTAATCGCCCTGGCGAAGCCACTCGAGGGATTGACGCGCAACGTCGGGATGCACGCCGGAGGCGTGCTGATCGCGCCGGGCAAGCTGACCGACTTCACGCCGCTGTATTGCGCGCAGGGCACCGAAGGCGTGATCAGTCAGTACGACAAGGATGACGTCGAAGCGATCGGCCTCGTCAAGTTCGACTTCCTCGGGCTGACGACGCTGACGATCATGGATCTGACGCTGAAGTATGTGCGGCAGCTCGATCCGTCGTTCTCTTTGGAGCTCGATCGACTACCGCTCGATGACGCCGCGACCTATGAAATCTTCAAGCGCGGTGAGACGACGGCCATATTCCAGTTTGAATCGCGCGGCATGCGCGAGCTGCTGAAGCGCGCCAAGCCCGATCGATTGGAAGATTTAATCGCATTGAACGCGCTCTATCGCCCGGGACCGATGGATCTGATCCCGGAGTACGTCGATCGTAAGCAGGGCCGCCAGAAAGTCGAATACCTGCATCGATCGATCGAGCCGATCCTTTCCGAAACCTACGGCGTGATGGTGTATCAGGAGCAGGTGATGCGCATCGCGCAAGTGACCGGCGGCTATTCGCTGGGCGGCGCCGATCTGCTGCGGCGTGCGATGAGCAAGAAAAAGCCGGAGGAGATGGCGACGCACCGGTCGATCTTCATCGACGGCGCCGCCGGCAAGGGTGTCGATGCGCGCACGGCAACCGAGCTCTTCAACCACATCGAGAAGTTTGCCGGCTATGGTTTCAACAAGAGCCATAGTGCGGCGTATGCGCTCGTTGCTTATCAGACGGCCTACTTCAAGGTGCACTATCCGGCAGCGTTCATGGCGGCCAACTTGTCGACGCTGATGGACGACACCGATAAGGTCAAGGACCTGATCGAGGACTGCAAGGCGATCGGGCTGAAGGTGCTGCCGCCGGATGTCAATGTGAGTGCGTATCGATTCGAGCCGGTCGATGCGAAAACGATTCGCTATGGACTCGGCGCCATCAAGGGAACCGGTCGAGGCGCTATTGAAGCGATCATTGCCGCCCGCTCGGCGGGCGGGCCGTTCGCAGACTTGTTTGATCTGACCGCGCGTGTCGACAAACAGTTTGTGAGCCGCCGCGTGTTCGAGGCGCTGGTGCGCGCGGGCGCGTTCGACCGTTTGACCGACGATCGCGCGGTGCTGCTCGCGAGCGTCGGCAGGGCGATCGACGCGGCAGAAAGCGCTGCCGCCGCGGCAGGGCAGGCGAGCTTGTTCGGCGCGTTCGAAAGCAATGCGCGGCATGTCGACTACGTGCCGGCTCGCGCGCTGGAGCGAGCGCGAGAAGTTATCGAATGAAAAGCTCGCGCTCGGTTACTACTTTTCCGGACACTTGTTCACCGAGTTCGCCGCTGAAGCGCGCCGCCTGGCACCGACGCCGCTGGTGAACGTGCATCAGGCTCCGATCGGAAGAAGCGAGCAGGTCAAGCTAGCGGGGGTGATCGTTTCGGCCCGCAGCCAAAACACGCGGCGCGGGCGCATGGGCGTTGTCGTCCTCGAAGACGGAACGGCGCAGCTCGAGCTGATGGTTTTTTCCGAGCTTTACGATCGCAAGCGCGCGCTGTTGAAGGAAGATCAACTGCTGTTCGTGATCGGCAGGGTGCGCAACGACGAATTCGCCCAACGTTTGTCGGTGTCGGCCGACGAGCTGATGGATCTGACCGAAGCACGCGCGCGCGCGGCAGCGCGTTTGCGCATCGAAGTCGAAGGCGCGGGCGACGTGATCCGGTTGCGCGACGCGCTGAATCCGTATCGCGTGACTAATGGACATGCGGGCCAGGGCTGCCGCATCGTGATCAGCTACAGCAACGGTGCGAGCAGCGTCGATGTTGCGTTGCCGGAAGAATGGCGCGTGCGGCCCGAAGACCGGCTCGCCGCGGATCTCGCGATGCAGCCGAGAGTGCGCCGCGCGTACTACAACTACGCGTAAGTTTCAGCGGTACTGATCGAGCCCGATCTGCGCGCGCGTCTCGCGCGTATCGATCCGTGCCTGTAGGCGCTGCCAATTCTCGTCATGCGCCGTGCGGTCGTTTTCGCGATGCCACAGGTGATACACATTGGTGGCCAAACGTCCGTTTTTCAGCCGCACGCCGGCCTCGATCAGGCGAGCTGCGAAGTCGGAGTCTTCGAACCCCCATCCCTGAAAGCACTCGTCGAAGCCGTTGACCCTTTCAACGTCGCTGCGAAAGGCGCTGAAGTTACAGCCTCTCAGACGCTGCCATCGGCGTCCGCCCAATTTTCGTAACGGCCCCAGCGGCAGTCTCGGTAGCGACATCGCACGATTGACCTTGCCCTGGGCCGCGGCGACGGTGGCCTCGACAATGCCCCAGTCTTCGATCGCCGTGCCGTTCGCCAGGATCGCACGCGTGAATGCTTCGCTCAGCAACACTCGCCCGCCGGTCACACACCAGCCGGGTTCCGCGAGGTCGCGGTGAGCACGCACGAAGTGCCGGCGGACGACGCAGTCGCCGTCCAGATAAATCAAGTAGTCGCCGCGCGCGCGCGCCGTGGCGCGATTGCGTACTGCGGCCAGGCGGAAACCAGTGTCCTCTTGCCATACGTGAGACAGCGGCACGGGCGACACGCTCTGCGCGCTCTTGACGACCGCTTCGGTATCAGGTGTGGACCCGTCGTCCGCGACCACGACTTCGAACCGGTCGTCGTCCTGCTTTCCAAGACTGCGCAGTACGGCAGCCAGTGCATCGGGCCGGTTGTAGGTGGCAACGACGACCGAGATCAACATTGCATCAGTCGCGCCTCTGCTGCTGAATCAGCATTGCTTTTACATAGCGGTAGTAGGAGCCTTCCGCGTTGCTGACCGCCAGCATGAAGCCATGGCTGCCGTCAAGAAAACCGCACCGTAAAAAGTAAGTACGTAAAAAAGCGCCCGCCCCGTGAAATATCGCGGTGAACAAAGACGGCCGACCGCCGCGCTCGATCACGACCGGCGCCGACAGGGAGGAATAGCGATTCACTTTGTCCAGCACATCTTCCATTGTGCGAAAGCTCCAATGCTCGAGCGGCGTATTCATTCGACCGACACTTCTGTCTGTCTGCAAAGACTCGTGTACCGGGGCTGGCGAAAATCGAGCGGTGCCGCGCCGGAACAGCCTTCGAACATGGTCTGGCCACCAGCCCGAATGGCGCATGAAGCGGCCGCAGTAGTAGGAGCTGCGCGGTATCTCGTAGACGTCGAAAGCTGAGTCGCGCAACACCGTCTGAATCTCGGCGCGCAGGTTTTGCGGCACGCGCTCGTCTGCGTCGATCGACAGTACCCAATCGCCCGAGCATGCATCGATGGCGCGATTTTTCTGGACTCCGAAGCCCTGCCAATCGGGTTCTTCGATGACGCGTGCACCGGCGGCGCGTGCGATCTCGCAACTGCGGTCACGACTGCCACCGTCCACCACGACGATTTCATCGGCGAACGAGACGCTCGCCAGACACTCCGCCAGGTTGCGTTCCTCGTTCAGCGTGATGATCGCTACGCTCAGGCGGCTGTTCATGTTTGCGCGGTGGGTAGGGCGAGCGGCATCTTACGTCGCCGGCTTACCTCGTCGCTTCTTTACAATTGCTGTTTGCAAGCCGTCCCAACGGCGCTCGCCGGACTGGCCTGGCGGGTCCTGGCCTCTCACATTCAACTGTCGGACGATCGATTGCACGCTCCCGTCAACGCGCAGGTCGACGCGGTTTTCGTATTGTCGGTGCGATCGTTTCACGACCGCATTGCGCACATCGAGGCCGAGCTGCAACGTCACGGCATTGCATTCGAATGGATCTTTGAGCACGACGCCGCTGAGCTGACGCCAGATCTGATCGAAGCGACCTTCGCTCCGAGCGACATGGGGCCGCCGCAGCAATCCCTGGTGCTCAAACACATCGAAACCTGGAAGCGCTGTGTCGAACGTGGCTACCGGCGCATTCTCGTGTTCGAAGACGACGCGATGCTCGCGTCGGATTTCACACAGGTATTTGGGGCTGCGATGCAGGCGGCCGATGTGATCGAGCAGCCTTACATGATTTATCTGGGCTGCGGGGACAACAAATATGTGTCGCCCTCGCAAAGCTCCGGTTCGGTGCTGGTCAAAACGAATCTGGCGTTGCCTGCAACCGATGCGATCGTGGTTGACCAGCGTGCGGCTCGCCTGCGGCTCGAGTATGCCGGCCGTCAGAAAATCACGCGGCCTGCCGACTGGCTGATGCGCGAGGCCGATGCGGCGATGGGCATCGCTCAATACTGGCTCGCGGAACCCATCGTCGAACAGGGCAGCATGACCGGCCGCTTCACCAGCGTGCTGGATAGAAAGCGCCTCGGCCGCAGCCGGGCCTGGATCGCTCTGCGTTTTCGGTGGGATCGTTGGCGGAGGCGAACGTTGAAGCGCGATCGAGGCGATGAACTCGTCAACGATGGGTTGTTAACAGCGGCCGAGCGGGCTCGGGATCGACGGGCACTTGCGATCGCGCGCATCGCCGCCGCGCTGGTTGCGATTGGTGCTTTTACGGGTGCTGCGGTCGCCAACATCGCTGCGGTCGTGATGCTGCTGGCGTTCTTCGCCGCACCATCGTCGCTCTCACGGCTTAGGCGCGCTTGGCACCAACCGCTGGGCCGCGGCGCCATCGTGTTTCTAATCGTCCTGCTGCTGGCTGCCACGTGGAGCGCAGCGCCGTTCCCGCTGGCGCTGAAAGCGTGGACCGGGTGGCGCCACTTCCTGTTGTTGTTCATTGCGCTTGCGATTTTTGACACGCGCTCTTCGAAGCTCCTATTCGCGTGGATCTTCGTCATCGCTGCAAGCATTGCGGCGGTCGCCTCGTTTCTTCAGTTTGATTTCGGCGCTGCGCAAGTGACATCCGACGTCGCGGGGGGAATCATTCTCCGTAATCACGTGACGCAGGGCATGGCGCTGACGGCGGGCGCGCTGCTCGCCCTCGTGCTTCTGGTGCACGCTCGGCGCGGTTCATGGCAGCAGTGGGCTTGCGGAGCCGCGGCCGCGTTGATGGTGGCCAACGTCGTGTTCGTCGCATACGCTCGCAGCGCGTATCTGGCGCTCGCAGTGACGTCGCTCGTCGCTACGCTCGGAATCGCTCGACAGCGCGCGCGGATCGCTGCCGTAGGCGCGCTTATCGTAGTGATGTGTGGCGCCATCTGGCTCTCACCGTTGATCAGTCAACGCATAGAGCGCGGGTTGCAGGAGATTCGGGAGACCAATACCTCTGCCGTGATAACGCCGATGGGCATTCGGCCCGTGATGTGGGAGATTTCGGCGTTAATCGTGCGCGATGCGCCGCTGATCGGCCACGGGCTCGGCTCGTTTCCCGAGCAGTATCGAAGGGTGGTGACGCAGCGTTACACGGGATGGAAAGCGACGCTCACTGCCGATCCGCACAATCAGTACTTAATGATTCTCGCGGAAGCGGGCCTGCTGGGGTTGGTCGCCTTCGCGTGGTTTTTGTTTTCGGCTCTTAGGCAACGGGTGCGCGGCGCATTTGGGGTGATCGGCATCGCGTTGCTATTGGCGTGGAGCCTGACAAGTCTCTTCAGCTCACACTTTCATACCTTCAACGAAGGGCATTTGATCGCGATGCTGCTCGGGGTGTGCCTGGCGCGGGAGCGCGTGGTGCAAGATCAACCGCTGAGAGCTGCGTCGACGGCGGAGCGAACATCGGCGTAAGGCGGCCAGCCGTCGCCCGAGCCAATCAGCGTTGCGCGCGTACTCCACGGCCGAGTTTTTTCGGGCTCGGTTACGCCGAACACACTGATTAAGCGCGCCCCGACTGCCGCCGCCAGATGCCCGGCGCCACTGTCATTGGCGACGACCAGACAGGCCCCGGCGAGGACTGCCGCAAATGTGCCTACATCCGACTCGGGCAACACGATCGCGCCCGGTAGTGCATTGCGCACCGTTGCGGTTTCACTCGGACCCGGCATGGCGACGACTTGCCTGCCGGCGGCCAGCAACTCGCCATTCAGGCGCTTGAAACCATCCCACGCCTTCATCTTGCCGCGATGGAATCCAATCGCTACCGGGCACAGCACAACGTACGGCGCGCCAACCCCGTGCGTGGCAAGCAGATCACGTGCACGTTTTTGAGCGGGCTCACCGGTGCGTAGTCGCAGATCGAGCGGAACGTCGGACGATGTGCCTGCGAGCGCGCTAGCGAGCTCGTAGTAGTACTCGACCATGTGCATGGTCGCGTTGGCCGCGACGGCTTTGCCCAACAACCAGGAACGCCCATCGCGTGCGTACCCGATCGACGAAATACCCGCCAGCCTGAACTCGAGCGCAGATCCGAACGAGTTGGTCAACAGCAGTCCTTGATCGATTCCGGTCGCACGCAACGCCTGGATACGCGAGCTGGCAAACGAAACGACAGTCCACGGGTAGGCGGAAAAGAGATCCTTGGCCCATGGGCGGCCGGCAAGAGTGAGCGCGAAACCACGGTCTGCCAGTAGATCGAGCGCGGGCAGCGCCATGCAGGCGTCCCCCAAGTGATTCGGCAGGCGAACGATCAGCGGCTTCACGATTGACGCACGCAGTGGCGCGGCCGCTTCGCACTCAAATGCTTCGCATACACTAAGCACGGCCGTCGGAGAAGTAATCGCACGAGAGAATTTTGGCACGTGACCCCATGACCCGCTCGTCTCAGCCGCCTCCCCGGTTGCTCGACGACCCGAACCTGCGCCGATTGTTCCGGATGGTGCTTGGTCATCGGAAGGTGTTGGCCTTTGCTTTGCTGGCGACCACCGTCGCAGCGGCCACCGATCCAATCCTGGCGAAGCTCACCGGCGTGCTGACCGACCGCGCGCTATTGGATCGCGATTCGAGCACGGTCATGTGGCTGCCGCTCGCGTTCGTGGGATTGTTCATCGTCCGTGGGCTGGCGACCTTCACCAGTTCTTACCTGCTGAACCGCATCTCGCAATCGGTGCTGATGAACCTGCGTATGACGATGTTCGACCGCATGTTGCGGTGGCCGGCAGCGACATTCGAACAGTTACCGTCTAGCGTCGTGATTTCGAAGTTCGTCAACGAGGCGACCAATGCGTTGAATCTGGCCGCCGAGGTGCTGAGCACTGCTGTACGCGACTCACTGATCGTGCTCGGACTGCTGCTGATGCTCCTGTACTACAACTGGCAATTGACTCTGGTCGCTCTGGCGATTGCGCCGGTGATCGCGTTGACACTGCGCGCGTTCAGCCGCCGTTTGCGACGGCTGAACGTCGAGAATCAGGTGATGCTCGGCGAAATGACGCGCTCGGTGCAGGAAGTGCACGAGGGCAGAAGAGTAGTCAAAATTTACGACGGCGAGAGTTATGAAAACGAACGGTTTCGGCATATCAACGCCAAGCTGCGTGGGTTTGCGATGCGAATGCAGGTTGCGTGGTCTGCTGCGACTCCACTGACGCAGATCGCCGGCGCGCTCGGCGTGGCGATCTTGATGATGGTCGCACTTTGGCAGGCACGCGATACGCAGTTGTCGGCTGGCGACTTCGTCACGTTTCTGGCCGCCGCGTTGCTGTTGCTGCCGGCGTTGCGGCATCTGTCATCACTGAACGGACCGCTGGCACGGATGGCGGCGGGCGCTCAAAGCGTGTTCGGCATGATGGATCTGCCAACCGAGGAAGACACCGGCTCGCGCACGCTAGAAAAAGCGCGCGGGAAGGTCGAGTTTCGGCGCGTTTCTTTTCGCTATCCCGACACGACCACAAGTGCGCTGGTCGATATCGACCTGGTCGTAGCGCCGGGCGAAATGATCGCCCTCGTCGGTCCGTCCGGTGGCGGCAAGACCACATTGATCAATTTGATACCGCGCTTTATCAGCCCGAGCGCGGGCGAGATCGCGCTCGACGGCGTACCGATTCAGGATTTAACGCTGGCGAGCCTGCGACGGCAGATCGCGCTGGTCTCACAAGACGTCGTGCTGTTCGACGATACCGTGACCGCAAACATCGCTTACGGCGGGCAGCGAGGCGCTACGAAGGAACAGGTGAGGCAAGTTGCCGAGGCGGCGTTTCTGCTGCCGCTGATCGAGTCGCTGCCACAAGGTTTTGATACGCCGATCGGCGAGAGCGCAGGCAGACTGTCGGGCGGCCAACGCCAGCGCATTTCGATCGCGCGGGCACTGTTGAAGGATGCGCCGATTCTGCTACTCGACGAGGCGACTTCAGCACTCGACTCCGAGTCCGAGCGCTACATCCAGACTTCGCTCGAGAGGTTGATGCACGGTCGAACGACGTTCGTCGTCGCCCACCGGCTATCAACGATCGAGCGCGCCGATCGCATCGTCGTCCTCGAGCACGGGCGCATCGTCGAGATCGGTAGCCATCGCGAGTTGCTGGCGCGGGGAGGGCTGTACGCCCATTTGTACGAGATTCAATTCGCGACGCATTCGCCCGCACCGCCCACCGAGCAGGTTTCGGAGCAGATCAAGTGACAACCATCGACATTGCAAGGCGGCCCATCAGCCGCTATCCGGTGCCGTCGATCGATGACGTGCCGGAGGATTTGCGCACACGCATGCTCGAAGTGCAGGAGAAGGCGGGCTTCGTACCGAATGTGTTCTTGACGCTGGCACATCGCCCTGACGAATGCCGCGCGTTCTTCGCGTATCACGACGCGCTGATGTTGCGCGATTCGGGACTCACGAAAGGCGAAAAGGAAATGATCGTCGTCGCCACCAGCGGCGCCAACGATTGCCTGTACTGCGTCGTCGCGCACGGGGCGATCCTGCGGGTGTACGAAAAGCAAACGCTGATCGCCGACCAGATCGCGGTCAACTATCGCAAGGCAGATATCTCGGCGCGGCAGAAGGCGATGCTGGGATTTGCAATGAAGGTCGCTACCGCGTCGTCGACGATCGAAGACGCCGACTTCGAGACGCTACGCAAACACGGCTTCAACGACGAAGACATCTGGGACATCGGCGCGATCGCAGCGTTTTTTGCTTTGTCGAACCGAATGGCGAACATGATTGGGATGCGACCGAATGATGAGTTCTATCTTTTGGGGCGTGTGCCTAAGAAAAAATAAGCGGGCTGGTGTCGTGGTCATGCAGCAGCGGCTGGCGCAGCTGCGCCGCCTACGTCGTCGGGCACTAAAGTGCCAACCCTGCGGTACTCACAACGCCGGCGCAAAAAAGGGCTAAAGCGCTTTTTTGCTTAACGGCCCCGGCGTTGCTCCGCTCCTCGGGCGACGACTCAAAGGCGGCGCAGCTGCACCAGCCGCTGCTGTCGCGACACTGCCTCGCACGAGGTGTTTTTTTCCTTCCCCACATCAAGTGAGACTGTCTCAAGCGCAAGCGTTGGGCGGAGCTGGCCTGCCTTCGGGGCGTCGCCCGAGGAACGGAGCAACGCCGGGGCTGTTAAGCGAAATAACGCTTTAGCCTTATTTCGCGCCGGCGTTGTGAGTACCGCAGTCGCGGCGGCTTTGCCGCCGCTCTAAGTATCGCTGCAGGCGAAGCGGCGAAGCCGCTTCGCACTTTAGTGCCCGACGCCCAGGCAGGGCAGCTCCGCCCAACGCTTGCGCTGCGAGGTAGCTCCGCTCAACGCTTGCGCACCGCGCCGACTCAACGCACAGCAAAGTACGCAGGACGAACGCCGCACAGGCGCATTGACGCGCACACCACCAATGCATCCAGCGCGCAGTAGAACGCACCGGCAGCCACCGGCGGATTGGTTGTTACTAAGCCCATTGCAGGAACTTCGCGGGCCCAACTCCAGTTGCCGAGCCAGGTGCCAAACAACTCAAGCGCTAGCGCGAGCACGAAGGTGCTCGCGTATAGCGAGCGCTGCTTCGGCATCGCGAACGACGCGGCGGCGAGTACAGCGAATAGCAGAACCCCGAACGTGTCGATCCCGGCCGCTGCAGCCACGAGCGAGTAGGCACCCGCGCAGCCAATGATTGCGAGTGCAACGGCGTCGGGCATCCTGCGCGCCAGCGAAAGGCCAAGCAAGAGCATCAGTACGTGCCCGGGTGGCACAAACAGCGGAATATTGCCAAGGCGATAGGTGTATAGGCCCCAAACGAGGGACAGGAACATTTCGCCCAGGGTGGCGATCACCAGGCACGCCATCAGCGCGAATCGCTCGTTCGGATCAATATCGTCGAGCAGGGAAAACAGGGCCAGCCAAATCACTAGGCCGATGATGCTTTGCCCGATGACATCCGTGTGGACTTCGGCGGCGAGGCCACCGGCCAGCGTTGCCACCATGAACAGAATTCGAAAGAAACCCCTGGTCACGTCGGTCACATCAGCACGATGTCGTATTGCTCTTGCGAATACACCGTCTCAACTTGCATCGACACCGGCTTGCCGACGAAGTCCGACAACATTGCGAGAGATTGCGATTCGTCCTCGAGGAACAAATCGATCACCTGTTGCGATGCAAGAATGCGGAACTCGCGCGTCTCGTCGAACAGGCGCGACTCGCGCAAGATCTCGCGCAAGATTTCGAAGCACATCGTGCGCGACGTTTTCACCTGACCGCGCGCTTGGCACATTGGGCACGGCTCGCACAAGATGTGCGCCAAAGACTCACGCGTGCGCTTGCGCGTCATCTCGACCAGGCCTAGCTGCGTGAACCCGCTGACGGTCATGCGGGTTCGATCGCGCGCCAGCGCTTTCTTGAACTCCGCCAGCACGGCGTCCTGGTGTTCGGCGTCCATCATGTCGATGAAGTCGACGATGATGATTCCGCCGAGATTACGCAGCCTCAATTGGCGCGCGATCGCGTGCGCGGCTTCCAGATTGGTTTTGTAAATGGTGTCGTCGAAATTTCGCGTGCCAACGAAGCCGCCGGTATTGACGTCGACAGTCGTCATCGCCTCGGTCTGATCGATGATCAGATAGCCGCCTGACTTCAGTTCGACCCGGCGTGCCAGTGCACGCTCGATCTCCGCATCGATCGAGTGCAGATCGAACAGTGGTCGCTCGCCGGTGTAGTGGCTCAACTTGGGCTCGACGCGCGGCACGAACTGGCGGGCGAACTGCTCCAGCTTGACGAAGTTCTCGCGCGAGTCGATTTGAACCGAGGCGGTTGCTTCGGTCGTGACATCGCGCAAGATACGCTGCGCCAGCCAAAGTTCCTGATACAGAACCGCCGGCGCGACGCTCTCGGTGCGGCGAATCTGGATGCGCCCCCACAGCACTCGGAGATATTCGAGGTCATTTGAAAGGTCCGCCTCAGTCGCGTCCTCGGCGCTGGTGCGAATAATGTAGCCGCCGCGTTCGTCGGGAGGCACCAGCCGTTGCAGCATCTCGCGCAGTTGCGTGCGTTCCTCCTCGTTCTCGATGCGCTGCGAGACTCCAATGTGCGGGTCCTGCGGCAAGTAGACCAACATGCGGCCGGCAATGCTGACTTGCGTCGACAGACGCGCACCTTTGGTACCGATTGGATCCTTGACCACCTGCACCAACAGTGTTTCGCCTTCGTGAATCAGGCGTTCGATCGGTGGCGGTTTCTCCGGCGTGACCTGGCGGTACTCCCAGATATCGGCTACATGCAGAAACGCTGCACGCTCGAGCCCGATGTCGACGAATGCCGACTGCATTCCGGGCAGCACGCGCACGATTTTTCCGAGATAAATGTTGCCGACGATGCCACGTGCTGCACTGCGCTCGATGTGCAGCTCCTGCACGACGCCGGCGAGCAAAACCGCCACTCGTGTCTCCTGCGGCGTAATGTTGATCAGGATGTCTTCCATGGATGGGCGTCGATGGTATCGCAGGCACTTGGGCGACCGCCGGGCGGGGTCCCGCTTGAACTCCGGGAGCGCATAAGGTTATGCTTGCCCTGCATGTGACCGGTCCGGCGCTCGCGTTTGGGACACCATGTATCCAACCACAACCAGGAGAGAACCAATGAAGACCCTAGCTTCCGTATCGATCGCCTGCTGCCTAGGCCTCGCCGCAGCCGGCGTCAGCGCCCAGATGAAGGACGCACCGAAACCTAAAGAAATGACGGCAGCGGATTGCAAGACCTACATGGATGGGGCCGCGAAGGACGCCAAGATGAAAGACGCGGCAAAGGACGCTCAGTGCAAGGCCTTGGCCGACAAAGCAAAGGCAAAGAAGTAAGTCGATCTGTTCCAGTGAAACGGCTCGCCGTTAGAACGGCGAGCCGTTTTATTTACTTCACAGCACTTTCAGCCCCGCGTTAGAAAGCAGTTGCGCCGTTTCAAATAGTGGCAATCCCATCACTCCGGAGTAGCTGCCTTCCAGTCGCTCGATAAAAATCGACGCGAGGCCCTGGATGGCGTAGCCACCCGCTTTGTCATACGGTTCCGAAGTGGCGCAGTAGCGCTTGATCTCGTCCTTCGTCAGCGCGCGCAAACTCACCTGCGAAACCGAAGTGGCTGTGGTCAGCGAACCTTCCATCGCGAGCGCCACGGCAGTACGGACTTCGTGGGTGCGGCCGGACAGCCTGCGCATGAACTCATGCGCCTGCTCCACGTTTGCGGGCTTGGCAAGAACACTGCCATCGACGATCACTATGGTGTCCGCCGACAGGACAGGCCGATACAGCATCGACCTCATCCGCAGCACGTCCAACCCGAAAGCTGCCTTTTCGCGTGCAGTGCGCTCGACATAGTCGCTGCATGACTCGCCGTCGTGCTGCGATTCATGGACATCGGGCCCGCGCGGGTTCGCGAGCCGCAGCAACAGAGGATCGAACTTGATTCCGATCTGTTTCAACAGCTCGCGTCGGCGCGGGCTGCGCGATGCGAGATACAGGGTGCCTGGCATTGCAGCTGTCTAGAAATTCTTACGCGCGATGGTAGGGGTGCCCGGCCAGCATCGACCAGGCTCGATAGAGCTGTTCGGCCAGTACCACCTTGGCCAGAGCGTGCGGCAGCGTCATGCTCGAAAGGCGCACCTGCATTCGAGCTTCGTGCTTCAAACCAGGATCGAGCCCGTCTGCACCACCGATTACAAATGCAACGTCGTCGGCGGAGTCACGTGAGCGCTGCAGATAGTCGGCGAGTTGCCGCGTCGTCCAGTCCTTGCCGCGTTCATCGAGCGCAATCAGGCATGAGCCGCGGGGCACAGCAGCGCGAACGCGCGCCGCCTCCGCGCTTAACAGGCGTGCGACGGGGGCGTTGCCGGTGCGGCTTTCGGCTTTCACAAGCTTGCACTCCACTTCAAACTCGGCGGGAATCCGGGATAGATATTCTTTAACCGCTGCGTCAACCCACGCCGGCTGCCGCTGGCCCACCGCGACGATCGTGATCCTCATCGCGCACTGCGCGATGCCGCTCTTTTCGCTTTACCTGAGGACTTTTTCGTCGTTACGGCGGAAGACTTGAGGTGCACTGGCTTGCCACCCCATATTTCTTCCAGGTTGTAGTAGGCGCGATAAGCCGGTTGCATGATGTGCACGATCACGTCGTTACAGTCGACCAGCACCCATTCGCCGGCATCCGCCCCCTCGACGCTGACGATGTCGCCGCCAGCTTCCTTAACTTTTTCAACCACGGAGGATGCAAGTGCGCGGGTCTGGCGGTTCGACGTGCCGCTTGCGATGACCACCCGCTCGAACATGTCCGACAAGCCGGTGGTATTGAAGATCTCGATATTCTGCGCCTTGACGTCCTCGAGCGCATCGACGACCAAGCGCTGCAGTTTTCTGATATCCAAATTAATTCCGATACAGGTGATGCGAATCAATATAGTCGAGCACCACCGGGGGGACCATCACGGACAGACGCTGCGCCCTTTCGGTGGATGCGGGTTCCTGCAGCAAACGGCGAACCTCGGTGGCCGACACCTCGACCGGCGTCATCGCGAACTCGACGATGCTGCCGCCGGTGCGCGTTGCGATCGACGCGACGGTCCCTCGATGCGGGTCAACGACCGCCTGCAAAGCGGGGCCTGGTTGCAGCGAGATGCCGGCGCGATGCGCCACCGCAATATGGGCCGCTTCGATGATCTGTTTCCAACTGTGCCAGGTGTCAAGGCGTGCGAACTGGTCCGAGCCCATGATCAACACCAGCGGCCGGTCGGGCAATGCTGAACGGAGGTCACGCAGCGTATCGATCGTGAACGTTGTTCCACCACGCTGGATCTCGTGCATGTCGAGCGCAAAACGCGGCTCGCCCGCAATCGCCAACTGAACCATTCGCGCACGATGTTCGGCGCCGGTCATTGGACCTTTCTGCCATGGTTGCGCGGCCGGAATGAAGCGTATTTCGTCCAGCGGCAACTGTTTCAGAGCATCGCGCGCCAGTTGCAGATGACCAAAATGAATCGGATCGAAACTGCCGCCGAGCAGTCCGAGCGGTGCGCCCGCTACACCCATTCGCGCGGACGCAGGAAATCCGAATACAAACGCGCCTCGGGCGTCCCGGGCTCAGGCTGCCAGTCGTATTTCCAGTGCACGACCGGCGGCAGCGACATCAGGATCGATTCGGTGCGGCCGCCGGATTGCAGGCCGAACAGCGTGCCGCGATCAAAGACGAGGTTGAATTCAACGTACCGGCCGCGCCGGTACGCTTGAAACTCGCGTTCGCGCTCGCCGTACGGCACATCGCGCCGGCGCTCGACGATCGGTACATACGCATCGAGAAATGCATCGCCAATCGCGCGCTGCATTGCGAAGCTTTGGGCGAAACCCCGGTTCGTGAAAGTCATCGAAGAACACGCCACCAACGCCGCGCGGCTCGTCACGATGCTTCAAATAGAAATACTCGTCGCACCATTTCTTGAAACGCGGGTACTTGTCTGCGCCGAAGGGTTCGAGGGCGCGCTTGCACGACGCGTGGAAGTGCTGCGCGTCCTCTTCATACCCGTAGTACGGCGTCAGATCCATTCCGCCGCCGAACCAGAAAATGTCGCGCTCATCTTTAGCTTTCGCGATGAAGAAGCGGACGTTCATGTGTACCGTGGGCACGTGCGGGTTGCGCGGATGAAATACGAGCGATACACCGAGCGCTTCGAAGCGTCGTCCTGCCAGTTCCGGCCGTTGGGCGCTGGCCGACGGAGGCAGCGCCTTGCCGACGACGTGCGAGAAGCCGACGCCGCCGCGTTCGAGCAGATTGCCGTTTTCGATAATGCGCGTCAGGCCGCCGCCGCCGAGTTGCGCATCGGCGGGCTTCTCCCAGACATCGTGACGGAAACGCTGGCCGTCCAGCCCTTCGAAAGCGTCGACGATGCGTTGTTGCAGGTCGAGCAGATACTCGCGAACGCTTTGACTGTCGAGAAACTCTGCGGTCACGAAAGGTGGCGCTTGATAAAGCCCAATACCGTCTCGTACCAAGCGACGATGTTGCGCGGCTTCATGATCCAGTGATTCTCGTCGGGAAAAACCAGCATCTCCGACGCCACACCGTGGTACTGAAGCGCTTCGAACAGGTTTAGCCCTTCACCGATCGGGCAACGGTAATCCTTCTCGCCGTGAATAATCAACGCCGGTGTTTTCCATTGCTTGATGTGGCGGATCGGCGCGTAGCGATCGTATGCGGCAGGATCCGCGTAGGGATCTTCGCCGCCCATTTCGAGGTACCACCAGGCAGGATGGTCCGTCGTACCCGTAAATTGCGCCATCGTCGTCACGCATGCATGCGTGATCAGGCACTTGAAGCGCTGCGTCTGCGTGCCGATCCAGTTGGTCATGTAGCCGCCGAAGCTGCCACCCATCGCCATCATTCGATTTGGATCAACGTCGGCGCGCGCAGCAATGGCGTCGGTGACCGCCATCAAATCCTTGTAGCACTGGTCGCCCCACACGTTGCCCCAGATCCCTTGCACGAACGGCTGGCCAAAGCCGGTCGAGCCGCGCGGATTCGGCTGCGCGACGGCATAACCCTGCGCGACGGCTAGCAGCGGATTCCAGCGCCAATGCCACGCATCGGCGGTCATGCCGATCGGGCCGCCGTGAATCCAAAGCAATGCCGGCCGGCGGCCTTGCGCACTTTTCGGTTTGACAACGAAGTACTGCACGTCCACACCGTCGGTCGACTTCGTGCAGAGGTTTTCGACTTCAGCCCACTCTGGATAGTCGTATCCCGAGATCCGCGCGAGCGTCTGCGGCGGGGAATTGGGTTCTGGGGTGACGACGAACGCTTCGGGCGGTTCCAGAAACGTCGAGCGAATACCCGCGATTCGGCCATCGGGAAGCGCGTGCAGATCGGTGTGGCCGCCGCCCTCGCGCTCGGCACGTGATTCTTTCGACCTTGCCGCTCGCAATATCTATTGTGAAAACCGGCACATGACCAGCCACGTCGGCGCCGACGATCAGACGCTTGCCGTCGGTCGACCAATCGCCGATGTGCGGCCATGCGTCGAAGTCTTTGGCTACCTCGCGCAGCGCGCCATTAGCCACATCGATCAATGCGAGGGTCGGGCGAAACACGATCTTCGGCGAACGCGTCATGTGGATCACGGCGAGCGTTTTGCCGTCGGGTGCATACAGCGGCGATTCGGTATTGCTGTTCGTCGCAGCGCCGACGATGCGCATGTTCTTCGACTCGACATCGATCAACGCAATCGCGGTGTCCGTCTCCCGATCGTCGCCGGTGCTTTGCCAGGTCACCGCGACTTGCCTGCCGTCCGGGGAAACGTCGAATTCCGGCTCGACCGACATCTCTCGCTTCGCATCCGGCGTCAGATCGATCCGGTTTTTTCCGTCGTGCGAATACGCGACCACGTGCGTGTTCGCCATGTTGTCGTTTTCGTGCAGCCAGTGATCCCAATGCCGCACGGGCTGGCTGCGAAAGTGGCGCGCGCTCGAGCCTTTGTCGTCACGTTCCTTAGCGGTTTCGCGTTGCTTGTCGTGCTCGACGCCGTCGAGCACCGAAGCCAGCACGATCAGTCGGTCGGCCTTCTTCGCAAACCTGAACGCGTCGACGCCCAGTGGTTCATCGGTCAACTGATGTGGCTCTCCGCCGGCGGCGGGCAACAGCCAGACCTGCGTGCGTTTGTCAGCATCGTCGTCGGGCTTGACTTCATTGGGTGGCCGGTTTGACAGAAACGCAAGCGCGCCGTCGCGCCGGAAGCACGGCGCGCTGTCCTTGCTGTCACCGCGCGTCAGTTGCGTCGCACTGTTACCGTCGGTGGGTACTCTCCACAAGTCCGACACGTACTTGGCGCCATCGCGATCGAGCCGCTGCACGGCTACAGCGAGCCATGAGCCATCCGGCGACGGTGCAATCGCCGACACGCGCTTCAGTGCGATGTGTTGTTCTACCGTGTACGGCGTCTCGGCCATTGACAATCCTAACGTTTGTTTTCGGTGCGATGGCCGAGAGCGCGGTGCCCGATGTCGCGGCGAAACTGCATACCGTCAAACGCGACTTTATCGACCGCCTCGTATGCGCGCCTCTGCGCCGCGCGCACCGTGTCCCCAAGAGCCGTGACGCATAGCACGCGGCCACCGCGGGTCACGAGCTGTTCACCCTCGAGCGCCGTGCCGGCGTGAAACGTGACGCAGTCATCATCGTCATTGGGCAAGCGCGTGATCGTATCGCCGTTGCGCGGACGGTCCGGGTAGCCGGCGGACGCGACCACGACTCCGAGCGCAGTACGGCGATCCCATTCGGCCTCGACCCGATCGAGCCGGCCGTCGATCGCAGCGTCGATCAAAGATGCCAGGCTCGACTGCAGACGGAACAAAATGACCTCGGCTTCCGGATCGCCGAGGCGACTGTTGAATTCGACCGTCTTCGCTTCGCCCTGTTGATCGATCATCAATCCGGCATACAAGAATCCGCTGAATGGGTTGCCTTCGGAGGCCATGCCGTTGATGGCCGGCATGATGATCTCCCGCAGCACCTTGGCGTGCAGCGTTGGCGTCACGACCGGAGCCGGCGAATACGCGCCCATGCCGCCGGTGTTCGGCCCGCGGTCGTTGTCCAGCAAGCGCTTGTGATCCTGGCTGGTGGCAAGCGCGAGCACGTTCTTGCCGTCGGACATGACCATGAAGCTTGCTTCTTCGCCGGTTAGAAATTCCTCGATGACGACGCGCGCACCGCTTGCGCCCATGCTGTTGTCGATCAACATCGAATCGATCGCCGCAAGGGCCTCATCGATTGTCATCGCGACGACGACACCCTTACCGGCGGCCAGCCCGTCCGCCTTGATCACGATGGGCGCACCGCGCTCGTTTACATAGGCGCGAGCGAGTGCGGCATCAGTGAACGTCCGGTGTTGCGCCGTCGGGATTCGATGGCGCTGCATGAATGCTTTGGCAAAATCCTTTGAACTCTCCAGCTGCGCCGCAGCCCGTGTCGGGCCAAAGATGCGCAGGCCACGCGAACGAAAGACATCGACCACGCCCGATGCGAGCGGAGCTTCGGGTCCGACTACCGTGAAGGCAACACCTGCGCGCTCCGCAAAGTCCGCCAGCGTTTCATTGCTTTCATAAGGAATGTTCTGAAATCGCTTGTCGCGCGCCGTGCCACCGTTGCCGGGCGCGATGAATATGCTCTGCACGCGTGCCGAGCGAGCCAGCCTCCACGCGAGCGCGTGCTCGCGACCGCCGCCGCCGATCACCAGCAGCTTCATCTAGGGCCTATTCACACTGAAACATGAGATGCGTTGGCATTTCGCCCCAACCGGAAGGGAAAGGCCGCTTGCGGGCGCATTGCTTCGTTGTCGCTCGCTGATTGGTATGCACCAACGGCGCTCGCGACGCCTAGCACTGCATCCCGCAGTCGGCCTTTCGCACTCATGTTTCAGTGTGAATAGGCCCTACCAATGCGGCGGTGGTATAGACCTGTTGCACGTCGTCGAGATCTTCAAGGATGTCAAGCAGCTTCTGCATCTTGTCGGCGTCGTCGCCGGTCAATACCGTTTCTGCCAGCGGTTTCATCGTGACTTCGGCGAGTTCGGGCTTCAGTCCCGCGCTGTCGAGTGCCGTGCGAACTTTTTCGAAGTCGGCCGGCGCCGAGATCACTTCAACCGTGCCATCGTCGTTGGCGATCACGTCTTCAGCGCCGGCGTCGAGCGCGACGTCCATCACTTTTTCTTCCGACGTGCCGGGCGCAAACAGCAACTGTCCGCAATGCTTGAAGTTGAACGCGACTGAACCATCGGTACCGAGGTTGCCGCCGTGTTTTGCAAGGGCGTGCCGCACTTCGGCGACGGTCCGCACGCGGTTGTCGGTCAGCGCGTCGATCATCAGCGCAGCGCCGCCGATGCCATACCCTTCGTAGCGAATCTCTTCGTAAGTGACGCCCTCGAGCTTGCCGGCTCCGCGCTGGATCGCTCCGGTGAGTTTGTCCTTGGGAACGTTGCCGAGGCGCGCCTTTTCAAGCGCCAGGCGCAAGCGCGGATTCATCCCCGGATCGGCGCCGCCGTCGCGCGCGGCGACGGTGACTTCACGAATGATCTTGGTCCAAAGAGAACCGCGCTTGGCATCCTGGCGGTTCTTGCGGTGCTGGATATTGGCCCACTTGGAATGGCCGGCCATGGAAAATCTACGGTTCGGAAAGGGGCGCGAGTGTATCAAGCGGTGCCTGGTGAGCCGTGAAGTGCCGGTTCGGCTACGCTTTGCGAAACACCTGACTCGAGGCAACGATGGCTGAACCGCTTGTGATTGCAATGTCGGGCGACACCGAACTGGCGCTGCTGCCGGCGCTGGCAAATCGACACGGCTGCGTTACCGGCGCCACCGGCACCGGCAAGACGGTGACGATGCAGAAAATGGCCGAGAGCTTTTCCGGTATCGGCGTGCCGGTGTTCATGGCGGACATCAAAGGTGATTTCACGGGCATCGCGGCGGCGGGCAAGTTGAGCGACAAGATGAAGGCGCGGCTTACTGAGCATTCGCTGCCTGAACCGAAGTGGCAAGCGTGTCCGGTGACGCTGTGGGACATCTGGGGCGAGCAGGGCCATCCGGTGCGTGCGACCGTGTCCGACATGGGGCCGCTGCTGTTTGCGCGGCTGCTGAATCTGAACGAGACGCAGGAAGGTGTGTTGTCGCTGGTATTCAAGGTCGCCGACGACAACGGGCTGCTATTGCTCGATCTGAAGGATTTGCGCGCGATCCTGCAATACGTCGGTGACAACGCGGCGCAATTCAAGACGCAATACGGCAACGTGTCTTCGGCGTCGATCGGCGCGATTCAGCGCGGGCTGCTGCAGCTAGAGGAGCAGGGCGGTGATCGCTTTTTCGGCGAGCCGATGCTCGACATTGCCGATCTGATGCAGACGGCCGACGGCAAGGGCGTGGTCAACATTCTGGTTGCGGACAAGATGATGAACAACCCGCGCCTTTATGCAAGCTTCCTGTTGTGGCTGCTCGCCGAGTTGTTTGAGAATCTGCCCGAGGTCGGGGATCGCGACAAACCGAAGCTGGTGTTCTTCTTCGACGAGGCGCATTTGCTGTTCAACGATGCGCCAGCGGCCTTGCTCGAGAAAGTCGAACAGGTGGTGAGGCTGATCCGTTCCAAAGGCGTCGGCGTGTTCTTCGTGACGCAGAATCCGCTCGACATTCCGGACAAGGTACTCGGCCAGCTCGGCAACCGCGTGCAGCACGCGTTGCGCGCGTTTACTCCGCGCGACCAGAAGGCGGTGAAGTCGGTAGCCGAAACGATGCGCGCCAATCCGAAGATCGATGCGGCGCAGGCGATTTTGGAGCTCGCAGTCGGAGAGGCGCTGGTGAGCTTCCTCGACGCGAAGGGCACACCCGCCATCACGGAGCGGGCATGGGTATTGGCGCCAGGGTCGCAAATCGGTCCGATCACGCCCGAACAGCGGGCTCAGCTTGTCAAGGATTCGATAGTCGCCGGCGTCTATGAGAAGACCGTCGATCGCGACTCCGCGTTCGAGATGCTGAAGGCGCGGGCTGAACGCGCGGCGCCACCGGCGACAGGCGCGCCTGCCAAATCAGGGCCGGCCGAGCCAGCACCCGCCGGCGGCGGCATCATGGGCGGTCTGGGCGACATCCTATTCGGCTCCACGGGGCCCCGGGGCGGCCGACGTGAAGGGATGGTCGAAGCGATGAGCAAAAGCGCGGCGCGGTCGGTCGGCTCTTCGATCGCGCGTGAAATTACGCGCGGCGTACTCGGGTCATTACTCGGGGGGGCGCGACGGCGCTAGGCGACGCGGGAGCCGTTGCATGTCAGCAGTAGGCGCAGCACTCACCGCGATCGAGGCCTGGCCGCTGTCGGAAGCGGTTCGCCGTTCGGTGTGGGCGTATCCAGCGCTCGAAACAATCCACATTGCAGCGTTCGCGACCGTGTTCGGTGCCTTGATGTTGCTCGAGCTCCGAGTGTTCGGCGCTGCGCCGGCAGTGCCGTTGCCGCCGCTCGCGAGGCTGGCGGTACCGGTCGCACTTGTGGCGTTCATGGTGGCGGCGGCCGCCGGTGGCTTGATGTTGATTTCGAGCGCCAGCGAACTTGCATTCAACGCAGCGTTTCAGATAAAGGTGGGCTTGATCCTGCTGGCGGGAGCCAATGCCTGGTGGTTCCATCGACGCCGCAGCCTCCTATTGCATGACGGCGTTGCCAAGGCGCAGTCCTTGCTCTCCTTGCTGCTCTGGCTCGGTGTCATCACCTGTGGCCGCTTGATTGCCTACATTTAGTTGTCTATATCTAGGAGGTGTCATGAAGCGTCGTCACGTTCTTCAATTGCTTGCGGGTGCGATGCTCGCTGCGCCGGTGCTGGCGCATCACGGCTGGTCTAGCTTTGACCAGGACAAGCCGCTGTATTTGAGCGGCACCCTGACCGAGGTCCGGTGGCAGAACCCGCACGCCGAAGCGAAGCTGCGTGTCGACGCGACCAAGCTGCCGGACGGATTCGCAGCGCGTACTTTGCCGGCGCAGCAACAGTCTGTCGATGCCGCCGGCATTCTGAAGAAGGCGCAAGTGCCGGCGAATGCGGCAGGCGTGTGGGAAGTCGAGTTCGCGCCGCTTTCGCGCATGCAGCAGTGGGGCCTTTCCCAACCCCCGAAGGTTGGCGACCGAATCGAAGTGATCGGTTATGGCTTGGCCGAAGGCAACAAGCGCGTCGTGCGCGTCGAATACTTGTTCCTTGACGGCAAGGCCTTCGCGTTCAGATCGTCGCCGGCGAATTAGCACGTTGTCGCAGCCAATTAGCACTCGCAGCGCGCGAGTGCTTTTTTTCAGTGTTGTTTTAGTAGCCTATTTGGCTTCTACCGGCCAGGGTTTTGCATGTATACCGTTTGCGTGCTTCCGCGTTGATTCGAATGCAGCGTAAACGGAGGTCTGAATGAGCGTACCGGCAGTAATTCCTTCGCCGATTGCGATCGCAGGGTTCAAGGACGTCTATCAGGTGTTGCGCGTTGAAGACGCCCTCACCGGGTTGCAGGAGCTCGGCGCCAGCGCCAGCGAAGCGTTGCGAGCGACCTACGTCAAGATGATCCGCAGCGGCGGCCAGCGTTTCGTAACCAAGCCCGCGGCGCTGCCCGACATCGATGCGTTGATCAACGAGCTGCCCAATTTCGAGGCGCCGTTGCAGGATATTCGTAAACAGCTGGCGCTGTGCCTATCGTCGGACGATCCGCTCGAGTTGGAGCCGATCCTGCTGCTGGGTGAACCCGGCATCGGCAAAACGCACTTCGCCCGCCGTCTCGCAAAATTGCTTGGTACGGGCTACAACTTCATCGGGATGAGCTCGCTGACTGCGGGCTGGATCCTGTCCGGCGCGTCGGCTCAGTGGAAGAACGCCAAGCCTGGCAAAGTCTTCGACGCGCTGGTCAACGGTGACTATGCCAACCCGGTGATCGTTGTCGATGAAATCGACAAGGCCGGCAGCGATACCCAATACGACCCGCTCGGCAGCCTGTACACGCTGCTCGAGCACGACACCGCCACCGACTTTATCGACGAGTTCGTCGAAGTGCCGATCGATGCGTCCGACGTCGTGTGGATTGCGACTGCAAACGATGCGCACTCGATTCCGTCACCGATCTTGAACCGGATGAACGTGTATGCGATCGATCCGCCGGACCATGAAGGCTCGCGCCGAATCGCACGCTGCATTTACGACGAGTTGCGCGGCGAACACGCCTGGGGTCGCGCGTTTCCCGATGAGCTTTCGGATGAAGGTCTGAATCGGCTTGCCAGGTTGAAGCCGCGCGAAATGCGGCGCGTGCTGTTAGCTGCATTCGGCACTGCGAAACTGGCCGGGCGCAATGAAGTTCGCCCGGATGACATCACCGAAGAGCGCGCGGCGAAAAAGACGCGGATCGGGTTTTAAAGAGACGCTCCTCGTGTACGCGACGGCTTTGCCGTCGCACGTGCACTCGTCGACGATTAGTTAGGCGCGCTCCCTTCGGAGCGGCCGCGCGTGCGCGCGCAGTACAACGGCAAGGGGAGTAGCGCTGCCGCGTTCGCCGCGCTTGAGATCACGACTTTTTCTCCGCCTTTGTTTGCTCGGCAGCGACCCGTCTTGTACACCGGCCCCCACAGCGGATGGCCGACTTCGGCATCCGTCAGTCGGAAGCTCGGATCGGCGGTGAACGCGGCGCGGAAGGCTGACTCGCACTCCGTGGGGCGGCTGTACGCGCACGCAATGAACGCGAGGTGTTTGTTGGCAGCGGCCATGTCATTGCGGTCGCGTAGTCCGTCGGCGAGTGCGCGCTTGAACATCACTTCGGCGCGTTCGTACTGGCCGTCCTCGTAAAAACGCATGCCGTTGATGAACGCGCGCTCGGCCGGCTGTTCGTACAGGCGGGCGATGCTGATCGATGGCGGCGGCGCCGGAGGAGGCTCACGCGGTGTTTCGAACAATGCGCAGCCGCCGGATGCCACGCTGGCCACGATCGCGGCACCCGCTCGACGAAGGCGGACCACAAAAAAGCTCATCGGAAGAGGTGGCTGATTCGTAGCGGGCGCCCGGGCGCTACGTCGATCTCCGCGACGTATGGCTCGCGCTGCCCATTGCGCAGTTCAATCGTATGACGCCCGACAGGCAGCTGCAGCTGAGCCAGTGGTGGTGTCGTTCCCTCGCGGGCGCCGTTGACGAACACTTCGCCCCAGGGTGCCACGGCAAATATCACGAGACCTTTTTCGCCTGGAACCGTCGCCCTCGTCGCGCGTGAAGCGTTGCGTGGCGACTGCGGCGCGGATTCGGTTCGCGCGGCTGAGTCCGTCGGAGCCGAGTCCGGCGCCTGCGCTGCTACTGGCGCGGCGCTGTCCATTGCGGCGGGTGGAATCGACGGTGTTTGGGTTTCGTCCTTTGCCGAAGGTGGTGTGGCGGGGAGCCCGCTGGCGCCATGCCACGCTGCACCGAAGGCAGCCATCAGCGCGATCGCGCACGCCGCTGCCGCGAGCGCCACGGGGCTGCCCGCACGCGACGGCGCTTGGCGGTTAATCCGCATCGTCGATTGCATTCCAACCGTGCCGACACGAATCTGCGCGGCCGGCACGATTTCAACCCGCGCCGGCATGCCATTGATTGTCAGCGCACTCGACGGCTGGTTGCCGCGATTGCCCCACAAAAAAGTCGTCAGCGCATTACGAAACTGCGCTGCCGTGCCGAACGGGCGCGCGCCGTGCAACTCGAGTGCGTTTTCCGCGATCTCCGCCAGTGCCACCGGTGCGGACGGTCGAATCTCGATGATCGGGCTTTCGCCACTCTTGCGCGCCCGCAGGGCGTTCAAGTCGGGCCGCGCTCCCGTCAGCAACAGAAACAACAGCGCACCTAACGCACGAATGTCCTTGCGACGCGCTTCCGGCCCGAGCTCGTTCTGAAAATAAGGCAGCATCGAGTGGGTTCCCGCGAGCTCAAAGTCGCCGGTCGCTCCGCTATCGATCCAGCCGCCGAAGCCCATCACCTTTGGCACCTTGTCGGGCTCTTGAAGATAGATGCGCGACGGTGCGAGGTGCCCGTGCGGAACTCCGCGCGAGTGCGCGTGCTCGACGGCGTCGGCCACGCGCGCGGCGAGATCTGCTGCCTGCAGTACGCCGGGCCTGAATCCGTCGTGCAGCGCTTCGTCCAGCAGCTTGCCGTCGACGCGCTCCAATGCCAGGAAACCGATGTTGTGTACGCGGCCGGCGTCAAACACCGTCACGATGTGCGGGTGATGTAGGCGCCCCGCTGCCTGCGCCTGCCGCGTGAACGCCTGTTCGATGCGCTCGTGGCCGGCTGACTCCTCGCCGCGGCGCGGCTGCAATTGAACCGCTTTCAGCACGAGCTCGCGGTTGAGCACCGGATCCATCGCCAGATACGCAACGGTGTGCCGATCGCGGCGCAATTCGCGCAGGATCGAATAGCGGCCGATCAGCTTTAGATTTTGTGTTAGCGCTTCGGGCATCCGCTTGGCAATTCGCGTTCGCAGCTCGCTTCGGCACTGAAAACGATCGCTGCACCGCGCCACACTAGCCCATGTAGCGGCACATCACAATCCGAGCAAAACGGGGAAAAGCGACCCGAAGGAGTGGTACCAATCGAGAGAAGCGAGCCCGCTGCGATTAAATCGGGCTAAAGCCGCGACTAGAAGCGATGTTGCAGACCGAGCGTTTCACCCGATCGCACCTCGACGCGCGCGACGAATGGAGCCGCAGCGCCATTGCGAACTTCGATCGTATGCACGCCAGGTGGCAATGACAGTTGTGTAAGTGGCGGTGACACGCCGCGCGCCGTGCCATCGACGCTGACCTCGCCCCACGGTGAAATGGCGAGCGTCACGTTCCCATCGCGCGGAGGAAGCACGGGTGCTGGCGGCGGCTCAACCTTGCGGCGTGCCGCCGCTCTGGCTTCTGCTGCCTGGGCATCGACGGCTGCAGCAGCAGCGGCATCGGCTGCCTGTGCTGGTGGCGGTTCGGCGGGTGGCGCGGGAGTGATCGGCAACGCTGCGGTCACCGGCTCGAGAGTTTCTACCGCAGGTGCCGCGGCCGGTTCGCGCTCGCGGCGCAGCGCTGCGGCCAGTACGATCATTGCCGCCGCGCCGGCAACGATCGCTACCATCGCGCGCGGGCTCAGCACTCGTTTGCGCACCGGGACAGTGGTCGCGCGCGGTTCGCCTGGGCGGCCCGCACTCGCGGCATCGGCCGATGGTGCGCGCGAGCCGTCGACAAAGTCGGCCAACGCGTTACGCAATTCGGCCGCTTTCTGATAACGAGCTGCGGGGTCCTTGGCCATCGCCTTGCGCACGATTTCGACCAGCGCCGGCGGTGTTTCGGGTCGAATCCGATCCACCGACTTGGGATTCGCGGCCAGCACCTGATCCAGCGTTTCATCGACGGTGCGCCCGTCGAATGCGCGCCGGCCGCACAGAAGCTCGTACATGATGGTGCCGAGTGAAAAGATGTCGCTGCGCGCATCCAGCGTTGCACCGTCCGCCTGTTCGGGCGACATGTAGTTCGGCGTGCCGACCAGTTGACGAGTGCCGCGCAGCCTGGTCTCGGGTGCCGGTGCGAGCGCCGTGCCGAAGTCGAGCAGCTTCGGCTTCAGGTCGCGCGACAGAAAAATATTGCTCGGCTTGATGTCACGATGGACGAGCCCGCGCTTGTTGGCGTAATGAATTGCGTCAGACACCCGCATCATCATCGCGGCAGATTGACGCGGACTCATCCTGTTGCCGCTCGCCAGATACTCGTGCAGGTCCTGACCGTGCAGGCGCTCCATCGCGATGTACGCGAACGAATCGGTCTTGCCTGCGTCGTAGATCGTCACGATGCTCGGGTGGCTCATGCCGCCGGCCGACTTGGCCTCGTGCAGAAAACTCGCTTCGATCTGCGTCCGAAACTGATCTTCGCGCGCGAGCGGAATGATCTTGATGGCGACTTCGCGCGCCAACACAGGATCGTGAGCCGCATAAACGACTCCATAAGAGCCGCGGCCGATTTCATTCAAGATCGTGAATCGGCCAATCGTCTTCGGCGGCGCGGGCACCGGCAGATCGAGCGGGTCGAGCGGGACGGTGGCTGTGTACGGTTCAGACATCGGCGGCGGATTATCGCACTGCATGCTTGGCGTGATCTCGCGAATAATCGGTAATGAGTGGTGGACGTCGCGGGCGCAAGCGTTGGGCGGAGCTGGCCTGCCTGGGCGTCGGGCACTAAAGTGCCAACCACTGCGGTACTCGCAACGCCGCGGCGAAACTGGGCTAAAGCACTGTTTCGCCAACGGCCCCGGCGCTGCTCCGTTCCTCGGGCGACGCCCCAAAGGCAAGCCAGCTCCGCCCAACGCTTGCGCTTGAGACAGTCTCACTGGTTGGGGGGAAGAAAAAAACACCTCGTGCGAGGCGGTGTCGCGACAGCTGCGCCAGCCGCTGCTGCTACCTCACCTCAATCAACTTAGCGCGAAAATATGATTCTTTCGTTTCGAAGCAAACGCGCTTGAGCAAACAGGGCTGCCGCAGTAATGGCGATCGCCATTCCGCCTGGCAGCAGGATGTCGACTGCGGTGACGGTCTCGCCGCGCAGCGCCCGCATCATCACTGCCTGCTGTGCCATCGCGGGTACGAACAGCTGCCATGCGGCGTCGCGGATAGAGATGAATAGCGGCACGATCGGCGTGAAATTGACCAGCATTGCCAGATACGTGGCGTACGTTTGCGCTTCCTTGTGGCTGCGGCCGTAGGTGGCGGCCAGCATGTTCAGCGACGCGATCATCGCGGAAAACGGCAGCAGCATGACGATGAACAACGCGAATTCACTGAACCCAAACTGCATCAGCGCCGACAGATTTTCACTGCGTATGAATTGCATCGCAGTCTTGAAACCGATCAGCGTCAGGATGACGACAGCAGCAGAGCACAGCGCCACGACTGCCCATTTTCCGAGTACGACGGCGCCGGCTGCGACCGGATTCATCAGCAGCGGTTCGAGCGAGCCGCGCTCGCGTTCGCCGGCGGTGACGTCGATTGCCACGCTGATCGCGCCCGCAACCGAACCGAGCAGTGCCAGCCATGGAATCAAAAACAACAGCTGGGCGCCGCGCGCCTGACTGCTCGCAACGTTGATCTCTTCGACCTCGACGGCCGCCAGCACCTGCGGACTTACACCGCGCGCGAGCAGTCTTTGCACACCGAGCTCACGCGCGAAGCCGCGCACCGCATTCAGCGTTGCGCGCGTCGCCGGCTGCGCCCGCGTGGCGGTCTCGTCGAACGTCACGGGTAGACGGATCGTTTCGCCGGCTGCCAGCCGCTGCTCGAACTGATCGGGCACCACGATCACGGCATTTTGCAAACGCCCCGACTTGATTTGCGCTGCGTAGTCGTCGGGAGCGTCCTTGACCGTCGCGCCGGCGCGCTGCAGAAAGTTGATCAACGTCGGCGCCGCGCTGGCATTGGCAACGTAAATCTCACGTTTAGCCGCGCCTTCCTCCACGCTCGAAATGAAGATCGACAGCAGAAACAGCGTCAGCGGTCCCGCGAGAATCGAAGTGACCAGCACGATCAACCAGGTGCGACGATCGCGCAGCGCGTCGGTCAACTCCTTGCGAAATACCGTCGACGTGGTGCTCATCAAACGACCGCCGGTTGGATGTCGTACGCCAACTTGACGAACGCGTCCTCGAGCGATTCAGTGCCTGCTTCGGCACGGATCGACTGTGCTGTTCCGTGAGCTACGGTACGGCCGCGCGCGACGATTACGATTTCGTCGGCCAGCTGCTCGACCTCCTGCATGATGTGCGATGAGATGACGATGCACTTGCCGCTATCGCGCAGGTGCAGCAGCAGCCGGCGCAGAGCGCGCGTCGAGACGACATCGAGGCCGTTGGTGGGCTCGTCGAGAATCAAATGGTGCGGGTCATGGATCAACGCCCGCGCGAGTGCGACCTTCAATCGTTCTCCGGTCGAGAAGCCTTCGACGCGGCGCTCCAGCAGCGAGCCCATGTCGAGCAGGTTCGCCATCATCGCGAGACGCTCCCTGCCGAGCTGCGCCGGCACGTTACGCAAGCGCGCGTAGTACTCGATGTTTTCGCGTGCGGTCAGCCGCGTATACAGCCCGCGCGCGTCGGAAAGCACGCCGAGCTGGGCGCGCACAGCACGCGTATCGCTTTGCACGTCGATCTCGCCGACTCGAGCTACGCCTCGATCCGCCCGTACCAGCGTCCCGATAATGCGCAACGTCGTTGTCTTGCCTGCGCCGTTCGGCCCGAGTAGGGCGGTAATGCGACCATCGTTGGCGACGAATGTCACGTCCTCGACGGCGATCACGCGCGCACGTTTGCCGTCTACCTTGGCGGCGAATGATTTGGCGAGCTCATGGACTTCGATCACGGCTTAGCGATCATGGCTTCTTGCGTGGCGCTGCAGCGGGGTCTATCGCTACGAAAACGCTCGGCGCCGGGAATACGCGCCAAACAATCGCCATCGACGCCTTCGAACGATGCGTCGCGCACGAAACGCGATACCAGCATCGGAGCGCAACCTTGAGCACTTACGCCGTGGCCGAGATTGGGAGCGATAACGTGCTTTGCGTTACCCAGCCGTCGTGCGACCGAGTCGCCATGGCGCGGTGGCGTAGCAGGGTCGAGCCCACCGGAGAAGATCAACACCGGGACTTTCGACGCCGGCACCGAATAGAACTCGACAGGCACCCCGCGCGAAGGCACGAGGCGGCATGCCTGCCGATACAGGTCGGCAAACGCAGAGCCGAAGCGCGGTGGGCTTGCCTCGGCGGCAGCAGCCGCGTCGACGCGCGGCAGGTCTTCAGCGCAGATGACTGCGAAGTGCATACCGACTGCGAAATTTTCGGCGACGTTGCCACTGATCGCGGCGCTCAACGCAACCAGCGCCGTGAAATCCCCCCGACCGGCTTCGGCGAGCGCATACGGAAGCACCGACGAGAGCTGCGGCACGTAGAGCGGCGCACGCAGCAGCGATGCCAGCATTTTGCGATCGAGGCGGAACGATTCCGTGGCGCCCGTCAACGGATGCGGGATGCGAATGTCGATTCCACTTTCAGCGCGCTTCAGCAGCGCCGAAATTCGCTCATTGAAGTCGGGATACCGCGTGCGGCAGCGTTCATTGCGCATGCACGTATCAGCGAGCGACTGCAGCGCGGCTTCGGCATCGAGCGCAAACGACACCGGAAGGGCCATGTCGGGCGGAGCCACGCCGTCGAGCACAGCGGTTCGCACCCGCTCCGGGTACTGCCGCATGTATTCAAGCGCCACGCGTGTTCCGTACGACGCGCCCCACAAATTTATCTTGTCGGCGCCCAGCTGTGTGCGTATCGCTTCGAAGTCGCGCACAGCGATCCAGGTCGCATACTGGCGCAAGTCCGCCGTCAGCGCTTTAAGACACGGACCGAGGCGTGCAATCTGTTGCTCGGGCTCGAGCGCCGATGCCAGCGAGCTCTCATCAACGTCGCACGTGAGCGCGTTTGATCGGCCCGTGCCGCGCTGATCGACAAAAACCACGTCGCGTCGCGCGTTCAGCTCGGCAAGCACCGGCATCACTTGCCGCGCGACCTTGGTCGCCGCTTGCCCTGGACCGCCGGCGAATACGAATATGGGATCGGGTTGCTTGTTGCGCGCAACAGCCGGCACCACCGCGAAGCGAACCTCGATCGAGCGGCTGCCAGGTGAATCCGGATCTTCCGGCATGCGCACCAAGCCGCACTTGACCTCGCGCTCGACACCGGGAATTCGACACGGTTCGAGCGAAGCAGCGTCGGTAGCGGACGAACGGCATGCACTCAATGCCACTGCGGCGAGCAACGAAGCAAGGGAGGCGATGAATACGTTCATTTTGGTGATGCTGAATTCGGCGCCGAACGATAGCAATGAACTGTTTTGCGGAGTTCGTGGAGCAGCAGCGGCTGGCGCAGCTGCGCCGCCTACGTCGTCGGGCACTGGAAGTGCCGACCACTGCGGTACTCGCCGAGCGCGCGGGCCCGTAAACTCGCTGCGCTCAGACAACGGGCCCGAAAGCTCCGCGCTCGACTCCGTTCCTCGGGCGACGACTCAAAGGCGGCGCAGCTGCGCCAGCCGCTGCTGTCGCGACGTTATCTCGCACGAGGTGTTTTTTTCCTTCCCCCCAACAAGTGAGACTGCCTCAAGCGCAAGCGTTGGGCGGAGCTGGACCTGCCTTCGGGGCGTCGCCCGAGGAACGGAGCAGGCGCCGGGGCTAGTCGGCGAAATAGCGCTTTAGCCTATTTCGCCGCGGCGTTGCGAGTACCGCAGTGGTTGGCACTTCAGTGCCCGACGCCCAGGCAGGCCAGCTCCGCCCAACGCTTGCGCACCGCGACGGCGACGAAAGCGCGAACCGTAGAATCGACAAAGTGCAATCTGCTCAAAGAAGCGCCTTCGCTGCGGGCCTAGCGCTCGCCATCGCCGGCAGTGTCCTTTTTTCGGCCAAGGCGATCGTTGTCAAGCTTGCTTACCGCTACGGCGTTGACGCCGCGACGTTGATCGCTCTGCGGATGGCGTTTTCACTGCCGTTTTTCGTCGCCGCGCTGATGTGGTCTTCGCGCGGCGCCCGGCCTTTGTCGCGCACAGATCATGCGCGCTTGATCTTCATTGGGCTGCTCGGTTATTACGCGGCGAGCTATCTCGATTTTCTTGGCCTGCAGTACGTTACTGCGGCGCTCGAGCGGCTGATCCTGTACCTGAGCCCCACGCTGGTCGTCATACTTTCCGCGCTCTTTTTACGCAAACGGTTCGGCCGCTACGAATGGGGCGCGCTTTCGCTTTGCTACGGCGGAATTGTGCTGGTGTTCTGGCACGACGTCAGCCTTGAAGGCGGACACGTCCTGCTGGGCGCCAGTCTTGTGTTTGGCAGCGCCGTTTGTTACGCGATCTATCTGATCGTCTCGGGTGAACTGGTGCAGCGGCTCGGAGCAATACGACTGACGGCTTATGCGATGTGCGTGTCGAGTTTCGCGGTGTTCGCGCAGTTCGCTGTATTGAACCCTGTCTCCGCATTGCGCCAGCCGGACGCGGTGTACTGGTTGTCGTTGCTCAATGCGTTGTTGTGTACCGTACTGCCGGTCTTTGCCACGATGCTGGCGGTCGAGCGCATCGGCGCAAGCCGTGCGTCAATGGCGTCGATGATCGGCCCGGTGTCTACCATCGCACTGGCGTATCTTTTCCTGGACGAGCGCATAACGCTTTGGCAACTGGCCGGCACTGCGCTCGTGCTGGCTGGAATTTATGTGTTAACGCGCGCCGGCAAGATTCCGGTATTGAAGGAGGAAGTCACATGAAGTCGAAGTCGATTGTCATCCGCTCGCACGGTGGTCCCGAAGTGATCGAATTGGTGGAAGCGGACGTGCCCGATCCCGGGCCGGGCGAGGTGCGAATCCGTCAGCACGCGATCGGACTGAACTTCATCGACATCTATTTCCGCACCGGCTTGTATCCGAACGCGCTGCCGCACGGCCTTGGATTCGAAGGCGCGGGTGTGGTCGAAGCGGTCGGCGCGAACGCGCAAGGTTTGAAAGAGGGTGACCGCGTCGCCTATCCGCAGGGCCCGATCGGTGCTTACGCCGAGTCGCGCACGATGCCGGCCACCACCGTCGTCAAGATTCCGAAGGCGATCAGTTTCGAGCAGGCCGCAGCGGTGATGCTCAAAGGGCTAACGGTGCAGTACTTGTTTCGGCAGACGTATCGGCTGCAGGGCAACGAGACGATCCTGTTCCATGCTGCAGCGGGCGGCGTCGGCTTGATTGCGTGCCAGTGGGCACGCGCCCTCGGCGTTCGGTTAATCGGCACTGTGAGCTCGTCCGAAAAAGCCGCGCTTGCAAAAAAGAACGGCGCCTGGCAGACGATCGATTACTCGAAGGAAAACTTTGCCGAACGCGTGGCCGCGCTGACCAACGGCGCCAAGGTGCCGGTCGTGTACGACGGAGTCGGCAAGACGACATGGGAAGGCTCGCTTGATTCTTTGCAGCCGCGTGGATTGATGGTCAGCTTCGGCAACGCGTCGGGCGCGGTGACCGGCGTCAACCTGGGCATCCTGGCGGCAAAAGGATCGCTGTTCGTGACGCGCCCCACGCTTGCAACCCACGTCGTGCCGCGTGCGCGCCTCGAAGAATCGGCGGCCGAGCTATTTGATTTGATGCAGCGAGGCAAGATCAAGGTCGATATCGAGCAGCGCTATCCGTTGGCGGACGCCGCGCGCGCGCATGAAGACCTGGCCGCGCGCAAGACGGTCGGATCGACGGTGCTGATGCCGAGCTAGCGCCGCGACGACTCGAATTGCAGCTTTGGCGTCTCGATGTCGAGCAGCGGGGGAGTTCGTAGATGTTTCGATAGCCGTAGCTGCGTCACACGCGGTGGTAGCTTGTCACCCGCTCGATTTCGTTGCTTGAACCAAGAAAAACAGCGACACGCTGGTGCAGCTTTTCAGGCTCGATGTCGAGGATGCGCTGATGCCCGTTGGTCGCGGCGCCACCGGCCTGCTCGATCAGGAACGCCATTGGATTGCCTTCGTACATCAGGCGCAGCCGTCCGGCTTCGTAGCCGGGGCGGGCGTCGCGCGGATACATGAAGACGCCGCCGCGCGACATGATCCGATGCACGTCGGCCACCATCGAGGCGACCCACCGCATGTTGAAATCGGTGCCGCGCGGCCCCGTCTTGCCCGCCAGCAGCTCGTCGACGTAGCGCTTGACCGGCGCTTCCCAATGCCGAATGTTCGACATGTTGATCGCGAACTCGCGCGTGTCGGCTGGAATTCGCAAATCCGATTGCGTCAGCAGAAACGAGCCCGTATCGCGGTCGAGCGTAAACACCTGCACGCCATGCCCGACCGTCAGCACCAGCAGCGTTTGCGGGCCGTAGACGGTGTAACCCGCGCATACCTGCCGGTGGCCCTGCTGCAAAAATGCGGCTTCGCCGGCGTCTTCGCCATTGGGCGGGCCGGGCAGCACTGAGAAAATCGTCCCGATCGAAACATTGACGTCGATATTGCTCGAACCGTCGAGCGGATCGAACAGCAGCAGATATTTTCCACGCGGATACGCGACCGGGATTCCCATCGGCGCGTCCATCTCTTCCGACGCCATACCCGCAAGGAACCCGCCCCAGCAGCTGGCTTCGAACAGTATCTCGTTCGACAGTACGTCGAGCTTCTTTTGCGCTTCCCCTTGAATGTTCGTCGTGTTCGCGCTGCCCAGTACGTTGCCGAGTGCACCCTTGCCGACCGCATGACTGATCGTCTTGCACGCGCGGGCGACGGTTTCGAGCAGCAGCCGCAGATCCGAATCGATGCCGTGTTCGCGCTCACAGCGAATCAGGTAATGCGTCAGCGACAGTTTCATCACCGGGAACTCAACGCGCGAGCGCCTTGTTGACGATCTCGCACACATCTCGCGACAGCCCGCGCTGTGCCGCGATCTCTTCGAGTGCAGCACGCATCGCGGCCTGCCGGTCGGAAGTGAATTTGCGCCAGCGATCGAGCGCGCGTGCAATCCGTGCCGCAATCGTCGGGTTGATTTTGTCCAGTGCCCGCACCTGATCGACCCAAAACGTGTAACCACTGGCGTCACGGCGATGGAACTCGGCTTCATTGAGCACGCAGAACGACCGAATCAGCGACTGCACGTTGTTGGGGTTCGAAAGGGAAAAACCAGGGTGCCGCATCAGCAGTCGTACCCGCTGCACGACTGGCGGCTCGCCGGGATGCGCGATCGCAGTCGCCTGCAGCTGAAACCATTTATTCATCAGCAGCGGCTGCTCGCTCCACAAGCGCGCCAACTGAATCAGCGCTTCAGCCTTCAGCGGTGACGCGCTGTTGACGATTACCGACAGCGCGCCTTGCGCATCGGTCATGTTGGTCGATGCCACCAGCTGTTCGCGTGCGAGCTCGAGCACGCCATTTATTTCGCCTTCTGCGAGATAGGTCATTGCCAGATTGCGCAGGGCGCGCTTTCCGGCCGACGCGGCGTCGGGTGAATACTCGCCGCTCGTTTGTAGCGAAGACTGCAAGGAGGTGTAGGTCGATTGCCAGTCGGAAGCCAGTCGCTGCCCGAGCTCGCGCATCGCATAGCGGCGCGCCTGGCGAATCGCCTCGGGATCGATGACGGCGCGCTGTTCGCCGATGAAGCTTTCGGCAGGTAACAGCAGGGCCTGCGCCTTGAACGCGGGCGATAGTGCGGCATCCAGCAGAGTCGCGCGCAGCACGGTTATGAACGCGTCGTCGAGTGCCAGTGGCCGGCCGGCTTCCACTGCATCCGTCAGCGACATAAGCCTCGCAATGGCCAGACGCTGCCCGGCTTCCCAGCGGTTGAAGCCATCCGAATCGTGCGCCGACAAAAACGCAAGCTCGGCGTCGCTGTAACGATGTTCGACGATGACTGGTGCCGAAAAATTACGCAGCAACGATGGCACTGGGCGTTCGCCGACGTTGATAAAGCGGAAGGTCTGCTTCGCCTGCGTCAGGTCGAGCACCTTCGTCGCCGGCGTGCCAGCGCCGGCATTTCCAACTTCACCCTCCAATTGCAGTGGCATGTCGCGTCCATCACCGGCTAACAACCCCACCGCAAACGGAATATGAAACGGTTCCTTGTTCGCTTGTCCCGGCGTAGGGGGAGTCGCCTGGCTGACGGTCATTTCGAACGCAAAAGCGTGGGCGTCGTAGCGTGTATCAACGGTCAGGCGCGGCGTGCCGGCTTGCGAATACCAGCGCTTGAATTGCGTCAGATCGCGGCCGTTGGCGTCCGCAATCGCGGCGACGAAGTCGTCGCACGTCACGGCCTGGCCATCGTGCCGCTTGAAGTAAAGATCCATGCCGCGCCGGAAGCCATCGATGCCGACCAGCGTTTGCAGCATGCGCACGACTTCGGCGCCTTTTTCGTACACCGTTGCGGTGTAGAAGTTGCTGATCTCCTGATAGCTGTCCGGGCGCACGGGATGCGCCATCGGACCACCGTCTTCCGGAAACTGCATCGCGCGCAGTGCACGAACGTCTTCAATGCGTTTGACCGCACGGCTGCTCGCGTCGCCCAGCATGTCGCCGGAAAATTCCTGATCGCGAAAGACGGTCAACCCTTCCTTCAGGCTCAGCTGAAACCAGTCGCGACACGTGACACGGTTTCCGGTCCAGTTGTGGAAATACTCGTGCCCTACGACCGACTCGATGCTGGCGTAATCGTCGTCGGTCGCAACGGCGGGGCTGGCCAGCACGTATTTCGCGTTGAAGATGTTCAGACCCTTGTTCTCCATCGCGCCCATGTTGAAATCGTTCGACGCGACGATCATGAAGCGGTCAAGGTCGAGTTCGAGCCCGTAGCGACGCTCGTCCCACGCGATGGCACGCTTCAAGCTATCCATCGCATGCCCGGTCTTGTCCTGGTTGCCGTGCTCGACGTAGACCTGCAAGGTTGCCTCGCGCCCGCTCGCTCGCGTGACGCGGTCTTCGTGCACGGCGACGTTGCCCGCCACCAAGGCAAACAGATAACTGGGCTTCGGAAACGGGTCGTCCCAGATCGCGTAGTGCCTGCCTTCGGACAAGTCGCCTTGCTCGATCAGATTTCCGTTGGCCAGTAACACCGGGTAGCGCGATTTAGCGGCGCGCAGCGTGACGCGATAGGTCGTCATCACGTCGGGCCGATCGGGAAAAAACGTGATCCGACGGAACCCTTCGGCTTCGCACTGGCTAAAGAAGTTACCGTTCGAAACGAACAGGCCCATCAGCTCGGTGTTTTGCGACGGCTTGATGCGGACCACGGTCTTCAGCTGAAATCGATTCGACTGCGTCCGAAGCGTCAGTCCATCTTCGCGCAACTGGTAAGCCGTTGCGGGCAGCGCGTGTCCGTCGATTGCGATCAGCGCCAGCTCGAGGTCTTCGCCGTCGAGGTGCAAGGGTGCCGCGCCGCCGACGATCGGGTTGCGCCGTACGTCGAGCGTTGCCGACACATAGGTCAGTGCAGGATCGAGATCGAATTCGAGCGCGACGCGATCGAGCACAAAATCCGGCGGCCGATAATCGGCGCGGCGAACAGTGACTGCTTGGTCGTTTCGCATCGGGGCTCGATTGTAGCTAGGAGACCTTATGCACTCTCTCGGTAGCCAGATAAATACCGGCGAGAATCAACGCGCCGCCGACCAGGTGATAAATGCCGATCGGGTCATCGAGCCACGCCCACGAAAGGCACGCTGCAAACACCGGCGTCAGATTGACGAAGTACATCGGCAAAACGGCACCGACGCGCGCGACCCCGCGGTCCCAGCAGTAATAGGCGGCAAGCGACGGCAACAACACGACATAGACGAGTGCCGCAAGATTGGTCGGTGTAGGCGCAGGACTTTGGCGCGTGATCAAGTATTCGAGCAAATAAAACGGGAGGATCATCACCGCGCCCAGTCCGATCTGTACGGCGAGAAAGGCCGTCAGTGGCAAAGCCGGGCGCCGGGTCGTAAGCAGCCACGTGTAAATGCTCCAAGCCAGCGTAGCGGCCAGCATGATCAGATCGCCCACGGCAAAGTGCAGCCGCAGTAGGTTGCCGGGTTCGCCGCGTGCGATCACCCAGAGCACGCCGCCCAACGAAATCGCCGCCCCAATCCATCGTTGCCGCGCAACCCTTGAAGAGAAAAACGCCGCGCCGACCATCAACGTGATAACAGGCCCCGACGCCCCAATCAGCGTGGTGTTCACTGCGGTCGATGTTTGCAGCGCCAGATATTGCAAAGAGTTGTAGCAACCGACCCCAAGCAGGCTGGTCCACGCGAGCAGCGCGAAATTGTCTCGGATCAGCGCGCGATGCTGCCAGACGGTGCGTGCTGCAAACGGTGCTATCAGCACGAACGCCAACGTCCAGCGCCAGAACGACAGAGCCAGCGGCGGGAACTCTCCCACCAGCGCGCGTGCGAGGACGGCGTTTCCGGCCCAGAAAAGCGGCGGCGCAATCAGCAGCGCAGTAGTCGATGGCGTCAGGCGTGCGGCAGGCACGTTCGCGGGTTCACAGTTCGATGTCGTCGCGAATCGCGGCGATGCCGGCCTTTGCGCACGCTTCGTCGGCTTCACCGCCCGGAGCGCCCGAAACACCGATCGCTCCCAGCAGCGTGCCACCCGCCTGAATCAAAACACCGCCGCCGATGGCGACGACGTTCGGGATCGCTCTGACCCCCGAGCTTGGCGATCCCGCTTGCGTTTGCTTGGACAATTCGAGCGTGTCGACCCGGAAGCTGACCGCGGTGTAGCCCTTGTTGATCGCGGTGTTTACCGTATGCGGCCCCGCGAAGCGATCACGCAGCATCGTCTGCGCAACACCGGCGCGATCGACTACAGCAACCGCGACCTGAAAGCCGCGCTTGCGGCAGTCCTCGAGCGCGGCCAGCGTGGCTTTGAGTGCTGTTTCCGGTGTCAGCAATCGCTGCGTGTAGGTCGCCTGCTGCGCGCTTGCCCCCGCGACAGCAAACGTCAACATCAGCGAGCAGCAGAAGCGCTTCATGGGTGTCTCCCCAGGTGATGAAATGGTGAGGCTAGCAGCCGATACACTTCAACTTTGCTTTGTGCGGGGATTGCGATGAACCTTGCCGACCTTGACCAGTTTGTTGCAACAAAATGGGACGACGACCTGGTGCCACGTCTGGTCGACTACGTACGAGTCCCTGCGAAATCGCCTGCGTTCGACAGCAGTTGGGAGGCACACGGGCATCTGCACGCAGTTGTGAAAGCGGCCGAGGAGTGGTGCCGCAGTCAGTCGATCGATGGATTGACGATCGAGATCGTCGCGATCGAAGGCAAGACCCCGTGCCTGCTGTTCGACGTGCCGGCCACGCACGGTCTGGGAAACGATCGCACCGTGTTGTTCTACGGCCATCTGGACAAGCAGCCCGAGATGGTGGGATGGCGCGACGACCTTGGGCCCTGGAAGCCTGTATATGAAGACGGCAAACTGTACGGACGCGGTAGCGCTGACGATGGCTACGCGATCTACGCTGCGCTGACGACGATCGCGGCGCTCGATGCGCAAGGCGTTGCGCGCCCGCGCTGCGTCGGCATCATCGAAACGTGCGAGGAAAGCGGCAGTCCCGACCTTCCAGAATACTTAACGCTGCTCGCGCCGCGCTTCGGTGATGTTCAGCTCGTCGTGGGGCTCGATTCCGGCTGCCGCAATTACGATCAACTGTGGGTGACCACGTCGCTGCGCGGCTTGGTCGGCGGTACATTGACGGTCGAAATCCTGTCGGAAGGCGTGCACTCGGGGCATGCGAGCGGCATCGTTCCGTCTTCGTTTCGCATCGCACGTCAGTTACTGAACCGGCTCGACGATCCGATGACGGGCAAAGTTTTGTTGCCCGAACTGCATGCCGATATTCCATCCGAGCGTGTACAGCAAGCGCACACCGCCGGTGAAATTCTCGGTGACCAAGTATGGAAAGAGTTTCCGTGGGTCAGCTGCACCCACGGCACGGGGGGACACTTGCATGCGATGCCGGTCACGACCGATCCGGTCGAAGGAATTCTGAATCGCACGTGGCGCCCGGCATTGGCGGTCACCGGGGCCGCCGGTTTTCCGAGCATCGATTCAGCCGGCAACGTGTTGCGCCCGAAAACAACGTTCAAGCTGAGCATGCGCATTCCGCCGACGGTCGACGGCGAGAAGGCGACCTGGGCGATTCGTAAAGCATTGACCGAGAACCCGCCTTATAACGCGAAGGTTTCGTTCGATGCCGACTGGGGTGCAACCGGATGGAATGCTCCGGAAACCGCAAGTTGGCTGAAAACCGCGCTCGCGCAGGCTTCGTTGCAGTCGTACGGCCGCGACGTGGCGTGGATCGGCGAAGGCGGCACGATCCCGTTCATGAACATGCTCGGCGAGCGATTTCCGCGCGCGCAATTTTTCATCACCGGTGTGCTCGGCCCGCATTCGAATGCGCACGGTCCGAACGAGTTTCTGCACGTGCCGTACGCGAAGAAGTTGACGGCGGCGGTGGCCAGTGTGGTGGCGGCGGTGCGATAGAACCACTACAACTGATACTGCTCACGCCAGGCATCGGTTGCTAGGCGGAGAAAGGCTTCGAGCGAGTGCGCGGCGAAGCGCGGCATGCCCAAATGAAACGCAGCGCGATTCAGTTCCGTCAGCGGGTGCGCCGCGTCCACCTCGGTCGCTCCGGTTTGCTTTGACAGCTTTTCGCCCGCAGTGTCAAGCACCAGCGGTACATGCAGATAGCGTGGTGTTGAAAATCCGAGCGCGCGTTGCAGGTAGATCTGGCGCGGCGTGTTGTCGAGCAAATCGGCACCGCGCACGATGTGGGTGATTTTCTGCTCGGCATCGTCGACCACGACTGCAAGTTGGTACGCCCACAAGCCGTCGCTTCGCCGGACGACAAAGTCTCCGACGTTGGTCGTCAGGTGCTGCGTGTAGGGGCCGGCTGCACGATCGAAAAAACTTGACTCTTCGTCGGGCACCCGAACCCGGTAGGCGCGAATCGGTTTTTCAGGGGCGACACCGCGAGCGCACGTGCGGGGATACACGCCGGCAGGCCAGTTCGCCTGTGCTTCGATGACTTCATCGACGTCTCTGCGCGAGCACGCGCAGCCGTAGATCAGTCCTGCGGCTTGTAGCCGGGCAAAGGCAGCCTCATAGAGCTCGCGCCGCGCACTCTGAAACACGACGGGCTCGTCCGACTCAAGTCCGCAGCGTGCAAGCGCTTCAACGATCCGCGCAGCCGCGCCGGGAACGGTGCGTGGTGGGTCCAGATCCTCGATACGGATGATCCATTTCCCGCCGGCCGCGCGTGCGTCGAGCCAGCTCGCGAGCGCAGTGGCGAGCGATCCGGCGTGAATTGGGCCGGTGGGTGAAGGCGCGAAACGGCCGCGATATTGGCCACGATAGGGCGTCACGCGAGATGCAACCCTTTGAGCGAAAGATCAGTTGATCTGGATTCCGGTCGATCTGCCCCGCTTTTGTGGCTTCAGGCGAAGCGGCCGTGGAGCGATTATCCAAGTATCCGCATGACCGCTGCGCGCGCGGCACCAACTACTCGCCATTGCACCGTTGGCCAAGTCAACCGTTACCTCCGAGCTTTTCAAGTTGTCGCTCGACCTTGGGCGCACGACCTGGTTCGGCAATCTGGCTTTCGGCTTGCTGATCGTGCTGATCCTGTGGCGGGAGGATCAGCTGCCGGCAGCGGTGCTCTGGTGGTCAGCGCTGGCTGCAATCGTCGTTGCACGTGCCTGGTATTGCCAGCGCCTGTCGAACTGGATGGCGGCCCATTCAAACCGGGTGCCGCGCTCAGCACAAGCGTACTCGGCACTGGCGGCGCTCGAGGGGACCGCGTGGGCCCTGTCGCTCGTGCTGTTGCCGGCCGCCGACGACTCGGGCGCCGTGTTGCAGCTCGTGCTGACGATTGCGGTTCTGCTTGGGACACTGCTGGCGTTTGCGCCGGCGGGCATGCCATGGATCGCTTTCGCGGTGCCGCTGGGTTTCGCGCAGCTGATGTTCCTGCTGTCGCACAACTTGCCGCTGCGTCAGATCACCCTCGTATCGTGGGCGTTGACTTTGATCGGCGCGGCCGCGGCGTTTGTCCTGCTGCGCCGCGCGCTGTCAAACAATGTCGCGATGCGCACGCGCGCCAACAGCTCGGCTCGCGCGCAGGAACTGGCGAACGCCGAACTCACGCGCAGCCGCGAGCAGCTGCGGATGGCGCTGGATGCGATCGACGCCGGCGTTGCCGATACCAATGTTCTGACAGGCGAGCGCTCGTTTTCATCGCGGTACATCCAGATCCTCGGTTATTCGGATCGCGAATCGTTCATGCAGTCGTACAAGTTTTCGGAGTCGCTGCATCCCGATGATCGCGATCGGGTACGAATAGCGCGTCGCCGGCACATCGATCAGGGCGCAGCTTTACGCGAAGAGTGCCGGATGCAGCGTGCCGATGGCAGTTACGTGTGGGTGGTTCTGCGCGGCGAGTCGGTGCGAGGTACCAGTGGTCGAACGACGCGACTTGTGTTTTCGATCGTCGACGACACCGAGCGTCGCAACGCGCAGCACCGGCTCTCGGAAAGCGAGCGCCAGTATCGTGCACTGGTCGAAGCGTCGCCGTCGCTGATCTGGATTTGCGACCGGCATGCGCGCCTGACTTTTGTTTCTGACCGCGCCTGCCGTGACCTGTACGGCTATGAGCCGCGCGAGATGCTGGGCCGCTACGTGTGGGACTTCAACGCGCCGGAGTTCACGCGCCGCGAGTTCTTGCGCCGTTTCTCTCCGGTGATGCATGGCAGGTCGGTGTTCGACATGGAGGCGATACAGCGCACCAAGCGCGCCGAGCCGCTGTACGTGAACATCAGCGCGTTGCCGATGCTGAACGACTCGGGAGAAATCGAATCGGTGACCGGAATCTGCAGCGACATCACCGGACTGAAGCAGCGTGAGCGCGAGCTCAACATTGCACTGAGCAACCAGCAGGCGGTCTTCGACGCGGCCGGCGAGGGCATTGCGTTCGTTCGCCGCGGGCGCATCGAAGGCCCGAACGGGGCGCTCGCACGCATGCTGGGCGTGTCGCGCGAGTCATTGATCGGAAAGCCGGTGGCGACGATCCTGGCGAACAGTGGTGACTGGGAAACGATAGAGCACGGCACCAGCGCGGCCGGCGTCAAGGGCGATGCCGCGATTCACGAAGTGATGCTGCGCGGGGCCGACGGGCGCACGATCTGGTGCCAGCTGACTTCGCGCCAGGCCGGCGAAGCGAACTCACGCATTCTGGTGTTGACCGATATCTCGGCGCTGAAGAAGCGCGAGGAACTGGCGTGGCATCACGCCAACCACGACGAGCTGACCGGATTGCCGAATCGCCGACTGCTGGTCGAACACGCGCGTCGCCTGCTGTCGGTGGCCTTGCGGCAGAGGCGGATGGCCTCCGTGCTTGTACTCGATCTGGACGGTTTCAAGGAATTCAATGACCTGTTCGGCCATGCGTACGGCGACACGTTGCTGCGGCGAGTGGCGCAGCGGCTGTCGAACGTCCTGCGTGACTACGACGTCGTCGCACGCACCGGCGGCGACGAGTTTGTCGTGTTGCTGCCCGAAATCGATGAGCCGTCGATTGCGGTCGTGGTGGCCGAAAAGCTGATCGCTGCAGCCAGCGAAAATGTCGATGTGCCCGGGCGCACCGTGCGCATGCACGCCAGCGTCGGCATTGCGCTGTTCCCTGCAGACGGACACGACTTCGATGCGCTGCTGTCGGCGGCCGACAACGCGATGTACGCTGCCAAGGCCGCCGGTAAGAACGGCTATCAGTTCGCCGGCGAAGTCGGGGCCGGCGCGCCCAAACGCGCCGGCGTCAAGGACAACGCGCGGCTGCAGTAACTAGGGCGCCAGGTCGGAACGCGCGGGGCGATTCTTCGTCCATACGGGCTAACGTGACGCCCGATGGCGCTATTCGCCGACAGTCGGCGATTGCCGGTTCCGGCGGCTGACCGCTACGATGTCAGTCCACTCCCTCGCCGACCGCGTAACGCACTGCCCATGGTTTCAAGCGGAGGAATTACCGAAACGCGCAGCACTCCGCGCAAGCCGGCGCACGCCCAGTTCGATCTGCGCGTCCCTTTTGCTGCCGAACGGCGCCTGTTACCGGCGCTACTGCTAATCGGTGTGGTGGCATCGTTTGCCTCAATGAGCGCCGGCGCCAACGCCTTGGCGCTGGCCTGGTTGGCGCTTTACGGAGTCAATGCGGCCATCCGGTTTCTGATTGCCACCGAATACGCAACCTCACCGGGCGAGGTACTGGCGGATACGCGCGGCGGGAAGATCTACCTGACCACCGCCATTGCGGAGGTCGTGCTGTGGAGCGTGCTGCTCGCGCTGGTACCCAACCCCGCGGCATTCGTGGCGGGCCCCGGGGCCTATGCCGCCGCCGGCGCGGTTTTGCTGGCGGCACTCAGCTATGGTGGCTGGCCGCGCGTGTGGACCGTTTACGTGCTGGCGTGGATCGGCGTGTTTGCGATCGGCGCACTGCGTGCGCAAGGCGAAATGCCAACGTTCGTGATGGGCTTTCCGCTGTGGCTGCTGGCTGCCTGGTGGATCGGCCGGCAGCAACCTATGGCACGTCACGTCGCGCGCGCCGCCCATCAAACGATGGCCAACAACATGACCCGGTTCGGATGGCAGGCAGCCATTCATGCGATTCCGACGCCGGTGATCGTCGTGCGCAACGGCCGCTTGATCGAAGTCAATCGTTCCGCGTGCGAATTCATTGGCCGTAGCGAACGCGCGATCGTCGGCAGTCTGGTTCCCGAGTGCCTGGTGGCCGAGCCGGCCGATGCGCTCGATCCCCTCAAGCATCCGTCGAAGTCGAGTGTCGCCGTTGAAGTCAGGCCGGCCGGTCGTACCTTCGAAGGGGCCGTGTGGAACGGACGCGTGCGTTTCATGGAACCTGGCCGCGAGTCGTCGGTGATCGTGATAGCGCTGACGAAAGCGGCGCACGAGCCGTTCGGTCCGAACCGGCTGCTCGAAGACGCGCGCCGATTTGCCGAATGGATGGGCGGCATGCAGGGGCTGCCTTGGTACCGGGATGAGCGTGGCATTTTGATACTGCCGCGCGAGTTTCCGCCGCCCACCGATCGATTGCTGGCCAGCGACTCGACCGCTTTTCCGCTCGGCTATTTGTTGACCGAGGCCGAGCGCGTACGAATCAACGGCATCTACAAGGAATTCATACGCGCGGGTGCAGTGTTCGACGAGCGCATGAGCCTGCGCGATATCAGTGGTGTCGCGCGCCTGGTGCGCGTGATCTGCGTCACGCGTCCGCCGATCGGCAATGCGGTGGCGCCGGTAGTGGGCACGATCGCCGCGGCGAAAGGCGCGCCCGAGCGGCCGCTCGAAGCAACGGCTGATCTGCTCGCCCGCTTGCCGGTGTTGGTGTGGTTGGTCGACTCGCAGGGGCGGGTAGTGCACGCGCAGAGCACCGATCCGAAGCGTTGGGGCCTGCGTGCCGAGACGCGGCTGCGCCCGCAATGGGACGAGGCGTTCGAGTTCAAGAGCGAATCGCGCACGGCGGTGTTGAACGCGCTGCAAAAGTCACTCGACGGCACGCCGGTCTACGACGTCGTCAACGCACGCACCAGCCGCTCGGGCGGCCGGTTGGCTCTGCGCAGTCACTTTGTCCCCTACACGAGCCGTGACCCGAGCAAAAAGCTGCAGGCCGTGCTGGTGCTCGACACGATTGCATCGCACGCAGAACTAATCGAGCTCGATCGCTTGAAGCGCAGCAAGTCGCAATACAAATCGCTGGTCGAAGCTTCTGCCAATCTGATCTGGGCGTGCAACGACAAGTTCATCATCACGTTCGTCAGCCGGCGCGCGACGCGCGAAATCTACGGCTACGAGACACGCGAGCTGGTGGGCCGCTCGATCGAAGTGCTGCTGCCCGCTGACATCGACCAGCCGGCCGTCGCCGCGGCGTTCGAAGCGCTGCGCGAAGGCAAGCCGATTCGCGATCTCGAAGCGGTGCACATGACCCAGGGCGGCCGGCGCTTGATCATGTCGATCAGCGCCGCGCCCCTGCGGCGGCCGGATGGCGCGTTTGCGGGCGTGATCGGCATGAACGCAGACCTGACAGCCCTGAAGTCGCGCGAGCGGCGGCTGTCGGAGGCGCTGCGGGTCGAGCGCACGGTGCTGGACTCCGCAGGGCAGGCGATCGCGGTCGTCAAGCTCGGCACGGTGCAGCGTTGCAACGATGCCTTCCTGCGCCTGGTCGGTTTGCCGCCGGACGAGCTGGCGCGTACCCAGCTGTCCGACTGCCTGCTCGATGCCGAAGATTGGCGCGATGTCACCGAAGCGGCGGAAGCGGCGAGCGCACAGGATCAGGCCGTGGTGCGCGAGTTGCGCGTGCAGCGCGGCGCCAAGCTCGGTCTGCAGCACCACGCGATGGGCTCGGGCGACGGCTCGGCCTGGTGCCAGGTGACGGCGCGGTCGATCGCGCCGGGCGAATTTGTGCTCGTGATTGCCGACATCGACACGCTGAAGCAGCGCGAAGCCAACGCGCTGCACGAGGCGCAGCACGACGAGCTCACCGGCCTTCCGAATCGCCGCCTGCTGGCTGAGCGCGCTGCCGCGGCATTGGCAACGTCGGAACTGCGCCAGGTCAGTTGTGCGGTTCTGGCGATTGATCTTGACGGTTTCAAGGACATCAACGATCAGTACGGCCACGAGGTTGGCGATTTGATGCTGCGCGAGATCGCCGTACGGCTAACGCGTGTGATGCGGCCGCAAGATACCGTCGCGCGCCGCGGTGGCGACGAATTTGCGGTACTCGCGCCGGACGTGGGAGCGCGGCTCGAAGTGGAAAAAATTTCCCTCAGGCTGTTGCACGCGATCTCGCAGCCGGTCGTGCTCGCGGGCGAAGCGCCGGACAGCTTGCCGCCGCTGACCGTATCAGCCAGCATCGGCGTTGCGCTCGCGCCCGAGCAGGGCCGTGATCTCGAACGCCTGTTGCAACTGGCGGATCTCGCGATGTACGACGCGAAGCTCAAGGGTAAGAATCGCTTCGCCTTTGCCCACAACGCCGGCTTGCCCAATAACGTCACACCCCTCGTGCCGCGCGCAACGCGCATCGGCTGAAGAAACCCTTAGGTCAAGGGCCGCGGGTCTAGGGCTTGCTTCTGTTTTCGGGCGCGCGAAGGTTGCGTGTCCTTCGAGCCACTTTCTCTACCCGGAAGATCAATGCTCAGCGTTCGCCGCAGCAACGAACGCGGCTATGCCGATCACGGCTGGCTGCAAACGTTTCATAGTTTCTCGTTTGCCGACTATCGGGATCCGGATCACATGGGCTTTGGACCGCTGCGCGTGATCAACGAAGACCGAATTGCGCCGGGCATGGGATTCGGGACGCATAGCCATCGCGACATGGAAATCATCACCTATGTGCTCGACGGCGAGCTGTCGCACAAGGACAGCATCAGTCACGGCTCCGCGGCAGCGGTCATTCGTCCCGGCGATGTGCAGCGGATGAGCGCTGGCACCGGGGTTCGGCATTCGGAGTTCAATCAATCCGGGCAGATCACGCACTTGTTGCAGATATGGATCGAGCCAAACGTACGCGGCATCCGTCCCAGCTACGAAGAAAAACGCTTCGCCGCCGAAGCCAAGCGCGGCCGCTTACGACTGGTGGCTTCACCGGACGGCGCTGACGGCTCCGTGAAGATTCACCAGGATGCGCGCATGTATATCGGGACTTTTTCCGGCGATCAGAGCGCAACGATGGATTTGAAGAAGAGTCGCCGTGCCTACGTGCACGTTGCGCGCGGCGAGATCGAAGCCAATGCGACACGCCTGCTTACGGGTGACGCCGCCAAACTCGAAGATGCCGATAGTATTCGGCTGACCAATGGCCACGAAGCCGAGATCCTGGTGTTCGATTTGCCTTAATTCTTGAACAGGAGCTGCGATGAATGCCACTTCCGATGCATTGAGCTTGATCGGCCGGATTTTTCTGGCGGTGGTTTTTTTGGTGTCTGGCTTTGGGAAGATCGGCGGTTTCGAGGGTGTGATGGGTGCGATTGCATCAAAGGGCCTCCCGATGGCTCAAGTGTTTGCAGTTGCGACCATCATCATTGAAGTCGGCGCGGCGTTGATGCTTGTCTTTGGTTTGAAGGCGCGCTGGGCGGCCTTCCTGCTGGCCGTATTTACTGCGATCGTCACGTTTTTCTTCCACAACTTTTGGGCGGTGCCGGAGGCGCAGAAGTACATGGAGCAAATTAACTTCATGAAAAATCTGGCCCTGATAGGCGGATTGATGTTCGTGATGGCCTTCGGTCCGGGACGGCTCAGTATCGACAAGCGCTAGGCGACGACCCGCTTTAGAAACGCCGCGATATCGCGGATCTCCTGTTCATTGACCGAGTGCGGCATCGGATATTGATGCCACTCGACCGCATGGCCGGCGGCTGTTAAAGCATCGCGCGAGGCCGCACCGCGCGCGAGTGGCACGACTGGATCGGACGTCCCGTGCGCCATGAAGATCGGCACACGGGCGCTGGCGAGCGCGCGCTCCCGAGTGAAGCTATCGGCCAGCGGCAGGTAGCAAGACAGCGCGATGATCGCGGCCAGTGGCTCCGACTGGCGCAGTCCGGTCTGTAGCGCGATCGCTCCGCCTTGTGAAAAACCGGCGAGCACGATGCGCGAGCTTGCAACGCCGCGCTCGGCCTCACGCGCTATCAGCGCCTGAACCTGCTGCTGCGACGCGCGGATCCCTTTCTCATCTTCGCGCCGCAGAAGGTCGGCGTTGGTGATGTCGTACCAGGCCCGCATCACCGCGCCGCCGTTGATCGTCACCGGCATCGTCGCCGCATGCGGGAAGACGTAGCGCAAAGGCGGCGCACCGAGCGCCTGCAACTCGCGCACGACCGGCACAAAGTCATAGCCGTCGGCACCGAGGCCATGCAGCCAGATCACGGTGGCGGACGGCGACGGGTGCGTTTGTAACTCAACGCATTCGAGCAGCGTGTTCATTGGTGCACCCTTCGCGCTTCGCGCTGTCCCGCCAAGCGGGAGCTATGAGCCCCCAGGGCGGCCTGGGGGCTCATGCACCGGCCTTTCGCGCAGACTTGGGTCGAAATGACTTCAGTACTGTCTCATGGGTTTCGACATAGGGCCCGCCAATCAGATCGATGCAGTACGGCACAGCGGAAAAAATTCCGTGCACGCTCGACTCGCCGCCGGGCAACTTCAGCCCTTCGAGTGTTTCCGTGATCGCCTTTGGTTGCCCCGGTAAATTCAAGATCAGCGCGGCATGGTCCGCCGTTTCGCGCAGAACGCCGACCTGGCGCGACAAGATCGCGGTCGGCACGAATTCGAGTGAGATGCGGCGCATCTGCTCGCCGAAGCCCGGCATCACGCGTGTGGCGACGGCCAGCGTGGCTTCGGGCGTCACGTCGCGCCGGGCCGGACCGGTACCGCCAGTGGTCAGCACCAGGTCGCAGCCGACGTCATCGATCAGCTCGATCAACGTCTGCTCGATGGTCGCCTGATCGTCGGCAATCAGGCGCTGATGCGTTTGAAACGGTGTCTTCAGAGCGCGCGCGAACCATTGCTGCAATCCGGGTAGGCCCTGGTCGACATAAACGCCCTGCGAGGCGCGATCGGAGATCGACACCATCCCCACGATCAGCTCGTTTGCGAGCGCGCGTTTAGCCTTCATTGGCCGGGGATGCCCGCTCGCGCCATTGGCTTTCGAGATGCCGATGCAAGCGCTGGTAAAGCTCGCGCGCGTGCCTCGGCGGCTGCTGCAGCTCGCGCTCGCGCCGCGCTGCGCGAATCGCCGAGCGCAGCCATTGCGCTTCAGCGTCCGGGTACGCAGCGATGAATGCGGTCAGCGCTTCGTCGTCGTCAAGCAGTTGGTTGCGCCACGTTTCGGCCCGGTGCATCAGCGACACTGCGGCGCGCGACTCTCCGGTGACTGTCTCGAGGGCCGCACGAATGGCGTCGGCATCGACTCGGCGCATCAGTTTGCCGAGATACTGCATGTGCCGTCGCCGCGCTTCATGACCCTTTACTCGGTGGGCAAAGTCGACCGCTTCACGCAATTCATCGGGCAGATCGAGTCGCGCAAACTGATCGTGGCTCAGCTCGACCAGCTGCACGCCGAGCGTCTGCAGAGCGTGCATTTGCCTCTTGCGCTCGGTTTTGCTGGGTCGTTCGGCGTCGTCCGGCGTCGCTTCCATATCGTTAGTTATCATACTAAGCACATGAGCCAGCGACGTGACTCCCTTTTCCCTCTCTGACCAGCGTCTGCGCGAACTCGCGGCGGACGCCCTGCAGCACGCCCGCTCGCTCGGAGCGAGCGACGCTGCGTGCGAAGTCAGCGAATCGACCGGGCTGTCGGTATCGGTGCGCAAGAAGAAGGTCGAGACCATCGAGCGCACGCGCGACAAGGGTCTGGGCATCACCGTCTACATCGGCAAGCGTCGCGGCAATGCTTCGACGTCTGATTTCGCCCGCCCGGCATTGCAACAGGCGGTCGAAGCGGCGCACAACATTGCGCGCTTCACCGCCGAAGACGAGGCGGCCGGCTTGCCCGACCCCGACACGCTGCAGCGTTCTCCGCGCGATCTCGATCTGTTTCATCCATGGTCGATCGACACCGGCGAAGCCATCAAGCTGGCGCAGCGCTGCGAGGCGGCAGCGTTCGCGGTCAGCCCGCAGATCGTCAACTCCGAAGGCGCCAATGTCTATACGTCGTCGGGGCATTTTGTGCTCGCCAACACGCAGCAGTTCGTCGGTGGTTACGCGTACTCGCGTCACTCGATCTCGGTTGCGCCGATTGCACGCGATCACAACGGCATGCAGCGCGACGATTGGTACTCGTCTTCACGTATCGCCGACGAGCTGGCATCGCCCGAAGCGGTCGGCGACTATGCAGCGCGGCGCGTGCTTGCTCGCCTGTCGGCTCGCCAGTTGCAAACGCGGCAGTGCCCGGTTCTCTTCGAGGCTCCGCTTGCATGCGGATTGCTGGGAAATTTTGTACAGGCTGCCAGCGGGGGTGCGCTGTATCGAAACGCCTCTTTTCTGGTCGATGCGCTCGGCAAGTCGGTCTTTTCCGATCACATCACGCTGCACGAAGACCCTTACCTGCCGCAAGGCCCCGGGTCGAGCCCGTTCGACGAGGAAGGCGTGCGAGGCATCAAGCGCGACGTCGTCGCAGGCGGCGTGCTGACCGGTTACTTTCTGTCGAGTTATTCCGCGCGCAAGCTCGGGATGCGCTCGACCGGAAACTCGGGCGGTTCGTACAACTTCGAAATTCGGTCAAGTGCGACACGACGCAACGACGACCTGGCCGGCATGGTGCAGCGTCTCGGCACCGGCTTGCTGGTCACCGACCTGATCGGGCAGGGCGTCAACTACGTCAGCGGCGACTACTCCCGCGGCGCGAGCGGCTTCTGGGTCGAAGGCGGGGAAATTCGTTATCCGGTCGAGGAAATCACGGTGGCCGGCAATCTGCGCGACATGTTTCGCAACATCGTAGCCGTTGGCAACGATCAGGTTGTTCGTGGCAGCAAGGTGAGCGGGTCGTTGTTGATCGACGGAATGACCGTCGGTGGCGCGTAGAAACCCTGAACACGCATCCGGTTGCGGCAGCTACACTTTCCTGCAGTGCACGCAAGATGGCACAGCAAGATGGCACATCTCGATCGGCTACAACAGGAGACAACATGCAACGTCGTTCATTTTTGAAGAACGCGACAGTGGGGGCGGCGGCCGCAACGATTGCCGCACCTGCGATCGCACAGGCCGGGCAGATCCGCTGGCGCCTGGCTTCGAGCTTTCCGAAAGCGCTTGACACGATCTACGGCGCGTCCGAAGTGTTTGCCAAGAGCGTCTCGGACGCCACCGGCGGGAAGTTCACGATTTCGACGCATCCGGCAGGCGAGCTGGTGCCGGCCTTTGGTGTGGTCGACGCCGTTCAAAATGCCACCGTTGAGTGCGCCCATACCGCGCCTTACTACTTTTTCGGCAAGGACGAGGCCTTCGCCTTCGACTGCGCAGTGCCATTCGGCCTGAATTCGCGGCAGCAGACTGCCTGGATGTTCGAAGGCAACGGCATGAAGCTGATGCGCGAGTTTTACAAGCAGTATTCGATCGTCAATCTGGTGATGGGCAACACCGGCGCACAAATGGGTGGGTGGTATCGCAAGGAGATCAAGTCGCTTGCCGATCTGAAGGGACTGAAGATGCGCATCGGCGGCTTCGGCGGCAAGGTGCTCGAGCGCATCGGCGGTGTCCCGCAGAACATCCCGGGAGGCGAGATCTATCCGGCGCTCGAGAAGGGGACGATTGATGCGACTGAATGGGTCGGGCCTTACGATGACGAGAAGCTTGGGTTCAACAAGGTAGCGCCGAATTACTACTATCCGGGCTGGTGGGAAGGCGGACCTCAGTTGTCGCTTTACGTGAATCAGAAAGCATGGGATGCGCTGCCGGCTGACTACAGGGCGATCGTCGGCGTGGCCGCGTCGCATGCGCATGTCGTGATGCAGGCGCGTTATGACGCCAAGAACCCGGATGCTTTGAAGCGGTTGGTAGCGGGTGGCGCGCGCCTGCGCCCGATGCCGCGACCGATCATGGAAGCTGCGTTCAAAGCGTCGCAAGACCTTTATAGCGAGCTGGCGGCCAAGAACCAGAACTGGCGTCGCATTTATGAGGACTGGTCCAAGTTCCGCGCTGACCAGGTGCTTTGGTTCCGCATTACCGAGCGCGAATTCGACAACTTCATGGCGGCCCAAAGGCTCGACGGAACGCGCAAGCACAGAAGCGAAGAGCGCACCGGCGAAAAAGGCCGCATCAAAGTAATAACGCTGCACCTGCAACCGCAGGAAAGCCCCGCCCTTCGCGGGGCTTTTTTTCGCGCTACTTCTTCGCGTCGATTCCGAGCGAGCGCAGGATTGCCTCGTTCGGATCGTCCACCGGGCCGGACTTGGCGGGATCAGGTTCAGCACCGGGGATGGGCTCTGGCGGCTGAAGATCGCGTGACGGATCGATCTCGTAAACCGGGCTCTCGGGGATATCGATCCGTACCTTGTCCAGATCGACCGGCGTCAAATCGCCGAGCGCCCATAACACCAGCTCCGGAAACGCGATCAGAATTCCGACCATGATCAGCTGGATCACTACGAAAGGCACGGCGCCCCAGTAGATTTGTCCGGTCGTTACCCGGGCGATGGGCTTGCGCGTGATCTTGTCGGTGTAGTCCTCATTGGGTGCCACGCTGCGCAGATAAAAAAGCGCAAACCCGAAGGGCGGGTGCATGAACGAAGTCTGCATGTTCACCGCGAGCAATATGCCGAACCAGATCAGGTTGATATCGAGCTTTTCTGCCACCGGCGCCAGCAACGGCACGATGATGAACGCGAGCTCGAAGAAATCGAGAAAAAACGCCAGCAGGAACACCAGGATGTTGACGACAATCAGGAAGCCGATCTGTCCGCCCGGCAGGTCGGACAGCAGATGTTCGACCCATTTGTTGCCGTCCACCGCCTGAAACGCCAGATTGAAGATCGTCGCGCCGATCAGGATAAAAATGACGAACGTCGAGAGCTTGGCGGTCGAGTCCATTGCCTGCTTCAGCAACGACCAGCTCAATCGACGCCGCGAGAGCGCCATGATCAGCGCGCCGAGTGCGCCCATTGCGCCGCCCTCGGTCGGCGTAGCGATGCCGAGGAAAATGGTCCCCAGAACCAGAAAGATCAGAGCCAGCGGAGGAATCAGCACGAACGTGACGCGCTCGGCAATCTTCGACAGCAGGTTCAGCCGCAGAAAGCGGTTCGCAACGGCGGCGAGGAACGCCATTCCAAGCGAGAACATCATCGACAGAATCACCAGCTCCTCCACACCGGCGGTCGGAAAGCTGGCGCTGTACCAACTCTCGAAGCCGTAGGCGATCCCGACCGCAAGAAGCGCCAGCACGGTCAGCGATCGCATGCCGCTCGAGCCGTCGGCCTCGCGGTACGTGCGCGCTTCCAAAGGCAATGCGGGGACCAGCTTTGGACGGACTATCGCGAGCAACAATACGTAGCCGACATACAGTCCGGTCAGCGCGAAGCCCGGAAGAAACGCGCCGCGATACATGTCGCCGACGCTGCGGCCGAGCTGGTCGGCCATGATGATCAACACAAGTGATGGCGGAATGATCTGTGCCAGTGTGCCGGAGGCCGCGATCACGCCACTTGCGACGCGGCGGTCGTAGCCGTAACGCAGCATGATCGGCAGTGAAATCAGCCCCATCGAAATCACTGAGGCAGCGACCACGCCGGTCGTTGCCGCCAGCAGTGCTCCAACCAACACCACGGCAAGCGCCAGGCCGCTGCGCACTGGACCGAACACCTGTCCAACCGTATCAAGCAGGTCTTCCGCCATGCCGCTGCGTTCGAGGATCAGTCCCATGAAGGTGAAAAACGGGACCGCGAGCAGCGTGTCGTTCTGCATGATCCCGATCAGCCGGATCGGAATTGCCTGAAACAGCGTAGCCGGCAACAAACCGAGCTCGATGCCGATAAAACCAAAAAACAAACCGCAGGCGGCCAGGCTGAACGCTATCGGGAAACCGAAAAGAAGAAAGAAGACCAGCCCCACAAACATCAGCGGGGCCATGTTCTGCGCGATAAAGCTCATGCAGTCCGCCCAGGATCCGCTTTGCGGATCGCCTCTGCCAGCTCCAGCTCGGCCGACTTTGCCTTGCGCCGCGTGGGATCGTCAGCCAACCCCATCAGGAATGCAACGCGCTTGATCAGCTCTGAAATGCCCTGCAACACCAGCAGCGAAAAACCCACCGGCATCAGCAGATATGCCGGCCAGCGAACAAGCCCGCCAGCGTTCTGCGACATCTCGCCAGACACATAGGCTCGCTCGAAAAGCGGCCAGGACAGGTAGATGATCAACGCCGCCATCGGCAACAGAAAGAACAACAGCCCGACGATGTCGATGATCGTCTGCGTCCGTTTCGAGAAGTGGCCTGACACCACGTCGATCCGCACATGCTCGTTGTTCAGCAGCACATACCCCGCGCAAAGCAGGAAGATTGCCGCGAACAGATACCACTGGATTTCAAGATAGGCGTTGGAGCTGATGTTCAGCGTCTTCCGAACGATTGCGTTGGCGGAGCTGATCAGAACCGCCACCAGCACCAGCCATAGGGCGATGCGGCCTATACGGTGATTCAGCCAGTCAATGCCGTGCGACAAGCTCAGCAGCAACTTCATGTGTGCCCCCTTCGCTGCTCTTCGGCGACGCTCGCACGCTAGGTGTCAAGCCGCAGCTGTGGCGGCGATTCTAACGGCCCAAACTGCAGGGTTTAAAAAATTCAGTAGGGTCGTTGGCGTGTTCGCATCCGCGTGCGCCAAGCATCGACTTGACTGTGCACGCGTGCCGGCGCGGTGCCGCCGGGGTGGTTGCGCGCGGCTACCGATGCGTCGATGGATAGTGAATCCATCACATCATCTTCGATCAGTGGTGAAAACTGCCGCAGCTCCGACAACGACAGTTCGGAAAGTGCGGCATTCCGGCCGGCGGCCAGCTTTACAGCTTGCGCGACGGCTTCGTGCGCGTCGCGAAACGGAACACCCTTTCGCACGAGGTAGTCGGCGAGATCAGTCGCGGTTGAGTAACCTTCCTCCGCGGCGCGCCGCATCGCGTTGGTGTCGACCTCGACGCCGGGCAGCATCTCCGAAAAGGCGCGCAACGTGTCGACAACAGTGTCTACGGTATCGAACAGCGGTTCCTTGTCTTCCTGGTTGTCTTTGTTGTAAGCCAACGGCTGCGCCTTCATCAACATCAACAGCGCAACCAGATGGCCTGTGACGCGGCCGGCTTTGCCGCGCGCGAGCTCCGGAACGTCCGGATTTCTTTTCTGCGGCATGATCGATGAGCCGGTCGTGTAGCGATCCGGCAGACGAATGAAAGCGAATCGCGGGCTCAACCAGATCACAAATTCTTCGGCCAGTCGCGAGACGTGCATCATAAGTAACGCGGCGGCTGCGCAAAATTCGATCGCGAAATCGCGATCGCTGACGGCGTCCAACGAATTTTCCGCGATCGATTCGAAGCCGAGTTTTTGCGCCACCCAAGCGCGATTGATCGGATATGTCGTACCTGCGAGCGCGGCGGCACCGAGCGGCAGGCAGTTCACCCTCTTTCGGGCATCCAGCAAGCGGTCACGATCACGTTCGAACATCTCCGTGTACGCGAGCATGTGATGCCCGAATGTGACGGGCTGCGCGACCTGCATGTGCGTGAAACCCGGCATCACGGTCGCTGCGTGACGGTCGGCTAACTCAACCAGCGCATGCTGCAGCCCATCGATACGACACACGATCTGATCGATTTCGCCGCGCAGCCAGAGGCGAGTGTCGGTGGCGATCTGATCGTTGCGCGACCGGCCGGTGTGCAGACGCTTGCCGGCATCGCCGACCAGCTCCGTCAGGCGGTTTTCGATATTCAGATGAACATCTTCGAGTTCGATGCGCCATTCGAATTGATCGCGTTCGATCTCTTGGCGAATCTGCTGCAGTCCGCGCTCGATGTCTGCGCGATCGACGGCATTGATGATGCCGCACTCGTGCAGCATCCCCGCGTGCGCGAGAGAGCCTTCGATGTCGGCTAACGCGAGTCTGCGATCGAAGCCGACCGATGCTGTGTAGCGCAACACAAAATCCGCCACGGGTTCGTCGAATCGCCCCGACCATGCGGTGCTTTTCGACGCTAATGGATTGCCCGCTTTTGTGGATTGCTCTGACATAATCGTTTGAGGGGGATAGACGCGTGAATGCGAGTATAGGTTCGTGAAGGCTTCACCTCCTCCGCATCCCCCGCTGAAAGGCCCGCTCGCCCGCGACGAAACTGCGGTGCCGACTCCTCGACGGGTCATTCCAGATGGCTGCAACATGGGCGTGTTGTTGCGCGTGATTGGCACCATTGTCATGTTGGCGCTGATGGCGGCCGTTGGAGAATCGTCATCACCGTCGGATGCTCTGACGGCACTGCTGCGACTGATGTCGTTCATCGCGCCGTCCACGTTATTGACCCTGATGGGATGGTGCGTGGCGCGTCGCACGATGTCGGCGCTGGACGTATCGGTTCAGCGCGGTATTTCTTGCCTAATTCCGGCGATCGTGGCGGTCGGCGTCGCCTTGCTGTTTCAGATGCCGGGCGGCGAGTGGGCGGCGCTTGCGCACGGGGCAGTGGGCTTCGCGCTCGGCGCCGGCTTCCAGCACTACTCGGAACTGCGCGAACGCGCGTTTTCCCCCGCGGTCATCGAGGCGAAGTATCAGGCGCTGCAGTCGCGCATCCGCCCGCACTTCCTTTTCAACAGCCTCAATGCCGTGCTGTCGGTCGTTCGGACCGAGCCCGTGAAGGCCGAGCGGATGCTGGAATCGATCGCCGAGTTGTTCCGCGCGGTGATGGCAGACACGCGCAAATTGGTGCCGCTGGCGGACGAACTCGAGCTTTGCCGCAACTACGTGGAGATTGAGCAGACCCGGCTCGGGAATAGGTTGGCAGTTGACTGGCAAATCGGGGCATACCACCCCCGGGCAAAAATGCCACAGTTACTCCTGCAACCGGTCATTGAAAACGCCATTCGCTACGGCGCGGAAAAGACCGCCGGCCGTGCCGACATCGTCGTACGAGTTCGGCAAAACGGCTTCGTACTGGAAATTTTTGTCAGCAATCCGATCGCCCCCGAGCGTCCCGAGCGCGAGGGCAATCAGATCGGTCTGGCAAACATACGGGGCCGGCTGGCGTTGATTTACGACCTGGAAGCAAAGGTAGAGACGCAGACTCGGCGCGAGCGGTTTGAATTGACGATGACGATACCGGTGGAGCGGCGGGCCTGAGGGCAGCAAGGCGAGCAGCAATGGGGCACACGATTGGACAAGGCAAGGCGATGTTGAACGTGATGATCGTCGACGACGAACCGCCGGCGCGTGCGCGTCTGAGCCAGGTGTTGCGCGATTGTGCCGAGCAGGTGTCGCTGCAACTGGTTGGTGAAGCCGAAGGTGGCATCAGCGGGCTCGAGGAAGCCGACCGCCTGCATCCCGACGTGATTCTTCTCGACGTGCACATGCCCGACATGAACGGCATCGAAGTGGCCCGCCATCTGGCGCAACGGGATAACCCACCGGCGGTGATTTTCGTGACCGCCTACGACGAACACGCGCTGGATGCATTTGAAGTGCAGGCGCTCGATTACCTGATGAAGCCGGTGCGTGCCGAGCGTCTGCTGGCTGCACTTGCGCGCGCCGAGCGTTTCCGTACCCACGAACCGCGCATCGAAGAGCTGGCTAAAACGATCGGCTCGGTGCGTTCGCACCTGACGGTGTCAGAGCGCGGGCGCATGATGCTGGTGCCGATCGATGATGTTGTTTACCTGCGCGCCGAGCTGAAATACGTGACGATCAAAACTCGCACGCGCGAGTATCTGACCGAAGAGTCGCTGACCGCTCTCGAAGCGGAATTCGGCGACCGCTTTGTGCGAATCCACCGCAATGCGCTGGTGGCGCGCGGCGGCATCCTTGGTTTTCAGCGCGTACGCGGCGCTGTCGATGACGAGGGAGAGTCTTCCGAAGGCCACTGGGAAGTGCTGCTGAAGGAGGCGCCGGACCGCCTGCCGATCAGCCGCAGGCAATGGCCGACGGTGAAGGCGGCAGCGAAGAATTAAGCATTTGCGCTGCTAGACTCAGTTTCATCCGCTTTACCCATCCCCCACGGAATATGGTTCGATGACTGCGCCGGCGCGCGTCGTGATCGCGACGCGAAAAAGCCCGCTGGCGTTGTGGCAAGCCGAACACGTGCGCGCACTGCTGCAAGGCGAGCACGCAGGTTTGCTCGTTGATTTACTCGGCATGACGACGCAGGGTGACCGCATTCTTGATCGGCCACTGTCGCAGGAGGGTGGTAAGGGCTTGTTCGTCAAGGAGCTCGAGCTGGCATTGCTCGACGGCCGCGCGCACCTCGCGGTGCATTCGCTGAAGGATGTGCCGATGCAACTCGAGAGCGAGTTTGTTCTCGCCGCGATTCTCACGCGCGAGGATCCGCGCGACTGCATGGTGTCGAATCGCTACCCAACGCTCGAAGACATGCCGGAAGGCGCGCGCATCGGGACGTCGAGCCTGCGGCGCGAATTGATGCTGCGTGCGCGCTTTCCTCGGCTCAGCATCGGATCGATTCGCGGCAACGTCGGTACCCGGCTGGCGAAGCTGGACAGCGGCGAGTTCGACGCGTTGGTGTTGGCTGCCGCCGGACTCAAACGCCTGGGCTTTGCGGCACGCATCCGGCAGATCATTCCGACCGACGTCTCGTTGCCCGCGCCCGGTCAAGGTGCGCTTGGCATCGAAATCAAATGCGCCGACGACGAAACCGCTTCGCTGCTGCTGCCTTTTGACGACGCCGCAACGCGGGCTGCCACCGCCGCCGAACGCGGCGTGTCGCGCGGCCTCGGCGGTAGCTGCCAGATGCCTCTGGCCGCCTATGCCGAAGCCGAAGGCGGCGTCCTGCGGTTGCGGGCCCTGGTTGGTAATGCAAAGACCGGTGCGTATGTAGAGACGGAGGTGCGCGGAGCGGTGTCGGAACCGAATGAACTGGCCTCGCGCGCGGTCGAGCAGTTGACTGCACTCGGCGCGTTGCAGCTGCTGGGCGCTGCCTAGATACGACGGTTCCGATGGTTGTGGTCGTCACGCGCCCTGCGAGCAAAGGTCAACGTTTGTTCGATCGGGTCGTCAAGCTTGGGTATCACGCTCTGTGGTGGCCGGCATTCGACATCGGCGAGGCACCGGATGCCGACCGCGCGCGCACAGCGTTGGCACGGCTCGCCGACTATCAGCTGGCGGTATTCGTCAGTGCACATGCCGTCCGGGGCGCGCGGATGTTGCTGGAGGGCGCATGGCCCGCCGGGACGCTGATCGGCGCAGTCGGTGCGTCAACGCGTACTGCGGTCGAAGTGGAACTGCAGCCCGATCCGAGCTTGGTCGTGACGACGCCGGACGACGATCAGCAATCGGGATCGGAAGCCTTTTGGCGCGCCTGGCGGGCAACTGGGCACCGCGCTCGACGAGTGTTGATGTTGCGTGCGGAAGATGGCCGCAGTTGGCTCAGCGAACGTTTTAGCGAAAACGGAGCGGAGGTAGACCACATTGCGGTCTACACCCGCCGTTCGCACTCGCTGGCTCCCGGCGAACTTCAAAAGCTGCAGGAGTGGATAGCGGACGACACAGAAGCCGACGACCATTTTCAGCAGTACGGAGGCGGTCGAGTCGCTCGACCGGCAAGTCGATTCGACGGCACGGGCCTGGCTGCGTGCCGGGACTGCGATCGCATGCCATCCGCGCATCGCCGATCAATTGTTGTCCAATGGCTATAAGCGTGTGGTAGACGCTACATTCGACGACGATTCGATCATCGCCACGCTAGAATCGATTGAGTCTAAGACGTAGGCGCGTTGCCCTGCTGACCTTGGACCACGCTCGCTCCTTGCGAGCGTTCAGTTGGCAAACGACCGAACGACCTGAACGCCGTGGCAGACGAACCGCAGCAACCCTTGCCCGCGCCGGCCGAAAATCCTATCGCTTCGGCGCCACCCTTCGAGATTAATCAGCGCGCTTTGTTGCTGATCGCGGTTGTTGCGTTGATCGTTGCCGTGTTTGCGGCCGGGTATTCGTATCGCCAGCTGGGTAACGTCAAGCGCGAATCGGCGCGCCGCCTGGCTGAGCTACAGCAGGCCGTGATGGCTGCCACCGACACCGCGAACCGCGCCGACGCCGAGGCGCGCGCAGCGCGTCAACAGGCAGGCGTCGTCGAAGCGCGTCTGGCGGAAGAGCAGGGCCAACGGGAAGCGCTCGAGCAGTTGTATTCGGACTTATCGCGTGGGAGCGACGATGCAGTGCTGGTCGAAGTCGAGCGCCTAATCACGCTTGCCGCACAGGAATTGCAGCTCAGCGGCAACGTCGCCACTGCGTTGGCGGCGTTGCAAACGGCCGATGCGAGGCTCTCGCGATCCGACAATGCTCGCTTCGTGCCGCTGCGGCGCGTGCTGGCGCGCGACATCGATCGTCTCAGGGCAGCGCCGGCGGTCGACTTCACGGGCATTGCACTGAAGCTCGATCAGTTAGCGTCGTCGGTTGATGGTTGGCCGTTGCTGGCCGCAGTGACAGCAGCGCCGACATCATCGGTGGCAGGCGCGGCGGACCGAGCCACAGTTCCGGCTGCGTCCGGATGGTGGCAACGTCAGTGGCGTGCGTTGCAAGGCGAGCTTGGCGAGTACCGCGACCTGATTCGCATACGTCAGGTCGAATCACCCGAGTCCGTGTTGCTCGACCCTCAGCAGCAGACACTGGTTCGGCAGCAACTGCGCCTGCGGCTGTTGAACGCGCGGCAGGCGCTGCTCGCTCGCAACGAACGCCTGTTCCGCGCCGATCTTGCCGAGGCACAGGCGTTGATGGCACGGTATGTCGACACTCGATCCCCAGCGGTAGCGGGCGCTCTCGGGACGCTCAGGCAACTCGCGTCGACTGCGTTATCGGTCGAGCTGCCGACCATCGGCGACAGCATGGCCGCGATTCGTGCGGTGCGAACCGTGCCTGTTTCATCAGGCCGTTAGCATCGGGAACCATCGTGCGTTGGCTGAGTTCGGCATTACTGCTCGCGCTACTTGCCGCAATCGCCGCGTTGTTCTTGAGAACTAATCTCGGCAACGTCGCATTGTTTGTACCGCCGTACCGGGTCGATGTCTCCATCAACCTCGCACTGCTCGTGCTGGTGCTGCTGCTAAGCGCTGTCTACTGGGCCGCGCGGCTCGTGCAAAAGATGGCGGACTTTCCGGAGCAGGTGCGGTTGTATCGTGCGCGGCGCGAAGAGATCGGCGGTAATCGCGCACTGATCGAATCAATGAAGAACTTTCTCGAAGGACGATTTGCGCGCGCCGAAAAATCCGCTCGCGCTGCGCAGTCCTCAAGCGCGACGGCAGGCATTGCGGCATTGATCGGAGCACGAGCGGCGCACCGGATGCAGGAGTACTCGCGCCGCGACGAGTGGCTTGACCGCGCGGGCCTCGACACCGAGATCGAAACGGCGCGGCTCGTCGCGAGCGCCGAAATGTTGACCGAGCAGCGCGAAAACGACGCTGCGCTGTCGGCGATCAATCGGCTGCAGGGTGAAGGCAGGCGACACATCCATGCGATGCGAATCGCACTGAGTGCGAATTTGCAATCCGGGCGTTGGGACGATGCGCTCAAGGCGGTGCGGCTGCTCGAGAAGAGAAATGCGCTGCACCCTGTTTTGTCGCGCAAGCTCAAATGCACGATCTATCGTGAGTTGTTTGCTGCGCAACGTGGCGATCAGGCGGCGCTCGAAGCGCTGTGGCGGTCGGTGCCTGAAGCCGAGCGGCAGTCGCCTGACATCGCGCTTGAGGCCGCGCGCGTGTTCAACTCTCCCGATGCCGGGCTCGGCAGAATCGCGGTTGAAGCAATCGAGGCCGCCCTGCAGGGATCAGCCTCGGAATGGGATGAGTCCGCGCTGCCTCTCCTCGATGAATATGCGCGCACTCAGACGTCGTCGCCGCGCGATCAGCTGGAGCGCGTCGAAACGTGGCTGCAAGCTGCGCCGGCGGATGGAGCAATCCGCGCGGGGTTACTGCGCGCGGCGGGAATGCTCTGCCTGCGCCAGCAACTATGGGGAAAGTCGAAAGCGTATCTGTTGCAGAGTCTGGCGGCGCACAGGGAGGCTTCGACTCTGCTTGCATTGGCCCGTTTGGCCGACGCGATCGGTGACGAGCGCGAGTCCGCGTCGTACTTCAAAGAGGCTGCGGTCGAGTTTGCGAAGAATCCGATTTCGGAGTCCGATCCTTCGTCTGCCGTTTGGCGTGCTGCGCAGCGCTGATCCGCTCGCTTGACACGCGTTCGCGGCGCTCAATACTGGGGCGCTTCAGTATTCAGAACACGGCAGGAAAACACATGAGACGTCGATCGCTGCATTCGCTCATGACAGTGCTCGTCTGCGGCGCTCTCGCACCCGCGGCAGCGCAGACGACGATCAAGCTCGGCTACGCCACCACGCCCACGTCGCACTACGGCGTCGGCTCGAATGCTTTTTGCGAAGAAGTGGAAATACGCACCAGCGGACGCTACAAGTGCCAGCAATTTCCGGGAGCGGCGCTGGGCGGCGAGCGCGAGATGATCGAGGCGGTGCAACTGGGCACGCTTGATATCGTCAACACATCGACCGGTCCGGTCGGAAACTTCGTCCCCGAAGTCAACATCGTCGACATTCCGTTTCTGTTTCGCGATTACGACCACGCGCGGCGCGTGATGGACGGGCCGATCGGCGACGCTCTGCGAGCGAAATTTTCGGCCAAAGGCCTGATCGCGCTCGCGTGGACCGAAAACGGATTCCGCCACATGACCAACAGCAAGCGGCCCATCGTCAAGCCCAGACGATGCCAAGGGGCTGAAGATTCGCAGCATGCAGAACAAGGTTCACATGCAGGCGTTTCAATCTATCGGCATTCAGCCGACGCCGATGGCATTTCCGGAGCTGTTCGGTGCCTTGCAAACCGGTGTGGTCGACGGCCAGGAAAACCCGATCCCGGTGATTCTGTCGGCCAAGTTCTCGCAGGTGCAAAAACACTTGTCGCTGACAGGCCACGTCTATTCACCGGCATTGCTGATCGTTTCTCCGGCGCTATGGAACAAGCTGTCGGATGCCGACAAGAAAGCGTTTACCGAAGCCGGAAAAGCCGCATCGGCCGCGCAGCGCAAGAAGGTCAACGATGACGAACGCGACGGCATTGCGCAGTTGCGCGCAGGCGGCATGGAAGTCGTCACAGCAGTCGACAACCAGGCGTTTCGCAACGCGATGACGCCGGTGTGGGGCGACTTCGCCAAACAGTTCGGCGCGGAAAACATCCGGCAGATTCAGGAGTTCAAATAGAAGAGATTTCAGACTTCATCGTCGCCAAGTCGTGTCTACAACAGGGCGGCCGAACCGAGCATCATCAGCACGCCGGAGATCGTGAGCGACACGGCAACATGCTCCGCCGATTCGCTGTCTCTTATTCCCAGCAATCTGCGGTTGCCGCTGGCCCACCAGCTGCAACTGATCAGGAACGCAACGGCGAAAAGCAGAATTCCCGGTAATAACACCAGCGTCAGACCCGTGACGTACATCGGGATCGAACCGATGATCGCGACGGTGACGCCGCGCCGCCAGCGCAACGGCCGCGAATATATTCTTCAGCAGAGCGACCCCCACCAGCCCCTGCACGATTGGGGCGATTGCGACGCCGGCCCAGAGGGCGAAAAATGGCTGCCAGTCACGACCGCGCTGGACCGAGTAACCGAGACCATAGTTCCAATCGGTATTTAAGTAGCGAACGCCGATTTCGCAGGCGAACGCGATGCCGAACGCGCCGGCGAAGGCAAGCGCCAACAACATCAACGGCAGCCGGCGGTCACCGAATCTCGATTCGACCGCATCCCACCAGTAGTCGGGCTCTGTAACAGAGTGCATCGGTCGGAGTATCCATAAAAAAAGCCCGCGGCGAACGCGGGCTTTTGAGACACTGCTTACGATCAGGTGGCAACCGTACTGACGGTGTCGCCCCGCAGGTTCGGATAGCGCACATGCTCGACGAAATCCTGCACCTCGCGGCTCGGCTCCTTAGTCACGGCGCTGACGATGATCAACGTGATCAAGCCGAGGGGCACGCCGAATACGCCCGCCGAAATCGGCTGGATACCGAACCAAAGATCCATCCTCGTGGTGCCGAACCATTCGATGAACTGCGGATATGTGCGTCCCATGTAGTACAGACAAACACCGAGACCCGCCACCATCCCCGCGATGCAGCCCCATTGTTGGCACGCTTCCAAAACACACCCATGACCAGCGATGGGAAAAATGCCGAAGCCGCCATCGAAAACGCCGCGCCCACCAGAAACAGAATATTGCCCGGCTTTAGCGACGTGACCCAAGCGGCGAACAGCGCCACGATAAGGAGCAGGATCTTGGAGATCAACACCCGTTTCTGCGTGGATGTCTTGGGGTTGATCATCTTGTAGTACAAGTCATGCGATAGCGCATTGGCGATCGTCAACAGCAGTCCATCCGCTGTTGAAAGCGCCGCAGCGAGACCGCCGGCCGCCACCAGACCGGAAATGACATAGGGCAACCCGGCGATCTCCGGCGTAGCGAGCACGATAATGTCGCCCCCCAGAGTTATTTCGGCTAGCTGCACGATCCCGTCCCGGTTGACATCGGTGATAGCCATCAACGTCGGGTCAATCGTCGCCCAGGCGGCCACCCACCCCGGCAAGCTCGCAAAAGCAGATCCCACGACGTTGTGATAGACCTCATACTTCACGAGAACCGCCAGTGCCGGTGCGGTGAAGTACAAAAGGAAGATGAAGAACAACGACCAGAACACCGACTGGCGTGCCTGCTGCACCGATGGCGTTGTGTAGTAGCGCATCAGGATGTGCGGCAAGGCGGCCGTGCCGAACATCATGCAGAACGTCAGCGCAAGGAAATTCCAGCGCTTGGTATCTCGTTCGGCCTCACCCGCGGCGCCGGTCTTGTTGGTGGGGAACGGTTCGCCGTGCTGGAAGGGCGGAGCTGACTTGGCGTTATTGGACGCCACCTGCTTGGCCCAGGCCGCTCGCGCGTCGTCGACCGACGCCGGGTAATCCGTCAGCGCCTTTTCCGCCGCACGCATTTCCGGTGCGGCGCTGTTGGCCGCCTTCAGGTCTTCGACCCGTTTGGCAGCCGCGGCGCGGCCCGCTTCCCATGACGCCGGCAATGCATCGATCCGCGCTTTAGCGTCTGCCGCGTTCTTCTTGTAAATATCCCGCACCGCGACTTCGGCTGGCGCTTTGCGCAGCTCGTCTCCCTTGGCGGTGACCTGCTGAAGCACCTGACCATAGACCAACTGCGGAAGCGGAATGCCGGTGATCTTTACCGAGAGCCAGACTACCGGAATCAGGTACGCAATGATCAGAATGATGTACTGCGCCACCTGGGTCCAGGTTACTGCGCGCATCCCACCCAAGAACGAGCAGACCAGAATGCCGGCCAGTCCGACGAACACGCCGATCTCGAACGCAACGCCGATAAAGCGCGACGTGATGATGCCGACGCCATAGATCTGGGCTACCACATAGGTAAACGAGCACAGAATCGCCGCGAAAATGCCGATCGACCGAGGGACGTTGCCGCCGTAGCGCGCCCCAAGAAAATCCGGGATCGTGAACTGACCAAACTTGCGCAAGTACGGCGCAAGCAGCAGCGCTACCAGCACGTAGCCGCCGGTCCATCCGATCACGAACCCTAGGCCGTCGAAGCCGGTCAGGTACAGCGTCCCGGCCATCCCGATAAACGACGCCGCCGACATCCAGTCGGCGCCGGTCGCCATACCGTTGAACAACGCCGGCACTCGTCGGCCAGCAACGTAAAACTCGGCGACTTCGGACGTGCGGCTCATGATTCCAATGCCCGCATACAGCCCGATCGTGGCTAGCAGAAACGTGTAGCCAATCCAGTACTCGAGGCAGACCGAGTTGCTCGAGTATTGCCAAGATAATTACGAACGCGATAAAGCCGCCCGTGTAAAAGGTGTAGTACTTGCGCAGCTGGTTGAAAAATGCCCGATTGGCGCTGGCGGTGGTGCTCATGCTTCGTCTCCTTCGTCTACACCGTACTCAAGATCCAGCTTGCGCATGTACCTGCGCGTAGTACCAGATGATGATGACGTAAATGATCAGCGATCCTTGCGCCGCCATGTAGAACGACAGCGGCCAGCCAAAGAAATTGATCTCGGCCAGCGGGATTGCGAAATAGCCCATCACGTAAGTGACGATGAACCAGATCGTCAGAAGCACTGCGGTAATCCGCAGATTGCGCCGCCAATACTCTCGGTGCTTTTCAGTCTGCTGCATGGTTTGCTCCTCGGTGTTTTTCTACTTCTTTTATTACACGGCCTCGACGGTCGTAACCTGCTTCGAAACTGAATGTTCATCGCGCTGAGGCGTAACGGCGCGCGGCGCCGTCCGCTGCAGATCGCGCTTCAACGTGGCGGAAAACTTCGGTTCGAACTCCGCCAGCTGTTCGTACATCTTCCATGCATCGATGCTACGGCCCAAGTGGTGATACGTCATTCCGAGCTGGTAATAGCCGTAGGGACTGAACGGCTGCAGCTTGATGTTACGGGTGAACGCCACGATGGCTTCGTTGAGCCGGCCGTCTCGGATCAGTACTAACCCGAGCCCGTACCACGCGCGGTCGAGCGACGGCTTTAGCTCGACGGCTCCGCGAAAGCAGCGCTCGGCATCGCCAAGCTCTTCCCTTTTGTCGTGCAGAAATCCCAGATTGAACCAGGTATCCGCTGCAAGCGGATCAATTTCAACCAATGTTCGAACTCACGCACGGCGGCCGAGGAATCGTTGGTCCGCGTACAGTTCCCCAGAGCGGCGCGCGCACAGATCGTGCGGCGGCAAGCGCAATAAGTCGCGCGGTAAACGCATGGCTTCCGGCGTGCGATTCATCATTAGGGCGAAGTTCGCCCGGCGCTTGAACCACCATCTGATGGCCAGACGCTTGAGAGCGCTCACTGCGGTGGCTGCTGGCTCCACGCCTCTGCCCACTTTTCGCACCCTGCTTGACTTAGCTGCGCCTTGCACGATTCTCGGTGCTCAAACCCCAACCAAAAATAGACGACCAAGAGCAACGCAAAAGCAGCGATCGGGACGTGACGGTCCAAAACGACCTTCGGTGAAATAAGGCGCACCAGCTTGACAACCGGCAGCGCGATCAACTCGAACAATCGATACAGTAGATTGTCGCGCCGCTTGGCCCAATTGAATGCGCCGACCATCGCCTGGCCGAGCAGCGCGAGCGCCGCGACAACACTAGGGTCTGCGATGAGTAATTAAAGTGCCATCTCGTATGCGGCATTCTTCATAGCCGACAGCGACGGCGCGTTGCGGCGATGCGGCGAGCCCGTCGTTCACAGCGGCTTCGCCAAGCCGCTCGAGTACGGCAGCCACTAGCTAGAGCGAGCACGAACATCACGACCAGCAGGACGAACAAATGGCGCAAAAATGGGCCAGCTCCGCAATAGTGCCGATCGGCACTTTGAACTTCGGCGTCACCGAGCAGCCAGCCGAAAGGAGTCGTGACATCCCGAACGTAATTTGTAAATGACGTTCATCGCGAAATGCACCGGATCGATGCCGGCGGCGTGCGCGACCGGAGCGAGGATCGGTACCAGCACCATCACTCCAGGCAGCGGTTCGATAAAAATGCCGAAGTCAGCACAGCACTGATCAGCAGAGCAACGCCAGCGGGCTGACTCGAGCACTGATCCTGCTGCCAGCGATTCGGTACGTTTTCGATGGTCAACACCCACGCGAACGCTGCGCTGGCGGCCACTATCAATAGTACGGAAGCCGTCAGAATGGCAGAGCGCGACAGAATCGCCGGCACGTTTCTCCAGTGCACGACTGATAGACAAACGCACCGCATAGGAGCGCATAGACCACCGCTACCACCGACGCCTCGGTCGGCGTGAAAATGCCCGCGCGGATGCCCCCCAGGATGATCACCGGCAACAGCAAAGCGGGAATCGCATTGACTGTGTTCCGCACCATCTCGCGCGCGGACGGCCGCAGCACGGCGGCCCGGTAGTGGCGCCGCGTCGAGATGATCTGGTTGACGATCATCATCGCGACCGCGATCAGCAGCCCCGGCACCAAGCCCGCCATGAACAGCGCGCCGGCCGACACCCGCTCGTCCTGCAACGCGTAGATGATCATGATGATCGAAGGCGGAATGATCGGGCCGACGATCGCCGTGGATGCCGTCAACGCGGCGGCATACGCTTTCGAATAACCCGCCTTGTCCATCATCTTGATCATCATCGAACCGGGCCCCGCCGCGTCGGCCAGCGCCGATCCGCTGATGCCCGAGAAGAACGTCAGCGACAGCACGTTCGCATGACCGAGCCCGCCGCGCCGGTGGCCGACGAACTGCGATGCAAAGCGCAGCAACACTTCGGTCAGCTTGCCGCCAGTCATCAATGCGGCCGCAAGGATAAAGAACGGCACGGCGAGCAGCGGAAAACTGTCGATGCCGGTGAAATTTCTTTCAGCACGACGATCGCGGTGTAGCGGTCGTCGAGTGCGACCGCCAGTAGTGCAGCGGCGGCAAGCGAAAACGCGACAGGCACGCCGAGCGCGAGCAACACGGCGGCGCTTATAAATAGCGTCCAGGCCATCAGATGGCGCCGCGGCTGTTATAGGTCACTACAGGGCGGACGCAAGTTCTCGGTCCACGCCGTCTTCGGGTTCAATCGACTCGCCAAGTACGTAGCGGCGCGCGACGAATCCGAGATGCGCCAACATCAGCAGACAGCCGATTGGCATGCCGGCGTAGACCCACGCCATAGAAATCTGCAACGCGGCGGATGCTTGAAATCGCGTGCGCCACGCGTAGTCGATGCCTTCGATCATCAGCGCAACAAACAGCACCAGCAGAATCAGCGCGATCGCTGCCCGCACAACGCGCGCCGCGCGCAGAGGCAGAGAGCGCTCGAGCGAATCGACGCCGATATGCGCGCCGTTGCGGAGCGCCAGCCCGCCGCGATAAACGCCAGCCAGATCATCAGATGACGCCCGACTTCTTCTCCCCACAGAAATGACGACTCGCCGGCATAGCGCAGAAAGACATTGACGAACGTGACGACCACCGTCACCGTCAACAACACGATCAGCAGCGCGCGATTGGCTTGTACGAACCGGCGCTCAAGCACAGCCAGCATGCCTACCCGTGCTTGATCGCTATGGTTTTGAGCGTCGTGAATCCAAGCAGCGCCTCGAATCCTTTCTCGCGCCCGTAGCCGCTTGATTTCACGCCGCCGAACGGCAACTCGATACCGCCACCCGCACCGTAGTTGTTGATGAACACTTGGCCGCAGCGCAGCTTGCGCGCGACTCGCATCTGGCGCGCGCCATCGTGTGTCCATACACCGGCGACCAGCCCGTACATCGTGCCGTTGGCGATCGACAGCATTTCGTGTTCGGAATCGAAGACGATCGCCGCGAGCACCGGTCCGAAGATTTCCTCCTGCGCCAGGACGTGATTCGATGGAACGTCGCGCAGCAGCGTCGGCGCCTGGTAATAGCCGCTTTGTGGCGCACTGTCGACAACGCTGCCTTGCGCCGCGATTGGAACGTTGTCGTGTTGTGCGCGGCTTAAAAAGTCCCACACCCGCTGCAGCTGGCTGTGGCGGATCAATGGTCCCGCATCCAGGTCGTCGAGTGCCGGACCCACTTTCAATTGCGACATCGCGCCGCCGACGCGTGCAACGAGTTCTTCGTAAATCGGTCTTTCGATCAACAAACGGCTGCCCGCCGAGCACGTTTGCCCGGCGTTCTGAACGATCGCGTTCAACACGACCGGCAGCACGTCGTCCAAGTTTGCGTCGGCGAAGACGATCTGCGGCGACTTGCCGCCGAGTTCCAGCGTGACTGGGCAATGGTGTTTGGCGGCCGCCTGCGCGACCGCTGTGCCGGTGACCGGCGACCCCGTGAATGAAATGTGATCGATCCCGCGATGCTGAGCCAGCGCGGCACCCGCTTCGGCGCCGAAACCGGTGACAACGTTCAACGCCCCCGCAGGAAACCCGACCTCGGCAGCAAGGACAGCGACGCGCATCACCGAGAGGCATGCGTCCTCGGCGGGTTTGACGACGCACGCGTTGCCCGCCGCCAACGCGGCGCCGACACTGCGGCCGAAAATCTGCATTGGATAGTTCCACGGCACGATGTGGCCGGTGACACCGTGCGGCTCGCGCAGCGTCAGCACCGTCATGCCGGTTTGATACGGAATCGTTTCGCCGTGCAGCTTGTCGGCTGCTCCGGCGTAGTACTCGAAGTAGCGCGCGAGTGCAGTTGCATCGGCTCGCCCTTGCTTCAGCGGCTTGCCCGTGGTGCGCGATTCAAGCCGTGCCAACTCTTCGTGATGGTCGGCTATTGCGTACGACAATTTCATCAGCAGGCGGCCGCGCTCGGTCGCCGTCATGCGTCCCCAGGCGCCGTCGAAGAATTCGCCGAGTGCGCTCCGCGCTGCGAACACGGCGGCATCAATATCTGCAGCATTGCCGCGCGCGATCTTTGCGAACGGCATGCCATCGGAGGGATCGATCACGTCGATCGTTTGGCCAGTCGACGACGCAACCCATCGATTGCCGATAAAGTGATGCGAACCGGCGGCGGTGTTGCCGTCCATCGCGTTCTCCCGACTGGATGAGCTTGGATTATTACCCGGACACTAAAATCGCCGCATGAGACTCGATGCTGTCCCTGCCGGCCGCGACATTCCGGATGATTTCAATGTCATCATCGAAATCCCGGCGCACGCCGATCCGATCAAGTACGAGGTCGACAAGGACACCGGCGCGCTGTTCGTTGACCGCTTCATCGCCACGTCGATGCACTATCCGTGCAACTACGGCTATGTTCCGAAGTCGCTCGCCGACGACGGTGACCCGCTTGATGTGCTCGTGATCACGCCGTTTGCGTTGCAGCCCGGCGTTGTGGTGCGTTGCCGTCCGTTGGGCGTGCTGAAGATGGAAGATGAAGCGGGTGGCGATTCGAAGCTGCTGGCAGTGCCGATCGACAAGATCCTCCCGTGGTACCGGCACTGGCTGAAGTGGTCCGACATTGCACCCGAGCGGCTGGCGCAGATTCAGCACTTCTTCGAGCACTACAAGGATCTGGAGCCCGGCAAGTGGGTCAAGGTCATCGGATGGGAAGGCCCGGAGTCCGCGCGGAAAGACATACTCAACGCCGTTGAGGCGTACGAGCGCCGCCTCAAGCAGGGGGCGTAATCACCTCGTCGCGGCGCGCTCGCGACGCAATGACGTTCATCGCAAGCCCACTCAGCACCAACGCGATCGCCGCTAGCTTCCACCACGTAATTTCTTCGCCGAGCAGCCACACTGCGAGGCTCATTGCAACGATCGGTACCAACAGCGTGAACGGCGCAATCAGCGCTGCGGGGTGCTTGCGCAGCAGCCACGCCCAGATGCCGAACGCGAGCAGCGTGGTGGGCCACGCCTGAAACGCCAGCCCGAGCCACGCCAGCCCGTCCATCGCGATGACCGCATCCCACATCGTGGCCGGACCCTCAAGCACAAGCGCAACGGGCAGCATCATGATCGAGGCCGCAGCGCTTGCCCACACGACGACGGCCAGCGGCTGTTCGCTATGAATGCGCTTGACGATCACGTTCGCGAACGCCCACGAGGCTGCCGCTGCGACAACGAGAAAGAATCCGAGAAGGGTTGACGGCGGCAAGTGAAACGCGACGAGCACGAGGCCGGCACCGGCGATCGTGGCACCCAGCAGTTGGACCGGCTTCGCGCGTTCGTGTGTCAGCAGGGCGACCAGACCGATCGTGAAGAACGCCTGCACCTGAATGACCAGCGACGTGAGGCCGGTCGGCATGCCGGCCTGCATTCCGCCGAACAACAGCCCAAATTGCAGGGTAAACGCAAACAAGCCGTAACCGGTTACCAGGCGCCATGACGGCTGCGGCCGTCGTACAAACAAAACCGCCGGAAACGCAGCCAAAGCGAAACGAAGAAACGTCAGCGTCAAAGGCGGCACGTCGTTCAGCCCCCAACGGATAACGATGAAGTTAAACCCCCAAATCGTCACCATTAGCAGAGCGGCGGCGAGATGCGTCGGACTCATTCGACCCTTGACGGCGTGCGCAGCGCGCTGCGCTCATTCAATTCATCGACGTAGGCCTCGATGCCGCCGGATCTCGCGTTGCAGGTATCGCTCCACCGCGTCGGCGAAGGCCGGGTGCGCCAGCCAGTGCGACGAATACGTTGTCACCGGCTCGAATCCACGCGCGAGCTTGTGCTCGCCTTGCGCGCCGCCTTCGAAAACCTTCAGCTTGCGCTCGATCGCAAATTCGATCATCTGGTAGTAGCTCGTTTCAAAGTGCAGGCAAGCGACGTACTCGATCGCTCCCCAGTAGCGTCCGTAAAGTCGCTCGTCATCGAACAGTGCCAGCGCAGCCGCGATCGGTCGGCGGTCGCGCAGCGCGGTCACCATCAACAGGTTGTCCGGCATCGACTTTGCAATCTGCAGAAAGAAGCGGCGGTTCAGATAGGGCGTCGAATAGTGAGCGGCGTACGTCGTCGCGTAACAGCGCATGAACAAATCCCAGTCGGCTTCACGAATGTCGCTGCCGACCTTTCGCTCGAAAGCAACTCCTTCGGCCGACACCTTGCGCTTCTCCGCCCGGATTTTCTTGCGCTTCGGCTGCGCGAGCGAAGCCAGGTAGTCGTCGAACGACGCAAAGTCGCGGTTAAACCAGTGAAACTGCACCGCGCGCCGCGTCAGCATTCCGGCGTTCGCCAGCGGCTCGATCTCATCGGACGGCGCGAACAGAACGTGCAAGGATGACAAGCCGGAATCGCGCGCCAGCGATAGCAGCGCGCCAGCCAACAGGCTGCGCGTACGCGAATTGGTCGCAATCAGGCGAGGGCCGGGCACTGGAGTGAACGGCACTGCCGCCAGCCACTTCGGGTAGTACTCGATGCCGTGCTGCTGATACGCGCTGGCCCAGGCCCAGTCGAACACGTACTCGCCATAAGAATGGTGCTTGCGATACAGCGGCACCGCACCCGCCAGTTCATCTCCGCGCCATAGCGTCAGGTATTGCATCTCCCAGCCCGAACGCGGTGCTGCACATCCGGTCGCGTGCAGCGCATGCAGAAACTCGTATCGCACGAACGGGCTGCTGCGTCCGGACGCCGCGACCAGTGCATTCCACGCGCTCTCACCGATCGTCGCCAGGTCGCCGACGACGCGCGTGCAATAATCGCCGCCACCTGCAAGGTTGTTCATCGGATGAGTTCTAAAGTCAAAGTCGCGGTTGCGCAGCTCAATTGCACCGTCGGCGACTTCGAGGGCAACAGCAGAAAAATCATCGAGGCGGCATCGCGTGCCGCTGCAGCGGGGGCGGACCTGCTGCTGACGCCGGAGTTGTCTCTAGCCGGCTATCCCCCCGAAGACTTGCTTCTGCGCCGCGCATTTTACGCAGCCAGCGACGATGCGTTGCAGACGTTGACCGCGCAGCTGCTGCAGTTTCCGGATCTCACGGTCGTCGTTGGCCATCCGCTCGCACGCGAAGGCCACCGATTCAATGCCGCCTCGCTGTTGCAAGGTGGAGTCGTGCTGGGCACGTACTGCAAACACGACCTGCCGAACTATGACGTGTTCGACGAGCAACGGTACTTCACGCCGGACAATCGCCCGCTGGTGTTCGAGCTCAACGGCACTTCGTTCGGGGTCAACATCTGTGAGGACACGTGGTTCCCGTACGCGCCCGAGTGTGCGAAATCAGCCGGCGCGGCGGTATTGCTGGTGCTCAACGGCTCGCCGTTCCATCTGGGTAAGCAGCAGCAGCGCTTCGACACGTTGCGCGCGAACGTCACGCGCTATCGGATGCCGGTCGTGTATGCCAACCTGGTGGGAGGACAGGATGAGCTCGTCTTCGACGGCGGTTCCTTTGTGCTCGACGCCAACGGCAAGCTGGCGGCCAGCGCTCCGCAGTTCGAGGAGAGCGTACTGCTGGTGGACTTCATCGACGGCGTTCCCCAGCCCTTGCCCGTTGCTGCGGAGCCGAAAGAAGAAGCGCTGGCGTACTCGGCATTGGTGCTCGGCGTCCGCGACTATCTGGGAAAAAATGGTTTCCCGGGCGCGATCATCGGACTCTCAGGCGGCGTCGACTCGGCGTTGACTTTGGCGATTGCGGTCGATGCGTTGGGATCGGATCGCGTGCGCGCGGTGATGATGCCGTCGCAATTTACATTGCCGATGAGCCTGCACGATGCGCAGCAAATGGCGCAGACGATGAGCGTGCGCTACGACGTGCTGCCCATCAAGCCTGCTTTCGACGCATACCTTTCCACCTTGGCGCGCGAATTTCGCGGGTTGTCCTGGGATACCACCGAAGAAAATTTGCAGGCGAGGATCCGCGGGACGCTGTTGATGGCGCTGTCCAACAAATATGGCTCGATCGTGCTGACCACCGGCAACAAGTCCGAGACTGCGGTCGGTTACTCGACACTTATATGGCGACCTCGCCGGCGGCTTCGCGGTAATCAAGGACATTCTTAAAACCTTTGTGTACCGGCTGTGCCAGTACCGGAATTCGATCGCGCCAGTGATTCCGGAGCGGATCTTGACGCGCGCACCGACCGCCGAGCTGAAGGCCAATCAGACCGACCAGGATTCATTGCCGCCCTACGATGTCCTCGACGAGATCATCGATCTGTACATGCAGCAGGGGCGGTCGATCGCCGAAATCGTGGCGGCCGATCACGACGAGGCGATGGTGCGCAAGGTCGTTCGCATGATTCGCTTGTCCGAATACAAGCGTCGCCAATCGCCGATCGGAATTCGCGTAACCCACAGAGGATTTGGCCGCGACTGGCGGTATCCAGTTACGAATCGTTTCCGCGAAGAAGCAGCGACATGAGCGTGCGAGTCGCGGCTAAATCCTCCGGAGGATTATGTAGCTCGCCTTCGGCTCGGGGCCGCGACTGGCGGTATCCGATCACCAATCGTTTCCGCGAAGAAAGCGTCACCCTCTAGAATCGGCCAAACGAGGCGGAAAGCGACAATGAAACAGATCACAGCGATTATCAAACCGTTCAAGCTCGACGAAGTGCGCGAGGCGCTGGCCGATGTCGGCGTCACCGGGCTGACGGTCACCGAAGTGAAGGGCTTCGGCCGTCAAAAGGGACACACCGAGCTGTATCGCGGCGCGGAGTATGTCGTGGACTTTCTGCCGAAGGTCAAAGTCGAAGCGGTCGTGGCTGACTCATTGACCGAACGCGCAATCGAAGCAGTCACGAAAGCTGCGCGCACCGGAAAAATCGGCGACGGAAAAATTTTCGTGCGCGCGGTCGAGCAGGTGATTCGGATTCGGACCGGCGAAGAGGGCGAAGCCGCGGTGTGAGGGCGGGGCGGGAGGCCTTAGCCGACTTTCCCAGTGGTCGGCTTTAGCAACACAACAAGCGCGCCGCTGCCGCCTTCGGTCGATCGCGCCTGGCAGAACGCGATGACGTCTTCGCGCTGCGCGAGCCACACTTTCGTTTTTCCCTTCAACACCGGTTGACGCCCTTTCGACCCCAGACCCTTGCCGTGCACGACGCGTATGCAACGCAAGCCGCGCTTGCCGGCATCTCGCAGAAAGTCGGCCAGCAGTTCGCGTGCTTCGTCGGTGCGGCAGCCGTGTAAATCGATCTCGTCCTGAATCACCCACTCTCCGCGGCGCAGCTTGCGCAGCACATCAGGACCAACGCCGGGCCGGCGAAACGACAACTCGTCGTCGGTGTGCAGCAGCGTGTCGATTTCGAATTCGTCCGACACCGAGGCGACCAACACCAGTTGATCGTCCTCGCGCCGCTTGTGCGCGATCGGGGGGTGCGGAGTGCGTTTGTGCTCGACGCGGGTGTTGCCGTTCAGCGGTGTCACGTCGCCGACCGCGTCACGAAATTCGTCGACCGCTCTTAAAGCGATGACCTCGCGCGCGCGCACCTCAGCCGCGAGCCGTTCCTGTTGGCGCGCCTCAGCAGCCAGCGTGTCGCGCAGGGCTTCCAGCTGTGCAAAATGGGTGAATTTTTCCGCCATACACCGTGAGTGCCGTGGTGTGCGTTAAGCGGCTAGTGCTTCTGGGGCCGGAGCGACAGCTTCCAGGTTCTCCAGATACTTTTGAGCGTCGAGCGCCGCCATGCAACCGGTGCCGGCGCTGGTAATTGCCTGGCGATACACGTGATCCTGCACGTCGCCCGCGGCAAACACCCCTGGGACGCTGGTCGCGGTCGCCATTCCGGCGAGCCCGGTCTTGGTGATGATGTAGCCGTTTGTCATGTCCAACTGGCCGGCGAAAATTTCAGTGTTCGGCCGGTGCCCGATCGCGATGAAAACGCCTTGCAGCGCAATCTTCTCGGTCGCACCGGTCTGAGTGTTCTTGATGCGCACCGCATTCACGCCGGAGTCGTTGCCCAGCACTTCGTCCAGCACGTTGAACGTTTTCATCTCAACCTTGCCTTCCTTGACCTTCTGCATCAAGTGATCGACGTTGATCGGCTCGGCGCGAAACTTGTCGCGCCGATGGATCAGCGTCACTTTCTTGGCGATATTGGTCAAGTAAAGCGCTTCTTCGACGGCGGTGTTGCCGCCGCCAACGACTGCCACATCCTGATTCTTGTAAAAAAACCCGTCGCACGTAGCGCAGCCCGACACGCCCTTGCCCATAAACGCCTGCTCCGATGGCAAGCCCAGATACATCGCGCTCGCTCCGGTGGCGATGATCAACGCATCGCACGTGTATTCGGAGGAGTCGCCGATCAGGCGCAACGGGCGTTCGTCGAGCTTCGCGGTATGAATATGATCGAAAATCACCTCGGTGTTGAAGCGTTCGGCGTGCGCCAGAAAACGCGTCATCAGTTCGGGGCCCTGCACGCCTTGCGCATCGGCTGGCCAGTTGTCGACATCGGTCGTCGTCATCAGCTGCCCGCCTTGCGCCAGACCGGTCACCAACACCGGCTTCAGATTGGCACGTGCGGCATAAACGGCGGCGGTATACCCGGCCGGGCCCGAACCCAGGATAAGCACGCGTGCGTGTTTGGTTTTCGTCATAGTGCTCAGCAGATTCCCCTTCGCCGGTTCGAGGCAATTATATTGGGACGCTTCGGCTGAAATGAAGACAGGATTCGGACTAGCGGGCCTCTTGCTGGTTGCCGCTTACTTGACGCTCGGCCTGACTCGATGCCGATTTGGCAAGCCGATGGCTAATCGCGCGCTTGCGAGCAGCCGCGAAGTACTCCTCATCGCTCACTCTGGAACCCGACCGCGAGCGAAGAGCTCGCAGAGCCGGTGTGATCACCAGCACAAGGCCAAGGCCGCCGATAATCAGCGCCGCCTTCATTCGCCTGTGTCGTCGCGATCTTGATAGTCCGCCTGAGGGCGGTTGACGGTGTAAACCGCCCCGGCAATTCCAACGGCAACCACGCCGGCTAGAAAGAAGAGTATCGAAGAACCCACGGCTCGCTCCACACTAATTCGAGACGCAAACTCTACGGTTCACGGCCGATGTTGAAGGTGTTTGGAGCGCCCGATTTCCTGCGTGATTTGGCGTTAATGAAATCGGCTCACATCTGCCGGAACAAGTGCGTATAGCTGTCAGAAACGAGCAGGGTTTCAACACGAGTCTTTAGCTTTACCAGCATTCGTCCGCGGAAATCGCGCGCCACGCCGGCGATAGACGTTGCATTGACCAGCGTGGAACGATGGATCTGCCAAAACTGGTTCGGATCGAGCTCGTCGACCAGCTCCTTCAGGGGTTTTCGAATCAGCGCTTCGCCCTCGCCGGTGACTACGCGCGTGTACTTGTTGTCGGCCTGAAAGTAGCTGATTTCATCGACGGTAATCAGCTTCAGGCTTTGTCCGACCGATGCATTGATCCAGCGCAGATACTGCTTCGATGACGACTGCGCATTCGCGCTGATTTTCTCGAGCGCGACGTCGAGCACCGCCGGCGGCGTTCCCAGCCGCGCCTTGACACGCGACACGGCCGTGAACAAACGCGCGGCCGACACCGGCTTCAGTACATAGTCAACGGCGCCTTGATCAAACGCAGCCACGGCGTGTTGGTCGTACGCGGTGACGAATACCACATGGCAGCGACCACTCGCCTGGCGGGCGACCTCGAGACCGGTCGCGCCCGGCATCTGAATGTCGAGGAACAACACGTCGGGGCGATGCTCGTCAAGTAACCGTAGCGCCTGCACACCATCGCCGGCCTCACCGATGATCGTGAGCTCGGGCCACAGCTGTCCGAGTTGCTCGACCAGCTGATGGCGCAGCGTCGCTTCGTCCTCGGCGACGATCGCAGTCGGACTATTCACGACTCCGGACCGGAGGCCGCCGGCACGCGCATCGTCAGCTGCACCGTCGCGGCGTGCTCTTCGCATTGCAGCGACGCGGCGCCGCCATACAGGCCGGCAAGGCGTTCACGCACGCGCGTGAGCTCGGCGTCGTCCGCACAGCCGGCAGGATGGTCGAAACGCAGCACGGTTACCACTTGATTGCCGACCCGGCTAATGCCGATTCTGATCGACGCCGGCGGCTCGCCCGACGGTTGCCTGACGGCGCGTTGCACCAGCGGCAGGAACAGCATCGGATAAAAGCGCGCAGTGCGACAGTCGTCGGGCAGGGTCACGTGAAGCGCGGGACGCCCGGCGTGCAAAGAAGTCACGACGGCCAAGTAGGCCTTGACCAGGTCGATCTCGGCCTCGATCGTCGAACCGGCCTCTCGCATGCGGGGCAAAGCCACGCGCAGATAGGTGATCAACCGGTCGAGATCCTGCGCCGCCTGCGGCGCGTTCCGGCGATACAGCGTTTCAATATCGACCAGCGAATCGAACAGGAATTGAGGCTCAACCTGCGCCTGCATCGCGATCAGCCGCGCTTCCAGAACCTCACGTGCGATCGTGGCCTGTGCGCGCTGCGCCGCGAGCACCGCGCGCTGCGTCGCGGAGCGCTGGCGCAGGTTCTGCGCGGCCGCAATGAACAAAAACGCATAGATCGAAAGGTGCGCCGTGCTGCCAATGAACCGCAGCCAGTCCGGCGGCAGCGGCTTTGTCTTCTCCATCAATGCCTGCCACACCTCGTCGATGCCTAGGGCACTTCCAATCGGCATCGTGATGGCGGCGGTCACGGCGGCGCTGACGATCGACGCTGCGAACAGCCTTCCCCAGCGGGTGCGCTCGCTTGGCTCCGCCGCGAAGACCAGCCAGGCCAGCAACGCAGACGTGAAAATCAGCAGCGATACGAACGGTTCGAACGCGATGGCGCGCCAAATGCCCGGCTTGCCCAGCTTGTCGAACAAATACGCTAAATCGAGAATCGACGTCACCAGAGTCGCGAACAACACCGCCACCACGTGGCCCCACGTCACGCGTATCGAGCGATAACGCGTGGCCAACGGTACCGGCGCCGGAAGCGCCTGACTCGTGTTGATCGTTACCGCGTTCATACGGCCGTTGCCTCCCACTCAACCGGCAAACGGATCGATGCCGTGACGCCGCGCGGCGCGCCGGCGGTCAGCGTCATTCTGGCGCGCGCACCGTACAGCGCACTAAGTCGCGAACGCGTGTTTGCCAGACCGACGCCAGCGCCCGTGCTGCCGGTAAAGCCCGCGCCGTTGTCTCGCACTTCGACCAACAAATCATCGCCCTCGCGCCGCGCATTTATATCGATTCGGCCGCCCTCGGGCAGTGGCGACAGCCCATGCTTGATTGCGTTTTCTACCAGCGTCGGCAGCACCATCGGCGGCACCCGTGCGTTGGCAAGCGCGGGATCATGAGCGATCGAAAAGTCCAGCCGTTCGCGCATTCGCATCTTCAAAATGGTCAGGAACGAGCGCGCGAGCTCGAGCTCACGTGCCAGCGTCGAGCCAGACTCGCGCATCGCAGGCAACGCAGCGCGCAGGTAGTTGATCAGGCTGGCAAGCATCTCGCGACCCTGATCGGGCGCCGTTTCGTACAGCCGCTTCACGTTGGCCAGCGTGTTGAACAAGAAGTGCGGCTCGATCTGCGCCTGCAGTGCGGTCAACTGCGCTTCGCACATCTGCGCCTGCAGCGCCTGCTGGCGACACTCGGCATCGGCGAGACGGCCGCGTGCCTCCTGGTCAGCGCGCATAGAACTGAAAAACCAATACCCCAGAGCCCCCAGCGCGGTCCACAAGGTAAACGTCGAAACGAAGAAACCGGGGTGTTCGGTGAGCCGTTCGACGATCGGAAACCCCGCCACGACCAGGCGCGCCGGAACACTGATTGCCGCAGCAACCGCCGAAGTAAGCACCCCCAGGGTGAGCGCGCGCCGCGGCGAAAGAGCCCTGGCGGCGGCAAATGCTTCTGTCAGCGCAATCGCGAGCAGCAATAGCAGCCCGCTGATCATCGTTTGCCGCACACCGCGCGCGAGGTTAAACACCCACTCGTCCAGCGTCTCGTAATACAGGCCCGTGATGTACCGCCCGAGTATCAACAGCAAGCAGAAATAAAACACGATCGCGATCGATTTCAGATTCCACACGCGCGTGAAAGCGGTACCGGCGATCGTGCGCGATGAGCTGTCGGAAGGGCCTAGCGCAGGGACCGGGAGCTGAGCGTTCATGACCTCATTTTGCTCGGTGCGGCGCCGCATCGCAACGCCCGCCGATGAACCGCTAACTCCACGGCGTCAAACCCCGGTAGCGGCGACGAATCTTCCTGACCCCGGAACCTATAATCGCTCGAATGGCGGCCAAGGCGAAAGTGGATAGCGGCGCGCAACGCGCAGCTGATGGCGTATGGAGGCGTCCGCGCGACGCCGCACCTAGGTCGGAAGGCGACGATCGCTTCGGGCGGCTGCTGTCCGAAGCCGGTTGGATCGTTGGCGCCGTCGCCGCGGTCGGGTTGTTCGCGGTGCTCGCCAGCTTCAGCAGTGCCGATCCCGCCTTCTCCCATAGTGCGGGTCCTACTGGCGTGCAGAACGTCGGGGGCCGTTTCGGTGCCTGGGTGGCCGACATTGCGCTGCTGCAGTTCGGTGTGTGCGCGTACCTGCTCGTGCTCGGTTTGGCCGTTACGGTGGTGCGAGGATTTCGCAAACTGCATCGGACGGCGAGTGGTGATCCGTTGAACGATGACCTGCCTGCGTATGCGCACGGCATTGGCTTCGTACTTTTGCTGTTTGGCGCGGCCGGCCTTGAGGCGCTTCGCTTTCATTCGCACGGTATCGCGCTGCCCGATGTGCCGGGCGGCATCATTGGTCATGGTGTGGCGCAGTTTCTGACGGCGGACGTCGGTTTTACCGGCGCGACTGTAATCATGCTGGTTGCGATCGCGATCGGGCTGTCGCTGTTTCTGGATTTCTCGTGGCTTGCAGTGGCCGAGCGGTTTGGGGGATTTCTGGAGGGCTTCTCGCGACGTGCGCGCCGCAAGCGCGAGGAGGCCGAAGATCGCGCGATCGGCGAAGCCGCGGCCAAGGTACGCGAAGCAGCGTTGAGCGATGAACGCGAGCGCATCGATGAGGCACCGCCGGTTCATATCGAGCGCACGCCGGCGCATGTGAAGCCGTCGGAGCGCAAGCAGAAGGAAAAGCAGGTGCCGCTGTTCGCCGAGATGGCAGACGCGCGCTTGCCGCCATTGGACCTGCTCGACGAACCAGCGCCGAACGTCGAAGCGATCTCGACCGAAACGCTCGAGTTCACCTCGCGCCTGATCGAAAAGAAGCTGCGCGACTTCAATGTCGAGGCGGCGGTCATCGCCGCGTATCCGGGACCGGTGATCACGCGCTACGAGATCGAGCCTGCGGTCGGCGTCAAGGGAAGTCAGATCGTCAATCTTGCGAAAGACCTGGCGCGTGCCTTGTCGCTGGTATCGATTCGGGTTGTCGAAACGATTCCCGGCAAGAACCTGATGGGACTCGAGCTGCCGAACCCGCGCCGGCAGGTGGTGAAACTGTCCGAGATTCTTGGTTCGGTTATCTACAACGAGAGCCATTCGTTGCTGACCCTCGGACTCGGCAAGGACATCTCGGGCAAGCCGGTGGTCGTGGATCTTGCACGCATGCCGCACCTGCTGGTGGCCGGTACGACTGGTTCCGGCAAGTCGGTCGGTATCAACGCAATGATTTTGTCGATCCTTTACAAGGCCGATCCGTCGCAGGTGCGCATGATCCTGATCGACCCGAAGATGCTGGAGCTTTCGGTGTACGAGGGCATTCCACATCTGCTCGCGCCGGTCGTGACCGACATGCGCGAAGCGGGCAACGCCTTGCAGTGGTGCGTCGCTGAGATGGACAAGCGTTATCGCCTGATGAGCAAGCTCGGCGTGCGCAGCCTGACGAGCTACAACCAGAAAATTGCCGACGCGCGCGGCAAGGGCGAGTTCATCGGCAACCCATTCTCATTGACGCCGGCCGAACCCGAGCCGCTCGACACGCTGCCGATGATCGTCGTCGTGATCGACGAGCTGGCCGACCTGATGATGGTGTCGAGCAAGAAGGTCGAAGAGCTGATTGCGCGCATCGCGCAGAAGGCACGCGCATCGGGCATGCACTTGATACTCGCCACGCAGCGGCCGTCGGTCGACGTCATCACGGGCCTGATCAAGGCCAATATTCCGGCGCGAATTTCGTATCAGGTTTCGAGCCGCGTTGATTCGCGCACGATTCTCGACCAGATGGGATCGGAATCGCTGCTTGGGCAGGGCGACATGCTGTACCTGGCGCCGGGAACCGGCTTGCCGACGCGTGTGCACGGGGCATTTGTCGCGGACGCCGAAGTGCACCGCGTGGTCGACGTATTGAAGTCGCGCGCCGCGCCGCAGTACGTTGAGGGTTTACTCGAGGCGGCGGAAACCAATGGTGAGAATGGCGATGCAGCGGCGAGCGGCGGTGTCTACGCAAACGAAGCCGATCCGTTATACGACCAGGCGGTAGAGATCGTGCTTAAAAATCGCCGGGCGTCGATCTCGTTGGTGCAGCGGCACCTGCGTATCGGATACAACCGGGCGGCGCGCCTTTTGGAAGACATGGAGCGAGCCGGCATGGTGTCTGCGATGCAGAGCAATGGCAATCGCGACATTCTGGTGCCGGCGCGCGAAAATTGAGGCAAATCAATGTTGAAGTTCGTACATGTTGTTGTGGCAATTGCTGGTCTGTTCGCGGCGCAAGCGCATGCGGCCGCATTGGATCAGTTGCGCAGTTTCCTGACGCAGACCAGCAGCGCACGCGGCGAGTTCGTACAGCAAGTAACGCCTCGCAGCGGCGCCTCGAAGCAACCGGCGGCAAGCGGCCACTTCGTTTTCCAACGGCCAGGGAAGTTCCGCTGGGTCTATCAAAAACCGTACGATCAACTGATCGTCGCCGACGGCCAGCGGCTGGTGTTGTTCGACAAGGATCTGAACCAGGTCACGATCAAGAAGCTGCAGGCGTCGTTGCCGTCTAGCCCGGCGTCGATCCTGTTCGGCTCCAACGAATTCGAGAAAGAGTTCGAAGTCAGTGACGCCGGCGCGCGCGACGGGCTCGAATGGATCGTCGCGAAGCCGCGCGCCAAAGACACGACGTTCGAGCGCATCGAAATCGGTTTCCGCGACGGACTGCCGGCCGCGATGCTGTTGGCCGATGGGTTTGGTCAACAGACACAGCTGACTTTCTCAAAAGTTGACCGCAATCCGAAGTTGGATGCCGATGCGTTTCGCTTCACACCGCCGAAGGGCGCCGACGTTTTGGAAGACAAGTGATTGCTGGTGAGTAACTAGCGCACCGCGCTAGCGCTACCGCTTCATCTTCCGTCCAAACTCGATGGCTACCAGTCTGCTCGCCCTGATCGACGACATCGCCAGCGTGCTGGATGACGTCGCCACCCTGACCAAAGTAGCGACCAGGAAAACGGCGGGTGTGCTCGGCGACGACCTGGCGCTGAACGCGCAGCAAGTAAGCGGCGTGCGTGCCGAGCGCGAGCTGCCGGTGGTATGGGCAGTCGCCAAGGGTTCACTTCGCAACAAGGCGATCCTGGTGCCGGCGGCACTCGCCATCAGCGCGTTCGCACCTTGGGCCATCATTCCGCTGCTGATTGTCGGTGGCCTGTTTCTCTGCTACGAAGGCGCCGAAAAGCTGGTGCACAAGTTCCTGCACCCCGGGAGCGACGACGCGCATCGGGCAAAGCTCAGCCGCGCGCTGACCGACCCCAGCGTGGATCTCGTGGCGCTGGAACGGGACAAGATCAAGGGCGCAATCCGTACCGACTTCATTCTGTCCGCAGAAATTATCGTAATCACGCTGGGCACCGTAGCCGCTGCGTCACTGGGCACTCGGATCGGAGTGCTGGTTGGCATTTCGCTGCTGATGACGGTGGGCGTCTACGGGCTGGTGGCAGGAATCGTCAAACTGGACGATGGCGGGCTTGCGCTGACGCGGTCGGCGTCGACAGCACTGCAGTCCCTCGGCCGGGCGATACTGGTCACGGCACCGTGGCTGATGAAGGCTTTATCGATCGCCGGCACTGCGGCGATGTTCCTGGTCGGCGGCGGCATTCTCACGCACGGAATCCCGGCGCTGCATCACTTCGCGGAGACGGCGTTGCACGGCGTCACGGGCACGACGGCCATGCTGGGCAACTTGCTGTTCGATGGCCTCGTAGGAATTCTGGCCGGTCTGATCGTGGTCGCGGTGGTGACTCTGTTGAAGAAGTGGCGAACCGCGGCTACGCAATCCAGCGTTTCCGGCTGACCGGCGAGGGACAACGTAACGCTGCTACGACTTGATTGAAATCAGCTCGACTTCAAACTGCAAAGTGGCGTTCGGCGGAATGACGCCGCCTGCGCCTTTGTCGCCGTACGCAAGCGACGGCGGACACGTTAGCTTTGCCTTGCCCCCCACTTTCATCCGCTGCACGCCTTCGGTCCAGCACTTGATGACGCGGTTCAGTGGGAACTCGGTCGGCTGGCCACGCTTATAAGAGCTGTCGAACTCTTTTCCATCCGGAAACGTTCCCTTGTAGTGCACCTGGACGACATCGGTTGCCTTCGGGCTGGCACCTTTGCCTTCGGTAAGCGATCGGTACACCATGCCGGAATCGGTCTTGATCGCTCCTTTTTCTGCCGCTGCCTTGCCAATCACGTCGTCTTGCGCCATCGCTGCCCCCATGTTCGTTGCCAATAAGATTGCCGTCAGCTTGTTGATCATTGTGTCCTCTGAAGTACCGAAGCAAAGCAGATGCTAGCCTGTTGACGACAACTCCCCCAACGATGCAAGACCTGTTCACCACCGCTGCTGCCGGCGTACCACTGGCCGAACGCATGCGACCGCGCGCGATCGATGACGTTGTTGGGCAATCGCATCTGCTCGGGCCCGGCAAGCCGCTACGTGTCGCCTTCGAATCGGGCCGGCCGCACTCGATGATCCTGTGGGGCCCGCCCGGCGTTGGAAAGACGACGCTGGCGCGGCTGATGGCCGATGCGTTCGGGCTTAACTTCATCGCGATATCGGCCGTGTTGGGCGGAGTCAAGGACATTCGCGACGCGGTCGAGCGCGCGCAGGTCACGCGGGCGCAGTCGGGCAAGCCGACCGTCGTATTCGTAGACGAGGTACACCGGTTCAACAAAGCGCAGCAGGATGCGTTTCTGCCGCATGTCGAGTCGGGGCTGTTCGTGTTTGTCGGCGCTACGACCGAGAATCCGTCGTTTGAAGTGATCGGCGCGCTGCTGTCGCGCGCTGCGGTCTATGTGTTGCAGCCGCTGTCGCGCGCCGAACTCGAGGTTCTGCTCGACCGAGCGCTGGCGCTTGAGCCCGAATCGCTGACGATCGAAGCGCAAGCCCGCAGCATGCTGTTCGATCTTGCCGACGGTGACGCGCGTCGCTTGCTCAATGCGCTGGAAGTGGTTGGCAACGCGGCACGCGATAAGAACCTCTCGTCGATCAGCGCCGATTTTCTGCGTGACTCATTGCCCGCCACGCTGCGCCGGTTCGACAAGGGCGGCGAAAACTTCTACGACCAGATCTCAGCGTTGCACAAGTCCGTTCGAGGCTCCGATCCCGACGCGTCGCTGTACTGGATGGTGCGCATGTTCGACGGCGGCGTCGATCCGCGCTACGTCGCGCGGCGTGCGATAAGAATGGCAACCGAGGATATCGGCCTGGCCGACCCGCGCGCGCTCGAAGTTGCGCTGGCTGCCGCCGACACCTACGAGCGGCTCGGATCGCCGGAAGGTGAGCTCGCTCTGGCGCAGGCGATCGTGTACCTCGCGTGTGCGCCGAAATCCAATGCGGTTTACCGCGCGTACGGTGCCGTGCGCGCATTCGTCGAGCAGGACGGCTCGCGGCCGGTGCCGATGCATCTGCGTAACGCGCCGACGCGGCTGATGAAAGAACTTGGCTACGGCGAGGGGTATCGCTACGCCCACGACGAAGCCGGCGCGGTAGCAGCGGGCGAGACGTATCTGCCGGAGGGCGTGAGCACGCAGCGGTGGTATCAGCCGACCGATCGCGGCGTCGAAGCGCGCATCGCCGAGCGGCTTGCTGAACTGCGTCGTCTGAACGCCGCCAAGTAGCATTCGGCCATGCTCGATATCAATATGTTGCGTAGGGATGTTGCCGCTGTCGCGGCGCGGTTGAAAGCGCGCGGCTACGAGTTCGACGTTGATCGCTTCAACGCTCTCGAAGCCGATCGCAAGTTGGTGCAGACGAAGACGGAGGAACTGCAGGCGCGGCGTAACGCGCTGTCGAAGCAGGTCGGCATGCTGAAAGCGAAAGGGCAGGATGCGACGAGTCTGCTCGCCGAGGCAGGCTCGATTCCGGACGAGGTCAAGAAGCTGGAGGCGCAGCTCGCCGGCATTCAGCAGAAGTTGCAGCAATGGATGCTCGAAGTTCCGAACCTGGTCCACGAATCCGTTCCGATCGGCTTATCGGCCGATGACAACGTCGAGGTGCGCCGCTGGGGCACACCGCGAGCGTTTGACTTTCCGGTGAAGGATCACGTCGACGTCGGCACGCCGCTCGGCCTCGACTTCGATACCGCAGCCAAGTTGTCGGGTTCGCGCTTCACGCTGCTGCGCGGACCGCTGGCGCGACTGCACCGCGCGCTCGCGCAGTTCATGCTCGACATTCAGACGCGCGAGCATGGCTACACCGAGTACTACACCCCGTACATCGTCAATGCGGAAAGCCTTGTCGGCACGACGCAGCTGCCGAAATTCCGCGACGACATGTTCTGGGTCACGAAAGGCGGCGGTGACGAGAAAGAAGAGATGTATTTGATCTCGACCTCCGAGATAGCGCTGGCCAACACCGTACGCGATGAAATCCTGAAAGAATCGGACCTGCCGCTGAAGCTGACCGCGCATACGCCGTGCTTTCGCTCGGAAGCGGGCAGCTATGGCAAGGACACGCGCGGCATGATTCGCAACCACCAGTTCGACAAGGTCGAGATGGTGCAGATCGCGCATCCTGCGAGCTCGTACGAAGCGCACGAAGAAATGGTGCGCCACGCTGAAGCGGTGCTGCAGAAACTCGAGTTGCCGTATCGCGTGATGCTGCTGTGTAGCGGAGACACCGGATTCGGCTCGACCAAGACGTATGACGTCGAAGCCTGGCTACCGGGTCAGAACGCGTATCGCGAAATCTCGTCCTGCTCCAACTGCGAAGCATTCCAGGCGCGGCGGATGCAGGCGCGCTTCAAGAATGCGCAAGGCAAGACCGAGTTCGTGCACACACTGAACGGCTCTGGCCTCGCGGTTGGACGCACACTGGTCGCCGTGCTCGAAAACCATCAACGAGCCGACGGCAGTGTTGAGATACCGATCGCGCTGCGGCCGTTCATCGACGGCGCTTCGGTTCTGCGCCCGGTGTAGCGACGACGCGCAGATATAATTCGCCGCTCGACGCGCATCGGAGAGGTGGCAGAGTGGTCGAATGCGCCAGACTCGAAATCTGGTTTACGGTTCTACCGTAACGTGGGTTCGAATCCCACCCTCTCCGCCATTGAAATCGGCCGCGAGGCCCGATTTCATTGGCGGACTATCGGATGGCTGAGAACCCACAGGGTTCGAGGAGCGACATGCCGGGGGCATGTCGCGAACGACGACGCGCCACGCGCGTCGGTCCGCGCAAAGCGCGGACGAGCGCATCGCCATAAGGCGATACGCGAGCAATCCCACCCTCTTTCACTAACAATCACGGAGAATCCATATGACAGTCGCACGCATCAGCGAAATCAGCAGCGTCAGCAAAAAAAGCTTCGAAGACGCAATCCTGCAAGGTGTCGCACGCGCGAACAAGACGTTGAAGAATGTCAAAGGCGCATGGGTGAAGGATCAGGAGGTAACGATCGAAAAAGGCAAGGTGACAGGTTTCAAAGTGATTCTGAAAGTGACCTTTGTCTTGAACGACTAGCCAATTCGCTTCGAGGCAAGCCCGGCGTTACGGCGCCGATCGCGTGGCGCGCGTGCCGAAAGCCCGAATACTGGTCGGCACCGCGTCGTGGACCGATCCGACGCTGATCAAGTCGCGCCGCTTTTATCCGAAGGGTTGCAACTCGGCCGAAGACCGGCTGCGCTACTACGCGAGCGTGTTCCCTGTGGTCGAAGTCAACAGCAGCTACTACGCGCTGCCGTCGATCGACAACGCGAAAGTGTGGGCCGAGCGCACGCCGGCCGGGTTCACGTTCAACGTCAAGGCGTTTCGTTTGTTCACCGGACATCAGACGGGCATCGATGTGTTGCCGCCCCCAGTGCGCGATCGTCTTCCGGCGGCGATCGTGGCCAGGAAAAGCGTCAAGTATCGCGACGTGCCGGACGACCTGCTCGATCTGCTGTGGCAGTTTTTCATCGAGGCGCTCGAGCCGCTGCAAGCAAGCGGCAAGCTCGGCTTGGTGCACTTTCAGTTCACGCCGTCAATTACGTATTCGACTGCCGCGCGCGCACACATCACCGAGTGCCGGGAGCGCATGGCGCAGTTTGTGGTTTCGGCCGAGTTTCGGCATCAGAGTTGGTTCAGCAGTTCGCATCGCGAGCATACGGTGGAGTTCGAACGCGAGCATGCGCTGGTGCACACCGTTGTCGATTCGCCGCAGGGGTTTCTGAATGCAGTCAATGCGCACTGGGAGGTCACTCATCCGAGATTCGCGCTGGTTCGCCTGCACGGAAGAAACAAGGCGACCTGGAACATCCGCAGCGGCGCGGCTTCGGATCGATTCAACTACGACTACTCGGATACAGAGCTTGCAGAACTGGCGCAGTCGATCGCAGAGCTTGCCGGTCAGGTGACGCAGGTGGACGTTATCTTCAACAACAACTACGAAGACCAGGGGCAGCGGAATGCACTGACGCTGACGCGCCTGTTAAGCAGCGCTTGAGCGGCGGTCGCCCGGAAGCACCAAAAGCGTTAATCTTGTTGCTCCCGTAGCACCGCTCCCACTTCACTTCAACAAGGTGTAGACCAACAAAATGGGCAACATCGAATCAGTCTCGCAGGAACAGCGAGTGTTTCCGCCCAGCGCGGAATTTGTGCGACAGGCCAATATCTCGGGCATGGAGGCCTTCAAGGCGTTGCGGACCGAAGCCGAGCAGGACTACAACGGGTTCTGGGCACGATTGGCGCGCGAGAATCTGCAGTGGAGCAAGCCGTTCACGCAGGTGCTGGATGAATCGAAGGCGCCGTTCTACAAGTGGTTCGCCGACGGCGAGCTGAATGCCTCCTACAACTGTCTTGATCGCAACCTCGAGAACGGCAACGCCGACAAAGTCGCAATTATTTTCGAGGCCGACGACGGCCAGGTGACAAAGGTCACGTACCGCGAGCTGCACGCGAAGGTATGCCAGCTCGCCAACGGCATCAAGGCGCTGGGACATGCGAAAGGCGAGCGCGCGATTGTTTACATGCCGATGTCGGTCGAGGCCGTGGTTGCGATGCAGGCCTGCGCGCGGCTCGGCATCACGCACTCCGTCGTGTTCGGCGGTTTCTCGGCCAAGAGCGTGCAGGAACGAGTCATCGATGCCGGAGCGACGCTGATCATCGCAGCCGACGAACAGATGCGCGGCGGCAAGGCGATTGCGCTGAAAGCAGCGATCGACGACGCATTTGCGATGGGCGGTTGCGACAAGGTGCGCAACGTGATCATCTATCGGCGCACCGGCGGCAAGGTCGCGTGGACCGAAGGGCGCGACAAGTGGATGCACGACGTGGTGGCGCAGCAGCCCACGACGTGCGACCCGGTACCGGTCGGTGCCGAGCATCCGCTGTTCATCCTTTACACCTCCGGCTCGACCGGCAAACCGAAGGGGGTGCAGCACTCGACCGGCGGCTATCTGCTGTGGGCCGTGCTGACGATGAAATGGACGTTCGACATCAAGCCGTCGGATGTTTTCTGGTGCACGGCAGACGTCGGCTGGGTCACCGGCCACACCTACGTCTGCTACGGCCCGCTGGCCGTCGGCGCCACTGAAGTAATTTTTGAAGGCGTGCCGACGTATCCCGATGCAGGACGCTTCTGGAAGATGTGTCAGGACCACGGCGTCACTATCTTCTACACGGCGCCGACCGCGATTCGTTCGTTGATCAAAGCGGGGGGTGAGCTGCCGAAGAAATACGATCTGTCCAAGCTGCGGTTGCTTGGCACCGTCGGCGAGCCGATCAATCCGGAAGCATGGATGTGGTACCACACGGTGGTCGGTCAATCGCGCTGTCCAATCGTCGACACCTGGTGGCAAACAGAGACGGGCGGACACATGATCACGCCGCTGCCCGGAGCCACGCCGACGGTACCCGGCTCGGCCACGCTACCGTTGCCGGGCATCATGGCGGCGATCGTCGATGAAACGGGGCACGACGTGCCCAATGGCCAGGGTGGATTGATAGTCATCAAGCGCCCATGGCCCTCGATGATTCGCACCATCTGGGGTGATCCGGAGCGCTACAAGAAGTCGTATTACCCGGACGAGCTGGGCGGCACGTTGTACCTGGCCGGCGACGCCTCGGTGCGTGACAAGGACACGGGTTATTTCACGTTCATGGGACGAGTTGACGACGTGCTGAACGTTTCGGGGCATCGACTTGGAACGATGGAGATCGAATCGGCGCTGGTGTCGAACGCGCTGGTGGCGGAAGCAGCCGTGGTCGCGCGGCCCGACGACACTACCGGCGAAGCCATCTGTGCGTTTGTCGTACTAAAGCAAGCGCGGCCCAACGGCGAAGATGGCCAGAAGATCGCCAAGCAGTTGCGCGATTGGGTCGGCAAGGAAATCGGCGCGATCGCGAAGCCGAAGGACATTCGCTTCGGCGACAATCTGCCGAAGACCCGCTCCGGAAAGATCATGCGTCGCCTGCTGCGCTCGATCGCGCGCGGCGAAGAGATCACGCAGGATGTATCGACGCTGGAAAACCCGGCGATACTGGAGCAGCTGAAAGTGACGCTCTAGTTGTATTGAACAAACCGGAGAGATGGCCGAGCGGTCGAAGGCGCACGCCTGGAAAGTGTGTATAGGTCAAAAGCCTATCGTGGGTTCGAATCCCACTCTCTCCGCCAGAATCCCCCCGGACCAATCGGCTTCTACCAGTTCGATACTACGGACCTTTTGCGCTTCGACACGCGAACGTGGGGCGTATGGTTCCCGCAGCAACCTGGCGTGCGACATGTAATGCACATCGGATCCTATTTGCGCTGGCGTGGGCTTGCGAAGCAGCATGAACTGCCTGTTCTGCGAACACAAGGTGTTCGTTTGCGAAGCATGTGAAGCGTCCTGGCCGTGCGTCAAAGACGATGACGCCGCCGGCATGCCGTGTCTGCAGTGCAACCCTGACGCAGTGCTGCCGACTGGGTATACGTCCGCTACGACACACGCCTGAGCGCGAGCGTCACTAGCAAAAACGGCCCCGAAGGGCCGTTTTTGTTATGGGCGGCCGTTAGATTTTGCAGACTGCTCCGCCTTCGCCATAAACACCACCACCCGCAGAGTTATCGGGACCCGTTACGCGCTACACGGGAGGTTTGTCTCCACCGTATAGCCACCATGCACCCGAACGGTAATCAGTGGCAGGGTTTGCCGCTACCATGTCCCAGCATCCGTAGTTATTTGGATAGCCCATCGTGTACCACGCCCATGACGATGTAGCGGGGCGTGCCGCCTGCGCCTTCTTGATTCCTGGGACAGCCATCGAGTAGAACTGCTTGCCTCTGATCATTGCGTTTGCTTTAGCTGATGCCAAGCTACCGGGCTGCACTATGCTGTGCTGAACGGCGGAGGGAGTAACGACGTTGTACAAGTTGTCGACGACCGGTAGACCCAGCCCCAGCGAGCCCTTAGGTCACTAAGGCAAGATGCTGACGGTGCCACTGGCGCTTGTAATGCGCGGCGGCGAAACGATTCTCGCAGTATTACCGTTTAATACTCGCCCGGAAGCCTGACGTCTTCGTTCCGAATCCGAGCTTGAATCGTCTCGGTGTCAAAAAACGGGGGAGTGTGCATGGCCTACTTCGTTCTCGTATCGACCTTCGTTGTCTGGCTGTCCACTTGGGCTGTATTCGCGCGCGGTGGATCCCCCGCGGCAGTTAAGGACGCGCTCTTCGTCTGCGGTCCGTTACTTGTACTGGGGATATACCTGTTCCTGGTGAGCCGCAAAGAAGGACTGCGAGATTCCACCGGTCTGCTTGTCCCTCGACGGGTGGGCCTCCTTTGCGCTTGGCTGCCCAATTTTCTAATCCTCGCGGCTCTTAGTTTTTATTTCTTCTTGAAGATCGTGAACTCTGGGACGTACGCGCTCGACGAGCTCGTTGGTTACATCCTGGTCCTTCTCGTTTGGGTACTGAGCCTTCTTACCGGTTTAGTTGGCGCGGCTGATACCAGAACTGCACGCGACAAGGCCGAGGCCAAGCACAAATAGACACTGCCAGCTCTCCGGGCCTTATGGCCCGTTTACTTTGGCGCATACGAGCGGGTGAGAACCCAGGCGGGGTTCGAAGAGCAACATGCGGGCGCGGCCCAGCTGAAGGCTTGGTGAGGATCTCTTGCACTTTCGCTACTTGCCGGCGATCACCATGATCTCTACCAGCGCTTTCGGGTCGGCGAGCTTGGCCTCAACGCAGGCGCGCGCCGGGAGGTTTTTCTTGTCGACCCACTCGGTCCACACCTCATTCATTGGTGCGCGGTTGCGGATGTCGGTCACCCAGATATGACACTGCAAAATCTTTGACTTGCTCGAGCCGCATTTCGCAAGTAGGCGGTCGATCTCGTCGAGGACTTCCTGGGTCTGGCCCTTGACGTCCTTGTTCAGATCTTTCGCCACGATGCCTGCGAGGTAAACGGTTTCAGCGTGCTCTACAGCTTGCGAAAGAATCGCGCTCTGGTCGTGTCGCGTAATACTCATTGCTTGTTCCTCCTGGTAACTGAAAAAATACTAGGCTGACTTTCGCGGCGGGCCTTCGGCTGTTCCGACGAACGTTGCCGCGCCACTCTGGCAACTCACGCTCAACGTCGCTGCATGGTCGAGGCGCTGATCCAGCGGCCAGACTTGGTCGTCGAGGTGGCACTGCACGCCGGCCGGCGCAATCATCTCAAGTGTGCGAGCCGGCACGACACGCAGGTCGGGCAGTTGGCCGCTGGCAAGATGCAGGCGGTTCTCGATATAAGCGAGCAGTGGCTTCCGATCGGCTTCGCCGACGAGAACGACGTCGAGCATGCCATCGCTCGGGTCGGCCTCTGGAGCAAGAGGCAGGTTCGGCCCGACGAACCGGATGTTGAGCACCTCGACCGCGATGTACTCGCCAGACAGGTCGACACCGTCGGCGTCGATTTTCCAGTAGCGCGCAGGCGTTTCGAGCACAAGTTCGGTAAGCAGATGAAGCGCACGATCCGTCTCGCGGCCGAGCAGTGTTGCGTCTGCGGCGACTTCCTCGCCGCGGCGGATCAGTTCTGCTATCGGTCCGCCGCCGACTGCTTCGACGAAGCGATAGTGGCCCCACGGCGCAACGATGGCGCCGATATCGAACTGCCGCTCCGCGCGCGGCGAAGTCGACCATGTCTCGACGAGTTCGCGTGCATCCCCAAGTACTCCGAGCGTCTTGGCGATGTTGTTGGCGGTGCCGATTGGAATCGCGGCAAACGGCACCTGAGCATCTGCTGCAGCCAGCAGAACTCGCGCGACCGTGCCATCACCTCCGGCCGCGACGATCAGATCGCAAGGATCTCGCAGTAGCTGGTCCAACTTCCGCTCGCTTGACTGGTGGCGGACCTCGTGCCCGGCATCCGTGATCAGACGCACGAGGTCGCGCGCGGACTGGCCGCTTCCGGCGCTTGGGTTGTGAACCAAGGTAATCTTCATCGGGGATACTTTTGGCAATCCGGGGACCACTGATCCGTGCGCATCCTAGTCGCGAACGATGATGGCATTCACAGTCCGGGCATCGCGACGCTTGCCCGCGTCGCATCGCGCTTCGGTGACGTGCGCGTAGTTGCGCCGGATGTCGAACAGTCATCGGCCAGCCACGCCATCACCGCCTCGCGGCCGCTCACCTATCGGCGCGCGTCGCACATCCCGGGTGTCGAAGCCTGGCGAGTCAACGGGACGCCTGCCGACTGCGTAGCGTTGGGCGTGCACAACTGGGATCACGTCGACGTTGTGCTGTCGGGCGTGAACATCGGCGTGAACCTGGGCAACGGCATCTGGCACTCGGGCACGCTGGCCGCTGCGAAGCAGGCAACGCTGTTCGGCATCCGCGGCATCGCGCTCAGCACTCCGTCAACAGCACCGGGCGGCGAGGAGCCCGACTTCGACAGCCTCGAGCCGCATATAGAGCGTGTCCTGCGCGTCCTGCTTGCCGATGCCTCCGCCCGGTTGCTCAATGTCAACCTGCCGGCAACGCCGCGCGGCATGACCTGGACCCGTCAAGCAGTACGTCACTACGACGGGCGCGTGGTTCCCGGCCAGGATCCAATGGGCCGCAAGCACTTCTGGTTCACTGTCGTGCCGATCGAGCAGATCGAGCCAGGCACCGATCTGTGGGCGATGGAGCGCGGTTACATCTCGATCACGCCGCTGAGCCTGGATTTGACCGATCAGCCAGGCCTTGAGCGGCTGGCAACAGCATTGCCGCTGGATGCACCGCCGCGTGAGGAGCCGACCGAAGCGGTTGAAGAGGACGAGTGATCTGCCATAGGCGGGGGCAATTAGCGAGGTCTTCGTCCCGCTCGATACGTCGGTGGGTCAAAGCACCTCGTTGAAGAGGTAATAGGCATTGTCGAGGAGCTTGTGGCGCCAGCCTCGCTTGCGCCACTTCTCCAGCTTGATCTCGTCGCAATGCGGACAGTATTTTTCGAAAACCTCGTCGAGCCGCTTCGCTGTCGCGGCGTCGTTGAAGCTCAGCGTGATCTCGTCGTTGATTTCGAATGATCGGTCATCGAAATTGGCCGATCCGATCGCGCACCACACACCGTCGATCGTCATTACTTTCTGGTGCAGCAGCGTCGACGGATACTCGAACAGCCGCACGCCACAGCGCAACAGCTTCTCGAAATTGCGATGTCCTGCGTGCTGCACCATCGGATTGTCCGAGCCGCTGGTCGAAGGCATCAGGACCCGCACGTCGACGCCGTTGGCGACAGCTTTGCCGAACGCCTCGATCGCTTCGGGCTCGGGGATGAAGTAAGGGTTCTGGATCCAGATTCGCTTCTTGGCGCAGCAGATCACGGTGTGGTGCAGGATCTTGACGGTGGGCGCCGAACCTTCGGGCTTCACGAAGGCCGCATGAATGGTGATCGTGCCGGCGCGCTCGAGCTTGGGGAACACGTCGTCGCCCATGAAAAGCTCGCCGGTTTGACCCACCCAGTTCTCACTGAACGCCGCCTGCACGCTGTTCACGATTGGCCCCTGCAGCCGGACGCTCAGGTCCGCGAAATGCTCTTTGTCTTCGGCGTTCCCGAGCCAGGTATCCACGATGCAGTGACCACCGAGCAACGCGATGCGGCCATCGAGCACGACGAGCTTCCGATGGTCGCGCTCGTTCATCACACCGATATGTCGAATGTGCCACTTGTGAAACTTCACCACCTTGCATCCGGCGTCCTTCAGACGCTGTTCGGTGGACTTGCCCATTTCCTTCGTTCCGACCGCATCGAGCAGCACGCGCACCGTCACGCCGGCGCGCGCTCGTTCGCAAAGCGCGTCGGCCACACGCTTGCCGAGCACGCCATCTTTCCAAAGAAAGTTTTCAAAGTGAACCGAGCGCTTTGCAGACGCAATGTCCGCGATAAGCACGTCGAAGAAAGCGCCGTTTTCGAGAACTTCGACGCTGTTGCCTTCGACCGCCGTGCTCAACGTCAGACCCGCCAGCGACGGGATCAGCTCCTCGATCGAGGCGTCGCACTCGACACGCAGAGTCGGATCGCGATGGCGCTTGATCGACCAGATCACCACTGCAAAGAAGATGACAAGCGCAAGGCCGATCAATACCGCGATTGTCGGGATCGAGGTAGTTCCAAACTCGGTCATGCAGATTCCCTGGGGTCGCCGGTGAACCGAGCGATCATCGCATCACTCGTGCCCGCGCGACTTTTGCCTCGGGAGGCATCTAAAATCCCTGTTCACAGCGGGCGGAGCGATCGCGTGTCATCGGCAACCATTGGAAACACGCCTCGCTCGCACGGCGTTCGGGATGAAGGACCTGCTGCCGATTTGACGGCGATTCGCGTGTTGACGCTGAACGCACACCAGGGTTTTAGCGCGCTGCGGCGCCGCGATGTGCTGCAGCAGATGCGCGATGCGCTGCGCGTGGCGAGCGCCGACCTGGTATTCCTGCAGGAGATCGGCGGCGCTGCCGATACGGAGGTCTCGACGCATCAGTACGAGGTTCTGGCCGATCGGGTCTGGCCGCAGCACGCCTACGGGCGCAATGCGGTGTCGACCAGTGGTCATCACGGCAATGCTTTGCTGTCCAAGTATCCGATCGTGGCCTGGCAAAACATCGATGTGTCCGTCGGCGAGTCCGAGCCGCGCGGGATGCTGCATTGTGTGCTCGACGTCCCGGATATGCCCCATCAGCTGCACGCCGTGTGCGTGCATTTCGGGTTGCGCGAGTCGCACCGGCAGCGGCAGGTCGAGCAGCTGCTCGACCTGCTTGCGGGCACGATACCGAGCGATGCACCGCTGGTGATTGCCGGGGACTTCAATGACTGGCGGGGGCGTGCGCATCAGCGGCTGCGGCGTGACTCCTCGCTCGAAGAGATTCACGCCGGGGCCAATGGACATCCGGCGCGCACTTTCCCTGCGGGCCTGCCGCTGCTAAGGCTCGATCGGATCTACGTCCGCAATCTCCGGCATCAACCGCTGCAGTTGCCGCGGCGTCCGTGGGCGACGCTGTCCGATCACGCGCCGCTGGCTGGCGAGGTGCGATTGTGAAACTCAAGGTGGAATGGATCGGTGGCAACCGCGTCGACTTGCTCGAAAACGGCGACACGTACCTGCCCGCCGTCTACGAAGCGATCGACGCAGCCAGGCACGAGATCGTGATCGAGACTTTCATTCTGTTCGAAGACCGTGTGGGCCGCGACATTCAGCAACACCTGATCAATGCCGCGCGGCGTGGGGTCGAAGTCGATTTGACGGTCGACGGTTTCGGCTCGCCCGATCTGTCCGACGCCTTCATCTCCGCCTTGACCGACGCCGGCGTGCGTGTCCATGTGTATGAGCCGATCCCGATCGTTCGCCAGCTGAATCCGCTGCGCCGGCTGCATCGCAAGATCATCGTCGTTGATGGGCGGATCGCTTTTGTCGGCGGCATCAACCTTTCCGAAGATCATCTCGAAAGTTTTGGTGACAAGGCCAAGCAGGACTATGCGGTGCGCATCGAAGGCCCGGTGGTCGACAACATCCACACTTTTGTGCGCCGGGCGTTAGCACCGGTGCGGCAGCAGCTGAAGGTGGGGCGCTTATGGCGCCGCGCCTTCATGCCGAGCAACAGTCGCGGTGAGCAGCACGCAACGGGTGTGGTCGGTGCGGCTACTCCACGCGCAGCGCTGGGCAACGCCTCGGTTGCGTTCGTCAGCCGCGACAACCACGATCACCGCACCGATATCGAGCGCGCCTATCGAATGGCTATCCGCGCGGCGCGTGAGACAGTGTTGATCGCCAACGCGTACTTTTTCCCCGGTTACCGGCTGCTGCGTGATCTGCGCCGCGCCGCTGCTCGCGGCGTTAAAGTGGATCTGATCCTGCAGAACAATCCCGATGTCCCCATCGCTCGGGTGGCCGGACGCCTGCTGTATGAAAGTTTGATCAAAGATGGCGTGACGATCCACGAATACTGCCGCCGAGAGATGCACGGCAAGGTCGCAGTGGTCGATGGCGTATGGAGTACGGTCGGTTCGAGCAATCTCGACCCGCTTAGCCTGTCGCTGAATCTCGAGGCCAACGTTCTGATTCGCGATGTCGAATTCGCCGCCACCTTGCAACGGCGCTTGCAGTATCTGATCGAACACGACTGTGAGCGGACGAAGCTGGAGGGACTTCCGCCCGCCACGATGTGGCGCTATCTGCTGGCGTCGCTGGCGTATCACGTTTCACGCGGCTTCCCGCGCTGGCTAAGCGCATTGCCGCATTTCGGGTTGCGCATCCGGTCTTTCGTCCGTGGACGAAGCATCGAAACCAAGGCTGCCGTTCAAACGGCGACAAACGCCAAATGAAGCCGACGCCACCGCTATGACTGCGCGTCGATCGAAGCCCGAAAAATCAAACCGAGCGCGGCCATCCGGCGCGTTGGCGACGCGCGTGGCCGCGGGTGAAGCAGGTCCTGTTCATCGCCTTCGCGCTCGCGGTGCTCGGGCTGATCGGCTGGCGTGCGCGCGAGATCGACTGGAACGATGTGCTGCGCGCGCTACGCGCGCTGCCGCTGACGACGCTGGCGCTGGCCGCGGGGATCGCGGTCGCTGCGCACGCTGCCTACGTCAGCTACGACCTGCTGGCGCGCCGCTATACCGGGCACCGGCTCGGCATTGGCCGGACGATGGCGGTGGCGGGTGTCAGTTTCGCGTTCAATCTGAATCTTGGTGCGCTGGTGGGTGGAGTGGCACTGCGCTACCGGCTGTATGGCCGCTTTGGTCTGCACGCTTCGGTAATCACGCGCATCCTTGGCTTCAGCCTGCTGACGAACTGGATCGGCTACTCAGCGCTGGCCGGCGCAGCGTTCGCGAGCGGCCTGGTTGAGTTGCCCGACGATGCGCCGATCTCGGGGGCCGCACTCCGCATTCTGGGTGTTGCCCTGCTGCTGGTGGCTGCCGCCTACCTGGCCGCATGCCGATGGTCGAAGCGGCGCTGCTGGAATGTGCGCGACCACACGATCGAGCTTCCGCGCGCACGCATGGCAGCGTTGCAGATCGCCGCATCGGTGACACACTGGTCGCTGGTCGCAACCGTTTTGTACGTGCTGCTGCAGGGCAAAGTGGGTTTTGTCACCGTGCTTGGCGCGCTGCTGGCGAGCAGCGTGGCAGGCGTCATCACCCATATTCCGGCCGGGCTCGGCGTCCTGGAAGCTGTGTTTTTGTCGCTGCTGGCAGGCGCTTATCCGACTAATCAACTGCTGGCGGCGCTGCTTGCATACCGTGCGGTTTTCTACCTGGGACCGCTGATGATTGCCGGCGCGGCGTATCTGGCGCTCGAACTCTCAGCGCGTCGCCACAAAGCACAAGCGCGACCGCAGCGCGACGAGCACGCCGGCTGCGGTACTAAAGCCTCGGCGTAGGCGCGTTGAAAGCGTGCGCACTCGCGCTACGAGCGCTTGGTTCTTGCGGATTCCGTCTTTTGGGGTGTCTGCTTCGCTTCGCCGTTCGGAATGTATTTGCGTATCAGACGGCCCGTTTTGGAGTCTCGATAAACGGCCCAGGTGGGAGTCGGGTGCATGTTGAGGGTGCGCGGTTAGAACTCCCATCATTTACGCGATCGGCGGGCGCAAATCGGCGATAACCGCGGCGGCGGCGATCCATTTTTCTGAGGGGAAAACCGGCCTTTAGCGGCGGGCATACGCCTTGCCGTAGTTGCTGCGGATTTACCCATCGATTTACGAGGACCACCATGGCAACTAAGTCATCGAACACTGAAAACACTGCCGGCACGAAGTCAGACGCGATTGAGATGCTCACTGCGGATCATCGCAAGGTAGAGAAACTCTTTAAGGAGTACGACCAACTGGCGGAAGGAGAAGGCAGCTACAACGAGAAGGAGACGTTGGCCGCAACGATCTGCGCGGAGCTCACCATTCACGCGCAAGTGGAAGAGGAGATCTTTTATCCGGCGGCTCGCGACATCCTCGACGAAGAAGACCTGGTCGACGAGGCGGTGGTGGAACACGCCACCGCGAAGGATCTTATCGCGCAGCTGGCGGACATGTCCCCCGACGACGATCTGTATGACGCGAAAGTGAAGGTGCTCAGCGAGTTGATCGAGCACCACGTTGAGGAAGAAGAAGACGAAATGTTTCCGAAGCTGAAAAAGGCAAAGCTCGACACCGCATCGCTGGGCTTGCAAATGCAGGAACGCAAGGTCGAACTGATCGAGGAGTTCGGCATCGGAGCCGAGACCGCAGACCGCGAATAGCGAAGGCGCACTGGCGGCGGGCCTGTTTCGGCGCCGCTGCGGCAGTAGGGGCTGCGCAGACGGCGCGATGTGGTCACGGAGGCGGTTAGCGATTAACCGCTTTCTTTGTCGCGCACAAGCTGCGCCATTGAGGTTGCCAGATCGCTTGGCAGGTGCCCGAGCCCTTCGATAACACCAGCGCGATCTTGCGCCGGCCGGTTTTGACTGACCTTCCACTTTCCGGCCAGTTTCGCAATCGGAATCTCGATGCCGACGATCGCCGCCACCATCGTGTCGATGAAGTCGGCCGGCGCATCGGTCACTTTCCACGGATCGCTGCGCGGTGCTTCGTGCCGATCGGTCAGCTTCCCGACGAACTCCCGCAACCATTTGCGATCGTCGATCACTCGCAGTGGGCCATGCGCATGCACGACCGCGTAATTCCAGGTGGGCACCACCTTGCCGTGCTCTTTTTTGGTGGCGTACCAGGCCGGCGAGATGTAGGAATGCGCTCCCTGAAACATCACAAGCGCGTCGACCTGCGACGAAAAGTCGCGCCAAACCGGATTCGCGCGCGCCACATGGCCGCGCAATGTTCCGAACGGGGCAGGCTCGGGATCGATCTCGAATGGGATGTGGTTTGCATCAAGCCCGTCCGACGCAAGCACGACCAGTGCGCCGAACGGATGGGTCCGGATCAGATCGTGTAGGACATCGATGCGCGATTCTGCGAAATGGCTGGGGACGTACATGCGTTCCTCTTCTAGCGCGCTGGATCTGACGGAAACTTTGCGGGGAATTCTGCCGGAAACGTAATCACGTGCTCGGCGTCAAGCCGGATGCCGATTTTCTCGCCGATCGCGTGATCGTGATGACTCGGCACCAGTGCCAGCACTTCGCGTCCACTCATCAGCCGCAGCGTGTAGACGAAATCGCCGCCGCGAAAGGTCTTGCGAACGACTTCGGCTTTCAGCGAGCTGGCGTCATCGTGCACGACATCGTCCGGGCGCAATAAAACATCGACCCGCGAGTCGCCGCCGTTCGTAACAGAGCTCGACGGCACGTAGCTGACCGGCCATTTGCCGCGCAGCTCTCCGAGCTCGATCTCGACATTCATCGACGTCAACACTTTGGCCGGTAAAAATACGCCTTCGCCGATGAAGTCCGCGACGTAGCGCGTGGCGGGCCGGTGATACAGCTCATACGGCCGATCCCATTGCTCGATGCGGCCGGCGTGCATCACGCCCACTTTATCGGCCATTGCAAACGCTTCCTGCTGATCGTGCGTCACCAGCATCGCGGTCGTGCCGCTCGCCTTCAGAATCTGCCGGACCTCGGCGCCCAGGCGCGCGCGCAAATCGACGTCGAGGCTCGAAAACGGCTCATCCATCAACAGCAGTGCAGGCCCCGGCGCCAGTGCGCGCGCCAGCGCTACCCGCTGCTGCTGGCCTCCCGACAGTTCGTGTGGATAACCGCTGGCGTGCGCGGCCAGGCCGACCAGCTCGATCATCTCGCTCACGCGCGCGGTGCGCGCGGCCGGTCCGAGATGCCGCAAACCGAACGCGATGTTGTCCTCGACCCGCAGATGCGGGAACAGCGCGTAATCCTGGAACACAAGGCCGATGCCGCGTCTTTCGGTCGCTGCGGTGAAGTGCGGCCCCGACACCACCGCGCCGGCAATCTCGATCGTGCCGTCTTCGACGCCGATAAAGCCCGCGATTGCACGCAGCAATGTGGTCTTGCCGCATCCCGAACTGCCGACCACGCAGCCAATCTCGCCGCGATCGAGCGACAAGGAGGCGCCGTCGATGATCGGCACGGGATTGCCGCTGTAGGCAACGCGCAATCGCTCGATCAACAGCAGCGGACGCTCGGAACTCGCCATTTGGGGAGTCTAAGGCAGGTGCAATAATTCTCATTCGCATTTAGGGGGCTTTTTTCGCGTGAATCCAGCTGTTGCGAGGCGTCTGCTTGCATTTCGTCGGACCGACGACGGGCTGGGTCGTGCGCTGTCATTAGCCATCGTGTGCGGCGCAGTGGTTGCCCTGCCAGTGCTCAGCGTGTTCGCGAGCTTCTGGCGCGCCGGCGAGTCGGCTGACACGCTGCGGCACCTGACGGCGACGGTTATCCCGGCGGCGTTGTTCGAGACGTCGCTGCTGGGTCTGATCGTCACGATCGGCGTCGTCTCGGTAGGCGCCGCCACCGCCTGGCTGGTAGCGACGTGCGATTTCATCGGTCGCAGGACTTTCGAGTGGGCATTGCTGCTGCCATTGGCGATGCCGGCGTACATCGTCGCGTATGCGTACACCGACTACCTGGAATACGCCGGTCCGCTGCAGCAATTCCTGCGAGACAGTTTCGGCTGGCAACGCGGCGACTACTGGTTTCCCGAGATTCGATCGCTGGCAGGCGCGGCGTTCGTATTCATTGTTGTGCTTTATCCGTATGTGTATTTGCTCGCTCGTACCGCGTTCCTGGCGCGCACGGCGGCGATGATGGACGCAGCGCGAAGCCTCGGACAAACGGCGTGGCAAACGTGGTGGCGAGTGAACCTGCCGCTGGCGCGTCCTGCAATTGCCGCAGGCGCGCTGCTGGCACTGATGGAAACGCTCGCCGACTACGGTGCGGCGTCCTACTTCGGCCTGCAAACCTTCACCACGTCCATTTACCGCGCCTGGTTTTCGCTCGGTGACCGGCTTGCGGCGAGCCAGCTGGCGGCGGTGCTGCTGTTGCTGGTGCTGATACTGTTTTTTATCGAGCATCGGGTGCGAGGTCGTGCACGGTTTTTTACGCCGACCGCGAGCCAGCGCCCCGCGGCGCGCACTCGGTTAAGCGGACGACGCATGTGCGGGAGCCTTCGCGTTGTGCGCGCTGCCGGTTGCGCTGGGATTTGTCGTGCCGGTGGTGTTGCTGTTGCGGTTGCTCGCGCCTGCCTGGCAGACGGTCGATTGGGCGCGCTACGCGCGCTGGCTTGCCAACACGCTTTCAATCGGGATCGCGGCCGCGGTGGTGGCGCTGGTTGTCGCGCTGTCGCTGGCGTACGCCGTGCGCTCCACGAGCCGCGGTGCGCCGAACACATTGGTGCGCAGCGCGGTGCGTTTGATGAGTCTCGGCTACGCCGTGCCGGGCGCGGTTATCGCAGTCGGCATCCTGGTGCCGCTCGCGGCCTTCGACAACCGGCTCGATCAGGTGATGCGGTCGGCGCTCGGTGTTGGGACCGGCCTGCTGTTGACCGGTTCGGTGGTCGCATTGCTTTACGGATACCTGGTTCGCTATTTCGCGGTGGCGTATCAAACCGTCGAAGCGGGCCTGGCTCGGATCACGCCGGCGATGGACGCCAGCGCGCGCAGTCTCGGGAGTACGCCGGCGGATACGTTCATCCGCGTCCATTTGCCGATACTGCGGCCGTCGGTGCTGGCGGCGTGCTTGCTGGTGTTTGTCGACGTGATGAAGGAATTGCCCGCAACGCTGGTACTGCGGCCGTTCAACTTCGACACTCTGGCGGTGATCGCTTATCAGATGGCAAGCGATGAGCGCCTTGGGCAGGCGGCACTTCCGGCGCTGACGATCGTCGCGGCCGGCGTGATCCCGGTGACGTTGCTGTCGCGCGCGATTTCACGCGCGTCTGACTCCGGGCGGCGCGCGTAGACTGCGCGCGCTTCGCTAGAAAGTTGCTGGTCCATCGAGCGGTGACGTGGTGCGGCTTCCGCTTCTGCCGGCTATTCCGATGCTCTCACTTTGGCTGGTACGGTTCGTTCAATGATCAAACTCCATAACTACTTTCGCAGCTCGGCGTCATACCGGGTGCGCATCGCACTGAACTTCAAGGGGCTTCCGTACGAGTACGTGCCGGTGCATTTACTGAAAGACGGAGGTCAGCAGTTGGCGCCTTCGTTTCGCACGTTGAATCCGGACTCGTTGACTCCGGTGCTCGATGACGAAGGTCAGGTGCTGACGCAGTCGCTTGCGATCATTGAATATCTGGATGAAACGCGGCCGCTGCCGCCGCTACTGCCACGCACTGCGGTCGAGCGCGCGTATGTCAGAAGTATCGCTTTGGCAATTGCCTGCGAGATTCATCCGCTCAACAATCTGCGCGTGCTGCGCTACCTCGTCAAGACGCTTGGGCTCAGTGAAGAACAGAAGAACACCTGGTATCGGCATTGGGTAGAGCAGGGTCTCGCGTCCCTTGAAGCGCGGCTGGTGGCTGAAGCCCGCAGCGGACTCTACGCACTCGGCGATGCAATAACGATCGCGGATGTGGTGATCGTGCCGCAGATATTCAACGCGCAGCGCATGGATTGCAATCTGGGGTCGGTGCCGACCGTGATGCGTATCTTATGATCACTGCATGCAACTGCCTGCGTTCATCGATGCGCAGCCTTCCACGCAGCCCGACGCCGAGTAGCTAACGCGAAGCTGCCTCGGCAATCGCTCGCGACAGCTCCACGACTGCGCATGCATAGAAGTAGCTGCGGTTGTAGTGCAACACCGCGCTGAAATTGACGGTGCCGACGCGGTAAAGGCGTTCGAGCTCGCCGGCATTCGACACCGGCAAATCGATCACCAAAACGGGTGTATCGAGCGGCAGCGGCACGTCACCCGCGACGCCGGCCGCAAGCGCATCCGACCACGTGACTGCGGCCTTGATGCCGCGGCCCAATGCATCGACGATCGCTTCGTCGGCCGTTGCTTCGAATAGGATCGGCGTGTCGCGCTGCCAACCGTGAGCTGCAAGAAAACTGGCCACCGAGCCGATCGCGTCCGCAGTGCTGGTTGTCAAGTTGACACGGCCATCGCCGTCGAAATCCACCGCATAGCTCCGGATAGATCCGGGCATGAACTGCGGCAAGCCGAGCGCGCCCGCGAATGAACCCTTGATCGTCAACGGATCGGAGTTCTGCTCGCGAACCAGCAGGAAGAATTCGGTCAGCTGCTGCCGGTAGTACTCGGCGCGACGCAGGTAGTCGAAAGACAGTGTGACCAGTGCGTCCAGTGTTCGAAAGTTGCCCGTGGTGCGGCCATAGTGAGTTTCAACGCCGATGATCGCCGCGATGATTTCGGGCGGCACGCCGAACTCGCGCTGCGCTCGCTCCATTGCAGCCTGATGACTGCGCATGAACAAGACGCCCGACTGCACGCGCGCGTCGTCCAGGTAGCGGGCGCGATAGTCGAACCAGTTGCGTTGACCGAAAGGAATCGGCGGTTGCATGTAGCGCTCCACCGCAGGCGAATAGCGTGCATGACTGAACCAACGTTCGAGCCGGTCGCGCTCGAACCCGTGCTTTGCAGTCAACTCGTCGATGAACGCGCGAACCTCGGCCCGTTGCGGGTAGGGCACGCGAGTTTCGGCCACGGCCGGCAACTGCATTGTCAATGCGAGCGCGCTCAGCAACGTGCCCAGCCAGCGGTTCATGATCCGCTCATGCGCCTGCGCTGCGTGGATAAAATTCACGGATCGCTCGCCGCAATGTCCTGATATCGGCGCGTACTACCGTCTCGGAGGTGCGCGAATAGCGCAACCGCTCGATGCGAGATAACAGCTTGCGCGCGCGTTTGGCGTCGGCAGGCACCAGCGCACGTTTGCTGCGGGCATACAGCTCGCGCGGTCCAAGGTGCTCGGCCGTTCTTACGCCGGCACGGTCGAGCCGATCGCGCAAAAGCCGGAACGCCTCGCCCAGCGGATCGCGCTCGGTGCGCGGGCGCAACGAAAACGCGGCCATGATCCCCAGTACTACCGTCACCAAAACCGCGAGCAACATCGCCAGGCTTTCCCAATTGGGCGTCAAGCCGAGCATTCCGATCAGGTCGCGTTGGCGCTCCTGCGAATACGTCAGCACCCACTGGTTCCACGAGTTCTGCACGGCTTCCCAATTGAACCTTACCGAGCGCAGCCACGTGAAGCTCGCCGCGCCACCGCCCACTGCAATGCCCGAGCGGCGCGCGATCTCGCTCGCGCCTTGATCGATTCGCATCGGCGCCACGACCGCCGTGGGGTCGACGCGCACCCAGCCGCGACCCTGCAGCCACACTTCCGACCACGCGTGCGCGTCGGATTGGCGGATCGTCAGGAAGCCGTCGACCGGGTTGAGCTCGCCGCCCTGGTAACCGGTCACCACGCGCGCCGGCACGTCGAGCGCGCGCATCAGGAATGCGAACGCCGACGCATAGTGTTCGCAGTAACCCTGCCGCGTGTCGAACAGAAACTCGTCGATCGAATTTCGACCCAACCGCGGCGGAGACAGCGTGTACTCGTAGCCGCCCCGCCGCAGGTGTTCGAGTGTGGCGCGGACGCGGTCGGCTGCGTCTCCCGAACGGCTGCGAATTTCTTCGGCTAGTTGCATCGTGCGCGGGTTGTACGTCGCCGGCAGATCGAGCCAGTTGCTGCGCTCCGCTTCGCTTGCGTCTGCGTTGAACCGATAGCTGGTGTAAGAGCGCATGTCATAGCGCATACGCTGTCGCACGAGATCCGTTGCAAGGATGCGCATGTCCGGCGTCAGCCGGGTCCGAAACTCGTTGGTGACCGGGAGTGTCGCGGGAGCGTCGAGCGCGAACAGCCAATCGCGGTTATGCGGCTCGAGCGTCACCGTATAAGAAACTACCGAGCGCGCATCGCCCTGAATTGACGGCTGACTGTGCTTCCGCCGAACGCTGCGACAACGGACTCCACACGCGACCACTGAACGTACCGAACACCGGGCCCCGCCAGTAAAGCTTGTCATTGGTCGGCGGCGCGCCGTCGAACTTGACGCGAAACGCGATTGCGGTCGACTCGAGCAACCGGCTGATCGTCCCCGGCGACATCGAGTCGGACAGGCCGGTATTGCCGGTCGCGGTATCGCCCGGCGTTCCCCACAGCGGACCCGAGATACGCGGAAACAGAACGAACAGCACGGCGGTGAGCGGAATGGCTTTCAGTACCGTCATTCCCACCATTTTCAGTTTGCGGCCGGCCGGCAGGTCGGTTTCGTCCAGGTTCACGCTGATCAGCACGAAAAACAATGCGCTCACCCCCAGTAACGCCATTGCGGCTACGTGTATTTCCTGGCCGTTTAAGAACTGCGTCAGCAGGATGAAGAACGACAGGAAAATGACGACGAAGATGTCGCGCCGTGCGCGCATCTCGAGCAGCTTCAGCGCCATCAGTAACAACAGGAACGTCACGCCCGCTTGCTGCCCGACGACGGTGCGGTACTGCAAGTAAACCGCCCCGCTCGGCAGCAAGCAGCAGCGGCAACATCAGCAGCCGGCTCGGTATCGGGCGTTGCGTCACGGTTAGAAACGCGCGCCAGATCAGCAACAACATCAGGACCGACGTCGCCCACCACACCAGATGTTCGAAATGCGGCACGACGACAAAAGTGACCGCGAGCAGCAGCACGAGCATGTCGCGCCTCTCGCGTGCTGCGCTCGACATTTGCGGCGCGAACAGCAGCGCAAACGGCGCAAAGAATCGGCCGAGCTTGGCGCGTCGCGTCAGGGCGGGGGCGGCAACCGCAGACATTCGATTGACGTTACCCGATGCAAACGGCGAGCGCCGTCAGGCAATGCTCGCGATGCGCCGCACCGCCGCCGATGAAAATCATCGCGTCAGGAAGCTTCAATCCGTAACGCATGTGCGAAGCATCGGCATCGAGCACCCAGCGTGTCAAGCGCGACAGGCGTCCTTCGATGCCAAGCACGTCCGGGAGTTCGGAATAGTCGAGCATCAATTCGCCGCCGCCTTGTGCCTCGAACTGCTTGACCGACAGGTCGTCCGATCGTGCAGCAAGTTTCCACGCGATCATCTTGTGCGCGTCACCGGGCTGATAGGGGCGAACACCCGCGAAGTCGTCACCGCTGGATGACATCCCGACTGCGTCGCCGCCGCTACCGCCCGTAAACGGCACGGGCGGCGCATCGAATTCCGGCGCCGGATACACCATCGCGGTCAGCGCTGGCGTCAAATACGCCCAAGCGCGCCAAAGCCCGAATGGATAACGAGTCTCGATTGTCATGCGAGGCGCGGGAAGGCGGCCACGCAGTGGGGCCGGCAACGGCACCGCGACGGTTCGTAAACCGCGCGCCGGTAGCTCGATCGAGATCGTCGGCAGCTCGCGCTCGCGCACTGATCGGCCGATTGAACGCTTGAGAAAGCGGCTGAAAAAGGAAGCGGGCTCCGACGGCTGGGCAAACGAGAAGCGCAGCGCGAAGCGATCTACCGTAGTCGGATTCGTCACTGTGAATTCGAAGGCGGCCACATCACCCGCATAAACCGGCTCGACCTGCACGCCACGCAAAACGATCTGCGCCAGGTTCGAATGCGTGTTGTGCATTCCAACGACGGCCATGCTGGCCACCAGAAAGGTCAGCAAGTAGCCAAGCTGCAACATATAGTTGATCGAGCCGATCAACAGAATGAGTGTGACGACGCCGAACGCAAGTCCGGGTGCGGTCGGCAGGATGTAAACGCGCCGCCGATCAAGCGTCACCTCGCCCGCCTCGGGCCCGTGCCGGCCGGCGATCCAGTCGGCGATCTTCACCACGACCGGATTGGTGAGGAAACTCATCGATTGCTAAGGAACGGGAACGGCACTGATCAACTGCGACACCAACTCCTTGCCGTGCAGCGCGCGGCCGGTTTCGCGGCTCGTTGCGTGCAGACGATGCCCGGCCACGCACGGCATGATGTTTTGCACGTCTTCAGGAATGACGTGTTCGCGCCCATCCAGCCATGCCCACGCGCGAGCAGCGGCGAGCAAGGCAAGGCCGCCACGCGGGCTGAGCCCTTCGGCGTACTTTCCTGAGGCGCGCGTATGTGCAATCAGCGCCTGCACATAATCGAGTAGCGCGGCCGATACATACACTTTCTTGGCTTCTGCCTGCGCTACCAGTAGATCGGCTGGACGTGCGGTCGCATCGAGCGATTTAAGCATGTCGCGCCGCGCTTCGCCCGCCAATAGCGAGCGCTCGGCGGCGCGATCGGGGTAGCCCAGGCTGATGCACATCAGGAAGCGGTCGAGCTGCGATTCGGGCAGCGGGAACGTCCCGACCTGATGCAGCGGATTCTGCGTCGCAATCACGAAGAACGGATGCGGCAGCGGACGCGACAAGCCGTCGACCGACACCTGGCTTTCCTCCATCGCTTCGAGCAGCGCGCTTTGCGTTTTCGGGCTCGCGCGGTTGATCTCGTCGGCCAGCAACACCTCGGTAAATATCGGGCCGGGATGGAACACGAACTGCCCGCCGTTGCGCTCGTACACCGAAACGCCGATCACGTCCGACGGCAGCAGATCGCTGGTGAACTGTATCCGCCGAAACGGCAGCCCCATCGAGATCGCGATTGCGTGCGCCATCGTGGTCTTGCCGACTCCCGGCGCGTCCTCGATCAATAAGTGGCCGCCGGCCAGCAGGCACGTCAGGCTTTGCCGGATCTGCAGCGTCTTGCCGACGATGATCTGGCCGATCTGCGTGGCAGTCGAGCGAAACTTCTCTAACATGATGACGTTGTTCTGGGAGACTGTGAATGCTGCAGACGGGTTTGTTCACGCATCGGGATTGCTCGCAGCACGAGATGGGATCGTGGCACCCGGAATGCCCCGAGCGGCTCGCCGCAATTTCTGATCATCTGATCTCGACGGGCATCGCACCGCATCTGAAGCATTTCGATGCGCCGCTTGCATCGACTCAAGCGTTGCAGCGTGCGCATAGTGCCGATTACGTCGCACGCTTGCAGTCTAGCGTACCGACCACGGGCTACCGGCCTCTCGATCCCGATACATCGATGAACGCACACTCGCTGAATGCGGCGCTGCGTGCGGCCGGTGCGGTCGTCGATGCGGCCGATCGTATAGCGAGCGGTGAAATCGCCAATGCGTTTTGCGCGGTGCGCCCGCCGGGGCATCACGCACGCAGATCTGCGGCGATGGGATTTTGCATCTTCAACAGTATCGCCGTAGGCGCACGCCATGCGCTGGACGCGCTCGGCATCGAGCGTGTCGCGATCATCGATTTCGATGTGCATCATGGCAATGGAACCGAGGAGATTTTTGCGGACGATGAACGGGTGCTGATGGCCAGCTTTTTCCAGCATCCGTTTTATCCGTATAGCGGCACCAGCGACCTTGCGAAAAACATGGTGAACGTGCCGCTTCCGGCGGGAACCAAGGGTGACGTGGCCCGGCAGGTGGTCGACAAAGTGTGGCTGCCGCGGCTCAATGAATTCGAGCCGCAGATGATTTTCATTTCCGCTGGTTTCGACGCGCACCGGGAGGATGACCTCGGCCAAATGGGGTTGGTCGAAGCCGATTACACGTACATCACCGAGCGGTTGATGGAGCTCGCGGCCGAGCACGCTGAGGGTCGCATCGTCAGTTCGCTCGAGGGCGGATACAACCTGAGCGCATTGGGGCGCAGCGCCGCCGCGCACGTCAAAGCACTGGCGCGACTGTGAAGAGCAATCTGTTCGACCAAGGACTCGATCGCAATTCGGCCAACTATGCGCCGCTGTCACCTCTACCGTTTCTCGACCGCGCGGCAGCCGTATACCCATCGAAGGCGGCGGTCGTCCACGGGCGCGGAGCCAACGCGCAGACATTGACCTGGGCCGAACTGTACGTTCGCTGCCGCCGCCTGGCGTCGGCACTCGCGCAACGCGGCATCGGTCGCGGCGACACGGTTGCGGTGATGCTGCCGAACACACCGGCGATGGTCGAAGCGCACTTCGGCATTCCGATGACCGGCGCGGTACTCAATGCGCTGAACACCCGGCTCGATGCGGCATCGATCGGATTTCAGTTGAATCATGGCGAAGCGAAGATACTGATCACCGATCGCGAATTCGCGCCGACGATCAAAGCGGCGCTGGCAGTGGTCGATCACGAGTTGCTGGTCATCGACGTTGACGATCCGGCGTACGAAGGCGCGGGCGAATCAATCGGCGTTCTCGACTACGAAACGTTTCTCGCACGAGGCGATGTCGATTACGCGTGGAGCGCGCCGGCCGACGAATGGGACGCCATCGCGTTGAACTACACCTCAGGCACGACCGGCGATCCGAAGGGTGTGGTCTATTCGCACCGCGGCGCTTACACGAACGCCGTCTCGAACGTACTCGTCTGGGCGATGCCACATCACCCGGTGTACCTGTGGACGCTGCCGATGTTCCATTGCAACGGCTGGTGTTTTCCATGGACGATCGCGGCGATGGCCGGTACCCACGTTTGCCTGCGCAAGGTCGACGCACCGGCGATCTTCGACGCGATTCGTGAGCATAAAGTGACGCATTACTGCGGCGCGCCGATTGTGCATTCGCTGCTGATCAGCGCGCCGGACGAAATGAAGCAGGGCATCACACACAAGGTGCATGCGATGGTCGCGGCGGCAGCGCCGCCGGCGTCGATGATCGAAGGGATGGATCGAATGGGCTTCGATCTGACGCACGTGTATGGACTAACCGAGGTTTATGGCCCGGCCACCGTATGCGCGAAGCAGCCAGAGTGGGCCGAGCTAGACGTCGGCGAGCGCGCGATCAGAAACGGCCGCCAGGGCGTGCGCTACACGCTTGAAGAAGCGGTCGCGGTGCTCCACCCCGATTCGATGCAACCGGTGCCGGCCGACGGCGAAACGATTGGCGAAATCATGTTTCGCGGCAACATCATGATGAAGGGGTATCTGAAAAATGAAGCGGCTACGGCTGAGGCGTTTCGCGGTGGCTGGTTTCACACCGGTGATCTCGCAGTCGTGCATTCTGACGGGTACTTGCGGATCAAGGACCGCAGCAAGGACATCATCATCTCCGGGGGAGAAAATATTTCGTCGATTGAGGTCGAAGACGCGCTATACCGGCATCCCGCGGTCATCGCAGCAGCGGTCGTCGCGCAGCCCGATTCGCGCTGGGGCGAGGTACCGTGTGCGTTCGTCGAGCTGAAAGACGGCGCCGTATTATCGGAAGCTGACGTGCTGAACCATTGCCGCAAACACCTGGCGCGGTTCAAAATGCCGAAGCGGATCGTCTTCGGCGCGCTGCCGAAAACATCGACCGGCAAAATTCAAAAGTTTCTTTTGCGCCAGCAAGTGAAGTCTGCTGCGGCCATCGACGCTTAGGAGTTCGAATGAACGCACCGATAGCAGAACAGTACGTGTTGATCACGCGCGACGAGCGCGGCGTCGCGACGTTGACGCTGAACCGTCCACAACAATTCAACGCGCTGTCGCAGGAGATGATGGCGGCGCTGCAAACCGAGTTGGAAGCGCTGGCCGACGACGCAGCGGTGCGCGTGGTCGTGATCGGTGCGCAGGGCAAGGCATTTTGTCCCGGCCATGACCTGAAGCAGATGAAGGCGAATCCTTCGCTCGAGTACTACCAGAGCCTGTTCGCGCAGTGCACGAAACTGATGATGACGATTCAACGACTGCACGCGCCGGTGATTGCTCGCGTGCACGGCATCGCGACCGCGGCCGGCTGTCAGTTGGTTGCGATGTGCGACCTCGCCATCGCATCTTCCGACGCAAAGTTTGCAGTGTCGGGCATTAACGTCGGCCTATTCTGCTCGACGCCGGGCGTTGCGTTAAGCCGCAACGTCGGTCGCAAGCAGGCATTTGAAATGCTTGTGACCGGCGACTTCATAGACGCTGAAACGGCGCGCGAGCGCGGGCTCGTTAACCGCGTAGTGCCGGCTGATCAGCTTGACGCCGAAATTGACAAGCTCATCACTTCGATCCTTTCCAAACCCGGCTCAGCACTCGCAATGGGTAAGGATCTGTTCTACCGGCAGCTCGAAACCGGCATCGAAGCCGCCTACCAGCTGGCCGGACAGACGATGGCGTGCAACATGATCGATGAGGCTGCACAGGAAGGCGTGCAGGCGTTCATGGAGAAGCGCAAGCCCAAGTGGTAAGCGTCAGCCCGCGCGCAGATAGCGCGGCTCCGCAAAGATCGACGACAGCTCGACGCGCTTGATTTCCGGGTGGTCGGGCACCGCGTACAGAACCGGCGCGATCAGCTCTTCGAACAGTCCGCGCAGGCTGCGCGCTCCGGACTTGTACTCAACGGCCAGGTCGGCAATCTCCTCGAACGCGCGCTGCGCGACGACGAGGTCGACACCCTGCACTTTCAAGATCGCCTGGAACTGCCGGTAGATGCAGTTGCGCGGTTCGGTCATGATTCTGACCAACATATCGCGCGACAGGTCGCGCAGTCGGGCAACCGTGGTGAGTCGCCCGCTGAATTCCGGGATCAGGCCGAATTCGACGAGGTCGGTCGGTTTCACGCGTTCGTTCAGCCGCTCGAGCATCCGCCGGTTTTGTTCTTCCGACGTCGCGACGAAGCCGAAGCCCTGGTTGTTGGCCATGATCGCGTTGAGCCCGACGAACGCGCCGCCACAGATGAACAGAACGTGCGTCGTGTCGAGGTACTCGCCACTCGCAAGGCGCACCGGCGCGCCCTCCATGATCTTCAACAACGCATGCTGCACGCTTTCGCCTGACGGCCCGCGATCCGAGGCGGCCGAAGCCGTTTTCAGCTTGTCGATCTCGTCAATGAACACGATGCCATGCTGCGTTCGTGTCACCTCGCCTTCGGCCTTGTCATGCAGGCGCTCGAGAATGGCCTGGATCTCATCGTTGACGTAGCGCGACTGGGCGAGCGACGTCGCGTCCGCGGTGACGAACGGAACTTTCAGCAACCGCGCCAGCGATTCGCACAGCAGCGTCTTGCCGGTGCCCGTCGGGCCCACCAGCAGCACGTTGCTCTTGGTGATCTCGAGTCCTTCGTCACGTGACAGCGCGAGCTTCTGGTAATGCGCGTAGACAGCGACGGCGAGCGTCTTCTTGGCTTCGTCCTGGCCGACGACATACTGGTCCAGGTGGCGCACGATCTCGCGCGGCGTCACGCGAGGATCCAAGGCGTTCATTTGCTGCTTTTCGTTCATCGTTTCCGCGCACCGCTCGTGGTAACGCGCGAGCCGAATCACGGCACGCACGTTCGGGGACCCGCCCGCGCAGATTAGATCAGCAAATTTGCGCCGGCCAACAACGGCCGCTGAGGTTAGGCGGCCCGCCTCACTTCCTGCAGTTCGGTCGGCTTCTCAACCGTCGTATTGTCCAGCCGCAGCGTGAGGCAATACGCTGCGCCACCCGAGCGGTTGAACGAATCCAGCGGGACGATGTTGACGTGATAACCGCGCGCTTTCAGCGCGGAGAGCGTTGGCGCCGATGCATGGCACATCACGACTTCGCGCCCGAGACACACCGAATTGACGCCCAGATGAAACGCATCTTCATCGGTCGCTTCGATCAGTTTGTTTTCGCCGACGATCTCGCGCACTGCGCTCGCTGCGCTGGCCGAGAACGCAGCCGGATACCACAGCACGTCGCCACCCGAGAGCACGCAGAAGCACGTGTCCAGATGATAAAAGCGCGGGTCGACGAGTTCGAGCGCAATCGCCGGCACGCCGTACAACGCTTCGATGGCGCGGAACATATCGCGACTCGAGCGCTGGCCGTAGCCGGTCCAGATCAAGCGCCGAGTTGCATCCCAGATCGCGTCGCCTGCGCCTTCGAAGAATTGGCCGGCCGGTGGTTCGACGATTTGATCGACCGCGCCGCGCGCGCGCAGAGCTTCAAAAAAGTTCCGGTTGTGCACTTCTTCGCCCTGGCGCTCGGCACACAAGAAGCGCGCCAACAACACCTTACGATCGAGCACCACCGCCGCGTTGGCGGTAAAGACCATGTCGGGCAATCCCGCTATGGGCTCCTGCACTTCGATCCGTGCACCGAGGCGTTCATACGTCTTCTTCAGCTGGTTCCAGCCGCGCCTGGCATCGCCGGCGAGCTTCTTCGGGGAGACCGACCACTGCGACGGTTGCATCCACGGGTTAATCGTGTAGCTGACTTCGAAGTGCTCGGGCGCGCTCATCATCAAGTGGGCGGAAGTCTGCTTTGCAGTGGATGCTGCCGGCGTCACACGCTCACTGGCAATGGGTTCACTACGTGGGCCGAACTCCGACAGAACCGCGGCGAACGCGTCGATACCCCAGTCGAGCGCCTCGCGGTCGATCGTCAACGGCGGCGCAAATCGAATCACGGTTTCGTGCGTGTCCTTGGTCAACACGCCGCGCACTGCCATCCGCTCGGCGACCTCACGGGCGGACACACTCGCGTCGAGCTCGACGCCTGCCCACAACCCGCGGCCGCGCACTGCACGGATCAGCGGCGACGACAGAGCGTGCAAGCGCGACAGCAGATGCTCGCCAAGTCGGCGGCTGCGTTCAACGAGTTGTTCTTCTTCGATCACGGCGAGCGCTTCGCGGCCGACGCGTGCTGCCAGTGGACTGCCGCCAAAGGTCGACCCGTGGCTGCCGGGTTCGAGCAGATCCATCACGGAGCTGATCGCCACGAAGGCCGATACCGGGAGCAGTCCGCCGCCGAGCGCCTTGCCGACGATCACGCCGTCGGGCCGAATGCCTTCGTGCATGTAGGCAAACCATTCGCCGGTGCGGCCGAGTCCGGACTGGATTTCGTCCAGGATCAACAAAACGTTGCGCTCGTCGGCGAGCTCACGAGCTGCCCGCAAGAAACCAGCCGGCGGCAGCACGATGCCGGCTTCACCCTGAATCGGTTCGATCAGGATCGCGCACGTTTCATCGTCGATCGCCGCTCGCAGCGATTCGATGTCACCGAAATCAAAGTGGCGAAAGCCCGGCGCGAACGGGCCAAAATCTGCGCGATATGCCGGCTCGGTCGAGAAGCCGACGATGGTGGTCGAGCGGCCGTGAAAGTTGCCGCGTGCAACGACGATGTTCGCGCGATCCGCAGCGATGCCTTTGACTCGATAGCCCCAGCGGCGCGCTGCCTTGATCGCGGTTTCGACCGATTCAGCACCGCCGCTGGCGGGCAGTGCCTTTGCCGGCTTCGACAGATCGGCGACTTCAACCAGCTTGGCGAGAAATGGCCCGAGTTCCGTCGAGTGATACGCGCGTGAGGTGACCGCGACGCGCTGCGCCTGATCGGTCAACGCGGCGACGAGGCGCGGATGCGCATGGCCGTGGCTGACTGCCGAGTACGCCGACATGAAGTCCAGATAGCGCTTGCCGTCGGCGTCCCATAGCCAACTGCCTTCGCCGCGATCGAGCACGACCGGAATCGGGGCGTAGTTCGGCGCCGCGACGCTGTTTTCGACAGCGATAGCCAGTTCTGCCTGGTTGATGCTCATATCGACTCGCGCGTTCATGTCTGCCTCGCTCCCTGTGACAACAATGTAGGGACGACGTGCGAAATGCGAGGCGGAAGTAATGAGGTGGAAATGCCGAAATGGAGCGGCTTTGCGCGTGGAACCGCAGATTCGGCGGTGCGCCGCAGCGCGCCGGTCAAAGAGCCGCTAGGGCAGGGGATAGCCGCGAAACGGCTTGATCGTCTGCAGCTCGGGTTTCGACGTTATCTTTTCAACGCCGAGGGTGGGGTCATCGGTCCAGGCATTGGTCAGCTCGCGATAGTGATCGAGATCGCGGCACGCCAGACGCAGGACGTAGTCGCACTGTCCCGACACCAGAAAACATTCGACGACCTCATCGGCTGCGCGTGCACGCTGCTCGAAACGCGCGTGCGTTGCCTGTTTCTGGTCCCTTAGTGTGACTTCGACCACCACCGTAAGAACGCCGCCCAACTTGCGCGGCTCGACGAGTGCCATATAGCCCGAGATGATGCCGGCGCGTTCCAGCCGGCGTACGCGCTCCAGGCACGCGCGCGGACTCAACGCGATGCGGGTCGAGAGGTCCTGGTTGGTGATGCGCCCGTCAAGCTGCAGCGTTTCGAGGATCTTGCGGTCGATGCGGTCGAGGTCACGGGTGGCCATGGGTCGAGTATACGAACCATCGCTGCGTCATGGTGCGCACAAGTCGATCGCGTAGCATCGGGTGCAGTTTTTCGCGCGCAAGAAGAATAACTTCGACCATGGCGATCTTCGATTCCTCCGCGTTGAATCCCGGCGTGCGTCCGCGTGAGGTGTGGTCCTGGGCTGGCTACGACTTTGCGAATTCCGGCTACACGACGGTCGTGCTGACGGCGGTGTTCAGCGCGTACTTCGTCAGCGTTGTCGCCAATGATGCAACTTGGGCGACACCGGTGTGGACGGTGATCCTGGCGGTCTCAAATGCTGCCGTGATGCTATCGATGCCGGTTATTGGCGCGTACGCCGACGTGCACGCGCGCAAGCAGTGGCTGTTGCGCATATCGACGATCGGCTGCGTACTGGCGACGGCGGCACTGGCGCTAGCAGGGCGGGGAGACATTGCGATTGCAGTGGTGGCAGTCATCGTCTCGAACTTCTTCTTTCAGGTCGGCGTATCGCTGATCGGCGCATTCCTACCGGAGATCGCGCGCCCGCAGGCGCTCGGCAAGGTGTCGGGCTGGGGGTGGAGCTTTGGTTATCTGGGCGGACTCGCAACTCTGGCGCTGTGCCTCGGATATGTGATCTGGGCCGCAGCGCAGGGCGGTGTAGCGCTGAGCAATTCGTTCCGGTAACGATGCTGATTACCGCGGCGTATTTTCGCCGTTGGCTGCGCTGCCGGCGCTGACGATCCTGCGCGAGCGAGCGCAGCCACAGCCTCAGGGCAGCCTGGATGTAGTGCGCGAATCGGTCTCGCGTCTCGCATCGACGCTGAAACACGTCGGACTGTATCGCGACTTCGCGCGCCTGTTGCTGTGCAGTGTTTTCTATCAGGCCGGTGTGGCCGTGGTCATCGCGCTTGCTGCGATTTATGCACAGCAAGTGATGAAGTTTTCGTTTCAGCAAACCATTTTGCTAATCCTGCTGGTCAACATCACGGCTGCGATCGGCGCGTTCGCCTTCGGCTACGTGCAGGACTGGCTCGGGCACAAGGGCGCACTGGCGTTGACGCTATTGGTTTGGATCGCGATGACGATCGTCGCGTCGCTGGCGACGACGTCGGCGCTGTTCTGGCTGGCCGCCAATCTGGCGGGACTTGCGATGGGCTCCAGCCAGTCGGCAGGGCGCGCGATGACCGGCGTGTTCGCGCCAGCGACGCGGCTCGCCGAGTTCTATGGCCTGTGGACGTTGTCGGTGCAGGTTGCAGCGATCATCGGCCCGCTGACGTTCGGTGCGGTCTTGTATTTGACCGACAACAACTACCGGCTCGGCATGCTTATCACCGGCGGCTTTTTCATGATCGGCTTGCTGGTGATTGCATCGATCGACATCGAGCGCGGCCGGCGGGCGGCCGCAGCCCCGGCGACGTGAGTGTTACAAGGCAGCGATTCCGGCCTTGGCAATCTGCGCGTCTTCACTCGACTTGACGCCCGATACACCGATCGCGCCGACGACGTGGCCGTCGACGACGATGGGCACCCCGCCTTCGAGCATGCCGTCAAGCGGTGCGGATAAGAACGCAGTCCGGCCTTGATTGATCATGTCTTCGTATAGCTTTGTCTCGCGCTTGCCTAGTGCGGCGGCGCGCGCTTTCGCGGGCGCAATAGTCGAGGAGATCGGGGCGGTCCCATCGAGTCGATGCAGCAACAGCAAGTGGCCACCGTCGTCGCAAATCGCGATCACGACGTTCCACTGATGGCTCTGCGCCTCGGCTTCTGCGGCGGCAGCCATCCGTTGTGCGTCTTCGAGTGTCAGCAGCGGTTTCGTTTTCATTTAGTCCACCAGTGCAAGAAAGTGATAATGAAGTTGCGACGCCCACTCGCGCAGTGCGACGTGCGAGTGCCGTAACGCGGCCGGACCGGGGATCAGTTGGTATGGCGCGAACGGCCGCTGCGCTGTGTAACCGGTCGGCGCAGAAATGACTGCCAGGCCGGCCAACTCGAATGCACGTTGCGCGCGCGGCATGTGCACGGCGTCAGTCACAAGTGCAATGCGGCCGATCTGCTGCGCCTTCAGATCTCGCGCGACGATCAGCGCTTGCTCGCGTGTTGTTTCAGCGGCGGCATCGACCCACTTGACCGGCTCGTTGAATTCACGAGCCATCAGTTCGCGCATCAGCGTGCCTTCGGCGAGTTGTCCGCCGGTGGGTTTGCCGCCGCTAACGTACACGGGTAGTCCAGTCTCACGCGCAAGCCGAGCACCGTAGCGCGCGCGCCGCAATGTGTAGTCGTTCACTGTCTCGCCGCCCCATTCGGGCGAACCTAGGTTACGCCCGCCGCCCAACACCACGATCGCTTGCGCCCGTTTAATCTGCTCGATCAATACGGGCGGTGGTTCCAGTGACCGTCCCAGCGCATTGGCAACGACCGGCGTCGAAAGCGCGGCCAGCAGCAGTTGCGAGCAGACGATCAGTGTCACGCCGGTCGTTCGCCGCCGCTTCAACATCAATACACCGAGCAGCGTCAACGCGATCAGCGACGTCGGCGGCAGCAGCACGCTCGATAACGCGTAATTGAACGTCACGCGTAAATCGCAGTGGGCCTGTCTACACTAAGAACATGAGATGCGTTGGGTCGCAATGCGGATGGCTGCGCGAAGAGCGGCGCTGCCGAATGGTGGTTCCATTCGCAAGCCGCTCGCCAAAGCAGACGCCGCATTTCGACCCAACCCGCAGGGAAAGCCGTTTGCGGGCGCATTGCGTCGTTGTCGCTCGCTGATTGGTATGCACCAACGGCGCTCCCGACGCCTAGCACTGCATCCCGCAACCGGCCTTTCGCACTCATGTTCTTAGTGTAGACAGGCCCTGATTTGTTCCAGCGCTGTCGGATCTTCGATCGTCGTCAGGTCGCCCGGATCGCGGCCCTCGGCGAGCGCCTGGATCGAGCGGCGCAACAGCTTGCCCGAGCGCGTCTTCGGCAACACGCCGACAAAGTGCACGCGCGTTGGCCGAGCGACGGCGCCGAGCTGCGAATCGACCACCTTCATCATCTCGCCTTCGTGCGCAAACCTCTTTTCCTGCGTATCGGCCAGCGTCGGGTCTTTCAGGATCACGAATGCCAGCGCCACTTGACCTTTCAGCGGATCGGCAACACCGACGACGGCGACTTCGGCGACATTCGGATGCGACGACAGCGATTCCTCGATCTCGCGTGTTCCGAGCCGATGTCCCGCGACGTTGATCACGTCGTCGGTGCGGCCGAGGATGAAAAAGTAGCCGTCCTCATCACGTATGCCCCAGTCGAATGTCGAATAGACGTTCTGATTCGGCACGCTGGTCCAGTAGGTGCGCACAAACCTTTGATCGTCGCGCCACACGGTGGTCATGCAGCCCGGTGGCAATGGACCTTCGATCGCGACGACGCCTTTCTGATGTGACCTCGTGATCTGTTCACCGGTCGACTCGTCGAAAATCTTGACTGAGTATCCGGCCGCCGGAACACCTGGTGACCCGAACTTGGACGGCAACGCTTCGACATTGCGCGAAACTCCGAGAATCGGCCACCCGGTTTCGGTTTGCCAATAGTTGTCGATAACGGGTTTGCCGATGCCGTCCGCGATCCAGCGTGCGGTGGTTTCGTCGAGCGGCTCGCCGGCGAGGAACAACAGGCGCAGACTCGACAAATCGTGTTTCTTCAATAGCGCAGGGTCCTGCTTTTTCAGCACGCGAATTGCGGTGGGTGACGAAAACATCACGTTGACCTTGTACTTCTCGACGATGCTCCACCAGATGCCGCCGTCGGGCCGGATGGGCAGGCCTTCATACATGACGGTGGCCATGCCGTTGATCAGCGGTCCGTAGACGATGTACGAGTGGCCGACGACCCACCCGATGTCGCTGGTCGAAAAAAAGGTTTCACCGGGTCGGCTGCAGAAAATGTCGCGCATCGATGCGGCGAGCGCCACGGCGTAACCGCCGGTGTCGCGTTGCACCCCTTTCGGTTTGCCGGTCGTCCCCGAGGTGAAAAGGATGTAGCTCGGCTCCGACGACTCGAGCCACTCGCATGGCACTTCGTCGTTCATGTGCTCTGCGCGCAATGACGCGTAGTCGACGTCTCGCTCCGGTACGCGCTCCATCGGCGCGAGTTTGCGGTCGATCAGCAATACTCTGGCCGGTGGAAATTTCGATAGCGCAATCGCTTCGTCCAGCAGGTGTTTGTACGGAATGGGTTTGCCCGCGCGCGATCCGGCATCCGCCGAGATAATCAGCTTTGGTTGTGCGTCGTCAATTCGGGTCGCCAGGCTGACCGACGCAAAGCCGCCGAATACGACCGAGTGAATTGCGCCGATACGCGCGCACGCCAGCATCGCGAACGTCGCTTCGGGAATCATCGGCATGTAAATGAGCACGCGATCGCCGCGCGCGACCCCGAGCGCTTTCAGTATTCCCGCCATGCGATTAACCTCGCGATACAGCTGGCGGTAGGTGTAGGTTTTTTCGGCGCTGGTTTCGGTCGAAACGTAGATCAGCGCGGACTGATCGCCGCGCTCAGCGAGATGACGGTCGATGGCGTTGTGGCAGAGATTGGTGGTGCCGCCGACGAACCACTTCGCAAACGGCGGATTTGAGTAGTCGAGAACCTGCGAAAACGGCTCGTGCCAGTCGATCAGCCGCGCCTGATCGCCCCAGAAGCCGGAAGGGTCACTGAGTGACCTTGCGTGGTACTCCTTGTACGTCGTCATGCAATCCTCCATCCGCCGGTTGCTGCAGTTCCTTTTGCTGTCGCACCAGCTTCAGCAGCGGTGCAACCTGTTCCAGCAATCTTGGCAGATGAGGCACTACTTCGGCAGCGCGCCCGGCGCGGATCAACGCCAGCGCGAGATTAATGTCCATCGACCCGTCTTCCGGCTTCGGATCGATCGAGCCCGGTGCCGCCCCGTCGGACGTCCCAAGGATGATGCGCCGCGAGCGATTCGTCTGCGCCTGCGCGGCGCGCTTTTGCGCCAGCGTGCGCAGCTCTTCGGCGCTGCGTCGCAGCTCTTCGGACAGGGTGGAAAGCCCGATGCAGGTCCACACTTCGACGCCCGGTCCGGCGGCTTCGATGTTCTCCAGCACCTTGCGCAGGCGCGCCGCGAAGCGCAGTACGCCGGATAGGCCACTCGATGGCGTCGCGACGCAGAACTCGAACCGATCGGTGCGTGTGCCTAAGTCTTCGAGCCGGATCGATGCGGCCAGCGCGCGCCCCACTAGCTTGATGCGCTGATCGGTTTCGCCTTCCCAGGTTTCCTTTTGCGGCATCGATAGCTCGACGCGAATGCAAATCAACGCCACGTCGGACAGATTGCGGCGCGCGAACGAGATCAGCTTTTCGACCTGCTTGTCGAAAAACGGCTGGTTCAATAGCTCGGTGTCCGAGTCGACCGTGCGCGACGATTCGAGCGATGCCTGGCTCTCGGCCAACATCTCGCGCGTCGTCGAAAGCCGCACCAGCACTTCCATGCGGGCCAGCAGCTCTGAAGCGCCAACGCCCTTTTGGATGAAATCCGTCGCACCTAGCGACGCCGCGCGATCGCGCTCCCCGCTTTCTTCTTCGCCGGAGATGATCACCATCGGCAGTTCGCGAATCCGCTGCACCTTGGAGGAGCGCACCCGATTCAGCAGCTCGAAACCGTCCACCTTCGGCATCGTCAGGTCGCTGATGACGACCCGAATCGACGAATCGAGCAGAATCGCCTGCCACGCCGCTTCGCCATCGTTGACCTCGCGCAGCTCAAAGCGGTCCCGCAGATGCTGTCCGATCGCCGCCCGCACGATGCGCGAATCGTCGCAGATCAAAACGCGTGGTTTGGAGGCGCCGGCCGCCGGGACGGGCGTGACGACTCTTGCAGGTTCCTTGCTTACTTGCGTCGCCAACTGGGTTCTCGGTTAACTGCCCGTCGCGGAGAGCGGCGAGCCTTGGAATTTAACCGAAATGAACGCGAATTGATTGGTAAAAGCCCTTGAGTTCCTTAGCTTTTCGTTCTCTTTTCTCGCCCTTTCACGCTATGGGGCGGGAGATTAAACATGGCCGCCGGCGCTTGCGAGCGTACGAAGCTCGTCGGCGTCGAGCTGCGGGCCGTCGAGCGTCACGCGTTTCTCCTGTGTCTCCGAGGTCCTGTAACGCGCGATCACCGGCTTCAGCTCCGGCTTGACGTGTGCATTGTTGTAACCGTTGAACAGGTGGCCGAGCAGTCCGCGGCGCAGGTCGCTGGTGTTCAGAAACCAGTCGGCGATCGGGAACGTGAGGTTCATGTTCACGTGCATCATGATCCCCATGTTGTGGTGCGCGGTGTGATGGCGTCGGATCGTGTTGATGAACGGCGCATTGCGGACGAACCAGTTGTCGTGCACGTGGCAGCAGAAGTGGAACGTCTCATAGACCATGTAATGCCCGATCATGCCGATAAAGACGATGTAGCCGGCGTTCGGGTTGATCAGCACGCTCGCAATCCAGCCGAACAGAAGTCCGAACACCGCCAGCACGATCAGTACGCGCCACGGGAAGAACACGATGCGGAATTCGCGGACCGTGTCGATCGTGGCGTCGTTGTCGGTGAAGTACTGGTGATGTTGCCGGGTGTGGCGGTCATAGATTGCGCGCAAGGCATACACGTCGATCAGGCGGTGCATAACGAACTTGTGCATCGCCCATTCGACGAAGTTGCCACCGATCAGCACCGGGATCAGCAACAGCCACTCCCAACGGGCGTTCTGCAACTGGCTCACGCAGTACCAGACACTGGCAATTCCGGCGGTGTACATCACTCCGATGTGAACCCACCCGCTGTACCAGCGGCTGATCGCTGCTCGATACTGCTCGCGAAATTTGCGTTGCCGTTCGGTCATCATGGAAAAACCTCTTTGCCGCCTACTTCGTGGCTGATATATTAGTTGTCGATCACTAACGGTGTCAATCCGGAGGAGTCGTGGCCGAAGCTGCTTCGAGTACCAACAAGACCGTGCCCGCGCGCAAGAAGCGCACGCTGCAGGAGATCCGCGATTCGAAGACCTCGGGCGAGAAGATGGTTTACATGTCGGTGCCCGATTACACGTCGGCAAAGTGGGCCGAGATGGCCGGCGTGGACGTTGCGGTGCTTGGCGACAGCCTGGCGATGATTGCCCATGGCCATTCGAGCACGATCCCCGCGACGATGGACATGATGGCGCTGCACGCGCAAGCGGTGCGACGCGGCGCGCCGAACACGTTTGTGCTGGGATGCATGCCTTATCAGAGTTACAACACGATCGAACGCGCATTGACCAACGCGACTCGGTTTATGCAGGAAGGTGCCTGCGACGCAGTCAAGCCGCAGGGCGGCAAGTCGCAAGCGACCATTTTGAAGGCGATGGTCGACGCGGGCATACCGACGGCGTCGCACATCGGCATGACGCCGCACACGGTGGCGATGTTCGGCGGCTTCAAGATTCAAGGCAAGACGGCCGCCACGGCGATGAAAATTCTCGAGGACGCGTTTGCGATCCAGGATGCCGGCTGCTTCATGCTCGAGTTCGAAGCGGTGCCGGCCAAGATCGCCGCTGTCATTTCGAAGCAGCTCGAAATTCCGACGATCGGCATCGGTGCCGGCGTCGGCACCGATGGGCAGATTCTGCTTTGCTACGACCTGCTCGGCGTGTTCACCGATTTCAAGCCGAAATTTACGAAGCGCTATTCGAACCTAACCGAAGTTGCGATCAAGGGTATCTCGCAATACATCGCCGAGGTAAAGGCGGGCACATTCCCCGACGACGATCACAGTTACGGTGTCGATGAAAAAGAGTACGAAAAGTTCGTTTCAATGGTCGAGAAGCGGAAGCATCAATGAAGCGCGCGAGTCCGGTCGAAGTCGCTCCGATTGCTGCAGCCGCGCAAAGCCTGACCGACCGCGCCTACGCCGAGCTCGAAGAAATGATCGTGACACTCAAGCTGGCTCCCGGCGCCGCGGTGTCCGAGGCGGAGTTATCGAGTCACCTAGGCATCGGCCGCACGCCGATCCGCGAAGCGCTGCAACGCCTCGCTCGCGAGCGATTGGTGATGATCCTGCCGCGGCGCGGCATCATGGTGTCCGAGATCAACGTCGGCCGGCAACTGCGTTTGCACGAGGCGCGGCGCGAGATCGAGCGGTTGATCGCGCGCACCGCCGCGCGGCGTGCGACCGACGAGCAGCGCACACGATTCAGAGAGCTCGCGCGTGACTTCGAAAAGTCAGCGCGCATCAACGACGACGTGACTTTCATGCGCACCGATCGCGAGTTCAACCTGCTGTGTTCGAGTGCTTCGCATAACGAGTTTGCCGCGGGTGCGATGAGCCTGATGCACGGCCTGTCGCGCCGCTTCTGGTACATCCATTACAAGCAGGCAGCCGACATGCCGCTGACGGCGAAGCTGCACGCGGACATCGCGCGCGCGATCGCGGACAAGGACGAAGAACGCGCGGCGAATGCGAGCGATCGCCTGCTGGATGTGATCGAGGAATTCACTCGCGCTACAGTCGCACACGCGTGAGCTGGACCGACACGTGCACAAGCATTACAACCAAGGAGGCAGCATGAAAAAGCGCGATTTCCTAAAGGCTGGCGCAGCGGCCGGTCTGATACTCCCATCCGCCGCCATCGCTCAACAGTCGGGGCCAACGTACAGCTGGAAGATGGCCACCGGCTGGGCGAGCGGGCCGTTAATGGACATCGGCGCCAAGGCGTTTGCCGATCGCATGGATCAGCTGTCGGGCGGCCGGTTCAAGATACAGACGTTTCCCGGAGGCGCACTCGGTAACGCATTGAAGGTGCCAGAGACCGTGAAGAACGGAGTAGCCGAATGTGGCCACACTTGGATGGGTTACGACTGGGGCAAGGATCCAACCACGGTCGTGTTCGGTGGCTACGCCGGATCGATGGACAGCGAGCGGATGCTGCACTGGTTGTATGGCGCTGACGGCGACAAGATGCAGCGCCAGTACCGCGACGAGAAGGAGGGCATCGTTTCATTTCCGTTGTTCATTCGCACCGCGGAGGCTTTTCTGCATTCGCGCAAAGCGGTGAAGACGCTGGCCGATCTGAAAGGGTTGAAGCTGCGCACCGCGGGTGCATGGCTTGAGATGGCAAAGGACCTCGGTGCGGCACCGGTTACGACCGCCGGTGGCGACGTCTATCCAATGCTCGAGCGCGGTGCGATCGACGCCACCGAGTGGGGCACGCTGTGGGAGAACATCACGCCCGGTTTCCACAAGGTGGCGAAGTACGTCATCATTCCCGGCGTCCACCAACCCGTTGCGCCGTTCGAGCTGTGCATTAACAAGGAAACTTGGGCGAAGGTGACGCCGGCCGACCAGCGTCTGGTCGAACAGGTCGCCAAGCTGGTTACCTACGATAGTTGGATCAGGATTGGCAACGAGGACACGAAGGCGCTTGACTTCTTTAAGAAAGCCGGCAACGAGATCATCGAGCTCGATGTTGAAGTGCAGCGGCAGGCACGCAAGATCGGAGTCGAATGGGCGGCCAAAACAGCCAAGGACAACCCATGGTTTGCACGGGTCGTAAAAAGCCAGCAGGACTTCGAGAAGTCGTGGGAAGGCGCCGAACGCTGGCGCACGATCAGGGCCTGATCGGCAGTCCGAGCGCAGCGGCCAACGGCCGCTGCGCTTTTCTTTGCATCGTGTGACGGAGAAATTCAGTGCAAGGCGTGGTGGCGGCAGTTGAACGGCTCAGCGGGTTTTGCGGCGTCGCCGGCGCAATGTTGATCATCCCGCTAACGCTGGCGACCTGCTACGAAGTCTTCGCGCGCTACCTGTTCGGCGCGCCGACGATCTGGGCCTATGAAGTGGGCTACACGATTACCGGATCGCACTTTCTATTGGGAATGGCATTCACGCTGATGGCGGGCGACCATATTCGCATCGACATCTTCAGCGGGAAGTTTTCGGCACGCACGCGCGCGATCATCGATCTGGCCGGCTACGCGGTGCTGCTGCCATTAACGATTTGGCTCACGCTGTATCTGTACCGATATTTTCATGCGGGATGGGTACAGAACGAAAAAAGCGGCCAGTCCGCCCTTAACATGCCGGTGTGGCCGTTCCGCCTGGTCTTCTTCGCGGCGTTTCTATTGCTTGCGCTGCAGATCGTGGCCGAAGTCATCAAAAACATTCGTGCGCTGAGTGGTTCGCGAGCGAATTCGCGGACTGTGTCGGGCTGATGCGTGGAGTACCTGCCATTTTTAATGCTGCCCGTCGCGTTTGCCCTGATGTTCCTAGGGTTTCCGGTTGCGTTTTGCATGATGGTTACCGCGGTCCTGTTCGGGCTCGTGGTGTTCGGCGACAAGGTGGTCTATCAGTTCATCGAAAAAATCGACGACATTTCGTCGAACTTCGTATTGGCGGCGGTGCCGCTGTTCGTATTCATGGGTTCGATGCTCGAGCGCTCAGGCATCGCCAACCACTTGTTCGAAGCGATCCATATCTGGACGCGGCGGCTGCCGGGCGGACTTGCGCTCGCCACTGTGATTATGTGCATCCTCTTCGCGGCCTCGTCCGGCGTCATCGGTGCGACGGAGTCGGTGGTTGGCTTGCTGACGATTCCGATCATGCTGCGTTACGGCTACGACAAGGGAATGATCTCGGGCACGATCTGCGCCGGCGGATCGCTCGGAACGATCATCCCGCCGTCGGTGGTCGCGGTCGTCATCGGTCCGCTCGCCGACGTATCGGTCGGAGACATTCTGTACGGCATGAGCTTTCCCGGCTTGCTGCTGGGCGGGCTGTACCTAATCTACATCTTTGTGCGATGCGTGCTCGACCCGACGACCGGACCGCGCATCCCCGTGTCGCCCGACGATCCGAGCTTTGCGCAGAAACTCTGGATCAGCACGCGCAATCTGCTGCCGCCAGTGCTACTGATCTTCGCGGTGCTGGGCTCGATACTGCTCGGCTGGGCTTCGCCAACCGAAGCGGCTGCGATCGGAGCGTTGGCGTCGGTCGGACTCACCGTGCTGTACGGCAACTACAGCAACAGCGCGCTTTATCAGGCGATCATCAAGACGCTGAAGGTAACGACGATGATCATGACGGTGTTGCTCGCCGGAACGCTGTTCACTGGAGTGTTCATCGGCGCCGGTGGCATCGCTACGGCCAACAAATTGATCGGCGAATTGAACCTCACGCCATGGATGCTGTTGTCTCTGCTGTTGAGCATCATCTTCATCGCGGGATTTTTTCTCGATTGGATATCGATCGTGCTGATCTTCGTGCCGATCTTTACGCCGCTGGTCAAGCTGGCCGGCTTTGATCCGATCTGGTTCTGCGTGCTGTTCCTGATCATTATTCAAACCAGCTATCTGACACCGCCGATGGCACCTGCGATTTTTTACCTGCGCGCGGTGGCACCGCCCGAGATCACGATCCGGCATATGTATCGCGGAGTCGTGCCCTTTATCGTGCTGCAGTTAGTCGCACTGGCGCTGACGATGGCTTTCCCGCAGTTGGTGACGTGGCTGCCTAGCCAGATGACGTATTTCAAATGAGTTCAAGTGAATTACGTTGACCGCCGCGCCACCGAGCGCATCGAGACCGACCTTCTGGTCTGCGGTGGTGGAGCGGCCGGTGTTGCTGCCGCAGTGACCGCCGCACGCCAAGGGCTTCGCGTCACGCTGGTCGAGCGATACGGCTTCTGCGGCGGCGGCGCGGTTGCAGGAATGTCGGGCACGGTTTGCGGTCTGTACGCGGCGACCGAAGACCGCAGCGCGCCACCCGAGCAGGTCGTGTTCGGCTTTGCCGACGAGTTCGTGCGCCTGCTCGATTGCAAAGGCGGCCTGACGCCGCCGGTGCGCTACGGCAAGACGTACACGCGCGTGCACGATCCGCTGATGTGGCGCGAGGTGGCGGATCACCTGCTGCGCGAAAGCGGCGTGCACGTGCTGTTCCACACGGTGTTCGTCGGCGCGTTGCTGGATGGCGACCGCGTCGAAGGTGTGGTCGCGTGGTCGAAGCAGGGCCCGATCGAGCTGCGCGCGAGGATCACGATCGACGCCAGCGGTGACGCCGATCTGGTGGCGATGGCGGGCTTTCCTTCGTTCGTCGGCGACCGCGGCCGCGTGCAGAACCCGACGATGATCTTTCGCATCTGCGGCGTCGACACTGCGCGCTTCCTCGCTACCTACGGCACCGACACGATCATGCCGGAGACGGTGAGCGAATTGCTTCGCTCAAAAAACGGCCACGGATATACGCTGCCGCGCGCCAAGATCTGGCTGTTCACGACTACGCGCCCGAACGAGCTGCTGTGCAACTGCACGCGCGTCGTCGGCGCTGACGGCCGCGAGCTGAACACGTTGTTCGCACGAGACTTCGCCGATGCCGAGGTGGAAGGCCGCCGTCAGGTGCGTGAGTACGCGCGGTTTTTTCGAGATCATCTCGCGGGGTGCGAGCGCTCGTACGTCGTCGATACCGGCACGCAGGTCGGCGTCCGGCAGACGCGGCAAGTGCAAGGCGTCGCGACGCTCGCCAATGCCGACATTCTTTCTGGCCGAAAATTTTCCGATGCGATCGCGCGCTCGCCGTGGCCGATCGAGTTGCATACCGGCGCGAAGCCTCGCGTCGAATGGCTGCTCGACGACTGGTACGAAATTCCGTTCGGATGCTTCGTTCCGCAGCGCGGTGAGAGTCTGCTAATCGCGGGACGGTGCCTGTCCGCCGAGCATGAAGCGGTTGCCTCCGCACGCGTGACAGCGCAATGTTTCTCGTACGGGCATGCAATCGGTCATGCCGCCGCGATGTGCATCGAATCGCGCACGATGCCGCGTCGGCTCGACGGCCACGACGTGCGCGATCGACTTGAACTGGACGGCGCGCGCTTGAGTGCCGCCGCTCACGCTTGAAAGGAGCTTCGATATGACGCCCGAACAAATCCTCGCCATCCCCTCGCGTGTGCTGAGCCAGTCGCAGCGCGAGTTTTATTTTCGTGAAGGGTATTTGCTTGCCGAGAAGATCATTGACGACGACTGGCTGCGCAAGTTGCGTGCAGCGACCGAGGAGATGGTGGAACGATCCCGCAGCGTCACGAAGTCCGACAAGATCTTCGATTTGGAACCGAACCATCGTGTGGATTCACCGCGCCTGCGCCGCGTATCAAATCCGGTCGAACACCACCCGGTGTTTTGGGACTACGTCACGCAGTCGCCGCTAGGCGACATCATTGCCGATTTGGTCGGACCCGACGTCAAGTTTCACCACTCGAAGCTGAACTACAAATGGGCGCAGGGCGGCGAGGAAGTGAAATGGCACTACGACATTAGCTTCTGGCCACACACCAACTATTCGCCGCTGACGGTTGGCACTTATTTGTACGACTGCGGCATGGAGAATGGCCCGCTCGCCGTGCTGCCGTGCAGCCACGAACTGGACCCCATGCTGTCGCAATACGACAAGCGCGGCAACTGGACCGGCTGCCTGAACGACGAAGACTTGGCGAAGCTCGATCTCGCACAGGCTGCGTATCTGATCGGCCCCGCGGGCTCACTGACAATTCACAACTGCCGCACTTTGCATTCATCGCCTCGTAATATGTCCGATACCGGCCGTCCGCTGCTGCTTAACACGCTGACCTCCGCCGATGCGTTCCCGTATACGGTGAACCCGATTCGCCCGAAGCATGACCAGACGATCATTCGTGGCGAGCGCGCGCAATGGGCACACCACGATCCGCGACCATGCCTGTTGCCACCTGATTGGTCGGGCGGCTATACATCGATCTTCGCGCTACAGCAGGAAGAAAAGGAGGAAGCGCCGGCTGCGATGATGTAGCGGCTGCGCTTCCGATCAGCACCGAGTGAACATTGGCATAACTGCGTTTAGCACTGTCGCGGTACTTCTTTTCACCGGCGCCGATGCATCGGAAGTCGAGCACGTCGCCATCCGTGCGAAATCCGACATCGTCGTGCGTGCACTGACGCTGATTGATACGCCTTATCGCTACGGCGGCTGACCACGCCGGCTGCCGGCTTTGACTGCAGCGGGTTGGTTCGGTACGTCTATCAAGCGGTGGCAGGACGTTCATTGCCGCGGCGTTCTGAAGAAATGGGCAAGCTCGGCGAGACGATTACGCGCTCCCAACTCGAACCGGGTGATCTGGTGTTCTTCAACACGCTGTCTCGCGCTTACTCGCACGTGGCAATCTATATAGGAGACGGTCGTTTCCTGCACGCGCCGGCGCGCGGCGGCCGAGTGCGAATCGAAGCCCTTGACGATCGCTACTGGCGGGCGCGCTTCAACGGCGCGCGACGGCTGATCGATGCGGATGCCCGAACTCTGCATGCGGCCGATGAGTCGACTTCATTTCCCGCCCCCTGGTCGTCAAGGTTCCCGGACAACGAACCGGATGTCGTAAGGCCTTGATTTGGTTCATCCGTTGCGCTGAATGAGAATTATTTGCATTTAGGAATCGTTTGCGATAACGTCCGCCCCGTCTGCTTGCCAACCACTAGACGGGTGTGTCGATGAAACGAAGAAGTATTCCTCAGGGTCCGGCCGAAAAGCTTCTGCGCGGCGCGATGCAGTTCGCGGTTGTCGCTGGAATTGCGTCAAGTCTGGGCATGCCACTTGAGAGCCGCGCGCAGGAGAAGGTGCTGAATCTGTATTCGGCGAGGCACTATCAGACCGACGAAGCGCTGTACTCGGACTTCACGAAGCAGACCGGCATCAAGATCAACCGCATCGAAGCCGGCGATGAACAACTGCTGCAGCGGCTGAAGGCCGAGGCAACAAACAGTCCGGCCGACGTGCTGCTGCTGGTCGATGCGGCGCGGCTCTGGCGTGCGCAGATCGACGGGCTGTTTCAGGCGGTCGACTCGAAAGTATTGAACGAACGCATTCCGGCACAGCTGCGCTCGAACGACGGCACGTGGTACGGCTTCTCCACGCGTGCGCGCGTCATCGTTTACGACAAGACGAAGGTGAAGCCGGAGGATATCGATAGCTACGAGGAACTCGCCGATCCGAAGAACAAAGGCAAGGTCTGCACACGCTCCGGATCCCACCCTTACAACCTGTCGCTGATCGGCTCATTGGTCGAGCGTCTAGGTGAGCCGAAAGCCGAGCAGTGGGCCAAGGGCATGGTGAGCAACATGGCGCGCCCGCCTCGCGGTGGCGACACCGATCAAATCAAGGCCGTCGCCGCAGGCGAATGCGGAGTCGCTATCGTCAACAGCTACTACTGGGTGCGGCTGATGCGCTCGTCAGATCCGAAGGACAAGGAGGTGGTCAGTAAGGTCGGTTTCATCTGGCCGAACCAATCGACAAGTGGCACGCACGTCAATATCTCCGGCGGCGGTGTGGCAAAGAACGCGCCGAACAAGGCCAATGCAATTGCGTTCCTCGAATACCTCGCGAGTCCTTCGGCGCAAACCTATTTTGCCAACGGCAACAACGAATTTCCGGTGACCAAGGGCGCTACGTTGATCAATGCCGAGCTGACTTCACTAGGCAAGTTCAAGCAGGAGCAGGTTTCGGTGGCAACGATCGGCAAGAACCAAGTTGCGGCTCAGCGCATTCTCGATCGCGTCGGCTACAAGTAATCACAGTCATCGCGCCTCACGATGCAATCTGCCACCAAGACGGGATCGGAGCGCGAGCTCGAAGTCGAGCAAGCGCTGCCCGCCGCCGAGCAACTGTCTGCGGGCAAGTCCGAGTGGAACAGCGAGCAATTGTTCGGCACGTGCGCAGGAAGTCGGCATTCGGCATGAAGGGCACCTGTACCGGCTGCGTCGCACGAGGCTCGGCAAATTAATCCTGACCAAGTAGAGGAGCTGAGCACACCAGCATTCCCCCTGACCCAGTAGCCAGCCGGCGCGTATTTCATTGTTCTCCTCTTACCGCCCGCGCCTCTCGGAGCCATGCCGCGTGCCGGTTGGTCCGCGCAAGCCAAAGGTCTCTTTCTTTCTCCGTAGTCGCCAGCTAGCCGCGCGCTTGTCGCGCCCGCCACGCGCAGTCAGACACCGCGCTCCAAGCTGAGCGTGGTGTCTGCTTTGGTGCCCCGCTTCTCGCGCCCGCTACCATCGGGCGATGCAGAAATCGCTCGACGTCCTGATCATCGGCGGCGGCCACAACGGGCTCACGTGCGCTTGTTATCTGGCGGCTGCGGGATTGAGCGTTCGCATTGTCGAGCGTCGGCATGTTGTTGGCGGTGCGGCGGTTACGGAGGAGTTCTATCCGGGCTTCCGCAATTCGACGGCCAGTTACACGGTGAGCCTGTTGAACCCGCAGGTCATTCGCGATCTGAAGCTCGCGCAGCATGGACTACGCATCATCGAGCGGCCATTCTCGAACTTTGTACCGCTGCCGGATGGGCGCTACATGAAGTTCGGCGAGACTGTAGAAAACGTGGCTGTACGAGCGAATGCCGAGGTAGCTAAGTTCTCGGAGCGTGATGCCGAAAGACTGCCGGCGTTCTACGCGCGGCTCGATCGCGTCGCCGATCAACTGCGTCGCTGGGTCCTGCAATCGCCGCCGAATCTCGGCGGACCCTTCGTCGTCGAAGGATGGCGCGATTTAGTCGCGGCAGCCAAGCTGCTGTTGCAAATGGGACGGCTGCCAAGAGAAGGCCAGCGCGACCTGGTCGATGTCTTTACGAAGAGCGCTGGTGACTGGCTCGATTCATGGTTCGAGTCCGAACCACTGAAGGCCGTGCTCGGATGGGACTCGATCGTCGGCAACTACGCGAGCCCGTACGCACCGGGCTCGGCGTACGTACTGCTGCATCACGTCTTCGGTGAAGTCAACGGCAAGCGCGGCAAATGGGGACACGCGATCGGAGGCATGGGCGCGATCACGCAGGCGATGGCGGCCGAAGCGCGCGCGCGCGGTGTACGGATCGACGTCGACCAGCCGGTGCAGCGAGTGATCGTTGAAGACGGCCGCGCCACCGGTGTCGAATTGAAATCAGGTGAAGTGGTGCGTGCACGGGCGGTGGCCGCCAACGTGACGCCGAAGCTGCTCTATCAACGGCTGGTCGATTCAGCGGCACTGCCTGCGGACTTCGCCGAAGCGATCGCGCGCACGAAGTACGGCTCGGGAACGTTCCGCATCAACGTTGCGCTATCCGAGCTGCCTGACTTTTCCGCGCTACCCGGCGTGACGCCGCAGCCGCATCACGCGAGCGGTATCACGTTCGCACCGTCGCTTGCCTACATGGATCGGGCATGGCACGACGCGGTTGCGCACGGATACTCGCGCGAGCCTGTGGTCGAGATGTTGATACCAAGCGTGGTTGACGATTCGCTCGCGCCGTCCGGCAAACACGTCGCTAGTTTGTTTTGCCAGCAGTTCTCGCCCACGGCAGACTGGTCGCTGCTGAAAGAGCGTGCGGTGCAGGCAATCTTCGATGTTGTGCAGAGTTATTGTCCGAACTTCCGCGCATCGCTGCTCGGCTATCGCGCGTTGTCGCCGGCGGATTTGGAGAGCGAATTCGGATTGACCGGCGGCGACATTTTCCACGGCCAGCTATCGCTCGATCAATTGTTCTCGATGCGGCCGCTACTCGGCTACGCGCGTTACCGGGGGCCGATCGCTGCTCTGTATCACTGCGGCTCCGGTGCACATCCGGGCGGTGGTGTGACCGGAGCGCCGGGCCACAACGCCGCGCGGGAAATCATCCGCGACTTGAGATAGCTCCAGGCCGCAGATTCAAGTCTGTAAGCCGGCAGTCAGTTCGACGTTGCCGCCCGCTGCGGCGGTGTTGATCGTCACCGCGCGCTCTGCGCAAAAACGCTGCAGATAGCGCGGGCCGCCGGCCTTGGGTCCGGTGCCCGACAATCCTTCGCCGCCAAAGGGTTGGCTGCCCACAACGGCGCCGATGATGTTCCGATTGACGTACAAGTTGCCGACACGCGCGCGTTGCGTCACGTGCTCGACACGGGCGTCCAGGCGCGTGTGCAGTCCCATTGTCAATCCATATCCAGTCGTGTTGATCGCGTCGATCACTTTGTCTAGATCGTGCTTGTCGTAGCGGATCACGTGCAGTATCGGACCGAAGTTTTCGCTTTCGAGATCGCCGATCGCGTCGATCTCGTACGCGACCGGTGCGAAGTAGTGTCCATTCAAACCGCTCCGCAGCTCGCATTCATAAATGCGCCTGCCGTGCACGCGTAGCCAGTCGCGATGTCGCTGCAGCAACGCGAGCTGTTCGGCGTCTATCACCGGGCCGACGTCGGTGCGCGGATCAGCCGGATCGCCGACGATCAGTTCGCGCATCGCGCCGGCAATCATCGCAGTCATCGCGTCTGCCACGTCGCGTTGAACAAACAGCACGCGCAGCGCCGAGCAACGCTGTCCGCACGAGCGAAACGCGCTGCTGACGACGGCGTCGGTGACTTGTTCCGGCAGTGCGGTCGAGTCCACGATCATCGCGTTCTGGCCGCCGGTTTCGGCGATCAGCAGGCCGATCGGCGAGTCGCGCGCAGCCAGCGCGCGATTGATGGCGCGCGCCGTTGCGATCGATCCGGTGAATGCAACGCCTGCGATGCGCGGATCGGACGTCAACGCACGGCCGACCGTTTCCCCGCGGCCCAGTACCAACTGCAACGCCTGGCGCGGCACGCCGGCGTCATGCATCAATTGGACCGCACGAAAAGCAATCAGCGGAGTCTGCTCGGCGGGCTTCGCAACCACGCTGTTGCCTGCAACGAGTGCCGCTGCGATCTGTCCACCGAAAATGGCCAGCGGAAAATTCCACGGGCTGATGCAGACGAACACGCCGCGGCCGGCAAGCCGTAATTCGTTCGACTCGCCGGCAGGACCAGGCAGCGGCTCCAATTTCATCTGCGCGCGCGCAAGTGCAGCGTAGTAGCGGCAAAAGTCGATCGCCTCGCGGACTTCCAGGTGGGCGTCGAGCATCGTGCGGCCGGCTTCGCGCACGATCAGCGCAGCCAGCTCATCGTGCGCCGCCTCCCACGCATCGGCCACTCGATCGATGATTCCGGCGCGTAAGTCGACACCCATCGCATCCCAATCGCGCATCGACGCGCTCGCGGCGTCGACCGCTCGGATCGCGTCGTCAGCGGTCGCTTCGGCCACCGAACCCACCGAGGCGCCGAGCCGTGCGGGGTTACGAACATCTTTCGATTGCGAGCGGCCGGTCGAGTCGCCGATCAGAGGTGTCGCGGCGATGGGTCCGGCACGCATTACCGCCTCGGTCATCCCTAGCAACGTGGGCGCGTACTGCAAGTCGATGCCACGCGAGTTGCGTCGCCCCGCGAAAAGCTGGCGGCCGGTTGGCAGCGCAGACGACGATTGACTCGATACCAGATAGCCGCGCGCCTGCTCGTAGACATCGTTCACCAGCAGCTCCGACGGCACCGATCGATCGGTGATCTGGTGGACGAATGACGTGTTGGCACCGTTTTCAAGCAGCCGTCGCACGAGATAGGCAAGAAGATCGCGAAATTCGCCGACCGGTGCGTATACGCGAACACGCGCATCGGGTTGATCGGCGAGCAAGGCGTCGTACAGCGGATCGCCCATGCCGTGCAGCCGCTGAAACTCGTAGCGCCGGTTGCCGGACTTTCCAGTCGCCTCGCTCGCGAATTCGATGATCGATGCAACGGTCAACGCGTTGTGTGTCGCAAATTGCGGATATACGGGCGCTGGATGACTCAACAATCGGCGCGCCACGGCCAGAAACGAAACGTCGGTCGCCCATTTGCGCGTAAAAACAGGGAAGCCCGCCATGCCCAGCTCTTGTGCGCGCTTAATCTCCGCATCCCAATAGGCACCCTTGACGAGCCGTATTGCAATCGGCCGGCGCAGCGCTTCACTTGCGCGCAGCAGATGATCTACAGCCGGAAGAGCGCGCGGCTGATACGCCTGCATCGCAAGCCCCAGTCCGGGCCAATCACCCAGCGCCGGTTCGCGCATCAGGCGCTCGAATATTGCAATGTGAAGCACCAGCCGTTCCGACTCCTCCGCGTCCACCGTGAAGTTGACGTTGGCTGAACGCGCGAGCTCTGCAAGCTCAAGCAAGCGCGGATACAACTCACGCTCGCACCGTTCGATCTGAGCGGTTTCGAAGCGCGGGTGAATGGCGGACAGCTTGACCGATATCCCATCGCGCAAAGTCCAGTCGTCAGCGTCCTCTTGCTTGAGCGACGTCAGCGCATCGACATACGACGTGTACGAGCGGTCGGCGTCGGCGCGCGTGCGCGCGCCTTCACCCAGCATGTCGAACGAATACGTCACGCGCGGATCCGGCCTTCGTTTGACGCGTGCCATCGCATCCGGCAAGTTCGTCGCGAAAACAAACTGATCGCCGAAGCGGCGAATGCCGTCGATCACCAGCGGGCGCAGCGCACTTTTGGCCAACCAAGCGCGCAGCGAGCCCCGATCGGCTCCCGCGTCCTGCAGCTCCGCCTCGGCCGAAGTGTGGCCGGCGATCTTCAGCGCGGTCGCAAGAACGCGCGTGATGAAGTTGCCGTCGAGCCCGACTCGCGTATCGCGAAAGTGCGCCAGCTTTTCGGCGATCAACCAGGTCTGAGTCTCGGCATCCGGCGCGCGCAGCAACGCCTCCGCCAATCGCAGCAGCGCGATACCTTCCGGCGTCGCCAGCGGAAACGAGTTCAGCAGGTTCTGCGCCGAAAGCAACGCTGTATCCGCCGCGCGAACGGCGTCGATATAGCGCAGTGCACGTGCGCGCGCGGCTTCGCGCACGCCGGCAGGCGGAATGTCGGTCGCTGTCAGTGCCGCGACCGCGCGACGCTCGTCTTCGTACGGATCGCCCAGATCGGGCAATCGCCGCAACGCCTCGAGGACACCGTGCAATACGACTCCCGTATCGAATGACACTCGCGGAAATTTAGCACCGCGCCTCGTCTCAGACGCGGGGCGCAGCGTCCCGCGTCCACCGATTCGTATAATTGCCGTCTGCACAATTCGGATCTGCGATGAAAATTCTTGTTCCTGTCAAGCGAGTCGTCGACTACAACGTGAAGGTGCGCGTGAAGTCGGACAAGACCGGAGTCGATCTGGCCAACGTCAAGATGTCGATGAATCCGTTCGACGAAATCGCGATCGAAGAAGCGGTGCGTTTGAAGGAAGCGGGCGTGGCTACCGAAGTGATTGCGGTGTCATGCGGCGTACTTCAGTGCCAGGAAACGTTGCGCACCGCAATGGCGATCGGAGCCGATCGTGCCATTCTGGTGGAAACCAACGTGGAATTGCAGCCGCTAGCGGTCGCGAAGCTGTTGAAGGCGATCGTCGACAAGGAGCAACCGCAGCTCGTAATTGCGGGCAAGCAGGCAATCGACGACGATGCCAATCAGACGGGCCAGATGCTTGCTGCACTGGCGGACATGCCACAGGCGACGTTTGCATCGAAGATCGTGATCGCCGACGGCCGCGCGCAGGTCACGCGCGAGGTCGACGGCGGGTTGGAAACGATCTCGGTTGCTTTGCCGGCGGTCATCACGACCGATCTTCGTCTGAACGAACCGCGCTACGTCACGCTTCCGAACATCATGAAGGCGAAGAAAAAACCGCTCGAAAATCTGAAGCCTGAGGATCTGGGCGTGGACGTGACTCCGAGGTTGAAAACGCTGCAGGTGACTGAGCCGCCGGGTCGCAAGGCGGGGATCAAGGTGCCCGATGCGGCTGCTTTGGTGGCGAAACTGAAAACCGAAGCGAAGGTGATTTGATGCCGGCGCTGGTGCTTGCGGAGCATGACGGGCACGTGATCCGACCGGCCACGTTGAATACGGTCACAGCGGCGGCCAAAGCCGGTGGCGAAGTGCATGTTCTGGTGGTCGGTCATAACGCCGCGGATGCTGCCAAGGAAGCCGCAAAAATCGGCGGAGTGTCCAAGGTTTTGCTGGCCGATGCTGTTCAGTTCGCCAATGGTTTGGCGGAGCCCGTGGCGGCGCAAGTGCTAGCGGTCGCCAACGGCTACAGCCATCTGTTCGCGTCGGCGACCGCGTATGGAAAGAACATCATGCCGAGAGTCGCGGCGAAGCTTGACGCCGCGCAGATCTCCGACATCAGCAGCGTCGAATCCGCCGATACCTTTACGCGCCCGATCTACGCCGGCAACGCTATCGCGACGGTGCAATCGAGCGATCCGATAAAAGTCGTGACCGCGCGTCCTACCAACTTCGAGCCAGCGCCGAGCGAAGGCGGCAGCGCGAGCGTCGAGACGATCACCGCGGTGGCGGCAGGCGATACATCGCGCTTTGTGTCGCGCGACGTCGTCAAACTGGATCGTCCGGAGTTGCAAGGCGCAAAGATTGTCATTTCGGGTGGGCGCGGCATCGGTTCCGCCGAAAACTTCAAGTTGCTCGAGCCGCTGGCGGACAAGTTGAATGCCGCGATCGGCGCATCGCGTGCTGCCGTCGATGCGGGTTACGCACCGAACGATTGGCAGGTCGGGCAGACGGGCAAGGTCGTCGCACCGCAGCTCTATATCGCGGTCGGCATCTCAGGCGCCATCCAGCATCTGGCCGGAATGAAGGACTCCAAAGTGATCGTTGCGATCAACAAGGACGCCGAAGCGCCGATCTTTCAAATCGCCGACTACGGATTGGTTGGCGACCTGTTTGAAGTCGTGCCGCAGATCGTCAAGGAGCTGGGGTGAGCTACGTTGCGCCGGTCAAGGACATGCTGTTCGTGTTGAACGAACTGGCAGGCTTGAAGGAAATACAGCAGCTTCCCGGTTGTGAAGACGCGACCGACGAGACGGTGCAAGCGGTGATCGAAGAAAACGCTCGCTTCATGGGCGAGGTGGTGGCGCCGCTGAATTGGAACGGCGATATCCAGCCAGCAAAGTGGGATAACGGCACGGTTACGACGACACCGGGATTCAAGGCAGCGTTTCGCGCGTTTGTCGAAGCAGGCTGGCAGGGTGTTCAACATCCGATGCAATACGGCGGGCAGGACCTGCCGAAGGTCGTTGCCGCTCCGTGCATGGAGATGATGCAGGCGGCCAACCTCTCGTTCGCGCTGTGTCCGCTGCTAACCGATGGTGCAATCGAAGCGCTGCTGGTGGCGGGATCGCAAGAACAGAAAGATGCGTACCTCAGCCGCTTGATCGACGGCAGCTGGACCGGCACGATGAACCTGACCGAGCCGCAGGCCGGCTCCGATCTGGCGCAGGTGCGAACCAAGGCGGTGCCGCAGAGCGATGGCACCTATCGCTTGTTCGGGCAGAAGATCTACATCACCTATGGCGAGCACGATCTGGCCGACAACATCGCGCACTTGGTGCTTGCGCGGACACCCGACGCGCCGGCCGGCGTAAAGGGAATTTCGCTCTTCATCGTCCCGAAGTTCTTGTTCGACGCTGATGGCAAGCTCGGCAAGCGCAACGATGTTTATTGCGCATCGATCGAACACAAGCTCGGCATCAAGGCGAGTCCGACGTGCGTGCTGATCTTTGGCGACGACAAGGGCGCGGTCGGCGCCGGGGCGGTCGGCACGTTGATCGGCGAAGAAAATCGCGGCCTCGAATACATGTTCATCATGATGAATGCGGCGAGGTTTCAGGTTGGCATGCAGGGAATCGCGATATCAGACCGGGCGTACCAAAAAGCGGTCGAGCACGCGAAGGAGCGCGTACAAAGCCGCGCGGTAGAAGGTTCGAGCGGCCCGGTATCGATCATCCACCACCCTGACGTGCGCCGCATGTTGATGTTCATGCGATCGAACACCGAAGCGGCACGCGCAGTCGCGTATGTCGCGGCGGGATACAACGACGTCGCCCATCATCATCCGGATGCCGGGCGGCGCGCGGCCGCGATGGCGGCCTATGAGTATCTGGTGCCTATCGTCAAAGGCTGGTCTACCGAGATGTCGATCGATGTCACGTCCACGGGCGTACAGGTGCACGGGGGAATGGGTTTCATCGAGGAAACCGGTGCAGCGCAGTACTACCGAGACGCGCGCATTCTTACGATTTACGAAGGCACGACAGCTATCCAGGCGAATGATCTCGTCGGCCGCAAGACCGCGCGCGATGGCGGCGCAATGGCCCGGGCGTTCATTGACCAGATGCGCGCGACGGCAGCCCAGGCAAGGGCGGGCGATGCGGAGTTGCAGGCCATCGGCAAGAGACTCGAGGTCGCGGTCGATTCGTATGAGGCTGTGGTCGAGTACATCGTCGTCGAATACAAGAACGACATACGCAGCGTGTTTGCCGGGTCGGTTCCTTACGTGAAGCTTGCAGGCATCGTGCATGGTGGATGGCAGATGACCCGTGCAGCGCTCGCAGCGCTACGGCGCATCGAAGCGGGCAACGATGTTGAGTTCTGCCAAGCGCAAAATCGCGACGGCCCGGTTCTTTGCCGATCACATGCTGGTGACCGTGCCGTCTCTCGCAGAAAGCATCATCGGTGGCAGCGTTGGCACGCTGGCGCTGGCAGAAGCGCAGTTTTAGTGTCGGCCAGCCCGGCGTCATAGTCATTGCCTATCAATGATGTAGCAATAATTGATTGTTTGACTACGTTTTGCGCGCGTAGATTGCTTCGCAACTGTCGCGGCGCTTCGAACGTCGCGTGTCAGTGTCGTAGGTGAATCAAGGAGACTTGTATGCAACAACTCAAAGGCTCGAAAACCGAACAAAATTTGCGCGACGCGTTTGCGGGCGAATCGCAGGCGAATCGTCGTTACTTGTACTTTGCGGCTAAGGCCGACGTCGAGGGTTACAACGACGTCGCCGCGGTATTTCGCTCAACGGCGGAAGGCGAAACCGGCCACGCGCACGGTCATCTGGAGTATCTGGAAGCCGTTGGCGATCCGGCAACGGGACTGCCGATCGGGCCAACCAAATCGAATCTGAAAGCGGCGATCGCCGGCGAAACGCACGAATACACCGACATGTATCCGGGCATGTCCAAGTCGGCGCGCGATGAGGGCTTCGAGGAAATTGCCGATTGGTTCGAGACGCTCGCCAAAGCCGAGCGGTCACACGCGAATAAGTTTCAGAAGACGTTAGACACCATCGTTGATTGACGGTTGTTGTCGAATGTGATGTCTTTGTTGCCGGACCCGCAGGGGCCGGCGGTCCAACCTTGTGACCACCGAAGGTAGCCTTCTTGCGCCCACGCGGCATCCGCTCGCGTGGAAGACGCCCGAGTTTCACGACCAGCAAGCGCTTGACGCTGAACTCGCGCGCATCTTCGACATCTGCCACGGATGTCGGCGCTGCGTCAGCCTGTGCGGCGCGTTTCCAACTTTGTTCGATCTGGTCGACAACGGACCGACCGGCGAAGTCGACGGCGTTCCGAAGGAAAAGTACAAGGACGTCGTCGACCAGTGCTACCTGTGCGACATGTGCTACATGAGCAAGTGTCCCTACGTGCCGCCACATCCATGGAACGTCGATTTTCCCCACTTGATGCTGCGTGCAAAGGCGGTGCATTTCGCCAGGAACGGCGCTTCAGGGGCTGACAAGTTTTTGACATCCACCGACACGGTCGGACGGTTCGCCGGCATTCCGATCGTGACTCACACGGTGAACACGATCAATCAAAGCTCGCCGGCGCGCGTGGCGATGGAAAAGATGATGGGAGTCGACCGCAACGCCTGGCGGCCGGACTTTGCGACGAAAAAATTCCGTTCTGCCGCGCGCTCGAACCTTGCCGCACCGGTACGGGACGGTCCCAAAACGCCGGGCAAGATTGCGATTTATTCGACCTGCTACATCAACTACAACGAGCCAGGTATCGGGCACGACTTGCTTGCGATCCTCGATCACAACGCGATTCCGTACGTGATCGTCGACAAAGAAGCGTGCTGCGGAATGCCTAAGCTTGAGATCGGCGACCTGACATCGGTCGAACGATTGAAGAATTTGAATGTTCCACCGCTGGTGAGCCTGGCGCGTGAAGGCTACGCAATCGTCACGGCTGTCCCTTCGTGCACGCTGATGTACAAGCAGGAACTGCCGCTGATGTTTCCCGATGATCCCGATGTTCAGATTGTCAGGGAGGCAATGTGGGACCCGTTCGAGTACCTGGTTGCTCGCAAACGTGATGGTTTGCTGAGAGCGGACTTCAAACGATCGCTTGGCACGGTGTCGTATCACGTTCCGTGTCACGCGCGCGTGCAGAACGTCGGGCGCAAGACCGAAGAGCTATTGAAGTCGCTGCCGGACACGATCGTCAATACCGTCGAGCGCTGCTCGGGTCACTCGGGCGTCTGGGGGACGCGTAAACAATTCCACCCGATGGCGATGAAAATTGGCAAGCCGGTGTTTAAAAGCATGGCAAGTGTGAAGCCGGATTACATCAGCTCGGACTGCCCGCTTGCCGGTCATCACATCGCGCAAGGCATTGAAGAGTTTGCGAAGGAAGCGCTCGATGGAAGGGCGCCGGTCGTTGCGCACCCGATCACGCTGGTCAGAATCGCTTACGGACTGTGAAGGCGATGCCGGGTCGGATTGAACGAGATAGTTTGTTAACGCTGGAAGCGTATGCACGCCAGCGCAACGAGTTTCGCGCCAAGGTGATCGCCCACAAGAAAAGCCGCACGGTGCGGCTGGGTGAACACATCACCTTGATCTTTGAAGACGAGCTGACGATCCGCTATCAAATTCAGGAAATGCTGCGAATCGAAAAGACTTTCGAGGCCCGCGGCATTCAAGACGAGCTGGACGCCTACGTGCCGTTGATACCCGACGGGACGAACCTTAAGGCAACGATGATGATCGAGTATGTCGATCCGGCGGCTCGCAAGATCGAGCTTGCGCGCCTGCGCGGGGTCGAGAGTCGTGTTTACATCGAGGTCGACGGCTGCCCGCCGGTGTACGCCGTTGCCGACGAGGATCTGCCGCGCGAGAACGAAGAGAAGACGTCTTCGGTTCACTTTCTCCGCTTTGAATTCGCGCCGGCGATGATTGCTGCTTTTCGGCAGGGAGCGGCCGTTGCGCTCGGCGTCGACCACCCCAATTACTCGGTGCGCGTCGACGAGGTTGCACCCGAGGTTCAGGCGTCGCTCGCCCGGGATTTCAGCGCATAAATCGCAAGCGCGGGATAGTGGGCGACGAGTTGATACTGTATAAATACACAGTATCAAGTCAGAGCCTTCCGGTCGCATGCAGCACGACGACTCCTTACAGCCGATTGCGGTACCGATCACTCTGGTTCGCAAAGGGCGCGGCGCGGTCTCCAACATTGCGCACCGTTTCGAGTCGGTCGTGCGCACGCGTGACTCTGACGCGGCCGAAGCCGAGCGTCTTGAGCATGGAGAATTCGACGATGAAGCTTTGCCGGCGTTGGCGACCTCGACAACGTTCGAGACCGCAAAGAGTCTGATTACCTACAACGAGTCGCCGGACATCGGGTTCGATCGTTCGGTCAATCCGTATCGAGGTTGCGAGCATGGCTGCATTTATTGCTTCGCGCGGCCGACGCACAGCTACCTGAACCTGTCACCAGGTCTCGATTTCGAGACGAAGCTGGTCGCAAAGCGGAATGCGGTCGAACTGCTGCAGCGCGAGCTCGCAGCGCCCGGATACCAAGCAGCAGTCATAGCGCTCGGTGTCATCACTGACGCCTATCAGCCGATCGAGCGCGAGCTCAAGCTCACGCGCGGCGTCGTCGAGACACTGACGCGCACCCGCCACCCATTCGGGCTGATCACAAAGTCTTCGCTGATCGAGCGTGACATCGATTTGCTGGCACCAGCAGCCGCTGAAGGCGTCGTGGCGGCGACGATCAGCATCACGACGCTCGACCATTCTTTGTCGAGAATTCTGGAGCCGCGAGCCGCCAGCCCGACGCGCAGGCTGCGCACGGTAAGCACGCTCGCAGCCGCCGGCATTCCGGTGACCGTGAACGTCGCACCGATCATCCCGTTCATCAACGAACCCGAAATTGAGCGCGTGCTCGAAGCCGCCGCCGCGGCGGGTGCGCGGCAAGCGCACTACACCCTGCTGCGACTGCCCTGGGAAGTTGCGCCGCTGTTCATTCAATGGCTTGAGGCGCATTTTCCGGATCGTGCGGACCGCGTAATGAATCGGCTACGGGAGATGCGAGGCGGCAAGAACTACAACTCGCAGTTCGGCAAGCGGATGACCGGCGAAGGCACATGGGCAGCCTTGATCCGGCAGCGCTTTGAAAAAGCGGCGGCGAAGCTACGACTTGATCGGGAAATCCCACCGCTTCGCGATGACTTGTTCCGCGCGCCGCGGTTGGAGACTCCGCAACTCGATCTGTTCGGCTAGGAAGGCGCCCTTAGCGCGTACTCGAAGTAGGTCTGAGTCAGTAGCGCGATTGTCGTCATCAACACGACAGCCCCGACAAACAGCGTAGCAACGGCCACCAACACTGCATCCCAGCCACTTCGATTACGTCTCGACTGCCCCGCGTTGAAGCGTTCGTCGAAGCGCTCGTCAGGCATTAGCGCGATCACCAGCGCATGGATGAAGCCGGCGATGACCGGCACCATCAGGACGAAAAATGGCGGGGTCTGATACCAGGTTTCGACGCCGAAGATCAGCGGCAGCGCGATAAGCGTCACTGCCAACGGCAGCCACCATAGCCGCAGTCCCAGGTAAAGCCGGTGCGCCCCCAGCGCCCCAGCTAGCGATGCGAGCAAAGCCGCTAACGCTTTATGCCGAAAATGGCTCATTCCCTGACCTCACGTCGATCATCGAGCACCTTTGGCCGGCTTGCTGCGGGGTGGCAAGCGCGGATACAATCGCGGGCTTTGTGCGGCACCACTTCCGGTTTCGGAGTGCGATGCCGCCGGCAAACCCAAGGAATTCACATGGTCGTCATTCGACTTGCGCGCGGCGGCGCCAAAAAGCGCCCGTTTTTTAATATCGTAGCGACCGATTCTCGCAATCCGCGCGATGGCCGCTTCATTGAGCGCGTTGGCTTTTATAACCCCGTTGCCGCCGGAGCCGAGCCCAAGTTTCGCATCGCTGCAGATCGGTTGAACTACTGGACAGGCGTCGGGGCGAGGATGTCGCCCACGGTGGCGCGGCTGGTCAAGTCCAATCCGTCGACCGAGGCTGTGGCACCGGCCCAGGAGCAGGCCGCCGCTGCGTAGTGGCGCCTGGTGATTTGATCGAACTCGGCGCCGTACGCGGCGCCTACGGATTAAAGGGTTGGGTTCGGATTTCGCCTTTCGCCGCTGATGGTGTTGTGCTCGAAAATGTGCATCGCTGGTGGCTGCTACGCGATGCGGAACCGCTGGAGTTGACGGTCCAGGAAGTTAAGCGGCACGCCGAGTCGATCCTGGCCAAGTGGGCGGGTTGTGAAAGCAAGGAAGCCGCCGATGCCCTTAAGGGTGCAACGATTGCGGTAGCGCGCAGCGATTTTCCGGCGCTGGATGTGGATGAGCATTACTTGAGCGATATGGTCGGCTACCGTGTGATCAATCGACAAGGACTCGAGCTTGGAACGATCTGCGGTGTCCGCAGCGGCGACGTTGAAAATCGAAGCGGCGCTGTTGAACAGTGGCTAGAAGTGAGTGTCGGCGACCAGCGCGACACGCTGCTGATTCCTCTGGTCGATCGGTACGTTGAGGCGATCGAGTCCGAAGATCGATTGATCAGGGTCGATTGGGAAAGCGACTGGTAGCAACGCGGTCAATGACTGAGATTCAATAATGCGGTTTGACGCCATCACGCTGTTTCCGGCCATGTTCGCGGCCGTCGTCGAGCACGGAATTACGCAGCGCGCGTATCGGGAAGAGCGCTGGTCCCTTCGTACCTGGAATCCGCGCGATTTTGTCGATGACGCGCACCGAACGATCGATGATCGGCCGTTCGGCGGCGGGCCGGGCATGGTGATGATGGCGCAGCCGTTGGCCGACGCGCTGAGCGCGGTGAAAAAAGACGGCGGCGGCGCCAGAGTGATCGCGCTCGCACCCAATGGCGTTTCGCTCACCGATTTGCGTGTGCGCCAGTTGGCGCAGGCGGGCGAATCGCTGGCACTCGTCTGCGGCCGTTATGAAGGAATTGATCAGCGGTTCATCGACGTTTGCGTCGACGAAGTTATTTCGATCGGCGATTTTGTATTGTCGGGCGGTGAGCTTGCCGCGATGGCGCTGATCGATGCCGTGGTCAGACAACTTCCGGGCGCGCTTAAAGATGCGTCGGCCGCGGACGAGTCCTTTGCCGCCGGGTTGCTCGACGCCAAGCATTACACGCGGCCCGAGACATGGCGCGGCATGGCGGTTCCGCAGGTATTGTTATCCGGGCACCATCTGCAGATTGCCGAGTGGCGCCGGCGTGAGTCGCTGGTTCTGACAGCGCGGCAGCGGCCGGACTTGATCGAGCGCGCTCGGGCGGCGGGCCAGTTGAGCGCCATGGATGAGGGACAATTACGCACCGCAGTAGAAGTTGCCGCCGCGAATCAGGCGGCCCATTGAAATCAGCCATCCTCTGGCGTGAGAAAAACACTAAACACTCACGGTACGATGGATTCGGGAGATTAAAGTGAACGTCATTGAGCAGTTGGAGCAGGAAGAGCTGACTCGAGTCAGCGCAAACCGCGAAATACCTGTTTTTGCGCCGGGCGACACCGTCGTGGTGAACGTCAACGTCGTTGAAGGCACGCGCAAGCGCGTGCAGGCTTACGAAGGCGTCGTTATCGGGCGTCGCAATCGCGGCCTGAATTCTTCGTTCGTCGTGCGCAAGGTATCGAGCGGCGAAGGCGTCGAGCGCACGTTTCAACTTTATTCGCCAACGATCGCATCGATCGAGGTCAAGCGCCGCGGCGATGTGCGACGGGCAAAGCTGTATTACCTGCGCGACCGTTCGGGTAAATCGGCGCGCATCCGCGAAAAACTGCAGCATCGAAGCGCAGCGGATAAAACCGCGGCGGACAAGACGGCCGCAGATGCGGCCGCCGCCGACAAAGTCGCGCGAGCCAAGGCCGAGTAAGTTCGCGCTTTACTACTTGGGGCCGCCCGCTCGGCGGCTTTTTTTTCGCTTGATGAGCTCGTCCGATAACAACGTCGATCCTCTGACCGTCAGGCCGATCTTCGAGCCCGAGTCGGTTCCGCACGATCCGGCGTTTGCTGCGGCCGAAGTGCGCGGGGAGGCTGTTGCTGCCGACGAGCTTCGCGCGTTCGCTATCAGGCAGCGCTTCGCTACCCCTCCAGCATGGCAGCCGGAGTTGCGGGCCGACATGCGCCTGTTCGATCCGGATCGGCCGCCGCGCATTGCGTCGGTGCTGATTCCGCTGATCGTTCGCCAAGGGGCCGTGTACGTGCTGCTCACCGAGCGCACTGCACACCTGCACGATCATGCGGGGCAGATCAGCTTTCCCGGCGGGCGAGTCGAGAAGGACGACGCCGACGCGATTGCAACGGCGTTGCGCGAGGCGCACGAAGAAATCGGACTACCTCCTGCGGACGTCGATGTGATCGGAACGCTGCCGGAATACCTGACTGCCACCGGCTACAAGGTGACTGCCGTCATCGGTCTGATCGAGCGTATGTTTTCGCCGGTGCTCGACGCTTTTGAAGTTTCCGAGGTATTCGAAGTCCCGCTCGCATTTCTGATGGATCCGATCAATCACGAACGCCGCATTTTTCAGCTGGGCGAAGCGGGGAGCAACAGCCGCACGTTTTACGCAATGCCCTATGCAACGCCCGATCGCGCCGCCGATAATCGACGCTATTTCATCTGGGGCGCGACGGCAGCGATTCTGCGTAACCTGTACCAGTTCCTGCGCGCAGATCGTGGCGGTTAAGATAAATCAGAATCTGTCGCCGGTGCGCCAGCGCCGGCTTCCCTGAACCCATGTCCTGGTTGTCGCTCGTTATCACGTTGCTGCTCGAGCAAGTACGTCCGTTGCCGGCTGCTAATCCGGTTTATGGCGGCGTGCGGCAGATTTCGGCGTGGGCGGAACGAAACCTGAACGCGGGCCGATGGCAACACGGTGTGTACGCCTGGTTATTGGTCGTGGTCGGGCTCGCGTTGATCGTCGGTGCGGTCTATTCGATTGCGATATCGATCCACTGGCTGCTCGGTCTGGTCGTCAATGTGAGCGTGCTGTTTTTCGCGCTCGGCTTTCGGCAGTTCAGTCATCGAGGCACCGAGATTCAGATCGCGCTGGCCAACGGCGACTTGAGTGCGGCGCGGCGCGAGCTGACTGCGTGGAAGCAGCAGAGCGATCCAAGTTACACCGCCGCAGATCTCGATCAGGATGAAGTGGTACGGCAGACGATCGAGCACGGTCTGCTGCTATCTCAGCGCCACGTCTTCGGCGTGTTCTTCTGGTTTGTCGTGCTGCCGGGCCCGGTCGGCGCCGTCATTTATCGGCTCGCTGAGCATGTAGCGCGCGCGTGGAACCGGCCCGCCGTGACCGCGACGCCGCCCGACCGCTTCGGCGATTTCGCACGCCGGGCGTTTGCATGGATCGATTGGGCGCCGGCGCGCCTGACAGCGTTGGGTTTCGCGGTCGTGGGCGATTTCGAAGGTGCGATCTATTGCTGGCGCCAGGTATCGCGCCAACAACCCGTCGACGGCATGCCGATGCCTGACTCGCGTACGCTGATTCTCGCGGCGGCCAGTGGCGCGCTCAATCTACGGCTGATGCCTGCTGTCGAGAGTGCAAGTTACTTTGACGAGGTTGGCAACGAAGGCGCGGGTCTGGCCGAACCCCGGCCGCCGGCGCTGCGCGCTGTGGTGGGACTGGTGTGGCGGACGTTGCTGCTCTGGTTGATGCTGCTGTTGCTACTGACCCTCGCCAGCATGTTCGCCTAGACCCTGCAAAGCCCCTGCGCGGAACTCCGCTGCCTCGCCGCGCTCGCTACGCTTTTCAGCGCTTCTCTATGCGGGTCGCACAGTTCCGCACTGCCAACAGCTGCCGAATTGAGGCTCGGAATACTCATTGCACCCCGTGCACCGCCACTGAGGCTCGCGCATCGGCTGCCTAAGCTGCTGCAGAATCTCGCGCGCGCGAGGTTCGTCATCGTCGCGCTCTATCCACACTTGCGGAGCGCATTCCAGAAACGGTATTTCTCCTAGGGCTCCCGACAGCGCCGTATTGCGCAACTCACAGCGAATGCCCGCGGCGCGCAAGGTGTCCGCCCAAATTGCGGCCTGTAACGAATGGTCGGCGCGAGCCAGCAGCTTCATGCGAGCGAGGCCGCAGCGAGGGACCGGTAAAACTCATAGCGTTCTGGCGCGATCTCGCCGGTGGCCAGTGCCGCACGGACCGCGCACCCGGGCTCCGCCAGATGACGGCAGTCTTGAAATCGGCAGTGACCTAATAGCGTGCTGAATTCCGGAAACGTCGCTGCGATTTCGCCGAAGGTCAAATGTGCAAGCCCGAACTCTTCGAAGCCGGCGGTATCGACCAACGCGCTGTCGCCGTTGAAGGGGAACCAGCGCGATGCGGTCGTCGTTTGCTTACCGGCGTTTAATCTTTCCGAGTACTCGCGCGTGCGAGCACCTGCATCCGGAATCAGCAGATTGAGCAGAGTCGACTTGCCCATACCCGATTGCCCGACCATCAAGGTCTTGCGCCCCGTGACCTCGCGCATCAACAGCTCGCGCGACCGCTCGCTGTCGACCTTGGCCGAGAGTGCCAACGTGCGCCAACCCAACAACGAAATCTGCTGCAAGAATACGTGTGCATCGTCAGACTCTAAGAGATCGGTCTTGTTGCGCAATACCAGCGCGTCGATGCCAGCCGCTGATGCGGCCACCAATGCTTTCCAGATGAACCAGCGGTTAAACGCCGGGCGCGCCGCGAAAACGATGATCACCTGATCGACATTGGCCGCGAGTTCCTTGACCCGGTATTGATCGGCGCGAAACAGAAGCGTCGAGCGTGGCTCGATCGATTCGATCCTGGCTTGTTCCGCCGACGTGGCGGTAGCGAGCACGCAATCGCCCACCACGACGTCGCCGCGCCTGCCGCGCCGCGTGGCCTGCCTGATGTGCGCAGCATCGGCGATCAGTGATTGTCGGCCGAAAGTCGCGATCACCCGCGCGCGTACCTGCACCCGATCATCATCAAGGGCGGCGCGCGGCGAGTGTTTCACGCAGCGTTATGCCGCTGCGAGTAAATGGCGTCGGCCTTGGCGGCAGAGATGAAGTCGTTTTCCGAAATACCCTTGACCGAGTGTGTGTTGTATCGGACTTCGCAGCGATCGTAACCAACATGCAAGTCGGGGTGATGGTCTTCCTGATGAACCATGTACGCGACTGCGTTGACGAACGCGAGTGTCTCGTAGTAATTCCTGAAGCGATAGGTCTTCTTGAGCGCGCCGGCATCGAAGGCCCACTGGTCGAGCGCCGTCAGTTGTGCAGCGACTTCTGCATTGCTCATTGCTTTCACACTGACGCCGCTGCAACGCGAAGCCAGCAGTTGCTCTACCGTCTTGATCATCGGGACCTCACGCCGCGGCCTGCAATAGGCGCTTGATACGAATCGACGCCGGCGGATGGCTGTCATAGAACGCCGAGTGCACCGGATCCGGCGTCAGCGTCGACGCGTTGTCCTGGTACAGCTTCACCAGGGCGTTGACGAGATCGTTGGCCGACGCGTTGCGCGCGGCGAAGCGATCGGCCTCGAATTCGTGCTTGCGCGACATCAGACTCGCCAAGGGCGCAAAGACGAACGTGAAGACAGGCAACACCAGCATGAAAAGCACCAGCGCGACGCCATGTTGCGCTTCGCCGGGCGATGGTTCGACTCCCAGTCCCGCGAAAAACCAGGGCTGAGTGATCAGCCATCCGAGCAGGGCCAGAACTCCCAGGCTGACGAAGAACGAAAAAGCGAGCCGCTTTGCGATGTGTTTCAGCTTGAAGTGACCGAGCTCGTGCGCCAGCACCGCTTCGATCTCGGGCGGCAGCAGGCGCTCGATCAGTGTGTCGAAGAACACGATGCGCTTGGCGCGGCCGAGGCCGGTGAAATATGCGTTGCCATGCGCCGAACGGCGCGAACCGTCCATCACGAATACGCCCTTGCTTGCAAAACCGGTTCGGCTCAACAACGCTCCGATGCGCTCAGCCAGTGCTGAATCCTTCAGTGGCTCGAACTTGTTGAAAATCGGCGCAATCAACGTCGGATACAGCAGCAGCACCAACGCGTTAAACGCCACCCACAGCAACCAGACATAAAACCACCACGCATTGCCCGCCCGCTGCATCAGCCACAGCGTTGCAGCCAGCAACGGCAGGCCGAGCACGGCAGCGACTGCCAGTGATTTTGCGAGATCGATGACCCAAAGCCGCGGAGTCATGCGGTTAAAACCGAACCGCTGCTCGATGCGGAATTGCCGGATCCACGAAAAGGGCAGATCGACTACAGCGAGGAGAAGCACCACGGCCGCGACCACCGCGACCTGATAAGCCAGGTCGGCTTCGATCCACCCGCGCAACGTGTCGCTGATCCACTGCAGGCCGCCGAGCAGTGTCAACGCGACGAGTACCGCCGCACCAACTGCGGTCTCGACGATTCCGAGCCGGGTTTTCTCGACGGTGTAATGCGCGGCCTTGCGGTGTGCTTCCAGCGACACGCGATCCTCAAATTGCGCCGGCACTTGCTCTGCGTGCAGCGTGACGTAGCGAATCTGCCTCGAAGCGAGCCAATATCGTAGGCCGACCATCACCCCCAGGAACACGACAAACGCAGTAGTCAGCAATGTGGCCATGATCCAAAAGCAAAAAATCCGCTAATCAGAGTCAGCGATCCAAAACGAGAAGCGAGGCCTCGCTGTGCCAGAATCGCGCGCCTTGGCTTCCGCGCGTTTGGTCAGCAACACTCGAAAAATTATGTCACAGCACCCGCGCTTTTCAGAGATCAATCTCGTGTGGATCGACATGGAAATGTCGGGCCTGAATCCTGATGCCGATCGAGTGCTGGAGATTGCCGTGGTCGTGACCGGGCCGGAACTCGACGTCATCGAAGAAGGACCGGTCCTCGTGCTGCAACAGTCGGCTGGCGTGCTCGACGCGATGGATCGCTGGAACATGTCAACGCATGCTCGCTCCGGACTCACCGACAAAGTGCGCTTGTCCGCGCTCGTCGAAGAGCAGGCAACCGACATTCTGATCGAGTTTCTGCAGCCACTTGTGCCGAGCGGCAAGTCCCCGATGTGCGGCAACTCGATCTGCCAGGATCGTCGCTTCATGGCGCGCTGGATGCCGCGCCTGGAAGCGTTCTTTCATTATCGGAATGTAGACGTCAGCACGCTCAAGGAACTGGCGCGCCGCTGGCGTCCCGAAGTAGTTCGATCGTTCGAGAAGAAAAGCCGGCATGAAGCGCTGGCCGACATTTATGAATCGATCGAAGAGCTCAAGCACTACCGCAAGGAGATGTTCCGTTTCTGAAGCGTTACGGACGGCGCAGCGTCGTGTCGGTGTCCGCTTCGTTTTCTGATTGGGCCGCGGCCGCCACCACAGCCGTAGCAGCGACAGCAGCCGCCTCGGGTACGTCGCTGCTCCGCGTGCTGATCCAGGCGCGACCGAGCGCCACGCCAAGCGCCAGCAGCACCGGCCCCAAGATGACGCCGATAAAGCCAAATGCCAGCACGCCTCCGATGACGCCGAGAAAGATCAGCGCCAGCGAAAGCGTCGAGCCGCGCGCAATTAGCAGTGGCTTTAGAAAGTTGTCGATGCTGCTGATAACTGCTGCGCCCCAGATCGCCATGAAGATCGCCCATCCGGTTTCGCCCTGCATGTAGAGCCAGACAGCGGCGCCTCCCCACAGGACCACCGGTCCCATCGGCACCACCGACAACACGAACGTGCCAACACCTAACAGAAATGCGCCTGGTACGCCCGCGATCAGGAAGCCGAGGTAGGCGACAGCTGCCTGCGCTGCTGCTGTACCCACGATGCTGATAAACACGCTGCGCGTTGTTCCTACGACGATCGATAACACCTCGTCACTCATCTCGCCCGACAGCCGGCGCGAGATGCGCTGGGTCAACTGCGCGATGCGCTCGCCGTCACGGTAGTAGAAGAAAACGATGAAAGCGACGAGCAGCAGCTGCAGCAGTCCATCGCCTAGCAGCCGTACAAAGGCGAGCGACAGCTTGCCCGCTGGCTCGAGCGCGCGCTGCAACAACGCAACCGACTGCGTGCGGTCCGCCAGCAGCGACGTTAACCACTGGAAGGTGCTCTCGCCGATGATCGGGACGTTTTTGATCTGTTCCGGAACCTGCAGATCTTCGGCTCGCCAGTTGCGCAGCGCAGAGAACAACGCAGGCAGGTGGTCGCCAGCCGCTTCGGCCAGCAGTGCGATCGGCACGATGACCGTGACCAACATCAGCAACAGCATCACAGCCGCACTTAACGTCGAGTTGCCGCGCAAATTGCCGCGCAGCTTTCCGTACAGAGGCCAGGTCGCGATCGCCAGCACGCCAGCGACCAGCAGCGCGCTGACGAACGGTTGAAGGACCAGGTAGATGCCGACAACGACCAGCGCCGCGCCGCCGAGGCGGAAAATCAGATCGAACCGGCCTTGCATCGAAGACCGTTCAACGCGCGCGGGAGTGGGTGTGCCTTTCGGTGTCGGGGTCATTGCTTAACTGGTCTCGCCGTCAGGAATCGAACCTGAATCCCACGCTTAGGAGGCATGTGCACTATCCATTGTGCTACGGCGAGCGCGCGGCAGTATATCCAGCGGCTGACGTAGACTGCGCGCGCTTCTGAAAGCAAAACACAAAGCACGAACGACCGACGATGCAAGGTAATCAGCGCCCGTCACGACGCGGCGGCGACTACGGCGAAGAATCGATTCGCGTACTGAAGGGGCTGGAGCCGGTCAGGCAACGGCCCGGCATGTACACGCGCACCGAAAGCCCTTTGCACATCGTGCAGGAGGTGATCGACAACGCGTCGGATGAAATTCTGGCGGGCTTCGGCACTCGCATCGACGTCACGCTGAACAAGGACGGTGCCATCACCGTCGAGGACGACGGCCGCGGCATTCCGGTCGGTTTGCATCCCGAGGAAAAAGAGCCGGTCGTCGAAATCGTTTTCACGCGCCTGCATGCGGGCGGCAAGTTCGACAAGCGCGCCGGCGGTGCGTATTCGTTTTCCGGCGGCTTGCACGGGGTAGGTGTTTCAGTCACCAACGCGCTGGCGTCGCGGCTGGAAGTCACAGTCTGGCGCGACGGCAAGATGCACACGATCGCATTCGCGGATGGCAACGTTGTGCAACCGTTGAAGGCAGCCTCCGCGAAAGGCTCCAGCAAATCGAGCGGTACGCGAGTCAAAGTCTGGCCGAACGAGAAGTATTTCGACTCGCCGCAGATTCCGGTCGACGAACTCGAGCGGCTGTTGCGCAGTAAGGCCGTGCTGTTGCCCGGCACCGAAATCACGCTGACGACTGAAAAAGCGGGCGCATCGGCCGGCGCTACGCAGCGCTGGCGCTATGAAGGTGGGCTGCGCGAATATTTGCTCGGCTCGCTCGCGGACGATCCGCTGCTACCGCCGTTCGAATCGAGCGGATTCGCGGCGGCCGACGATCCGACGTTTGCCGAAGGTGAGGGTGCCAACTGGGTCATCGTCTGGACCGAAGACGGCGCGGTCACGCGGGAGTCGTACGTCAATTTGATTCCGACCTCGGCGGGCGGCACGCACGAAGCCGGTTTGCGCGAGGGGCTGTTCGGCGCGGTGCGCGCGTTTATCGATGCGCATCAGCTGCTGCCGAAGGGCGTGAAGCTGCTGCCCGAAGACGTGTTCGCGCGCGCGAGCTTCGTGCTTTCCGCGAAGGTGCTCGACCCGCAGTTTCAGGGGCAGGTCAAGGAGCGGTTGTTGAGCCGGGACGCAGTGCGGCTGGTGTCGTTTTTCGTTCGGCCGCAGCTCGAGTTCTGGCTCAATCACAACCCGAACGACGGCCGGCGCCTCGCCGAGCTCGTCGTGTCGCAGGCGCAAGCGCGCGCGCGTGCGGGACAGAAGATCGAAAAGAAAAAGAGCTCGGCGGTCGCCGTGTTGCCTGGCAAGCTCACCGATTGCGAATCGACCGAGCTCGCGCGCAACGAACTGTTCCTCGTCGAAGGTGACTCCGCCGGCGGCTCCGCGAAAATGGGACGCGACAAGGAATTTCAGGCGATCCTGCCGTTGCGCGGCAAGGTGCTCAACACGTGGGAAGTCGAGCGCGACCGCCTGTTCGGCAACGCCGAGGTGCACGACATGGCGGTGGCGATTGGCATCGATCCGCACGGGCCGAACGATGACATCAGTTTCGACGGCCTGCGATACGGCAAGGTGTGCGTGTTGGCCGATGCCGACGTCGACGGCTCGCACATACAAGTCCTGCTGCTGACTCTGTTCTTCCGCCACTTTCCGCAACTGCTGCATCGCGGCCACATTTACGTCGCTCGGCCGCCGCTGTATCGGGTGGATGTGCCGGCGCTCGGCAAGCGGCCGACGCGGCGCTTGTACTGCCTCGACGAAGCCGAGCTCGACACCACGCTCGAAAAATTGATCGACGAGAAGGTCAAGGAAGGTAGCTGGACGATTGCCCGATTCAAGGGCCTGGGAGAGATGAGCTCCGAGCAGTTGTGGGAGACGACGATGAATCCGGACACACGGCGGTTAATGCGAGTGGGACTGGGCGATGTTGCCAACGCCGAGACCGCCGCCACGATGACGATGCTGATGGGCCGCGCGGAAAGTCAGGCGCGGCGCGCCTGGCTGGAAGAGCACGGCAACGAGATTGAAGCCGACGTGTAAAAGCATGTCGTTTGGCGGCTGAGGGGCGGGCTTGTGCTGGGCCTGCTTATAGGCATACTTCGCCGCGCCATCGATGCCGAAAGCACCTGATGCAGGGGCCACCCGCACTGCCTTCAACAAACGCCAGCTCGTCTATCAGGAAAAGCATTGCGACTGCCGTGCAGTCGCGATGGTTTTCCGCGATGGTCGTTGCGCTCGCTGTTGCCTTCATTGCCGCGCTGGCCACGGCAATGTTGCCATCGAACACCACGATGGCTCCGGGCGCCGTGTCGTTCTTGCTCGCGGCTCTTGGCAGCGCACTTCTGATCGCGGTGGCTTTGTATTGGATCGGCAGCCGCATCAGGATCAGCGACATGCAGGCGCGCGCTCTGGAATGGGAACGATCACTTGAGTCGATGAACGTCGGCATTGCGCTGTATGACCGCGAAGACCGGCTGGTGAACTGCAATGGAGCGTTTCGCGCCCTGTACGCAGATGCCGCGCATCTGCTGGTGCCGGGCGCGGACATGTACGACATTGCCACAGAGTATTACAGGGTGGCGCCCGCCGAAGCCATCGACGGCCGCTCGCTCGAGCAGTATCTAAGCGACATTCGCCGCCGCCGCAGTGGCTCTGAAGTGAGTGAAGTGGTGCGCCGTCATCAGAACCGTTGGGTGCTGATGACCGACTGCAAGACGGCCGACGGCGGTGTGATCAGCTTCCGCCGCGATGTGACGGAACAAAAATTGATCGAACATGAACTGTCGAAGCGCCGCAAGCTGATCGACGATTTGAGCGAACTCACGTACGACTGGTTCTGGCGGCAGGACGCGGACGGCCGGTTCGTTGAATTTTCAGCGTCGATGGAACGGCACTTCAAGCAGTCATGCGCGGACCTCATTGGAAAGCGCCGCTCTGATATGCCGGCGTTCGAGGCGGCACCGCAGGCGTATGCCGAGTATCTGGGGCACATGGAGCGTCGTGAGCCCATTCCGTGGTTCACGTACAAGACAAGACGAGGCGATGGCGAGACGATTTGGGTCGCGGTCACCGGCAAACCAATCTTCGACGAGCACGGTGAATTCCAGGGGTATTACGGCGCGGGCCGCGACGTGACGGAGCGCGAGCAGACGTTGGCCGCACTGCGCGAAAGCGAAGAGCGCTTTCGGGCTCTGACGATGCTCGTCACCGAATGGTACTGGGAGACTGACTCCGAGCACCGAGTCACGCGCCTGACTGGCGCTGCGGCTTACGTTGAGCGCGCGCAGGAGTTGATCTGCGGCCGTCGCCTGATGGAAATCCCTGGGCTGGATGCGTCGATGACAGTGGACTGGGAACAACTGAATCGCGACGTTGCGGAGCGGCGCGCCTTCAAGAAATTGAAACTGAAGCTGCACCCTGAGCACCTGGGCCGCGACATGTACTTCGAGGTATCAGGCCATGCGGTGTTCGAACATGGCGAGTTCATCGGCTATCGCGGGCTGGCATGGGATGTGACTGAGCGCGAGCTTCTGATAGCCCAGATTACCGACAACGAAGCTCGCTTTCGCGCGCTGACGGAGCTGTCGTCGGACTGGTATTGGGAAATGGACGAGCAGCTGCGTTTTACCCGATTGCAGCGTGGCAAACGCGACATGATCAATCTGGAAGACGACGCGATCATCGGCAAGCATCGCTGGGAAATCCCCGGCGAGTTGATTCGGCCGTCGTCGTGGGATGAGCATCGCGCCGCGTTGCTCGCGCACAAGCCGTTTCGCGACGTGATGTTTCGGCGCTGGATGCCAGACGGTTCGTTCGTCTACAACGTCACCAGCGGCGACCCGGTGTACGACGCAACAGGAAAATTCATCGGCTATCGGGGCATTGGCAAGAACATCACCGAGCAAGTGAAGTCGCAGGAACGCATCGAACGTCTGGCAACGGTCGACGAGCTGACGCAACTCGCCAACCGGCAAACATTCGACGAGCGCGCCGGGCGCATTCTGGCCAACGCTTACGCCGGGGAAAAGCGTTGCGCGTTGCTGTTTATCGATCTCGATAACTTCCGCCTGCTGAACAACGGTTACGGCCATCGGGTCGGCGACCAGATGCTGTCGATCGTCGCGAGCCGGATTCGTAGTGCAATCGGCGAGCCGCATCTGGTCGGCCGCCGCGGCGGTGACGAACTGGTGGCACTGCTGGTCGATATTCCGCACGGTGAATATGCGGTCGAAGTGGCCAAGGAGCTGATCCGTTCGATCTCGGAGCCGGCGCGTGTGTTGGGAATGGAAGTGTCGGTAACCCCTTCGGTGGGTATCAGCTTCTTTCCGAAAGACGGCATCGAGCTGGACTCGCTGCTCAACGCGGCCGATGCGGCGATGTATCAGGCGAAGGAAAGCGGACGGCAGACGTACGCGTTTTACACGCCTACGGTCGCGCGCCGCGCGGACTTGCGGCTGCGCCTGGAGCAGAGGCTGCGCAAAGCGGTCGAAGCGCGCGACTTCAAGCTTGTGTATCAGCCGCTGATATCCCTGAACGACGGCAAGCTCGTGGGCGCTGAAGCGCTGATCCGCTGGCGTGACGCCGAGCTGGGCGACATATCGCCCGCGGAGTTCATTCCGATTGCCGAGGAATCGGGGCTCATCGTCGCGCTAGGTGAATGGGTGCTGCACGAAGCCTGCCGCGCCCGACGCGATTGGAGCATACGAGGTCTGGACATTCCCCCGTTGTCGATCAACATGGCAGGCGTTCAGTTGCGGCAACTGGGGTGCGTCGAAGGGTTGCTCAACATATTGAACGAGCACGACGTGCCTCCCGGCGACATCGAGGTCGAAGTTACCGAAACCGGATTGCTCGACACGTCAGCAGTGTCGCGCGAGAACCTGGTCCGTATGCGCAACGCCGGCGTCCGGATCGCACTCGACGATTTTGGCGTCGGGTTCTCGAGCCTGGCGCATTTGCGCGACCTGCCTATCCATCGGCTGAAGATCGATCGCAGCTTCACCGTCGAGTGTATGCGTGACGCGCGCACGCTGACCATCGTCAAGGCCGTGATCGACATGGCACGCTCGCTCGGCATCAACATCACGGCCGAAGGCATCGAAACGCAGGCCCAGCAAACCTGGATGCAACATCTCGGGTGTGATTCGGCGCAGGGCTATTTATTTGCTAGACCGATGAACGTCGATGATTTTGTGCAGATGTTTATTGATCGGCGTGGGGTTGGGCGTGAGCGGTCGTTGATGCACTGAAGTGGTGGTCGTGCGTACTAGCAGCAGCGGCTGGCGCAGCTGCGCCGCCTACGTCGTCGGGCACTAAAGTGCCAACCACTGCGGTACTCACGCCAGCGGCGGGCCTGCAAATCGCTGCGCTCAACAGGCATGCCCTTAACCGCCCCGCTGGCGCTCCGCTCCTCGGGCGACGACTCAAAGGCGGCGCAGCTGCGCCAGCCGCTGCTGTCGCGACACCGCCTCGCATGAGGTGTTTCTTTTCTTCCCCCAACAAGTGAGACTGCCTCAAGCGCAAGCGTTGGGCGGAGCTGACCTGCCTTCGGGGCGTCGCCCGAGGAACGGAGCAACGCCGGGGCCGTTAAGCGAAATAACGCTTTAGCCTTATTTCGCGCCGGCGTTGTGAGTACCGCAGTGGTTGGCACTTCAGTGCCCGACGCCCAGGCAGGGCAGCTCCGCCCAACGCTTGCGCGCCGCGACGAGCTCCGCGCATGCTTGCGCACCGCGACGACGTAAGCGCGGCCGGTCAGTAGAATCCGCGACGCGCTGTCGTTTCGCGCCTCTCAATGCCAGAACAACAAACTCTTTTTCCTGCCTCCGGCAATAGCGACGACGGCGATGATTCGTTGACGCTGGCGCGCTTCGCGCAGCAGGCTTATCTCGATTACGCGATCTCTGTCGTCAAGGGGCGTGCGCTGCCGGATGGCTCCGATGGACAGAAGCCGGTGCAGCGCAGGATTCTGTACGCGATGAACGCGATGGGGCTCGCGTCTGGTTCGCGTCCGGTGAAGTCGGCGCGTGTCGTCGGCGATGTGCTGGGGCGGTATCACCCGCATGGTGATCAGGCGGCGTACGACGCGATGGTGCGCATGGCGCAGGATTTTTCGCTGCGCTATCCGCTGATCGACGGGCAGGGCAACTTTGGAAGTCGAGATGGCGACGGCGCGGCGGCGATGCGCTACACCGAGGCGCGGCTGACGCCCATCGCACGCTTGCTGCTCGACGAGATCGATGAAGGCACCGTCGACTTCATGCCGAACTACGACGGCTCGACGCAGGAGCCGCGGTTGTTGCCTGCACGCCTGCCTTTCGTATTGCTCAACGGCGCATCTGGAATTGCGGTCGGCATGGCCACCGAGATTCCATCGCACAACCTGCGCGAGGTGGCAGAGGCCGCTCTGCTGTTATTAAAGAACCCGAAAGCAAAGCTCGAAGAGGTCTTGCGCGAAATGCCGGGGCCTGACTTTCCGGGCGGCGGCCAGATCATCTCGCCGCGAGACGATATCCGCGATGTCTACGCAAGCGGGCGTGGCAGCGTAAAGGTACGTGCGCGCTTCGAATTCGAAGAACTTGCGCGCGGGCAGTGGCAGCTGGTGGCGACCGAGCTTCCACCCGGCGCGTCGGCGCAGCGTGTGCTGGAAGAGATCGAGGAGCTGACCAACCCGAAAGTTCGCGCCGGCAAAAAGGCGCTGAGCGCCGAACAGCAGCAGATGAAGCAGCTGGTGCTGTCGGTGCTCGACACGGTGCGCGACGAATCAGGCAAGGACGCCGCGGTGCGGCTGGTGTTCGAGCCACGCACGTCGAGGATTGATCGCGACGAATTCACGCGGACGTTGCTGGCGCACACCAGCATGGAAGGCAATGAGCCGATCAACCTGGTGATGATCGGCGGCGACGGCCGCCCGCGCTGCAAACCGCTGACCGAGATACTTCTCGAGTGGATCGAGTTTCGTACCGCCACCGTACGCCGGCGTTCAGCGCATCGACTGCAGAGAGTCGATGACCGCATTCACATTCTCGAGGGCCGGCAACTCGTATTGCTGTCGATCGACAAAGTGATCAGGCTGATTCGCAATTCCGATGAGCCTAAGCCGGATTTGATCAAGGCATTCAAGCTGTCCGAACGTCAGGCCGATGACATTCTGGAATTGCGCCTGCGCCAACTGGCGCGGCTCGAAGGCTTCCGCATCGAGCAGGAGCTCGCCGAATTGCGTAAAGAGCAATCGGCGCTGGGCAAGCTGCTGGGCTCCGATGCCGCGTTGCGCAGACTGGTCGGCAAGGAAGTCGAGGAGGACGCCAAAAAGTACGGCGACAAGGATCCGCGCCGCACGTTGATCGAAACCGCCGAGCGCGCCAGCGTCGAATTGAAGGTGAGCGACGAACCGATCACGGTCATCGTGTCCAAAACGGGTTCGTGCGCGCGCGGGCGGGGCACGGGCATCGACACGGCGCAATTGTCATTCAAGACCGGCGATGCGTTATATGAAGCGTTCGAATGCCGCACGGTGGATACATTGATTGCGGTCGGCAGCAACGGTCGTGTCTATTCGATACCTGTCCGCGATCTGCCGTCGGCCCGCGGTGACGGTGCTCCCGCAACTTCGCTGATCGACCTTGCCCCGGAGACGCGGCTGGTGGCCTACATTGCCGGCGCGCCGTCGCTGCCGCTACTGCTGGCGACGAGCAACGGTTTCGGTTTCGCCGCGACGCTCGGCGATATGCATTCGCGGCAGCGTGCCGGCAAGCAGTTCATCAACGTCGATCCGGGCGCCGAGCCGCTGCGTCCGCAGTCGGCCGATATTGCGACTGATCGATTCATAGCCTGCATGTCCGAGCGCGGGCGAGTACTGGTATTCGACGCCACAGAATTGAAATCGCTGTCGGGCGGCGGTCGTGGCGTCACGTTAATGGATCTCGACGATGGCGAAAAGCTGCTCGCAGCGCTGCCGATCTCCGAGACAGGCGTGATTGTCGCAGCAACGAAGGGCAAGGCAGACAAGCCGGTCGACATACATCTGACCGGGGCTTCGCTGGAAGCGCAGCGCGGCCACCGGGCGCGCAAAGGCAAGCTGGTCGACTCGAAACTAAAGCCGCCGTTCAGGTTGCGCAGGGCGAACACGTCCGAACCTTGAACGTTGAACACTGAATCTGGAAAGAAGCAATGAGAATCCTCTACACCACGCTGTTGTTTGCGCACGTACTCGGGGTTGTTGTCTGGGTCGGCGGCATGTTCGTCCTGCATTTCGCAGTGCGGCCGTCCGCAGCACGGCTGCAGGAACCGGCGGTTCGATTGACGTTTCTTTCGTCCGTGCTCGGTCGCTTCATGTCGTGGGCTGCGCTTGCGATCGTCGTCGTGCTGGCGAGCGGATTGGCAATGATCCTGATCGGAGGCGGATTCAAAAACGCGCACTTGTCGGTGCATCTGATGCTCGCAGTCGGACTGGTAATGATGGGGCTGTACCTGCATATTCGGTTCGCGCCATTCAAACGCATGCGCAGCGCAGTGATGGCGAGCGACTGGGCAGCCGCTGCGTCGCACCTCGACGTTGTCCGCAAGCTGGTGCTGATCAATCTGACGCTCGGCTTCATCACGATTGCGATCGCGACCATCGGTCGCGCGGTGTTGTAGCCCACTACAGGCGCAGCGTCCCTTCGCTCACCCTGACGGACGCGCCGCCGACGCGCACGGCCCGCACCGCACCGTCGCGCACGTCGGCCTCGAGCTCGATGCGGCTCGGGCGGCCCACCGATTCACCCTGCAACACGGTCCAGCAGCGCGTTCCCGATGGGTCGGGTGCTTGCTGTATCAGCCAACCGGCGAGGGCCGCTGCCGCTGAGCCGGTTGCAGCGTCTTCGGCGACACCGGCCGCCGGCGCGAACATCCGGACCCGCACTGTCGATTCGTCAACCTGAGTGACCGGATAGACCTCGAGCGCCACGAAGTTCGACAGCAGCCGGCGCCAGCATGCGAGATCGAGTTGCGCCCGGTCCAGCGATCGCCGGGAATCGACGGGGACGACCAGGAAGGGGAGTCCGCATGACCACACCTCGGCCGGGGCGGCGAGGTCGGCGGCAGCGAGGCCGAGCAGTTCCGACAATGCTGCGCCAGAAGGCACAGCGGCTTCGATGCGCTCCGGCGCACGCGGCGCGGTAAAGGTGCAGCGCACGACACGGCTGCCGTCACGATCGATGCGCACCGGTACCGGGCCGACGTTTTCCTCCAGCACCATCTCGCTTGCGTTCTGGCCGATTGCCGTCGACGCCAGAACAAAGGCTGTCCCGATGGTCGGGTGCCCTGCGAAAGGCATCTCCCGGCCCGGCGTGAAGATGCGAACGCGCGCCGTGTACCGCGCTTCGGTTGGCGGCGTCACGAAAGTCGTCTCGGCGAAATTGAACTCGCGCGCGATCGACAGCATCGTCGCATCATCGAGCCCACGCGCATCGGTCAGCACTGCAAGCTGATTTCCGCTGAACATGCAGTCGGTGAAGACGTCGCAGGTGACGAAGTGAAACTCTCTCATGCATGCGACTTTAGCGGATGAGCTGCCTGTGCATAAACGACGCCCCTACAATCTCGCTCCGCGAAAATTCAGTAAATCGTGTCTCAATCCCTGTATCGACTGATCGGCGCGTTTGTCGTGCGCCACTGGCGCGCCTATGTTGCATCGGCACTGATGCTGATCGGCATTGCAGTGTTGACGGTGTGGGTGCCGCGCGTGGTAGGGCAGGCCGTCGATGGCCTGGTCGCCGGCACTTTGCGGGGCGGCGCGCTGGTACGCGAGCTGGTGACGCTGGTCATCATGGGAGCGGCGATTTATCTGTTGCGCGTTGGCTGGCGGTTGCAGCTTTTTGCTGCGGCCTATCAGCTTGGCGTCGAGCTTCGAACCCGACTGTACGATCGGCTGGCGCTGCAAGGCCCACCGTTTTTTAATCGCAGCCGTACCGGGGACTTGATGGCGCGGGCCACCAACGATGTCGATTCGATCGAAATGGCGGCCGGCGAGGCTTTTTTGGCCGGATTCGACGGCACGCTTACTTTGATTCTGGTGATCGCGATGATGGCGCTCGGCATCGATTGGCGACTAGCCTTGATCGCACTGCTGCCGTTTCCGCTGATGGCCATCGCGTTTTGGTTCATCTCGCGGCACGTGCACACCGCGTGGCGCGAATCGCTCGAGCGGTTTTCGAACCTGAACGATCACGTGCAGGAGACGATCGCCGGCGTGCGCACGCTGCGCGCGTTAGGCCTTGAAATGCAAGCAGCGCGCGACTTCGCACAGCGAACGGCGGCCGCAGCCGACGCGAACTTCAGCGCATTGAAATGGGAAGCGGCGTACGAGCCGGCGGTCGGTTTCACGCTGACCGCGGCGACGGCGCTGACACTCGGGGTGGGAGGCTGGCTGGTTTGGCAGCAGCAATTAACTGTTGGCGAATTGACCAGCTTTGCGATGTATCTATCGCAGCTGATCTGGCCGATGTTTGCCGCCGGCTGGGTGCTGTCGCTGCTCGAGCGCGGCAAGGCGGGGTGGACGCGGCTGCAGCCGACATTGTTCGAGCCGCTGTCGGTGGCCGATGACGGTACCGTCGCCGAGTTGGTGCCGGGCGCACTGCGTTTCGAAGGTGTGACTTTCCGTTATCGACCGGACGCCGCACCTGTGGTGGCCGACGTGTCGTTCGACTTAAGCGCGGGCCAAACGCTGGGAGTCGTCGGTCCGACCGGATCCGGCAAGTCGACGCTGCTCGCGCTGCTGCTGCGCCACTATGCTCCGACTGAAGGACGCATCGCGTGGGGTGGCCATGCCATCGAGCAATACGCACTCGAAGCGCTGCGCGGCGGAATCAGCTGGGTTCCGCAGGAAGCATTTTTGTTTTCCGCAACGCTGGCGGAGAACATCGCGCTCGCGCGCAGCAACGCGACTCGCACGGAGATCGAGCGTGCGGCAGAGCTCGCGGCTTTGCATGATGATATCGCCCGCTTTCCGCACGGCTACGAAACTATAGTGGGCGAGCGCGGCATCACGCTTTCGGGCGGTCAACGGCAAAGAGTTGCGATCGCGCGCGCGCTGCTGACCGAAAAGCCTCTGCTGTTGCTCGACGACGCGCTGTCCGCGGTCGACACCGGCACTGAAACGCACATTCTTGCGCACTTGCGGGGCGAACTGCATGGACATCGCCGGCGCACGGCAATCATCGTCAGCCATCGTCTATCAGCCGTCGCCGATGCCGACATGATCATCGTGCTGAAGGCCGGGCGGGTTGTGGAGCGCGGTTCGCACGATCAGCTGCTGAACATCGACGGCTGGTACGCCGCGCAGTGGCGCTATCAACAGTTGGAAGCCAGCCTGGAGAGTGCGTAATGGCGGCCTCCGCTGCATCGATCCAACATCCGGAGCTGCGCCCGGCGCGGCACGACGAGCGGCGCCAGGCATTCGCGCTGCTATGGCGTGCGGCGCGGCCCGATCGCAGGCAGCTGGCGTTGGCGAGCGTGCTCCTGCTCGCGGCCGGCGGGCTCGAAGCACTCGGTCCGATTTTCGGCAAGCTCTTCATCGACGAATATCTGCTGCCACGCCGTCTCGAATGGTGGCCGGTTGTCCTACTGGTCGGTGGCATCGTGATCAGCGGTTGCATGGCGAGCGCGCTGCGCTACTTTCAGCTGGTTCGATTGGCGAGCGTGGCAATGCGCTCGGTACGTCGCCTGCGCGAGAGCGTTTACAACCACGTGCTGCGTCTGCCGATGGCGTTTTTCGACAAGGCGATTACCGGCCAGCTGGTCAGCCGCATTACCAACGACACCGAGCAGATCCGGCAGCTGTATGTCCAGGTGCTTTTCGAGATGCTGCAGGGTGTAACGGTGCTGATCGGCGCTGTCGTTGCGATGGCGTGGCTCGACTGGCGTCTGATGTTGATCGTGCTGACGCTGATTCCGGCAACCGTGCTGATCGTGCTCGGCTATCAGCGGTTGTCGGCGCATGCAGTCATGCGGTCGCGCGAATTGCGCAGCGACATCAACGCGCAGATGGGCGAGAGCATCGCCGGGATGAGCGTTCTGCAGGCGACCGGGGCGGCATCGCGTTTCGCCACGCGGTTTGCGAATACCAATCACGAGCACTACAAGGCAAGGCTCGGTGAGGTACGAGCGAACGCGTGGCTGCTGCGACCCGCGCTCGACATGATGAGCATTCTGCTGATCGTTGCGATCATCGCGGCGTTCGGCACGCAATCGTTCGGCGCGCTTGAGATCGGGCTGCTGTACGCATTTATCACCTACGTCGCGCGCGTGGTCGAGCCACTGATCTCGATCACGATGCAGTTCTCGTTGCTGCAACAGGCGCTGGTCGCGGCATCGCGCGTCAACACGCTGCTCGACGAGGGTGAGTCGAAGCGGGTCACGCATGAACGGCGCGTCAGTCGCGGCCACGTGCAGCTGATCGACGTCAGCTTTGGCTATGACCCCGAGCAGCCGGTGCTGCACGATGTCAGTATCGATGTACCCGCCGGCAGCTTTGTAGGAATCGTCGGCCACACCGGCAGCGGCAAATCGACGCTGCTATCGCTATTGCTGCGCTTTTACGCGCCGCAGGCAGGCCGCTTGGAGATCGACGGCATTCCGCTGGCCACGATCGGCGACGAACACTTTCGCGCCGATGTTGGACTGGTGCCGCAAGAACCGTTTTTGCTGGCGGCGAGCGCGCGCGAAAACATCGACATGGGTCGCAATCTGCCGCTTGCCCAGATCGAGGCCGCTGCGCGCGCTGCCAACGCGCATGGATTCATCAGCGCACTCGAGCAGGGCTACGACACGCCGCTCAGCGAGGGCGGTGCGCGCTTGTCGTCCGGCCAGAAGCAGTTGATCGCGGTCGCGCGCGCTTTGGCGGGCGAGCCGCGCGTGCTGTTTCTCGACGAAGCAACGTCGCGCATCGACAGCGATACCGAGCGTCAGGTCGCACAGGCGTTGTCGCTGCTGCACGGCAAGACGACCGTCATTGCAATCGCGCACCGGCTCTCGACGATCCGTGCGGCGGATCGAATCTTCGTGCTGAATCACGGCCGCCTGGCCGAGCAGGGCACACACGATCAGCTGATGGCGATCGAGGGCGGCATCTATCAGCGGTTGTATCTGCTGCAGCAGATTGCTGACTAACGCCGATTCCCGTCAACATGCAGTTCGCGGAATTCGACCAGATACTTAAGAGAGCGATTCGCGAGCGACGCCTGGTTGCGTTCATTCTCGACGAGCGGCCGAGGTTGGCCGAGCCGCACGACTACGGCCTGATCGATGGTGAACCGCGCTTGTTTTTCTACCAGGTCGGAGGCGAAAGCCGGTCCGGTCGGGCGCTCGGCTGGCGCTGGGCAGCCTTGTCCAAAGTTTCCGAACTACACATCTTGGATAAACACTTTCGCGGCACGCGGCCTGCTCCCTCCGGACGTCACGTCAAGTGGGACCAGCTATTCGCGACTGTTTCGGCTCGCGCCGATAGCGAGACAACATGAAGCGCAAGCAACTTAAATTCGGCAAAGGTTTTCGGGTCGCGATCGACAGTCGTCGTGCGCAGGCCGCGGAGATGGTGATCGGGCCTGCGGATGCGGAAGGTGATCCGCAAAACAGGCATCGTGGCGCAGACCAGTGGTTGTTCGTTGTTTCAGGCACGGGCTTCGCGCTGATCAACAGCAAGCGCTATGCGCTGAAGCAGGGAACACTGATGCTGATAGAGCACGGCGACAGGCACGAGATCAGGAACACCGGCCGCGCGCTGCTGCGCACGTTGAACTTCTACGTCCCGCCCGCATATGACAGCGACGGCGACGAGCTGCCGCCGGCGAAGCGCTGAGGACCCGAAACCGGGCCATCGGCCGCGCGATAATTGCACTCGTCGTCTCAACCTGTGAACACCATGGAAGCGCAAGACACTCCTACTAAAGAAACCCTCGGTTTTCAAGCCGAGGTCAAGCAGCTGCTGCAGCTGATGATTCACTCGCTGTACAGCAACAAAGAAATCTTTCTACGCGAGTTGATCAGTAATGCGTCGGATGCGTGCGACAAGCTTCGCTTTGAAGCAATGTCCAAGCCAGCGTTGCTTGAAGGGCATGGCGAACTCGGCATCACCGTGTCTTTCGACAAAACCGCACGCACGATCACGGTGTCGGACAACGGCATCGGCATGTCGCGCACTGATGCGATCGAGCATCTGGGAACAATTGCCAAGTCCGGCACACGCGAGTTTTTTGCACAGCTTTCAGGAGACCAGCAGAAGGATGCACAGCTGATCGGCCAATTTGGTGTTGGCTTTTATTCGAGCTTTATCGTGGCGGACCGCGTCACGGTCGTATCGCGTCGCGCAGGCGAAGAGGCCGGCTCCGCGATCCGCTGGGAAAGCGACGGTGGTGGCGAATTCACGATCGAGCCCGCCTCGCGCGCCGAATCGGGCACCGATGTCACGCTGCACTTGCGCGAAGGCGAAGACGAGTTTCTTGCGGCGGGGAAGTTGCGATCGGTGCTTACCCATTACTCGGATCACATCTCGTTGCCGATCCGGATGCGCAAGGAAGTGTGGGACAAGGACAAGAACGAATACCGGCCAACGGACGAACTCGAAACGATCAACCAGGCAAGCGCGTTGTGGGCGCGCGCCAAGGCAGACATCACCGACGAGCAGTATCGCGAGTTCTATAAGCACGTGTCACACGATTTCGGCGACCCGCTGGCATGGACGCACAACCGTGTCGAAGGGCGCACCGAGTACATCCAGCTGCTGTACCTGCCGCAACGTGCACCGTTCGATCTATGGGATCGGCAGCAGCGGCATGGTTTGAAGCTGTACGTCAAGCGCGTGTTCATCATGGAAGATGCGGGCGACTTGTTGCCCGCCTACCTGCGCTTCGTGCGTGGCGTGATCGATTCGTCGGATCTGCCGCTGAACGTGTCGCGCGAAATTCTGCAGCAAAGCCGCGACGTAAAGGCAATCCGCGAGGGCTCGACCAAACGCGTGCTCGGCATGCTGGAAGACCTGGCCGAAAATCAAAAAGACAAGTACGCGAGCTTCTGGAAAGAATTCGGCCAGGTCGTGAAGGAAGGCGTTGGCGAAGACGCAGCGAACCGTGAGCGGATCGCAAAGCTGTTGCGATTCGCCTCGACGACGAGCGACGAGCAAAGTGTGTCTCTCGTCGAGTACGTCGGCCGCATCAAAGACAAGCAGAAAGCGATCTACTACGTCACCGCCGATTCTCTCGAGGCCGGCAAGGCAAGCCCGCATCTCGAGATCTTCCGGCGCAAGGAAGTGGAGGTCCTGATCCTGACCGATCGCGTTGACGAATGGATGCTGTCGTTCCTGCACGATTTTGAAGGCAAGGAGCTGGTGTCGGTCGCAAAGGGAGATCTGGACCTTGGCGAGCTTGCGGACGCGGAGGAGAAGGAAGAGCAGCGCAAGGTGGTCGAGCAAAGCAAGGATCTGGTCGCCGCCGTGAAAGCAGCGCTGGGCGAGCGCGTCAAGGATGTTCGCGTCACGCTGCGCCTGACCGATTCTCCTGCGTGCGTCGTGGCCGATGAACACGCGATGAGCCAGCACCTGCAGCGATTGTTGAAAGCGGCCGGCCAGGATGCGCCGGCAGCGAAGCCGATTCTTGAGCTCAATCCCCACCATCCGCTGGTGCAGCGGCTGAAATCCAACGACAAGCAGTTGCCCGAATGGTCGGCGCTGCTCCTCGATCAAGCGGTGCTGGCCGAAGGGGGACAGCTTGAAAACCCGGCGGACTTCGTCAAGCGGTTGAATGCGATGTTGTTGAATGCAGGGAGTTAGGTGACCGGCCCGTCGCTGCGCGGCTTCGCGCCCGTCATCAACGGCAACGTCGAGCGACTGATTCTCGGCAGTTTTCCTTCGGAGGCATCGCTTGCGGCGAGCCAGTATTACGCGCACCCGCGCAATCAGTTCTGGCGCCTGCTGTCCGATCTGCTCGGGGAACCGTTGACCGAGTTGTCCTATCCCCGCCGTTTGCAGCGCGTGCTTGCGCACCGGCTTGGCATTTGGGATGTACTGCACGCATGCGACCGCGAAGGCAGCGGCGACGCGGCGATCCGCAACCAGAAGGCCAACCGGTTTACGCGCTTGCACCGCCTCGCGCCGCGCTTGACGACGGTCGCGTTCAACGGTCAGGCGGCCGGCCGGTATGCCAGCGAATTCGCGGCGGCCGGCTTTCAGACGATGGTGCTGCCCTCGTCCAGCCCGGCCCATGCCGGCCGCTCATATCCGCAGAAATTGGCAGTCTGGCGGGCGTGGTGGACCGGTTTCGAGCCGTCCGGGCGGGGTCCAATAGCCCGAGTTGTGGCCAAATGAGCGGCAATTATCGCTGCCGCTGGCGGGACTTAATCGGCTATCTTTCGACCCTCGGGCCCGACCGTCGTGCCTCGCGAACCTATTGAACTGTGAGCGCTACCCCCCATCCGACTCCCGGACGCGCCAGCCGCACGACAATCCATCGTGTCATTGGCGAGATGCGCAAGACGGTGCGCATGCAGTTCGACCCGTTGCTTCCGGACGCCGCGCGCGAGGCGATTCAGGCGATCGACGCCGATGATGGCGCCTCGGCGACATTGAAAAAATCGGTACGACGCTTGTTGGTCGACCAGCGCGAATTCTCCAGTTCATTTTTCAACGCAGTCGATGCCCATATCGATGCTGCGATCGAGGAACTGTTTACGGGCGGCAAGGACAAGCCCGCGCCGGCCGCTGGCGAAAAGGCGTTGAGTTTGTCGTTGGTCGAGTACGACGAGATGGAAGAGGCGATGGTGATCGACCGCTTTTCATCCCGCATTCGCAACGCGGCCGACACATCGTTCACGCCGTTGACGCAACGGCTTGCGAAGGCGCTGCAGATTCCGGGGCTGGGGGATCGTGAAAATCCGTTTCATCCGGTGCGGTTCTGTCGCGCACTCGGCGACGCGATCGACAAGCTTGGCTTCAAAGGCGACCAGCGTCATGCGGTAATGAAGGCGTTCGATGTCAGTCTGCTGAAACCGCTTGTTGCCGTTTACACCGCGCTGAACAACGACCTGGAGGGTAAGGGGGTACAGGAAGGCAACGCCGCGACGTCATCGTTCAAACACACCGGCTTTCGTACAGGTGGCACAGGTGCAGCAGGTGCTACTGCGCGCACAACGCAGGGCGGCCAGGCACCGGGGTCGATGACTGGAACGACCGCGGAGCAGTTGCTAAGCGCGCTTTATCAGCGCATGCAGGTGCCGACCGTCCCAGGCGGCGGCCGGCCTGTTCCGGCCATGCCGCATTCGCAGCTGCCAGTCGCGCCGATGTTCGACCGAGTCGACCCGGTGACCACCGCGCCGATGATGTCGCCTGGCTTCGTCATCACGGGCTCGGCATCCACACCGCTTGCGCCTGGGACGCCAGTGCAGTTTGCGATGATCGATCCCGGTTTGCTGGCATCGATCAACGAGGTACAGCGCCTGAACGCGCTGGCGACGACGAGCGGCAAGAGCGGCGCTGCAGCCCAGATGATCAGCGAGCGCGACGAGGCGCATTTGCGTTCGCATGTGGCCGACAAAGCGACCAAGCAGATTGACAAGCTAACGATCGAGCTGGTGGGCATGCTGTTTGATCGGATCCATCAGGACAAGCATCTGCCGGCCGAGATCAAGACTGCAATATCGCGCTTGCAGTTTCCGATCATGAAGATCGCCTTGGCGGATTCGGATCTGTTCGTTTCTCCGGTGCAACCGGCGCGCCGTTTGATGGATCGCATCGCGAGCACCGGCATTGGATGGCGCCCCGAGGGCGAAGACAACGTTCGCTACTTGTCCGAAGTGAACAAGGCCGTCAACACCATCGTCGTTGCAATCAACGATGGCCCGCCGATTTTCGAGAAAGCGCTTGGTGAGTTCGAGCGGTATCTGGCCGAAGAGCGCACACGCGACGACGATCCGGTGACGCGCGCCAAGCGCGCACTCGAGGAAGCGGAAACGCGCGAGATCATGGCCATCAACGCCGCAATCGGGATTCGGCGGGCGTTCGACGGAGTGCAGATCGAATCGTATCTGCGCGATTTTCTGCTCGAAAATTGGGTCAAGGTCATGGTGGCGGCGACTTTGCGCGAGCGCACGCAGCCGTCCTTTGCAAAGAAGTTCCGTGACATCGTTCCCGATCTGGTGTGGAGCGTGCAACCGAAGATCAACCCGGACGATCGCAAGCGGCTCGTCAAGACGATTCCCGCGGTTTTGAGCACGGTGCGCGAAGGTCTGCAGCTGGTCGAGTTTTCAGCAGCGCAATCGGCAGAATTCTTTTCGCGTTTGATGGCGTCGCATGCACAGGCCGTCAAGGCGCTCGAGGTGGCGTACGGTACCGGCGCGCCGCTCGATCCTGCCGCGTTCAAGCGCAAGCTCGATGAGGTCAAGATCGTCGAACCGCCACCAATGGTTGAGAATGAGCCCGAGCAACATCTGACGATCACCCCGGAGGTGGTCCGCAGCGCGGTCGCGGCCAACCATGCGGAAGTCAATTTGTTGGAAGCGCCGCTGACGGTGCAACCTGAAGAAATGATTCCGGTAGAGAAGTTGTCGGATGACGGCATCGACCAGATGATCGACAGCTGGCAACGCGGAACGTGGTTCGATTTATGGACGGGCGAACAGACCGAGCGCGTGCGGCTGCGCTGGATCAGCCCGCGCAAGAATTTCTATCTGTTCACATCGGCTGAAACCGGCAAGGCACACAGCCTGGCGCCGTTGATATTGCGCAGCTTTGTTCGGGCCGGTCGAATCAGCACCGCAGAGCGCGCACCACTGTTCGAGCGCGTGGTCGACGACATGATGCACGACCTGAAGGCCGAAGGCGTACCGGCCTAAGTGCGAAGGCAACGGAAAGCTGCGCCGGTCACGCTCTCTGAAGAAGACGGCATTCGCTATCTGCACTTCGGCACCGAATGGATTCAGGGCGGTATGCGCGTGGCGCGGCCGTTCGCGCTGGAACTTGAGTATCAGCGCCAGATGATGGCAGTGGGGTTGTTCATGCCCGAGCCGCGGCGCATCGTGCAGTTGGGTCTGGGCGCCGCTGCGTTGACCAAGTTTTGCTGGCGCGAGGTTCGTAGTGCGAGCGTGGTCGCGGTCGAACTGAGTCTTGACGTGATCGAAGCCGCGCGTGCGTGGTTTTGCTTACCTCCCGACGATGCGCGTCTGAACATCGTCAATGCAGACGCACGCGAGTTCATCAGCCATCCGCGCCAGCGCGGCCGGGCCGACTGGTTGCAGGTCGATCTATACGACGCCGCTGCGCGCGGCCCGGTCTATGACGACGTCGGGTTTTATCGTGCATGCCGCAAGGCGCTGCGCGCGCCCGGCGTCGCGTCCTTCAATTTGTTCGGCTCAAGTTTTGATCCGAGCTTTACCGCCATCGCCTCGGCGTTTGACGGTCGCGCATTGGTAATGCCGGAAGTTGACGCGGGCAATCGTGTGGTACTGGCAATCGTTGGGCCTCCGCTTGACGTGCCGTTCGCGGCACTCGATCGACGTGCGCGCGAGCTCGAAGTGCGGTGGAAGCTGAAGGCGCGCAGTTGGGTTGCAGGACTGCGCCGCGCAAATGCGTTTGGTGCACGTTTTGAGCTCTAAAAGCGTTGCGAAAGCGTGCCTAATGCCTTCAATTTAGGGATGTTTCGACGCCAGTAACTGCTTAAACTTGCTTGACACCCGATGGTACGTCGATAGAGTCCGACGTCTATAGTGTCGAAGCCGCTTGAGCGTGCGGCGTCTGCTAGAAACTTAGGCAAAACACAGAGATCGCATGGAGTTTCCTCCGGCTCCCGAGTCGTCGCGCGCAAGCAGTGACGTGCCGTTTGTGACGGCTGCGCAAGCGTCGGCGCTGCTGAAGTCCGGCCTGGCGATTTCGAATGAGCAGATCGGCGCCGCGTTTCCAGAAATCGCCAAGACGATTTTGGACGAATCTGTCGGGCAAGTGGGACTTCGACGTCGGCTCGCCACTGGTGCAGCGGCATCTGGCTGCCAAGCTCGATGACCTGCACCACACGTTCATGGCGCGCCTGCAGGAAACGCAGGACCAGTGCTTTCACGAAGTCACTGTCGGTCGGGCACCGGCGGTAACCGGCGCGCTGGACGCCGAAACGCTGTCGCTGGTTGATTCGATTTCGGTCGAGAGCAACACAGTAGTCGAGCGCCACGCCAGCAAGATCGCCGGCTACGCCGAGCAATCGATGCGCGACCTGAATCTTGTCGTGGCGTTTTTGCTGGGCCGAAGTGCGATACGCAATTCGGAAAACCCGCTCGGCCCTGCGGTGTACGTGCGCGCGCTGTTGCGTGCCGCAGAAGACACCGACCTGCACAAGGAAGCGTGGGAATTCTTTTTGACGGTGTTCGAAAAGCCGCTTGGCGAAGAGCTGGCGCGCATTGTCCGGCAGTTGCTCGATCATTATGCGAACCATGGCGTCGATGTGCGCGCCATTCGAAGAACGCGAGCCGCACCGAAGTCGGCCACGCCATGGCAGACGCCGGGTGCGGGCGGCAACGCCGCGGCCCACTCCTCAAATTCCGCCAGTGCGCTGGCAGAAGCGGGCGGGCCACACGCAGCGGGTGGGCCACACGCAGCGGGTGGGCAGGGAGCTGCACAGGGGCCGGATGAACCGAACATGCTGCTTGGTGGCTTGCTGACGCGCCTGCAAGCCAATGCGCGCGGATCGCGCCTGCCACATTTGCCCTCGCACGGGCCTGCGCCACAGCAGTTGCTGCAATCGATCGGTGAGTTTCAGCAGATGAATCTGCAGGAACTCGGCCCGAGCGGCAACTTTTCCGTGCCGACCGAATCGATCGGGGCGATGCGCGATGAATTGATTTCGAAGTCCACGCGCGTAGTCGACAAGCTGACGATCGAGCTGGTCGGGATGCTGTTCGATCATGTGATGCAGGACAAGCAAGTGCCTTCGGAAATCAAGGCGCGCATATCGCGCTTGCAGTTTCCGGTGCTGAAGTCGGCGTTGATGGACGCGGCGTTTTTCGCATCGAGCGCACACCCTGCGCGCAAGCTGATCGACCGCATCGCGGGCACGTCGGCCGGATGGGAGCCGTACGGCGACGACAACCAGCGCTACATGAAGGAAGTCGACCGCGTCATCACCGAAATCCTCAAGCACTTCGAAACCGATCTCGGCGTGTTCGAGCGGTTGTACACCGAGTTCGATAAATTCGTTTCCGATATCGCGCCCGAGGAAAACGATCCGGTATCGCGCGCGAAGAAGGCCCTCGAGGCGGCCGAGAAGCACGAGATCCTGACGATCAACACAACGATTCAGGTCAGGCGCGCGTTCGAGCGGGTCGATCTCGAGCCGTACATCAAGGAGTTCCTGCTCGGTGCGTGGGTGAAAGTCCTGGTTTCAGCGACGGTGCGGCAGGAAAAGACGCCGGGGTTTGCGAAGGCGTTCCGCGATGTCATTCACGAGCTGGTGTGGTCGGTGCAGCCGAAGGCGAGCACCGAGGATCGCAGCAAGCTTGTGAAGCTTATTCCCGGCATGGTGCGTGTGCTACGCGATGGTCTTGGTTTGATCAACGCTCCGGAGCGCGACCGCGAGCTGTTTTTTACCCAGCTGATGGAATCGCACGCGATGGCGGTCAAGCCGGTTGATCAGGCGACCTACATCAAGTCAAGTCTGCTGGCGTCCGAGTTGCGCGCCAAGATCGACGGCATGCAGCTGTCGGGCGTATTCCCGGTAACGACGGTGCCCGGCGGCATCAAGGTCCCGACCAACGTCATCATGCGCGCTGCCGCCGAGCACAAGGCCGACATCTTCATGCCCGATCCGGTGACCGACATTGGACGGCTCGATCCGGTCGAAGACGCGCGGGTGCAGGAAGAAATCGGCCGCTGGCAGCGCGGCAACTGGTTCAAGCTGTGGAACGGAATGGAGTTCTCGCGCGCCAAGCTGCGCTGGATGAGCCCGCTGCGAACGCTGTTCCTGTTTGCCAGTGAGCACGATCAGAAGGCGCACGTCATGTCGGCCGACATGCTGAAGTCCTATTTAGCACGCAAGTACATCGAACCGCTCGAAAGCGTTCCTCTGACCAAGCGCGCAGTCGATGCGGTCGTCGCCGATTTTGAAAACGCACCTGATCGAGCGAAGTCGATGGCCAAGCGTTACGAGGCCTCGCAGCCGGCATGAGCGAGCCGCCGGGCCGCCCCAAGGCGAGCGACGTCCCCCTTGGGGGGACCGCGCGGAGCGCCAGGGGGCAACATGAGCCCGAAGGATGGCGCGGCTGTGCTGAAAAATACAACGGCACCGCGCGAGCACAACAAGCGCGTACAGGCGGTACAGGCGCCGCCAGGGCGGGTCAGCAGCGGTTTTGTGATCAAACAACTGGTGGTCGACGGTCTGTTGTCCGCAGCCGACGCCGAGCGCTTCAAGATCACCGGCGGTCGCGAGCGGTCGGGCCATCCGCTGGTCGTGCTGGCCGAGATGAACTATCGCTCGCCGCAAGCTGACCGGCAGCTGCTTGATCTCGAAATGCTGACCCGCTGGATCGCCGAGAAAGCGTCTCTGCCGTACTTCCATATCGATCCGCTGAAGGTCGATTTCACGCGTGTGGTCGATGTGATGTCGTCGTCGTACGCGACGACGTATTCGATTCTGCCGGTGGCAATGACGCCGACCGAGGTGACGATCGCGACCAGCGAGCCGTTTTTAACCGGCTGGGATCGAGAGATCGAGCAGATCACGAAGAAGAGCGTGCTGCGCGTCGTCGCCAATCCGCTCGACGTAGCGCGCTACACAACCGAGTTCTTCAAACTTGCCCAACAGGTGCGCGGCGCGGCAAAGACCGGCAGCACGGCACTGGTCTCGAGTTTCGAACAACTGGTCGAGCTTGGGGGCAAGGTCGAGGCCAACGATGCACACGTCATTCATATCGTCGACTGGCTGCTGCAATACGCGTTCGACCAGCGTGCCAGTGATATTCATCTTGAGCCCCGGCGCGAGTTCGGCGTAGCAAGGTTCCGCATCGACGGTGTGCTGCATCAGGTGTATCAGGTGCCGGCGGGTGTGATGGGTGCGATGACGAGCCGTATCAAGCTGCTCGGCCGTATGGACGTGGTGGAGAAGCGGCGCCCTCAAGACGGACGCATCAAGACGAAGGTCACGACCGGGCAGAACGCCGGTCGTGAAGTCGAGATTCGTCTATCGACGCTGCCGACCGCGTTCGGCGAAAAGCTGGTGATGCGCATCTTCGACCCGGAAGTCGTCGTGCGCAGCTATGCCGAGCTCGGCTTCTCGAACGAAGAGGCGAGGCTGTGGGACGACTGGATTCATCGGCCTTCAGGCATCGTGCTCGTTACCGGTCCGACCGGTTCGGGCAAGACGACGACGCTTTATTCGACGCTGAAGCAGCTGGCGACCGACGAAGTCAACGTCAGCACCGTAGAAGACCCGATCGAGATGGTCGATCCGGCGCTGAATCAGATGCAGGTTCAGCACGGCATCGATCTCGGCTTTGCCGACGGGCTGCGTGCGTTGATGCGACAGGATCCGGACATCATCATGGTCGGCGAGATCCGCGACAAGGAAACTGCGGACATGGCGGTGCAGGCTGCGCTGACCGGTCACCTGGTGTTCTCGACGCTGCACACCAACGATGCTGCGTCGTCGATCGCGCGTTTGCTCGAACTCGGCGTGCCGAACTATCTGGTCAACGCGACGTTGGTCGGGGTCCTTGCGCAGCGCCTGATCCGTACGCTTTGCCCGCACTGCAAGGCAGTCGGCGAGCCGATCGATCCGGTGCTGTGGAAAGAACTGGTCAATCCGTGGCGCTCGAGTATTCCCGACCAGGTCTACAAACCTGTCGGCTGCCTGGAATGCCGGAATACCGGTTACATGCGGCGCACCGGGTTGATCGAGATGCTGGTGATGACGGATGCGCTGCGTGCGCTGGTTGGGCAGCAGGGCGACATAGTCAAGATGCGCAGCCAGGCAGCGCGCGACGGCTTGAGATCGTTGCGGCTCTCGGGTGCGCAGAAAATTGCGAACGGACTGACGACGATGGATGAGGTGCTGAAAGCGGCGCCGCCCTTTACGACTTAGGTGTATTGCCCGCCAATTGAGCGGAAGCGAATACCAGCCCGCGTCTTCCGCGTCTGGCTCAGTGAGCTGAAGCAGCGGCTTGCTTGCTCGCGCAGCAAGGTAGAAGCGACTCGCCCGGAATCGGATTGATCGGATTCGGTCGCTTCTTGCAGACCTCGAATTTGTCTGTCGTGAACCGGATAACGCGTGACATCGCCGCCTGGCCTGTGTCGTTACTCCGGCTCGATCCCCGCGGCCTTGACCACTTGCCCCCATCTCTGTGATTCGGCAGCTTGAAATTTTGCAAGCTCCGAGGGAGTCGATAGGAAGAGGTCGGTGCCCGTGGTGCTGTAGAAGTTCTGGGTTGCAGGGCTCTTCGCGGCAGCGGTAAGCAGTGCGTGTAACCGGTCGATCACCGGCTGCGGTGTATTCGCCGGTACGTACGCTGCGAACCAGTACGTGAGTTCGTAACCCTTGACGCCCGCCTCATCGATGGTCGGCACTTCGGGTGCGAGTGGCGAACGCTTCGGGCTCGTTACGCCAAGGGCGCGTACTTTGCCGCCCTTCACCTGTGGAAGGCCGGTGGCGGTGTCGGTGAACATCAGATTTATTTGCCCGCCGAGCAAGTCGTTCAGAGCCAGCGGGTTGCTCTTGTAGGGCACATGCAGCAGCTTCACGCCGGCCATTTGCTGGAACAGTTCACCGGAGACGCGGCTTGCAGAGCTGCCGCTTCCGAAGCTGAGCTTTCCGGGCTGCGTCTTGGCAAGCTGGATCAACTCGCCGACATTCTTCGCGGGCACGCTCGGGTGCACGATCAAGATGTTGCCGCCGCGTCCTAGCGCAGTGACCGGTGCAAAGTCCTGGACCGGGTCATAAGGCAGCTTCTTGTACAGATGTTGGTTCGCGGCCTGCGTCGTGTTGGTCGTGATGAACACCGTGTAGCCGTCAGGCGCCGCCTTGGCGACAGCCTGCGCGGCGATGAAGCCGGCGGCGCCGGGCTTGTTATCGACTACAACCGGTTGTTTCGAGTCCTTGCTGGCTTCCTGTCCGAGCGCCCGAGCAAGTTGATCGGTTGCGCTGCCTGCCGCGAACGGCACGATGAATGTGATCGGCTTCGACGGATAGCTTGCTCCCTGAGCCAGTGCGGCGGGGGCGAACGCAGCTGCGACCAAGGCGGTTAAAACATGACGTCTGTAAGTTTGCATCATCTTTGTCTCCAGGTGGTTTTAGTAATCGAATGGTCTTCTGAACTCGGCCCGCGCAACAGCGATGTCATCGCTGCCGGCACCGCCAAAGGCAAATCAAGCAGCAGAAACGACAACGCCTTCCCGTGGCTGTCGAGATTGAGCGCGTCGTTGACGCCGCCGTCGAGCACATCGTCGAGGACGAAGTTCATCGCGTGCAGCCTGGGCAGCAGATAGCGCACCACTTTGCTTGGCTGCCGATGAACAAAATGGCGCACCACGGCGGGTTCTGTGATCTGCTCGACCAGCAGCGGGTACAACTGCGGATCCCAGGCGATAAGGCTGATGTTCGAACGATTGCCCTTGTCGCCGGTACGTCCGTGCGCGGCACGCCAGAGCGGAACAGACAGCATATCCATCAATGCAGCATCTCGAAGCGAGTGTCAACGCGCTCGCGCGGCAGCAGGCACGACAATGTTCCGAGCGTCGGACGGATCGCCGTGCGTATGCCTCCGCCACCCGCGGGGCCGCACGTATAAAGCGCCATCACTTCGCGCCTCAACAGCTCCGCTCTTGCACGGTCGGTGTGTTGCATCGCCACGCGCAGCCGTACGTCGCGCGCGGCGCCCGCTGGCGCGGCGCGCAGCGATCGGCCGCTGTCATCCCCGAAAATGCTGCAGACACCGATCACGTCGGTCCGCAACAGCGCGACGTCGGCCAACCGTTCGCGTAGCACAGTGGCAGCAAGCCGGGCACGCGCTTCGGCGCGTGCCCCCGCGTACGAAATCTCGCCCTCGGCCAGCCAGCCGCTTTCGAAAAATACATTGACCTTTAGCGTGCCGGTGCGCGGATGGCCTCGTACGCCGGTGAGGCGCACTCGATCGATACCGACTTCCTCGACCTCTGCCTCCGAAATATCGGCGACGACGTCGGGCGTCAGATAAGCAGCCGGGTCGTGAACCTCGTAAAGCAATTGTTCCTTGACCGTGTGCTGATCGACAATGCCTCCGGTTCCCGCGGGCTTGCCGATCGTGCAGACACCGTCCTCGTCGACCTCCGCGATCGGATAGCCGAGCCGTTCGAGGCCTGACACATCCTTTACGGCAGGGTCGGCGTAATAACCGCCAGTAACCTGGGCGCCGCACTCGAGCAGATGCCCCGCCATCGTGGCACGCGCCAAACGGTCCCAATCATCGCTGCGCCAGCCGTAATGGGCGAGCACGGGTCCCACGGTCAGAGACGGATCCGATACGCGACCTGCGACGACGATCTGCGCCCCTTCGCGCAGGGCACCGGCAATCGATTCGGCACCGAGGTACGCATTGGCGCTGACGATCTCGCGTCCGCCGAGTGCTGCACCGATCTGGCTTTCAAGCTGAGCCCGATGCTGAGGGCCGGACACATCGTCGCCGCCGACGATCGCGATGCGCGGAGCATCCAGGCCGAGTTCGGCAGCCAACGCGCGGATGCGCAACGCAGCGCCACGCGGGTTGGCAGCACCGAAGTTACTGACGATGCGGATGCCGTGCGCCATGCAGCGGGCCAGCACGGGTGCGACGAGGGCATCGAGCAACGGCTCGTAGCCGGCAGTTGGGTCCTGCCGGCGCGCCATCTGGGCCAATGCGAGCGTGCGCTCAGCGAGCGTCTCGAATATCAGTACAGACGGGGAGCCGGATGCGATCAACGCATCGACTACCGGTCCAGCGGCATCGGTCCGGTCGCCGGAGAAGCCTGCTGCGCAGCCGACGCGAAGGATGTCTCGAGAGTTCATCGGCAAGACTGTAGGGTCCGGCCGCTGATCTGTGAAATTCAAAGTTGAGATACATTCATCCAATATGCAGATCAATGTATCGACCCGGGAGCTGCGTGCCTTTGTCACGCTGACCGAGCAACGCAGCTTCACGCGCGCGGCCGACCTGTGCAGCTTGTCGCAACCCGCCTTTTCGGCATTGATCCGCGCGCTGGAAGACCACGTCGGCGCGCGTCTGTTTGACCGCACCACGCGCAGCGTTGAGCTCACGGCAGAGGGTGAAGCGTTCATCGAGCCGGCACGCCGGCTGTTACGCGATACCGAAGAGGCCATTGGTGATGTGCGCGACCACGTCGCTCGCCGCCGTGGCCGGGTGGCGATCGCCGTGCTGCCCTCACTCGCGGCCGGATGGCTTCCTTCGCTACTGGCGGACTTTCACGCCCGTTACCCCGGCATTGAGCTTGATGTGGCCGATGTTCTGTCGGAGCAGTGCATCGAGCGAGTCCGTCTCGGCCGGGCCGACTTTGCGCTGGCCTCGACGCGCACCAAGGCGCCCGAGTTGCGCACCGAGCGGTTCTGCACCGATCAATTCCACGTCGTGTGCCGTCGTGATCACGAGCTGGCCCAGGAGCGCGGGACGGCGCGGCTTGCCGAGGTTGCCCGCTACCCGATCGTCCAGCTCGCACGGTCGAGCAGCGTGCGCCAGCACCTGGAGGCTGCGATCTACCCGACGCGGCTGCGGACGGTACTGGAGCTCGAGCAATTGAGCACCGTTGCCCGGATGGTGCGCGCCGGGCTGGGCATTACGGTCGTGCCGTCGCTGACATTGTTTTACTTCGAGGACGACGATCTGCTATCGAGGGCGGTGAAGGCTCCGGGGCTGACTCGGCAGGTGTTCCTGGTCCGTCGCAGCGACCGCGCACTGTCTACGTCGGCGCAGGCGTTGTATGAGTTAGTGATGGACAACCGCCCGAGCGGCTCCCCGACTTCCGTAAGGCGGCGCAGAAAAAGTTAGATCACTTGCTCAACTGCCGCATCGCCCGCGTCAGCCCGTCAAGCGTCATCGGAAACATCTTGCCGCCGGCAATTTGCCGGATCACCGAAATCGACTGACGGTACTGCCATAGCTGTTCGGGCTCCGGGTTCAGCCACACCGATTTCGGAAACGTCGAGAACAGCCGCTGCAACCACACAGCGCCGGCCTCGTCGTTGTTGTACTCGACCGAGCCGCCGGGCTGAAGCACTTCATACGGACTCATCGTCGCATCGCCGACGAAGATCAGCTTCCAGTCGTGCGGATACTTGCGCAGCACGTCCCACGTCGCGTGGCGTTCGGTGTAGCGGCGCCGGTTATTGCGCCACAGAAACTCGTAGACGCAGTTGTGAAAGTAGTAAAACTCCAGATGCTTGAACTCGCTCTTGGCCGCGCTGAACAGCTCCTCGGTGCGCTTGATGTGCTCGTCCATCGTGCCGCCGACGTCGAGCAGCATCAGCACCTTGACCGTGTTGTGCCGCTCGGGCACCAGCTTTAGATCGAGCCAGCCGGCATTCTTCGCGGTCGACTCGATCGTGTCGTGCATGTCGAGTTCGAGCTCTGCACCTTCGCGCGCAAACCGGCGCAGACGCCTTAATGCGACCTTGATGTTGCGCGTACCGATCTCGACCGAATCGTCGTAATCGCGATAGCCGCGCATCTCCCATACCTTGACTGCTGACTTGCCGCCCTTTGATGCGCCGCCGATGCGAATTCCTTCGGGATGCGCGCCGCCGTGGCCGAACGGTGAGGTGCCGCCGGAGCCGATCCATTTGCTGCCGCCGTGATGCGCGCCATCCTGCTCCTCGAGCCGCTTGCGAAACTCGTCCATCAGCTTGTCCCAGCCGAGCTTTTCGAGCTTCGCAATCTCTTCCGGCGAGAACGTTCGCTCGAGCATCTGCTTGAACCACTCGTCCGGAATTTCCTTCGTAAAGTCGATTGCGGTTTGCACGCCTCGAAAATACTCGCCGAACGCCTGATCGAAGCGGTCGAACTGGGTCTCGTCCTTGACCAGAGCCGCGCGCGACAGGTAATAGAAGTCGTTGATCGATGGGCCGATCACATCCTTTCTCAATGCGTCGAGCAACGTCAGCAACTCATTGATCGAAACCTTCAGCTTCGCCTGGCGCAGATGAAAGAAAAAGTCGATCAACATTGCTGATTCGAACCGTGACGCGCCAATCGTAGCTGTAGGTGGCGCTGGACGTCAGGCCACTCGGTCGCCAGGATGCTGTAGAGCACGGTGTCGCGAACGGTACCGTCGCGGCGCGGATGGTGATGCCGAATGACGCCATCTTTCTTTGCGCCGAGAGCTTCGATTGCGCGCTGCGACGCGAAGTTGAAGTTATCGGTGCGCAGGCCGACGACCGCGCAGTTCAGCGTGTCGAACGCGTGCGCCAACAGCAACAACTTGCACGCCGTGTTGATGCGGGTCCTCTGCCAGCGCTGCGCGTACCACGTGTAACCAATCTCGACGCGGTCGGCGGCCTGCACGATGTCGTGATAACGCGTGCTCCCCGCGATCGTATTGGTCGCGAGGTCGCGTACGGCCCAGGGCAGCATGTGGCCGGCTCGCTGTCCCTCGAGCGCGGCATCTATGTAGCCGCGTGTACCGGCCGGCTCCGGAACTGAGGTGAACCACAACTTCCACAGTTCGCCATCCGCCGCCGCCGCGGCCAAGCCGCCTTCATGTTCGACCGACAGCGGCTCTAACCGAACGCTGTGTCCTTCCAGCGTTACCGGCGCAACCGGGCCCATCAGCGATTCTGGCGGGCCATGAAAACCAGCCGCTCGAACAGGTGCATGTCCTGTTCGTTCTTCAGCAACGCACCGGCCAGCGGCGGAACCACGAGTTTCTCGTCCTTCGAGCGCAGTGCGTCGGCAGGAATCTGTTCGGCAACCAGCAGCTTTAGCCAGTCGAGCAATTCGGACGTCGAGGGCTTTTTCTTCAGGCCCGGCAGATCGCGCGTGCCGAAGAACACTGACAGCGCGCTCTGTAGCAGATCCTTGCGCAGCTTCGGGAAGTGCACGTCGACGATCGCCTGCATCGTTTCCTTGTCCGGAAACTTGATGTAGTGGAAAAAGCAGCGCCGCAGAAACGCGTCCGGCAATTCCTTTTCGTTGTTCGACGTGATGACGACCAGCGGCCGATGGCGCGCCTGCACTGTCTGTCGCGTTTCATAGACGAAAAATTCCATCCGATCGAGCTCGCGCAGCAGATCGTTCGGAAACTCAATATCCGCCTTGTCGATCTCATCGATAAGCAGCACGGTTTGCTGCTCGGCCTCGAACGCCTGCCACAACACGCCCTTGACGATGTAGTTGCCGATATCTTGCACGCGCGCATCACCGAGCTGGGAATCGCGCAGCCGTGAGACGGCGTCATACTCGTACAGACCTTGCTGCGCTTTGGTGGTCGACTTGATGTGCCACGCCAACAGCGGCATGCCGAGCGCACGTGCCACTTCTTCGGCGAGCATTGTCTTTCCCGTGCCGGGTTCGCCCTTGATCAACAGCGGCCGTTGCAAAATCAGTGCGGCGTTGACGGCAAGCTTTAGATCATCGGTCGCGACGTAGGTGTCGGACCCTTCGAAGCGCTGCATTGGCACCAAAACAGAGAGAAGTGAGCAGGTGAAATGAGTATACCCACCGAGTAAGCCGCGCTTGGTGGCCGCACAATCACTCCGCTACAATCGCGCGCACTTTGAGCACGGGTCACCGAAACGAGATGAAGTTTTGTTCATTGCTGCTGTTGAGCATCTGCGTAGCGCTGGTACTGCCCGCAATCGCGCAGGACAGTAAGGCCGCACCGCCCATAGCGACATCGTCCGCCGAAGCTCCGGTGTCGATGTGCATTGGATGCCATGCGATCCCTGGGTATCAGGCTTCATTTCCGTACGTGTATCGCGTGCCGAAGATCGGTGGTCAGAGCCAGCAGTACCTCGAGGCAGCGTTGAAGGCCTACCGGCAGGGGGCTCGTAATCATCCGTCGATGACAGCGGTGGCAAAGGGGCTGACGGATCAGCAGATTTCCGCGGTGGCTGCGTATTACGCGGCACGCGGGAATGAGGCCGTCGTGGCGGCGGCGAAATGAACGGTCTGCATCAGGATGAGGTACACGTTGCTTTGTGCCGGTCTGCTGGCGACGCTCACGCCGGCTGCCGCGCAAGATGCGAAGAAGGGCGAAGAGCTCGCTCAGCAGCAATGCGCCGCGTGCCATGGCAAGGATTTCGTTACCGGGATCGATCCGACTTATCCGAAGCTCGCCGGCCAGTACCAGGACTACCTTGAAAAGGTTTTGCGCGACTACAAAAGCGGCGCTCGCAAAAATCCGATCATGAACGGGATCGCGAAGCCGCTGACGCGTGACGATATTCGCAACGTGTCGGCTTATCTTTCTGCATTGTCCGGCCCGCTAAGTAACCAGAAACGCTAGTTGTCGCCAGCGCGGCGCTTCAGGCAGTCCAAGTAACGCGCGCTCATTTCGTCGGCGGGCACCGCTTGACCCGCACGCTGCGCGCTCCATACCGCTTCGCCGAGGCACTCCATCACGTCGTGCATCGCCGCGTGCTCATCGCCGCGCCGCGCGACGAGCTGTCGAAATACGGCGCGGATGCCGGGTGGCTGGTCGATCGATAGCTGCTCGGCAATCGCCAGGTGCATCGACATGTGCAGGAACGGATTGGTGCGGCCGTCATCGACCGCGTACTCGCGCGCGAGCGCGGCGTCCAGATCGTCAAACTCACCGTGATATTCGGGATGCTTCAGCATCCAGTCGAGCGCAACCGTTTCCAGCGGTGACAGCACGGATCCTTCTTTGTGCTTGCGCCACGTATCGCAGAAGAATCGGCGAACGTCGTCTTTCGACGGATTGAACATCGGTGCTCGCTACGGCGCCGGCGTCTTGTGCCGATATTCGCACCATTTCGCGATCGGGCAGCGCCAGCATTCCGGCAGCCGCGCTTTGCAGACGTAGCGGCCGTGCAGGATCAGCCAGTGATGAGCGTTGGTCTTGAACTCGTCCGGGGTGAACTTCAACAGGCGGCGCTCGACCTCTTCGGGGTCGCTGCCTGGCGCCAGGTTCGTGCGGTTGGCGACGCGGAACACGTGCGTATCGACCGCGATCGTCGGCTCGCCGAACACGGTGTTCAGCACGACGTTCGCCGTCTTTCGTCCGACTCCCGGCAGCGCCTCGAGCGCTTCACGGTTGCGCGGGACTTCGCCGCCGTGTTGGTCGACCAATGCCTGCGACAGCTTGATGACGTTACGCGCCTTCGCCCGATAGAAGCCGGTCGAATGGATATAGCCGGAAAGCTTTTCTTCGCCGAGCTTCAGCAGTGCTCGCGGGGTGTTTGCGATCTTGAACAGCACGCGGGTGGCGGCATTCACGCCCTTGTCGGTCGCCTGCGCCGACAGCACGACCGCGACCAGCAACTCGAACGGAGTCGTGTACAAAAGTTCGGTGGTCGGATTCGGATTCAGCGCCCTGAGTGTTTCGTAGATCGCCCGGCGCTTGGCCGGATTCATTGCTGGACCGCGCCGCGTCGCTGCTGCGCGCGTGCGATCGCGGCAGCCACTGTGGCGGCTCGCTGGTCGTGGGTCTGGTCCGAGCGAGGCACGGTCGAGCGGTGCAGCCGTACGCGCCGGGCGTGATGCCGTACGCGCGCGGCATCCCGATCTGCCGCGGCCCACGTCGCGCGCCGGCGTCACTGCAACCATGGAAATGCAGTCGACCGGGCACGGGGGCAGGCACAAGTCGCACCCGGTGCAATGCGATGCGATCACTGAGTGCATCCGCTTAGATGCACCGATGATCGCGTCCACTGGACACGCAGAAATACAGAGGGTGCAACCGATGCACCGGCTCTCGTCGATGACAGCCATTGTCAACGGCCGCTCGACGCCGTTGGCAGGGTTGAGCGGCAGCGGCGCTCGATGCAGCAGCTGCGCGATCGCTTCAATACCGGCGGCGCCGCCCGGAGGGCACTGATTGATCTCGGCTTCGCCGGCCGCGATCGCTTCGGCGTACGGACGGCAACCTTCGTAGCCGCATTTCGTGCATTGCGTCTGCGGTAACAACGCGTCGAGTTGATCGGCTACAGACACGCGTGTGGTCGTTCAATGCGTCAAGCGTGGGCCCGGATGAACTTCATGATCTCCGGGGCGATGTTCGCGCGCCAGCGGCGCCCGCTGAAGATTCCGTAGTGCCCGGTGCGCTCTGCGGTCAAGTGGCGCTTCTTCGATTTCGGAATGTTCTTGCATAGATCGTGCGCTGCCTGTGTTTGTCCGCTGCCTGAAATGTCGTCGAGCTCGCCTTCGATCGTGAACAAGGCAACCGACCGGATATCTTCGGGCTTCACCAACTTCCCGCGTACGCGCCATTTGCCGTCGGGAAGCTGGTGCTCCTTGAACACGATCCTGATCGTGTCGAGGTAATACTCCGCCGGCAGGTCGATCACCGCGTTGTACTCGTCGTAAAACGCCCGATGATCTTCGGCGTCTAGCTGGTCGCCTTTGACGAGGTCGAGGTAGTAGTCCCAGTGCGATTTCACGTGCCGGTCCGGGTTCATTGCGACGAATCCGGCGTGCTGCAGGAACCCGGGGTACACGCTGCGCAGATAACCCGGGTGAGCCGCCGGCACCTTGAAAATCACATGATTTTCAAACCAGTGCTGGCTCTTGCGCATCGCGAGCGCGTTGACCTGCGTCGGGTTGCGGCGCGGGTCGATCGGGCCGCCCATCATCGTCATCGTCTTCGGCAGCTTTGGATCTTTGTTGCTCGCCATTAAAGAAACCGCGGCGAGCACCGGCACCGTCGGCTGACACACGGAAATGACATGCACGTCCGGACCCAGGTGGCGAATGAACTCGATCACATACTCGACGTAGTCGTCGAGGTGAAACGGCCCCGCAGCAATCGGCACCATGCGGGCATTGATCCAGTCGGTGATGTAGATGTCGTGATTGGGCAGCAGTGTGCGCACCGTGTCGCGCAGCAACGTCGCGTGATGCCCCGACAGCGGTGCCACGATCAACACCGTCGGATCGTTGCGCTTGCCCGATTTAGGGGACTTTGATTCGAACTCACGTCTGAAGTGCAGCAGCCTGCAAAACGGCTTTTCGATTACGACTTCCTCGGCGATGGGGACCTTGGCACCGTCGATGTCGATCGAGCGCAGTCCGAACTCCGGCTTCTCGTACTGCTTGCCCAGCCGGTGCAGCAAATCGTAGCCGGCCGCTAGCCTGCGCGATACGGGCGTGTACGCGAACGGGCTGTACGGATTGGAGAACATCTGCGACGTTGCCTGCGCCCACGCGGAAAATGGGTTCCAGAAACGGCGCTGCAACTCGTGTAGGTCGTAGAGCACTGAGGCCTTTCAAAGGTGAAAAAGCAAATCAGCGCTCGAGCAGATGGCGCTTCTCGCGGATGTCTTTCCAGTCGTCGGCGTCGGGTGGATGCGGCTTCATGCGCGTGATCGACGGCCATTGCTTGGAAAGCTCGACGTTCAGCGGAATGAAGTCGCGCTGATCCTCCGGCACGTCTTCCTCGGCGTAAATGGCGTTAACCGGGCATTCCGGAATGCACACCGCACAATCGATACACTCGTCGGGGTCGATTGAAAGCATATTCGGCCCTTCGCGAAAGCAGTCGACCGGACAGACGTCGACACAGTCCGTGTACTTGCACTTGATGCATGTTTCGACGACGACGTGCGTCATCCATTTCTCCACTGCCACGTTGCATTGCACAAGCCGCTATTCTAGCGTCGCAATCTGTCTTTCCACCTGAATGAGAATGTCGCCATGACGACTCGCCGCCAAGTTGTTGTCGCCTCTGCTGTTGCCGGCGTTGCAGCAGGGCTTCCGCTCGCGGTGCGATCGCAATCCGTACCGATTCGGATCGGCGAGATCAACAGCTACTCGACGATTCCGCAGTTCACGCTGCCATACCGGATGGGCTGGCAGCTGGCGGTTGATGAGGCGAACGCGGCCGGCGGACTGCTCGGCCGGCGCGTCGAGGTGATCTCTCGCGATGACGCCGGTAAGCCGGAAGACGCCACGCGGCTCGCCACCGAGCTGGTGACGAACGAAAAGGTCGTACTGATCAGCGGGACGTTCCTGTCGAACGTGGGCCTTGCGGTCGCGGATTTCGCGTTGCGCAATCGGATCGTCTTCGTTGCCGCTGAACCGCTGACCGACGCTTTGGTGTGGGAAAAAGGCAATCGCTACACGTTTCGGCTGCGGCCGAGCACGTACATGCAGTCTGCGATGCTGGTCGAAGAGGCAGTGAAACTGCCGGGCAAACGCTGGGCGATCATCGCGCCGAACTACGAATACGGCCAATCGGCGGTCGCCAACTTCAAGCAATTGCTGAAGGCCAAGCGGCCGGATGTCGAGTTCGTCGCCGAACAATGGCCTGCGCTCGGCAAACTGGAAGCGGCGAGCACGGTGCAGGCGATCATTGCGGCGCGCCCGGATGCCGTGTTCAACGTCACGTTCGGTGCCGATTTGCCGCGGCTGGTGCGGGAAGGAAATCTGCGCGGGCTTTTTCCGCGCGTGCCGGTCGTCAGTTTGCTTTCGGGCGAGCCCGAGTACCTCGACGTCTTGAAGGACGAGACTCCGAAGGGCTGGATCGTCACCGGCTATCCATGGGACCAGATTTCGACGCCGGAGCACGCAAAATTCTTTGATGCGTACCAAAAGCGATACAACGATTACCCGCGGCTCGGTTCAGTCGTTGGTTACGCAACGTTTACCGCGATCTTCGAGGCGATCCGCAAAGCGAAGTCGGTCGATACCGAGAAGCTGATCGCCGCACTGCGCGGGTTGCAATGGTCGACGCCGTTCGGCCCGGCTCAATTCCGCGCCGCCGATCATCAGTCGACGATGGGCGCGTATGTGGGCAAGCTGGATGTGCGCGACGGTAAAGGCGTGATGGTCGATTGGCGTTACGCAGACGGCGCGAAGTACCTTCCCGCGCCGGCGGACGCAGCCAAGCAACGGCCGCTCGAAGCGCAAAAGTAAAGGCTCCGGCCAATGCGGCGTGACGGCCACCACCGTCGCGCTCGCTATGATCGCGCGTCGTTGACCGAATTTGCGGTCGCCTAGGCGGCTAGCGCCGCCGTTCCAATGGATCTCATCTTCGGCCAGCTGATCGCCGGACTTTCGTACGGCTCGACCTTGTTCCTGGTCAGTGCCGGCCTGACGTTGATTTTCGGCGTCACCCGCGTCGTCAACTTTGCGCACGGCTCGCTTTACATGCTCGGCGCCTACATCGCCTATTCGATCACGACGCACTGGACGCCGAACGCGTTCAACTTTTTCGGCGGACTGTTGTTCGCGGCGCTGGTGGTGGCTGCCGTAGGCGCACTGATCGAAGTTGTCTTGCTGCGACGTATTTATGCCTCGCCGGAAATCTTTCAGCTACTCGCAACCTTTGGGGTCGTGTTGATCGTGCAGGACGTCGCGTTGGCTATCTGGGGCCCGGGCGAACTGTTTGCGCCGCGCGCACCGGGACTCAAAGGCAGCGTCGAAATCGCCGGCGCGTTCGTTCCGCAGTATTCAATGTTCGTGATGATCGTCGGACCGGCCGTCTATGCATTGCTCTGGTGGGTAATCAATCGGACGCGCTGGGGAACATGGGTGAGGGCAGCTGCGCAGGATCGCGAGACCGCTGGTGCTCTCGGCCTGAATGAGCCTTTCCTTTTTACGTCGGTGTTCGCGCTGGGCGCCTTTCTCGCCGGCCTTGCCGGAGCGCTGCAAATTCCACGCGAAACGGTCAACTTGCAGATGGATCTGGGAATATTGATCGAAGCGTTCGTCGTGGTTGTCGTCGGTGGACTGGGCTCGGTCACCGGCGCATTTTGGGCAGCGCTGCTGATCGGGATGCTGCATGCCTTCGGCAGCTGGTGGCTTCCGCAATCGACTCTGGTGTTGATTTTCGTGGTGATGGCGGTCGTACTGATCTGGCGGCCGTACGGTCTGCTGGGCCGTCCAAGCGCGCCACAGATCACCCGAATGCAGGCCCATGCCCCTTTCGTCGCGCCGGCCCGGCGCTGGCGTGTCGCGGGTCTGCTGGCACTCGGCACTGCAATCGTGCTGCCGATGCTGATCGGCGACTACGCGATTGTGATTGCGACGGAGGTGGCGATCGCCGCGGTGCTGGCGGCGAGTCTGCACTTCGGCATGGGGCTCGGGGGCATCGTGTCGTTCGGGCACGCGGCCTTCTTTGGCTTGGGCGCGTATGCCGTTGCGTTGGCAATCACGCATCTCGCCGCGCCGTTTGCAGCTGCGCTGATCCTCGCTCCCATCGTCGCCGGTTCCGTGGCCCTGCTGATCGGGCGAGTCGTGCTGCGATCGCACGGCGTCTACGCAGCCATGTTGACGCTCGCTTTTGCGCAGATCCTATGGTCGACCGCGATTCAATGGGTCGACCTGACCGGCGGCGACAACGGCGTGTTGGGATTGTGGTCGGTGCTGCCCGCAGCGCTATCTTCTCCGCTGGCCTACTACGTGTTGGCAGCGGCAATCGCAGTGGCGTCGCTTGCGGCACTGCGCCGTATCGCACTCGCGCCTTTTGGGTTTGCGCTGCGCGCCGCGCGCGACAGCGAGCTGCGCGCCGACGCGCTCGGTATCGACACGCAGCGAACGCGCTGGTTTGCGTTCACCGTCGGCGCATTTTTCGCTGGAATCGCCGGTGCCTTGCACGCCTTTCACAAGGGTTCGGTGTTTCCAACGACGCTGTCGATTCCGGTGTCGGTCGACGCGTTGATCATGGTGCTGCTGGGTGGCGTCCAAACGCTGATCGGTCCGGTTGTCGGTGCGTTGACGTACCACGCGTTGTCCACTGAGCTGACACGGCTGACCGATCACTGGCGATTGCTGCTTGGGCTTGCGATCGTTGTCCTGGCGGTTGCTTTCCCGGACGGCATCGTCGGTTTTGCGCGACGCCGCCTCGCAAAAACACGATGAGCCTGCTGCAGGTAGAGCAACTGGGGCGAAGCTTCGGCGGCGTGCGAGCGGTCGATGGTGTGTCATTCGCTTTGGCGGCAGGTGAAATCGCGGCGCTGATCGGTCCGAATGGTGCCGGCAAATCCACGTTGTTCAATTTGGTCGACGGCCAGTTGACGCCGGATCAAGGGCGAGTTTTATTCAACGGCGATTCATTGACGGCTTGGACCACGGCCGAGCGCACGCTGCACGGTATCGGACGCACGTTTCAAGTGGCGCAAACGTTCGCGACGCTGACTGTTTTGCAGAACGTGCAGCTGGCACTGGTAGCCGCTGCTGGCGGTGCGCTGGGTATCACACGTATGTTGTGGGACTTGCGAGTGGAGGCGGCGAATGCGCTGTTGAAGCAAGTTGGGCTGCAGCACCTTGCAGCCGATGCAGCGGCCAATCTGGCGTACGGCGATATCAAGCGCCTTGAGCTTGCGCTTGCGCTGGCGGCAAAACCGCGTTTGTTGCTGATGGACGAGCCGACTGCCGGGATGGCAGCGGCGGAGCGATTCGCCTTGATGCGAATGATCGTCGCGCTCGCGGAGGCGAACAACACGGCGGTTTTGTTCACCGAGCACAGCGTGGATGTCGTATTCGGTTTTGCGCGCAGAATTCTGGTGCTGTCGCGCGGCCGGTTGATTGCCGATGGCGCGCCCGAAGCAGTGCGTGCAGACACCGAAGTGCAGCGTCTGTACCTCGGAGAGGAAGCATGAGTCCTCCACCTGGCCGCCCGAAGCGAGGACTCGCTCCCGCTTGGCGGGACGGCGCGTAGCGCCCAGGGCGCATCCATGAGTGCCGCTCTCGAGCTGCAGGACGTATCCGGGTGGTACGGCAATGCACGCATTATCAGCAATGCGAGCCTGAGCGTCGCGGCGGGCGAAGTCGTCGCTCTGATCGGACGCAACGGAGCGGGGAAAACGTCTTTGTTGCGAGCGGCGATGGGCCTGATGCCACGCTGCACCGGCAGCGTCCTACTCGACGGAATGGATGTGAGCCGGCTACCGCCTTTTCGCCGCGCCCAGTTGGGTCTTGGCTACGTGCCGGAAGATCGCCGCATCTTTACCGATCTGACGGTCGCAGAAAATTTGCGAATCGCGGCTCGACAACAGGAGGGCGGGCTGACGGAGGCCGATCTGCTCGAACTTTTCCCGAACCTGGGCGACATGCTGCATCGTCCGGCGAGCGCCATGAGCGGCGGCGAGCAGCAGATGCTGGCGGTAGCGCGCACCTTGGCTGCAAACCCGTCGGTCGTGTTGCTCGATGAGCCGTCGGAAGGCATCGCACCGCTGGTCGTCGCCAAGATGCGTGAAGCGGTGCTAGCAATGAAGTCGCGTGGTGTTGCGACGCTGGTATCGGAGCAGAACGTGCGCTTTGCCGCAGCAATCGCCGATCGCGCGGTGTTGATCGAGCTGGGCAGGGTGGTAGGGGAAGCGACGCGTGCCGAGCTACTGATCCCGAGCGAAGCAGTGCAGCGCGTGCTGGCACTCGACGCGGCACATACAATCTAGTCCAGTGAAACCACCGAAATACGCACCCGCTCGTCCGCGCCTCGCCGCGCCGGGCGTCGTTGCAAATGCTCGCCATAGTCCCCGCTATGTCTGCGCTTTGCGCCTAGCCGGCCGCGCCGCTGCGCGGCCGCTCGGGTGCGATTTGACGGTTTCACTGAACTAATGATCATCGGCTCGCTGCTCGACACCGATTTGTACAAGTTCACGATGATGCAGGTGGTGCTGCATCATTTTCCGGGCGCCAGCGTGGAGTATCGATTCAATTGCCGCAATCCCGGAATCGATTTGGCGCGCCACGTCGACGCCATTAACGACGAAATCGAATCGCTCTGTGCGCTCCGATTTCGCGACTCCGAGCTGCAGTATCTGCGTGGTCTGCGCTTTATCAAAAGCGACTTCGTCGATTTTCTCGGCCTGTTCCAGCTGAATACGAAGTACATCACGGTCAAACCTTCGCCGCACCACAACGGTGAAATCGATATCGTGATTCGCGGTCCGTGGTTGCATACGATCCTGTTCGAAGTCCCCGTGCTAGCCATCGTCAACGAGGTCTACTTTCGCGCGATGCAGAAGGCGGCAGACTTCGACGAAGGGCGGCGCCGGCTGCAAGACAAAATCGCGTTGTTGAACGACGATCGCACGCTCGATGCTGTGCGAATAGCGGATTACGGCACACGGCGCCGATTCTCGCGACACTGGCATGAAGAAGTGCTGTTGCAGTTGAAGGACAAGCTCGGCGGGAAGCTCGCGGGCACCAGCAACGTGATGTACGCGGCGATGCATGGCATGACGCCGCTGGGCACGATGGCGCACGAGTACCTGCAGGCTTGCCAGGCGCTGGGCCCACGGCTGCGGGATTCGCAAACGTTCGGCTTCGAGATGTGGGCGCGCGAGTATCGCGGCGATCTCGGCATTGCGTTGTCGGACGTCTACGGTATGGACGCGTTCCTGCGCGACTTCGATATGTATTTCTGCAAACTGTTCGACGGCGCGCGGCACGATTCGGGTGATCCGCTGGCGTGGGGCGAGCGGTTAATCGCGCACTATCAACGCAACCGCGTCGATCCGCAGACCAAGACCCTGGTGTTCTCTGATTCGCTGACGATTCCGAGGGTCATCGAGCTTTACCAGCGCTTTCGCGGCCGCGCGCGCACCGCGTTTGGCGTCGGCACCAATCTGACCAACGACGTCGGCTACACGCCGCTGCAGATCGTGATCAAGATGGTTCGATGCAACGGGCAGCCGGTTGCGAAGCTGTCGGACTCGCCCGACAAAAACTTGTGCGACGATAAAGCGTATCTGGCCTATTTGCGTCAGGTGTTCGAAATCCCGCCCGTAGCCTCTAATTGAAGACTTGCGCATTTAATTGCTGATGCTGCGACATTCACGCCGCGCCGATTCGCTCGGCACAGAGAACGCATTCGTTGTGCTGGCCGAGGTCACCCGGCTGGTGCGGGAAGGGCGGGACATCGTTTCGTTCTGCATCGGTCAGCCTGATTTTCCAACGCCCTCGCATATTCAGGAAGCGGCGATCGATGCTGTACGCAGCGGCAAGCACGGCTACACACCGTCTGCCGGCATCGACGAGTTGCGCGCGGCGGCGGCGAAGTCGATGGGGGCTTTGCGCGGACTCGACATTGCAGCCGATGAAGTGGTGGTCGGAGCCGGAGCGAAACCGTTCATCGGTTACACGGTTGCCAGCGTCACCGACTACGGCGCCGGCGACGAGGTCATTTTTCCGGTGCCCGGGTTTCCGATTTACGAGTCGCAGATCGTTGCCAACGGTGCGGTGCCGGTGTCGCTTCCGCTGTCCGAGTCGCGCGGATTTGCGTTCGACCCGGCTGAACTGGCGGCGCGCATCGGGCCGAAGACCAAGCTCCTCATACTCAACACCCCGCACAACCCAACCGGCGGGTTGCTGGCGCGTGCCGATCTCGAAGCGATTGCGCAAGTCCTGCGCGCGCACCCGCAAGTGTGGATTTACGCCGACGAGATCTACAGCAAGCTGGTGTACGACGGCGAGTTCAGCTCGATTGCTTCGTTACCAGGCATGCGCGAGCGCACGATCATTTCCGACGGCGCGTCGAAGACGTATGCAATGACCGGATGGCGCATTGGCTTCGCCGCCAACAAGGCGCTGGCGGCAGCGTTCACGCGCTGGATCACGAACACCGAATCGTGCGCGTCGCAGATCAGTCAGTGGGCGGCGGTGGCCGCGTTGACCGGGCCGCAGCATGACGCCGAACAGATGAAGCAGCGGTTCCATCAGCGGCGCGATTTGATCGTTCGGTTGCTGAACGGGCTGCCTGGCTTTAACTGCGCACCACCGGGAGGCGCGTTCTATGCGTGGCCGAACGTCACCGAAGCGTGCGCGATCGTCGGCGCGAAAGATTCAGAAGAGCTGCGCACGCGATTGCTGCGCGAAGCCGGTGTCGCCGTGCTGGCCGACATTCACTTCGGACCCCGCGTTGAAAGCGATGGGCAACATATCCGATTTTCATATGCCGCCAGCGAGGCGGCGATCGAGGAAGGCGTGCGCAGGATCGATGCGTTCATGCGCATGGCCCGGCGCTAGATTGACCATTACGCTTGACAAGACGAAGGCACGCCGATGAAGAGAACCGCATGTCCGACATAGAACTCGTCCGATCCCATTCCTTGCCGCTTGCAAGGGCAAAGGCGTTGGCGCAAAAAACGGCTGATGCCCTGGCTGCCGAGTATGACCTCACCAGCGAATGGCGCGGTAACACGCTGCGTTTTCATCGCTCCGGTGTCGAAGGTCACATGCACGTCACCGATTCGGAGATTCAAGCTCGATGTCACGCTGGGATTTTTGCTGAAGGCGTTCAAGACAAAGATCTCCGGCCACATCGAGCGCAATTTGGAAGAGCTGTTGGCGGGTGCCAAGAAGCCGGCCAAAAAAACTACCCGCCGGAAGTGACGAAGCTAGGGCGTGCGGCTGCGGACCGCCGCCGCGCGCGGAAGTACCCATTGATCCCAACGCGCGGGGTCGGTCGGATCGGTCCCGTCGAGAAAGCGCTGCAGGAACGCCATGTCGTCGTAACCCCAGAAAAGCTCATTGCCGACTGCCATCGTCGGCACTCCGAAGACTCCATCGGCGATCGCGTCGTCGGTTTGTTTTCGTAGTTCAGCTTTGCACGCGGGCTGCTCGGCGCGAGTGACCAGTGCACCGCCGTCGAGCCCGCTTTCTGTTGCCACCTTCTCCACCACCGATGGCTCGGCGATATGCAGGCCACGCACCCAAACCGCGGCAAACAGCGCGTCGATCAGTGACAGTCGCTGCTGCGCGTCCAGCGCAAGCGACGAGACACGCAGCGCGAGAAGAGGATTGAACGGATGAAACGCCGGCACGTTCAGCGGGACGCCGATGACGGCCGCCTTGCGCGCAATGTTCTTCCACATCCAGCGCATCTTGGCAGGCACTTCGGCCGGACCCAGCTGCCGATTTGCTTCGAGCAAGCCGGCGAATAGAACCGGCACGGGGTCAATCACGCAGCCGTTGCGTTTGGCGAGCGCGGGCAGCTGCGTCCACGCCAGGTAAGCGTTGGGCGAGATGTAGTCGAAATAAAAGCGGATGACCTCGCCCGACATTGCCTGCCAAATGCCTGCTCGGCGCCTGCGTGACCGTCGAACTTAGTCTTTCAAATCCGCGATCAGCGAAACGTATTGCTTCATCGCATCGTCAGCCGAGGTTCCTTTGACTTCGTTCCAGGCATCCCACTTGGCGCGGCCCACCATGTCGGTGAATCCCGGCCGGGTGCCGCTGGCGTCGCCACTCGTGGCCTGCTTGTAAAGGCCATACATCTTCAGCATCGTTTGATTGTCGGGGCGCTCGGGCAGATTCTTCGAATCGGCCACCGCGGTTTCGAATTGGGATTTCAAATCGCTCATGGGTCTCCTCGTTGTGACGGTCTCTGACGCGCGACTATTATGCAGTGGGTGGTTGTAAGAAAGATCAGGGAGCGAGCGCCGATGCGTGAACGGATGTCTGCCGTTGACACCGCGTGGTTGCGGATGGATTCCGCCAAGAATTTGATGATGATCGTCGGTGTCTACGAGTTCGACGGTAACGTCGACTTTGCTCGGTTGCGCGACCTGCTGGGTACTCGATTGGTGACGCATCGGCAGTTTCGCAGTCGCGTCGTGCGCGATGCGACGGGGTGCTACTGGCAGGAGGTAGACAACTTCGATCTGAAAGACCACCTGATTCGTAGCAAGCTGCCCGGCCGCGGCACGGTTGCGGAGCTGAAGAAATTCGTCGGCGAACTGGCGTCGCGGCCACTCGATGACTCCAAGCCGCTTTGGCAGATGCAGTTGGTCGACAATTACGCGGGCGGACAGGCATTGGTCGTGCGCATTCACCATTGCATTGCCGATGGCATCGCGCTGATCGGCGTCTTGTTGGCGCTGACCACCGAACAGGGGGACGACGAAACCGACTCCCGCACGCCTCGACACCGCCCGCGCGAAAACGGCGCCTGGGACGCACGGCTGCGGCCGTTGACTTCCGCCGCAGTGAGTGCGATCGGCACGACTGGCGACGTTGCAAGCCGGGTGTTGCGCGGCTATGGCGCCATGCTGAACACGCAGGGCGCATTCGTCGATGCTGCGGTTGGATACGCCGGGATCGCCGCGCGCGTGGCGAAAGACGCGGCAGCGATCGCGTTGATGCCGAACGACAATTCGACGAGTCTCAAGGGCAAGCCGTCGGGCGTCAAAGTGGTTGCGTGGAACGAGCCGATCGCAGTGAACGATGTCAAAGCCGTCGGCAAGGCGCTCGGATGCTCGGTCAACGACGTGCTGCTCGCCTGTGTTGCGGGAGCGATCCGTTCTTATCTGATGGCGCGCGGTGAATACGTCGACGGTTGCGAGCTGCGAGCGATGGTCCCGGTGAACTTGCGCGACCCGCGTCATTGGAAAGATCTCGGCAACAAATTTGGCCTGGTGCCGCTGCTGCTGCCGATCGGTGTCGAGAATCCGATCGCGCGCGTGTTCGAGGTGCGGCGCCGCATGGAGGCGCTAAAGACTGGATACACCGCGGTGGTATCGATGGCGCTGTTAGGCGCCGCCGGCTTTGCGCCGCGCATTGTGCAGACGCAGGCACTCGACTTCCTGGCTCGCAAAGCAAGCGCGGTGATGACGAACGTTCCGGGGCCGCAGCAAGCGCTTCATCTGGCCGGCGCCCGTGTTACGCGGTTGATGGTTTGGGTGCCGCAATCGGGGGACATTGGGGTCGGCGTATCGATCCTGTCGTACGACGGCGGCGTCCAGTTTGGATTGATCACGGATCGAGCACTGTGCGCCACCCCGCAGCAGATCATCGACCGTTTCGAGCCTGAATTCGAAAAACTCGTGCTCGCGCTTTGTATGCTGCCCTGGGGGCAGGCGGTCGACGCCGCCGTCGCCCATGACTGGCTGTTTGCCCAACCCGTGCGTGCCCGCCGTGATCGTTCGAAAAGCAGCGCGCGAATGCGGTAGAAAGATGGACGCCCCGTGTACCCGGCGGTCAAAATGCAAGTCAAGATTGAAGGGCTGGAGCACCCCACTTTTTTGGAGGGTCACCGCAATGCGCAACTCCATCAATTTTTCGGTCGCTGCTGTCTTGGCGACGATGTCCCTCGTCGCCTTAGCTGCGCCGCCGCCTGCGGCCGCACCGTCGTTGACGCGCGTCATGGTGGTGGCCGACACGTCCGACGAAGGCTCGGACTTGTTGACGGTCGCGGTCGCCGGAACGCCACTACAGCGAATGTTAGGTGGACGCGTCGTGGTGCTGCCGATGCGCGACATGCATGATGCGATGCGCGCTTCGCGGACGAGTGAGTACGACGTCATCGTCGGCCCGGCGCACGTTGCGGCGTCTGCCCTTGTGTACGGGTACGAGCTCATCGGCTCGACTGCCGGACAGACGAAGTACGTCCTGGTCGGCGCGCCCAGCATCAAGTCGCTGGCGGACCTGAAGGGCCGGCGCGCGTACTTCCCGGCACAGGATTCTTTGCGCAGCTATGTCGCGCGCGGTCTGCTGCAGGAAGCCGGAATGACGCCGCGTACGCTCAAGCAGGTGACGTACGGTCAGACCAGCGGTGCGGGCTTGATCTCGATGACAGGCGGCGGTTCCGAAGCAACGATTGCACTCGAAAGCGAATGGCAGCAGTGGTCGCAAGCGCACCCAAAGAGCGGTGTCGTGCTGGCGACGTCGCGTGACATGCCGAGCGGCGTCACGGTGGTGGTCAAGAAAGACACACCCGAGGCGGTGCGGCGCGCGGTGATGCAATGGCTCGCCTCGCCGGACAACTTGGTGCCCAATGCGGGCCGTGTTGTTTCGGCATCGAATGCGGCGCCCTACGAGTACGTGGCCGGCCTGGGACTGTTCACTCCGAACCCGCCCAAAGGAGTGACGCGCGTGACCGCTCGCCAGGCATTTGAGTTGAGCCAAAAGGGAGCGCGCCTGGTCGACGTTCGTACAGAGCGCGAATACAACACCAAGCACGCGCGCGGCGCGGTACTGATTCCATACGGAGAAAAGAGCCTGAAGGCGCTTGACTTCGATCCGAAGGCAGATTCGTTCGGAGGGCTGTCAAAGCTCGACAAGTCGCAGCCGGTGATTTTCTTCTGCAATGGCGCCGAATGCTGGAAGTCGTACAAAGCGTCCAAGGTAGCCGCCGAATCGGGCTTTACCTCCGTGTACTGGCTGCGCGGCGGCATGCCGGAGTGGACTACCGAGAATCTGCCGACGAACCCGTAGCAGACGAGTGACAACGCAGGCACTGTTTCGCGAAGACGCCTATCTGCGCGAGTGCGACGCCGTTGTCACGCGAGTCGGCGATGACGGCGTCGAGCTTGACCGCACCGTTTTCTATCCGCTCGGGGGCGGACAGGCCAGCGATACCGGATTCATCACGACGGCAGGCGGCGCGCGCCTGCGCGTGATCGATACACGGAAGGCAAAGCGCGAGGGGGCGACCCCGGACGATGCACTGCACGTGATCGATCCTGTCGAAGCGTGGCAAGCTGAGCTGGCCGTCGGCACACCCGTGCGCGCGCAGATCGACTGGGACCGACGCTACCGTCACATGCGCTTTCATACGGCAACACACCTGCTGTGCGCGGTGGTCAAGCAGATGGTTGATGGCTGCAGCATCACGAACGATTACGCGCGCCTCGATTTTGCGATGACCGAGCTCCTTGACAAGCAATACGTTCAGGACGAACTCGACGCATTGATTGCGAGGGCCACCCCGGTCGCCTGCGAATGGATCAGCGACGACGAGATGCGTGCCAATCCGCAGTTGGTCAAGTCGATGAGCGTCAGCCCGCCGATCGGGTTCGGCCGCGTGCGTCTGTTGCGGGTGCAGGACGTCGATCTTCAGCCGTGCGGCGGGACGCACGTCGCGAACACGTTGGAGATCGGAGCAGTTCGCGTGGCGAAAATTGAAAAGAAAAGCGCGAAGACGCGTCGCGTTGTGCTTGAGTTTGCGTAGATAAGTGCGTCGCGGCGCGCAAGCGTTGGGCGGAGCTGGCCTGCCTGGGCGTCGGGCACTGAAGTGCCGACCACTGCGGTACTCACAACGCCGGCGCGAAATAAGGCTAAAGCGTTATTTCGCTTAACAGCCCCGGCGTTGCTCCGTTCCTCGGGCGACGCCCCGAAGGCAGGCCAGCTCCGCCCAACGCTTGCGCTTGAGGCAGTCTCACTTGTTGGGGGAGGAGGGAAAAACACCCCTCGTGCGAGGCAGTGTCGCGACGCCAGCCGCTGCCTGCTACCTCACCACGCGCAAAACGTTTTCCATCCAAGCGGCGAAGTACGATTTGCTAATGCCGACTCAGGTTGATCTGAACCGGGGCGCTGCGCGCCGCTCGTTTTTGCGAAGCTCTGGTGCACTCGCAGCAGCGACATTCGCGGGCACGCTGACCGCTTACGCGCGCAACGCCGCGGCGGCGAGTGCGGCGGCTTCTCGGGCAGCGTGGCGGGACCGTATGGCCCGATCTCCCCGGTGGCCGATCAATCGACCGGCTTGCCGTTGCTGCAGCTTCCCGCGGGCTTTCAGTATGCGTCGTTTGCGTGGAGCGGCGATACGATGCTCGACGGCCGGCCGTGTCCCGGCCGTCACGACGGTATGGCGGTCGTGACGACGCGCCGCGTCGGCGGCGATGACGAACATGTGTTGATTCGCAATCACGAGCGCGCGTTCGGCTCTGCGTCTTCGATGATCATCGCGCCGCGGCGCTACGACGATGGAACATTCGGTGGCCGTAGCGCGCTTGGCGGCACCACCAATCTGGTGTTTCGCGACGGCTGGGTATCGGTCGAGCCAAGCCTGGGCGGGACCCTGATCAACTGCGCCGGTGGCCCGACGCCGTGGGGCTCGTGGTTAACGTGCGAAGAAACGCTAAGCAATGAGTCGTCGTCGCAGGGCAAGCGGCACGGTTACGTATTCGAGGTCGCGGCGAACTCGTCGCAGACCACCGGCAACCCGATCGTTGGCATGGGCCGCTTTGCGCACGAAGCGGCGGCGGTCGATCCGGCTACGGGTTATGTATATCTCACCGAAGACCTGCGCAACGTGTCGGGCTTTTATCGCTTCGTTCCGACAGACACCACGGGCCGCCTCGGATCGCTCGACGCCGGCGGCCGGCTGCAGGCGGCGAAGGTGGTTGGCACGAGTAACGCAAACCTGAACACCGCCAAGCGGTGCGACGAATACACGCTCGAGTGGATCGACATCGCCGACCCCGATCAGGACAGCGGTCCGGTTGGCGGACCATCACTGTCCGAATTCATGCGCCCTCCGGTCGGAAGTGGGCCGTTCGTCCAGGCGTGGGCCGGCGGCGGTTTGCGACTGGCGCGCGGCGAAGGGCTTTGGTATTCCGCTGGCAAGCTCTACTTGGTGGATACGGCGACCGGAGTCGATGCAGCGAATCGTCCGGGTCGCGGCCACGGCGCTGTATGGGAACTGGACCTCTCCACGATGAAGCTGAAAGCGATCTTCGTCAGCGACCGTAAAGAGGTCGGCAACAACCCTGACAATATTGTCGTCAGCCCACGGGGCGGCATTCTTTTGTGTGAGGACGGCGTCGGCTCGGTGGATGCATTCGGCTTCGGGACGCGGCTGCTCGGAGTAAGCGCGCAGGGGGACTCGTTCATCTTCTGCAAGAACAACGTCAACCTAACCACTTCGCAGATCGCTGGCGCTGCCAAGCGCGTCGACCCTGGCGATTACCGCGAGTCCGAGTTTGCCGGCGCGTGTTGGGATCCGGCCGGCCGCGTGCTGTTCTGCAATGTTCAGACGCCTGGCATTACGTTTGCGATATCGGGTCCATGGGGTGACAGCGGCGTTTGACGTACGCGATCTGACTACACATGCAGACGATCGTTACGCCGGAGTTGACGCTGGAGCCGCTGCATACGAGCCATGCGGAAGCGATGTTCGAGCTGCTCCGCGATCCGGCGATTTATGAGTATCTGGACTACTCCCCACCCGCCTCCGTGGAGTATCTCCGTGATGTTTATGCGCGGCTGGAAGCGCGCAGGTCACCCGACGGCAGCGAGGCCTGGTTGAACTGGGTAATTCATCCGCGCGATCATCCGCTGGTGGGTTATGTGCAGGCGACTGTTGCGTCGAGTCGAAGTGCGCATGTCGCGTATGTCCTGGCAGGCAGGTACTGGGGCCACGGTTATGCGCAACGCGCGATGCGGGCGATGCTCGAGCACTTGGCCTCGGCGTATGACGTCGAGCGGTGCTTGGCGACAGTTGAAGTGGGAAATCAGCGCTCGCTTCGCCTGCTCGAGCGGCTTGACTTCTCGCCCGCAGCTGCTAGCGATTTGCAACGCCATCACCTTTCGACGACGGAGCGTATGTTCGTGCGGTCTCTCGCGCCAAAAAGGAAGCACGATGCTGACGATCGAATCCCTTGAAGCTCAACTCAAACCGCTGTTGCCTGGCCTGCTGGGAATTCGATTGACCGAAGCAGACAAGGAACGAGTCGTCGCCACGATGATGGTTCGCCCGGACCTGTGCACTACCGGGGCGGCTCTGCACGGCGGAGCGATGATGGCCTTTGCCGATACGCTAGGTGCGATAGGCACTTTCCAGAACCTGCCGCATGGTGCGCGCACGACGACCGTCGATTCGACCACGAAGTTCATCGGCAGCGTCGCGCAAGGTTCGACCGTGGTCGGTGAATGCACTCCCTTCCACCGCGGTCGCACGACGATGGTTTGGCAAACGCTAATCAAGTCGGAGAGTGGAAAGCTGTGCGCGGTCGTGACGCAAACGCAACTCATCCTGCCTGCCAGTGAAGACGCGCGATGATGCAAATCCGCGAGCTCGGCCTGGACGATGCTCCTGCGTTTCAAACCCTTCGCCTGGCAGCGCTGCGCGATTGCCCGTCGGCTTTCGCTTCGAGCTACGAGGAAGAGAATCAGACGCCGATCGCTGTCGTGGCAGAGCGTCTGGCCGCAAAGCCGGACCGGTGCGTCCTGGGAGCGTGGCTCGAGTCCGATCTCGTCGGCATGCTCGGACTGAAGCGGGAAGAGGTGCAAAAGCTTGCGCACAAGGCATTTATCTGGGGCATGTACGTTGCGCCGAGCGCGCGCCGGCGCGGCGTCGGCCGCCAACTGGTGGATCGCGCGTTGTCGCGCGCCGCTTCGATGACTGGGGTACGCCAGGTCAATCTGGGAGTCAACGCAGCCAACTTCAAGGCGATTGCGCTCTATGAAGCGGTTGGATTCACTTCGTTCGGCGTCGAGCGGGGGTTCATGCTGCTGGATGGCGAGCTGCACGATGAGATTCACATGGTGCGTAACATCGACACATAGAAGAATCAGGAACACATCGCATGCCCGAGCCTCGTCCCAGCATCGCCGGTAAGCGGCGTACCTTTCAGCAGCTGCACGAAAGCGGCTGTTTCGTCATTCCAAATCCGTGGGACGTTGGAAGCGCGCTCTTTCTGCAGGGCCTCGGCTTCAAGGCGCTTGCCACTACCAGCTCCGGCTTCGCCTGGTCACGAGGCCGTCCCGATAACGGCATTTCGCGCGAGATGGCGCTTGAGCACTTGCGAGAGATCGTGGCCGCGACTGATCTTCCGGTCAACGCCGACTTTGAAAGTGGCTTTGCACTTGAGACAGCCGGTGTTGCAGAAAGCGTCCGACTCGCGGTGGATACCGGCGTGGCAGGACTGTCGATCGAAGATTCGACCGGCGATGCAGCGCAGCCGCTGTTCGAACTCGGCGTTGCAGTCGAAAGAATGCGCGCGGCGCGCAAGGCGATCGACAAGGCGGGCGGTGATACGTTGCTGGTGGGGCGCGCCGAGTGCTTCTTCGTAGGCCGGCCCGATCTCGACGAAACAATTGCAAGGCTCAAGGCTTACGCGCAGGCGGGCGCCGATTGCCTCTACGCACCGGGAATTCGCACGCGCGAGCACATCGCGACGGTTGTCGCCGCGGTCGCGCCGAAGCCGTTCAATTTACTGGTGGGATCGACAAGTGAGCTGACGATGCAGGAGATTGGCGCGCTTGGCGTGCGGCGAGTCAGTGTAGGAGGTGCACTGGCGCGCTCGGCATGGGGTGGATTCATGCGTGCCGCCAAAGTATTAGCGGAGCAAGGAAAGTTCGACGGATTTGCTAACGCAGCATCCGGCCAGGAACTCAATGCTTTCTTTGCCGGCGCTCAGAATAAGAGTTAACAGCTGCGGCGCCGGATTTCATCGGCAAACAGTTGCGCACGCGCCCCGGGCGAAATGAGTTCCTGTGACGCAGCCCGGCAATGTAAAAGAGCCGCTGGTGGGCGGCTCTTTCTTACTGCATCAAAATGGTTGCGGGGACAGGATTTGAACCTGTGACCTTCGGGTTATGAGCCCGACGAGCTGCCAGACTGCTCCACCCCGCGCAATAGGGTGACGACCGGAGGCGCAAGTCGAGGCCGTAGGTTACACGAACGCGGCGGTACCTAGCTTCCTTAGCCCAGGCCCGCAAAAAGCGAACAGCGCTTGGAGCGTGCCGCTACTTTTTCTTGCCGCGACGAGCGGCGACCCCTAACCCTGCCAGTGCGATCCCCAACAGCGCAAGCGTGGCTGGTTCGGGAACGGGATCCGGGCGCGGGTCGATCGAACCAAAGGTGACATTGTCAAAGGCAATCTGATTCACCGTGCCGCCGAAGTCGATCGACATTGCTGTGCCGTCAAAGGCTAGGAAGCCGATTTCCCATATTGAAAAGGCGCCGTTCGGGTCACCGGGGCCAGCGCCCAGCGCAGCGAGATTAATCGAACCGAGCAGGGCGCCGGTTGCGTCAAGGCCAGGTAGACGGAAACGGTTGCCGGAAACGACACCGATGAATAGAAGAAAGAGAACCCGTCTTCGAATCCGGCTGCATAGTTGAGCACCGCGCTACCGGTCAAGAAGAACATGGCGGTGTCAGGAGTGGGCTCGTTGCCGATGTTGCCGCTGCCGCCCGCATCCGCATCGATCACCGCCAAGCTATTTGGACCAAAGGCAATCGCGTGGTTCGTTCCCGAGTTACCACACGAGTCGGTGCCCCCATTGTAGAAATTATTAATACTGCATTCATTGCCGATCCCCTCGAAGTCGAGGGTGATTACCGCAGACGCCGGCGCTGAGGCGAACAGGACCAGACAACCGAAAGCACCAATCAGAAGCTTCTTCATGCGTCCCCTCCGACAACAAGTCAATGAATTAACCGCCCTCCGCCCGAGCCCCTAGCGGTTTCCGTGCCACCTGCGATTTATCAAGCACTTACACTCACACTGTGGCGGCAAGCGTAAGAAAAATCGACATCCGAGCCAGTCATAAGGCGATTCGCCGCCGGGCGAAGACTCGCGCATGCCGTGTTCGAAGACTGCACGGGTAGGCGCAAGGGATTCAACTGGACGGAGTTATTGTCAACGCTGGCAATGTTGCTCGCCGTTATGCTGCTGCCGCCTTAAGGCCGTGAAACTTCTCAATTCATACGGCGCGCGTTCTCCCTTAGGTTCCGTTTACGCCTTCCTGATCTGACTGTTCCCTTGGAAACTCGTTGGTTCACCAGCCCCAGTGTTTGGTCGTACGGAATTGCGATTCTGGTCTTCGGGGGGTTTTCATTTCACGTCGCCAAGGCCAGAGCGCGCGGCGGGCGCCCTGCGTTCCTGCTAGCGACGCTTGATGCTGAGCGCAGCTGCTGCAGCTGCGGCGGTTTTCTTCGCTCTGAGTCCATCGTCGCAAACCTGGAATGCGACTCACGTGCTGGACTCGCTCAGGACCGGTGCCGCCCTCGGCTTCATGGTGGTCTTCCTCGGTCCTCGCGATGGTTCGACAAGGATGTCCCGAGCGGTGGTGACGGCGCTTATGGTGGCAGCCGCAATTCTCATCGTTGCTGTGATGATCGTCATCGGCGCGCCTCCGCCTGGGATTCCGGAACTTGGCCGATCAAATCATCTGCTTGCCTTCGGCGTCTCCCTCGCGGTCGCGATTCTTGGGCTTGTGCTGACTGAGCAGTGCTACCGTCGCACGCCGTCGCGTTCGCGCTGGCATGTGAGACCGCTGATCCTCGCATTTGCCGCGATCTTCGCCTACGACGTCATTCTCTATTCCGACGCGGTGCTTTTCCGCGTGCTCGATGAAAACCTGTGGGCGGCGCGCGGCATTGCTCAAGCGATGACGGTCCCGTTGTTTGCGTTGACGTTCGATCGAACCAAGAATTGGTCCTTTGACGTCGTGCTTTCGCGTGGCGTAGTGGCCGGATCCACGGCCTTGCTGGCGTCGGGTGCCTACCTGGTTCTGGTAGCGACCGGCGGTTTCTATCTTCGCTACTTTGGCGGGTCATGGGGCAAGGCGCTCGAAGTCGCGCTGCTGTTTGCGGCCTTATTGCTGCTGGCGATGGTCAGTGTTTCAGCGACCTTCCGCGCGAAATTGCGAGTCTTGGTAGCGAAGAATTTCTTCGCGTATCGCTACGACTATCGGGAAGAGTGGCTTCGATTTACGCAAACCCTTGCTGCCGGACCTGCTGAGCAGGCAAGGATGTCCTGCATCCGCGCGCTTGCCAATCTGGTGGAAAGCTCGGGAGGAGCGCTATGGTTAAAGGAACAAGGGAGTGGCTATCGACAAGTGGAGCGGTCCTCGTTGCCGCGCACCGACGCAATCGAATCGGTAGAGTCTGCGCTCCCTTCGTTTCTGCGCCGCACCGGCTGGGTCGTGGAGATCAGCGATTTCCGGCGCCAGCCGGCCAAGTACCAGGAGTTGACGCTGCCACCCTCGATCGAATCGATGCGAGACGCATGGTTGATCGTCCCGCTTTTAACCGGGGAGGAATTGATTGGATTTGTAGTACTCGTGAACCCGCGTATCCGGGTCGAGATTGACTGGGAAGTGCTCGATCTACTCAGGACTGCGGGACAGCAGGCGTCTAGTTACCTCGCATATGCGATGGCCGCCGAAGCGCTGCTTGAAGCCAATAAGTTCGATGCATTCAACCGTCTGTCAGCCTTTGTCGTTCATGACCTAAAGAATTTGATTGCTCAACTACAGTTGCTGCTCAGCAATGCCGAACGCCATCGCAATAACCCAGAGTTCCAGCGTGACATGCTGAATACGGTCCAGCACGTCGTCGGCAAGATGCATCAATTGACGATGCAGTTGCGCCCAGATGCCTCATCGATTGACCGGATGCGTTTGGTAGATATCAGCCTAGTTGCGAACGCGGATTCAAGCGCTTCACTCTAAGGGTCGTTCCAGCGTGGAAGTCGACGCACCGGCCGGTCTGCTGGTACGGGGTCATGAGGACCGCCTCGAGCGCGTGCTCGGGCACTTGGTTCAGAATGCCGTGGAGGCGTCGGGAGACGATTCGCCTGTCGTGATGCGAGCGATGCGCGACGGCGACGATGTCGTCATTGACGTGAGCGATAAGGGCAAAGGCATGACTCCGGACTTTGTGAGGGATCGACTCTTCAAACCCTTCCAGACAACGAAGGACAGCGGCACCGGCATTGGAGCGTACGAGAGTCAGCAGTACGTTAAGCAGATTGGCGGTCAAATCGAGGTTGAGAGTGCACCCGACCAGGGAACTTGCGTTCGAGTTCGGCTGCGTGCTGCGCCGGTGGTACCGACGCCGGAGACCACGTCGTGAGCGAGACACGGAGACCTCTGTTGATCGTCGAAGACGATCCTGCACTGCAGGTTCAGATGAAGTGGGCGTTCGACGCGTACGAGGTGGCGTTGGCGTCTGATCGCGAAGAAGCGATTGCAGAGCTGCGTCGCAGCGAGCCCGCCGTGGTGACGCTTGACCTCGGACTGCCACCAGATTCCGACGGCGTCACCGAAGGATTTAAGGCGCTTGGGCAGATACTCGAGCTAGCGCCTGACACAAAAATAATTGTGCTGACAGGTCAGAACGACGTAGCAAATGCACTGCAGGCCGTCTCGCAAGGCGCTCATGATTTCTTTGCCAAACCGTTCGAGCCCGGGGTTCTCTCGCTGATCATCGACCGCGCATTTCGCATGCACGAGCTTCAGCTCGAGAATCGCCGCCTGCTGGCCTCGCAGGCAGGCGCGATTGGAGGAATCATCACCGGCGCACCCGAGATGGTTGCGGTATGCCGAATGGTGGAGAAGGTAGCGGCAACGGATGCCACCGTCCTTTTGCTGGGTGAATCAGGCACAGGCAAGGAACTTCTGGCGCGGGCGCTGCACGACTCGTCAACCCGAAGCAAGCAACGTTTTGTGGCAATCAACTGTGCTGCCATTCCCGAAACATTGCTCGAGAGCGAGCTGTTCGGCTACGAGCGAGGTGCGTTTACAGGCGCCGCCAAGCAGACCATCGGGCGCATCGAAACTGCCAACAAAGGCACGCTCTTTCTCGATGAGATCGGCGATCTGCCCGCCACATTGCAGGCCAAACTGCTACGTTTCCTGCAGGAACGTTCCATCGAGCGGCTGGGCGGAAGAGCGGAGATTCCGGTTGACGTGCGCATTGTCTGTGCCACGCACCAGGATCTGCAGGCAAGAATTGCCGAAGGAACGTTTCGCGAAGATCTGTTTTATCGACTGGCCGGAATAGTTATTCAGGTGCCGCCACTGCGCGATCGCTCGGGTGATGCGGTGCTTCTCGCGCACGCATTGACCCGGCGTTTCGCAGACGAACTGAAGCGCGGTCATCTGACTATCGCCACCGATGCGCTAGATGCGATCGAGAGTCACCGGTGGCCCGGCAACGTCCGCGAGATGGAGAACGTCATCAAGCGCGCTGTGATCATGGCGGATGGACCGATAATTCAAGCCGGCGACCTCGGACTGTCCGCGGGAAATGGGTCATCGGAGGTTGAGGCGTTGAACCTGCGAGAGGCGCGGGACAGCGCCGAACGGCGCGAAGTCGCGCGCGCTCTGGCTCGCGCCAATGGTAACTTGTCGAAAGCGGCCGATCTGCTTGGGGTTAGTCGGCCGACACTCTACGATCTGTTAAACCGTTTCGGGCTGCGCAAGCACGACTAACGGTGGAGAGAATCATCATGCGATTGTTTTCTGCGTGCGGAAGGCGACAGTGGCCAGTGCTTGCGCTGGCAGTCGTTTCGATGTTGCTGTTGCCGGCATGTAGCAAGGAGAGTCCCGACGCGCTCATTGCGTCGGCTCGGGCCTACGAAGCGAAAGGCGAGCACAAGGCGGCGATTATTCAATTGCGGAATGCAGTACAGCAGAAGCCTACCGACGGCGAGGTGAGGCTGCTGCTGGGCCGCGCCTCGTTGAATGTAGGCGATCCGGTCGGCGCGCAGAGGGAGTTCCGCAAGGCGCTCGAATACGGGCAACCGGAAGACGTCGTCTTACCGCTGCTGGCGCGCGCGATGCTCGAACAGGGGGAAGCGGAAAAGCTCGTTGCCGAGCTGGGTGGCCGCAAGCTGACTGTTCCGGACGCCGAGGCGGCGCTCAGGGCAACCGTCGGCCAAGCCCAACTTCAGCTCGGGAAGTTGAGCGACGCGACTGCATCGTTCAATGCGGCAGCTGCACTGAAGCGTGACTATCCACCGGCCCAGCTTGGCCTCGCGCGGCTGCTGGCAGCCGACGGCAAGATCGATGATGCGAGTCGATTGATCGACGCGGTCATCCAGGCGCACCCGAAAGCGGCCGAGGCGTATGCGTTGCAAGCGGATGTTCGTTTCTCTCGCGGCGATCGAGCCGGTGCAAAGAGCTCACTGGAGCAAGCGGTCGCCGCAGATGGAAGCTTCATGCCGGCGCGCTATGCGTTAATTCAACTGCTGATCAACGAAAAGCAATTCGACGCGGCCGCCGTCCAGCTCGATGCAGCACGATCGGTGCGCAGCGACCTGCGCACGCAGTACTTTGACGCCGTGATCGCGCTTGGGAAGAACGACCTCGTCAAGGCGCGCGACACGGCGCAGCAGGTGCTTAAGCGCGCTCCGGAACACGTGCCAAGCCTGGTGTTGGCTGGAGCCGTAGAGCTGCAAGCGGGACAGGCGGCAACGGCCGAGGGCTACTTGCGCAAAGCCGTTGCGCTCGCGCCCCAGCACGCCGGTGCGCGTCGAATGCTGGTACGCACATACCTGGGTGCCCATCAGCCAGCCAAGGCACTGGAGTCGATCCAGCCAATGCTCGCGTCCGGAACGCGGAGCGATCCGCAAGTACTGCTACTGGCGGGCGAAACCTACCTCGCGAACGGAGATTTGAAGCAGGCGTCGCTCTACTACGCTGCAGCCACCGACTCCAAACCGCAGGAGTCGCTTGCGCGGACGCGGCTGGGTCAGATCGCGCTGTCGAAGGGCGACGCCGACGCCGGTATTCGTGAACTAGAGGCGGCCACCACTCTCGATGGCGCCCCGATGCAGGCCGACATGGCGCTGATTATCGGCCACGCGAGAAGAAACGATCTGAATGGAGCGCTCCAGGCCGCCAATGCTTTCGCCAAGAAGTACCCGACCAATCCCTTGTCGCACCAGATGCTGGGAGCGGTTCATGCGGCACGCAACGACCGGGCTGCTGCGCGCGCGGCTTTCACCAAGGCGGTCGAGCTGAGTCCGACCTACTTGCCTGCGATCGTCAACCTGGCGCGGCTCGACATCGCTGAGAAAAAGCCCGCGGACGCGCGCAAGCGACTCGAGGCGCTCGTTGCGAAGGAACCCAAAAACGAGCAGGCGCTGCTCGCATTAGCAGATGTCATGGGCCGTACCGGTGCCCCACCCGCCGAGATCCTGGCGACTCTGCAGCGTGCGATCAGTGCGAACCCACAATCGGTTCCAGCGCGACTCGCGCTGATCGGCTTTCACCTGCGTAACAAGGATTCCGCGGCAGCACTGACCACGGCGCAGGAAGCCGCCTCAGCGCTTCGAAACGAGCCTCGCATTCTGGGTGCGCTCGCGCAGGCGCATGAAGCGGCCGGTGAAACCAATCAAGCCATTGAGACGCTGAATCGATGGGCGACGCTCGAACCCGGGTCCGCGGCGCCGCTGGTTCACCTCGCGGCCATGTACGCGAAGCGCAAGGACTATCCCAAGACCATAGATTTGCTGCGTAAGGCGCAGAAGCTGGCGCCCGATGACCTTGGGATCGCACGCAATCTTGTTGTTGGCTATGTGCTTTCAGAAAAGCCTGACGAAGCGATAAAGGAAGCGAAGAGTCTCCAATCGACGAAACCGAAGGTTGCCGTTGGCTTCGCGCTCGAAGGCGACGTCCATACGGCGACGCAGAACTGGGGACAAGCCGAGCGCGCCTATCGCGATGCGCTGAAAGTCGAACCGACTTCTGAAGGGCTGGCGTTGAAGCTGCACTCAACGCTGAATCGGACTGGCAAAGCAGCCGAGGCCGATGCGTTTGCGAAGAAGTGGTTAGCAGAACATCCGAAGGACGCAACTTTCCGCGTTTATTTGGCGGAGCGCGCCCTGGGAGAGAAAAATTATCGCTCGGCGGTAACGCTTTACCAGGCCGTTATCGCACTTCAGCCCGACAACGTGGTGGCCCTCAACAATCTTGCTTGGTCCGCCGGTCAGCTGGGTGACCCCAAGGCGATCGGTTATGCCGAGCGCGCGGTTCGGTTGGCACCTGAAAATGCGGCCGCCCTGGATACTCTCGGCACCCTTCTGGTGTCCAAAGGCGATGCGAGTAAAGGACTCGAGTACTTGAAGAAGGCCACTGATCTTGCACCAAAGCGCCACGACATCCGCCTTAACTACGCCAAGGCGCTGGTGAAGGCGGGTCGCACCGAAGACGCTCGCAAGGAACTGACCGCGCTGCAGGCCGTGACTGACGAGTTCCCGGGGAAGTCGGAGATTCCCACTTTGCTGAAACAACTTTAAACGCCGCTCAGCGCGGCTAAGAGCAATCGGGATGCAAGTCATTGCAGTGGTAGGTCTGGGCTACGTCGGTTTGCCGTTGGCCGTCGAGTTCGGCAAGAAATTTCGGACGATCGGCCTGGATTTATCGACCGAAAAGGTGGATGCCTATCGGCGACACATCGACCCAACCGGTGAAGTAACGCCAGACCAGTTAGCAGCGGCTTCTTTGCTCGAGCCCACGACCGATGCCACGCAGCTGCAGTCCGCCGACATCATCGTTGTCGCTGTGCCCACTCCAATCGACGATGCTCATCAACCCGACTTCGGTCCATTGATCGGAGCCAGCACTGCCGTCGGCCGCAATTTGAAAAAGGGGGCGACTGTCGTTTACGAGTCGACGGTGTATCCGGGGGCCACGGAGGAGATCTGCATTCCCATTCTTGAGCGCGAGTCCAAACTGAAGTGGAAGCGCGATTTTTTCGTCGGCTACTCGCCGGAACGCATTAACCCCGGCGACCGCGAGCACACACTGACGCGGATAGTTAAAGTCGTTGCCGGTGACACGCCAGAGACGCTGGACCGCATTGCCCGGACCTACGAACAGGTGATCACCGCCGGCGTCTATCGTGCGTCGAGCATCATGGTTGCCGAGGCGGCCAAGGTCATCGAAAACACGCAGCGAGATCTGAACATCGCGCTGATGAACGAACTCTCGCTCATCTTCCATCGGATTGGCATTGACACGATGGAAGTTCTACATGCGGCGGGCACGAAGTGGAATTTTTTACCATTTCGACCTGGACTTGTCGGCGGCCATTGCATCGGCGTTGATCCGTATTACCTGACGCACAAGGCCGACAAGCTTGGCTACCACCCGCAGGTGATACTGGCCGGACGGCGCATCAACGACGGCATGGGCAAGTTCATCGCCGAGCAAACCGTCAAGAGCCTGATCCAGTCGGGTGTTTCCGTAAAGGGCGCGAACGTCATCGTGCTTGGGCTCACCTTCAAGGAAAACTGCCCGGACTTGCGCAACTCCAAGGTGATCGACGTCATTCGCGAGCTTCAATCGTATGGGGCGGTAGTTACCGTCCATGACCCGGTCGCCGATGCGGGCGAGGCAATGAGCCACTATGGCCTTCCGCTGACGGCGTGGGACGACCTTCCGCGGGCGCACGCTTTGGTAGCGGCGGTGGCGCACCAGTCTCTCGTACACCGTTCAGTAGACGACGTAATGCAGAAGCTTATGCCCGGAGCGCTTTACGTCGATGTGAAGTGCCAGGCTGATGCTGCTGCGTTAAGAGCGCGCGGCTTATCGGTGTGGCGGCTCTGACGAATTACCTAATCCGGCCATTCACTAAAACCCGTGATAGCCACAGGTCGGAAACCGACGGTTGGCGGTTGGAACGTACTACACATCGTATTACCCTCTCCGCTCGCCATAGTTGGTGTCTGTTGTCAAGCGTAAAAAGGCGGAATTTTCCGACCGATTAGTTTGATATCGGTATCCGAATGATCCGTCGACACTAGGTAGCGTCAACCGATCGACGCCGGCAGGAGTTGGAATTGCTCCCGGTCACATTGGCGAAGGTTTGCGTGGTTAACTTACTCGGAATCCGTCGATCAACAGGCGGACGGGGGAACGGGGCGAAGTCTGGTGATTAATAAGAAGAGGTATTGCAGTGCTGAGCCTATCGCGTCGCCGCTTTTCGGCCGGAGCCCTTACCGAAATGGCGGTCTTTGCCGCCTGTTGCACATTCACGATGCTGCTGGCGGTGAATCTGCATTTGGGACCTTATGGGGTGGGTACGACCACGGCCTTTATTCCTGCCCTCCAGTTCGCGTTGATCATGACGGGTCTGGGCGTCGTCTTCAGCCTGTTTCGTATCGGTGAGCCGAAGTCCTTAACCGTCGTATTCCTCCGTACCGCGGTGGTCCTCGTGGTCGGTTTCCCGATTGCGTACGCCCTGTTCAGCTATGACGTCAGCGGGCAACGTGGGACGACAGGTGCTGGGTACCGCGTGCCTGTATGCGCTAGGCGGTGTCGTACTGATACGTACCGCAGTGTCCGCCGTGCAAGGCACCGGCGTCGGCTTGCAGAGAGTTCTGATTGTTGGCACGGGCGCTGAGGCGGTTGCGGTTGAGCGCGTTATTAATCAAGGGCCACGCCGATCCGTAGTGGTCGGTTTTTATCCGGCGGGCGCTGACGATGGCGTCGTGATGCGGGACGCAACGGACGGTGCAGCTATTTTCCCTCCGTCGGCTAATTTGTCCGCAATCGTTCAGCGCTTCAAAGTAGATGAGGTCATTGTTGCCGTGCGCGATCAGCGCGGCGGCGTGTTACCACTGCGGGATCTGCTCGACTGCCGGGTCCGCGGGGTTCCGGTGCGCGATTTGTCGGCGTTCTACGAGCGCGTGCGCGGGGAAGTGCCTATCGAGTCGCTAAAGGCCAGCTGGCTCATTTACGGTGACGGCTTCGCCCAGGATGCCGTTCGCACGGTCGTGAAACGAATTTTTGATGCGACGCTGGCCCTGGTCCTGCTGATACTTTCGTTTCCCGTGATGCTTCTTGCCGCCGCGGCCATCTTCCTCGAAAGCGGCAAACCAATATTTCTTTGGCAAGAGCGCGTTGGCCGTGGTGGGCGTTCGTTCCTGTGCGTCAAGTTCCGCAGCATGCAAGTCGACGCCGAAGGCGACGGCGTCGCTCGCTGGGCGAGCGCCAATGATGCGCGTATCACCGGGGTGGGCCGGATCATGCGCAAGCTGCGCATCGACGAATTGCCGCAGTTGTTCAATGTACTTAGTGGTGAGATGAGCCTTGTCGGTCCGCGCCCGGAGCGCCCGGCCTTCGTGGCGGAGCTGAAGGAGCGCATCCGCTTTTACGATTTACGTCATTCGATCAAGCCCGGTGTAACCGGGTGGGCTCAAATCCGCTATCCGTATGGCGCCTCGGTTGAAGATGCCGAGCGCAAGCTGCAGTACGACCTGTACTACATCAAAAATCACTCGCTGGCCCTTGATGTGCTGATCATCATGGAAACGGTTAGAGTGGTTTTGTTCGGCGAAGGTGCGCAGTAAGTCTGGCGGTCTCGCCATGTAATAGACTGGATTTCACCCGCCTGACGGTCGGCTGGTGCAAATGTGGCGACGGCGTTTGGTTGCATGAACGCCAAATAGAGCGGATTGGAGAAGACTATGGTGCAGGAGAATGCGACGCGGATTGTTGCGGCATTGATATGGATGTTAACCACGCTACTGGCTGCGTGCGGCAGTCCGAAATATCCGCCGGCGCCGCCGACAGCTGCGAGTCCTGACTACCGTTATTTGATCGGTTCGCTCGACACGGTAAACGTGATCGTGTGGCGCAACCCCGATCTGTCAGCAACGGTACCCGTACGTCCCGACGGGCGTATCACGACACCGCTGGTGGAAGACATTCAGGCGCTCGGCCGCAATCCCGTCGAGCTGTCACGTGAGCTCGAGAAGGCACTGGCCAAATACATTCGTGACCCACAGGTCACAATAATCGTGACCAGCTTCGCCGGACCGTTCGGTGAACAGATCCGCGTAATAGGGGAGGCAGCAAAACCCCAGGCGATTCCATATCGCCAAAACATGACCATGCTTGACGTGCTAATCGTCGTGGGCGGTCTGACGGATTTTGCTGACGGCAATAGCGCGGTGCTTGTGCGGGGCTCGGAAAAGGGCACGCAGTACAGCGTGCGCCTGGCTGACCTTGTGCGGCGGGGTGACATCTCGGCTAACGTGGACGTAAAACCGGGCGACGTGCTGATCATTCCGCAGGGCTGGTTCTAAATGACCGCTCTACTAGATGCGGTTCGCGCAAGTCACTGAGTGTGATTGATGGAAGAGATACTTCGGCAGTTCTGGATTATTGGCGGCGCGATGTGGCGGCGTCGTTGGATCGGATTGGCAGTCGCCTGGGTGGTTGGCATCGTCGGTGCCGTCATTGTGTGGCAAATACCGGATCGCTTTGAAGCCAGTGCGCGTGTTTACGTCGACACGCAAACGGTTTTGAAACCTTTGATGGCAGGACTCGCCGTGCAGCCCAACATTGACGAACAAGTTGGCATGCTTGCCCGCACGATCATCGCTCGACCGAACATTGAGAAGATCATGCACAGCGCCAACCTCGACGTGTCCGGAACCACGCAAATCGAGCGTGACCGGATGGTCGATGCGCTGACGAAGCGGATCCGGTTCATGGGCAGTGCACGCGAAAACATCTACACGATCTCTTATCAGGATATCAATCCGGATCGCTCCAGACGTGTAGTGCAGGACCTGCTGTCGCTATTTGTCGAATCAGGTTTAGGCAACAAGCGGCGCGACAGCGAATCCGCGCGCCGCTTCATCGACGAGCAGATCAAGACTTACGAACAGAAGCTCGCAGAGTCAGAGAACCGGCTGAAGGAATTCAAACTGAAGAATCTCGGAGTTACCAGTGGCTCCGGAGCCGATTACTTCGCGCGCATGACTGCACTGACGGCCGAGGCGGCGAAGGTGCGACAGGAATTGCGGTCAGCCGAAGAGGTGCGCGATGCCTACAAACGCGAATTGGCCGGTGAAGATCCGGTGATGCTGCCGGACGTCAACAGCAATGCGGCATCGGGCGGGATCCCGTCGGACTACGACTCGCGCATCGATGCATTGCGCAAACAGCTGGATGATTTACTGCGCCGTTATACGGACCAGCATCCTGACGTGGCATCCACGCGCAGATTGATTGCCCAACTGGAGGAAGAGAGAAAGCAGGAGATCGAAGCGCGCAGGCAGGCGGCAGTGCAGTCGCCTTCGCGTGTTTCGCCATCGACCAATCCCGTGTTTCAGCGTATCAAGATTGCTCGTGCGGAGGCTGAGGCCAACGTTGCCTCATTACGCTCGCGGGTGTCCGAAACCGAGGGACGTCTCGCCCAGCTGCGCGCCGCGGCTGGCAGGGTGCCCCAGATTGAAGCCGAGCTTGCTCAGTTGAATCGAGATTACGAAGTGCTGCAAAAAAATTACCAGGCACTGGTAAGTCGTCGCGAATCGGCCTCGCTCGGAGAGGATGTCAACTCTGCCGGTCTTGCCGAGTTCCGCATCATTGATCCGCCGCGGGTTGCACCGAACCCGGTGTTTCCCAATCGATTGGCGCTGATTTTTTTAGTGCTGATGGCCGCAGTTGGCGCGGGGTTGGCTGCGAGTTTCGCGATGGCGCGCGCAATGCCGACTTTTCATGCAGTGGCGGCGCTACGCGAATTCACTCAACGGCCCGTCCTGGGGAGTGTGTCGATGTTGCCGACAGATGCCGATCTTCGGCGCCGGCGCTTTGCCAATGTCGCTTTTGGCAGCGGGCTTGCCGGCCTTCTCGTGGCCTGCGGTTTATGGGTGACGGTTTTATCCATGAGTACGCGCGTCTAGGAGCCCTGATTTGAACACCATCGAACAAGCCGCAAGCCGACTCGCGCAATTACGCAGCGCGGGAGTCGATGCGGCGCAGGATGCGGCGCCTAAACCAGCGATTGCGGATCGTGCAGTTGACGGCGCGCCGGCTGCGCTTCGTGCGGAGGCCGGCCGCGGCATTGCCGGCGTTATTTCCAGGGATGCCGGCCAGATAAGCGATTCCAATAAAGTTCCATCGCCGCAGGTGACGATCGATCTGGAGCACTTGTCGGCGCTGGGTTACGTATCACCGCACGCGCCGTCGTCCCGCCGAGCCGAAGAATTCCGCATGATCAAGCGGCCGTTGCTGAATAACGTGCGTGGAAATTCGGCAGCGCAGGTCCTCAAGGCTAATCGCATCATGGTGACCAGTTCATTGCCGCGCGAAGGAAAAACCTTTGTGTCGATCAATCTTGCGCTTTCGATGGCCCTCGAGCGCGATACGACCGTGCTGCTGATTGACGCCGACGCGACGCGACCGATGGCGCTCGAGCGGCTTGCTCTGCCACCAGCAAAGGGTCTGCTCGATGTGTTAAGCGACCCAAGCCTCGATGTTCAAACATTTATCCTCCGAACAAACGTCGAGCGGCTTTCAATCCTGCCTGCCGGCACCTTAAATGAGCAGGCAACCGAGATGCTCGCAAGCAAACGTATGAGTTTGCTGGTAGACAAACTTGTGGCTCAGGACCCCAATCGAATCTTGGTGTTTGACGCGCCGCCGCTGCTGGGTTCTACAGAATCGCGTGTGCTGGCCGCGCATATGGGCCAGGTCGTGTTAGTCATCGAAGCCGACCGTACGCCTCAGGGACACGTAAGCGACGCACTAGTCACGCTCGAAAACTGTCCCGTGGTTATGACACTGCTGAACAAGTCATCAACTTCAGAGGCTGGCTCGTACTACGGCTCGCGCACCCACTGAGACCGACGTGCGTGCGCCACACACAGTACTCAGGCGGTTGAGAGGTACGCCTTATCGCGCATCTTGTGTGGCCTGCTTGGCACTCGGATGTACAGGTCCGGCATCTGCCCAGCGTTGGGATGTCGACTCGAGTATTAGGGCGCAGGCCACGCTTACGAACAACGCAAACTACGAGCAGAGTGCACGGCGCGAAGGCGACCTGGTGTTTAGCGTCGAGCCTGCCGTGGGATTCCAGCGCGAAGGCCCGCGTTTACGCGTGGCGGGTTCAGCATCGCTGAATATGATTGGCTATGCGGACGGTACGCAAACCAGCCGCATGCTGCCGTACGCAAATGTTCTCGCCAACCTCGAGGCAATTGATCAGCTGTTCTATATCGACGCAGCGCTGCACGCCAACCAATCGTTAATAAACCCTTTCTTGCCGCGCTCAGATGCGGCATCGACGTTCAACAAGTACACCTATGTGCAGGGTAGTGTCGCGCCGTATCTGCAAGGCAATTTTGCGACTAACTGGCGGTATCTGGTACGCAGCGACAACTCGTATACCTATACGACCCAGTCTGACTCTAACCTGGACAACGCCTACCACGGCCGGCACAGAGCGGAAGTAGCTCGTATCGCAACGCCGCTCGGCGGGTTATTGCGCGTTCAACGCGATGTGACCCAATTTGATGATCTACGCGATGTTGATCAGGAACTCGATGTGGTCCTGGCCACGATCAATTACGCGTTTACGCCGCAATTTACCGCCGGCTTGCGCGGCGGTTATGAACGCACGAACTACACGCGGACCGAGGAGTCTGGTCCGATCTACGGCGCTGAGCTGGAGTGGAGGCCAGGTCCCCGGACGCGCGTAGGTGGGTATTGGGAGCACCGATTCTTCGGTCCGAGTTACCAGTTTGGCGCTTCCAGTCGGCTGCGGCGCTTCGCAACTAGTCTTTCCGCTTCACGTTACGTCACTACCTATCCACAACTCCTATTGGAGCTGCCAGCCACAGGCAATGTTTCGGGCTTGCTGGACGCAATCCTGACCGCTCGTTTTCCAGATCCGGTGGAACGCGCACAACAGGTCCAGGATCTGATGGAACGGCAGGCCCTTCCATCGTCGCTTCCGGCCGGCGTCAATATCTTTTCGCGAAATGCCAATGTAGTGAATTCAGCATCCGGTTCCGCCGCCCTTGTTGGCGCGCGCAATACTCTGGCGCTGACTCTCTACTACCTCAAGACCAAAACATTGCCTGATGCGGCAATCCCCGTGACCTTTATCACTCTCAACAACAACACTCAGAGAGGTGTCTCGCTCTCGTTGAGTCATCGCCTGACCCCGGTGACGTCGCTTAACGCAACCGCCACCCGGTGGGAAACGCGCGGTTTAGACCAGACCGCTGCACTCATCACTGATGAGAACATCTTCAGAGTTCAGGCCAGCCGCCAACTGTCGCCGCGCAGTAGCGCTTTTGTCGGCGCCCGGTATCGACAACAGGATTCAACGTCCAGCGGTATCGGTGACAGCAGCGAAGCGGCAATTTTTGTTGGACTATTTCACCAACTGTAGTCCGCCATGTACGAAGACTTTTACAAACTAACCGGCAAGCCGTTTCAGTTGAGCCCGGACCCGGCGTTTTACTTCGGCAGCAAGGGTCATAAGAGTGCGTTTTCTTATCTGAAGTACGGCGTTTATCAGGGCGAGGGCTTCCTGGTGATCACCGGTGACATCGGAACAGGAAAGACGACGCTGGTTCGTGCGTTGCTTAATGAACTTGACCCACACGAAGTAGTGGCCGCGCAGATCGTCAGCACGCAGCTGGATGCGGATGATCTGTTGCGGTCTGTTGCCACGGCGTTCGGCATACCGGCCCGGCTCGACGGTAAGGCACAGCTGATAGCGACAATCGAGGCGTTTTTGCTGATGACATTGCAAGAGGGGAAGCGCGCGCTGCTGATCGTTGACGAGGCGCAGAATCTTGGCGCACGCTCCTTGGAAGAATTGCGCATGTTGTCGAATTTTCAATGCGGCGACAATGCACTGCTGCAGAGCTTTCTGATTGGTCAGCCTGAGTTGCGCATGCTGATGCGGTCACCGTTGATGGAGCAATTTCGCCAGCGCGTGATCGCCTCGTACCACCTTGGCCCACTCGATCAGGCCGACACGCGTGCTTACGTTGAGCACCGCCTGCGTTTTGTCGGCTGGAATAATGATCCGGAGTTCGATGCCGACGCTTTCATCGAAATCCACCGTGGCACCGGGGGCGTACCACGCCGCATCAACTCGCTATGCAATCGAGTGCTGCTGGCGGCCTATCTGAACGAGAAGCACGTTATCGGTCGCGCGGATATTGCCGCGGCCATCAAGGAGATTGCCGGCGAAATGGGGGCCGACATTGCCGTTTCGCCGCTGGTTGGCGCGCGTGAAGCTGGAGCAGCCCAGTCGAAGCGTGATTCGGTCGCGCCCAAGCGTGAATCTGCGTCGAATGGCCGGGTCGGTGCGCGTCCCCTTGCCGCGATCACCGAAAGAATCGAACAGCTTGAACACAATGTCGACGGGCTTCTTAGTGTGGTGCGAGGAATTGTTGAGCCCGAGCGAGCGTTGCCGGACGAAGAGACTCGAGGACCTGCTCGATCGTCCAAGGGCAGGTGATGGCGGGCGCCGGTCCGGTGATATGCGTTGTCGGCGCACGCCCGAACTACATGAAAATGGCGCCTCTGCTAAGGGCTATCAAATCGCAGCCTGGGATGCCGTCGGCAGTGCTGGTTCACACCGGCCAGCACTACGACTTCGACCTGAACGATCGGCTGTTCGTCGATCTCGAGCTGCCTTCGCCAGATGCCAATCTCGAAGTCGGATCGGGCACTCACGCGGCGCAGACAGCCGAAGTGATGAAGCGCTTCGAGCCGGTGATCGACCAATACCAGCCGTCGTGCGTCGTTGTGGTGGGTGATGTCAACTCCACGCTGGCCTGCAGTCTCGTTGCGTCCAAGAAGAGTGTTCCGATCGTCCACGTCGAAGCCGGCTTGCGCAGCTTCGACCGGTCGATGCCTGAAGAGATCAATCGCGTGTTGACCGATCAGCTCTCGACTTGGCTTTACACGACCGAACGCAGCGCGAGCGGTAATCTGGCGCGCGAAGGGATCAGCGAGGAGCGCGTGCACTTCGTTGGGAATCTGATGATTGATTCGCTGCTGTCCGCGCTTCCAAAGGCAGTTTCGGCGGCAGAGCTTTTCCATCGCATGGGGCTCGACCCCGAGTGGGCGAGCGCACCGGCGGGGTATGCGGCGGTTACGCTCCATCGTCCAGCCAACGTCGATGATGAGCAGACGCTGTCGAACATCGTTGCGACGCTCGCAGAAGTGGCGCAACGCATGCCGGTGATCTGGCCGGTGCATCCGCGCACCCGGGCGAGTATCGAAAAATTCGGCCTTGACGGTTCGTTGCAGCGCCACCGAATCGCGTGTTTGCCCGCGCAGGGTTACCTGGAGATGGTCGGATTGATGCGCAGCGCCGCAGTCGTGTTGACCGACTCGGGTGGAGTCCAGGAAGAAACGACTGCGCTCGGCGTGCCTTGCTTGACAATGCGCGCCAATACCGAGCGGCCGATCACCGTAGACGAGGGCACCAATACGCTCGTTGGCACCTGTCGCAGCCGCATCTTGCAAGTCGTCGACGACGTTATTCGCAACGGCGGCAAGCGCGGGCGCGTTCCCGAATGTTGGGATGGCAAGACGGCGCCTCGCATTGCGCAGCACATGGCGCATTGGCTTTCGCGCCCTGCAAGTGCGAGCGCGCAGCAATGATTCCGCTGATGCCCCCGGCTGCGCAGTCCAGCGCCATCACGAACGCGCTGACGATTGACGTCGAAGACTACTTTCAGGTCTCTGCGTTCGCGCCTTACATAAAGCGCAGCGACTGGGAGCGAACACCCTGCCGTATCGAACGCAACATCGATCGCATTCTTGAGCTGCTGGACCAGCATCAGGCGAAAGCGACCTTCTTCACGCTGGGATGGCTGGCGCAGCGCTATCCGCGCATCGTGCGCGACATCAGCGCCCATGGCCACGAGGTTGCAAGCCATGGCCAGGCGCATTTGCGCGCCTCCGACCAGTCGCCTGCCGAGTTTGACAGCGATATTCGGGACGCGAAGCACGTGCTCGAAGACACGGCCGGCGCCGCGGTGCGCGGATATCGCGCGCCCAGCTTTTCGATCGGACACCGCAATCTGTGGGCGTTCGATCACATTGCAGAGGCGGGTTACTGCTATAGCTCGAGCGTCTACCCGGTGCAGCACGACCACTATGGCTGGCCCGCTGCGCCGCGCTTTGCGTTCAAGGTCAGACCGAGCCTTCTTGAGATACCGGTCACCACCGCGCGCGTGTTCGGTCGCAATCTTCCTGCGGGTGGCGGTGGATATTTCCGGCTCGCGCCCTATGCGCTGTCGCGCTGGGCGATCGATCGCGTCAACCGCGTGGATCGTCGACCGGCGATCTTCTATTTTCACCCGTGGGAAATCGATCCGCAGCAGCCACGCGTCAAGGGTGCGGGGCTTAAGACTCGCTTCCGGCACTACGTCAATCTGAGCCGCACAGAGCTCAAACTGCGGCAACTGCTGAGCGACTTCCGCTGGGATCGGGTGGATCGCATTTTCGACCTTGATGCAGCGTGAGAGCGAACGACGTCCAGATGCCATTGCGGGCGACGCTCGAGGTACGGGCGTTCGCGGAGCACGACCGCTCGGGCTGGGCATCGTTCGTGGAGACGTGCCCGGAAGCGACGTTCTTTCATCGCATCGAGTGGCGCGACATCATCGAGCGCGTGTTTGGTCATCCCACCCACTATCTGCTTGCCGAACGCGCCGGCCACATCACCGGCGTCTTGCCGCTAGCGCAGGTCAAGAGCTTTCTGTTCGGGCATTCGCTCGTATCGTTGCCTTTCGCCGTATATGGCGGGGCTGCTGTGAACGATGAGCACTCTCGCGGCTTGCTGCACGCAGCAGCGGCCGAGTTGGCGCGCAAACTGCGGGTAGATCATCTTGAACTGCGCAATCGCGAGTTGTACGAGCCCGATTGGCCGCAGCAGCAGCTGTTCGTCACTTTTCGAAAACCTATCGAGCCGAGCGTTGAGGCCAATATGCAGGCGATTCCGCGCAAGCAGCGAGCAATGGTGCGCAAGGGAATACAGCGTGGCCTCGCAAGTGAGATCGACGTTGCCTGTGACCGCTTTTTCGCTCTGTATGCGGATAACGCGCATCGCCACGGAACACCGCCATTCCAGAAGAAGTATTTCGAATCGCTGCGGAAGACGTTCGGGGATGCCTGTGAGGTTATGACGGTGGTTAACGCTGAGGGTCGGCCTGTGTCTACCGTGCTGTCGTTCTACTTTCGCGATGAAGTTCTGCCGTACTACGCCGGCGATGTCTCTGAAGCGCGCGAGCTCGCCGCGAATGACTTCAAGTACTGGGAGCTGATGCGCCGCGCGTGCGAACGCGGCTGCCGCACCTATGACTATGGGCG
>CAWHKW010000004.1:0-478189 GCA_963829995.1 uncultured beta proteobacterium | reverse complement strand
TTCACTTTCGAAGTCTTTGACGTTCCGGTGTAGCTATCAAGTTCGCCGCTGCCGTGTATTTCGACGGTGACGCGAACGCCGAGCACTTCCTTCATGCGGCGTTCGAGGTCGGTCTTCAACGCTTGCTTATCGACTGACGTGTCGCGCGCCTCCACCATCACCGTCATCTCGTCGGTGCCGGCTTCGCCGACACGATCGACCACGCAGAAATACTCGCCGTTGGAGCGCGCATCTTCGACCACGACGGCGCCCACCGCCTCGGGAAAGACATTCACGCCGCGCAGCTTCACCATGTTGTCGGCGCGCCCGAAGATGCATTGCAGTCGCCGCATCGTGCTGCCGCACGCGCAGGTGTCGGTGGCGTAGGCCGAAATGTCGTTGACGTTGAAGCGGATCTGCGGCGCGCCCCACTTGTAGAGCGTTGTTATATAGAGCGTGCCCTTTTCGCCGTCGGGCAGGATGCGCCCGGTGTCGGGATCGGCCACTTCGAGAATGAAAGCGTCTTCCTGCACATGCAGGCCGGATTGATGCTGGCACTCGGCGCCCATCATGCCGCTCTCGTGCGTGCCGTACATGTCGAAGCACGGCGCGTCCCACAGGTTTTCGATCTGCCGGCGATCTTCGCGGCCGAGATGCGTGCCGATCAGCCGGATGCCGAGCGTGCGAACGTCGATTCCCATTTCGTCGCGCGCGACCAGCGCCATGTGCCGCAGGTACGCGGGGAAGCCGAGGATGACGTTGATCTTCCACGCCTTGATCAGCTCGACCTGCCGCCGCGTCGGCGTGGTGGCGCCGCTGCCGGCCATCACCGGAATCGCACCGGTGTAACGCCACAGTGCTTCACGCGGTGCCATGCCGCCGTTGGACAAGCCGAGCGCATACGTCACCAGCACCAGATCGCCGGGCCGAATGCCGTGCAGCGCAAAGCGGCGCCCGCCGAGAATCGCCATCGTCTCGCGGTCCACCGGTGCATACAGCATCGGGCGCGGCAGGCCGGTGGTGCCGCCGCTGGTTTGCAGCACCAGCGGCATGCGCTTGCCGTCTTCCGGTGACATGCCCATGAAGTCGCCGAACGGCGGATTGCGCTCGATGCTTTCGCGAATCTCATGCACCGAGTACGGCGGAATCTTCTGCAGATCATCCAGGCTGCGGATGTCGCCCGGTTCGAGACCGGCGGCGCGCCAGTGACGCTGAAAGAACGGAATCTCCCAGCCGCGCTTCACCGTCGCCAGAAAGCGCTTTTCCTGCAACGCGCGCAGCGCATCGCGCGGCATGCGGTACGTGGTGCGGAAGTAATCGGGCGGCGGCGGATAGTCGCGCTGCAGCTGCTCAAAATCGAGCGAGCGCGAGTACCAGGGAATGGACTCTGCGCATTCCTCAGTGGGTTGGAAGTTCACAGCAGGCTTGCGCGGCGGCCGCCGTCTACGTGAAACGTTGCGCCGGTGATGTAGGCGCCGTAGGGCGAAGCGAGCAGGCCGACGAGGCCTGCGATCTCGTGCGGTTCTCCCACGCGCTGCATCGGAATTTCTTTCTTGATGCGCGCGAGCATTTCGGCGTCTTCGTCTGCGCTTTGTGTTGAGCCGGCGCCGAAGACTTTGGCGAGTCTTCCGGTGGCGATTCTTCCCGGGCAGATCGTGTTGACGGTGATCTGGTCGGCCGCGACTTCGAGCGACAGCGTTTTCGCGTAGCCGATCACCGCGGCCCACGTCGAGACGGACAGGCCAAAGCGAGCGATCGGCTGCAGCGCCGAAAGCGCCGTGATGTTGACGATGCGTCCGAACTTGTTGGCGCGCATCAGCGGCAGCGCAAGGCGTGACAGGCGCACGACGCTCATCAGGTTCTGCTGCACCGCCTTGTCCCATGCGGCGTCATCGAACTCGTCGAGCCGGCCGAGCGGCGGCGCGCCGTCGTTGTTGACCAGCACGTCGATGCGGCCGAACTCGGCCTTGGCCGATTCGATGATGCGTGCGCAGTCATCGGCGCGGCGGATGTCGGCGGAGACCGTGAGCACGCGCGCGCCGGTTCTGGTGCGCAGTGATATGGCTGCAGCTTCAAGCGGTTCTTGGCGGCGCGCGACGAGCGTCACCGCTGCGCCTTCGGACGCGAACAGTTCGGCGATCGCGAAGCCGATACCTTCGCTCGATCCGCCGATGACGGCAACGCGATCCTGCAGCGCGAGATCCACAACAATTAGTGCTGCGTCTGCAGCGTCTTTTGCAGCTGCGGCGCGAACAGCTTCTCGGCGTTGCGATGGAAGACGCGCTCGAGCGTTTCTTCGTCGAAGCCCAGCGTCTTCCAATCGGCCACCAGGCGTTCGTAGCGAAACAGCGGATAGTCGGCACCGAACATCACGCGATCTCTCAGGCGGCGTGCAATGTCTCGTCGCAGCGGCTCGGTCAGATATTTCGGTGACCAGCCGTGCAGCTCGGCCCACACGTTGGGCTTGTGCAGCATGACGGCGATCATCTCGTCCTGCCACGGCCACGCCGGCCGGCCGGTGATGATCTTCAGCGTCGGATAGTTGATCGCGAGCTCGTCGACGTAGCGCGGGTGACAAAGATCGAGCTTGACGCCTTTGCCGCCCGGAATGCCCGCGCCCGAGCCGGTGTAGCCCACCAGCACCAGCACCGGGATGTCGTTGTCGAGCGAGAGTCGATAGAACGGGTCGTAGATCGGGTCACTGGCGGCGAAGCCCATCCCGGCGGCGGACACGCAGTAGCCGATGAAGCCGTCGCTTTCGTCGATGCAGCGCTCGATCTCGTCGACGGCCGCGCCTCCGAGTCGCGGATCGACCTGCAGCCAATTGCCGAAGATCACGTCGGAGAATCGCCGCTGCGTTTCGATCGCGTAATCGTGATACGGACGCACCTGGTCGAGCGTCATGTTCTTGGTGAAACCGAAATCCAGAATCGTGCGGACGTTGTTGCGGCGAAAGTATTCCGCCATCTGCTCTTCGGTGTCGTACGTCGGCGACGATCCCCACGTGCGTTGCTGCTGCGCCAGGTCTTCCGGCGTCTGCAGCACGTAGCCGTGCTTCGTGCCCCAGTGCGAGTGCAGGTCGAACAGCCGCATGTTCGAAGTCAATTAGTTGCCTTTCATTCCCGTGATCTTGGCAACGCGAGCCCAACGCTCAATTTCTGAGCGCAAGAACTTCTGTGCTTCTTCCGGCGTGCCGCCGACGAAGTCGACGCCCTGGCTGCCGAGCCGCTCGCGCACTTCGGGGTCTTGCATCGCCTTGTTGATCTCGGCGTTTAGCTTCTGCACGACAGCGGGTGGTGTGCCGCGTGGCGCGAGCATGATGTACCAGGCACTGATCTCGAAGTCCTTCAACCCGGCTTCGATCATCGTCGGAACGTCCGGTGCAAGCGGAGAGCGTTTCGGACTCGTCACGGCAAGCGCGCGCAGCTTGCCGGCTTTGACGTGCGGCAGCGCGGTGGTGATCGTGTCGAACATGATCGGCACCTGGTTGCCGAGGATGTCGTTCAGCGCTGGGGCGTTGCCTTTGTACGGCACGTGAGTCAGATCGATCTTCGCGGTGTACTTCAGCAGCTCGCCTGACAGATGAGCACCCGCGCCCGCGCCGCCCGAGGCATAAGCGACCGTGCCCGGCTTCGCGCGTGCGGTCTCGATCACCTTCTGCACCGAATCGAAGCCGCTCGCCGGATTCGTGACGAGGATCAGCGGGATGTAGCCGACGAACACGATCGGCGTGAAATCCTTGTCGGCGTCGTACGAGAGCTGCTGGCTGAAGATCGGATTCGTCGCGTGCGCCGAATACGCCATCAGAATCGTGTAGCCGTCCGGCGGCGACTTCGCCAGCTCCGCGGTGCCGATCGCCGCGCTTGCCCCCGGCTTGTTCTCGACCACGACCGGCACGCCGAGATTGGCCGATATCTTCGGTGCGAGCGTTCGCGACAACAGATCGACGCCACCGCCGGGTGGAACGGGAACGATCAGTTTGATCGGACGCTTTGGGAAAGTCTTGCGCGGTGGCGAAGGTGCTCGCTGATATCAACGTTGCGCCGAGCAATAGCCCGGCGACGAATCGGATTGCTTTCATGCGGTCTCCTTAAGTACTTTGCGTAAAGGATAGCCGGTTCAGTCGTAACACCTTGGCCTTGCTAAGAGAAGCGGTGGCCGCGAAGCTCCAATTAGGGGCGGAACCAGACAGATAATGAGAGTTCCCAAATCGGGAACTTATCTGCTAGCATACTGCCTATGAGGAGGGCACTCTCTGAGGGTCGTCGGCCGAAACAAACTCGACGCGTTTTGTGACAAACACCGAGACGCACGGAGATGGGTTGAGATTTGGCTAGCCGAGGCCGAGGCGGCGACTTGGAAAACGCCGCAACATATTAAGGAGCGATATTCGTCAGCAAGTTTCTTGAGTCACAACGTCGTGATCTTTAATGTGAAAGGTAATGCCTACCGGCTAGAAGTCGTTGTGGCCTACAAAACCTCGGTCGTGATTGTTGAGTGGGTTGGTACCCATGCCGCTTACGACGTTCGAAACAGGGCGAGATAACAGAGAGAGTATGGAACTCCGAATTATCAAAACCGACAAGCAGTACCGGCGCTACCTCAATGAGGTGGGGAAACTCGCTGCACGTGATCCCGATCTCAAATCAAGGGACGGCGGACGCCTCGAACTGCTCGCAAAGCTAATCGAAGATTACGAGAAGGGACGCTTCAAGTTCGATAAGCCGGATCCCATTGAAGCAATCGCTTTTCGAATGGAGCAACAGGGGCTACGCCAAAAGGACATCGCCGAACTATTGGGCGGAAAGAATCGCGCGTCAGAGGTGCTGGCCAGGAAGCGCGCATTAACAGTGCCTATGATTCGAGCAATCTACGAGAAGCTTGATATTCCGGCAGTGCTGTTGATTCAGGAGCCCGTGGCGAGTTACGAGGTGTCGCCGAAAGGTCGGAAGCGGCGTCCGGCTGAGAGTCGCCCACGCCTTGTTTCGCAGAGAAGTCGATGAACAAGTTTGAGTGGACGAAGGTCAACGCGCAGATCTTTTGCTGTCATGTCGTGACGACTCCCGCCAAGCCGAGCTACCGATTCTCGAGCCGGCCGTAGTCGAACAGTCCCGCCTCGACTCCGCCCCAACGCGCGTAGGCATCCATCAGTTCATCGCTCGTCGCCCAGAAGCGTGGGTTGGTGCGGCGAACCGCGTAGCGATCGGCGAGCTTGCGGTAATCGTCTTCCGACGCCAGCGCGCCAATTGCATTCGCGAGCGCGGGCAGGTCCGCTGCCTTGACGCTGAAAATCGCGTTCGGATAGGCGCCGAGGAAGCCCGGTACGACCGTCAGCGTGTTTTCCGCCGGCAGCACTTCCTCCGTGAACAGGTGCGCAACATTCTTGTGCCCGGTATTGCGCAGCACACTGAAGTACTGCGGCGCGGCGCTCGGCTGCTCGACGCGCAGGAACACGACCTCCGGTATCCATGCGAGGTTCGCGCCGCGCACGTTCGATAGTGTCTGCAAGTCGCGCCGCAGCGCGGGATCCGGCACCGATGAGAGGTCGAAGCGCTTTGCCGCGGCCGGCGCCACCCGCGCGCTGAGCATTTCGTACAGCTCGCGTTGTGGATCGTTGGTCCGATAGGTGAGGCCGCTCGGCCGGTTGAAGTGCGCGTCTCGGCCGTAGACGAAGTCGGTCACGTGTGTCGGCGCGCCTCGATACCAGTATTCGGCCGTCGAGCGTCGAGCTTTCTCCGGCAGCAGCACGAGGAAGTTGAACTCGCCTTCCATGCGCATGAAGTCCATGTAGAGCCGGCTGTTCAACTGGTGCCCGGCGTTGCCGTAGACGTCGTAACCCGCGACGAGCAGGTAGTAGATCCGCTCGAACAGCGGATAGCCGATGACCCACGCTGTCTTCGGCTGATCGCCGACCAGACCCTTGACCACTGTCGCACTGTCGAAGTGACGGAACACGGTCAACGCTGCGTTTGGATTGCTGCCATCGCCGCTCCAGATCATCGAGAGATCGTCCTTGCGCGCCTTTGCGTTGCGCTCGAGCCACTCGCTTTTCGCACGCAGGTAGTTTGATTCCAGCTTCGAGAACTCGAGCCAGGGGATCAGCGCCAGCGAGTTGCTGCCCCACTCGGCGGGCAGACGCAGGTTGCTGCTTTCACGCGCCAGCAGTTCGCCGACCATCGCATCGCCGCCCGCCTTCGGATCGACGAAGAACACCCAGAAGCGGTCTTCGATGACATCGAGTGCGAGCTGGCCGCGGCATACCGGGCCCTTGATGAAATTCATCACGAAGTATTCGGCTTCATCGAGCATGAAGCGGTAACGGCCGTCGAGCGGCAAGTCACGAAATGCCGCGATCGGGTTGGATGCGATGTCGGCGTCGTACGACGGCAGCGCAGTCAACGTGTACGCAGGATCGAGAAACCAGCCACGGTACTTCGCCATGCGTGCCGCGCTGAGCGCATACGGCATGTGCGTCTTTGCGAGAAGCGCTTCGCGTTCGGGCTCGAGCCGGTAGAAAAATCGCGCAACGCCGGGGTCGTCGTACGGGCGGCGCGTGGCGATAGGCGCGATCGGCTGACCGCTCGGAGTGGTGGAGCGGACGATTCGAAATGCGCGCTGCTGCGAATCGGTTTCGAAGTAGAGATGACCGAGATACAGGTGCTCGTACAGGTAACGGCTCATCAGCCGTTCCTTGTTCGAGTCGCCGTTGAGAAATGCTTCCCAAACCTGAATCTGTTGTTGGACGTTTGCCGGCAGCGGCTCATAACCTTCGAAGGGCGCACCGGCTTCGATCCATCGGGTGATCGTCGAGAACTCGCGCTCGTCGAGGCCGGGCAAGCCGTACGGCATGCCGGCGAGCGGATTTTTTTGAGCGAAGGCATCGAACTGCTCGATGCGCGGGCACGTCGAGGCGCGCTCCAGCGATACGTCCAACGCATCGGAAAGCAGCGGCGAAGCCGGTAGCGGGTGATCGCGCTTCAGGGCGAGCGAGCGATACAAAACGCTCGCGGCCAGGTTGACTTGCGAGGTTTGCGTCCTCTCGTTCAATACTGCGGAAAAACCATGTTGCCGCCACTGCGAAGGCAGCTGCGCATCAACGAACAAGCGCGTGGTCGGCGCTTCAAACAGGCGCGCGGCGTCATAGACCAACTGCTGACTGCTTCCACGCGCGATGCCCTCCCAGGCGCCGAGCTTCAGCTGGCAGGGTGAGTCGTAGCAACCGTGGCACACGACGCAGCGCCGTCTCGAGGGATAAGGGCGGGCATCGTCCGCCAAGGCGATTAGTTCGCTACAACAGTACGTGCGTGCTGTGGGCGCGCCTAGTCGGAGCAGCTGGGCAGATCTCGTCCGATCGGACGAGTTGCAACCGATTTTTAAATCGTAAGATCGTTTAAAGAACGCATAGGCGCCGACTCTGCATTCGAACGGCCGTATCAAGGGGGAAACCAATGAGTAGCAACCGGGCAGCTGTGCGCGCGCGCGTGTCAGCGACGCTGATGGCAGGTGTGGTGGCGCTTGCTTTGACGGCCTGTGGCGGTGGGGGCGGTGGATCGGCACCGGTCGCTATGCCCGCGCCGCCACAGACTCCGCCCAGCCCGCCGGCGACCTCTTCTCTTGTTCCCGATGCACCGTCCCTAGGGCCAGTGTTCAGTCAGTCGGCTTTATCTCTGCGCCCTCTCCGCGCGGGAATGCTGTGGCGTTATCGCGGTAAGGACCATTCGGTGCCGGCCTCGCAGCGCTTTCTGTATACGAGCTATGAGAGCGACGTGAGTCTGATTCAGACGGCGGGATCGGCTGCGCTTACCGAGGCGTCGACGAATTTGCTGCGAACCGGAGCGTCAAACCAAACCGTCCGAGTGGACGGCAGTAACGTCATAAATGTCTTCGACATCGAGCTCACCGACAGCATCCTTATCGCAGGCCATGTTTCAATTGAGTTGCGCTCACCTGTACAGCAGAACGATCAATACGTTGTTTTCGAGCGGAACGGCTTCGATTACGGCGAAGACGTCGATCGAGATGGACGCAATGAGACAGCTGACGTCGTGATGTATCGGCGCGTGATCGCGCAAGAGGATCTGAACGTCCGCGGCGTCACTTTCGCTGCGACCGTGCGCGTCGACACAACGACGCGCTTGCGCTTGATTCCTTCCAGTGGTGCTGCACCCGCCATCGGTGACTTTGTGCAGAGCGACTGGTACGCGACGGATGTTGGCATCGTCAAGAGATCGGCCCATGTGGTTGGCTCGACGCGCCCGATCGAACTCGAGGAAGAATTGGTGTCATGGGACGGAATCACCGCAGGCATCGGCGCCATGGAAGCCGTTGTGTTGCAGCACTCGCCTCAAGGTACCGCTCCGGGTATTCCGATAATCGATGTCGCCGGTGCCGTTGCCTTTGAAACGAACGTCGTACTGTTTTCCAGACGTGATCCGCTTGCCACGCCTCTTGGGGTTCGCAGCACTGCGGTCGATTTGCGCGGTGGGATTATCGCCTCCAACGACCACGCAACTGTGCCTATCAGCAGCCATGGCTTTTTGACCACTGCGCGGCTCGGCAGTGAGGCATTCTTGATTGGCGGCAGCCTAGTGGCTCATGAATTACAAATGCTGCGGTTTGATAGTGCCGGCAGCTTGTTGAGCGACCCGGTATTGGGTACGCCTTTACCGCTTGGCCCGCCATCGCTTGTAGACGTGCAGCTAAGTACGATCTATTCACCCGCTGCTGCCGGGGTGGGCAATGAAATCTGGATTGCGTGGCTCAGGGTCCATCGCCTGCCTGGCGACATCTTTGTGGAGGAGTTGGTCGTTCGCCCCTTCGATCGACTCGGCACGCCGTTGGCGGCTGAAACGATTGTGCGAAGCGGTGGCCCTGGCCAGTTCGCTCATCCAAAAATGGCAGCGAACGGCGGCACGGTTTTGCTGGGCTTCTTCGACACCATACCTAACGATGGCCGCTACGACTACGTTACGTTGTCGAGGAGCGGTTTGCAGCCGATCACCGGTGTGGGCGGACAAGTGATCAACGAGTCGATGTTCGCCGTCGGTCCTGTCACGAGTGGGAATGTCTCGGGCCTCCTGTGGCACGGTTTTTCAGCGAGCGGCGGTGGGATGACGCTGAAAGGTTTAAGGATTTCGACAACGACGGTCAGGCGATCCGTGCTGGCGTTGGAAGCGACTTCAACACGGAGAACCTGCCGGGAACCGTGTTCGACACGAACGGGCTTCCCTTCTTTGGTTCGGGAGTGGCCAGCTATCCCGCTGCTGGTACTCAAAGATGAGCGCCTCTACGAGGAAGATGAGCGTACGCAGGCGATCACTGAGATAGGAGAATTTGTTCCTGCGTACAGGTGCGTGGGCGTCGACTGGCAGATTCGGGCGCAGTGTTCGGGCGCGTCGAGTCGATGTCTTTGGGGACCTGGTCGGCAATACTTTCATGTTCGGGTTTGGCGACCGATTACTTATCGTGTCCACTTTGCCGCCGTGGCTCCCGATTGGCCGCGCGCTGATACGGCCGTTCATTTTGATGGAGCAGTCACCAAGCGATTGCGGACTCTTTAGCTGCGCTGAAGCGCTCATAGCCAACGCCGCACTTTCGCCCGATACGCCTCGTACGCCGCACCGTGCAGATTTGCCAGATGCTGCTCCTCGAGCCGCACCTGCACCTGCATCAGGATTTCGCCCGCGACCAACAGCGCGGCGGTCACTGCTGAAGGAAAGATCAGAAACAACCCCAGCAGATTGACGCGCATTGCCAGAAAGATCGGATTGCGCGACCGCGTGAACAAGCCATGCTGCACGAGCTCGGTGCGATGCTTGTCATCGATGCCGATGCGCCACGAAGCGCCCATCTGCGCCTGCGCGATCACGAGCCAGACCAGCGTGGCGATCAACAACGCCCATCCCACGTAGGCCAATGCGGGCTTGCTCAGTACGGTCCAAGGGCCGAAATAACTTTGCAATGCAGGCCAGAGCGCCATCGCAAGTGACTACCGCGGCGATGCCGGCGATCGTCACCTTGAATCCGCGTGCGACGTATCCGTAGGCGTCGGCACTCGACGGGAGCACCAGCGGATTGACTCCGCTGCGGCGGTAGACCAGCAGCGAGCGCCAGGCGAATGCGGCGATGAATAACACGGTGTAGTAGATCAACAACGCGATTGGCCAATTAGCTTCGTACATGTCGACGAGTGGATGCACTGTTTGTCTGTCAGCGATGCCAAGATAGCGCAGCTTTCTGACACCTAGACCCAATGGCGATCCAACAGCTGAGCGAAGAACAGGTCCGCACGTGGACTCGCGCGCAGAAGGACGAGTGGTGGTTCAAGAACGTCTTCCGCGGCGACATGCCGCAGCTGACGATTCGCTCTGCGCTGACCGGCGCACTGCTCGGTGCCGTGCTCGCGGCGACCGCGCTTTATATCGGCGCCAAGACCGGCATCACGATCGGCGTCGGCCTGACTTCCGTGATCCTGGCATTCGCGCTCTATCGCGCAATGAATCGCGCAGGAATTGCCTCTGACTTCACGATTCTCGAGAACAACTGCACGCAGTCGATCGCGACGGCTTCGGGCTACATGGTCTCGCCGATGATCTCGAGCCTCGCCGCCTACATGCTGGTCACCGGCCAGATCATTCCGTGGTGGCACATGGTGGTCTGGATGTGCGTGATATCGATCATCGGCGTGCTGCTCGCGTTTCCGATGAAGCGGCGCTTCATCAATGAAGAGCAGCTGCCGTTTCCCGAAGGGCGCGCGAGCGGTGTCGTGCTCGATGCGCTGTACACCGGTGCAGCGAAGGCCGGCGTGTTCAAGGCGCGCCTGCTTGGCTTCACTGCGCTGGTCGCGGGCGCCTATCAATTCATCATCAGCGACGGCTGGATGCGGATTCTGCAGTTCAAGATCCTGCAGCTCGATCAATGGGCGGGCCTGAAGGAGCCGTGGACGTTTCATGAGCGGCTCGACTCCTATTACTACGCGGCCGCCGCCAAAGCGAATCTCTATATACCCACGATCCTCGGCACCGATATCCGGCAGCTCGGGCTGCGACTGACGCTCGACGTTGCGATGCTCGGCATCGGCGGACTGATCGGGATTGTTGTCGCAACGAGCTGTCTGCTCGGCTCGTTCATCAACTTCGTGATCCTCGCGCCGATCATGATCCAGGCCGGCGACATCGCAGCACGCGTCGGGCCGGATGGCGCACTCGTGCCAATCTCGCGCGCCGAAATCGTCAATCAATGGTCGCTGTGGTGGGGCGTGACGATGATGGTGGTCGGGTCGATGGTCAGCTTGTTCGGCCGGCCGGAGATCTTCAAAGGGCTGCTGAAGCGCAGCAAGACAGAACACGGCAGCGACGTGCTGAAGCACATCGAGCTGCCGCTGTGGATTTCGGCGGTCGGCGTGCCGCTGTTCAGCGTGCTTGGCGCTTGGGTCACGCACGAATTCTTCGGCGTGCCGTGGCTGCTGGCGTTTATCTCGCTGCCGCTGATCTTCGTGCTGGCCGTCATCTGCACCAACTCGATGGCGCTGACATCGTGGGCACCGACCGGCGCGCTGTCGAAGATCACGCAGTTCACGATGGGCGCGATCGATCGCACCAATCCCGCCAGCAATCTGATCCCCGCCGGAATGACCGGCGAGATCGCGGCGAACTCGGCGAACCTGCTGTCCGACATCAAGCCCGGCTACATGCTGGGCGGCAAGCCGCGTCACCAGGCGATCGGCCATGTGATCGGCATCTTTGCCGGCGCACTCGCGTGCGTGCCGCTGTTCTTTCTGTTGTTCTTGCCGCCCGATGCGAACGGCGTGCGCTCGACCGCATCGATGGTGTCCGATCAGTTCGCGTTCCCTGCAGCATTGCAGTGGAAAGGCGTCGCGGAGCTGATCGCAAAGGGCCTGACCGCGCTGCCGTATTCGGCGGTGGTGTCGATGGTGGTGGCGGCGGTCGCTGCAGCTGCGATCGAGATCGCGCGCATCGTCACCAAGGGCCGCTTTCCGTTGTCTTCAGTATCGATCGGCCTCGGCGTCGTGTTGCCGCCCGAAGCCACCTTCGGGATGTTTGTCGGCGCGCTGGTGTTCTGGGTGCTGGGCCGGCGCTACAAAGCCAAAGGCACGCGCGGACACGAGTTCTGGGTCGAAGGCCTGGAGCCGATCTGCGCCGGACTGATTTCAGGCGCAGCGCTGATGGGAATTGGTAACGCGGTTGTTAACGTGTTGATGAATTGATTCGGCGGGGCTTTCACTGTGAGCCTCACGCACGGCGTCGTTTTCCGCTGGCACGCGACGGCAATCGCGTGCTTGTTTCGCGCTGCAGGTCCGCCACGATCCCCAGAAAAGCCTTGACCAGCCGCGCTCCGCGTCGCTCCTCGAGACAGACGACGTGCGCGTGCGTGTACATGTCGGCGTCGCGTACGCGCAGTATGCAGAGCGCCGGGTCCGGGATGTACTCGATCTCGGAGACCGCGCCGATCCCGACGCCCTTGATCACCGCCTCGCGGATGGCTTCCCGGCTGCCGATCTCCATCAGCACGCGCGGAGCGACTCCGGCCCGCTCCAGTGCTTCCTCGAGCGCCTTGCGGGTGGTCGATCCCACCTCGCGCAGGATCAGCCCTTCGCCGTCGAGATCTTTAATGCGGATCGACTTGCGTCCGGCAAAGCGATGCGAGCGATGCACGAAGATCATCACCGGATGCCGGCGGTACGGCACGAAATGAAAGCGCGGATCGTCGGTGAAATGGGCGAGCACCGCGACATCGGTCTGGTAGCTCACCAGCGTCTCCAGCACGGCTTCGGAATTTCCGACACGCACTGACACCTGCATCCCGGGGTAGCGCTGGTTGAATTCGGCCAGCATCTCGGTCACGTGGAACGGGCCGACCGCGCCCACGCGCAGGTGCCCCGACTTGAGCTGCCCCGAGTCATTCAGCATGTGCACGGTCTCGCTCTCAAGCGCGAAGATCTTCTGCGTCATCGCGTAGAGCTGCTCGCCGAGCGGTGTGAGTGTCACTTTGTGACCGCGCCGGTAGAACAGCTCGATGCCGTAGGTCTGCTCCAGAAAGCGCACCTGCGTAGTGACGGTGGGCTGGCTGATGTGCAGAAGTTTCGCCCCGCCGGTGAACCCGCCGGCGCGCGCCACCGCATGGAACGAGCGCAACTGCGTCAGTCTCATCCTCAGTCTCCGTATAGCCTTTTTCAATAGACTATCCGAAGAAAAAGAATTTGATGAATAGCCCGCCGGACTGCACCCTGCCCGCTCAACGCCAAAGAGCCGGGAAGGGTTCGTGGCACATCGCTTCCACAATCCCGTTGCCATTTATTGCGGTGCCGGATCGCTCGACGAACTGCCGGCGATCCTCGCGCGGCGGCGCGTCGTTCTCGTGGTTTTCCCGGAGGCGCGCGCGCTCGGTCTGGTCGAGCGGCTCGAACGCATCGTCGGCGCTGCGTTGCTTGGTATCGAAGAGCGCATCGAACCCAATCCCGACGTCAGCGGGCTCGCGCCGATGTACGAGCGGTTCTGGCGTGAACACGACGCGTGTGAAGTGATCGTCGCGGTCGGCGGCGGCAGCGCGATCGATACGGCGAAGGCACTGATGGTGGGCACCGCGAGCGGGCGCTTCGATGAACTGCTGGCGCTGCTTGCGACCGGCAAGCCTTTCACGCCGCACCGGGTCACGTCTCTGATCGCCGTGCCGACGACGGCGGGCACTGGCAGCGAAGTCACGCCGTGGGCAACGATCTGGGAGCGCGCTGCCGGCAAGAAGCATTCGCTGCATCTGCCGCAGACCTGGCCGGAAGCCGCGGTCGTCGATCCGCAGCTGATGCTGACGCTGCCGCGGGCGGTGACAGTGCAAAGCGCGCTGGACGCGCTGTCGCATGCGCTCGAGTCGATCTGGAACGTGAACGCCAACCCGATCTCGGACACCTTCGCCACGGCCGCTGCGCAGGAGGTGATGGCGACGCTGCCACTGCTGCTCGACGCGATGTCGGACCCGGAGCTGCGCGCGCGCATGGCGCTGGCGGCGCTGAAGGCGGGGCTTGCGTTCTCCAACACCAAGACGGCGCTCGCGCACTCGATCTCCTACGAGATGACGCTGCGCTACGGGCTGCCGCACGGCATCGCATGCTCGTTCACGCTGCCAATGGTGCTGGCGCGCGCGATCGGTGCGGATGCCGAGCGCGATGCGGTGCTCGCCAAGGTGTTCGACGGCGACCTGCAGGGAGCACCGGCGCGGCTGGCGCGCTTCCTCGAGGCCGTTGGCGTGGCGACGGATTTCGGCGCTCTACGGCGTGAGCGAGGCAGATTCGCAGCGCATGGTGGCCTCTGCGCTGGAAGGTGTGCGCGGCCGCAATTTCATCGCGACGGAGAAGCATTGATGGATTGGCTCGACCGCATCACCAACACGATCGACCGCATCAGCATCTGGTCGGGCAAGACCGCGGCGTGGCTGATCGTGCCGATGTTCCTCGTGCTGTTCTACGAGGTGATGGTGCGCAAGTTCCTGCAGCCCACGATCTGGGCCAACGACATGGCCACGATGTGCTACGGCGCGCACTTCTTCCTCGCCGCGGCCTACACGCTGCACCTGCAGAAGCACATCCGTACCGACTTCCTGTCGCGCAACTGGTCGCTGAAGACGCAGGTGCGCATGGACATCGCGCAGTACCTGCTGCTGTTCCTGCCCGGAATGCTGATGTTCACCTGGTTGAGCTGGGAGTTCGCCGCCGAGTCCTGGGACCTCAGGGAAGATCTGATGACCACGTGGCGGCCGCCGGCGTACTGGTACAAGACGGTGATCCCGGTCAGCTCAGCGCTGTTGCTGCTGCAGGGCTTTGCCGAGGTGCTGAAGTGCATCAAGACGCTGCGCACCGGCGTCGACTACCGCCATCACGAGCCGCCGCATGAGCTGGTCTGACGGCCGTAGAGGGCAGCCATGAGCCACGAAGTCCTCGGGCTGGTGCTGCTTGGCGTGCTGTTCATCGTCATCCTCGGCGGCTTTCCGATCTCGTTCACCCTGATCTTCCTGGGGATGGTGTTCGGCTACTTCGGCCTGGGCAACCGCGTCTTCTACCTGATGACCTATCAGGTGTTCGACACGATGATGGACACCGTGCTGGCGGCCGTGGCGCTGTTCACGTTCATGGGTTACCTGCTGGAAAGCGCCGGGCTGATGACGCGGCTCTTTCGCGCCGTGCAGCTGATGTTCGGGCGCGCGCACGGGGCGCTGTTCATCGCCACGATTTTCACCGCGACGTTGTTCGCCGCGGCCACCGGCATCGTTGGTGCCGCGGTGACGATCATCGCGCTGATGGCCGCGCCGGCGATGCTGCGCTCGAAGTACGACGTGCGCATGTCGGCCGGCACCATTTGCGCCGGCGGCACGCTCGGCATCCTGATTCCGCCGAGCGTGATGCTGGTGGTGATGGGGCCGGTGTTAAGCGTGTCGGTGGCGCGCCTGTATGCCGGCGCATTGCTGCCCGGGCTGCTGCTGGCGTTCATGTATGTCACCTACACGATGGTGCGGGTCTGGTTCAACCCGAAGCTCGGCCCGCCGCTGCCGGCGGAAGAGCTGGATATCCCGTTCCGCCGCGTCTTACGTGAGCTTGTTTTGGGGCTGTTACCGCCGCTCGCGCTGATCATCACCACGCTGGGCTCGATCGTCACTGGCTGGGCCACGCCCACCGAGGGCGCGGCGCTCGGCTGCGTCGGCGCTCTGCTGGTCAGCGCGGCGCATCGCAAGCTGAACTGGCCAATGTTCAAGGACTCGGTGTTCCGCACCGCGCAAACCACCAGCATGGTGATGATCCTGCTGATGGCGTCGACATTTCTGGGCTCGGTGTTCTCCGCGCTCGGCACGCCCGCCTACATCGCCAATGCTTTGGTGGCCTGGAACGTGCCGCCGGAACTGCTGATCCTGGCGATCCTGGTGCTGTGCTTCATCCTCGGCTGGCCGCTCGAGTGGGTGCCAATCGTGGTGATCATCGTGCCGATCTTCCTGCCGCTGCTCGAAGCGCTGAAGGTCGACATGGTCTGGTTTTCCATATTGCTTGCGGTGACGCTGCAGACCTGTTGGCTCTCGCCGCCGGTGGCCTTGTCGGCCTACTACCTGAAGGGGATCATTCCCCGCTGGGATCTCGCAGATATCTACAAGGGGATGTTGCCGTTCATGGCACTGCAATGGATCGCAGTGATCATTCTTTACTTCTTTCCGCAAATCGTTTTGACGTTGCCGAACCACGTATTCGGCGCGAGGTAGGCGTTTGTAAAACCACTACGAGGAGGCAAGCATGAAACGCAGAAATTTTTTGAAGACGGCTAGCGTGGGAATCGCCGCCGGCGCGGCCGCGGCGCCCGCGGTGTCCCTGGCGCAAGGCACGCCGATCCGCTGGAAGCTCCAGAGTGCGAACCCCTCGGGCACGCCGCACATGACGCTGTTGAACCGTTTCGCCACCAACGTGGACAAGATGTCCAACGGGCGGCTGAAAATCGAGGTGTTGACCAGCGGCGCGATCGTCAAGCCGAACGAGATCCTCGATGCGGTGAGCAAGGGGGTGGTCGACTCGGGTCAGTGGTGGACGCACTACGCCACCGGCAAGCATCCGGCCGGCGGATTGTTCAGTGCTCCGCTTGGCGGCTCGGGCAGCGGGCTCGACCAGATGGGACAGCTCGCCTGGTACATGCGGGGCGGCGGCCGCGATCTTTACGTCGAGTACTACACGAAGATGCTGAAGGCCGACGTAATGCCGTTTCTGTACGCACCCGACGGGCCGGAGTGCTTCGGCTGGTTTAAAAAACCTATCACGTCGGTGGCCGAGTTCACCAAGCTGCGCTTTCGCATCTCGTCGGGTTTGCCGAGCGATGTGCTGAAGGATATGGGCGGCGTTCCGATGAACCTGGCAGCCGCCGAACTGATTCCGTCCGCCGAGCGTGGGTTGGTCGATGGTGTCGAATGGATCAATCCGGCCAACGACATCAAGGTCGGGCTGCAGGACGTCTTCAAGTTCTACTCGATTCAGGGGCTGCACCAGGCGATCGACATTGCCGACGTCGTGATCAACGGCGCGAAATGGCGCGCGCTGTCGCCGGATCTGCAGGCGATCGTCGAGACCGCCCTGACGGCTTCGTTGTTCGAAGCGATCCTGTACTTCATGCACGAGAACGCCGTGGCGCTGATCGAGATCAAGAGCAAGGGCGTGACGGTGTTCGATGCGCCGGCGGATTACGCGCCGGCGTGGATCAAGTCGGCCAAGAAGATCTTGGCGGCGCTCGAGGAAAAGGACCCGTTCTTCAAGAAGGTGCTCGAGTCACAGCGTGCGTTCGCGAAAGTCGTCGTGCCCTATACGAAGGAAACGTCGAAGCTATCGACGTTGATCGCGGGCGCGGCCGCAACCTAGAGCGGACGAGGCAGGTGGGCGAGGGGAATGAAGGTTCCCCTCGGTCCAACCGCCTGCCGAGTGCCTTGAAGAGCCCGCGCGAAGATAGATCGGCAACATTCACTAAGTCCCAACTAAGCGGCGCCGTTCAAGATCTTTGAGATCGCGCTGGCCGTCGCAACCACTTCGCCGTCAACGGTCAGATTTCCCTCAGTGAAGGAAAGCGTTGTCGTACGGCGCACGACTCGGCCTCTCGCCTCTATCAATCGGTCGGGCGGTACTGCGCCGAGGAATCGAACGTCAATTTGGATCGTTACGCAGGATCTGCGTCCGGCGTCGTCCCAGGCGATCGCGCTCAACGCGTGATCGAGCAGTGTCATTAACAGGCCGCCGTGAACGATGCCGGCTGGATTGGTGTGCTCGGGTTTCGAAACGATCGCGTACGCCCACGCGGCGTTCTCTTTGCGCGTCCATAGCGGGCCGACGCTGCCGATAAAGCCGGGGAGATCGCGCTGCTTCCAGCCTGACGCACTCGGATCGGCAACCGTCATCGCTACCTCGGGCCGAGGAATGCATCGGCCAGCGTGCGAGCTTCGGTCTGCATCTGCTTTGCCAGCGCGCTGCAGCGCGGGCTATCCAGCTGGCTCGTCATGCCGGCGGCGACGATCACGTGCTGCAGGCGATTGTTGGCATCGAGCAGCGGCACCGCAATGATCGTGACACCGCTGATGTAGTTGCCACGATCGACGCTGAAACCCCTGCGCCGAACACGCCGCGACCTCGGCGCGCCACGTTTTGACAGCGGGTGCGTTCTGCCAGCGCAGTTTCTTGAAGCCCTGTTCGATCTCACTCCAGGGACGGTCGCTGTAGGCGGCGACCAGGCGCCCGGTGGCGCTGATCAGCGCAGGGAAGCGGCTGCCGACGTCGAGATGCAAGCTGAAAGGCATTTGCGCCCGCGACAAGGCAACGACCACCAGGTAGTCGAGTGCAACGACTTCGACGCCGATCGCGGTGACATCCCACTGAGCTGAAAGCCGGCCGAGTGCCGGCTGCGCGACCGCCGCGAATGTGTTGCGCTCTATCGCAGTACGCGCGAGCGCAAGCATGCCGATGCCGAGGCTGTAACGCTTGGTTGAGTCAACGCGTATCAATTGTTCCTGCACCAGCACGCGAAGAATGTGCAGGCACGTGCTCGGTACAAGCCCGAGCGATTGCGCGATCGCTTTGACACCCATCGGCTCCGGACTCCTACCGAGCAGACGCAGGATCGCGATCGAACGGCTGACGGCAGGTACCTGACGAATCCGCATCTTGCGTTCGGCTGGGCGATCTGATCTGGCAGCGACTGCCGCGACACGAGCCATGTGAAGTCCTATTGATTGGTTGTATTAGTACAATTTCATGCGCTATTTGACAACTGTATTCCGAACGCGGATGATTTGCAATCACTGACCGGGATCAATGTGACCAAGCTCACCGATTACACGTCGTATGCGGATGCGCAGAAGTACTGCACGTCCGACAAGCTGTGGGAATTGTTTGACGGCGACCGCGCGCGCCTGAATATCGCGCACGAATGCATCGACCGTCACGTCGACGGCGAGCGCACCGCGGTGGTTATCGCGCACGCGGACGGCCGCGATGAGTTGCTGAGCTTCCGCGAGATCGCGTCGCAGTCGTCGCGCTTTGCAAATTACCTGGCTAAACGCGGAATCCGCCCCGGCGATCGTGTCGCGGTGATGCTGGAGCCGTCGCGCGCCTTCTATGTGTCGATCTTTGGTGCGATCAAGTACGGCGCGATCGCTGTGCCGCTGTTCACGTTGTTCGGGCCAGATGGAATCCGACTGCGCGTGCAGGACTGTTCGCCGCGGCTATTGATCACCAACGCTGAGAAGGCGCCACTCGCAAGAGGAATTGAAGGTGTTGACGTCGTGGTGGCGGACGGCAACTTTCTCCGTGAGCTCGAGGGCTATAGCGATTCGTTCACCCCTACCACGGCTGCAGACGACGTCGCCATCTTTCAGTACACGTCGGGCACGACGCGCGAGCTGCCGGAAGCGGTCAAGCATTCGCACCGCGCGATCGTCACATTGATGCTGGCCGCGCTGTATGGCACGGGACTCAGGCCAGGCGATCGCTTCTTTTGCCCTTCGTCGCCGGCGTGGGGGCACGGTCTGTGGCACGGGACGCTTGCGCCGCTCGCGCTCGGAATCACCATCGGTGTGTATGCGGGGAAGTTCAACGCGGAGCGACTGCTTAAGGCGCTGCACGATCATCGCTTTACCAATTTGTCAGCGGCTGCGACGCACTACCGCATGATGCGCAACAGTGGCGCCGCACCGAAGTACGACTACTTCTTTCAGAAGCTGTCGTATACGGGCGAGCCGATCGACAGCGAAACTCTGTCTTTCGCCGAAGCGACGTTCAAACATCCTGTGTGCAGCATGTACGGCACGACCGAGATCGGCGTGATCCTCGTCAACTATCCCGGCGCACCTGATTTCGTGGTGAAGCCCGGTTCGCTCGGCAAGGCGATTCCCGGCGGCAAAGTGCAAGTGCAGGATGCCAACGGAGCACCGTGCGCTCCCGGCGTCACCGGCGAGCTGAAAGTCTGGCGGCGCGACGTCTGGATTCCGACGAAGGATCTGGGGCGCGTCGATGAGGACGGATACTTCTATCACGCGGGTCGCGCCGACGACGTCATCATTTCTGCAGGTTGGACGATGAGTGCGGTCGAAATCGAGGACGCGATGTTGAAGCATCCGCAGGTCAGAGAAGCGGCTGCGATCGGCGTGCCCGATGCCCTGCGTGGACAGGTCGTCAAGGCGTTCGTCGTTGCTTCGCGCAGCGGAGATGATTCCTTCATTCAGGAAATTCAGGATCTAGTTCGTAGGAATCTCAGCGCGCACGAATATCCGCGCCACGTCGAGTTCGTCGACGAGCTACCTAAGACACCTGCCGGCAAAGTTCACCGCAAAGTTTTGCGCGAGCGTGAACTTGCCGCGCTAGCGGCCTCTGCCGACGCCGCACCGTATTAATTAAACAGTCGAGGAGACAAATGGAAGTATTAAGTCCAGTCAAGAAAATCACTCGCGAGTTTCCGAAGATCACCGAGCAAGGCATGGAAGATCTGCGCCGCCGCATCGGTGTGCCGGTCGTCGGAACGGTCGAGCCGTGGTGTTACGAGGCCACACGCGACAACATCCGGCACTATGCACACGGCATCGGTGACGACAATCCGCTTTGGTGTGATCCGGAGTACGCGGCCACGTCTCACTACGGCGACATCGTCGCGCTGCCGAGCTTTCTGTTCACCACCAGCCGCATCATTTCCGGCTATGTCGGCGGGCTGCCAGGCGTGCACGCGATGTGGTCGGGTGCGGACTGGAACTGGCACCTGCCGGTACGTCGCAACGACACGATTTCAACCGAAGCGCGACTCAAAGATCTGATCGAACACGAGACGCGTTTCGCCGGTCGCGCGGTGCAGCAGATCTATCACGTGGATTTTTTCAATCAGCACGGCGACAAGGTTGCCGATGCAGACAGCTGGTGCTTCCGGACCGAGCGCGATCACGCGCGCGAAAAGGGCACTAAGTACAAAGAAGTTCGCGCGCGCGAGCCGCGTCGGTATTCGGACGAAGAGCTGGCGGAGGCGTACAAGCTGTATGCGAAGGAGCAAGTTCGCGGAGCGACGCCTCGCTACTGGGAAGATGTTGCCGAAGGCGAGGCACTACCGGTGATGCCGAAGGGTCCGATGACCGTAACGGGCTTCATCGCATTCGCGCAAGGATGGGGCGGGCTGTACATCCGTGCGAACAAACTTGCATGGAAGCTGATCGATGCGCACCCCGGCGCGGGCATCAAGAATCGATTCGGTATTCCGGATGTTCCGGAACGCGTGCACTGGGAAGAGGATTTCGCTCTCGAAGTCGGCGCGCCGGGCGCGTACGACTACGGTCCGGAGCGTTGCTCATGGCTGACGCATCAGCTGACCAACTGGATGGGCGACACTGGCTTCCTGCGCAATGCGCATTGCAAAGTCCGTCGCCACAACCCGGAAGGCGACATGCTGTTCATCAAGGGCACGGTCAAGCGCAAGTTCGTCGAGAACGGTCGCAAGCTGGTCGAGATCGAGCAAGAGGCGCATAACCAGGACAAGGAGTTGTCGGCGATCGGCTCCGGCATCGTCGAGTTGCCAACGCGTCAGTAACGATGACCGAAACGCAGTCGGCGAGCCCTCGCGCAAAGCGCGGCGCATTGTCGGGCATCAAGGTGCTCGACCTGTCGCGTGTGCTCGCTGGGCCACTGTGCTGTCAAATGCTCTCGGACCATGGCGCCGATGTGATCAAGATCGAGCCGCCGGCGGGTGACGAAACGAGACTGCTGGGACCGCCGTTCACTCCCGATGGCGATGCTGCGTATTTCACTGCGGTGAATCGCGGCAAGCGCGCAATCACTCTGGATCTATCGAGCGAGGACGGCCGCGCGGCGCTAAACGAAATGCTGGGCGACGCCGATGTGCTGGTCGAAAATTTTCTGCCGGGCACGACCAAGCGCTGGGGACTCGATTACGAGACGCTGTCACGCCGGCTGCCGCGGCTGATCTACTGCAGCATCACGGGCTTCGGAGATGACGGACCTCTTGGTGGACTGCCGGGATACGACGCAGTGCTGCAAGCGATGTGCGGATTGATGAGTATCAACGGCACACCTGAGTCTGGACCGACGCGCATGGGCATACCGATTGTCGATCACCTGACCGGCTACACCGCGTTCGGCGGAATTCTGTTGGCGCTGTTTGCGCGCGAGCGCAGCGGTCAGGGCCAGCGAGTCGAAGCGAGTCTGTTCGATGCCGGGCTCAGCCTGTTGGTGCCGCACGCGGCGAATTGGTTTTACTCGGACAAAACGCCCGAGCTTCTCGGCAGTGCGCATCCGAATATCTGCCCGTACGACAAATTCAGCGCGAGCGATGGGGAGCTCTTTCTCGGCGTTCTGAACGAGGGGCAGTTCCGCAAGTTGTGCGAACACGTCGGCCGCGCCGACTTACGCGACGATCCGCGCTTCGCTTCGAACGCGATGCGCCTTAAGAACAGCGCGGCATTGCGGCGCGAGCTCGAAAGCGCTTTTGCATCGCTGAAAGTCGAGACACTGTGCCGCGACCTGATGGCGCGCGGTGTGCCGGCCGGGCCGGTCAATTCTGTGCCGCAGGCTTTTGCGCAACCCCATGCGCACCATCGAGCGATGCAGGTGACCGACGGCGAATACCGCGGCGTCGGAGTTCCCATCAAGCTGTCGGGCACGCCTGGTGCACCCGGAACGCGGCCGCCGCGTTTCAACGAACACGCAGAAATGATCAATGCCAGTTAGAGGAGACAAAACGATGAGACTGATCAAGACGATTACGGCCGCGCTGATTGGCGCTGCAATTTCTACCGGCGCTGCTGCGCAGGGTTATCCGAACAAGCCAGTGCGCATCATCGTCGCTTATCCGGCGGGCCAGGGCACCGATGTAGCGACGCGGTACTTCGCCGAGCAATTGAGCAAAAACCTTGGGCAGAACTTCTTCGTCGACAACCGTCCCGGCGCGGGAGCGAACCTGGGCACTGCCGCCGCGGCGCGGTCGGAGCCCGATGGGTACACGCTGACGATGGGTACGAACGCGACGCACGGCGTTAATCAATTTCTGTACGCCAACGTCGGGTTTGATCCGGAAAAAGATTTCGAGCCGATCATGCTGACCGGAACGTTTCCGATGGTGCTCGCGTCAAGCCCCACCTCGGGCATCAATTCGATTTCTGATCTACTGACAACGGTCAAGGCCAAGCCGAAGGGTGCAGACATCGCAATGCCAAGCACGACTGCGCGATTGGTGTTTGAGTTCCTCAAGGAGCGCAGTAAAGCGCCGCTGTTCGGCGTTCCGTACAAAGGGTCCGGCGCAGCGATGACCGAATTAATGGGCGGTCAAGTTCCGTTAACGATCGACACCGTTACGGCCGTGCGGCCGCTCGCCGAAAGCGGCAAGATCAAACCGATTGCGGTGACATCGTTGAAGCCGAGCGAGCTGCTGCCCGGTGTGAAGACAGTCGCAGAGCAGGGCATGGCAGGCTTTGAAGTGCTGGCGTGGAACGCGCTGTATGCGCCGAAGGGAACGCCGCCCGCGATCGTCAAGCAGCTGAACTCCGAAATGCAGAAGATCATGGCGCAGCCTGAGACGAAGCAGAAGTTGCTGTCACTCGGCTTCGAAGGCGGCGGCGGCACGCCCGAGCAGCTCGCAGAGTTCGCGCGCGCAGAGCGTCGCAAATGGGGACCGATCATTTCTGCGGCGGGCATCAAGGCCGAGTAGCAGTAGTCCGCTGCCCGATATAGAGGGGAATGAAGATTCCCCTCGGCCAACTTTGCGCATCTCCGATGCGCTACGGCAACTCGAACCGGTAAACATCCAGGCCCCTGCCTTTTCCATCAAGCAACGCGGAAGGTTTGTTCTTCAGGTGCCGATCGAGGAATTCGATTCCGTAGCGATCGATCAGGTACGCGTTAGGTTTCGCTTTCAGACACGCCACCACGCTTGGCTGGCCCGAGCACAGAAGGTTGACCCACTCGAGGTGCGTGCCGCCTCTGAGTTTGACGAAATACTTCGGCGCCGCCGTCACTGCATAGGCACCCTGCGCACCTTCGAGGCTGGTCGTGATGCCCCAGTCGAACTGTGCGCCCTGGTACATCACCGGCACGTCAAGCCGTGCGAGCGTTCCCTGCGTCATAAACGGCAAGACATACGGTGACAGCGCGAGCACCGCCTTGACGTCTGCGTGTTTCCACGATGGCCAGCCGCCGGCCATGCCAATCGCCGCATAGCCGCCGAGCGAATGACCGACGATGCCGATGCGCTGCACGTCCGCGGCGGGGCCGAGCTGCGGATCGTTTGTCACCAGATCGATGACGTTGCGCAAGTCGAGCATGCGATCTCTCTGGCTGCGCTCGGTCCAGCGGTCGGGCTCGAGGAACGATTGATCGGTGCGCATGTTGCCGAAGTTGTGCTCGTCGCTGCCGATTCGACAGACTGCATCGTTGTGATCAGGCGCCGCGACAACGTAGCCGTGGCGCGCCAATTCTTCGGTCAGGAAAAGTGATTGCAACGCGCAGCCGCCAAGCCCGTGCGAAAAAAGCACGAGCGGCACGCGCGGGCATCTCGCCGGCGCCGCATCCTGGGCAACGCTGCCCATGAAGCCGCCGGTGGAGCGCGAGTACGCCATCGGCTGCTCGCTCGTCGCCGCCGGATACCAGACTGCGACTTTGCGGCCGTTTTCCATCGCGAGCACTCGGTAGCCTGCCGCCTGGCGGGCAGTGCAGTCCTCGGCGGCGAGCACGCTGGAATTCAACATCGCGCACAGCAGCGCTGCGATGCGTACTAGATTGCACAGGACTTTCCGCGGCTGGAAGGGCTCGGTCATCGTTCGCAATGATAGGTTCCGGGGTGCGTTCATCAGATGCGACCGTTATGCTGTTTGAAAAGTAAAGCGCCAGTGCGCGCACGCAGGAGAGCCAGATGCATGAAGCGACCTTTTCGCAACTCGAGCGTGACGGGTGGCAACGTAACGCAGCCGACTACGACGTGGTCGACCTGCCAGGGACGAGGCAAGCGTTTGGGCCGTTACTCGACAGCCTCGGCGATCTGCGCGGGCGTCGTGTGCTCGAACTTGCGTTCGGCACGGGCCATCTCGCGGCCGAGGCTTTGGCGCGAGGAGCAAGCGTCGTCGGAGTTGACGTGGCCCCGGCCATGGTCGCCTTGGCACGCAAGCATGTACCTGGGGCCACGTTTCACGAAGGTGATGCCGAATCGCTGCCGTTCAAAGATGGCGAATTTGACGCGGTGGTTTGCTGTTTCGGCCTGCTGCACTTTGCGGAGCCTGCGCGGGCACTTCGCGAAGCGGCGCGTGTTCTGAAGCCGGGCGGCATTGTCAGCTTCACCGTTTGGCACTCACCGCAGAATGGCGGAGAACTCTTCAAACTCATTCTCGGGACTTATGAAAAGCTCGCGAACATGGATGTCGGGTTGCCGCCCGCGCCACCGCTGTTCGCGCTGACCGATGCGGAGGTGCGAGACCCGATGCTCGCGCAAGCAGGCTTTCGGGCCGTGCGCACCGAGGATATTGCGATTGCGTGGCCTCTGCGAGGACCGGAAACGATCGTTGAATTCGTCGTCAAGGGCGCAGTTCGCTCACGAATGATCTATGAGCGGCAGACTCCGGAGGTCCAACAGCAAATTAGTGAAGCGCTTGCAACGGCCACTAAGGCGTATCTGCAAAAAGGCAGTTCGGGTATTCCGAGTACTGCGCTCCTCGTGACCGCTCGCAAGTCATGAAGATACAAGGTGCCTGCCACTGCGGCGACATATCGTACGAAGCAATCGTCGACCCATCGCGCGTGTCGATCTGTCATTGCACCGATTGCCAGGCGCTGACCGGCTCGGCATTCCGAGTCACGGTGCCAACGCTGATCGAAGACTTCGAGTTGCGGACCGGCGCGCCGAAGATCTATATCAAGACCGGCGGCAGCGGAGCAAAGCGCGCACAGGCTTTCTGCGCGCGCTGCGGCTCGCCGCTCTACGCGTATCCGGTCGAAAATCCGAAGACGTACGGGCTGAGAGTCGGATGCATCGCTCAACGACGCGAGCTCGTGCCAGCGCTGCAGATCTGGTGCGACTCGGCGCTGGGTTGGACGGGCGATATCGAAGATATTCCGAAGCGGGGACGCGAGTAGCACGTATAGCTCGCGCGATTGAAAATGACGCTGCACGCAAGCGTGTCTTTGTATTTTTGACTCGAGCGTAAGTGTTACCAAAATGCGGCTGACAGGCACAGCCGCTGCTCCTAAATATGCATCAAGCGACAGTCGCTTGCGGGTTCGCTTCGGCGGATCTCGGAATCAACAAGGAGAAGACACTATGCTCAAGAACGTTGGTATTTTCACAGCGGTAGCCGCGGTATCGCTTGCGGGTTGCTCAACGAAAGTTATCGAGCGCGAAGTGGTCCATACGCCGGCGCCACAGGCGGCAACGGTACAGGCGGCACCGGCTCCGCCGGTCGTCGTCGCCACGGTACAGCCGCCACCGCTACAGGTGGAGAGCGTTCCGCCGGCTCCATCGTCTGACGCGGTTTGGATTCCCGGCTACTGGAACTGGTCGAACGATCAGTATGTATGGGTGAAGGGTCGTTACGAGCCATCTCGGGTCGGCTACAACTGGGTACCGAACCGATGGGAACACGTTAACGGGCGCTGGCAGATGACGGGCGGTGCCTGGGTACGACAATAAGTTAGCTAGGCACGCGCACTGAAGTGCGCGTGCCCTTTTTATTGCGCGCCTGGCGTCGGTGACGGCGCACGAAGCGGGCATGCTCGGTAGCCCGAAGGCATGAGAGGCGCGTTCCGCACAGCGACCGAAGCGATTGGTTTTTTGCGGGCAATTCCACGCTTCTAACCGCCCACGGCGGATTGCTGGCTTACTAGCTCGTTTTCGACAATTTGACCGGTTGGCCGCGACGTAACCTCGCTGAATGCAAGACCATTCCGCGAGGTTTCGCGCCATACAGGTACGTGCGTCCGCGCTGACGGCCAACGCGTCGGGACGCGCCGCCGGGGACATGCTGATCGAGCTGGACGCGCTGCAGCGCGAGCTCAGGTCGGCCGAGTCGGCTCGCACTGACGCCTACGTCGCGGCGGTGTTCGCGGTGGTCGCCGGCTTCAACGCATTGGGGCGCGCGCAGAAAATGGGGCCGTTGCTCGAGCGGGCGATCGACATTTGCCGCGATCTTCCAGACCGCCGCCTGCTGCGGCGTGCGCTTTCGCTGCACGGGTATTTCACGGGCGACATCATCAACGCGCCGACGGCGCTGGGAAGCCTGCAGGAAGCCGTCGAGCTGGCGCGCGAAATGGAAGATCCGGTCGCCGAGGTGTCCACGATGGTCAACCTCGGTGTCGTGCTCACCAATATCGGATGGGATGACAACGCACAGAGAGCCTTCCAACGCGCGTGGGAGGTGTACGAGCGCTGGCCCGAGGCTTTCGAAGGAGCTGATGCCAGCGGCGCGCCCGCGGTGTTGATGGCGGCCGCGGCCGCTGCGAACACGGCAGCGATTTCTTCGCAACTGAATGATGTGGAACGCGGGCTCGAATTCAGCTCACGCGCGCGGGCACTGGCGCAAAGTCAAAGCGCGAGCGGTCAACACCGTACCGTTCAACTGCATTACGACAATATCCATTGCATCCTGTTGGCCAAGGCCGGACGGTTGCGAGAGGCAAAGTCCGTTGCTGAATCAATGTTCGCGACGGCCAAAGGTTCCGACAATGTGCGCTGGGAATACCTGGCGTTGCAGGCGGCGGGAATGGTGGAGGTGCGCCACGGCAAGGTCGATGAAGGATTGGAGCTGCTAAGAAAGTCGCACCGGCGTGCAGCTTCCATCTCGACCAGCATGGAGATACCGGCGCATCTGGTGCTGGCCGACGCCTACCGCTACGTGGGCAAGCCCGAAGAAGCTCTGCAGGTGATGCGCGACGTGTCGGTGCTCTTGAAGAAGATGCAGCGCCTGCACTTCGACCGCGCGGACCCGCAGGCGAGTGAACCTGATGACCGGGAGTGGGAAAACACACGGCCGTTGGGATGGGAAGAGACGATCACGCTTGACAGCAAACTCGTTGCTCTCGAAAACCTTGCAGCGGCGGCTGAAGCAAAGCAAGAGCCGAGCGGCGAACACACGATCCGCGTCGGTGCCCTCGCGCGACTGGTGGCGAACCGGCTTCCGTGGGCCGTTGAGATGCTGACGACGATCGAGCGCGCCGCCCGCCTGCACGACGTGGGCAAGGGCTCCGTTCCGGAAACACTGCTGCGGCAACGAGGCCCACTGACGTGGCAGGAAAAAGAATTCCTGCACTCACACGCGAAGTTTGGTGAGGAGTTGATCCGCGAGCAGCTCGGTGAGCAACGCTGCGCCGTTTACGCCAACGTGGCTCGGTCGCATCACGAGCGGTTCGACGGCAACGGCACTCCCGACGCGCTGGCCGGTCAGGAAATTCCGCTGGAAGCGCGGATCGTGCATGCGGCTGACGCCTACGACTCGCTGACGCACGATCGTCCGTGGCGAAAAGCGCTGCCGCATGACGAAGTGCGAATTTATTTGTCCACCGAAAAGAGTGCGCAGTTCGACCCCGCAGTCGTCGATGCGCTGCTGCACGTCGTCAAGGACCTGCGTTCCAACGGCAGAAGCCTGGACGATCAGCTGGTCGAAAAAGCAGAGCCGTCGGAGTTTGTGACCGCGCGGCGAGCGTTGGGGAAATTGCTTTTGAATTGATCTGACCGCGTCGCTACCGAGTCACGCCGCAGGCAGCAATGTGGCCGCTTGCGAATCCCCATACTGTTTTCACCGTGGATCCTGGTAGCAAAGTGATCCTGGGTCGTATGCAGGCCCAGTTCCCGCTGGCGCAAAATGGATCTTCCGGAACACTTACCCAAGAAACGCCCGACCGCTGATGAAAAGAGTTGTAAAAAAGAAAGCCGAAAGCGCGAGCAGCGGCGGCGCGTCTGTGCTTAGAAGTTTGTTTCGCACCTTCGCGATGCTGGCCGAACAGGCCGCAGAGGGGAAGCCGCAGCTGCGCGGGTTGCGCGTTGCCCACGATCCCAACGCCGATCGTTTCGTCGCCGTGCACCTCGGGGCGCGCGTTGAATATTTACTGCGGATGGATAGCAGCGCTGTGCCGCCGAGCGCCGAGGTTGAATGCAGGACGGTAAATTCGCTTGGGGCGTCCGCAGAAACGACGATCGCCCGCTTCCGCTTTGTCGAAACCGGCATCGTTACCGAGTCGAGCGTTCCGGAACTGGTCAATGAGCGGCTCGATCAAAAGGCCGGCGCTTGGAGCATCGTGGCTGCGGTGATGTGGGACGCCCTGCAGGCGCAGCCTTAATGACTGACGCGGAGACACCGCACCCGTTGCGCCCGCTGCTGAAGAACTGGGTATGGGAGCACGGCCATATCGGCACGCGTTATCTCGATTGCAGCGATGGTGAGGTCAAGTTCGACGAAGGCAAGAAAGCGCACTTTGCGGACGGAAAGGTCTTCTACGTTTCGCTGAGGAGCGAGGCCGACGACGAGGCGCATCGCGCCGGACCGGCGATCCACGAGGAGAAGTTGGCGCGGTTTTTACGCGCTGCTCAGTCAGGCAAGCCGGACGAAGCCGGCCCGGCAGCGGACGTTCAGCGCGCGGCGCAAGACTGCGTGGAGCTCGGCTACGTCTGCGCCTATCAACAGGATGCCCAACGCGCACTGGCGCGCTATGCACAGGAGGCGATGTTCGACGACGAAATTCGCGCCGCAGTCATCAGCGATATTCGAGGCGCGTACCTGGGCTTGCGAGAGCAACTTGCGCTGTATGACTTCACCGTGTTCCACGGCCTGCCCGTGCCGCTGCTGATCAACGAGGCACCCTTCATCGACTGGCGAGTGCGAGCGCGGCCGGCGCAGCCGTTCGTGTCGCTGCCGCTCGGACCTTATTGCCTGCTCGTCGGAACGCCGTCGGGCAAGAAAGCACGGGCCGGCCCCGTTCGTTGGAAGGAGGTCGGCGTCATGGGCCCGTTCAAGGACCACAACCGCCATATTGTGGAGAGTGCCCGCTTATGGATTGTGGCGACCAGTGATGAACAATTGCTCGCTGTACAGGAGCGGTTTGCGCGTGCAGAAACTCCGCCAACCGCCGGTTGACCTCCGCCGCGTGCGTGATCGGTCCCATATGCCCCATTTCCGGCAGCACTTCGTGTTTGGCGTGACGAAGCGTTGAACGAAGAAGCTGGGCCACACGATGCGTGATCGGAACCGTGCGCGCACCGCTGATCGACAACATCGGCATGCTGAGAAGCGCCAACTCCTCTCGCTGAAGCGGCTCGCAAAACAGCACATCAAATTGCTGGAGCACGGCAGGTATGCGCGTGGCGATCGAAGCCTGTTTACCGCTGGGCAATGATGCCCACGAGCCGGGGCCGGACCAGAAGTCAATGAATCGCTGCGCCGCCGACTCGTTCTGACCCGCGGCCACTTCATTGCGCATCGCGTCGGCTACGGTGACGATGTTCTGCAATGAGCGGCGACCGGCGCTGTCGTCGATCAGCCAACGGAACAACACCGGCTCGTAGGCAGCAACGCTACGCACCAGATCCGGATACATCGTCGCCAGCTTCAGCGCGACCGCAGCGCCATACGAATGGCCGACGATATGCGCGCCCCCAGCGTCCTCGAGCAGCGGTGCAGCAAGCGCTGCTTCGTCGGCAAGTGTCATCGGCGCATCGCCGCTCCACGCTGCCTGCCCACCGTGCCCGTGGAAGTCGATGACGCGCACGCGAAACCGCGGCGCCAGCGTCTCGGCCAGGCGCTCCCATTGCCGGGACGAACTGCCGCTCGAATGCAGCAGTACGACGGTTGGCCGCTGCCAAGTTTGAAAGATGTGCACGGCGCCTCCCTTATTGCGCGACGTGCGCCAGGATTGGCGCCAGCGCTTTGCCGATCCGTTCCATCTGCGGCGGTGTCACGAGTGTCTTCAATACCTCGACGAAGCGCGGTTCCTGCACACCGCTGACGATGTATTGCCAGCGATAGGCTTTCAGCAGCACATCCTGGATCGCAATTTCTTCGACTGACGAAAACTTGCGGCCGGCGCATGCAGCGAAATAATCGGCATCGGCGTTTGACTGCAGTTGCACGATGCCGTCGACGGCGCCCACGAGCTCGATCAGATCGGTCACTGCCTGGTCGCGCTGCATTTCGTTCAACCGTTCGTGTTCGCGCTTCCATTCGATCTCGTCCATGATCGCGTGCTGCGATTCCTCTTTCCAATGGAACAGGAACACGTCGCGCCACAGTTCCGACAGGTTCGAGTCAGGCTCGATGCTCGATCGATAGTGGGCCTGCGTGAACAGCTCGATGTCGAGCGTCAGTCCGAGCACGGCCCATGTCGATTTACTCAGCACGGCACTGGCGACATCGTTCGGTTGCGGCTTGAAGCTGTAGCCCGGCGGCATTCCGGCTGCCGCCATTTGTTCGAGCCGACGAAACATCTCCTGATGCTTCAGTTCCTCGTCCGTACAGCGCACCAGCGCTTCCAGCGCGACCTGGTCGCTGAACCAGTAGTCCTTGCTGATTTCAAGCGTCTTGGCACCGATGTAGCGTTCCACCAGTCCGAAGATGTTGGCGTAGGTTCGGCCCTGGATCTGTGACAGGAACCGCATTTCGTCTGGCTGTAGAAACGTCAGCTCCGTGACCTTCGACAGTCCGTCGGGCAGAAACTTCTTGCCGAAGTCGAACTGGCGGCCGCGAATCACGTCGCGGTCGATATCCCAGCGAATGCGCTTCGATACCTCGATGCATTTCGCGTAGCGCTGCGTCGTTGAAGCTGCCTGACTCGTGGAGTTTTGTACAGCTTGATGCATGGTGTGGCTCCTGTGGTGGTGTTGAAAAGTGCGAGTTAGCAGCGCTCGATAAGGCGGCCGCGGGTAGTCTCGGCTGCGCCGGACATCTCGGCGGCAACTGACATCAGCTCGCTGCGATGGAATCCGAGATCGCGCAACGTGCTTGCATCGAGTGCATTCAGCGCGCGGTAGGTGGCGTAGGCGCGTTGCCGCAGCTTCGTCCGCACGACCATTCGACGCACGACATCGCCCACCGCCTGCAGCATTGTTTTGACGATCTCGGCCAGCATGTACGAGCGGTGCGCTCGCGCGCGGTGGTAGTGGTCGAAGCTATCCAGAACTCGATGCGGCTCGCCGCCGATCGTTGCATCGCCGAACCCGCTGGCTGCAAAGACGCGCAGCGCTTGCGCGTCGATTTCGCTGCGGGGCGATGTGGAGGTGGTCCAGCGAGCGGCGATCGCATCGCGCTGCTTGAAGTTACCGACGCCGTCGGTTCCGGCAAGAGTGACCCTGCCGTACTGCTTGTATACGTTTCGCATTGTTGTCCCTTTCGAAGGGACGAACTTTGCAGAACAAGGCGTTGCACGAGCGTTCCTCGCTCGGCGGTGAGGCGCCAGCCGCTAAATCAGCAGGTTAGTGAACCAGCTCGCCTCGCAAGGTGGCGATCAAGGGGGCGTGCGCGATGCTGCTTTCACTGACGATTCGGTGGAACAGGTCGTCGAGCTCGAGCTCCGGCCAGCTGACCTCCGCACTGGTGGTGGGCAACTTGGCGAGTTGCCGGCGAAGATCGTCTTGAATACGTCCGCGTGCGGTCGGATGGCCGGCTACGTAGGTGAGAACACGGTGTGCGCATGCTGTTTCCTGTTGCGCCTCGAGCAGCTCGGCGAAGCACTTGATACCGTCGAACTTCAGCGAGTGCGCGCCAGTCGCGATCGCAAGCGAGAGCCCCTCTGCCAGGGCGGCGCGCGCAGCATCCAAGTCGCCGCGGCGAATTGCCAGAACGGAAATCATCAGTTTTGCCCACGACAAAACACCGCGGTTACCGGTCGAGGTCGCGACGTCAAGTGCGCGCGCTGCATAGTCTTCGGCAGCCGCCAGTTGGCCGGTCCTGATCGCCACTTCGGTCAGATTGCTGAAAATGTAGGCGCGGTTGCTGACGAAGCCGTCTTGCTCGCAGATCGCCAGCCCTTGTTTCAGATAAGCATCGGCAGCTTCGTATTCCTGCCGAGCCAGCGATAGCGAGCCGAGATTGTTCAGGCACAGCGACTCCCCGGCGCGGTCGCCGAGCTGCTGATGCTGGATCAGTGATCGCGACGCCAACCGCAACGCTTCGTCATAGTTTCCAAGATGCTTTTCGACCAACCCCAGATGGTCGAGTGTGACTGCCACGCGATGCGCCTGGTCTTCCGGCGACGTTACGTCGAGTACCTGCTTGAAGTAGCGCCGCGCGTCTTCGAGCCGCCCTGTCTGCAAGGCCGATGTGGCCAACACGTTCAGCGCTTGCATTCGCATCGCGCGCTCGCCGTCGTCAGAGCTGGTTGCGAGGGCGCGCGACGCGGTCGCTTCCGCGTCTGCGTATCGACCTAGCCGGTACTCAAGGTGCGCTGCCTTACTTAACAACAATGCGCGCAGCTTCGGGTGGTCATGAGCAACCGGCGCCTCGAGCGCTGCGCGCATCAAACCCAATCCCTCTTCGAAGCGGCCGCGGGAATCGCAATACTCGGTCAAGGTCACTGCGCTGCGCGCCAGTGCGTCGGTCTGATCGTGCTCGATCGACCACGTCCACGCCCGGCGGCAGTTGTCGAATTCGATGTCGATCATTTGCAGCGCGGTGCGTTCGCCCGAGGACACGGTGGACGTCAGTTGTGCCAGCAGGCGATGAAAATACGAGGCATGGGCGTCGTGTGTCGCCGCCTCCGCCGCACCGTCTGTGAGCCGCAGGGCCGCGAGCTGCTGCACCAGCGGGTGCAGAAAAATGCGGGCGCCATCCTTGCGCAATAGCGATTTGTCGGCGAGCGCACCGAGCACCGGCAATGGTGCACGGGCGATGGCGCGTGCGGCCTCGGCCGAGAACCCTCCGTGAAAGACTGAGAGGCGTGCCAGCGCGTCACGCTCGATTCCACTCAGCATGCGCCACGACTGATCGAACACCACTTGGAAGCTGGCATGACGAGGCGGATGAGCAGCGTCGACCTCCTGCAGTAGTTCAGTGCCCTGTTGCAACTCACTGGCGATTGCATTGCACGACAGCACACGCGTCCACGCTGCGGCGAGCTCAAGCGCAAGTGGCAACCCTTCCACCAGCCGGCAGATTTCGACGATAGAGGCAGCCTCGACCGATGGAACAAGCCCCGGTTCGACGCGCTGTGCTGCGCGGACGAACAGGCGGGACGCGTCGAACGCCTCGATGCGATCCTGGTCCTCGGCTTCCGGGCACGGCAAGCCTTCCAGCGGCAATACCTGCTCCGATCCGATGGCCAGGCGCACGCGTGAAGTGACGATGATCTTCAGGAGCGGACATGCGTGCAGCAGTTTCTCCAGCACCGACGCGGTGGCGACCAGATGCTCGAAGTTATCCATCACCAGCAGCATGTGTCGCTCGCCCAGAAATGTGACGACCTGTTCGAGCGACTCTCTGCTGCCTGTCAGGTTGACGCCCAACTCGCGTGCAAGCCGACCGCCCAGCTCGGCCGGTTCTACAACATCCTCGAGCGCAATGAAGACGCCGCCGTCGGAATAGGCCGGCGCTAGCTCCTGCAGTGCGCGCCGCGCGAGTCGGGTCTTGCCTGCCCCTCCGGGACCCATGATCGTCAGCAGCCTGCAGTCGTCCTGTGTCAGCAGTGTGGCAATACGCTGCAATTCAACGGTGCGCCCGATGAAACCGTCGCCGTCCGGCGCCGGCATCGCTGTGGGCGTCACCGCTCGCGCAGCGGGAGTGATACCGAGCGAGTCGTGCAGAGCTTTCAACTCGGAACTTGCAGCCAGTCCGAGATCACGCTCGAGGCGTTCAACGAACTGGCGGTACGCGTGCCTGGCCTGTGAAAGCTGCCCGTCGCGTGCGAGCCATGACATGTGCTCACGCAACGCCGCTTCATCGAAGCAATCTGCGTCGAGCAACTGCCGCGACAAGTCGATCGCTTCACGCGTCTCGATCTCGGCGGCCAGACGCTCCAGCACAGCGCTGCGCCACGCCACTCGCAAGCGATCACGCTCGAAGTTCAACCAGCTCGACCATGTATCGCTCTGGTCGTCGTCGAAACCCGCCAGCAGCTCGCCACGGCGCAGCGCCAATGCGTCGGCGATGCGCTTCTCGCGCAGCGCCGACTCGAAGTCGAACACGTCGGTGCCTGCCTGAAAACGGAGTGCGCCGCCTTGCATTTCAATCTGTTGCGACCACGGCAGTGATTGCACGCGATGCAGCGTCTTGCGCAAGTTGGTGTACGCAAGTTTTGTCTGCTGATCGGGCCACAGCATGGCCGCGAGTTCCGCGCGGCCGACCCACGCCCGCTTGAGCGCAAGGAACGCGAGCAGCTGAGTGCGCCGCTCGAATGGAAGGGCAATGGATTCGCCACCGTGCTGGACCAGCGGCGAACCCAATAAAAGAAGGCGAACTGTCATCCCTCCACTCGACGAGCCGATGCGAGGAACGCTGGTGCAACGCTGCCCTGCATAAAGTTCATCCCGTCGGCCAACCCGCGAATGAATTGACCACCACTGCGTGCGCCACGCTTTTTAAGGCGCAGACGAACATTTAAACACTTTTCAATTGGAGGCAGGATGAATCGCTACAAACGTAACAACGGCGCGCTGATCAGTGCGCTCGGAGTCGTGACTGCACTCACGATAACGGCTGCGATCGGCTTGATGGCCGCCACTCAATACACCGCGCTGCCAGCGCCTGCAATGAGCGTCAGCTGCAAAGGGGCGCTATCCGAGCCGGCGGCTGCAATGCCCCTCGAACCCGAACTGATGCGGACCGACCGCGCCAACGAACACCACGGCTAACAACTCACTTACCAACCAGGAAAAAGTCATGACCTTAACTGTAGAAGCCCCTGCAACACCCGCTGCACCCAATTTCGCAGCGATCAAGCAAAAACAGCAGGCCACCTGGGCCAGCGGCGACTATGCGGTCGTCGGTACAACACTGCAGATCATCGGCGAATCGCTTGCCGAAGCGGTCGACGTGTGCGCGGGAGAAAGCGTGCTCGACGTCGCCGCCGGCAATGGCAATGCCACGCTGGCTGCGGCGCGCCGCTTTGCGCACGTGACCTCCACCGACTACGTTCCGGCGCTGCTCGACAAGGGTCGTGAGCGTGCGCAGGCCGAAGGTCTGAGCGTGCAGTTCCGTGAGGCAGATGCCGAAGATCTGCCGTTCGACGACGCCAGCTTCGATGTGGTGCTGTCGACTCTCGGTTCGATGTTTACGCCCGACCACGCACGTACCGCGCGCGAGATGCTGCGCGTGACCCGCGCCGGAGGCCGCATTGGCGTAGCAAGCTGGACGCCGGAAGGTTTCATCGGCCGGCTGTTCAAGATCATCGGTGCGCATGTGGCGCCGCCGGCGGGAGTGAAGTCGCCGGCGCTGTGGGGGACCGAGGCGCATATCACGGAGCTGTTTGGAGCGAAGGCCGCATCGATCCGCTGCGAGCGTCGCATTTTCAAGTTCCGCTATCGCTCGGCCGCGCACTTTCTTGAAGTGTTTCGGGAGTACTACGGCCCGACGCACAAAGCCTTCGCCGCGCTCGATGCAAATGGCCAGCAGGCGCTGCAGCGCGATGTCACCGCGCTGCTCGAGCAGTTGAATGTCGGCGGTGCCGCATCGCTGGTTGTGCCGAGCGAGTATCTCGAAGTCGTCATCACCAAGCGCTGAGACCTTCATGATCAAGTCGATCTCAGCTCTTTCCTGCGTGGTGTTGCTGGGTGCGTGTGCGACCCCGGCACCCGTTGAAGTGCCCGCAAACCTGAAGCCGGGGGCGCGCGAATCGTTATCAATGATCGTTCCCGCCAAAGGTGTGCAGGTCTATGAGTGCCGGCTCGGCAAAGACGCCGCGCCTCAATGGACCTTCGTCGCACCCGAGGCCGCGCTGTTCGATGCGCGCGGCAACACGATCGGTCAGCACGGCGCAGGGCCGTATTGGCAAGCCACCGATGGCAGCCGGATTGTCGGCGCGCTCAAGCAGCGCGCTGACGCCCCCGATCCGGCTGCCATCCCGTGGCTGCTGCTGTCGACCAAGTCGAACGGACCCGATGGCGCGTTCAGCAATGTCAGCAGCATCCAGCGCGTGAACACCGTCGGTGGTGTAGCGCCAGCGACCGGTTGCGCCGCCGACTCGACCGGCAAGACCGCGCGCATTCCGTACACCGCCGACTACTACTTATTCACCAACCAATAGCACTCTCAACTCAAAGGAAATCAAAATGAAACACGCAACTCGAGTTTGCGTCGCCGCGCTGTTTGTCGGCGCCGCGCTCAACGCCAACGCCGACGTCATCACAGACTGGAACATCAAGGCAGGCGAGATCGTCACCGAATCCAAGCTCGGCACTCCGCCCGCCATCCGCGCGATGGCGATCGTCCAGACGGCTGTCCATGACGCTGTCAACGCAGTCAAGCCGGGCGTATCGATCGACGCCGCGGTCGCGGCCGCCAATCGCGCCACTTTGGCGAAGCTGATGCCCGCGCAGCAGGCGTCGATCGATTCCGCATATCAGGCGGCATTGGTTCAGATCGCCGATGGCCCGGCAAAGACCGCGGGGATCGCGGTTGGCGAACAGGCGGCAGCAGCAGTACTCGCACGGCGCGCCGACGACGGTGCCGCATCGGCCGAGTCGCATCGGCCGCATACCACCGCAGGCGCCTACGTGCCGACAGCCACACCTGCGGTGACGCAGTGGCCGCAGCGCAAACCCTGGCTGATGGCGAGCGCGGCGCAATTCCGGCCCGGTCCGCCACCGGCGCTGAGCAGCGATGTCTGGGCGCGCGATTACAACGAGATCAAGTCGCTCGGGGCGAAGAACAGCACCCGCCGCACTGCCGAGCAGACCGAGATTGCGCGCTTCTGGGAATACTCGCTGCCGGCGATCTATTACGGCGTCGTACGCTCGGTTGCGCAGGCGCCTGGGCGTGATGTCGCGCAGAACGCGCGCATGTTCGCAGCCGCGTCGCAGTCAATGGACGATGCAATGATCGGCGTGTTCGATGCCAAGTACCACTACAACTTTTGGCGTCCGGCCACCGCGATCCGCAACGGCGATATCGACGGCAATGAGGCCACGCAGCGCGAACCGTCGTGGACCTCCTTCATCGACGCACCGATGCACCCCGAGTACCCAAGTGCGCACAGCATCCTTGCTGCCGCCGTCGGCACTGTGTTGAAGGCCGAGATCGGCAAGAGTCCCATGCCGTCGCTGGCGACCACCAGCCCGACCGCGAAGGGGGCGACGCGCCGCTGGACGAGTCTGGACGACTTCACGCGTGAAGTGGCCGATGCGCGCGTTTACGAAGGTATCCATTACAGAACGTCGACCGACGTCGGTATTACGATGGGCAAGCAGATCGGGGAATTGACGGTGCAGAAGTTTCTGAACGTTCCGCACTAAGAAGTGAGCCGCGGGCGAGAGTCACTCGCCCGCGGCTCGAACTTAACAACGGCTAGTCAGAGCGAACCATGAAGTGCGCGTTGTGCAAAGACAAGAAGTTCTTATGTGAGACGTGCAGCCGACTGACGCCATGGCCTTGCCCGCTGGAGCACGATTGCTATATGCCGTGCCCACAGTGCAATGCCGAGGATGCGCTGCCTGACGGCTACGAATAGATCAGCGGATTACCGACGCTGTTGCCTCCGGCGCGGCCCAGCCGCCGCCGAGCGCCTTGAACAGATCGATCGACGCAGTCAGCCGCTCGAGTCGCGACTGCGCCAGTTGATCCTGCGCTGAAAACAAGCTGCGCTGCGCGTCGAGCACCGCGAGCAGGTCACCGACGCCTTCGCGATAACGGATCTCGGCAAGCCTCAACGATCGTTGCGCCTGTTCCACCGTTTGCAGTTGCGCGTCTTCAAGGCGCGCGCCACGGTCTGCGTTACTGAGTGCATCGTCAACTTCCTTCAGCGCGGTTCGCACCGTGCTGGCGTAGCTCTCGACCAGGATGCGTCGCTGCGATTGCTCGATTCCCACTTGCGCGCGGCGCTGACCGCCGTCGAACAGTGTTTGCGCGAGCGACAGTGCAATCGATATGGCCTGTGTTGGATCGGCGAGGCTCAGCAACGCCGACGTTGCGAGGCCAGCCGACGTCGATAGCGAGATACTCGGCAGCAGCGCTGCGCGTGCGGCGGCGACGTTGGCGTCGGCGGCAGCGAGTTGTGCTTCCGCTGCGGCAAGATCGGGTCGGCGCGTCAGCAACTCGGAGGGCAGTCCGGCGCCGACGACGGGCACGCGCAGTTCTTCGAAGGTGTCTTCCGCCACGCCGAACCCCTGCGGCACACGGCCGATCAGCAGCGCGAGCGCGGAGACGGTCTGGCGCTCGGCGACTTCGAGCGGAATCAAGGCGGCGCGCACGTTCAGCACCGCGGTGGTCTGCTGCGAAAGGTCCAGCTGTGTCGCGACGCCGTTGCGATAGCGCGCGTCGACGACTTTCAGAACGCGCTCTGCGGTGGCGAGGCTCTCGCGCCCGATGTCGAGCCGCTCGCGCGTAGCGAGCAGTTGAAAGTATGTGGAGGCGACACTGCTCGTCAGCGCGAGGCGCACGGTTTCGGCGTCGAAGCGGCTGATGTTTAGCGATTGCTGCTGCGCCTGAATGCCGGCAGCAAGCCGGCCCCACAGGTCGACCTCATAGCTCATCGCGATCGATACGCTGGTGCCGCGGCGTGTGCTGGCATCGGTGCCGGCGCTGTCGCTGCGACTGATCGATTGCCCGGCACCGATGCCGATGCTCGGCAGCAGCGACGCATTCGCCTGGCGCAGCGCGAGCTCCGCCTGCGTGATGCGTTCGGCGGCGATGCGAATGTCGGAGCTGCCGGCAAGCGACTGTTCGATCAGCGAGGTCAACTGCGGCGAGCCGAAGCTGGTCCACCAGTCGGAGGTGAGTTGGCTCGATGCGCCGCTTGCGATCGGAGCGGAGGCTTCGCGTGTACGCCTGCGGCATGTCGATCTGCACGCGCGTCTTCGGCTCGGTGATCGCGCAGCCGGCGAGCGCAACAGTGATGGCGAGCGTCAGCGATCTGATAGGTGCGTTCATTTGTTGTTTTCCTATTCCGATGACAGCGCGACCACCGGGTCGAGCTTCGCGGCCTTGTTCGCCGGCAGCCAGCCGAACACGAGTCCGGTGGCGAATGCGCAGCCGAATGCGAGCAGCACCGGGGCGAGCGAGAACTGCACCTGCGTGCCGAGCGCATCGACGACGGCGGCGGTGCCGAGGCCGAGCACCACGCCGATCGCACCGCCGACTGCGGACACGACCAGCGCTTCGATCAGAAACTGCTGCAGGATGTTGCGCGTGCGCGCGCCGGTCGCCATCCGGATGCCGATCTCGCGCGTGCGCTCGGTGACGCTGACCAGCATGATGTTCATCACGCCGATGCCGCCGACCAGCAGCGAGATCGCCGCGACCGCGCCGAGAAGGATCGTCAACGTGTTCTGCGTTTCGGTCGCGGTGTCGATGATCGACGCCATGTTGCGGATCTGGAAGTCGATCGTGCCGTGGCGCTGCGCGAGCAGTGCTTCGACTGCCGCTTGTGTTTCGTCGATGCGCGCGACGTCTTCGACTGCGACCGTCACGTTGCGCAGGAAGCGCTGACCCGACAGTCGCAGCTGACTGGTGGCGTAAGGCACGAGCACGACATCGTCCTGATCCTGCCCGCTGGGCGATGCGCCGCGCGGCGCCATCACGCCGATCACCTGGAACATCAGGTTGTTGACCAGCACGAACTGACCGAGCGGTTCTTCGCCGTTCTGAAACAACGCCTTTGCGACGGTCTGCCCGAGCACGGCGACGGTTGCATAGTCGCGCTCGTCTTCATCGCTGAAGAACACGCCGCGCGCGACTTTCCATTGGCGCGCCAGCGGAAACTTGGCCGAGGTGCCGGTCACCTGACTCGAGTAGTCGGCGCCGCCGAAGCGCAGCGTGGCGGTGCTGCTCTGTTCGGGAATCGCCGCCAGCACGTTCGGTACTTCGCGGTCGATCGCCTGCACGTCTGAGAGCACCAGCGTCGCGGTGTTTTGAAAGCCGCGCTGGTTCGGCGCACCGGGGCGCACCAGCAGCAGGTTCGACCCCATCGCGCTGATGCGATCGATCACGGCCTGCTTGGCGCCGTCGCCGATCGCGAGCATCGCGATCACTGAGGCGACGCCGATCATGATGCCGAGCAACGTCAGCACCGATCTGAATACATTGGCGCGTAGAGCGCGCAGCGCAGTCTTCGTCGCTTCGACGACATCGGCGCCGTGCGAGATGCGGCCGCGCCGTGGCTGCCATGCGTCGGCAGCATTGTGATTCGCGGGCGCCTGCGGGCCGGGATCGGCAACGATGCGGCCGTCCTTGATCTCGATCACGCGCGGTGCGTGCTCAGCGACTTCGCGCGCGTGCGTGATCAGGATCACCGTGTGACCCTCCGCGTTGAGGTCCTTCAGCTTGCGCATCACCTCGGCGCCGCTCTTGCTGTCCAGCGCGCCGGTCGGCTCGTCGGCGAGGATCACGCGGCCGCCGTTCATCAACGCGCGCGCGATCGACACGCGCTGCTGCTGTCCGCCCGACAGTTGATTCGGCCGATGATGCGATGCGGTCGCCGAGGCCGAGCATGCCGAGCAGTTCGCCCGCACGCGCATGACGCTCGGCGGGCGATAGGCCGGCGTACACCGCGGGCATCTCGACGTTGTCGGTTGCGGTGCCGGTCGCAATCAGGTTGTAGCTCTGGAACACGAAGCCGAACGATTCGCGGCGCAGCTCCGCGAGCTGATCGCGGTCGAGCGTTGACACGTCGCGGCCCATGAAGTGATAGCTGCCTGCTGTCGGCCGGTCGAGGCAGCCGAGGATGTTCATCAGCGTGCTCTTGCCCGAGCCCGACGCGCCCATGATCGCGACCAGCTCGCCCGGGTTGATCGCGAGGTCGATGCCGTGCAGCACTTCGACTGCGAGGTCGCCGTTGACGTAGGTTTTCTTGACGCCGCGCAGATCGATCAGCGGCGTTACGTCGCGCGAGGGCGTTGCGCGCTTCGCGCCAACAGGAAATCGTGACGGCGCAGCAGGGAATCGTGACGAGCTGTCGGGCGTCATCGCTTGAAGCCTCCGCCCATTCCTCCGGGCGCACCTGCCGCGCCCAGCGGCGTCGCGCCTTTGGTCTGTGCGGCTGACTTCGCAGGCGCTTCAGGCACCTTGACGCCGACGACGATGCGCTCGCCTTCCTTCAGGCCGGAAACAATCTCGGCGTTGACGCGGCTCGCGACGCCGACAGTGACTTCGCGCTCGACGATCGTCGGATTGCGCTCGTCGTTCGAGGTTGCGACTTTGACGATCGCGCGCCGTGGGGTTGACGGTGTGCCCGCGGCTGCATCTCTGCGCATGCCCCGCGAGCGATCTGCCCGCGGTCTGTCTGTGGATGGTTCGCTTGTCTTCTTCGCAGCTTCGGTCGCGGATGCCGGAGTCGCGCCGTTGCCGTCGTCTGCAACTGCGGCTGACGGTTGTGCGCGCACTGCACGCTGAAACGTCAGCGCAGACACCGGCACCGCCAGCACATCGCGCGCTTCGGCGACGACGAAGAACACCTGCGCCGTCATCTGCGGCATCAGCACCTTGTTCGGATTCGGCACATCGAACAGCGCGTTGTAGAGCACGACGTTATTGGTGACCGTCGGCGTCGGTTCGATCTTGCGCAGTTCGCCGTAGAAGCGCCGGCCCGGGCTTCCTAATGTGGTGAAGTAGCTCGACATTCCTTGGCGCAGCTTGGCGACATCGGCCTCGCCGACTTGCGTCTGCACCGTCATCGTTGACAGATCGGCGATGCGCAGCAACGTCGGCGCCGACTGATTGGTGTTCAGCGTCTGCCCCTGGCGCGCGGTAATGCTGATCACGGTGCCGGACATCGGCGCGTAGATCTTCGTGAACTTCAAATTCGCTTCCTCGACCCGCATGCTGGCCTGCTGCTGCTGCATCTGCGCCTTCAGCGTATTGATCTGGGTGGCGGCCGTGCGCACGGCAGTTTCCGCGTTCTGCACCTGCTCGGTCGTGGTGGCTTCTTCAGCCATCAAATTTTTCTGGCGCTGCAGATCGCGCTCGGCTTTCTCGAGGCTGACCTGGCGCTCGACCAGCGTCGCCTGTTGTGCTCGCAGTGATGCGCGATTGGCATCAACGCGCGCGGCGGACTGCTCGGCATCGATCTCAGCCAGCAACTGGCCTTCCTTGACCTCGGTACCCACTTCGACATGAAGCTTCTTCAATTGCCCCGACACCTGTGCGCCGACATCGACGTAGTCGCGCGGCTGCAGCGAGCCGGTCGCACCGACCAGGTCTTCGATGTCTCCGCGCTGCACGGTGGCGAAGATGTACTCGTCCGACTTCGCTTTGCTGCTGCCCCAGGCCGTCCATGCCCACCAGCCGCCCATGCCGAGCGCAAGCGCGAGCAGCGTCACAGCCAGAGGGCGGAGCCAGGATCGAGGGCGAGGAACGAGGGCGTTCATTAGTGATCTAGTGGTTATGGGCCGACCGTATAGGTTGCGGCGGTAATGCCCAGAAGAAGGGGACTAGTGCAGTAACGCGCAGCAGTTACGGTCAGCAGACGCCGCGCACCGCCCGCTTTGACATGCAACTTGTGTCAAAACGTTAACGCCGCGACCCCGTTATCGTTCACCTGTCATGGCTATCGAAATTGAGCCATTGTGGGACTTCGGCCAGCCCGAGCTGAGCGAGCAGCGCTTTCGAGCGGCGCTTGCCGGCGCGGGTGCGGACGATGCACTGATCCTGCAGACGCAGATTGCGCGCACCTACGGATTGCGCCGCGACTTCGTGCGTGCGCAGGAAATCCTGAAGAGCATTGAAGCGCAGGTTGCCACCGCAAGTGCCGAAGCCCGTGTACGTCATCAACTCGAGTTTGGTAGGACCCTCGCGTCGGCGAAGCATGCCGCCGAGTCGCAGACCGCGGAGGTCCAGGAGCAGGCGCGGTCGAGCTATGAGCGTGCGCTGAAAGACGCGCGGGCCAACCAACTGGATGCGCTCGCTATCGACGCGCTGCACATGCTTGCATTTGTCGATACCGCGCCAACCGACCAATTGAAATGGGGCGAGGAAGCACTTGCGATAGCGCTCGCTTCGTTGCAGCCTGCGGCGCGTAAATGGGAAGCATCGTTGCGCAACAACGTGGGATATGCGCTGCACCAGCTGCAACGCTACGACGAAGCGCTCGCGCAATTTCGGCAGGCGGTCGTGTTGCGCGAACTTGCGACTGATGCAGAAGCCACGCGCGCCGCGCACTGGATGGTCGGCTGGACTTTGCGCGCGCTAAACCGGCTCGATGAAGCGCTCGAGATTCAATTGCGTCTGGAACGCGAATGCGAGGCGGCGGGCGTGCCGGATCCGTATGTCTTCGACGAACTGGAAGCGCTGTATCGCGCTCGAGGCGATGACGTCGCGGCGCAGCAGTACGCGGAAAGAAGAAAACGGCTCACGCGTTGAGTGGCACGCTAGGCAGCGGCCGGCACCAGGCGAAGGTGCGTGATCTCGGACGGTGCGCCGAATCGTTTCGGCGGTCCCCAATATCCCGTGCCCCGGCTTGTATAAACCCAGAGGCTCTGCAAGCGATGCAGCCCGGCAGTGAACGGCTGCTGCAATCGAACGAAGAAGTTCCACGGCCAGAACTGCCCGCCGTGCGTGTGGCCTGAAAGCTGCAGTTGGAATCCCGCCTGTAACGCTGCGGTGGCCGATCTCGGTTGATGCGCCAGCAGAATTCGCAAGACATCAACCGGCGCTGAGGCGATCGGAGGCGGCGGGATCGCTGCGATGGGATTCGTCAAAGTGGTGACCGCTGTGATCGGTGACCCCGGCGATCACCAGCGCGCCGTCGTTGTGCCGCAGAACCACGTGCTCGTTCAGCAGGACGTTGACGCCGAGGCGCCGCAGCTCGGCGACCCAGGCGGTGACCCCGCTGTAGTACTCATGGTTACCGGTGACAAAGTACGTTCCATGGCGTGACGTCAAGCCGGCCAGTGGTTCCACGTGCGAACGAAGCTGAGCCACGCTGCCATCGACCAGATCGCCCGTCACGGCGACCATATCGGCATCGAGCCGATTGACCGCGCCGACGATCGATTGCAGGTAGTCGCCCTTGATGGTCGGGCCCACATGAATGTCGCTGATCTGCGCGATCGTGAAGCCATGCAGCGCAGCCGGCAGATCTTCGATCGGGACGTCGACGGCGACCACACGCGCGGTGCGGCGCGCATTGATCAATCCCCACAGGGTCATCAGCAATGCCGCTGCGGGAACCGCCAGCGCGCTCCAGGCGGCAAACGTGGCGATAGATATCGTCAGATTTAGCTGGCCGCCAAGCCAGACGGCCGCGAGCGCGAGATCGCGCAGCAATGTCAGTACCAGCAAGCTCGACAGGAAGCCCATCGCGACGAAGGCGGCCACCATCGCGATTTCGCCCCCCCGACTGGAGTCGCGGCGTCGACTGCGCCAGCGACTTAAGCCTACCTGCAGGCAAATGGCGGAAGTGAGCACTAGCAGCGCTACGCCAACTTGCAACCCGGTGAACTCTGCCAGAGCAGGAATTAGCCGCCAGGCCACATACGCGTGGACCAGCAGGGAGATGACGCTCAGGGACATGCTCTGCGGGGCTTCCGATGGAGGAAAGGCTGGCGAAGTATGTGGCACCTCCAGCCGATTCTTCAACGACCGCCCGAACAGACTGCTACGCCGCGCCGTGCTGCCGCGGACGCTCAGTGCCTTTGCTGCTTGTGTGCGTTGTGCTCCACTTCAGCCGAATTCAGCTTCATCATTTGATCCCCGATCCAGATCTTGTCGGGCTCGGTTTCATTCGGGTAGATGTGCGTCATCCAGCCGAGCGCGAGCGGAATCCAGTAGCCGCCCGCCGCCTGGCACGTGGCTTCGTCGCCGATCGAGCCTGCGAATCCGAAACGCGCATTCGGGCCGTCCCAGTCTTTCCTGGGCGTCCCCCTCGGCCAGCCGCAAAAGTGCACGTGACGATGCCACACGCCAATGCTCAGCGGCACACGCTTGTCGAGTTCCTCGGGCGTCGACTTGCCCGGTGCGGTGTACATCACGCCGACAGCCTGCATGCCTTTCGGAGTGCGTTTGTAGAGGATCGAGCCGGGGCGGTGCAGATCGATCGCGTCCTTTTCGTTGCCGGCGCGCCAGTGGTGCGTGTAATGCACTTCTTCGCCCATCTTCCCGGTGGGCGCAAACGGTGCGTAGCCTTCTGCTTCCGCGTCGGCGACGTCGCGATAAGTCTGCAGCACGCCGCGCGCGGCCGAGCGGATTTCCTCTGCCCGTGCCGCATCGCCGGGTTTGGGCGGCTGACGCACGCTCATCTGCATGTGCTTGCCCATCATGTGCGTCTGCACCGGGGTGTCGCTCGTGTCGCCGCTCACCCAGCGCAGCACGCGCTGCCAGAGCGGCACGCCGGCCTGCGCCGCGGTGGTCACGAGCATCGCGGCGAGGGCGGCCGCAATGATCCGATGTCGGCTCGTCATGGGAAGCAACTCCGGTGCGTGTTCAACAGATGTCGATGCTGATACACGACGCGTGTGTTGTGTGTGTCATTTGGTGTCGCGCGTGTCAATGTTGACATGCGCTGGGCGCGGAGCCGTTCGGCGCTACATCGAGCCTTGCGACCAGCGCTGCTGAAATTCCTTCTGCGCGCGTGCGAACTCGTTCGCACATTTCATCGTGGCGCGGTGGCCAGGGTCTTGGCAGGCAGCTGAAGGGCGATAGAACTTTGCCCACGCGGCGTCGCGCCGGGTTTTCTCTGCGGTGGCTTGCTCGGCAGCGGCAATCCTGAGCCGTTCGATGCGGTGCCTTTCGGCATTGAGCGCCGTTTCCTGCGAGCGCTGCTTCTCGGCAACGGCCGCGGCATGAGCGCGAGCTTGCTCAGATTGTTCGTTCACGGTCGGTCATGGCGACGACGAACTGTCGAACGACCGCTTCGGCCTGGCGCGATCCGTACCAGTTCGTGATTAGCTTGACGCCGAGTCCGCCAAGCACGATTCCGAGCGCGATGGCAGCCATCCAGAACAGAAACGACGGCTCTTCGCTACTTCTGTCGGGTGGTTCGTGAAAGATGGGCCCGTCGTCGAAGGGCTTCTGCTGGCGGATATTTGAGTCGCCAGCTGAGAGCGTCGGCTCCTGGCGATCGTGCATTGCTATCTGGGCGCGCGCACGTCCTCGGACGCCGCATTGGCCGCGGCCGGCGCTTGCTGCAGGCGCTCGACGAGGTCGGCGGTCACCAGCTCTGCCGTCATCGCCGCCAGCCGCATGCGCATCAGTACCGCGTAAACCGTCCTGCTATGCCCGCGCGAGGTCAAGCGGTCGAGCTCGCAAGCAAGGCGTTCGACGTCTTTGCACAACCGAATGATCCGATGCGACATCATTCTCATCTGTACGGCTTTCGAATTCGAGCCGTCCTTTCAATCGATGCGAGGTCAGTGTGTCGTTATTCGCGAGCGTGATTGCGTCGATAAGCAAGGGATTCGGGTCCGTCAAAAAAGCGACGATTTCGGGCGCGTCTTGCTCGTCCCACCGAGCGGGGTCGCCGTAGCACCCCTTATGGCGCCGCTTTGCACAAACGCCTATGCTCGCGGCGCGGTTTGGCGGCAAAAACGTCCACAAGGAGGGAACCCCCCATGCATCAAAAGTCGTTTGTGAAATGGATTGGAGGTGCTGCCGTGTTGCTCACGGCGGCGATCGGTCTGCCGGCGCACGCCGGCAAGACGCTGGATACGATGAAGCAGCGGGGAGCGTTGACCTGCGGCGTCAACGTCGGCCTGGCCGGTTTCTCCGCCGCCGACAGCCAGGGAAACTGGACCGGGCTCGACGTGGATATCTGCAAAGCGTTAGCCGCTGCCGTGCTGAACGACGCGAACAAAGTGAAGTGGGTGCCTCTGACGGCGCAAGCCCGATTTACCGCGCTGCAGTCGGGCGAGGTCGACATCCTGTCGCGCAACACCACCTGGACACTGACCCGTGATGCGTCGCTCGGCCTCGACTTCGTCGGCGTGACCTATTACGACGGCCAGGGCTTCATGGTGCCCAGCAAGATCAAGGTCACGAGCGCGAAGAATCTAAAGGGCGCCGATGTCTGCGTGCAGTCGGGCACCACGACCGAGAAGAACCTGAACGACTACAACAAGAGCAACAACCTGAACATGAAGCCAGTCGTGTTCGAAGGTCTGGAAGCGTCGGTCAAGGCGTTTTTCTCCGGCCGCTGCCAGGCGTACACAACGGACGCGTCGGGCCTGGCCTCGATTCGCAACAAGGAGGCAAGCAACCCTGCCGATTACGTGATCCTGCCCGAATTGATCTCGAAAGAGCCGCTCGGACCTGCGGTCCGGCGCGGTGACGACGAGTGGTTCGCCATTTCCAAGTGGGTGATCTTCGCGTTGATCGAAGCCGAGGAATATGGGATCACGCAGGCGAACGTCGACCAGATGAAGACCAACACCGACCCGGCCATTCAGCGCATCCTCGGTACCGGCGAGGACATGGGCAAGCTGCTGGGCCTCGACAAGGAGTGGGCGTATCGCGCGATCAAGGCGGTGGGCAACTACGGGGAGATCTTTGAGCGCAACGTTGGCCCGAAGTCGGCGCTGAAGCTGCCGCGCGGCGTCAACAACTTGTGGAACAAAGGCGGCATCCTGTACGCGCCGCCTATTCGCTAAATAGCGCTGACCGTTTGCGGCCGGCTTTGAACCTCCCTCCTTCGCTCGAATCGAAGGAGGGATTTTTATGGCTGACACACTCGCACCGAAACCTGCACTGCAAGGACGCAGGTGGTCGTGGCGTAGCCAGGCGTTCCGCGGCGTCGTCTATCAGATTCTCGCGGTCAGCATCATCGCGCTGATAGCGTGGTATCTGACGTCGAACACGCTGACCAATCTGCGCGTCCGCGGCATTCAAAGCGGCTTTGATTTCTTGAGCCAGCCGGCCGGCTTCGGCATCGGCGAAACGGTGATCGAGTTTGACTCGAGCAATCCGTACTGGAAGGCCTTCGTGGTCGGCCTGACGAACACGATCCGCGTGGCGATCATCGGCATTCTGATCGCCACCGTGATGGGAGCGTTGATCGGCATCGGCCGCTTATCCCGGAATTTTCTTTTGCGTGGCGTATGCACGGCGTATGTCGAGCTCTTCCGCAACATTCCGGTGCTGCTGCAACTGCTGATGTGGTACCTGTTGTTGAACGAGCTGCTTCCGCCGGTCATCGATGCACTACATCCCGCTCCCGGAATCTACCTATCCAAAGGCGGGTTGGCATTTCCGGTGCCGGTGTGGGCGCCGGGATTCGGGCTGATAGCGGCCGGCGCAATTGCCGGCGTGGCGCTGGCGTGGCTGTATCGCCGCTGGGCACATGCGCAATTCGTGCTGACCGGTCGCGCGCGCCCTATGTTGTGGCCCGCGCTGGCAATTTTTGTGGTCGGGATCGTTGGCGGTTGGCTGGCGGCCGGCACGCCGACCGCGCTCGACATGCCTGAGAAAACCCAATTTAACGTGGCCGGAGGCGGTGCGGTCACGCCCGAGTTTTTGGCGCTGACGCTGGGGCTTGCGATCTACACCGCGGCATTCATCGCCGAGATCGTGCGTTCCGGCATTCAGGCCGTGCCTTGGGGGCAGATCGAAGCAGCGAGCTCGCTCGGCCTGACGCGCAACCGTCAACTGAAGCTCGTGCTGCTGCCGCAGGCAATGCGCGTGATCATTCCGCCACTGACCAACCAGTACTTGAACCTGACCAAGAATTCTTCGCTCGCGGTTGCCATCGGTTATCCCGATCTGGTGTCCATCTCGAACACCACGTTGAACCAGACTGGCCGCGCGGTCGAGTGCATCACGATCATCATGGCGGTGTACCTGACGCTGTCGCTTTCGACGGCGGCACTGATGAACTGGTACAACGCGCGCGCAGCAATCAAGGAACGATGAGCGCCGCGAGCTCAGCCGTTGCGTTCAAGCCGGTTGCCGCACGGCCGGCGCCCGTGGTGACGCGTGGCGCAGTGGGCTGGCTTCGGCGCAATTTATTCGGCAGTGCCGGTAGCGCGCTCGCCACGCTGACGATCATCGCCGCGTTGTTCTACTACGTTCCGGGATTCATCGACTGGGCGGTCGTGAACGCGGTGGCGCGGCCCGATTTTGCCGCGTGTCGTGCGTTGGACGGCGCCGGCGCGTGCTGGGGTGTGATTGCGGAGAAGTATCGGCTGATCCTGTTCGGCCGTTATCCGTATGACGAGCAATGGCGGCCGTTGGCGGCGACGGCGTTGATGCTCGTGATGCTGGTGGCGAGCTGCACGCGGCCGTTATGGAGCCGGTGGCTGCTGGTTGCGTGGGTGGTCGTGTTCGCAGCGTTTTTTATCCTGATGCGCGGCGGCGTGCTTGGTTTGTCTGCCGTCGAGACCGATCGCTGGGGCGGGCTGCCGCTGACGTTGCTGCTGTCGACGATCGGCATCGCTGCTGCCTTCCCGATCGCCGTGCTGGTCGCGCTCGGTCGGCGCTCGCATCTGCCGGCGCTGCGCACGATTTGCATCGTGTACGTCGAGTTGATTCGAGGCGTGCCGCTGATCTCGGTGCTGTTCATGGCGTCGTTCATGTTTCCGCTGTTCATGCCGCAGGGAGTCACGATCAACGTGCTGGTGCGCGTGCTGGTCGGCATCACGCTGTTCGCGGCAGCGTATCTGGCCGAGGTCGTACGCGGCGGTCTGCAGGCGATTCCGAATGGGCAGCATGAAGCGGCTGCCTCGCTCGGACTTTCGTACTGGCAGACGCAGCGCAAGATCGTCCTGCCGCAGGCGCTTCGTCTCGTCGTGCCGTCGATCATGAACAGCTTCATCAGCACCTTCAAGGACACATCGTTGGTGACGATCGTCAGCCTGTACGAGCTCACCGGCTCGGTCACACTGGCACTGTCCGGCGATTCGAACTGGCGGCCGTTTTTTATCGAGGCGTATTTGTTCATCGCAGCGATCTACTGGATTTTCTGCTTCGCAATGTCGCGTTACAGCCAGTGGGTCGAGCAGCACCTGAACGTCGGCCATCGTCGGGCGTAATCGTGGCCGAGCCGATCATCACCTTCGACAAGGTCAACAAGTGGTTCGGCCCGTTTCACGTGCTGCGCGACATCGACCTCGAAGTCGCGTCCGGCGAGCGAATCGTGATCTGCGGCCCGTCGGGGTCGGGCAAGTCGACGCTGATTCGCTGCATCAACCGGCTGGAGGAGCATCAGGAGGGCCGGCTGGTGGTCGACGGCGTCGAGCTTTCCGACGATGTGAAGGCGATCGAGTCGGTTCGCCGCAAGGTCGGCCTGGTGTTCCAGCAGTTCAACCTGTTTCCGCACCTGACCGTGCTCGAGAACCTGACCCTGGCGCCGATGTGGGTCACTGGCGTGCCGCAAAAGGAAGCTGAAGAGCGGGCGATGACGCAACTGACGCGCGTGCAAATCGCCGAGCAGGCGCGGAAGTACCCGATGCAGTTATCGGGCGGTCAGCAACAGCGGGTTGCGATCGCCCGCGCGCTTTGCCTGACGCCGAAAATCATGCTGTTCGATGAGCCCACGTCCGCGCTTGACCCCGAGATGATCAAGGAGGTGCTCGACGTGATCATTGAGCTCGCCGGCCAGGGCATGACGATGATTTGCGTCTCGCACGAGATGGGCTTTGCGAAGTCGGTCGCAGACCGCGTGATCTTCATGGACATGGGGCAGATCGTCGAGCAAAGCCCACCCGAAGAATTCTTCAGTCACCCGAAGAACGAGCGGACGCGCGATTTCCTATCGAAGATCCTGAGCCATTGAATCAGAGCGTCGGTGCCGGTGCACTCGGCAGGTGCGCCTGATTGCGTGGCAAGCACCTGAACTGCAATTCGGAAGCATTGGAAGAGGCCGAGTTGACAGGGACCATCAGCCGGTTCTGCGCGGCGCAGTGTTTGTAAGCATCCTCGTACAGCCTGGATTTGATCGCGCTGCTCGAGTAATCCGCAAACCGGCCGGCGCTGTCGACCTTGTAGGTATCTGTACCGATTTCAACGATCCCGCCGGGGCGGGTGGCGCAGCCGGCGATCAGGCCGAGAGATATCACGAAGGTGACAGTCATGAGCTTTTGCATTTTTGGGGGCCTTATGCGGTTACGCCAAACTCGGCGCGAAGAAGCGCGGCCGAAGCCGCGTTGCAAGCAACTTAACGCGGTGAGTTGATTGGCTTCTGTTGATTACCGCGGGTGAGCCAAAGCTTTTGCCCCGATCGGAAGGCTCAAGTTACGGGCGAAGTCGGGCGTGCTTTCGCTCGCGGTGCAGTGACGAGCGCCTGATGCGAATCACAACGAAAACAGCAATCACGGCGACGAGCAGCACAATTTCCCAGATCGCATGAAGGTGCGGTTCGGGCGCGTCATGCCCAGGATGAGCGCACTGCCGAGCTGAGGTGAAACAAGACAAGAAGAAACAACGCGACGCGGCTCATAGCATTCCTTCGGTTTCAATGAATTTGACGATGGTGTCCACGCCTTGCCCGGTCTTCAGGTTCGAGAACACGAAGGGCCGCTCGTTGCGCATCTTCTTCGCATCGCGGTCCATCACGTCGAGCGAGGCACCGACCATCGGCGCGAGATCGATTTTGTTGATGATCAGCAGATCGCTCTTCGTGATGCCTGGCCCGCCTTTGCGCGGAATCTTGTCGCCGGCCGCAACGTCGATCACGTACAGCGTCAGGTCGGACAGTTCCGGACTGAACGTCGCTGCCAGGTTGTCGCCGCCGGACTCGATCAGGATCAGATCGAGGTTGGGAAAGCGCTTGTCGAGCCGCGCGACGGCTTCAAGGTTGATCGAGGCGTCCTCGCGGATTGCGGTATGCGGACAACCCCCGGTTTCCACGCCGATGATGCGCTCCGGCACCAGCGCCTCGTTGCGTACCAGGAACTGCGCGTCCTCTTCGGTGTAGATGTCGTTGGTGACCGCAGCGATGTTGTACTTGTCCCGCAGCGAACGACACAACGCGAGCATCAGCGCGGTCTTGCCGGAGCCCACCGGGCCGCCGATTCCGATTCTGAGCGTCATGACCTGAACAATCTTGAGTATTGCGTTTCGTGTTTGGAAGACAGGATCGCAAGGCCGGGTGCGAAGCTGCCGATATCCTCGTCACGCAGTGCGATGGCGCGGTCGACGATGTCTGGTATTCGGTTGGCGAGCGACAGAAGCATCCGTTGCCCGTCGGTCTGGCCAAGCGGCACCGCCTTGACCGCCGCCATCACCTGGTTTTCCAGCCACGACCACAGGTACGCCTGCAGCGCTTCCTGCGCTTCGATCTGCCATGCATTGACAGCGGCTGCGAATGCTGCGGGAAACGACGGCTCTTCGAACGTCAGCGGCGCGATGTCGAGGCTCGGCAGAAGCCGGTTAAGCGAATATCCCATCTGCACGGTCTCGGCGCGCAACTCTGCAGTCTCGCGGTTGGCGAGGAACAGTGCATTCAGCGCTTCGATGTCGGAAGGACTGTTGATCATGCGAAAGAGCACGGGCGCTTCCATGCGCGACATGGAGAACTCGAGTAAATCGCCAATCCACAGCTCGGCACTCGCGGCATGCGTGACAACGCCGGCTTCGATCGCCGCTTCGAGCCCCTGCGAATAGCTGTAGGCGCCCACCGGCAGCGTCGGGCTCGCGAGCTGCAGCAGGCGCACGAGGTTAGTGTTCGTGGTCATGATCGCAATGGTCGTGATCGTGCGCGTGGTCGTGATGATGGTCGTGGATCTTCGCTGCGCCGTGTTCGTGTCCTGCGCCACCGTACGCGCCGGCCTCGGGCTCGAATGGCGCCATCGTGCGGCTGACCGTCGCACCAAGGCCGTGGAGCATCCGTTCCAACACATGATCGTCGCCGAGCCGCAGGTAACCGTCGCCGCACCTCGACCGGCACATGCCGGTTGCCGAGGTGATAGGCGATCTTCGCCAGGGCGGCAGGCGTTGCGCCTTCTACATGCAGCACGCTCTCAGGCTGCGCGACGACTTCAATGATGCGTCCGTCGGACGCCGTGACCAGATCGCCGCCGCGCAAAATCTCGCCGCGCGGCAGCATCACGCCGACTTCTTCGCCCGATACGAGCGTCGCTTTGAAGCGGCTCTTCTGCCGCAGCTCGAACGGCAGCTCGAGCTGGCCTTTGATTTCGATCTTGTACGTGCCACGCACGATCTTCAGCTTGTGTTTGATCTCGACCATCAGAACAGGAAATATCGTTGCGCCATCGGCAGCACGCTCGCGGGCTCGCAGGTGAGCAGCTCGCCGTCGGCGCGCACTTCGTAGGTCTGCGAGTCCACTTCGATCTGCGGCGTGCCGTCGTTGTGCACCATGTCGGCCTTGCCGATCGTGCGCGTGTTCTTGACGGCCTCGATTCTGCGGCGCAGGCCGAGCTGTTCGGGAACGCCCGCAGCGAGTGCCGCCTGCGAGATGAAGTTGATGCACGTCGCGTCCATCGCGGAGCCGAACGCTCCGAACATCGGTCGGTAGTGCACCGGCTGCGGCGTTGGAATCGATGCGTTCGGATCGCCCATCGCCGCCGCGGCGATCATGCCGCCCTTGACGATCAGCGATGGCTTGACGCCGAAGAACGCCGGCTTCCACAGCACGAGGTCGGCAAGCTTGCCGGCCTCGATCGAGCCGACGATGTGCGAGATGCCCTGCGTGATCGCCGGGTTGATCGTGTACTTCGCGATGTAGCGCTTGACGCGGAAGTTATCGTTACGCGCTGTGTCCTGGGCCAATGTGCCGCGCTGCGTTTTCATCTTGTGCGCCGTTTGCCACGTGCGAATGATGACTTCGCCGACTCTGCCCATCGCCTGGCTATCGGACGACATCATCGAGAACACACCGAGGTCGTGCAGCACGTCTTCGGCGGCGATCGTCTCGCGCCGGATGCGGCTTTCGGCAAATGCCACGTCTTCTGCGATCGAGGCGTCCAGGTGGTGACACACCATCAGCATGTCGAGATGCTCGTCGACGGTGTTGACGGTGTACGGCATCGTCGGATTCGTCGACGACGGCAGCACGTTCGGCAGCCCCGCGCACTTGATGATGTCGGGCGCGTGACCGCCGCCCGCACCCTCGGTATGAAAGGTGGCGATCGCGCGGCCCTTGAACGCGGCGATCGTATCTTCGACAAAGCCCGATTCGTTCAGTGTGTCGGTATGAATCGTCACCTGGACGTCGTGCTTGTCGGCAACCGTCAGGCAACAGTCGATTGCCGCCGGTGTCGTGCCCCAGTCTTCGTGCAGCTTCAGTCCGTACGCGCCCGCCTCGACCTGCTCTTCGAGCGCAGCGGGCAGGCTCGCGTTGCCTTTGCCCTGAAAGCCGAGGTTCATCGGAAAGCTCTCGGCCGCTTTCAACATTGAATGTATGTGCCAGGGGCCTGGCGTGCACGTCGTCGCAAACGTCCCGGTGGCTGGGCCGGTGCCGCCGCCGAGCATTGTCGTGATGCCGCTCATCAACGCTTCTTCGATCTGTTGCGGACAGATGAAGTGAATGTGGGTGTCGATGCCGCCGGCGGTGACGATCGATCCTTCGCCGGCGATGATTTCGGTGCCGGGACCGATGACGATATCGATGCCTGGCTGCACATCGGGATTGCCGGCCTTGCCGATGTGCGCGATCAATCCGTTCTTGATGCCGATGTCGGCCTTGACGATGCCCCAGTGATCGATGATCAACGCGTTGGTGATCACCGTGTCTGCCACGTCGGCGTCGCTTGACCTGCGCTGGCTTTGTCCCATGCCGTCGCGAATCACTTTGCCGCCGCCGAACTTCACTTCCTCGCCGTAGATCGTGAAATCCTTTTCCACTTCGATCCATAGCTCGGTGTCGGCCAGCCGCACACGATCACCGGTCGTCGGGCCGAACATCTCCGCATAGGCCTGGCGCGAGATTTTCATTTAAGCGCGCCCATCACCTTCGCGTTGAAGCCGAACACTTTTCGGTCACCCGCGAGCGCCACCAGCTCGACCGTGCGTGACTGACCGGGCTCAAAGCGCACCGCAGTGCCTGAAGCAATGTTCAGGCGGAAGCCATACGCTTTGTCGCGCTCGAACTTCAGTGCGCTGTTCGTCTCGAAGAAGTGATAGTGCGAGCCGACCTGAATCGGCCGATCGCCCGAATTCGTGACCTGCACGACGACAGTCTTCCGTCCCTCGTTCAACACGACGTCGCCTGCAGCCGCTTCGATTTCGCCTGGAATCATGGAATCGGGTGATGCACGGTGACAAGCTTCGTGCCGTCGGGAAACGTCGCCTCGACCTGGATTTCCGGAATCATTTCCGGCACGCCCTTCCATCACGTCGGCTCGCTTCAGCAGCGTTGCACCGAAGCCCATCAACTCCGCGACCGACTTACCGTCGCGCGCGCCTTCCATGATCGCGGCGCTGATGAATGCCACCGCCTCCGGATAGTTCAGCTTCAAGCCGCGGCCTTTGCGTCGCTCGGCCAGCAATGCTGCCGTGAAGATCAGCAGCTTGTCCTTTTCGCGCGGCGTCAGCTCCACATGAGCTCCACTAAGTTCTCCAGATACGCGGTGCTTGCGCCGCGCGGCCAAGAAGTGCGGGTCGAAGAATCCGCCACAGTTCGACGAAGCGCTGCTTTGCCGCTTCGCTCGAGTCGCCAAGATGGCGCGCGATCAGCAGCCCGGGCAGCAGCGTCACCGCCACGTCTTCAATTTCGCGGCACTCGGCGACGACGCTGCGATTTATTTCGGGTGCGGCCGCGATCAATGTTGCACAGACTGACTTTCCACCGAGTCCTGCGGGCGCGTGCATCAAGCGTCCGTTCGCATCGATGGCGCCGCGTTCGTGCCAAAGCGGTCGTCCGTTTCTAAAGACCTTGTTGCGCAGCTCGATCCTGCCGTTGTCGAAGCGCTCTCCCGCACCGCGGCCGAGACACAGGATTTCCCATCCGATGTAACTGGCGTCCGCACCAAGATTCACCTCGCACGCGATGTCAGCCAATGCACCGTCGAACACGATCGTTTCCTGCGGCAGCCACTCCAGAGTTCCGCCCACGTCGAAGCAAAGTTTCTGACTTGCCCATGGGCCGGCGGATCGATACCACTTGCCCGCGCCGGGCGTCGTCATCAGAACCGCCGATTGCGGCGCTGCGCGTACACGTACCGACAACTGATCGCCGCCGACGATTCCTGCTGGAGGATGAACGACGATCGCATGGCAGACATCATCACCTTCCGGATACAGCGGCTTCTGTACAACCAGCGGGCCGCTGAAACATTTTTCGGCGAGCACCGTCCGATCGTTTTGATAGCGGAACCCGAGCGACAGTTCGGCTTTCCACGGAGCGAAGATTGGTTCAGCGACACCCATTGTTGGTTTTCAGCCTGCCAGGGCGTCATACTGCCAGCAAGCGTCTTACGTCGTCGCGATCCATGTCGGCGCCCGCACCGCGCGCGACAATTTCTCCGCGCTCCATCACCAGATACTGATCGGCGAGCGAGCGCGCAAAGTCGTAGTACTGCTCGACCAGCAGAATCGCCATTTCGCCGCTTTCGGCCAGCATGCGGATCGCGCGCTCGATGTCCTTGATGATGGAGGGCTGGATCCCTTCGGTCGGCTCGTCGAGAATCAACAGGCGCGGACCGATCGCAAGTGCGCGGCCGATGGCCAGTTGTTGCTGCTGACCACCTGACAGATCACCGCCGCGCCGCCGCAGCATGCTGCGCAACACCGGAAACATCTGAAAGATCCGCTCCGGAACGCGCGCGCCGCGCGGCCGGGACGCCAGCCCCATCTCCAGATTTTCCTCGACGGTAAGCCGCGGAAATATCTCTCGGCCCTGCGGTACGTAGCCCATGCCGGCTCGCACCCGCTCGTACGGCTTCACCGCCTGTGATGTTCTTGCCTTCGAAAATAACCTGCCCGCTCTTGGCCGGCACCAAGCCCATCAACGTTCTAAGCAGCGTCGACTTGCCGACACCGTTGCGGCCGAGCAAAGCCGTCACCTTGCCGGCGGGTGCGTCGAACGTCAGATTGCGCAGAATGTGACTGCCGCCGTAAAACTGGTTCAGATTGGAGACTGTGAGCATTTGAGTTTGGCGAACGCGAGCGTTGTCGACTCAGCGTCCGAGGTACACCTCGACGACCCGCGGATCGTTCTGCACGTGATCCATCGAGCCCTCGGCCAGCACGCTGCCTTCATGCAGTACCGTGACCTTGCGCGCGATCTTGCTGACGAACGCCATGTCGTGCTCGACGACGACCAGCGAGTGCTTGCCGGCAAGCGAGATGAAAAGCTCGGCGGTGCGCTCGGTTTCTTCGTCGCTCATGCCGGCGACCGGTTCGTCGAGCAGCAGCAGCCGCGGCTCCTGCATCAGCAGCATGCCGATCTCGAGCCATTGCTTCTGTCCGTGCGACAACAAACCTGCGATTCGATGCGTGCTGTCGTTCAGGCGAATCAGCTTCAGCATTTCACCGATGCGATCGCGTTGCTCGGACGAGAGTTTTGCAAACAACGTTCTTCGCACGCGCTTGTCGGCTTTCATCGATAGCTCGAGATTCTCGAACACCGTATGACGCTCGAAGATCGTCGGCTTCTGAAACTTGCGGCCGATGCCGGCATGTGCGATCTGCGCCTCCGACAGCTTGGTCAGGTCGATCGTCTGTCCAAAGAACGCGGTGCCGGCGTCGGGACGCGTCTTGCCGGTGATGACGTCCATCATCGTCGTCTTGCCTGCACCATTGGGGCCGATCACGCAGCGCAGCTCGCCGGCGTCGATCGAAAGCGACAGATTGTTCAGCGCGCGAAAGCCATCGAAGCTGACGCTGATGCCTTCGAGATACAGGACGACGCCATGCGTCAGGTCCAGTCCTTCGGTCGCCACGCGGCCGAGGTCGGAAATCGTCGTGCCCTCGCGCGAGGCAGGATGCATGGCGATGCTGCTCATGCGTTCTCTTTGCGGCGGTTGATCAAACCGAGCACGCCCTGCGGAAGAAACAGCGTGACCAGGATGAAGAGGAGGCCGAGGAAGAACAGCCAGTACTCCGGAAACGCCTGCGTGAAAAAACTCTTCGCGCCATTGACCAGTCCGGCGCCGAGCGCCGCACCCGCCAGCGTGCCGCGGCCACCGACCGCAACCCAGATTGCGATCTCGATTGAATTCGCCGGCGACATCTCGCTCGGATTGATGATGCCGACCTGCGGCACGTACAGCGCTCCGGCGATGCCGCACAGCACGGCCGACAGCGTCCAGATGAAGAGCTTGTAATGCAGCGTGTCGTAGCCGCAGAACATCACGCGCGTCTCGGCGTCGCGGATCGCAGCGAGCACGCGCCCGAATTTCGATGTGACCAGCCAGCGTGCCAGCAGCAGCGTGCCGATCAGCGTCGCGCCGGTGATCGCGAACAGCGCCATGCGCGTCTGCGGCGTTGCAATCGGAATGTCGAGAATGCGGCGAAAGTCGGTGAAGCCGTTGTTGCCGCCAAAGCCGGTGGCGTTACGAAAGAACAGCAACATCGCCGCGAACGTCAGCGCCTGCGTGATGATCGAGAAATACACGCCCTTGACGCGCGAGCGAAACGCGAAGTAGCCGAACACGTAGGCCAGCAGTCCCGGCACGACGACGACCAGCATCGCGCACCACAGGAACGAATCCGAGTTGAACCATTGCCATGGAAATTCCTTCCAGTCGAGGAACACCATGAAGTCGGGCATCGGCTGCCGGTACTGGCCGTCGGATCCGATCTGCCGCATCAGGTACATGCCGAACGCGTAGCCGCCCAGCGCAAAGAACAGTCCGTGGCCGAGCGACAGAATGCCGGCGTAGCCCCAGATCAGATCCATCGCGATCGCGACGATCGCGAAACACATGATCTTGCCAAGCAACGTGACCCAGTAGGCAGAAATGTGAAAGGCGCTGTCGGGGCCGACGACGAGATTGAAAACGGGAAAGCCGATAAAGATCACCGCCGCGAATGCAGCGAGAATCGTCCAGCCTCTGACACCGTAAAAACGACGGTACGAAAGGTCGGCGATCACGATTCCAACGCCCTGCCTTTGACGGCGAACATGCCCTGCGGCCGCTTCTGAATGAACACGATGATGAATACGAGCACCGCGATCTTCGCGAGCACCGCGCCCTGCCATGCTTCGAGTAGCTTGTTGGCGAAGCCGAGTCCCAGCGCGGAATAAACAGTCCCGGCGAGCTGCCCTACACCGCCGAGCACGACGACCATGAACGAGTCGACGATGTAGTTCTGCCCCAGATCGGGGCCGACGTTGCCGATCTGCGAAAGCGCGCAACCGGCAAGGCCTGCGATGCCGGAGCCGAGCCCGAAGGCCCACATGTCGACTCGCGCAGTCGGCACGCCGACGCACGACGCCATCTCGCGGTTCTGCGTCACGCCGCGCACAAACAAGCCGAGCCGCGTCTTGTTCAGCAACAGATAGATAAGAAACACCACGGCGAACGCAAAGCCGATGATGACGATGCGGCTCCACGGCAGAACCACCCCGGTCAGCAGCTCGACGCCTCCCGACATGAACGCCGGGTTCTCGACCTGCACATTCTGCGCACCGAAGATGGTGCGCACTGCCTGAATCAGGATCAGGCTGATTCCCCACGTAGCGAGCAGCGTCTCCAGCGGGCGGCCGTACAGCCAGCGGATCACGGTCCGCTCAAGCGCCATTCCGACCAACGCAGAAACAGCGAAAGCCACCGGGATCGCTGCGATCAGATACCAATCGAAAAACGCAGTGCTTCGAAACAATCCCTGCACGACATAGGTTGCGTACGCGCCGATCATGATCAGCTCGCCGTGCGCCATGTTGATGACGCCCATTAACCCATACGTGATGGCCAGGCCCAGCGCGGCGAGCAGCAGGATCGAGCCCAGACTGACGCTGGTGAACACGATGCCGACGCGCTCGCCCCACGCCAGACCGCTTTCGATCTCGCGCAAACTTCTTTGCGCTTCGGTGCGCAGCTCGTCATCCTTCTCTGCTTCGATGAAGGACAAGCAACAGGCTCTTGGTGCTTGCGTTGTTCGAGCTCGCCAGTTTTTTTACCGCAGCAAGCCGCGCGTTGCGATCATCGGCGCGCAGCTCCAGCGTCGCCGCGATCTGCTCGAGCATCGGCTTGATCGCAGCATCCGTCTCCTGACTGAGCGCTTTCTTCACCAACGGCAGCATCGCCGGGTCTGCGCCGCCGCCGAGCTCTTTCGCAGCCGCCAGGCGCACTTCACGTTGTGGGGAAACGAGCTTCAGTGCGGCGAGCGCGCCGGCGAGCTCGCGCCGCAAGCGGTTGTTGACGCTGATGTCTTCCTTGTCCGCGGGGACAGCCGGCAGCTTTGCGCCGGTTACCGCGTCGGTCGCGCCATCGCCCTTGACGATCAGAACCCGTTTGCCTGCGGTAACCAGCTCACCGTCGGCAAGTGCCTGCAAGATGACCGCTGCCTTGTCGTTGCCCACAGCGACAAGCTGCGCGATGGCTTCAACTTGCTCGTCGCTTTCGCCGAACGCAAGTTTTTCCACCGTGCTCGCATCCTGCGCAAACACGAGCGAAGGCCGGAGACAGGACAGCAAACAAAAAATCGCTGCTAACAGTGTTCTCATGTGAAAAGGGGCCGCCGAAGCGGCCCCTGCTGTCATTGCAACCCACTCCTGACTTGTTTCGCTGACTACTTTGTGATGATCGTCTTGCCGTCGGGAACATCCGGTTTCTTGTCGTTGCCCGGGATGTATGGACTCCACGGTTGCGCCCTGACCGGCCCCTTCGTTTTCCACACGACGTTGAACTGACCGTTGCCTTGGACTTCCCCGATGAACACGGCTTTGTGCAGATGGTGATTCTTCTCGTCCATCTTCGACACGATGCCCGACGGTGCGGTAAACGTCTGGCCCGCCATCGCCGCGATGACCTTGTCGGTATCGAAAGTCTTGGCCTTCTCGACCGCCTGCTTCCACATGTAGATGCCGATGTAGGTGGCTTCCATCGGATCGTTGGTCAGCGGCTTGTCCGCACCTGGCAGCTTCTTCGCCTTGGCGTAATTGGCCCACTTCGTCTTGAAGTCGTCATTGGCCGGTGCCTTGATCGACATGAAGTAATTCCAGGCGGCAAGATGGCCCACCAGCGGCTTGGTATCGACGCCGCGCAGCTCTTCTTCGCCGACCGAGAACGCGACCACCGGCACATCGGTCGCCTTCAATCCCTGGTTGCCCAGCTCCTTGTAGAACGGCACGTTCGAGTCACCGTTAATGGTCGACACCACGGCGGTCTTGCCGCTCGGCCGCAAACTTCTTGATGTCGGCAACGATCGTCTGATAGTCGCTGTGACCAAACGGCGTGTACTTCTCGTCAATATCCTTGTCGGCGACACCTTTCGACTTCAGGAATGCACGCAGGATCTTGTTGGTCGTGCGCGGATAAACGTAGTCGGTGCCCAGCAATACCCAGCGCTTGGCGGCACCGCCTTCCTTGCTCATCAGGTACTCGACGGCCGGAATCGCCTGCTGATTCGGCGCGGCGCCGGTATAGAAGACGTTCTTCGACAGCTCTTCGCCTTCGTACTGCACCGGATAGAACAGCAGGCCGTTCAGTTCTTCAAACACCGGCAGCACCGATTTGCGCGACACCGACGTCCAGCAGCCGAACACCGCGGCCACTTTGTCTTGCGTGATCAACTGGCGCGCCTTCTCGGCGAACAGCGGCCAGTTCGATGCGGGGTCGACGACGACAGGCTCGATCTTCATGCCCATCACGCCGCCCTTGGCGTTGATTTCTTCGAACGCCATCAGCGCCACGTCCTTCAGCACTGTTTCCGATATAGCCATCGTGCCGGACAGCGAATGCAGCACGCCGACCTTGACTGCTTTCTGTTGTGCCAACGCGCTCTTTGACCCGGCGCCGGTCGCTGCGAGTGCGGTGCCCCACGCGAGCGCCTTTAGCGCTCCCCGTCTTTTCAACATGTGATTTCCTTCCCCGTCGGTTGCGATTCAGACGCCAAACTGTGGCGCTCTGCGCAAAACGCTTCGCAAGACCTATGCCAAACGGCAACTCATTGAAATCACAGAGGTAGTCACTATTCGCTTCGACTAAAGTGCCCCGCAACGGTGCGGCGGAGCGTCGCGCGCACCGCTTTCGGGCGTGCATGCTCGCTTGTGTGCGATCAGTCGGAGAATGCGAGGCGACTTACAACGTGTCTGTCACGCGCGACGCGACTCCTCTACTTCGCAGGAGTCTTTGTGCCGGCTGCCTTTGCCGCGCGTTGTCGCTCGCGCTTGATCGCGGCTTCATCGATCTCGTCGAAGTCTTTGTCGGCGCAGCGCTCGACCCAGCTCTGGCGTTCTTTGTCCAGCTTGGCGCCCTGTTCCTTCAGGCCCGGCAACCTCGCGTTGTAGGTGTCACCGAGTTGATTGCGCCGCGCTTCTTCGTCCTGCAGCGCCTGCTTCGCGACAGCGTCGGCCGGGTCAAGCGCCGCGCGCTTGCGCTCCAGCTCTGCATCCATACTCTTGACCTCGGCGCGCTGCTGGTCGAGCGACGTTTGTTCCTTCAGCACATTCTCGCGCATCACCATCAATCGATCCTGCTGATCCATGCACGAGCGCAGCTGATCGCGGCTCATCGGCTTGGGCTTGCTCTTGCCCTGTTGCTTGGCGGGCGCTTTCTTCGGGGCAGGGCTTGTTGCATACGCCGGCAGTGAAAACGACGCGGCCAGCAAGCCGATAACTATCAGTGGGGCGCCTACACGCCGGGCGCGCGGGGTGTTTTGCATTCGGGTCTCCGAGAAGTGCACTCAGTTTATTGAATCCATCGGCAAGTCCCGTACCGCGCCCTGCCGTTTGACGGCGCCCCGTTGCGGGTTTAACTTGCCCGCGCAGGGTCACACAACGCAGGAGACACCGATGAAACTGACACCGGAGCAGCGCGAGCATTTCGAGCGCGAAGGCTATTTGTTTTTCCCCGGCCTGTTTTCGCGCGAGGAAACGAAAGTGCTGACCGATGCCGTGCCGGAGCTTTATGCGCGCCGCGACATTTGTAACGTGCGCGAGAAGGATTCGGATGCAGTGCGGACCAACTTTGCCGCCCACCTGTACAGCGTGCCGTTCGCCAAGCTGGCGCGGCACCCGAGAATGGTCGATCCGGTGCGCGATCTGTTCGAAGAAGACGTCTACATGCATCAGTTCAAGATCAACGGCAAGATGGCCTTCGAGGGTGATGTCTGGCAGTGGCATCAGGACTACGGCACCTGGCTGAACGATGACCTGATGCCGACCGAGCGCGCAATGAACGTCGCGATCTTTCTCGACGACGTCAATGAGTACAACGGACCGCTGATGTTCATTCCCGGTAGCCACAAGCGGGGCGTGGTTGACGCCCGGCACGACGTGTCGACTACCAGCTACCCGCTGTGGACCATCGATAACGATCTGGTGCGCCAGCTCGTGCAGCGCGCGGGCGGCAAGAACGGTGGCATTGCTGCGCCCAAAGGTCCGGCCGGATCGATGATTCTGTTTCACTCGTGCCTCGTGCACGCATCGAGCAGCAATCTTTCGCCCTGGGACCGCGTCAGCGTGTACCTGAGCTTGTGCACTGTCAGCAACCATATCCGACGCTTCAAGCGGCCCGAATACATCGCGCATCGGGATTTCACGCCGATCGAGACGCTGCCCGATGATTGCTTGCTGAAGGATTACCCAGTCGACCTGCCATGGAAGAACGGCATGCCGGCAAGCGCGACACAAACGTCGGTGGAGGAGTTGAAAGTCGCTGCTTAACGGGTGGAGTACGCCCGGGCGGATCAAAGATGCCGGGTTTCGGCGGGGGCTGACCTGAAGTTGTCATGCCGCCCGTCGAGATACTGAACCGGCGCATTCGCGAGCTCATCGGCAGTTGCATCGTCGAGGCAGTTGACCTTGATTGCGTAGAACCTTCCGCCAAGCTTTGGATCCATTCCCCGTCCGAACGGACTCACGCCGCAGCGCTTGCAAAACAGGTGGTGAATTGTTTCCTTGCCGAACTGGTACTCGCCAATTGTTGATTCATCGCAGAGCAGCCGGAATGCGTCCGGCTGCACTACCGCGAGCCAATTCCGCATCTTGGTGCAGATCGAGCAATTGCACTTGAAGGTACCGGCACTCAAGTCAAGATCCGCTTCATAGTGCACCGCGCCGCAATGACAGCTGCCGCTGTAAGTCTTTTTCATAACTCGGGTGGCTACCTCGGATAACGCGGCTACGGCTTCAACGCCCGATAAAGAAACGGCAGGCTGACGTCCATCCGATAGTCGACGTCCGAGTGATCGTCGTCGAATTCTTCGTATCGATGCGCGACGCCGGCGGCGCTCAAGCGTTGTGACAACAGCCGCGTGCCGTAGTGAATATGAAACTGGTCACGCCATCCGCAATCGATATAAATGCCGGCGAGCGTTTTTAGATTGCTGGCGTAGCGGTCGACCAGGTTGATCGGGTCGTTCGCGAGCCAGCGCTGCCAGCGCCGCTCGATGCGCTCGCCGGTTTCAAGATTGCACGGCAGGCGAAAGCCGAGCGGTGTGTCGGGGTCAGGGTCGTAACTGGCGGCCATGCACAAGTTCATGATGCAGTGGACTTCTGCAGAAGACACTTTCTCTTTAGCCCACACGTGCTTTAGAAATCGCCTGACGCGGCCGTCGTCGATGCCTTGATCGAGTCCGCTTGAAGAAGCTTCTCGCGCAGCGTCGTAGCGTCCTGCGGAACGCTTTTTCGCCCGGTGTTTGCCGAGCTCGTTCAGTGTGTGTGGCCAGTCGTGCCAGTAAACGAAGTCGAAGTACGAATCGCCTGAATGGTCTGCGACTGCGCCCCAGTGCGATGCGTACTTCATGCCATGCACGATCGCGCCGTAGCCGCCCGACGACTTGCCGAAGCAACCGCGATGTTCGCGCGCTGCCAGCGTGCGGAACTCGCGATCGACGAACGGAATGATTTCCTTCAACAGATAGTCTGCGTAGCGCCCGACGGCCGATGAATTGATGTACTGATTGCCTCCGAGCGCGGTAAAACAGTCGGGCATCACGACGATCGCCGGCCCCATCTTGCGTTCGTAGTTCAGGCGCGCAAGACGCTCTGGCAAGTTGTATGAAAACGCCTTCCAGCCCGCATGCGACAGTCCGGAGCCGGTGAAGCCGACCATGTCATACAGCACAGGGAATCGCGTCTGGCTGGCACGGCGCTTGCCGGCTCCCACCGCGTGGTCGTATTGCGGCGGCAACCACACTGCCAGCTTCCGCACCGACGGATCCCCCCATGGGTTGTCGCGCAGAATTCGTGATGCATGCTCCAGAACAACGAGCGTGCCGGCAGATGCTTTCGGTCGTTTCAGTGCCATTCAGAGTCCGACTTTGCGAACCACACTCGAAGTGTAAAAGCCCTGAACAGGTTGTAGCCAGTTGGGCATACTGCCTGTCCGCCCATTTCAACTAACAGTGAGCCGCCGTACATGGATGCGATAAAGCTATTGATCGATCAACACCGCAAGCTCGAGGCCCAGTTGAAATCCGGAGCCGAAGCGCGCGAGCCGAAGGCCCGCGCGGCAGCGCTGGTGCGGGTCGGCGACGATCTGACCAAGCACATCACGTCCGAGGAAGAAGTGTTCTATCCCGCGGTCAAGGCCAAGCGCACCGAAGACGTCCTGCTCGAATCACTCGAAGAGCATTTGTCATTGAAGCGCTTGTTGGCGGATCTGCTGACGCTCGACCCCGCCGCGGACACGTGGGAACCCAAGTTCAAGGTGCTGAAGGAGCAAACCGAGCACCACCACGAGGAAGAGGAAGAAAATCTGTTTCCGAAGGTACGTAAGGCGCTCGACGCGGACGAGCTCGAGGCCTTGGGCCAGCAGATGCTTGCGTTACAGCAGAAGCTGCAACGCGCCGGCGATCCGCGCGACGCGGTCGTTGAGCAGACCGACGAGGCGGCGCCGTTGAAGTAGTCGCGGCGCGCCGTGCGCGCTACCAGTCGAGCGCCATCAAAACCCGCGTCATGTTTTTTCCGCACAACGTAGGCACTTCGGCTCGCTGGATCCAGCGGTACGCATCGACTTCCGGAATCTCGCGTTTGCCGTGGCGCGGCGTGTAATGCGTCGAACAACGGCACAGGTCGATATTGAGCGCGGGGTCCGGGGGATCGAGCACGAACAGATGCAGGTCCTTGCGCGGCAGGTATCGATGGAGCCCAGCATCGCGAACCTGGCTTTCAGCGAGCGTAATACAGGCTTCTTCGCGCAGCTCGCGCAGCGCGGCAGCGACGCTCGTCTCACCGTCATCCCGCACGCCCTTCGGAATATCCCAGTAATTGCGGCCGGTGGCGTGGCACAACAGCAATTCTCCGGGCATGCGGCGCACGATCACGCCGCAGCTGATCAACTTGGGCATAGTTGCTCGATTGGGAATAAGGCTTGCACCTTCAGCATTTTCAACGGCGCTCGCTGACCATGCACTTTCCTCATTTTCGCCGACGCCGCGCTGGTTACGACCGCACTCATCATCCCGCGCTGATGGTGGCGGGAGTGATGTTGACCGCGTGGGCGGCGTTGCAGGCGTTCAGGCTGCTGTACGCCAAACACCGGCGCGTTGACACAGCCGCTTTCTCCCACGACGAGGCCGCTCCGGCGCGCCGCTTCCTGATCGCCGGTGACAGCACAGCGGTCGGCATCGGAAGCGTCGACTCGCGCTCGACAGTGCCGGGTCGCCTGGCCGCGGCGTTTGCAGGCACGGTGATCGTCAACCACGCCCGAGATGGTGCGCGGTCGGCCGATGTTCCTGCGCAAATCGAAACCAGCACCGGCCACTTCGATTTGATATTGATCCTGGTCGGCAGCAATGATGTGATTCAACTGTCTTCGTACGAGTCGGTGCTGCTGGCTGCGGAGCACGCGCTCGATGTCGCCAGCTCGCGTGGCGCGCAGGTGGCAGTCGTACCGCCCGCCGATCTCGGGACGGCACCGATCTGGGTGTGGCCGCTCGACGCCCTGTTTTCCCGGCGCGCCGAGACCGTCCGGCGTGCCTGGCAATACGCGATGCGCGAGCGAGCCAATGTGCATCTGGTCGACTTGCGCATGCCGCGCGACCGCGATCCGTTCCGCCTGGCGCCGCGCCGCTATTACTCGCCCGATGGTATTCACCCCAGCGCCGATGGATATGCACTGTGGTTCGCGCAAATCACGCGGCAGGTGCCGCTGTTCGCCGAGGTTGGCGAAGGCGCAGAGAGGAGGTTCGCCGATGCATAAGAGCAAGCTCGTTGCGGCCGTCATCGACTGTCAGACCGATGATTTGACATCCGCGACGCAGTTTTGGAGCGCCGCACTGGGACGCAACGCGGATCCTTCCGATGACCCGGCTACCGAAAAGTACGTCCGCGTAGGAAGCGGTAAAGAAGATCTGATCGTGCTGCTGCAAAAGGTGCCGCATGCAAGCCGCGTGCACCTTGACATCGAGGCCGACGATATCGAGGCCGAAGTGACGCGGCTGGAGGCGCTCGGAGCGAAGCGAATTCAAAAGATCAAGACCTGGTGGGTAATGGAAGCGCCCACCGGCCACCGATTCTGCGTCGTGCGCCCGCAGCGAGATGGCGTAATGCCGCAGGACGCGAACGAATGGGGTGATCTGCGCTAAAGCGTTTGCGTCCTCGGTCGGACTGATGACATAGTCGGCGCCCTTTAGCAGCGCGTTACCATCAGACAGCATGTCCTTATCCGCCGCCGACCAAAGCCCCGTTGTTTCATTCCTGCGCCGGCTATTTACCGGTGGCGTCACGCCACAACGCGACGGCGATCCGGAAACCGGCGCGCTGCTGGCCGCGATCGTTTCCTCGTCGGATGACGCAATCATCAGCAAGACACTGAACGGCGTCATCACTTCGTGGAACGCAGGTGCCGAGCGCTTGTTCGGCTATTCGCCCGCTGAGGCGATCGGCCAGTCGATGACCTTGATCATTCCGACCGAGCGGCGCGCGGAAGAAAGTGAAATCCTGAGGCGGATCCGTCGTGGTGAAAGGGTCGAGCATTTCGAGACGGTTCGTGTTGCGAAGAACGGTCAGACACTGGATGTTTCGCTGACGATCTCGCCGGTACGCGATCGGCATGGCCGTGTGGTCGGCGCGTCGAAGGTGGGGCGCGACATCACGGCGCGTAAGCGCGCAGCGGAAGAGGCGCAGGCTGCACAGAAGCTGTTGATGGAAAGCCGGGACGAGTTGCAGCGTCTGAATGCCGAGTTATCGGAGGCCGATCGTCGCAAGGATGAGTTTCTCGCAGTGCTGGCCCACGAGCTACGCAACCCGCTGGCGCCGATTCGCAATGCCGTGCACTACCTGGGCCTGAAGGCGTCGCCGGACCCCGCACTGCGGAATGCGCGCGACATCATCGATCGGCAGATCCGGCATCTCGTTCGGCTGGTCGACGATCTGCTCGACATTTCGCGTATCAGCAGCGGAAAGATCGGCCTGCAGAAAGAGCGGGTCAGCCTTTCGTTGATCGTCACCAATGCGGTCGAAGCGTCGCGCCCTGCGATCGAATCGGAGAATCACCAACTGACGGTGACGCTACCGGCAGAGCCCGTCTATCTGGAAGCCGACCTGACGCGCCTTGCGCAGGTGCTGCAGAACCTGTTGAACAACGCGGCCAAGTACACCCCGCCTGGCGGCAGGATTGAATTGCATGCTGAGTTCGACGGGCACTCTGTGGCGATTCGAGTCGTCGATAGCGGTATCGGTATCCCGCGCGAGATGCTGCCCCGCGTGTTCGACATGTTTACTCAGGTCGACCGCTCGATCGAGCGTTCGAGCGGCGGCCTCGGCATCGGCCTGACGCTGGTGCAGCGACTGGTCGAATTGCACGGGGGCACCGTCGAAGCGCGCAGCGAAGGGCCGGACAAAGGCAGTGAATTCATTGTTCGCCTGCCGGCCTCCGTGGAGTCGAGCGAAGATGCGGCGCCTGCAAACAGCAGCGATGCGAAATCAGTACGCCGCGTTCGCGTCCTGATCGTTGACGACAACATCGACTCTGCGGACACGCTGACCGAAATGCTTCGTGCTTCCGGCCATGACGTCGACACCGCTTACGACGGTGCGGCGGGTCTTGCCGCCGTTGACTCGCATCGGCCCGACGTTGTACTGCTGGACATCGGCCTGCCCAAGGTGAACGGCTACGACGTCGCCCGCAAGATTAGACAGAGCGATCCGCAACGCCGCATCGTGCTGGTGGCTGTCACCGGTTGGGGCCAGGATGAAGACCGACGCCGATCGCAGCACGCGGGCTTCGACCATCACCTGGTGAAGCCGGTGGACCCGGCGTCACTCGACCGGATTTTCGCGCTGATTACCCCTTGATGCCCTGACGTCGCCGCGCTGCGATGAACACGTTACTGGCGACGGCTATTGCCAGCACTGCAGGCTGCACGGACTACAGGATTCGATTGAACCACCACAGCGACAGCAACGCTGCGGCCAGCGCCAGCGAAGCGCCAATCGCCGCAAAGATCGCCGTCACCTCGGTGGGTTGTTGCCGCTCGAACGACAGCTTGGTGCTGAGCACCTGATAGATTTTCTTCAGCTGCGCGGCGTCAGCGGCGCGAAAATATTCCGCACTGGTCACGTCAGCGATTTTCTTCAGCGCTTCTTCATCGAGCCGCACCCGCATATTCCAGCCTTCGGCGTTCACGACGGTGCCCTCGGTGGTTCCGATGCCGACGGTGTAGATGCGCACGCCGTAGTCGCTGGCGATTTCAGCCGCCTTCAGCGGGTCCGGACCGACGTTGTTCTGGCCGTCTGACAGCAGCACGACCGCGACCTGTTTGTTTTCGCCCTTCGGGTCGCGTGCCGGCAACTCGTCAGTGCGCCTGATCTTCTTCTCGCCGGGGCGCGGGTTGATGAACTCTTCGACGTTGATGCGCGCGGCCGGCAGCGCGGCGTCGAGCGCGATGATCAACCCGCTGCCGAGCGCGGTACCGCGCTGCGTTTCCAAGCGGTCGATCGCGGCGGCGAGATCTTCGCGATTATTGGTCGGTGACTGCACGACCGCGGCGGATGCGGCAATTGCAACCACTCCGATGCGCACGTTGCGCGGCTGTGCCTCGATGAATGTTTTGGCGGCGTCGCGGGCGGCACTAAGCCGATTGGGTTTGATGTCGGTCGCACGCATGCTGTTCGACATGTCGAGCGCGAGCACGATCGCGTCGAGACGCGCCGGTAACGTAAGCGCGGCCTGCGGGCGCGCGATCGCCAGGATCAGCGCCGTCAGCGCGAGAGTCCACAACACCAGCGGGATCACGCGGCGCATGCGACTCGAAGCGAAGTTCGCTTGACCGCCGACCGTTTCGAGACTCGCGTAGTGCGCCGATGATTTCTGGCGGCGCGCTGCGAGTGCCCAATACAGCGCCGCTGCCACTGGCACTGCGATCAGCAGCCACAACATGCTTGGCCACAGAAACGTCAGCGACCCGGTGTCGAGCATCAGCCGACACGCTTGTGCGTGAACGCGGCCGTCGCTCCGGAGGCGAGCTGGCTGCGCCGTTTGCGAAGCTGTGTGAATCTCAGCAGCGCCTGGTCGAGCGCCTCATCGGTCGTGAGCTCGAGGCAGTCGACGCCGGCCTCGGCCAGCCCCGCCCGCAGCGATTCTTCGCGCTGCTTGGCCGCGTCAGCAAACCGCTGACGAAAGCGGCGATCGTGCGTGTCGACGAAAATCTGATCTCCCGTCTCGGCATCCTGCATTACGACCAGGCCGAGGTTGGGCAACTCGAGCTCCATCGGGTCGTACAAACGCACAGCCACCACTTCGTGCCGGCGTGCCAGCAGTGCAAGCTGGCGGCCCCAACCCGGCTTGCTGATGAAGTCGGAGACAACGAACACGACCGAGCGACGCTTGATCATCGGGTGCGCGCTCGCCAGCAGCTCGGCCAGATCGGTTTCCTTGCCCGCGGGCGCGGTTTCCATACGCTGCATGCGGTCGAGCACGTGCAGCACGTGGCGTCGGCCGTTGCGCGCGGGGATCATTTCGTTGGTTCGGTGCGTATGCAAAACGGCGCCGACCCGATTGCCGTAGCGGGTGAACAGGCGCGCGAGCACCGCGACCAGCTCGGCCGACAGCTCACGCTTGCGTACCTTGCGCGAGCCGAAGTCGACCGACCCCGACAGATCGAGGATGAACCACGCCGCGACTTCGCGATCCTCCTGAAACTCGCGCACGTGCGGCGTTTGCAGGCGCGCGGTCACGTTCCAGTCTATGTAGCGAACGTCGTCGTGCAATTGATACTCGCGCAGATCGGCCAGATCCAGCCCGAAACCGCGAAACAGCGTTCGGTAGTCGCCCTGCAGCAGGCCGTCGAGCCGCCGTAGCACGGTGAACTCGAGTCGCCGCAGCAGCAGCTCTGAATCCGGCCGCGCGACGGGTTCGTTGGCGGCGGGGGTGTTGGCGGCCTGCTTACGAAGCCGCGGCAACCCGAACATGCGCCTCCAGCGGTTTGTCCGGCGCGGGGATCGCCTGCAGCACGCGCATCACGATCTGATCGGCAGTAAGGCCGTCCGACAGCGCTTCATAGCTCAACACCAGGCGATGGCGCATCACGTCCGGTACCAGGTCGATCACGTCTTCGGGCAGCACGTAGTTGCGCGCACGCAGGAACGCCAGCGCGCGCGCGCCTTCGATCAGGTTGATCGTCGCTCGTGGGCTGGCGCCGAACGTGATGTAACGCGCCATCTCCTTCAAGCCGTAGCGCTCGGGACGCCGCGTGGCCGACACCAGCTTGACTGCGTACTGCATCAGGCCGGGGTCGACATAGATCTTGCGGCACTCGGCCTGCAGCTCCAACAATTGCGCTGTTGAGCACACGGCGCCAACGGTGGTCGCCGCACCGGTTACGCGTTCGACGATGACGAACTCCTCTTCTTCGCTCGGGTAACCGACCAGCACCTTCATCATGAAACGATCGACCTGCGCTTCCGGCAGCGGGTACGTGCCTTCGGTTTCGATCGGATTCTGCGTCGCCATCACCAGAAACGGTTCGGGCACGCGGTGTGACTCGCCGGCGATCGTGACCTGCCGCTCCTGCATCACCTCGAGCAGAGCGCTTTGCACCTTCGCAGGCGCGCGGTTGATCTCATCGGCCAGCAGCAGGTTGGTAAATACCGGCCCGAGCACCGTAGAGAAGTCGCCGGAACGCTGGTTGTACATCCGGGTACCGATCAGATCGGCCGGCAACAGATCGGGCGTGAACTGAATGCGTTTGAACTGGCCGCGGATCGTTTTCGCCAGCGTGTTGACCGTCAGCGTCTTCGCCAGGCCCGGCACGCCTTCGACGAGCAGATGGCCCTGCGCGAGGATCGCGACCAGCACGCGCTCGAGAAAGTGATCCTGCCCGACGACGACGCGCTTGACTTCGTACAGCACGCTTTGCATCAGCGCGCCGGCATTGCGACTTGAGTAATCTTCCACGGAGTTCCTCGGTATCTTCAGTTTCGTGCAGTTGCCTTCGAAAAATCGTCTGGCTTTGCCAGCGATTTGTTCGCTAACTAATCAGACAAAAGTAGGGGTTCACTTTTGTCTGTGCCTTTAAAACGGTGGAATGCCGATGGCTCCCCCGGCACTTTCGATCGTCGCGGCGAAGCCGATCCCGATGAAGGTCGGTCCCGTCGGGTTAAGAATCGCGGTCACGATGCCGATCACTTCGCCGCTCATCGTGACCAACGGACCACCCGAGTTGCCCGGGTTGGCCGCGGCGTCGAACTGAATCAATCCTGTCAGCACGCGCTTGCCTTCCTTCGATCGAAACTCACGCTCGAGCCCGGAGACAACACCGGCGCTGGTCGACGGCCCAATGCCAAACGGGAAGCCGACCGCGACCACTTCATCGCCGTGCTGCAGGTGCGCGGTGGAACCAAGCGTCGCCGCCTGCAGGTCGTCTGGCAATTTTTTGGCGCGGATCACGGCCAGATCGTTCTCGGGATAGGCGCGGATGATTTCGACGTCCGACTCGGTACCGTCGAAGAACGTGACTGACATGCGCTTGGCACCGGTGACCACGTGCAAATTGGTCAGAATGGTGCCGTTGTCGACGATGACCACGCCTGAACCGACGCCGTTCATGCGCTCGCCCGCACCCGGCTCGTCATCCTCGTCGTAGCCGCGCACCCGGACCACCGACGGCATCACCAGGGCGGATGCCCTGGCTGCGCGCGACGGCAGTGTCTTGTTCTCCAGCGTGTGCAAGACGGCGGCGTCGATGTCGTCCTGCGCGAGCTCGCGCGGAGCGGGTTGCATCCGGTCGCGCGTGACGAAAAGCGACAGCGCGATCAGCATTCCGCCGAGCAACAGCAGCGAGCGGTCGTGGCGCTGAATGAATGAGCCAATGCGGGAACGAGTGCGCTCGGGGCGATCGGGCACAGAGGCCGCCACGCCCACTGATGGCGCTTGCGCCGGTGCACGCGGGGCCTCGCTGCGTGCCGGTCGCGCGGCGCTATAAAGCGCGGGACGTTTCATCGAGAAAAAATAGCACGGACGGGTGATAGAGTGATTAGGTGCACGTGGGCAGGAACGGTGCCGGTATTCAGCCTGTCATATGAGCACACTTTCGGCAAAATGGTTCGCGCCCGAAGTTGCGGTCACGTCACCTGATGACGCTAATGGGGCGCTAAGGAAGTAACGATGCGGTTTTTGTGGCCGGACATGCTCTGGCTCCTGCTGGCGATTCCGCTGCTCGTTGCGGGCTACATCGCGATCCTGCGCCGCCGCAAACGCTCGGCCATCCGCTATTCGAGCCTGCTCTTGGTGCGCGAAGCAGTGCGTGGCCAGCGATTCCGCCGTCACGTGCCGCCGGCTCTGTTCCTGATCGCCATAGCGGCTGCGATCGTGGCGATCGCGCGGCCGACGGCGGCGGTAGTTCTGCCGTCTGAGTACATGACGATCGCTATGGCGATGGACGTATCGCGCAGCATGCAGGCCACCGACGTCGAGCCCACGCGTATCAGCGCGGCGCAAGTGGCCGCGCGCTCTTTTATCGAGGAGCTGCCGCGCAACGTTCGCCTCGGCATCGTCTCGTTTGCCGGTACCGCCAATGTGGTGCAGACACCCACCGACAACAAGCAGGACATGCTGGACGCGATCGACCGCTTCCAACTGCAGCGCGCGACGGCGACCGGCAGCGGCCTGATCCTCGCACTCGCGATGCTTTTCCCTGAAGAAGGCATCGACATCGAGACAGTGCTTGCGAACCAGGCGCGTTCGCGGGGCTATCCAGGCGGCGCGGCCCCGATCGATCGCCCGCGCAAGACCGAAGAAAAGAAGGTCGTGCAGCCGGTTGCGCCCGGCTCGTATGCGTCCGGCGTCATCATCTTGCTAAGCGATGGCCGCCGCACCTCCGGTCCCGACCCGATCGAAGTCGCGAAGATGGCCGCGGACCGTGGCGTGCGCGTGTACACCGTCGGCTTCGGCACGATCGAAGGCACGACGATCAGCATGGACAACTATTCGTTCTACGTCCGGCTCGACGAAGAAACGCTAAAAGCGGTGGCCAAGATGACCGGCGGCGAATACTTCCACGCCGGCACCGGCGCCGATCTGCGCAAGGTGTACGCAAACCTGAGCACGAAGCTTTCGATGGAGCGCAAGGAAACTGAGGTCAGCGCGTTTTTCAGCGCGATCGCAGCGCTCTTTGCGCTGATGGCCGTGATGCTGTCGGTGCTCTGGTTTCATCGCGGCGCGCGGCCGGCGGTTTCGATCTAGCTCACATCATCGGCGCCAGATTGCCGGCGCGCACGCCGAGCAGGCGAATCGGCTTCGTGAGGTCCACCCGCTTCAAGCACTCTCCGGCGGCGCGCCGGATCTGATCGGCGTCAGCGGTCGGCGCAGCCAGCGTGCTATCGCGCGTCACCGTCTTGAAATTTTCGAAACGCAGCTTGATGCCGATCGTCTTGCTTGCGTAGTGCTTGCGCTGTAGATCATGACTGAGCTCTGCGCACAGTTCAGTGAAAATGCGCGTCAGCTGCGCGCGGTCACGGATCGCGTGCAGGTCGCGATCGAATGTGGTTTCACGGCTGATCGACTTCGGTTCCGAAAACGTCACGACCGCGCGGTCGTCGCGGCCGCGAGCGGCATCGTGCATCCACGCCGCATTTGCCTTCCCGAAATGTTGCGCCAGCCACGTAGGGTCGGCTTGTGCGAGCTCGCCGATTGTCGCGATGCCCAGCCGGCCGAGCTTCACCGACGCCTTTGGGCCGACCCCATGCAAACGCCGCACCGGCAGCGGCCATAGGCGCGATTCGACTTCGGATTCGGTAATGATCGCCAGGCCGTCGGGCTTGTCGAGCTCCGACGCGATCTTTGCAATCAGCTTGTTCGGCGCCAGTCCGATCGAGCACGACAGTCCGGTCGCATCGCGCACGGCCTGTTTCAGCTCGCACGCGATCTCGCGCGCCGACCACCACGTCTCCGCCGCACGCATACCTTGACCTTCCGCACCCGCCTCATCGTCCGCAGGCATGCGCGCGGCGACCAGCTCGGTGAGGTCGACGTAGATCTCATCGATGCCACGGTCTTCGACCTGCGGCGCGAGTGCCTGCACCGCCGCCTTGAACAGACGCGAGTATTTACGGTACTCGTCGAAATCGGTCGGCAGCAGGATCGCGTCGGGTGCCTTTTTCGCGGCTTTCATCAACCCCATCGCGGAGTTGACGCCGAACGCGCGTGCTTCATAAGTTGCTGTTGTGATCACGCCGCGGCCGACATAGTCGCGCAGCTTTGCGAACACCCGGCGCGGCTCACCGGTCGTAGCGTCGTTCTCCCAAAACGGCTGCTGCCGCGATCCGCCGCCGATGACGACCGCCAAACCGCGCAGCTCCGGGTAGCGCAGCAGCTCGACCGACGCGTAGAACGCGTCCATGTCGAGGTGGGCAATAACGCGCGGAAGAGCGGACATGGGAAGGATCGTTTGACCGCTAAAGTGTATGGCCGCGTCAGCGGACGCTAGTCAGCAGGCACCAATGAATTCGAATAACGATCGCTTGTTGATCTATGGCGCCGCGCTGTTGCGCGGCTTGGCCGCGGGCGCGATCAGTGTGCTGGCCGCGGTGTATCTCGCCAAGCGCGGGTTTGACGAAGCGGCGATCGGAGTCGTGTTAAGCGCCGGACTTGCCGGCGTGCTGGCCGGCACGATCTTCGGCACTTACTTTGCCGACCGGATCGGACGCCGTCGCAGCCTCGTGCTACTCGCGCTGCTGGCGGCGGGCGGGGGCGCGCTACTGGTGGCGACAGACACGCTGTGGGCGGCGGCGCTGGTCGCGTTCTTCGGCATGCTGAACACGCAGGGCTCGGATCGCGGCGCCGCCCAGGCGTTGGAGCAGGCGATCTTGCCGGCGACCGCGAGTGACGCGGAGCGCACCCAAGTTTTTGCGCGTTACAACGCGATTGCGGACACCGGCGGCGCTGCAGGCGCGCTACTCGCCGCGTTGCCGGCGTTGCTGCGCGACCGCTTACAGGTTCAGGAACTGCACGCGTACGACGCAACGGTGTTTGTGTATGCGGCGCTCACGCTGATCGTGGCCTGGCTTTACACACGATTGTCGGCGCATGCGGAAAACGCGCCGTTGCCTTCGCTTGCTGACCTTGCACACTCGGCCCCGGCGAGTATCCGTCGGCAAGTGCGCAAGTTTGCCGGACTGTCGGCGCTCGATGCGGTCGGCGGTGGCTTCATCGGCTCCGCATTGATTGCCTATTTTCTTTATGCGCGTTTTGGCGTCAACGAAGCGGAGCTCGCGCTGCTGTTCGTAGCGGCGCGAACGATGACGGTGCTATCGCATTTCGTCGCTGCGTGGCTGGCGAGCCGCATCGGGCTCGTCAACACGATGGTGTTCACGCATATTCCGTCGAGCCTGCTGCTGCTGACGCTGCCGATTGCGCCGACCTTCGGCGTCGCAGCGGCGCTATTCATTCTGCGCGAGGGTTTGTCGGAGATGGACGTTCCCACGCGGCAGTCGTACCTGATGGCGATCGTGCCGGCGCACGAGCGCGCGTGGGCCGCCGGCATCTCTCAGCTGGCGCGCGCCGCTGGACGCATGGTGTCGCCCGCACTGGCCGGTGCCGCGATGCAGGCCGGGGCGCTATGGCTACCGCTCGCTGCCGGCGCGGTGCTAAAGATCGTCTATGACCTGATGTTGTGGCGTGCATTCCGCCAAATCAAACCGCCGGAGGAGCGGTAAGCGTCAGACTTTGCGCGCCAGCGTGAGCCCGTCGCCGATCGGCAGCAAAGATATGTCGACGCGCGCATCGTCGCGCAGCTTTAGATTGAGAGCCTGCAGCGCAGCGGTGTCGGCATCTTTTGCAGGATCGGCAGGGTGGGCGACTCTCCCGCTCCACAATGTGTTGTCGATCGCGATCAAACCGCCGGTGCGAAGCAAACGCAGGCAGCGCTCGTAGTAGCCGTCGTAGTTCGCCTTGTCGGCATCGATGAAGGCAAAGTCGTAACGGCCCGCCTCGCCGGCGGCAAGCCGTGCGTCCAGCGTAGTCAACGCGGGCTCGAGTATCAGATCGATCTTGTTCGCGACCCCGGCGCGCTGCCAGTACGGTTTGCCTACGCGCGTGTATTCGTCGCTGACGTCACAGGCAAGCACGCGGCCGTCGTCAGGCAAAGCGAGTGCCACCGCCAGCGCGCTGTAGCCGGTAAACACGCCGACCTCGATCGTGCGCCGCGCGCCGATCAGTTTGACCAGCAACGCCAGTAACTGCCCCTGCTCCGGCGAGATTTGCATGCCCGCATGGGGGTGATCGCGCGTGGCTGCGCGCAGGTCGGCCAACGCCGGATGCTCGCGCAACGAAGCCTCGAGCACATAGTCATACAGGTGATCATCGAGATTGAGCGTTCGCCGCGACATCGAGCAACGTCAATCGGCGCGCCGCGCCTCGTATTGCGCTGGCGTCGCGCCGCCGCGCGTCAACGAGTCTCTCAACGACTGCACCGAATGGCGGTCCATTGTGTTGCCGCCGTGATGCGGCCGATGCAAGACGCCCTCGGCCTCGTTCAGTTTCACTCGCATACGTGCCCCGGCCACCGACTCCATCTGCGCACCCAGATGCTTCAGCAGCGACTCGACTTCGCGAAACGACAGCTTCGTGTTGACCGGGTCCTGAAATATTTCGCGCAGCAGGTTGACGTGCTTCTTGCTCATGGCAGATGGAAAGATGGAGGGACCTTCGGATCAGGCGCGATCGTACCTGCACCGGGCATGAAGCTTGATGAAGTACGCGTCAAATGAAATCCGTGATTCGAATCGGTGTGTCGGGATGGCGTTATCCGCCGTGGCGCGGCGAATTTTATCCTGACGGTTTACGCCAGGCCGATGAACTGACTTATGCGTCGGAAAAATTGCCGACGATCGAGCTGAATGGTTCTTTCTATTCGTTGCAAACGCCTGCGAGCTATGCGGCGTGGCACGCGGCTACCCCGAGTGAATTCCTGTTCAGCGTCAAGGGCGGCCGCTTCATTACGCATATGAAGCGATTGAAGGACATCGACAAACCGCTCGCGAATTTTTTTGCTTCCGGGCTATTCAATCTGAAGGAAAAGCTCGGCCCGATACTGTGGCAGTTTCCGCCGAACATGAAGTACGAGCCGCAGCGCTTCGCCGACTTCATCTGCAAGTTGCCGCACGACACGGCGGCAGCGCTCACGTTGGCGCGACGGCGCGATGCGCGGATGACGGGGCGCGCGGTGCTCAGCATCGACGCGGTTCGGCCAATGCGACACGCGATCGAGATTCGCAATGAAACGTTCCTCGATCCGACTTTCATCGATCTGCTGCGGCTGCACAACGTAGCGCTCGTAGTTGCCGACACCGGCGCGCGCTGGCCGCAGCCGGCCGACGTCACCGCAGATTTTCTTTATCTCCGGCTGCATGGTGCGACCGAGCTGTACAAAAGTCGGTACAGCGATGCCGAGTTGCGTCGCTGGGCTAATCGGGTGCATTCATGGAGCGTCGGCGAGCAACCGACCGACGTCGAGCGCGTAATGCCGGACGCGCGAGTCGCACGCATTGCGCGCGATGTCTTCTGCTACTTCGACAACACCGACAAGCTGCACGCCCCGAGAAACGCCCGGCGGCTGATGCAGATGTTGGAGGTGAATTGGGAGCCGGCGCGCACTGTTACGCCGCACGGCAAAAAAAACAGCAAGCCAGCCCGCTGACGCTGGCTATCGCTGGATGTACGGCGGCGGCGCGTTCGGTGGAGGGATCGCCGCATTCGGTGGTGGAGTGTTCGGAGGTGGAACCGCAGCGTTCGGCGGCGGCGCATTGGCCGGCGGAATGGCTGCGTTCCGAGGCGGCGCACCGACGTAAGGCGCGGGTGCGGGGTATACGTTCGCCTGACGTAGTGAGCGCGCGTAGCTCGCCGGCATCGGGACCTTGTGTCCTTGCGAATACATGCACTGGTAGTACGTGTTGTCGAACCGTTGCTGTGTCGTGTATGACGCGTACTGTGCGTTGCTTGCACCCACCGCGCTGCCGCCAAACAGACCCATGCCAGCGCCAACTGCGGCACCTTCACCGCCGCCAATCAACCCGCCGACCGCCGCGCCCAGGATTGTGCCGACTACGGCGCTGCCAACTGCTGCGTCAGCCGCAGCATCATTCGGCGTTCCGCCAGTCGTCTGCACCGCATATTGCCGACACGATTCATCGTCGAACCGAAACTGATCGAAGCTCTTGCGGCTGCCGGGCATCGCGTTGTAGGTCGGGCCGCTCGGCACTGTCACGCAACCAGCGACAAGCGCAGCTACCGCTGCTGTGACGATCAATCTGCAACTGAAAATCATTTGGCGCCGTTCGAAGGTTGCGGTGGAACGCGCTGCCAGCCTTCGGCGCAGCTAGCGGCGTACGGGTAGTAGTTGTTCGCGCTCACGCACCAGTACCACCATTGCTGCGCGTTCGGATTTGGATTCGGCGCTGCGGGAGGGGGTGCCGTCGCTCCAGCCGCATCCGCCTCGACCCAAACACGTTCCTGCGTAACAAACGGCGTATATGCAATCGCCGGCGCACCGTAATAGCCACCCCCATAGCCGGGCCAGTAGCCACCACCCCAGTAGCCGCGGCCCCAGTATCCGGGCCAATAGCCGCCACCCCAGTAACCTGGACCCCAGAAGCCGCCACCCCAAAAGCCAAAAGATCCGTGGTGGTGATGACCACCGTGATGACCCCCGCCGTGATGACCCCCGCCGCGATGACCGCCGCCACCTCCTCTGCCTCCTCCACCGCCACCAGGGCGTGCCAACGCAGAGTCGGCAACGGTTATCAGGCCGAATGCAATCGCAACGGCCGCGGCGAGCTTCTTAAGCGGGCTCATCGGATCCCTCACATCTACTGTCACAGCAACTGAACGCGTGAATGCTAGTTCGTGCCGACATCAAAAGCGGTACCAAAATGTAACTAAAGCCTCTTGTTAGCCTTGTTGGCGCGGGCCAGACTTGGCTTTCGCCTCAATGCGAGCTTCCAGGACCTGAAGCCCGCGCAATACCAGTAGCGCAAGCAATGTCGCACCCGCTGCGAGCCACCACTGCTGCAGCGCAGCGCATACGCCAATGCCGCCCGAGAACAACAGCGACGTCGCGGTCGTCAGCCCTTCGACGCGCTCCCCGTGTGGCCTGAAAATCGTTCCCGCGCCGATGAATCCGAGCGCGGTCACGACACCGCCGACCAATCGAAACGGGTCTGCGCTAATGACTCCGGGATGCAGGGCCGAGAAAGTCGACAGCATCGATCCGCCGAGGCCTACCAGTAGGGCGCAGGCACCGGCCAGCATCATGTGAGTTCGAAATCCGGCCGGTTTGTTAGCCGTCTCGCGCTCGTAGCCGATCATGCCGCCGAGCAGCATCGCTCCGGCCACTTCCGCCAGCACCACCAGCTGCGGCCACGCGTTATGCAAGCCGCCCATCGATTACCGACAAGACGCGAGGCAAATCTAGACAACCGGCCTAGTGCTTCCAGGGAATGTAGTCGCGCCACTCGTTCAACATCGAGCGTCGATCGCGCAGTACGTACACGGCGATCAGCGCAATCACGGCTGCGCTTCCCAGTGCAATCAGCGATGGCGTTGCTTTGCGCAAGCGACGCTTCCACACTTCGCGTGGACGGTTATCCCCGAGCAGAACCGGTTCCAAGCCGTCGTCATAAGCCGGCGAAATAGGATCGCTCGCTGGAAAGCTTTCTGCGATGGCCTGATCGAGCAGGCGCTCACTGTGTTCCGGTGTTCTGGCAATTGCCATTGGTTTCTCCCTGAAATTTGAGCGCTTATCCCTGCGCAGATGTGTTTCAAAAGCAAGCTCTATGCCGTAGAGCCTTTGTCGAGCCCGAAGTGCGACAGTACGCACTCGGCTATTCTCGGCGCATGGTCCGAACACTGTTGAGCGACCTGGCAACCAAAGTCGGCTCGGAAATCGGCGTCAGCGAGTGGTTCGATGTGACGCAACGTGCCATCGACGACTTTGGGGGCGCCACGCGCGACCGTCAATGGATTCACGTCGACACGGAACGCGCTGCACGGGAGTCTCCATTCAAGACGCAGGACGGCGCAGGCTGCACCGTCGCGCACGGATTTCTGACGCTGTCATTGCTTTCACACTGGATGGACAGCACGATCGCGATCACCGATCGCGGCGCCGGCATCAACGCGGGTTTCAACAAGGTCCGTTTTAGCGCTCCGGTGCCGGTCGGAAGTCGAATCCGTGCCCGCTTCGCGCTCGCGGCGAGCGATCCGATTCCCGGTGGCGCGAAGCTGCTATGGAACGTTCGCGTTGAATGCGAAGGACAGACCCGGCCGGTCTTGACTGCCGAGTGGCTAACGCGCGTGTTGACTGCTACCGATCCGGCAGGCGCGGATCAGCGCGCGTCGCGCTCTCCGAGTGTGTCTTCCACGTAAACCATCTGTACCAACACCATCAGCGCGGCCGTTGCGGGTGCTGCCAGCAGCAGCCCCAGCCAGCCGAACAGCAGGGCAGCGACCAGTAGCGCAACCAGCGTCAGTGCCGGCGGCAATTCGACCGTGCGACGCTCGATCATCGGTGTTAGCAAATAAGACTCAACGGTCTGTACGACGCCGTACAGCAGAACGACGTAAAAAACCTGCGTCGGGCCTTGCAGCAAAGCGAACAGGGCGGCGGGAAGCAACGCCAGCACCGGCCCGATATTCGGAATGAAGTCGAGCAGCGCCGCGATCAGCGCCAACGCGCCCGCCATCGGCACTCCGATGACTGCCAACCCGATGAAGACCGCGATCCCGACTGCAACCATCGAGATCGCTTTACCGAATAGCCACCAGCGCAGCGTATGTCCTATCGCGAGCAAGATCTCGCGCGCACGCTTGCGGTGGGCCGGCGGAAACAGCCTCACGGTGCCTTCGATGTAGGGCCGTGGGTCGGCCGCCAGATAAAGCCCGATCACTATCGCGACGAAGGTGTGGCCGATCGCAACGAGCGTTCCGGACAGCACGCCGGTGACTTTGCCTGCCGCCTCCGGTTGCGCTGCCACCTCATCTGGGCGGGGTGCGGCGTCTAAGAAAACTTCCAGCCAAACGAAGCGACTCAACTCCTGTTGCAAGCGCTGCAGTGCCGCGGGCAGGGTAGCTCGCAACTCGCGAACCTGCTCACCGATCGCCGGTGCGATCCACCATCCGATCAAGCCAAACGAAAGTGCCAGCAGCAACACGACAATCGCGACCGCCCATTGCGGAGATATGCGCAAACGTGCTGCCAGCGGTTGTGCCAATGAGCGCAGCAGTATCGCGAGCAGGATGCTGGCGAACACAAGCAGCACGATGTCGGCAGCGAATACGATCAGAAGCAGCGCCAGTGCGGCGAAGCCGATCTTGGCCCAGGTGCGCTTGGTCATGGCGGCCGGTTGTAGCACGGTAGACAGCCCCTGGCCGCAGGACGGGAGGCGAAGTCGTTCAAGACAACGTGAAGCCTTGATCCGCCCGCGCGCGCGCCTCGAGCGCTGACCATTGTTCGAACTTTGCGGCGATCAAGTGTTCGATTTCTTCGATTCGAAGCCGATCGGACTTGATTTGCCCGACCAGCTCGCGGTGATAACCGACTTGGTTCATGCGCTCGGCGAGCACTCGCTGCTCGTTCTCCAGAAGTTCGATTTCGGCCGGTAGCGCAATCAGTTCCCGTTGCTCCTTGTACGAAAGCTTGGCTCGCTGCGCGCGCGGGGCCGGCTTGGCGGTCACAGCGCCGGGCTTGCTCGGCGAGTCTTCGTCGGTACGAGTGCGCTGCCGCACCCAATCCGAATAGCCACCCACATACTCGCGCCAAACGCCGTTTCCTTCGGCAACGAGTGTCTGCGTGACAACGTTGTCGAGAAATGCGCGATCGTGGCTGACCAGCAGCAACGTGCCGTCGTACTGCTGCAGCGTCGCTTCCAGCAGTTCCAGTGACTCGATGTCGAGATCGTTGGTTGGTTCGTCGAGCACCAGCAGGTTGGCGGGTTGCGCAAACAAGCGAGCAAGCAACAGCCGGTTGCGTTCGCCGCCGGACAAGGTCTTGATCGGTGCCTCGGCACGCTGCGGCGGAAACAAAAAGTCGCCGAGGTAAGTCATCACGTGCTTGCGCTCGCCGCCGATCTCGATCCAGTCGGAGCCAGGGCTAATCGTCTCGATCAGCGTCTTTTCCGGATCGAGCGCCGCGCGCATCTGGTCGAAATAAGCCGCCTGCACCTTGGTTCCTATGCGTACCGTTCCCTGATCGGGTGCAAGCGAGCCGAGCATTAACTGCAGCAGCGTCGTCTTGCCGGCGCCGTTGGGGCCGATCAGGCCAATGCGGTCGCCGCGCAGGATTCGCATCGACAGGCGATCGACGATCAGCGTGGTGCCGAATCGCTTCGTGACATCGGTCAGTTCGGTGACGAGCTTGCCGGAGCGCTCGCCGGCGTCGACCGCAAGCTTCACGCGGCCGATGTTTTCGCGCCGCGCCGCGCGCGCTACCCGCAATTGTTCGAGCCTTTCTACTCTGCCCGCGTTGCGCGTGCGCCGCGCTTCGATGCCGCGCCGAATCCACGCCTCTTCCTGCTGCCAGAACTTGTCGAACTTGCGGGCTGCAGTTCGCTCGGCCGCAAGCTCGACCGCGCGCCGCCCTTCCCACGCGCTGTAGTTGCCGGGGTAGGACCGCAACAAACCACGATCCAGTTCCACGATTCGGGTGGTCACCCGATCGAGAAACGCGCGATCGTGCGTAATGACGATCATCGTCTGCTTTACCAGCAGCTCCTCGAGCAGCGTGATGCCGTCGATATCGAGATGGTTGGTCGGCTCATCGAGCAGCATCAAGTCCGGGGCCAGCGCAAACGCCAGTGCCAGTGCGCCCCGCTTGCGTTCGCCGCCCGATAGTCCCGCCGGATCGGCGGCTTCGTCGAGGCCGAGCCGATGCATGTATTCAATCAATCGGGCCTCGATACGCCAGCGTTCGCGATCGTCATGCGCCGAAACATGCGTTTCGATCTCGCCGCGCAGCGCCAGGCTCGCGCGCAACGTCGGCGCGAGCGGTAACGCCGGCTCCTGTTCGACCATCGCGACCGACAGGCCTTCCTTTCTCTTGATCTCGCCGTCATCGAGCTCGAGCCGGCCCGCGATTGTGTTCAGCAGCGAGCTCTTGCCGGTGCCATTGCGGCCGATCAGCCCGATGCGATCGCCCGCGTGCACCGTCAGCGACGCGCGGTCGAGCAACGGCTGCAGGCCAAACGCAAGTTCGGCGTCGAGGATGGTTAGTAGAGACATCGGTGATCGCGGATCTATCGCACGGCAGTATGTCGCGCGGAGCTGATCAGCAAAATACCCGCGCCTGCACACGCCAGCGCCGCGGCTTGCAGCCAGGTGAACGTTTCACCGAGCAGGAAGATGCCGACCAGCGTCGCGGCGATCGGCAAGGCGACCGTGAATACGCCCGCGTGACTCGCGGCGACATGCTTCAGGCCGGCGACCCACATCCACACGGCGAACAAGCTGGCCGCGAGCGAATAAAAAACCAGCAGCAGCCACAGATTGGCAGTCAAGGCGCCGGCCTCGAAGGACGCAAGCTGCCACAGACCAAGCGGCGCGATCAGGACCAATCCCAACAAGTTGATCAGCGCCGAAACGCGCAACGGTGAACGGGTGGCTGATAGTCGCTTCGAGATGATGACGTAAATGGCTTCGCACACGACGGCGCCGAACAGCAGCAGATTTCCGAGCAGTGGGATCAGCGTGGAGGCTGACTCAGGTGCCGGCTCCGTGGCTTTTGCCAACTGCAACAACGCGATGCCAAGCACTGCCAGGAAAATGGCGATCCACACCCGCAGTGTCAGCGTCTCGCGCAAAAACCAGCGCGACAGCAACGCCACGACGGCCGGCAAAGTCGCGAGCGTGACGCCGGCAGCGGTTGCGGTCGTCAGCGCGATGCCGCTCAGCATGCAGATCGAAAACAGGAAATTTCCGAAAAACGACAGCAGAAAGAAGAGCCACCGCTCGGTGCGCGTCAGCGGCAACTCGGCTTTGCCGCGGAACGTCCACGGCAGCATCGCGACAGAAGCGATCGCAAAGCGCAGGAACGCCAGTGCGAACACCGGAATCACGGCGACCAGAGGCTTGGAGAGCGCAACGTAAGTGCCGACCAGCGCCATCGAGGAGGTCAGCAGCAAGTACGCGATGAATCTCGACGATGTCGGGGCCGTGCTCATAAGCGAGGCGACGATACTCGACGCTTCGCGCCGCATACATATGCATATGCCGAGGCCGTGTTCACCGCCTCGCCAGCCTGCTTATGATGACCGGCTTCCTCCAAAAGACGGCATGAAAAACACTGGTTCCCCGATCGCATGTGCGCTTTTCGCGCTGCTCGCATCCATTTCTTTGGGTGCTGCTGCGCAGAAGATCGACGCTGCGCGTGTGCCGGAGGAGATGCGGACGCAGCAGGGCCTGTATCTGTTGCCGAAGCAGGCGCATCAGTTTGTGCGCGCGCAAAAGGGCAAGGTGCTGTTCGTCGATGTCCGCACTCGTGCTGAAGCACAGTTTCTCGGCATGGCGACGCCGGTCGATGCGCTGGTGCCTTATGTCGAGTTTCAGGAATTCATGACTGATTGGGACGAGACGCGCGGCTTCTACAAGCTCGAACCGTTTAGCGACTTCGTTCCGGAGGTCGGGCGTCGCCTACAAGCGAAGGGTTTGAGCAAGAGCGATCCGGTGGTGCTGATCTGTCGCTCTGGCGAACGCAGCTCGCGCGCGGCCAATCTCCTCGCCGACTCGGGCTACACGCGCGTCTACACCGTGGTCTATGGATTCGAAGGCGAGTTGTCCGACAGCGGGCGCTACAACGTCAACGGTTGGAAAAACGCCAAGCTGCCGTGGAGCTTCGAGCTCGATAAGAGCAAGATGTACTTTCCGCGCTAGGGGTAGGCAAATGAGGCGGATGTACGCGACGGCTACTTCTTCAGAGTAGTTTGCACTAGCTGACTCCGCCGCCATAATCGCGGTCGCAATGGCGACCAAGCTCTTCCGGCAACAGGCAATAGACGCGCAGCGTGAAAAGCTGCTGGGTGAAGTGTCGCTCGCGCGCACGGTGCCGATGTGGGGATATACGCTGCTCGCCGTCGGATTCGCGGCCGGGCTCGTCGCATTCTCGATCTGGGGTGAATACGCACGCCGCGAGCGCGTCGATGGATTTCTGGCGCTTGACTCGGGCGCAGCACGCCTGCTGGCGCCGCAGGCGGGCACGATCACCGAAATCCTTGCCAAAGAAGGCGAGGAGGTTCAGGTTGGGCAGCCTCTGATTCGACTGTCGTTCGAGCGCGTAACCGCCTCCGGCGTCACCTCGGGCGAGCTGGTGCAGCGCGAGATCGGTGATCGCATCAGCGGTCTGGAGCGCGAGCAGCTGCAGGTGCGGTTGCTCGGAAAGCAACAGGCCGAAATCCTGCGCCGCAAGATGGATGATCTGCAGCGCGAGCTCGCGCAGTCCGATCTCGAGATCAAGGCCCAGCAAACCCGGCTGGCATCGTCGCGCAACGAATATCAGCGTGCCGAAGATCTGTTCAAGGACAAGTTTTACTCAGAGAGCAAGCTGATCGAGTTCCGTAACAACGTGCTCGATCAACAGGTGAAGCTCGAAGGGTTGAGACGTCAGCGCGCGAGCGTCGAACGCGAGCTGTCGTCGACTCGCTCCGAGTTGCCGCTGATTGAAACCAAGGTCGGATCGCAGATCGACCACGTCAAGCGCCAGATGAGCGAGCTTCAGCAGGGCAGCGTTCAGGAAGCGGCCAAGCGCGAGAACGTCATTCGGGCGCCGATCGCGGGCGTGTTCACCAACATTGCGGCCAACAGCGGCGAAGCGGTCGCCGACGAGGCCCCGCTGGCGATGGTCGTGCCCAAAGGCGGCGGCTTGCACGCGCAATTGCTGGTGCCCACACGTGCAATCGGCTTCGTGCAACCCGGGCAGGCGGTCGTGCTGCGTTACGACGCCTTCCCGTTTCAGCGCTTTGGGCAGTACCGCGGCACGGTGGAGCGCGTCAGCAGCACCGTGTGGTCGCCGGGCGAAAAGGTCGGTCCGGCGACAGTGCGCGAGCCGGTGTACCGAGTCGATGTGAAACTCGATTCGCAAAGCGTGGCTTCCGGCGCGCAGACGCTCCCATTGCGATCCGGGATGTCGGTCAACGCGGACATCCTGCAGGAAAAGCGCAAGGTGTGGGAGTGGGTGTTCGAACCGATTCTGTCGCTTAAGGGAAGATTGGGATAGAAAGTCCGGGCTAATGCGACGCGTACCGATGATCCTGCAGAGCGAAGCGCCCGAGTGCGGCATCGCATGCGTCGCGATGATCGCCAGTTACCACGGCTTTCGCACCGATCTGGGCGGCATGCGCATGCGGCTCGCGCCTTCGATGAAGGGCGTGACGCTGAAGCACATCAGCTCGATTGCCGAAGTGATGGGCATGGCCGCGCGCGGCGTCAAGGTCGCGCTCGAATCGCTGTCGCAGCTGAAGCTGCCGGCGATCCTGCACTGGGACATGAACCACTTCGTCGTCTTGACACACGTGAACGGCGACACGATCACGGTCAACGACCCGGCGCGCGGCCGGCGCGTGCTGAAGCTCGCCGAAGCGTCGGATCACTACACCGGCGTAGCGATGGAGATGACGCCCGCCGCCGGATTCAAAAAGCGCGACGAGCGCGAGCAGATCAGTGCCTGGCAGCTGGTACGCACGGCCACTGGGCTTAAGAGCGCGATCACGCAGGTGCTGCTGCTCTCGCTGGTGCTCGAGGTGCTGGCGATCGCCACGCCGTTTTTCCTTCAATTGGTCGTCGATCGCGTCGTGGTCGGGCGCGACCGGGACTTATTGGCAGTGCTCGGCATCGGATTCGTTCTGCTGGCGGTGACGATCGCGATCGTCACCGGGCTGCGCGCCTGGCTCGGCGTGTACATCAGCACGCGGCTGAACCTGCAGCTGCTGGACACGCTGTTCGCGCGACTGCTGCGCTTGCCGCTCGCGTGGTTCGAAAAACGGCATATCGGCGACATCGTGTCGCGCTTCCGCTCGGTCGATGCAATCCAGCGCACGTTGACCTTGACGTTTCTCGAGACGGTGATGGACGGCGTGATGGTGCTGGTCACGCTGGCGGTGATGCTCTGGTACAGCCCAACGCTGACTTTGATCGTCGTCATCGCCGCGGTCTGCTACGGCCTGCTGCGCTGGACGATGTACGGCCCGCAGCGGCGCGCGACCGACGAGCGCATCGTGCATGAGGCGAAAGCGGCCACTCACTTCATCGAAACGCTGCGCGGGATGATGGCGATCAAGCTCAACCTGCGCGAGTCAGAGCGCCGCTCCGCCTACCTGAACCATGTGGTCGATCAAACCAACGCCGACGTGCGGGTGCAGAACCTGGCCCTGCTGCAGCGCGCGGCCAACGTGCTGGTCTTTGGCATTGAAAACGTGCTGGTGATCTGGCTCGGTGCCTATGCGGTGCTCGAGAACCAGCTGTCGGTCGGGATGCTGTTCGCGTTCCTGCTGTTCAAACTGCTGTTCATCACGCGCGTCAATAACCTGGTCGACAAGACGATCGAGTTTCGAATGCTCGATCTGCACGCCGACCGGGTCGCCGATATTGCGCTGGCTGAACCCGAAGGAGGTCCATCGGAGCTGCCGGCGGTGGCGCGCGCCGATGCGCCGTCGGCGCCCTTCGTGTTGCAGGGGCGCGACATCGGATTCGCCTACGGCATCGAGGGCTTCGTGTTCCGCGGGGTCGACTTCGCCGCCAAACCGGGCGAGATGGTCGCGATCGTCGGGCCGAGCGGCGCCGGCAAGACCACGCTGGTCAAGGTGCTGGCCGGGCTACTCGACCGGACCGAGGGGTCGCTGACAGCCGCCGGCCGGGACGTCCGCGACTGGGACAAGGCCGCCTACCGCAGCCGGATCGGCGTGGTGATGCAGGACGACCACCTGTTCGTCGGCACGATCGAAGACAACATCAGCTTCTTCGACCCGCAACACGACGCCCAGCGAGTGCTGGACTGCGCCCGCCTGGCAATGGTCGATCAGGAAATCGACGCTATGCCGATGCAGTTCAACACGATCGTGGGGAGCCTCGGGATGGCGCTGTCAGGTGGGCAGCGCAGCCGGGTGCTGCTGGCACGAGCGCTGTACCGCCGGCCGCAAATTCTGTTTCTGGACGAGACGTTCGATCAGCTCGACCTGGCCAAGGAGCGGGCCATCACCGATGGGTTGCGGAAAACGGGGATCGGACTGGTGATCGTCAGCCACCGCCCAGAGACCGTCGGGGCGGTGGATCGGATTGTGCAGACTGGGTCAGACCGAAACAGTCTCAAGCCAGCTCGCCGCATAGGCAAAAATAACCAGACAGCCCTCGTCAGGGCCGTCCGGTTAAGCTCGTAGAGCAAAAAACCTTTTAGAGACTCTTTCTACGGGCTCAGCAGACGCGCAAGGCCCATATTGCCGCCGCCCACCATGTCGAGTTCGGGCAGAGACAGTTCCACACTTGTCGTCGATGGTTTCAACAACGATTTCTTCAGCAGTCGCCAGTTCGAATTTGTTCATTTGAGCCTCTACGAGAGTTGATTGATGCTGTCGAGTCGGCGCTCGGCATGCAGGTGCATTCTCGATCGCCAGAGAAACGCGGGAAATCACCCGCATTTGGCGCCTTCGCCGGTAGCCAAGGGGTATGCGGGCGATCACACTCCTGCGATCCATTTTTTCTCGACGCGGATGGCTGAACACGCTCACGAAGAGTTAGAAGTACTGGAGCGCGAAATCAAGGCGAACCTAGTGTCGCCGGGCGCTGAAACAGTTGCGTTTTTGAAGGACGCGCTGAAGAGGCTGCGTTTCATTCCATTCAGCATTGATCCTGAACGAAGGATCAACTGCCTTATCGACATTGCGTCGCAGTTCTATCACCAGGGCCAGAGCACGTTTGACGGCGTTGAGCCGGCCGCATTGGCCGTCATGTTGGCTCGTGACAGCAGCGAGCGCGCTCTCTTGAGGAAAGCGCTCACGGTCCAAGCCGCAGTGCTCATATCGACGAACAATCCCGGCGATGCACTGACGGCGCTTTCAGAAGCTCTCGAAGTCGCTGAAGCGAGTGATGACCAAATAGGCAAGGTCGCCGTCTGGATCAATCTTGGGACGGCCTTCTATGAAGCCGCGCTTTACGCGGACGCAAGAGACTGCAGTGAGCGCGCAACTCGTTTGGCCACTGGGTCGACTCAGTTTCGATCGCTTAAGGCGTTGGCGTTGGCGAACGTAGCGGTTTGCTGCTTGCATATGCAGGAGTACGAGGCAGGCCTTGACAGCATCCGCGATGCCGTTAGCTTGAAGCACGCGCCGGACACTCCCGCTGAAATGCTTAACCGTGTCTTCGCGGAGGGTACGTACACACGTCTCTTGCTGGCTATGGGTCGTGTCGGCGAAGCGTCCGAACGAGCGCAGATCGCAAAGGAATTGGCGGCGAGTGCTAAGTCAGTGCGGGCTGACATTTCCGCCGCGTGCTCCGAAGGATTAGTCGAGGTGTACTCGGGCTTGGGCGATGTTGGGCTGTCACGAGGAATGGCTGCGCTTGAGAGAGCCAGAGCCGTGAAGCCCTTGTTGCGCGAAACGCTGTTGGCCCTTGTTCAGGCGCATGAGAAAGCGGGACGGCCTGAGCGGGCGCTGGCGCTTGCATCGTGAATTGACATTGCACATTCGCAAAGCGCAGCACGACAGCATTGTTCGCCACCAAGAACTGCACCTGCAGCAGATAGAAGCTGCAACATCAGTTTCCGGAACATTTGTTGACAAACAAGGAAGCCGAGCTCAGCGACAAGATCGCTGCGCAAACTGCCGGCACCAAGCAGGGCGATTTGCTCGAACAGATCGCGTTCACCGCTGAAATGCGAGACGACCCTACCGGGGAGCATTGTTATCGCGTGGCGAAACTTGCTTCTCTATTGGCTAAGACGCTCGGCCAATCGGATGATGCGTGCGAAACGATTGATCTTGCTGCTCGCTTGCACGATATCGGCAAGGTCGGCATTCCGGATTCGTTAATGCAGAAGCCTCAGCCTCTTTCTGAAGGCGAACGACAAATTCTGCAAACGCACGCGGCAACCGGTGCCGATTTGCTTGCAAAAACCAAAGTTTCTTATAGCGAGTTGGCCAGTGACATTGCCAGACATCATCATGAGAGATGGGACGGAAATGGCTACCCCGAAGGCATTTCGGGCTCGGCGATTCCATTGGCCGCCCGAATCGTTGGCCTATGTGACTCCTACGATGCTCTGACCCACGAAAAGGCCTATCGCCGGGCGTTCACCAGTGACGAGGCGATCAGCGAGATCCTGCGGCTGCGTGAACTTCAGTTCGACCCCCACCTGGTTGACCTGTTTGTGCCGATGGTGATGAATCTGCGCGGCGAACACGATGATCTGGACGATTTCCTCGGCGCTGCGGCCCGCCAGACTGCGCTGAATGCCGCCCGCTTGAAGATCGCGGAGTCGCTGGCCAAACCGATCGAGGGGCTCGAGTCGCTGAACCTTCCGCCCCCGACCATCGAGCGCCGGATGATCCGGCGCACGCTGCCCAAACCGCGCTAGCTGAGCGCTCGCGAACCCCGCTGTAGCGCGCCTTTGATTTAGTGCTTTGGCATGCACGCCAGCCGGCGTGCGGCAGCCTCGTCCAGCCAGCCTTCCTCCGCCAGGGCCCGAATCCGCGCCACGGTGTCCAGGTCAGCGCGCTCGTAGGCCTGCTTGCGAAGCGCGGTGGTGACGTCATCGAGCTCCCCTGCGCCGGCGATTTCGTCCGACTCATATATAAAGCGCAGGAAAAGTAGCTCCGGCTGAGGCTCTTCAATTTCGATTCGCATTCGGCTTGCCGGCCAGGTCGGCCCGGCGTGCGTGTGGATTTCACTTCGAAGCTGAGGCAGCAACCGCACGCGGTCGTCGACCTTGAACGAACCGAAGTCGAGCGTTCGAACCAGCTCGATCTCTTCGCCCACGTGTCGCCGCGAATGAATCGTTGCGATCTCGAGGCCGAATACGAACTGCGTCGGGTCTTCGGCCCTCAGCACCAGGCCGCGCCACAGTTGCTCGCGCGTCAGGGTGTCGAGCAACGGCATCAACGGGTCGTTGATCTGTATCAGGTGTTCGAACCGCACGTGTGCGATTTTGCCTCAGTCGGTCCCGGCCGCCTTGCGCCGCGTCTCTCCGGCGCGTTGTTCCCGCTTTGCGCCGCGCTTCTCCGGCGCGTTGCTCCATTAACCCCTTTTGCTCCGCGCGGGCGTTTCATTGTCCTGACCCACAACTCAGGAGAGTGACATGTTGATCAGACTGCTGGCCGCGGCGTCCGCCCTGGCTTTGACGGCTTGTGCAACCCCCGCGACCGCCATCGGCTCGATGGTCGACGTGAACGTGACCGATCGCGTAACCGGCGAGACGCTGCCGATGTATTGGCACGATGGCCGCTGGTGGGTTCCTGGCAAACCGGGCAACCGGTACGCCGTCACGCTGACCAACCGTAGCGGCGGCCGGACCTTGACCGTGATCTCGGTCGACGGCGTCAACGTGGTTTCGGGCGAAACCGCGGCGCACGACCAGACCGGCTACGTGCTGAACCACGGGCAGCACGCCCAGATCACCGGCTGGCGCAAGAATCTAGCGCGCGTGGCGGCGTTTGAATTCACGGCGTTACCCAACTCGTACGCGGCACGCACGGGGCGCCCGGATAACGTCGGCGTGATCGGCGTGGCAGTGTTTCGCGAGAAGGTGAGGTACGTGCCGCCGCCCGAACCCGTGTCGCCGCCACTGTCGCGCTCGAAGTCGGAAGCTGGCCAGGATTCCGCGCGTGGAGGCGTTGCAGCGCAGGCGCCATCGAGCCCTTCGGCCTCGAACGAGGCATCCGCTGACGCGCGCGCCGAACGCAGGGATCAGCAGCAGCAACGTCTGGGCACCGCGCATGGCCGCAGCGAATATGCGCCGACGCAGCACGTCGCGTTCGAGCGCGCGCAATCGACGCCCGACGAGAAGATCATGATTCACTACGACAGCCGCGACAATCTGATTGCGATGGGAGCGATCCCGCAGCCCAGACATCGAAACCATCGTGCGCCGGATCCATTTCCCGGCACCGTCGGCTTTGTGCCGGATCCGCCGCGCCATTGGTAGCGCATGGCCAACTGCATCAGCGCGCGGAGGTTAGGAGGCACAATGCCGCGCGATGGAGAGCGACGAGGATCTGCTGGCGGCGTATGCCGCGGGAGATGCGCGCGCTTTTGCCGAGCTGTACGAGCGGCACGAGCGCGCGATCTACCGTTTTTTCCTACGGCAGGGAGCGGCAGCTTCAACAGCAGATGATCTGCTGCAGGAAACATGGCTCGCAGTGGTACGCAACGCCGCAAACTTCGAGCCGCGCGCAAAGTTCACCACCTGGCTCTATACGGTGGCGCGCAGCAAGATGATCGATCATTGGCGCGCGCGGGAGGATACGGTTTCGCTGGCGTACTTCGCTGCGCATGGAGCCAATGACGCCGCCAACGACTGCGACGAAGGCGTGCTTGATATTCCAGCGGGCGACGCGCACCGTCCCGATCATCAGGTGATCGCGCGGGCCGAGGCGCGCGCATTTTTGCAAGCGGTCGAAGCGCTGCCGCCGCCGCAGCGGGAGGCGTTCCTGCTGCAAGCCGAAGGCGGGCTATCGCTCGACGAAATCGCTGCGGTCACGGGTGCCGCACATGAAACAGTCAAGAGCCGGCTGCGCTATGCAATGAACAAGCTGCGCTCGGCAATGGAGGCTTGGCAGTGAATATCGACCGCGATAACGGCGGTGCTGACGGTTCGGCCGCCCCCGAGTTGGTAAGCCGCTATCGGCAGGCGAGCGCCGAGGTGGATGAGCGCCCGGCTGCTTCCACGCGCGCATCCATCCTGGCGGCCGCGGCCCGCGAAGTCGGGGCCAGGCCGGTCGATGCGGCCACGCAACTTCGCACTCCGCGGCGTTGGCCGCTGGCGGCCGCTGCCGCGGTGATGCTGTCGACCCTTGCGGTGATGCTGGCGATCCGCACCAATGAGGAGATGCCGCAGTTCAGTGCTCCGCCAGAGCCGGCGCGCAGCTCCGCTGACAACGCGGCGCCGCCGGCGAAAGTTGCGCAGACTCCTCCGCCTGCGGCTCAGCCTCCGTCCGAGCGTCAGGTGACTCAACAGCCATCAGCCGGAACCAAGCCGGCACGAGCACGCGAGGAACGCTCAGCGGCGCTGGCCGGGAGCGCGGCAGAGTCGGCCCCGCAAGCGCCGCGCGCAGCGCCGCCGCCGGCACCTGCCGGCAACGAAGTGGATTCAGTCTCCCGGGAGGCGCGCGAAACGCGCCCGCCGGTACTTGCAGACACACCCGCGAAGCCGCTTTCGAAGGAGCAGGAGCAGGCGCGTGAAAACGCGCCCGCCGCTTTGCCTGCGTCGCCCGCGCCTGAGCCGACGAATCGTTTGAAACAGCGCGCGGAACAGTCCGCGGTAGGCGCCGCCGCGCCCGCGCCGCCAATGGATCAAGCCGCTGGCGACGCCCGGCGTGACGCAGCAAAGCCCGCCGCGCCTGCCCCGTTGTCAGCGATGCAAGGCGAGCGGAAGCAAACTGACGAGTCCGCAGCCGCATGGCTTGAACGCATCATCAAATTGCGGCGTGAAGGTCGGCATGATGAAGCTGACGCAGAGTTAAAGCGTTTTCGCGAGCGCTATCCGCAAGTGCAACCCCCATCGGAAGCATTGCTGCCAGCGGGGACGCGCTAGGCGCCAGCTCCACCGTTGCCAGCACCCACGGCGATCGATCGGATAGCGCCTGCACCGCCAGCCGCGCTGCATCGGCTTCGAACACGCGCGGCGCAGCGCGCGCCAGCTCCAAAGCGGCCGTCAATGATTTAACTGTTCCGAGCCAGCACCATTGATCGAACACGTGCCATTGCTCCTGAAAGCGCTCGCTGTTCCTTTCGACCAGGGCAATCGCATTGGGGTGTGGCCAGTGCGGCAACAGCCATGGCAGCAACAATTCTTCCAAGCGTGCGGCGTGCTCGGCGCGCGTTTCTGTTCCGACGCATGCGCCCCGACAGCGCCGCAATTGAAAGTTGAAGCAAGGCGCACCGTCGTGCGCACGCTTGCGACCTCCTTCGAGTCCCATTACTTTCAGGCAGACCTTGTGCTCGGTCGCGAGGTCGGTCATCCGGCGCTTTACCGACGCACGCGATCCGAAGGGGCCGTAGCAGTGTCCGAGTTGTGAAAACTCGAACGCAGCTGCTGGTCTAAGCGTCGCGCATCCTTGTTCATCGAAGCTCAGCAGCACCAGATTCGACTTGCGTCGCGACGCCACGTTATGGGCGGGCAGCCGCGTTTTTATCAACTCCGATTCCCGCAGCAGCGCGCCGAATTCGCCCGCGGTTTCTTCCCATTCGAGCCGATGGATCTCCTGCGACAGCCGCAGCTCGCGCGGTGCGCGGTATTCGGAGTTGAAGTGGCCGGCGACGCGCGAGCGCAGATCGATGCTCTTGCCGATGTAGATCGGATGCTCGTTCAATCCGAAGAACAGATAAACACCAGGCGCATGCGGCAGCGCGTCGATCGCGTCGGGCGGCAGGTTCGCGCGGCAACGCCGGCCGCCGCAACAACGTGTGCGCTGCGGATTCGATCTCAGCAAACGAATGGCGGTCCGCCAGGCGTTGCAACCACCGCCACAGCACGCGCGCGTCGCCGAGTGCACGATGTCGCTGCTCACCTTCCAGGTCAAACCGATCGATGAGCGCGTCCAACGTGTGCGGCGAGCGGTCCGGGTACAAATAGCGGCTGAGCCGGACCGTGCACAGCGTTTTTGCGGTGTACGCAAGTCCCGCGCGGTTGAATTCCGCGCGCAGGAATCCGTAGTCGAAACGCGCGTTGTGGGCGACGAAGACTGCGCCGTCGAGCCGATCGAATATCTGTTGCGCGATCGCGGCGAACGATGGTGCCGCGCGCACCATGTCGTTGGTGATGCCGGTCAGCCATTGAATCTCGGTCGGGTATCGGCACGCCCGGGTTGATCAGCGTCGACCACTCTTCGACCCGAACTGCATCGCCGTCAAAATCGACGCGCACCACGCCGACTTCGGTCACGCGCTCGCGCGCTGGACTTGACCCTGTCGTTTCGACATCAACGAATGCCAGACATGGTGCGATCGCGGGAAACATTCTCCGAATTATCGTTTAGGCAGACGTGCATACTGTGAAAAAAGAGAAGCCGGAGAGACAGACATGACATCGCCGGAGACTGATAAAGCCGCGCGACTCGAAGCGGTTGTGGCGCTGATCGAGGCGCGCAGTCAGAAGAGCGAACGCGCGTCACTGACGACTTTTGCTCGTGCCTATTTCGAGCGGGTCGATCCCGAAGACATCGCCGTTCGCAGCGTCGAGGATTTGTTCGGCGCGCTGCTGTCGCACTGGCAGTTTGCGCGCAAGCGAGAAGCCGGCGCGATCAAGGTGCGCGTGTTCAATCCCGGAGCTGGCGAGCACGGCTGGGCATCGCGCCACACGGTGGTCGAGATCGTCAACGACGACATGCCGTTCCTGGTCGACTCGGCGTCGATGGAGGTCAATCGGCAGGGTCTGGCGCTGCATCTGATCGTGCATCCGATCTTTGCCGTCGAACGCGACAAGAGCGGCACGCTGCAGACGATCGACCTGCGCTCCAAGCAGCCCGATTGGCCGCGCGAGTCGTTCATGCATATCGAAGTCGATCGATTGGCAGACCCGACTGCTCGCGCAGAACTTGCTGCGGGCATCGAGCGCGTGTTGGGCGACGTGCGCGCGAGCGTCGCCGACTGGAAAGCGATGGTCGCTCAGTTGCGCGCGGTGATCGAAGAAGTCGACCGCCAACCGCCGCCGCTGCCGCGCGAGGAAATCGCGGAGAACCGTGCGTTTCTGCAGTGGCTGACCGAAGATCATTTCCTGTTGCTTGGCTACCGGCGCCACGATCTGACCACGGTCGAGGGGCAGGACGCCCTGCGTCTGGTGCCCGGCAGCGGACTCGGCATCTTGCGCGAGTCTGCGACCGAAACGGCGCTCTCGAGTAGTTTCGCGGTGCTCCCGCCCGAGGCGCGGGCGGTCGCACGCTCGGTGTCGCCGATGATGTTCGTGACCAAGGCGAACTCGCGCTCGACGGTGCACCGGCCTGGCTATATCGATTACATCGGCGTCAAACGCTATCAGGGCGGCGCGGTTATCGGCGAGCATCGTTTCGTCGGCTTGTTCACCTCGACTGCGTACAACGAGCGCGTTGCTGAAGTGCCATTGATACGCGGCAAGGTCCAGGAGGTCGCAGCGCGATCGGGCCTTGCGCCCGGCAGCCACCTTGGCAAGGCGATGGCGAATGTGCTCGAGACTTACCCGCGCGATGAGCTGTTTCAGATCACCGCCGACGAGCTGCATGAGATCGCGACCGGCATCGTGCAACTGGGCGAGCGTCAACGCTTTCGCCTGTTCATTCGGCGCGATCCGTTCGAGCGCTTCGTGTCGTGCCTGATCTTCGTTCCACGCGAAAACTTTACGACCGAGCTGCGGCGCCGGTTCCAGAAAATATTGATCGACGCGTTCGACGGCTCAACCGCCGACTTCGACGTGCTGCTGACCGACGCCGTGCTCGCTCGCATTCACATCACCGTGCGCACGACTCCGGGTAACGTGCGAGAAGTCGACCGGCGCGCTATCGAAAAGCAGTTGGCCGATGTTGCGCGGCGGTGGGAAGACGATCTGCGCCAGGCGTTGAACGACGAGGAAGGCGAGGCGCGCGCGGCCCCGCTGTACAAGCGCTTTGGTTCGGCCTTTCCGACCGCGTATGAAGAGGCGGTGTCGCCGCGGCAGGCAGTCGCTGACATTCGCCGGCTCGACACGCTGGAAAGCGAAGCCAAAGGGGGTCTCGCGCTGAACCTGTATCGGCCGCTCGGCGGGCCGCACGGCGCGCTGGGATTCAAGCTGTATCGCAGCGGCGCTCCGATTGCACTATCGGACTCGCTGCCGATGCTCGAGCGCATGGGCGTGCGGGTGCTGTCGGAGCGCGGTTATCAGGTCACGACCGACGCTGGCCGGCCGCTGTGGGTGCACGATTTTTCGCTGCAACTGTCCGGCGCCGACGACATCGATGCCGAGGCGATCGCGCCGCTGTTCGAAGAGTCGTTCGCGCGCGTGTTCGAAGGCGCTGTCGAAAACGACGACTTCAACCGTCTGGTGCTGCGCGCCGGTCTGTCGGCTGACGAGATCGTCGTCCTGCGCGCGTATGCCAAGGTGATGCGGCAAACCGGCTTCGCGCTTTCGCAAACGTTTATCGAAACGACGCTGGCGACGCATCCGCGCATCGCTCGCATGCTGGTCGCGCTATTCAAGCTGCGCTTTGATCCGGCGCACTCCGCTTCCGGAGCGAACGACAGAGGCGCTGCTGTGAGCCAGGTCAACGCGATCGAGCAGGCGCTCGACAAGGTGTCGAATCTTTCCGAAGACAAAGTGCTGCGCCAGTATCTGGCGCTGATCGGCGCAACGTTGCGCACCAACTACTGGCGCACCGGCGTCGGTGCCAGCGGTGCGGCGGGGCCACGGCGCGCATTTTTGTCGTTCAAGTTCGATTCGGCGCACATACCTGGGCTGCCGGAGCCGCGCCCGTTGTTCGAAATTTTTGTCTATTCCGTGCGCTTCGAAGGCGTGCACCTGCGCGGCGGCAAGGTGGCGCGCGGCGGCTTGCGCTGGTCGGATCGGCCCGAGGACTTTCGTACTGAGGTGCTCGGGCTGGTAAAGGCGCAGATGGTCAAGAACACCGTCATCGTGCCGGTCGGCAGCAAGGGCGGCTTCGTGTTGAAGAAAGCGCCTCCGACGGCGGATCGCGAGGCCTATCTGAAGGAAGGCGTCGACTGTTATCGCGACTACTTGCGCGGACTGCTCGACCTGACCGACAACCGTGTGGGCGACGCGATCGTGCCGCCGCCGCACGTCGTGCGCCACGACCCCGACGACCCGTATCTGGTCGTCGCGGCGGACAAGGGCACGGCTACGTTTTCGGATTACGCCAACGCGGTCAGCGCCGAATACGGATTCTGGCTCGGCGACGCGTTTGCCTCCGGCGGCAGCGCGGGTTACGACCATAAGGAAATGGGCATCACCGCGCGCGGCGCGTGGGAAAGTGTCAAGCGCCACTTTCGCGAACTTGGCATCAATACGCAGACGACCGAGTTCAGCTGCGTTGGCATCGGCGACATGTCGGGCGATGTGTTCGGCAACGGCATGCTGCTATCGCGCCACATCCGGCTGCTCGCGGCGTTCGATCACCGTCACATTTTTATCGATCCCGCCCCCGATGTTGCTGCGAGCTTTGCCGAGCGCGAGCGTTTGTATGCGCTGCCGCGCTCGTCGTGGGCCGATTACAACCAGAAGCTAATTTCGCCGGGTGGTGGCATCTGGGCGCGCTCGGAAAAATCGATTCCGATTTCCCCTCAGGTACAGGCGGCGCTCGGCATCGCTGCGAGCAAGTTGACGCCGGCAGAGTTGATCTCGGCAATTTTGAAGGCGCCGGTGGATCTCTTCTACAACGGCGGGATCGGTACCTATGTCAAGGCGAGCAGTGAATCGCATGCCGACGTCGGCGATCGCGCCAACGACGTGCTGCGCGTCAACGGCTCAGAGTTGCGCTGCAAGGTCGTCGGTGAAGGCGGCAACCTCGGTTTTACGCAGCTGGGTCGCATCGAAGCCGCGCTCGCCGGGGTCAAGCTCTACACCGACGCGATCGATAACTCGGCGGGTGTCGACACGTCGGATCATGAGGTCAACATCAAGATCCTGCTGTCGCTACCTATCGCCGACGGCGAGCTGACCGAGAAACAACGCAACACGCAACTGGTTGCCATGACCGACGACGTTGCCGCACTCGTCTTGCGCGACAACTACTTTCAAGGTCAGTCGCTGTCGGTTTCCGGTCGCATGGGGCCGCGGCTGCTCGATCAGCAGCAGCGCTTCATTCGCTTCCTCGAAAAGCAGGGACGACTGAGTCGCACGATCGAGTTTCTGCCTAGCGAGGACGAAATTGCCGAGCGCCGCATCAAAGGCACTGGGCTCACCAGTCCGGAGCGCGCGGTGCTGCTCGCTTACTCGAAGATGTGGTTGTTCGACGCGTTGCTTGCATCCGATCTGCCCGAGGATCCGTGGGTAGGCACTGCGCTGGCGCGTTATTTCCCCTCGGTACTGAAGGAAAAGTTCGCCAGCTATATCGGGCGCCATCCGCTGAAGCGCGAGATCGTCGCGACGCACGTGCTGAACAGCATGGTCAACCGCGTCGGCGCCACGTTCGTGCACCGCCTGATGGAAACGACCGGCTCGACCCCGTCTCACATTGTCCGGGCGTATTTGCTGACGCGTGAAATATTCGGACTGGTGCCCGTCTGGCAGGCGATCGAGTCACTCGACAACGTCGTGCCCGACGAGCTGCAATCGCAGATGCTGATCGAGCTCGGGCGCCGCACCGTGCGAGCGACCACATGGTTCCTGCGTTCACGCCGGCTTGCGGAACCGATGACCGGAACGATCGAGCGATTTGCACCGGCGGCTACAGCACTGTTGCAGTTCATTGCCGCAGCGCCGCCCAGCACTCCGTGGCGTGCACCGATTACGCAACACGAGCAGACGTTGGTGGCCAAAGGGGTTCCGCCGCCGCTCGCGCTGGCGGTGGCGGCTTCGGACACGTCGTTTGCAGCGCTCGACATCGTCGAAGTCGCCGAGTCGTCGAAGCAGCCGCTGGCTGACGTGGCCAACACCTATTTCTCGATTGGAGAATTGCTCGGACTCGCGCGCCTGCGTGCGCAAGTCTCCGGGCTGCCCTCGGACGGTTACTGGCAGGGCATGGCCAAGAGCGCGTTGCGTGACGACCTGGCGGCACTGCAGCGGGAGCTCACCGCCGACGCATTGCAAGCCGGCGGACAAAGTACGTGGGAAGTGGCGCAGCGTCCCGCGGTCGAGCGTGCTCAGCGGATGCTGACGGAACTGGCCGATACGAAGACGGCTGACTTGGCGATGCTGTCGGTCGCGTTACGTGAATTGCGACACCTGGCCTGAAACTCGCGGAAACGCACTGCAGGTCTCGCAATGCGCGACTTTGGAAGTGCCTTGCAAACTCATCGAAGAGGCGAAGTATCGTGAGTCCATCGCTTGCATGGGGATTTCATGAACGCTTCTGATATTGCGTCCGCTTCAAACGTCCGGCAGTCATTGTCGTCGCGCGTAACCCTGCTGGCGGTTTGCGCTTTGCTTGCGCCGTTGCTCTCTGCCTGGCTGTTGCCGCCGTTCGCGCAGCCGCAGTCGTTTCACGACTACGCGGACCAGCGAGTCTGGCTGGGTTTGCCGCATGCGGCCGACGTGGTGTCGAACCTGCCGTTCCTTGCCATCGGCGCTCTCGGGCTTCACTTCGTATTGCGTGGCTGGCACACGAAGAACCCAGTTGCATTTTTGGCCTCAGCGTGCGGCGTCGCCATACGCGCTGCTGTTCTTCGGTGTTGTGCTGACCGCCTTCGGCTCTGCCTGGTATCACGCACAACCGAACGACGCGACTCTGCTGTGGGACCGATTACCGATGGCGTTCGGCTTTGCGGGACTGGTCGCCGGCACCTTGACGGATCGCGTTCCGCAGCGGATTTCGCAGTGGCTGCTCGCGTTTGCGACCGTCGGTGCCGGCACCGTGCTCTATTGGCAGGTGTCCGGAAACCTCATGCCTTATCTGGTGATGCAAGTCGGTTTCATCGCCACGGCGCTGATCGCGACAGCGTGGACACCGTCGCGCTACACGCATGCAAACCGCGTTTATGCGGCCGCAGCTTTGTATGCCGCTGCCGTGCTCTTCGAACGGCTCGACCATCCGGTTTACGAATTGCTCGGCGGTTGGATCAGTGGCCACACGTTGAAGCATCTGTTGGCTTGCGCGGCCATCGCGGTTGTTTACTCAATGCTGCGAGAAAGGCGCGCATGCGAACCAAGCCGTTCGAAAAGTGACTAAGCTACCCCCATGCCCAAGTCGACGATGGCAATCGTGGTGCTGTTGATGCTGGCGATCCCTTTCCAGGGGTTCGCGGCAGCGATGCAGTCCGGCTGCGCGCTGGGTCATCATCGTACGAACCCCGGCGCAACGACGTTGCATCAGCATGATGGGCACCATGATCACGCGGCGATGCACGGCTCTTCTGTGCAGGCCTGACACTGACGTCCCATGCCGACGCGGCACCCGAATGCAAGTGCGGCGCCTGCGGCCTCGGCACGGGCCTGCCGGTCAGCACGACGGATGTCGCGCCCGCGCTACCACAAGCGGCACCGCTCGGGCGCTTCGTTGATCCACCGATCATCATGATCACCGGCGGTCCTGAACGACCGCCTCGCACCATCCTCGCCTAGCGACACTGCGCGCTGTTGATCGCGCGCGTTCGTACGTCGCCTTAAACCGTTACCGAACCCGCCTCAGCGGCGGTGTTACTCAACGTGTTCAAGCGAGGACTTCATGCCTCAGTTTGTTTTTCGCTGTCTCGCGATGGCTTGCTCAGCGCTCGCTGCGACGGCTTTCGCGCAGCAGACAACGGCTCCGGCCGCTGGACAGCCCGCCACAGACGCAGTGCCGCCCAGCGTCTACCGATCCGCGTGGTCGGGCTATCGGCCGTTTGCGGACGAGAAAGTCATTTCGTGGAAAGACGCCAACGACGAGGTGCTACGCATCGGCGGCTGGCGCGCTTACTTGCGCGAGAGCCAGAGCCGGCAACCGCCCGGCAGCGAAGGTGCGGCTCGCACGTCGCCTGCGGCCAAAGACTTTGCCGAAAAGGCGTCCAGTGAGGCGCGCGGTGCGCAACATCCCGGTTCGCACAACGCGCCGAAGGAATCGCGATGAGCCGGCACACTCGGCAGCGGTTGACCGCCGCCGTGATCGCGGCGATGTTGCTTGGCGGATGCGCCAGCACTGCCGTGCGCGAGAACTTCGGCAGCGCGCAGCAGTTCACGCGCGAGCGGCTTGGCGCAGAGGTGCGCTGGCTTGATACCGACGAGGCGCGCCGCGAGGCGCAAGCCGAAGTCGATGCGCTGCTGAAAAAACCGTTGTCGGCCGACGATGCGGTGCGCATCGCGCTCGCCTACAGTCCGTCGCTGCAGGCCATGCTGTTCGAGGGCGCAGCAGTCTTCCGCGAGCGCTACGCAGTCAGCGCGCTTGCCGAATCCGGTCTTCACGTTCGAGCGCCTGGTTCGCAACGAAGCCGGTATGCGCGAGCTTGAAATCGGGCGCATGCTGGCAATCTCGGTGTTCGATCTGTTTCTGCTGCCTGCACGTCTGCGAAGCGCCGGCTTTGAACAACAGCAAGCCCGTCTTAAGTTGACCGGCGACATCGTGCAGGTCGCACTCGACGCGCGGCAGTCGTGGGTGAGGGCGGTCGCTGCGCAGCAGTCGCTGCGCTACTCGGAGCAGGTCAAGCGCGCCGCCGACGCCAGTAGTGAACTGGCGCGCCGAATGCAGCAGGTCGGTAACTTCAGCAAGTTGCAGCGCGCTCGTGAGCAGGCCTTTGCAGCCGATGCGGTGGCGCAACTGGCACGCGCGCAGCAGACAGCGCTTGGCGCACGCGAAACGTTGATTCGCGCGCTCGGTTTGAATGACGCGCAGGCCCGCGTGTTGCAGTTGCCCGAGCGGCTACCTGATCTGCCGTCGGCGCCGGTTGCCGAAGCCACCGCTTTGCAAAGCGCGATCGACCAGCGCCTCGATGTCTCAATGGCGCGCGCGGAGCTCGAATTCTCCGCACGCGAGCAGGGGCTGACGCAAATCACCAGTGTCATCAACGGCTTTCGAGATTGCAGCCGTGCGCAACAGCGAAACGGGACGGGCTCCGCAGAAAGGTTACGAGCTCGAGATTCCGCTGCCGATTTTCGATTTCGGTGATGCGCTGCGCACTGGGGAGCAAGCGCGCTACATGATGCGATTGAACCGCACGGCGCAGCTGGCAGTCAGCGCGCCTCCGAAGTGCGGCAGAGTTACGGCGCCTATCGCACCGCGTACGACATCGCGCGTCATTATCGCGACGAGATCGTGCCGCTGCGCAAGGCAATCAACGATGAAAATGTGCTGCGCTACAACGGCATGCTGATCGGCGTGTTCGAGCTGCTCGCCGATGCGCGCGAACAGATCGGCAGTGTGGTTCAGGCAGTCGATGCGCACAGGGATTTCTGGCTGGCAGATGCGGCCCTTCAGGGCGCAATCATTGGCAAACCCATCGGCAAACCAATGGACGTCGCGATGGAAACGACGCCGTCTGCAGGTGCAGCCGCGCGTGCCCACTGATCAGGAAACGCCACATGCTTTCACGACGAAACTTCTTTGGTCGCAGCGCCGCTATCACCGCCGCTGCTGCTGCGGCTTCGGTCAGCAAGGTCGCGCTGGCGGCGCTGCCCGAGCCAATGATCCAGACCAAGCCCGACACGATGCCGCCACTGGTGCCAGCGACCGGCCGTTCCTACAACCCGGTCGTCACATTGAACGGCTGGACGCTGCCATGGCGCATGAACAACGGCGTCAAGGAATTCCATCTGGTCGCAGAGCCGGTGGTGCGCGAGATGGCGCCCGGCATGAAGGCGCACCTGTGGGGTTACAACGGGCAATCGCCTGGGCCGACGATCGAAGTGGTCGAAGGCGACCGCGTGCGCATCTTCGTCACCAATAAATTGCCCGAGCACACCAGCATTCACTGGCATGGTCAGCGGCTGCCGAACGGCATGGACGGCGTGACCGGCTTGACGCAGAAGCCGATCGAAGCGGGCAAGACCTTCGTTTATGAATTCGTTGCGCAACGGCCCGGCACGTTCATGTATCACCCGCACGCCGACGAGATGGTGCAGATGGCGATGGGCATGATGGGCTTCTGGGTCACGCATCCGCGCGCTAAGCATCCGCTGATCGATGACGTCGACCGCGACTTCGTGTTCCTGCTGAACAACTATGACATCGAGCCCGGCAGCGCGACGCCGAAGATCATGACGATGCTCGAGTTCAACCTGTTCAACTTCAACAGCCGCGTCTTTCCGGGTATCGATTCGCTGAACGTGCGGATGAACGACAAGGTGCGAATCCGCATCGGCAATCTGACGATGACGAACCACCCGATTCATCTGCACGGCCATGAATTTCTGGTGACGGGCACCGACGGCGGGCCGACGCCGAAGAGCACGCGCTGGTACGAAGTCACGACCGATATCGCGGTCGGACAGATGCGGCAGATCGAGTTCCTCGCCAACGAAGAGGGCGACTGGGCATTCCACTGCCACAAGAGTCATCACACGATGAACGCTATGGGCCACGACGTGCCGACGATGATTGGCGTCGATCACCGAGGCGTCGCCACACAGATCACCAATTTGATTCCCGACTACATGGCGATGAGCGAGCGGGGCATGGCAGACATGGCCGAGATGGAAATGCCGCTGCCAGATAACACGCTGCCGATGATGACCGGCGCGGGGCCGTATGGGTCGGTCGAGATGGGCGGCATGTTCACCGTAGTGAAAGTCCGGCGCGATCAGAAGCCGCGCGATTACACCGATCCCGGTTGGTACGAGCAGCCGGCAGGCACGCAAGCCTATGAATGGACGGGTCCGCTTGCCGAGGCCGCGCGGTTTAAGGCCGAAGGCGGGCAGTCGATGCCGCGCCAGGCAAACCGACTACCGAAATCGAAGTCAAAGTTCGTAAACCCAGCCGGCCACTCGGGCCATTAAGAGCGGGAGCATTCAATGGATCAATCGATGAAACGCAAGGCCGGCATGGCGTTGGTGATCGCATGCTTTGGTGCGGCTGCCATGGCACAGGTCAGCCCCTATGCGGGTCAGGAGCGCAATGACATCAAGGCGCTCGCACCGCAGGAAGTGACTGCGCTGCTTGCCGGGCAAGGCGCAGGTTTTGCAAAGGCGGCCGAGTTGAACGGTTATCCCGGGCCTATGCACGTGATCGAGTTGGCCGATCAACTGGCGCTTACGCCGCAGCAGCTCGAGAGCACTCAACAATTGATGCACGACCACAAGGAGCGGGCGCGCCGGCTTGGCGCTGAAGTGGTCGCGGCGGAGCGCGAACTGGACCAATTGTTCGGCGAGCGACGGGCCGATGCGGCGACAGTTGCAAGTGGAGCGGAGCGCATCGGCTTATTGCACGCCAAGCTTCGCGCGGAACACTTGAATACGCATCTGCTGCAAACCGCTTTGCTCAGCACCGAGCAGGCGCGGCGTTACACCGAACTGCGCGGCTACGCGGCGGGCTCAACGCCGCGTGGTCATGCGCCTGGACAAGATTCACAACCCTCCCACCATCGCAAGACTCGCTGAAAGGAAACCATGAAAGCTCTAAAAATTCTTGTTCCGGCAGCGCTGCTGGCGCTGACACCGCTGGGCACCTCGCACGCGCACGGCGACAAGGCTCGTGCCAAGAAAGCCGGAACTGTCGTCAAGGAACAAAAGCCATGGGGCATTGCCGGCGACGCGAAGTCCGTCACTCGCACAGTCGAGGTCCGCATGTTGGACACTATGCGCTTCACACCCGACCGGATCGAAGTCAAACAGGGCGAAACGATAAAGTTTGTGCACAAGAACGACGGCAAGATCATGCACGAGTTCGTGATCGGCACGAAGAAGGAACTTGACGAACACGCCGTGCTGATGAAGAAGTTTCCCAACATGGAACACGATGAGCCGTACATGGCGCATGTCGCTCCGGGCAAGACGGGCGAAATTATCTGGACGTTCAACCGGGCGGGCGATTTCGATTTCGCGTGCCTGATTCCAGGCCACTATGAAGCGGGCATGATCGGCCAGGTCAAGGTGTCCATATGAACCGGCGCCGTCGCCAACTCTGCTCTGCGGTGGCGCTCTCGACGGTTGCCCCGGTTGCAATGGCACAGAACGACAAGCCGTTTATGGAAGTCTGGAAGTCGTCTGGCTGTGGCTGCTGCGATGACTGGGTTTCCTACATCCGGAAAAATGGCTTCGAAGTCAAGGTCAATGAAACCGGCAACAACGATGCACGTAGAAAGCTCGGGAGTGCCTGGCATGTACAGCTCATGCCACACCGGCCTGGTTACGGTTATGTAGTCGAGGGCCACGTGCCCGCACGCGAGATCCATCGCATGCTGAAAGAAAAACCGAAAGCCTTAGGCATCGCGGTCCCGGTCATGCCAGACGGTTCGCCCGGCATGGACGGGCCCAAGTATGGCAATCGCACCGAGCCGTACGCTGTCATTTTGGTCCGGCATGACGGCAGCGCCACTATTTATCAGTCTTATAAGTAAAGGATCATCGATGAAAGCGATTCTTTCAGCACTCTCAATCTCGTTGTCGGTTGCGACGACGATGGCATTTGCTCAAGCTGCTCCTGCGCAAGGCGCGGCCGCCCAGCCGGCACAGGCGATGACCGAGATGGTCGCCGGCGAAGTGCGCAAGGTCGACAAGGGCGCACGCAAGATTACGTTGCGCCATGCCGAGATCAAGCAGCTCGACATGCCGGCGATGACAATGGTGTTTCAGGTCAAGGATCCGGCGATGCTCGACAAAGTCAAGGCCGGCGACAAGGTGAAGTTCAGGGCCGAAGGCACCAGCGGAGCGTTAACCGTTACCGAGATCGAGGCGGCTAAGTGAATTCGGGAGCTCCTCGACAGGTTCGGAACTGTCGGTGCGGTCCTGGCTGCGTGACTTCTTCTACAACGAGCGATCTTTCAGCGCCGTGATGCGCGAAGCAATCGTTGCCGTCGTGTGCGCGGGTCTGGCGGGCCCGGCCGCGGCAGAGTTGTTCGAAGTGAAGCTGAAGCCGGGAGAGGCAGCAGTAAAACAGCTCACAGTGGCGCCGGGAAAATTTGCCGAACTATGCGCGGCTGTGCGTCGAGGGCAAAGTGTTGCGTGGCAGTTTCGCGCCGATGCAGCAATGGATTTCAACATCCACTATCACATCGAACAACGGGTCGAATATCCGGAGCAGCGCAAAGCCGTAGACAATGCGAGTGGGCATTTGATGGTGATGGTCGACCAGAGTTATTGCTGGATGTGGAGCAATCGCTCGGCCGCGCCTATTGTCCTGAATGTGGTGATGGAGGAAGTAGGCCGCTGAGCAGTTCGAGCGGTGTCACATCCGTACGCAGTCGAGCGCGTCAAACGCCACGGATTCTGTGGGACTCGGCTTCACTCTGCGCGCTTTTTTGGAATCTTCATCTGCGTTTCACGTGCCCGTGGCGACCAGCGGCTCTTGATGTAGGCGAGTACGTCCCAGATCTGCTGATCCGAGAGCGTCGAGCCGAATGCCGGCATGTCGCTTTGATAACCGGGTGGCCCGTAAGGCGGCGCTAGGCCGAATTTGGTGAGACCGAATAGGGTGTCGTCGTCGTGATGCCACGTATGTCCCGAGTCATCGTGCGGTGGCGCCGGCATCCGACCGTTCGGCAACCGCGAGCGCCACTCAGGCTGCCCTTCGAGGTTGACGCCGTGGCACGCTGCGCAGTGCTGGTCGTAGACGGTCTTGCCCGCTGCCACCTGGCGCGAATTCGACGGGTCGGCCCGCACGGTCTTCTCGGTGCCACAGGCCGCCCCCATCATGGCCACGCAAATCGTCGCTAAGCGTAGAGCGCACAGTCGCATTGCGGTTCCGCTGCTTGTAGTCGAACTCCATACTACTTTGCCGCGGCTACGTATCGCTACATCTACGGCTGCTACACCACGCTGCTCGAGCTAGGCGGTCGCAGTATCCCTTGTGCTCCGGGTCGACGCGGCTTTCGCCATTTGTCGGCACAGCTTCGCGCAGCGCTTGCACGCCTCGGCGCATTCCTGGCAGTGCTGCATGTCGTGTCGTGCACATTCTTCAGCGCATGTTTCACACACGTCCGCACAAACACCGCATATAGCAGGCACAAACTCGCTGTCGCGCGCCATGTAGCCCGCGGCCAGCCGGCACAATTGCGCACAATCGATGTCGAGCTCGATGCAGCGAGCCATCATCTTCGGGTCGTCTTCGGCAAGGCAGGCGACCGAGCAGTGATCGCAAGCGTCGGCGCAGTCGTAACACGCTTGAATACAGTCGGCGAACTGTTGGTGAGCCATCGCAATCTCCTTCGTCAGATAAATGTAGTCAGCGAAGTTCGCTGCTACTTCGCCAGCAATTGACGAACCTGGGAGGGTATGCCGCCGAAATCGAGAGCCTGGCCCGCGCGATTACCGTCGAAACGTCTAAGTGTGCGCAGACAGTGTTGCGATGATCGGACAGGGCCGATCGACGTCCGCTTCTTTGCATGCTGTCACCAGATGCTTCAGTGCGCGCTGCATCCGTTTCAAATCCGATAGCTTGGCTTCGATCTGCTGCAGACGCTCCGACGAGATGCGGCGGATCGCGCGGCGGTCGGCCCCGTCCTGCAGTCGTAATAGTTGGGCGATCTCGTCGAGCGAAAATCCAAGCTCCTGAGCTCGCTTGATAAAACGGATTCGATCGGCCAACGCGGGGTCGTAATGCCGGAACGCACCTCGGGCAGCCGGCACCGGCAGCAGCTTTCTTTGCTGGTAATAGCGCACGGTTTCGATGCCGACGTTGGCCGCCCGAGCGAGACGTCCGATCGTCAAAGGGCCATCGAACATAGAAAAATTCCTTGACTCTGGGGTTGACTACAGAGTGTACCGTGCGGGTCAGAGGTTTCGGAGGCGGCCATGAATAATCAATTGATCAAGGACGACCCGGTGAACGGGGTTTCGGGCGCCCAGCAGCATGCGTGCTGCGCACACGGTGAGCACGGCGCAGGCGCAGCGGCCGACCAGGCGTTGACCGACCCGGTGTGCGGCATGAAGGTGACGCGACAGTCAAAGCACCAGGTCGTGCATGCTGGCACCGAATATTTCTTCTGCAGCGCCGGGTGCGCGAGCAAGTTTTCGGCGGATCCCAACAAATACTTGAAACCGAAACCTATGCCCGCCGTGACGGATGCGTCGGCGGGCGCGATCTATACGTGCCCGATGCATCCGCAAATTCGCCAGGTCGGACCCGGCAACTGCCCGATCTGCGGAATGGCGCTGGAGCCGGTCGATGCCTCGGTCGCCACCGACGACACCGAGCTGCGAACGATGACCCGGCGATTGTGGATCGCTGCTGCGCTGTCGCTGCCGATCGCGTTAATGGCGATGACTGAGTTTGCGCCGGCGATCCATCAGCAGTTGATCGGTGCGATGGGTCCGTGGTTCGGCTGGACGCAATTCGTGCTGGCGACGCCGGTCGTGCTGTGGTGCGGCGCGTTCTTCTTCAAGCTCGGCTGGCAGTCGATCGTCAATCGCTCGCCGAACATGTTCACGTTGATCGCGCTTGGTGTCGCCGCGGCCTATGGCTTCAGCGTGTTTGCGCTGCTGTTTCCAGCCGCACTCCCTGCAGCATTCACTATGAGCGGGGCGGCGCCGCTTTATTTCGAAGCGGCAGCGGTCATCACGACCCTCGTGATCCTGGGTCAAGTGCTCGAGTTGCGCGCTCGGTCGCAGACCTCGTCAGCGGTACGCGCGCTACTCGAGCTCGCTCCGCCCACTGCACTGCGTATCGACGCCGACGGCCAGGAGCGCGAAGTCGCGCTTGACCAGGTGCATGCGGGTGATCGCTTGCGCGTCCGGCCCGGCGACAAGGTCCCGGTCGATGGTGTCGTGCTCGAAGGCCGGTCGAACATCGACGAATCGATGATGACCGGCGAGCCGCTTGCGGTTACCAAGGAACCGGGCGCCAAGGTCACGGGGGCGACGGTCAATCAGACCGGCAGCTTCGTGATGCGCGCCGAGCGCGTCGGCAGCGATACGTTGCTGGCGCAGATCGTTCAAATGGTGTCCGAAGCGGGTCGCACGCGCGCGCCGGTGCAGAAGCTCGCAGATGTTGTCGCGAGCTGGTTCGTACCGGCAGTTGTGCTGATCGCTCTGCTGGCGGCGGTTGTCTGGATCGCGGTCGGACCCGAGCCGCGCTTTGTCAACGCGTTGGTCGTTGCAGTCAGCGTGTTGATCATCGCGTGTCCGTGTGCTCTCGGTCTGGCGACGCCGATGTCGATCATGGTGGGTGTCGGTCGCGGCGCGCAGATGGGCGTGCTGATACGGGACGCGGAAGCGCTCGAAATCATGGAGAAGATAGATACGCTGGTGGTCGACAAGACCGGCACGTTGACCGAAGGCAAGCCGCGCGTAGTTGGCATCACTGCCGCTGAAGGCGTCGACGAGAGCGAAGTGCTGGCGGCCGCGGCGGGCTTGGAGGTATCGAGCGAACATCCGCTTGCGCAGGCGATTCTCGCGGCAGCCAGGGAGCGCAGCGTGACACCGGCTCCGGTGAGCGCATTCGAATCGATTACCGGCCGCGGCGTTCAAGGCACGATTGCCGCCGGACGCGTGCGCCTCGGCAGCGCGCGCTTTCTCGGCGAGTCCGGTATCGACCTCGGGGCGATGAATGCTGCGGCGGATCGACTGCGCAGCGAAGGCAACACGGTCGTATTCGTCGGCGTCGAGAACCGCGTGCTCGGACTGCTCGCAATTGCCGACCCGGTCAAGCCGACGACGCCGTCGGCAATCGCTGCTCTGAACGCTGCGGGGATGCGGGTCGTGATGGCTACCGGTGACGGCGCGGCGACAGCCGCCGCTGTCGCCGCGAAGCTGGGTATCGCAGATTTCCGCGCCGAAGTGCTACCGGCCGACAAGAACGCACTAATCAAGGAGTTGCAGGCGCAAGGTCGCACGGTCGCGATGGCAGGAGACGGTATCAACGACGCTCCGGCGCTGGCGGCCGCCAACGTCGGTATCGCGATGGGACACGGCACCGACATCGCGATGCAATCGGCGCGCATCGTGCTGGTCAAAGGCGATCTGAACGGCATCGTGCGTGCACGTCTGTTGTCGCGCGCGGTGATGCGGAATATCCGGCAGAACTTGTTCTTCGCGTTCGTCTATAACGCCGCCGGCGTGCCGCTCGCTGCGGGCGTTTTGTATCCGCTGACCGGTTGGCTGTTGAGTCCGATCATTGCATCGGCGGCGATGGCGCTGTCGTCGGTGTCGGTGATCGGCAACTCGCTGCGGCTGCGCCGCGCCGGCCTTTCGGCCAGCGCGGCGAATTGAGCGCCACTCGACGACGATTACGCAGCTGACAGGCCGAGCAACTTCAGCTCTTCGGCTTCGCTGCGGCGCTTGACGCCGGTGATGCGCTCGATCACGCGCTCGACACGCGACCAGAACATCACTTCCTCAAGCAACGGATTCAGGAAGTTGGTAATCACGCAGTAGTGGGTCGTGCGCGATCCCGCGTGATGCTTGCCGTGGTGACGCGGTGTCTGCAGTACGTGCATCTTTTGCAGCCAGCGCACCGGCGCCGGCACTTCGGCGCTGTTCATGTGTGCCCATTTGTGAATCTGATTCGCGTTGATCACCAGCAGCGCGAACAGCACCACGTGCCAGCTCAGCCATCCCATGTAAAGCGCAGCGCCGACCAGTATCGCTCCGGCCAACAACAGATCCCACGAGCTGGCGATCCACGTCTTGCGCAAAAACTCGCGCGGCCGCCAATGGTGGCGCAGATTGTTCTCCGCCAGTGCGCCGATCAGCGGCGCTCCGGGCCGCGCGTAAGCGTCCTCAACCCAGTGCACGGCGCCTGATACAAAGTCGGCCAGTAGTACGGTGGCGCCGGCTTGCAACATCAAGCTACTCATACGTTCCTTAAGGCATACCGCGACATCGCGGCGTGCACAGAATCGGCGACGTGCTGGCGGCGTCTTGCGCCTGGCTGATAACGTATCGGCTATCGATACTGCGGGCACGCGGGGGCGCACGAATGAGTACCGAGCAATTGATCGAGTCGCTAAAGCGGGTGCTGAAAAGCCGGCACATCACCTACGCCGAGTTGGCGCGCCGCATCGGGATGTCCGAGGCCAGCGTAAAGCGGCTTTTTTCGCAGCGGACGTTCACGTTGAATCGACTGGAACAGGTGCTGGCCGCGCTTGAGCTCGATTTTTTCGAATTGGCGAAACTCGCACGCGGTGCGGGCGATGCGCCCGAAGAAATGACCGAGCCGCAGGAAAATGCGCTCGCGCTGGAGCCTCGCCTAATGGGCGTGTTTTACCTGCTGTTCAACGACTGGCAGCCGGCCCAGATCCTGACGCGCTACGAATTAACCGAAGCCGAGTTGACCAAGCTGCTGGTCAAGCTCGACCGCTTGCATCTGATCGAACTTTTGCCGGCGAACAAGGTGAAGCTCAAAGTCGGGCGGCACCTGCGGCTGCGGCCGAGCGGGGCGATTCGCGCAAAACATGGCCAGCGCACGATGGCCGAGTTTCTCGCGGTCGAATTCGATCGTTACGGCGGCAATTTTCGTTTCGAGTTTCGCGATGTTTCGCCGGCATCATTCGCGGTGGTCCATCGCAAGCTCGACCGGCTGGCCGCTGAGTTCAACGAGTTGGCGGAGCTCGACAGCACTTTGCCGCCGGATCAGCGGCAGTCGATCGGGATCGTGCTCGGTATGCGGCCGTGGAAGATCGGGCAGATCACGAACCTGAAAGAGCGCCCACGGAGACACTAGCGACGGCGAGGGGCAGCTATCCCTTGATCTCCGCGGCGCTTTGCGAGCTGCGCCGCACGAAGTCGAGCACCGCATCTCGATAGGCGGCACCGCCGACGCGACTCGCGCCCGAATGCGTGCCGCCCTCGATCTTGATGACCTTCTTTACCTTGCTGGCGGCGGCTTCATACAGTTCGTCAGCCATCGCGTGCGGAACAACACCGTCGGCAGTGCCGTGAATGATCAGCAGCGGCGTTTCAACCTTGCTGATCTTGTTGGCGGAATCGAATGGCTGCGTCACCACCAGTCCGATGCCGGGCACCCAGCCGTATTTCATGCCGCGCAAGACCGCAGGAATCGATGTGAACGTAGACTCGATGATGATGCCGCCGACCTCGTTCTTTGCATTCCTCAGCGGCCCTGCCGCCAGATCGATCGCCAATGCGCCGCCCAGGCTGTGCCCGTAGATGAATCTGCGCGAAGGATCGGGCTGCCGGCGCTTCAATTCCTCGAGGGCAACGCGCGCATCTTCGTAAGCGGTCTCTTCTGACGGAAGCAGTTCGGTGCTCTTGCCGAAGCCGCGATAGTCGACCGCGAGCACGTTGAATCCGAGATCGGCCCAGCGTGACATCCGAAACACGCTGCCGTTTAAATTCCAGCGGGCGCCATGCAGATACAGCACTGTCGGCGCGCGCTTGGCGTCTTCTTGCGGCACGTACCAGAAGTGCAGTTGATGCCCGTTGGCGAGCTTGACGTCGAACTCCTCAGTGCCGGGCAACGGTTCGGAAAACCAGCGTTGATTGCCGTTTCTCGGATCAAAAATCGCTTGCCGTTGCCATTCGTCAAGCGATGCGCAGCCGACCGCGCCACCGCCGATGGCAAGGGCGCTTAACAGCAGAGTCAGCGGACGAGCGAGGAAATTTTTCACTGCGTTTGGACGTTAGGCCTGGGCAAGAGTTCGCGCTATCGAACGTGTGGACTAATGCGCGAAGCTTCAAGCCGGTTTACGGCGGGCCTTCGAAGCTTTGGCAGTTTTCGGCATCTGCCGTTTGCTCAGGCCGAGCATCGTGCCGCGGCAGTTTTCTGAGCCGCAGCGGCACTCGTAGTTTTTGCGCAGCGTCGGCGTCAGGCGCTCTTCGATCGTCAGGCTGTAGTCATAGTTGAGCTCTTCGCCTGGGCGGATATCGCGCATCGCCTGAATGAACACCCGGCCGTCATCCGTCTCTTCGGTCTCGCAATTGGGATCGCACGAATGGTTGATCCAGCGCGCTGCGTTGCCGCCGACGCCCGCATCGATGACCGTTTTCTGGTCATCGAGCGAAAAGAAAAACGTGTGATACGGATCTTCCGGGTTCGAAGGCGGCCGCCGGTCGGCCTCTTTCCAGGGGATGCGCTGGCCTTTGTATTCGATGATGTTTTCGCCGGCTTTCAGCCGGCGCGCTGCATAGACGCCGCGTCCGTGAACGCGCGAGTTTTTGACGATGATGCGAGGTTTGCGCTGCGTAGGCATGGAGATTTTTGGTGAGCGAACGACGTGCCCGATGGTTTAGGTGAGCCCGATCAAGCGCCGGAGCTCGTTGATCGGATTCGACTTCAGCACGTCGATCAAGTTGTTGAACTGGTCGGTCCAGAGTGAGAAATGATTGTTCGGTTCGATGGTCTCGACGACTTCTGCCAGCCGCTGATGGGCAAACGCCGTCGACGACCGCGCCAGCAGCACCCAATCTGTGATCGAAGCGGGACTGTCATCGCCGGGCGAATCGGTCACCAGCCTTGCTTCGAACCCGTTGGCTTGCGCGATGTTGGCCAACACCGGCTTTAGGTCGAGGAAGCGGTTGGAGATGTGAAACGCCAGGATGCCATCGGGCTTCAAGTGCTTGAAAAACAGCGCGGTCGCTTCCGAGGTGATCAGGTGCACGGGTATCGAGTCGCTCGAGAAAGCGTCGATCGCCAGCACGTCGTAGTTCTGCAATGAACTCGACAAGAGCTCGCGCTCCATCGATAGTCGCGCGTCGCCGATCACGAACTCGATCGCGGCCGGTGACGAGTTCAGGTATGAAAACTGATTCTTGGCCAACGCCAGCACGTCCGGATCGAGCTCGTAAAACCGGACCACATCGCCGGCACGGCCGTAGGCCGACAACGTGCCGACACCGAGGCCCACGAAGCCGAGCCGCACCGGCCCTTCGCTTTGCTTCGCTTCGATCGCGCGGCCGACTCCCGACGTGCGCGCGTAATACGTACCGGGCTCGAGCCGGTTCGCACTGATCGTCGGCTGCTCGCCATGCAGGATCACGCCATGCAACAGCCTGCGCACCTGCTTATCGCCCTCGCCCTGCTCCTTCACCCGCAGCGTCCCGTAAAAGTTTCGATGCATGTACACGACTTCATCGCGCAAAAATCCGATGTACTCGCTGCCAAACCACGCGGTCGCCAGCGTCGCCACGACCGCCGGGCCGATCAGCCATCGAGTTTTGCGCGCCACGAACACGGCGAGCGAAGAGAGCAGCACCAGTGCAACCGGCAACTCGAAGTACGTCGGAAAGATGCGTGGTGCCACCAGGCCAACCAGCATGCCGCCGAGTGCACCGCCGAGCGAAATCGTCAGGTAAAACTGAGTCAGGTAGCGCGGCACCGGCTTGCTCAGAGCAAGCTCGCCGTTGCAAAAAAATGCCGCCATCATCATGCCGACCGTGTACAGCGGAACCGCGAGGCTGACGTCAAGCACGCCGCGGTTGGCGGACAGCCCGGCCGCCATCGTTACCAGCAGCAGCAACGTCGGAAACAGGAACCACGCTCGTTGATACCAGCCGCGGCCTTGCCTGCCCTCGAACGCCACGACGAACGTCAATAAGTACAGCGACAGCGGCAGCACCCACAAGAAAGGAACCGACGCGATGTTTTGCGTGATGTGACTGGTGGTCGCCAGCAACAGCACCGATCCGAGCGCGGCAAACGCGAGCCACAGCGCGTAGTCGCCAAGGGTCGGAGCGGGACTCTGGGGCTCGGCCGCGATAGGGGCTGCGACCGCGTCTGCAACGCCTTCAGATGCTTTCCATGCCGACACTGCGCACGCGACTGCGAACAGCGCATAGGCGGCGCTCCAGACGATCGATTGCGCGTGCGACGTCGTAAACGGTTCGATCGCGAACGGAAACGCAAGCAATCCAATCAACGAGCCGAAGTTGGAGAGCGCGAACAGCCGGTAGACGGTTTTCTCGGGAAAGCGCGGCGCGACCCACTTTTGCAGCAACGGGCCGGTCGACGACAACAGAAAGTAAGGCAGCCCGATCGTTGCCATCAAGAGCAAGACGATGCGCAACGCCGCGTCGGCGCCCGCGGCCGGCTTCAGAGCCTCGCTCGGAATGATCGGCAGGAACAACAAGCTCACGACAAGTAGCGCAATGTGCAACCGCGCCTGCTGTTTGGGCGACAAGTAGCGCGTGGCCAGATGCGAGTACGTATACCCCGCGAGCAGAACCACTTGAAAGAACACCAGGCACGTGGTCCAGACCGCCGAGGTGCCGCCGAACCAGGGCAGGATCTGCTTGGCGATGATCGGTTGCACCAGAAACAGCAAAAACGCCGACAGCAGGATGGTGGAAGCGAAAAGCGGCATCGACTCGTGGGGGAAAACGGGAAATGGGGCCGAAAACGCCGGTTGCCGGCGCGAAAGGCGCGCGATTGTCGCATGCGTCGATGGCGGTGCCCGAGCGATGCGCAGGCAAGTGCGGTGAAGCGCTGAAGTCGCCCCGAAGTCAGGCTTTTCGGGCGTCCGCCGCGTTCAAGTGAGCGTCGTCTGGCGCCGAAGATCAGGTATGGACGGCTCCCTGCTCCGACTCGACGAGACCCAGCACGCCACCGATCAAGGTGTGGCGCTGGATCACCTGCGGCTCGGGTGGCGGCCGATCGTGGGTCGCGATCGCCGTGTTCTCGGCGTGCGGATCGAGATCAGCGTCACGCCGGGCACGGCGGAGGCAACTTCCGCGGCGACTCTAGGAGCCGTCATCGCGGCGCTGGCCGACCAAACGACGTCGCCCTCGCGTGGAATCGTCGTTCTCGCACCGACGCCGTTGTCGCTGAGTTCGGATCTGCAGACGATCGGACAGTGGAAAAGCAAGGCCAACGTGATGCTGGAAGTAGGCGCCGACGCGCTCACGGCCCGCCAACTCCCGCTGCTCGAGGCGGCCCATCAAGACGGACACCGATTTGTGCTGCGCAGCTCAACGCAGCCGCTGCCGCGCGATTCGCACCGCCTGTTCGCGGCCGTCATCGATGCGCCAGGCACCGGCAAGCACGATGGTGTGCCCGCGCTATGGGTGCGCGACGTCCACACGCGCTCCGATGTCGAATCGGCGTTGACGCATGGTGCGCAGGCGACGATCGGATGGCCGCTCGACGAGCCGATGGTTGAACCGTCCGCGGGTCTCGAACCGACGCGCCGTGCGGTGCTCGACATCGTGCGCCTGATTCAGGGCGACGCCGACGTGATCGCGCTCGAACGCGCTTTCAAGAATGAACCGAGCCTCGCACTGATGCTGCTGTCCGTGATCAACAGCCCGGCATTCGCGCCGAGCTCCGCGCAAAACGCACCGATCACTTCGCTGCGGCACGCGATTCTGGTGCTCGGCTACAAACGGCTGGTGCGGTGGCTGGTATTGCTGCTCGGCGTGTCGTCCGCCAGTACGCGCTCGATGCCGCTCGTGTACATGGCGGTGCAGCGCGGCTTCTTTCTGGAGGCGCTCGCGACGCAAGTGGGCGGAGTGCGCGATGACCTTTTCGCTGTCGGCGCATTTTCGTTGCTGCAGCAGATCACCGGCCATTCGCATGAACGGCTGTTCGCGTCGGCGGCGCTGCCGCGACCTGTGCTCGATGCGGTGCGCGCGCATCAAGGCGTCTATGGCGTGTATCTCGCGTTGGCCGAAGTAATCGAGCGCGGCGACGCGATCGGCTCCGAGCGCGCCGGGCAGTTGGTCGGCGTATCGATGGGGCAGATCAATGCGGCACTGTTGTCTTCGCTGGCCGCGGCCGACGCGATCACCATGAACTAGAGGAAGTTCTGAAAAGCGTAGCGAGCGGGCTGAGGTTGCGCCGAGGAGCGGAGGCGTACAAGACGTACGTTGAGCACCGCAGGCGCAAGATCGGCCCGCCAGTAGCTTTGCAGGGATTCCTAGTCCAGGCGCGCCCCGCTGCGCTTGATCACCGGTTGCCACCGAGCGCGTTCGGCGCGCATAAAAGCCGCAAACGATTCGGGCGTGCCGCCACCAATCTGCCACCCTGCAGCGTCGATGCGCGACTTCACGTCCGGCATCGTAAGGATCGCGTTGACCTCGCGATTGAGCTCGTCGATGCGCGATCGCTGAGTAGCTGCCGGCGCAACGAATCCATTCCACGCGATGGCTTCGAAGTCAGGGAAACCGCTTTCGTGAATGGTCGGTAGATCGCGCAACGCCGGCCAGCGCGCACGGCTGGTGACCGCGAGCAACTTGATGCGGCCCGTTGGCACGACCGGCAGCAGTGTCGTTGGGTTCGACATCACGGCGTGTACATCACCCGCGGCGGTCGCCTGGACCGCGGGCGGCGCGCCGTTGAATGGAATGTGAACCAGAAACAATCCGGCTTCGGTCTTCAGCAGTTCCATCGACAAGTGGGATGCACTGCCGTTGCCTACCGAGGCGTAGTTCAGCTGCCCGGGGCGCTGCCGCGCGTAAGCAAGAAACTCTTTGAACGAATTGACCGGCAATGCACTGGACACCGCCAGCACGTTTGGCGCTGTGCCGACCAGCACGATTGGCGCCAGGTCCTTGACCGGGTCATACGGAAGCTTCGAGTAAAGAAACGGCGCCGTCGCCAGCGGACCGGTGAACGACAGCCCGATCGTGTTGCCGTCGGGTGCGGCGGTGGCGATCTCCTGCGTTCCTACTGTGCCACCGGCGGCGGGTTTATTTTCAACCAACACCGTGTGGCCGAGACGTTCGCGCAGTTTTTCAGCGACCACGCGGCCCAGCACATCGATCGACGAGCCGGGCGGCGCCGTCAGAACGATGCGCAATGTTCGGCCGGAAGAAAGCTGCGCGACAGCCGCGCCCGATGCCAGGTTGAGTGCAGCGGCTGACGAAGCGCCGAGCAGCCGGCGACGGACGGCGTTGACCGAGTCCAAGCTGTTCTTCTTAACTGCCGAATGGGCAACTCGTCGTTGAGCGTCGCACTAGCTACGTGCCGCGGGTTTCCTGCTGCCGGCGTTACGCGCGGCTTTGGCGGTGGTCTTGCGAGCCACCGTACCGCTGGTCTTGCGCGTCTGTTTGCGTGCTTTCAGGGGAACCACCGGGGCCGCGCTCGAGACGACTGCAGGGCGAACCCGCCCTTTCGATAGTGTGGCGGTAGGCGGCGTTGCGACTGCGACACCATTGGCGGTCTTGCCGGAGCGTTTGGCGGGCGCTCCGGCTTTTGCCGGCCGCGGCTCGAACTCGAAGCCGGTGGTGCCATCGGGTTTGCGCACCAGAAAGGCCGAGAACTTTCGCCGAGTGCGATTCGAAACGAATCCGCGCATGACATCGGTCCGCCCTTCATTCAGCAGCTTGGCCATTTGTGTCGAATCGATCGGCTGCTGCAGGATGACCTTGCCAGAGCGAAAGTCGCAACGCTTCTCGGATCCGACGCTGTTTTCACAGAGGTATGACATCGGCTGCTCGAAGACGCGGCCGCCGCACTTCGGGCACGGACCGATCGGTGTCGCTTTCGAAAAATCGATCGGGTCGCTGCTGCCGTCATCATTGCTTTGTCCGAAATCGAATTCGATCTTCAACTCCGGCGTGATTTTCAGCACCGCTGAAAAAGGCCGCCCCATTTTGCTGATGAAACCGTTCAACGGCCCGATCGTGCGATCGCGCAGCAGCTGTTCGACTTCCTCGACTTCAAACGTCCGGCTGCCCGGGTGTTTCGGCAGTGAAAACTCGCATTTCGTGCATGCGTAGCGCCGATAGTTTTCGACAATCTTGCCTTTGCAACCCGGAGTCGGGCACGGCGCGGCCAGTGTGGCGGGATCATCGATCGGCACCGTGTTCGATTGATAACTCTTGGCGCGGTCGACGACTTTCTTCGTCATCCCCGCGATCTCTTTCATGAACAGATCGCGCTTTAGCTGCCCGTGCTCCATCAGCGACAGCTTGTGCTCCCACTCGCCGGTCAATTCTGGCGCGGTCAGCTCCTCGATATCGAGACCCTTGAGTAGCGTGATCAGATCGAACGCTTTGCGCGTTGGCCGTAAATCCTTGCCATCGCGCACCATGTAGCGCTGATCGATCAATCCTTCGATGATCTGCGAGCGCGTCGCCGGTGTGCCGAGCCCCTTGCCCACCATCGCGGCGCGCAAGTCATCGTCTTCGATCAGCTTGCCTGCGCCCTCCATTGCCGACAACAACGTCGCTTCCGTGTAGCGCGCGGGCGGGCGTGTTGCGAGTGCAATCGATTGCACGTCGGTGGCTTTGACACGCTCGCCCTGATCGATCTTCGGCAGCGACCCCTGCTCCTGCATCGCCTCGCGCCCGTAGATCGCAAGCCAGCCGGGTTCGACCAGGACCTTGCCTTCGGTTTTAAACGCATGACCCTCGACCTCGGTGATGCGGGTCGTCACCAGATACTCGGCCGCGGGGAAAAAGATCGACAAGAAGCGTTTGACGACGAGGTCATACAGCTTCGCTTCGACCTCGGACAGGTGCTTCGGCGTCTGCAGCGTCGGAATGATCGCGAAGTGGTCGGAAACTTTCGCGTTGTCGAACACGCGCTTGTTCGGCTTCACCCATCCTTGCTTGACAATTTTCTTTGCGAACTCGCGATACGGCGTAGTGCCGCCTAGAGCGTCCATCGTCTTGCGCACGACGGCGACATAGTCTTCTGGCAACGCGCGCGAATCGGTACGCGGGTAGGTCAACACCTTGTGCCGCTCGTAAAGCGCTTGCGCGATCGACAATGTGGTCTTCGCGGAGAATCCGAATTTCGAGTTCGCTTCGCGCTGCAAAGAAGTCAAGTCGAACAGCAACGGTGCCAGTTGGGTGCTTGGCTTCGCCTCCTCGGTCGCGGTGCCCGTCTTGCCGCGGCATGCATCGGCGATCGCAGTCGCGTTCTGTGCATCCCACAAGCGCTCGGCACGTGCATCGACATCGTCGTTCTTCTTGAACTTCGGATCGAACCAGCGGCCTTCGTACGTTCCGGCCTTTGCATCGAAGCTAGCCCGCACTTCCCAGTAGTCGCGCGAAACAAACTTCCGGATCTTGTCTTCGCGCTCGACGACGATCGCCAGCGTCGGCGTCTGCACTCGACCGACGGTTGTCAGATAAAAGCCGCCCTCTTTGCTGTTGAATGCGGTCATCGCGCGCGTGCCGTTGATGCCGACCAGCCAGTCGGCCTCGGAGCGGCTGCGCGCAGCGTCCGCCAGCGGCATCATCTCGTCGTCGGTTCGCAATTGCTCGAACGCTTCGCGAATCGCAGCCGGCGTCATCGACTGCAGCCATAACCGGCGCACCGGTTGTTTCGCCTTCGCCGCTTGCACGATGTAACGGAAGATCAACTCACCTTCGCGGCCGGCGTCGCACGCATTGATCAGTTGCCCGACGTCTTTGCGCTTGAGAAGCCGCATCAGCACCTTCAACCGCGCTTCGCTCCTCGCGATCGGCGCTAGATCGAAGTGCGGCGGGATTACCGGTAAATGCGTAAACGTCCATTTGCCGCGCTTGACGTCGTATTGCTCGGGAGCGCGCAGCTCGAGCAAATGGCCCACCGCCGACGACAACACGTACTGGTCGTTCTCGAAATAGTCCTGGTGCTTGACGAAGTCACCCAGCGAGCGCGCGATATCCGCGGCCACGGAAGGCTTTTCGGCGATGATCAATGCTTTAGACATGAATGAACGGAGCAGCCCGAAACGAGCGGCCTCCTAGCTTGTTCCTTTTTTCAGGATAACAACTAAATGGAAACGCAATTGGAGGCGCCTAATCTGACGCCTTTGTTTGCAGTTGTTCTGCGCGCGTACGCGCGGCCGCTCCGAAGGGAGCGCGCCTAACTAATCGGTGCGAGTGCACGTGCGACGGCGAAGCCGTCGCGTACACGAGCAACGCACGACTTTTAGTGCTTTGCGCGATCGTCGCCGGCGCCGAGCAGCTCTTCCAGAAGCAGTACGTCGATATCGGCCTGCTGACTCCACAACACCATTAGAACGATCACCTTCAGCATATCGAGCGATATCGGCGATTCGTCGGTTGCCAGCGCACGCTCGATGACGATCTCGCGCTGTGTCGGTGTCAGCTGCGATGCCTGCTCGAGAAAACTGAGGAAACCTACCGCTTCAATCCCAAGGCGCTCGAATTCGGTGGCTGCATAAACTCGAAACGCTCGCTCGCTCTCCGGGCCCACCGCGATCGATTCGGATGTGACGAGCTGCAGTCCGGACAGCCAGATCAGCGCGTCTGAAATCTCTTCGTCTTCAAACCCGGCGTCGGTCAGGCGTTTCGACAGCGAGTCGGAGTCCGGGCACGCATGCAGCGCGCCGTAGTTTTCGTATAGATAGACGAGGACGTCAAACACGTGGGCGCAATTTATGCGAGCGGTAGCGCGCTGTAAAGGGTCATAGTCGGATTAACGCAACCTTTGGTATCGGTTACCTGGCAGACGCTCAACATGTTGTGCCAGTTCGAGCTCCAGCAAGGCACCGACCAACTCGCCCGGCTCACGGCCGCTCTGCTCGACCAGACGCTCAAGATCAATCGGATCGTGGCCAACCAGGTCGAGGACGTCTGCATGCGCGGCAGGTTCAACCGGAAGATCGTCGGCATGGGCAGCGCGCCGGTGCGCCAAACCGATTTCTTCGAGTACGTCCTGAGCAGATTCGACCAGCTTGGCGCCGTCGCGTATCAGCTGGTGGCAACCCTTGGACAAGGGTGAGTGAATCGAACCCGGCACAGCGAACACTTCGCGGCCGTTGTCGGCGGCCAATCGGGCGGTAATCAGCGAGCCCGAACGCAACGCCGCTTCGACGACCAACGTACCGCGCGTGATGCCGGCGATGATGCGATTGCGGCGCGGAAAGTTGTGCGCGATGGCCGGGGTGCGCAACGTAAATTCGGAGATCACAACTCCCCGCTTTCGTATGTCGGTCGTCAATGTGCGGTTGCTGGCGGGATAGGTCACATCAACTCCGGTGCCGACGACCGCAATCGTCGAAGCATCGCTGTCGGCGGCAAGCGCACCGCGATGCGCAGCGGCGTCGATGCCGAGCGCTAGACCGCTGGCGATTGTGATGCCGGCCTGCGCCAGTGCACGCGCAAACAGTTGAGCGTTTTCGCTGCCTTGCCGGGTCGCGTTGCGGCTGCCGACGATCGCGAGGGAAGTCCGATTTAGCAGCTCGACTCGGCCGATTGCAAACAGGACCACCGGTGGGTCCGCGGTCGCGAGCAGCGCTTGTGGGTAGGCGGAGTCCGCCAGGGTCAGCAGCGCATGATCGGGCGCGGCGGCGAGCCAGTGTTCGGTGGCATCGATCGCCGACCGCGCCTCGGTACTTGGCGCTTGCGCAAGCACGCGGGCAAGCGGCTCGGGGACCGACCGCAACAGATTCGGAAGCCCAGCGTCGAAGATGGCCTGCGGCAGACCGAATGCGGACAGAAGCTTGCGTGCGGCGCGTGGTCCCAGACCTGGAGTGCTAATCAGGCGCAGCCAGGCGGCGCGTTCGGCCGCCTGCATTTTGCGTGCGTCGGTGTATTGATGCCGCGTTATTTCACCAGGTTGCCCAGGTCTTTACCGCGCTGTTCCTGCGGCGTCAGCCTCGTCTGCTCGGGGGTGATCCCCATGCGCTGTTCTTCTGTCGTAAATTCCAGTTCGTCGCTCGGATTGGTTGCGCGGTCGCCGACTTCAACTGCCCTTGTTCCGCGCGCGATCAGCGCGTAGGAGATACCGGGAAACACTCGGAACACGAAGGCCAGTCCAATCTGCTCGTCCGGCAGCTTGATGAACTCGCGTTTGTTGGAGGTGCGATCGAGCTTCGTCTCACCCGTTCGATACAGCTGAAGCACGTCGCCGCTCGAGACTCCCTCGTCACTGCCGCGGCTCAACGTCACGATGCTTCCGCCACCGGCATATCGAACGCCGTCATACATCGCAATGACACGCGCGTCGATCGGCGAATCCGGTCGCTTGGGCATGTAGGTGACGAGTTCCTGGCGCTCGACCGCTCGCAGTCGGTCGCCGACGCCGATCTCCTGCTTGCTCGAATCGATGCGCATCTTCGCGATCTCGCCGCCGCCGACCTTGTTGGCGGTGCCGAGGTAGAACGCTTCGTAGGCAATCGGATTTTTGCGTACCTTGTCGTCCGGGTCGAATAGCGGGCGCAGCGGGCGGTACACGTTGTAATTGACGATCGCATCGTCCTGGATGCCGCGCGCATAGACGTCGTCGCCACGGCCCACAAAGACGCGGCCTTCCTGCGTGGCAACGATGCGCGGCGAGTCGGCCAGGCCATTGGCATCGAGCACAAGGGGCTGCGACAAGAACGGCGCGATCAGATTATTGGGAATCGCAGAAATCGCAGAACGCTCGCTGCCAGCGTCGCGGATGCGCGGCTCCAGCCGCCCGATGCCCGGTTCGCCTTCGGCCAGTTGCAGCCGAGCGCGGTCGCCGTCCTTGACCAATACCAGCGTCTGCCCGGGATAGATCAAGTGCGGATTCTTGATCTGCGTCTTGTTCATTCCCCACAGCTCGGGCCAGCGCCAGGGACTCGTCAGGTACATGCCCGACAGGTCCCACAGGGTATCGCCGCTCTTGACCGTGTAACGCTCAGGGGCATTTGGCGCCAGTGCCGACAACGGAACTCCGGCCTGTGCGACCTGATCGGCCGTGCCGCGCTGCTGAGGCGTTATCGGTAAGCGAGACGCCGGCGTCGAATCCTGCGCAATGGCAGCGCTGCCCCCAAAAGACATGGCGAGTACCGCGGCCGACAGGGCGAAAAACTTCGCGCCTAACTTAGTGTGGGTCATGAAAACTCCTGGTCACGCTTATCGATGAACCGCGGGAACGGAAACGAGACAAAGCCAGCGCCCAACCCTTCCCTTGAACTTTTTAGGATTGCGCCGATATCTAATAACGCGCTGCAAATTTTGACCGTAATGCATTGATATAGCAACGGATGCTCTCAGACTTCGATCCCGACTAAGCGCGATGCCATAGGTCGTAACCGACGCTTCCTGTCGCGCAAGTTTGGCTGAGCCAGGGCGCGAGCGGTGCTTGAAAAGCACTCAAACTTCGGGCATTTAAGGGGGATTGAAAGTCATCGGCGTGGCGTCTGACGGCGAGAAGATCGGTTTTGGAGCGATCAGTGACACTGCTTGACATCATCGAGTACCCCGATCCGCGGCTAAAAATCGTCGCGCGGCCGGTGACTCGGTTCGACGACTCATTGCGCCGCCTCGCGGACAACATGGCGCACACCATGTACGCCGCGCCGGGGGTGGGACTTGCCGCGACCCAGGTCGATGTGCACGAGCGGCTGCTGGTCGTTGATGTGTCGGAAACCAAGGACCAGCTGCATGTGCTGGTCAATCCGGAGATCGTGTGGGCGTCCGAAGAACAGGTCGAGTGTGAGGAAGGGTGCTTGTCGGTGCCGGGCATCTACGACGCGGTGACGCGTCCGGCCAAGGTGCGGGTGCGGGCGCAGAAGGTCGACGGCACTGCGTACGACCTCGAGTGCGAAGGTTTGCTGGCGGTGTGTGTCCAGCACGAAATGGATCATCTGCTGGGCAAAGTCTTCGTCGAGTATTTGTCGCCGCTGAAACAGAACCGCATCAAGACCCGCCTTAAAAAGCGCAAGATCAAGGCGGCCTGACCGCTGCGCACCGATGCGGCGGTCGATTGGCGCCGGATTTCCGGCGCTCTATCGCGGTTCGCTGTCCGCGGCCACGGCAACCGTTACATTGGCCGCTTCGCCGCGACGCGTGACTGATCGATGCTGAACGTTTCCGTACTGCGCCAATCATGGCGTAGCTGGTGGTCCTTTTCGCTGCGTCCATCGGGCCCGGCCTGGCTGCAGGTCGTCTGGACGATGGTTTTCAACACCGCGATCGCGGTCGTGCTGACGCTGGTGGCATGGGGGTTTTCAGGCCGTGCCGACCCGATCAGATATTTAATGTGGAACTTCGTGATCGCGCAGTCGATCGGGCTGACGATTCACGCCTTGTACGAGGCGGGTGGTTACCTGCTGGGGCGTGATTGCATCGAAGCCTTCTCGACCCGCAATCGGGTGATCTTCTTTGCCGGAATTCCGATCGTTGGCTGCCTGATCGGCTACTGGATCGGCCTGACCCTGCTTGGCGTGGACGTGAGTCGCATCGTTCAAGGCGCTCCACGTGTCGTCGTGGCGATCGTTATCGTGTCCATCATTTTTTCGACTTTCTGGTACCGGTACCTGTCGGGCAAGACGCGCCTTGCAAATGCGGAGGCGGCGAGCGAGCGCGAGCGTGCCAAGGCAGTCGAGCTACAGCGCCAGGCCATCGATGCCCAGCTTCGCTCGTTGCAGGCGCAGATCGAGCCGCATTTTCTGTTCAATACGCTGGCAAACGTCGTGTCGCTGATCGACACGGCGCCCGATAAGGCGCGGCTGATGCTTGAACGCTTGATCGAGCTACTGCGTGCTTCGCTTGCCGCGAGCCGTAGCGAGCGCACCACGCTCGGTCAGGAAACCGCACTGATTGCGGCGTACCTCGATATTCTGCGCATCAGGATGGGTGAAAGGCTGTCGTACTCGATTGACGTTCCGCCCGAGCTGCTTGACGTCAGCATTCCGCCTTTGTCGTTGCAGCCGCTGGTAGAAAACTCGATCAAGCACGGTCTCGAGCCCAAACTCGAGGGCGGCAACGTACGTTTGAGCGCGCGTGCCGCTGATGGGGCGCTACAACTGGACGTCGAGGATGACGGGCTGGGCTTTTCGCCGCGCGCCGGCACTGGGGTCGGACTCACTAATTTAAGGGATCGAATGACTTCGCTTTATGGTGCGAAAGCGCGGCTGGTCGTGGAAGAGTTGGCTCGCGGCACGCGCGTCAGAATGACGATTCCACTGACTCATCTCGGGTAGGGTCTGGCATTGAAAGCCATCATCGCGGACGATGAGCTCCATTTGGCTCAGTATCTGCGCGACAAGCTGGGGAAGCTGTGGCCAGAGTTGCAGATCGTGGCTATGGCCGATAGCGGCCCGGCCGCAGCCGCTGCAATCGCTGAGCACTCGCCGGACATCGCCTTTCTCGATATTCGCATGCCCGGCGCCACCGGATTGCAGGTAGCCGAGAAGCTCACCGGCCAAATCAAAGTTATCTTTGTCACTGCCTACGATCAATACGCCCTCGATGCTTTCGAACGCGACGCGGTCGACTATTTGTTGAAGCCGGTGACCGACGAAAGACTCACTCGTACCATCGAAAAATTGAAAAAGAGCGCGCCGGTTCGGGACCTCGCGCCGCTGCTACAGCAGCTCTCGCATCATCTGGCGGGCGGCGCTGCGACCCGTCACTTGCGCTGGATTCGTGCGAGCAAGCGCACGGCCGACGGAGAACTTACGCAGCAGATCCCGGTCGCCGACGTGCAGTATTTCCAAGCCGACGACAAATACACCTGTGTTTTCGCGCGCGATGGCGCCAATCTCACCGAATGGTTGATTCGCATTTCGTTGTCGGAGTTGGGCGAACAGCTGAATCCGGATGATTTTGCGCAGATCCACCGGTCGGTCATCGTGAACATGAATGCCGTGGCCGCGACCCGCCGTGACCTGACCGGGAAGCTGTATGTAAGGATGCGCGATACGTCCCGCGAGCTGCCGGTAGCGCGCCAGTACGTACATCTGTTCAGACAGATGTAACGGAGCGCTCCTCGTGTACGCGACCGCTGCGCGGTCGCACGTGCACTCGTCGCGACTAGTTAGGCGCGCTCCCTTCGGAGCGGCCGCGCGTACGCGCGCAGTACAAAGGCAGTGGACAAGCCACTGCGATCGCCGCGTCACCAGTTTCCTACAGATCAGTCATGAAAATCGTCTTTGCCGGCACGCCGGAGTTCGCGGCGGTTGCTCTAAATGCCATCATCGACGCCGCCCCGCGTGCCGGCTGGACGGTGCCGCTGGTGTTGACGCAGCCCGATCGAGCCGCCGGCCGCGGCATGAAGTTGGCCGCGAGTCCGGTTAAACAGCTCGCGCTCGCGCACAATATTGAAGTCGCTACGCCATCGTCGCTGCGCAAGGGCGAGTCGGCGGCTTGTCGGCGCAGGCACGCTTGAAGGCAATCGCTCCTGATGTGTTGGTCGTTGCCGCCTATGGGTTGATCCTGCCACAGTCCGTGCTCGATATTGCGCGCGGAGCGCGGGGCGGACGCGTGCCGAAACTTTCGGCGCTGAATATCCACGCGTCGTTGTTGCCTCGCTGGCGCGGGGCGGCGCCGGTTGCGCGTGCGATCGAGGCCGGCGATGCGGAAACCGGAATCACCATCATGCAGATGGACAGCGGGCTCGATACCGGCCCGATGTTGGCAACCGAGAAAGTCGCGATCGCGTCGGACGATACCGCTGGTGCGCTGACCTCGAAGCTCGCACAGGTCGGAGCGCGCCTGATCGTCGAGGCGCTTTGCAACATCGATCGCCTGGTCGCGACGCCGCAGCCGGACGGTGCGACGTACGCCACCAAATTGAACAAGTCGGAGGCCTGGCTGGACTGGTCGAGCTCCGCCGCGCAGCTCGCGCGCAAGGTACGGGCGTTCAATCCGTTTCCGATCGCATCGAGCCTGCTCAATGGCACCACGGTTCGCATATGGCGCGCGCTCGCGAGCGGCGATCGGGTGGCCGATGAGGCAGACATTGGTGTCGTCAAAGCTGCCGATTCCTCCGGGCTGCGCGTCGCCTGCGGCGCTGGCGAGCTGCTGATTGCCGAATTGCAACGTGCCGGTGGCAAGCGAGTCACGGCGCGCGATTTCCTCAGCGGATTTCCGGTCGAAGTCGGCCAACGCTTCGTCAGTCCCCACGCTGTAGCTACCGGGTGAGCACGGCGCAATCCCCGCCATTGGCCGATGTGTTGCGATACGCCGCTGCTGCCTGGCAGCTTTTTCGCGTCGGCCAGTCGATCGATCGTGCGCTCACTGCAGCGCTCGCCGAGCGCGCCGAGCTTCGGCCATCGGTGCAGGACGCGCTCTACACCGCGGTCCGTCATCTGGCGGCCAGCGAGCGTCTTGTCGAGCGGTTGGCAGCTCGTGCGCCGGCGGCCGACGTGGCCGCTTTGCTGGCGGTGGCGCTGGCTCAGTTGCAACGCGGCCGCCATGCTGGGCATACGCTGGTGGATCAAACGGTGGCCGCTGCGCAGCAATCGCCCTCCACCCGCGCTGCATCGGGTTTCATCAACGCCGTTTTGCGCAATTTCCTGCGCCAGCAAGCAACGCTTTTCTCCGAATTGCAGGCTGACGAGACGGTGCGTTACAACCTGCCGGCGTGGTGGATCGGGCGCTTGCGCGCTGAATATCCGCACGAGTGGACGGCCATTGCCGAGTCGCAGCAGCAACTGCCGCCGCTGATACTGCGCGTCAATTCACGGCGAACCACCGCGAAAGACTATGTCGCACGGCTTGCGCAGCGCGCAATAGGAGCCACGCAGGTCGGCGCGCAGGCTGTCTGGATGCATCAACCGCGGCCGGTGGCCGAGATCCCGGGCTTCGCCGACGGCGACGTATCGGTACAGGATGCCGGTGCGCAACTGGCGGCGCCCTGGCTTGGCATCCGCCCCGGATTGCGAGTGCTCGACGCCTGCGCTGCGCCCGGTGGCAAGACAGCGCATCTAGCCGAGCTTGGCGCAGACGATCTGACCGCTGTCGAAGTCGACAACACGCGTGCCGTGAGAATTGCCGACAACCTTCGGCGTTGCCATTTGACTGCGCGCGTGATCGTCGGCGACGCCGCGCATCCGGAGACATGGCTGCCGGCCGCGGGCAACGCGTCGTTCGACCGCATTGTTCTCGACGCGCCGTGCACCGCGTCCGGAATCGTGCGCCGTCATCCCGACATTCCCTGGCTAAGACGTCCGGCCGATGTTGCGCAATTGACAACGGTTCAACTCGAATTGCTGGACGCTTTATGGCCGCTGTTGAACGTGGGTGGTAGGCTGCTTTACGTCATTTGCTCGCTGTTTCCGGAGGAAGGGCGCGAGCAGATCGCTCGCTTCGGCGAACGGCACACTGACGCGCGCCAACTGAACTTGCCGGCGTCGCAGTTGTTGCCGGTATCGGTCGCAGAGCCGGCAGCCGTGTCTGCCTGGCAGGGATCGGATCTGCCGACGCTGCACGACGGCTTTTTCTACGCGTTGCTTGAGAAGACCGGATGAAACCGATCATCGTGCCAAAGCTAAGAGCGGCATTGCTGGCATGGCCGCTGTGGCTGGCGATTGGCGCGTCCATGGTCGCGCCATCGCCGGTACTCGCGCAGGAACGGATCGGTGTGATGGCGGCTGCGCTGGAGCCGGCGACCCGAGAAACCGGCGACGCGCTGCTGCTGAACGCCACATTCGAATTCGAGATGCCACAGGCGCTTGAAGAGGCTGTGCAAAAAGGCATCGCGCTGTACTTCATCATCGAGTTCGAGATGTTTCGCAAGCGCTGGTACTGGTTCGACCGCAGGGTCGCGTCGAGCACGTTGACTTACCGCCTGTCGTACAGTCCGTTGACGCGGCAATATCGGCTCGCTCGCGGCGGACTGTCACAACCGTTCGAGTCGCTCGACGAAGCGCTGGGCCTTTTGAAGAGCGTTCGAAATTGGAGGGTGGCCGACAAAGGCCTGCTGAGTCCGCGCGAGGAATACGATGCGCAGGTCCGGATGCGGCTCGACGTCACTCAATTGCCCAAACCATTTCAGGTGAATGCGATCACCAGCCGTGAATGGACGCTGGCGTCGGACTGGCGCGAAGTGCCTGTTTCGGCAGAATTGCTTCGCTAGATGCTAAGCCAGATGCCGCGCGTCCTTCGCTATGGCCTGCTCGCTGCCTTGGCGATCGGTGGCGTGTTGCTGTTCCTGTTGGCGTCGGCGAGCGGCAACACCGCGTTTTTCGAGCGCAACTATCCTCTGCTTTTGGGAATCAACGGCGTCATCGCGGCGCTGCTGTTCGTGCTGGTGCTGGCGTTGATCCGCCGCCTGGTAGTGCGGCTTCGCGCCAACCAGTTCGGCGCGCGGATGATGATGCGGTTCACGATCGCGTTCGCGCTTATGGGCGTATTGCCGGGCGTGCTGATCTATATCGTTTCAACGCAGTTTTTGTCGCGCTCGATCGAGTCCTGGTTCGACGTGCGCGTCGATCGCGCGCTCGATTCCGGTCTGACGCTGGGCCGCGCCGCACTCGACAACCTGAAAGACGACGTCAGCGCGAAGGCGCGTAGCTGGGCGCTCGAGCTATCGGATGTGCCCGAGTCTGCGCAGCTTTCGCAATTGAATCGATTGCGCGAGCAGGGCGGAGTGCAGGACGCGTTGGTCGTGAGCGGCGGCGGGCAGCTGATCGGGGCAAGTGGTTCGCGGTTGTCCGAACTGATACCCGAAATTCCGACCGCCGGCGAGCTGCGTCAGGCGAGGGACCGCCTGATTTTTGCGACGATCGAGGGGGAGGCGGGCGCCATCGAAGCGCGCAACGGCTTGCGCGCGCGCGTGATCGTTCCGATACCGGCGCCGGGTCCGCTGCTCGCCGGGGGCGTGGCTTCCTCCAAGTCCGGGGCCAGCGACGACGCGAAGGCTGGGGCGGGGTTCGGCAGCATCGTGCCGCCCAGCGAGTCGCACTTTCTGCAGCTGATTCAGCCGGTTCCACCGACGATCGCGGCAAATGCGGAGGCGCTGCAAAACGGATATCGCGAATATCAGGAGCTATCGCTCGCGCGCCAGGGGTTGCAAACCATTTACGGGTTGACGCTGACGCTGACGTTGTTGCTTTCCATTTTCGCCGCGATTGCGTCGAGCGTTTTGCTCGCAAGCTCGATGACCGCACCGCTATTGCAAGTCGCCGAAGGCACGAAAGCCGTAGCTGAAGGCGACTATCGGCAAGTGCGCGAATTCCCAGGCAACGATGAACTGAACGTGCTGACGCAATCGTTCAACGCGATGACGCGGCAGCTGACCGAAGCGCGCGACCAGGTCGAAACCAAGCAGCGCGAAGTCGAAAATGCGAAGACCTATTTGGAGCGTGTGCTGGCCAATCTGTCGGCAGGCGTCATCGTTCTGAACAAGGATTTCCACCTGGTCACGGCCAACCACGGCGCGTCGCGCATCCTGGGTCATTCGTTGATGCAGCAAACCGATCGGCCGCTGAATGAGATCGATGCGGCGCTCGCTTCGGCACTCGCCACTGCGTTTGCCGACCACGCGCTGACCGCGTCACCGAAGGACTCGTGGCAGCAGCAGGTCGAAGTCAAGCGGGCTGTGGTATCGGCGCCCGAGTTCAACAGGATGAACCGGCCGAACCCTGCGGGGGAGCCGCTGATGTTGCTGGCGCGTGGTTCGCGCCTGCCGCTCGATGACGGGCTGGGGTACGTCGTGGTGTTCGACGACATCACGCAAGTGATTTCGGCGCAGCGCGCATTGGCGTGGGGTGAAGTGGCGCGCCGGTTGGCGCACGAAATCAAAAACCCACTCACGCCGATCCAGCTGGCGGCGGAGCGGCTGCAGATGAAGCTGATAGAAAAACTGTCGCTGCCCGATGCCGATGTGTTGAAGCGGGGAACGTCGACCATCGTCAACCAGGTCACCTCGATGAAGCGCATGGTGGATGACTTTCGCGATTACGCGCGCGTGCCGCCGGCGCGGCTGTCGCCGCTCGCTTTGAACACGCTGGTTGAAGAGGTTGCGGCGCTGTATGGCGCCGAGGCGGGCAGTGGCGCGATCCAGCTTTCGCTACGGCCTGGCTTGCCGCTGATCGAAGGCGATGCGACGCAGTTGCGGCAGGTCATTCATAACCTGCTGGTCAATTCGCAGGACGCGCTGGCCGGCCGCCCCGACGCGCGCATTCACGTACGCACGGAGCTCGTCGAGATCGAGGAAGCAAACACCAAAGCCCGCGCGGTGCGGCTGGCCGTCGAAGACAACGGGCCGGGCTTTCCGGCAAACATACTGCGCCGCGCATTCGAGCCTTATGTCACCACTAAATCCAGCGGCACCGGGCTGGGCCTCGCAATGGTGAAGAAAATCGTCGACGAGCACGGTGCGCGCATCGAGGTTGTCAATCGCGGTGGCGCTGGGCAAAGCAGCGGTGCAATCGTTACGATCGTCTTTCGCCGGCTTACCGAAGTCAGCGCAGCGCCGGCGTTGCACGCGGCTTGACGTTTGGGGGGTGACTGCGCGCAGCGTAAGCTTGCGGCTCGTTGCACAAATTCTTGATCGGCTATGGCTAACATCCTCGTCGTCGACGACGAAATCGGCATTCGCGAGTTGCTGTCGGAGATTCTGGCCGACGAAGGTCACGCTGTGCTGACGGCCGAGAACGCAGCGGCGGCCCGCTCCGCGCGCCTGCGTGAAGAGCTGGATCTCGTGCTGCTCGATATCTGGATGCCCGACACCGATGGCGTGACTTTGTTGAAGGAGTGGGCGTCGAGCGGCCAGTTGACGATGCCAGTCATCATGATGTCCGGCCACGCAACGATTGACACGGCGGTCGAAGCCACGCGCTTCGGCGCGCTGGAGTTCCTGGAGAAGCCGATCGCGATGACGCGCCTGTTATCTGCCGTGCGCTCGGGCCTCGAGCGCGGTCGAGTGATGCGCAACCTCAAGATGGCGGCGCCCACGGCGCTTACGGCCGTGGCAGCTCCTCACAGTGCTGCTAACGCAGTCGACGCGGTCGCTGCAGACGCGGTCAAGCATGCTGAACTTAACGTCGCCGCCGAGCAAAACGGGGTTGCGCTCGACCAACCGTTGCGCGACGCGCGCGATCAGTTTGAGCGGGTGTACTTCGAGTATCACCTGGCACGAGAGAGCTACAGCATGACGCGCGTCGCCGATCGTGCGGGTCTGGAGCGCACCCATCTGTATCGCAAACTAAAGCAATTGGGCATCGAACTGTCCCGCGGCGGGCGTCGCAACGAACGCGTGGCGGACGAAGTGCCGAGCACGCATGAACTGCCGACCGTGCGCCCCGAGCCTGCGGTTTATTCCAGCCAGAGCAACGAGTACGACGACTGAACCAGCGGTCGACTAGTGATTTCTACCCGGTGGGATTGCTTCGCCCCAGGACAGCGATTACCATGGCCTACCGCATTCGTGTAACGCCCAAGCTAGAGGTCGTAAAACAACGGACCCGCCGCGTCGATACTCCATCCGATATCTCCACAGCGTGCCCTTTTCAGTAGGAGCCAGCCAAATGAGCAATGACGTGAGCAAGACCATGGAACACCCCGTCGCCGTACAAACGGGCAGCGTCAAACCCGCGCGCCGGAACTTCGTGACCGGTTTAGCCGCGGCCGGCGGCGCCGCGATCGCCGGTTTTCCGATGATCGCCAAGTCCCAGTCGCCGATCGTGATCAAGATGCAGGGCGCGTGGGGCGCCAAGGACATCTTCAACGAGATGGCCGAGGAGTACGTTAAGCGCGTCAACGAGATGGCTGGCGGTCGCCTGCGCATCGACTATCTGTTGGGCGGCGCAGTGGTGAAGCCGTTCGAGGTAATGGATGCGACCAGCAAGGGCGTGCTGGATGCCAGCCACAGCGTGCCGGTGTACTGGTACGGCAAGAGCAAGATCGCTTCACTGTTTGGCTCGGGCCCGATCAACGGCATGGATGCGCACCAGACGCTGGCGTGGATCCACCGGGGTGGCGGCCAGCAGCTCTACAACGAGTTGCTACAGAAGATCAATCTCGATGTGGTCGGCTTTTTCGTAATGCCGATGCCGACCCAGCCGCTCGGCTGGTTCAAGAATGAGATCAAGGACGCCAAGGAACTGAAGGGACTCAAATACCGCACCGTCGGCCTGGCCGCGGACCTGTTCCAGGAGATGGGCGCGAAAGTGACCCAGCTTCCGGGTGGCGAGATCATCCCGGCGCTTGAAAAAGGCGTGATCGACGCCTTCGAGTTCAACAACCCGACCTCCGACATGCGCTTTGGCGCGCAAGACGTGATCAAGAACTACATGATGGGCAGCTACCACCAGGCGATGGAGTTCTTCGAGATCGCCATCAACAAGAAAAAGTGGGCCTCCATCCCGAAGGATCTGCAGGCGATCATGCAATATGGCGCCGAGGCCACCAGCTCAGCGAACTGGTGGACCGCGATGGATAACTACTCGCGCGACCTGCAAATCCTGAGGGACAAACACAAAGTCAATGTGATCCGGACGCCGAAGTCGATCATGGCCGAGCAGCTCAAGGCCTGGGACGTCCTGACCAAGAGGCTTTCGGACGAGGACCCGTTCTTCGCCAAGGTGGTCGAATCGCAGCGTGCGTTCGCGAAGCGCGTCGCCTATTACATGTTCGTCAATGAAGCGGACTACAGACTCGGCTACGAGCACGTCTTCAAGAGCAAGATCCCGGTCTGAACCGGGCGCACAGTATTGACGACGTCTGGGGCGTCACCTGCGGGTGTCGCCCCATTTTCTTTTCCGAATTAAAGTAACCGATGATTCAGCGATTCATCTACACAGTTGACCAGCTGAACAAGACCGTCGGGCACGCGTTTGCCTGGTGCATCATGATCCTCACGTTCGGCACCTGCTACGAGGTGTTCGTGCGTTACGCGCTCGGCGAGCCGACCAGTTGGGCGTTCGACATGAGCTACATGCTGTACGGTGCGGTCTTCTACATGGCCGGCGCGTACACGCTGTCGCGCGGCGGTCACGTGCGGGCCGACATGTTCTACCGGCTGTGGTCCGAGCGCACCCAGGCGGTTGTCGAACTGACGCTTTATGTGCTGTTCTTCTTTCCCGGCATCCTTGCCCTCGTCGTCGCCGGCTGGGGTTACGGGATCGAGTCGATGCGGCTGCGCGAGGTCAGCGTCAACAGTCCGGCCGGCGTGCCGATCTGGCCGCTGAAGATGATGATTTCGGTCGGCGCTGGGTTGATGGTGCTGCAGGGCTTTGCCGAGGTCCTGCGCTGTGTGCTGTGTCTGCGCGAAGGCCGCTGGGCAGGGCGGCTGCATGACGTCGAGGAACTCGAGAAACAGATCCTGGCGCAACACGCGCAGGAAGTTGCACCGCAGACGGCGCCAGGAGCAGCGCGATGAGCGACCCGGTACTTGCGTTGGTCATGATGGGGATTCTGGTCTTCGTGATCATGATCGGCTTCCCGGTTGCGTTCACCTTGATGGCGCTCGGCGTGGGGTTCGGCTATTACGCGTACTACCAGGCGGGGACGGACTTTTTCGACAACCGCGTGTTCTACCTGCTGACGCAGAACACCTTCACCGTGCTCAACAACGATGCGCTGGTGTCGATCCCACTGTTCCTGCTGATGGGCTACCTGGTCGAGCGCGCGAACATTCTCGACAATCTGTTCAGAAGCTTGCAACTTGCGCTGAAGCGGGTTCCCGGGTCGCTCGCGGTGGCGACGCTGGCGACCTGCGCACTGTTTGCGACGGCGACCGGCATCGTTGGCGCAGTGGTGACGCTGATGGGAATGCTCGCGTTCCCGCAGATGATCAAGGCTGGCTATGACACGCGCCTTGCTTCCGGCGTGGTCTGTGCCGGCGGGTGTCTCGGGATCCTGATCCCGCCGTCGATCATGCTGATTGTCTACGGCGCCGTGGCAAGCATTTCGGTGGTTCAGCTCTATGCCGCGGCGATGATTCCCGGCTTCCTTCTTGCCGGCATGTACATCTTGTACGTTGTAGGCCTTGCAATCATCAAGCCGCATCTGGCCCCGCCGCTGCCAAAGGACGAAAGCAACGTCGCCGCGCGCGAAGTGATCGTGATGCTGGCGAAGTCGTTTTTTCCGCTCGCGATGCTGATCCTGTCGGTACTCGGCGCAATCATGTTCGGGCTGGCGACCCCGACCGAAGCGGCCGCCGTGGGGGCGTTCGGCGCCATGCTGCTCGCGGCGGGTTACCGTGCGCTCAGCTGGCGGAGATTGCGGGAATCCGTGTTCCTCACCGCGCGCACTTCGGCGATGGTGTGCTGGCTGTTCGTCGGCTCGGCGACCTTCGCGTCGATCTTCGCCTACCTCGGCGGCAATGTGGTGATCAGGGATTTCGTGCTCGGCCTGGACCTGAATCCGATCACGTTCCTGCTGCTGTCGCAGATCATCATCTTCATTCTCGGCTGGCCGCTGGAATGGACCGAGATCATCATCATCTTCGTGCCGATCTTCCTGCCGCTGCTGCCGCATTTCGGCATCGATCCGATGCTGTTCGGCATCCTGGTGGCGATCAACCTGCAGACCGCCTTCCTGTCGCCACCGATGGCGATGGCGGCGTACTACCTGAAGGGTGTCAGCCCGCCGTCGGTCCGGCTCACGCAGATATTCAGCGGTTGCATGCCGTTCGTCTACATCGTGCTGGTGACGATGCTGATGATTTACGTGTTTCCGCAGATCACGCTTTGGCTTCCCAGCGTTCTTTACAGCAGGTGATAGATGGACGCGGCGCGGCTTGAATGGCTGAGTGCGAGCGACGGGGCGCGCGCGATCCGCGAGGGCTCGATCAGCTCGGAGCAGCTGGTCGAGGCCTGTCTGGGGCGGATCCATGCCGCCGAGCCGGAGGTGCAGGCCTGGCAATTCCTCGATCCGGAACATGCGCTCGCGCAGGCGCGCGCGCGCAACCTCGATCGCATGGAGGGGCGGCCGACCGGGCCGTTGCACGGCGTTCCTGTTGGCATCAAGGACATCATTGACACGGCCGACATGCCAACCGAGGACGGCACGGTGCTGCACGCAGGGCGCACACCGGACCGGGACGCGACCGTGGTATCGATGCTGCGCGCAGCAGGCGCGGTAATCATGGGCAAGACGGTGACTACCGAATGCGCCACCTATACGCCCGGTAAGACACGCAATCCGCACAACCCGGAGCACACGCCCGGCGGCTCATCCTCCGGCTCAGCCGCGGCGGTGGCTGCGGGCATGGTGCCGCTCGCAATCGGCAGCCAGACCAACGGGTCGGTGATCCGGCCGGCCGCATACTGCGGCGTGTTTGGGTTCAAGCCGACGCACGGACTTATTTCGCGCCATGGCATTCTTAAACTCTCGCGGACGCTTGACCACGTCGGCATGTTCGCGCGCACGCTCGAGGACATCGCACTACTCGCCGAGCAGCTCACGGGATACGATGAACGCGACCCGGACACGCGGCCGCGTGCGCGCATCCCGTTCGTTCAGACGGCGGCTGAGGAGCCGCCGTTAGCGCCGCGGTTCGCGTTCGTCAAGACGCCGGTGTGGGAGCGTGTGGAAGATGAGACTCGCGAAGCATTTGTCGAGTTGGCCGGAATGCTCAGCGACCAATGCGAGGAATACGAGCTGCCGGAATCGTTGCGTGGGGCATGGGATTGGCACCGTGACATCATGGAAGCGGAAATGGCCGCGAATCTCGACCTCGAGTGGGAGAAGGGACGCGACCGGTTGTCGGAGTCGCTGCGCGGGCAGCTCGCACGCGGGCGCGAAGTGCGGGCGCTCGATTACCAGAAAGCGCTCGCCCGAATTCCGATCCTCAACCAGGGGTTCGGAGAGTTGTTTTCGCACTTCGACGCGGTGCTGACGCCGGCTGCGCCTGGAACGGCGCCGAAACTTGCAGCGACCGGGGACCCTGCGTTTTGCACCCTTTGGACGTTGTGCGGAATGCCTGCGCTCAGCCTGCCATTGATGACGGGCTCGAATGGGTTGCCCCTGGGGGTGCAGCTAGTCGGCCGGCGCGATGATGATGCGCGCCTGTTGCGCACGGGGCGCTGGCTCGTTTCGCGCGTCCAGGCGCACTGAGCAGCGGACGGAAGGACGAGAAATGCCGATCAAGATTGTCGCGGGCATCGTCGCAGTCACGCTGATGATCGCTTTTCTCGTCCCGGTGGTGCTCAAGCTGAAGGACATCTCGCTCGGCGTTGTCATTCTGATCGGCCTTGGCCTGATGCTGGTCGACCTCTGGCAATCGCTACAGTCGAAGGACGATTGACCGCCGACGGCGCCTGCGGCCAGGCGAACGTTAGGGCAATGCGACGCTAGCCGTCATTCGTCACTGCACTTTCCTTCATGAAAATTATCATCGTTGGCGCCGGAAGGGTCGGTTCGTCAGTGGCCGAAGCGCTGGTTTCCGAAGCCAACGACATCACCGTGATCGACACCGACAGTGCGCGCGTCGCCGAGCTGCAGAACCGCTTTGATCTGCGCGGATTGGTGGGTAATGCGGCGCTGCCGTCGATCCTGGAGGCGGGCGGTGCGCATGACGCGGACATGCTCATTGCGGTCACCGCCTACGACGAAACGAATCTGGTGGCGTGCAAGATCGCTGCCGACCTGTACAACATTCCGACGCGGATCGCGCGCGTACGCAACACCGAGCTGCAAAAGCATCCGAATCTGATCGGCGAAGGTGGGTTCGGCGCGACGCAGGTGATTTTTCCCGAACAGACGATAACCGACTATCTGCTGAAGCTGGTTGACTTTCCGGAAGCCTTGCAGGTTCTCGAATTTGCCGATGGCCGCGCCAGCTTGATCGCGGTGCGTGCGTTCGCCGGCGGGCCACTGGTGTCGCATCCGATCAAGGAACTACGGCGCCACATCCCAAAGGTCGATACCCGCATCGTGGCCTTGTTTCGCAACGAGGCCAGCGTCGGAGTCGATGGCGACACGATGATCCAGCCGGGCGATGAAGTGTTCTTTTTGGCTGCATCGCGCGATGTGCGCGCGGTGATGAACGAACTGCGGCGCATGGACAAGCCCGTGCGGACCGTGATGATCGCCGGCGGCGGCAACATCGGCTTGAGCTTTGCGCGTGCGCTCGATACCGGTGAGGGGCTCGACATTGCCAAGCGCTGCAGTGTCAAGATCATCGAGGCCAACAAGAAGCGTGCCGAGTACCTGGCGCAGAACGTGTCGGCCGATGTATTGGTGCTGCTGGGCGACGGCACTGATGAGGAGTTGCTGATGCAAGAGGGCGTGGCCGACACCGACTTGTTCGTCGCGCTTACCAACGATGACGAGAACAACATCATGAGCTCGTTGCTCGCCAAGCGGCTCGGCGCACGCCGTGTGATCTCGTTGATCAATCGCAAAAGTTACGGGGACCTGATGCAGGGAGGGCAGATCGACATCGCCATTTCGCCGTCATACGTGACGATGTCCGCGCTGCTGCGCTTTGCCCGCCGTGGCGACGTCGTGGTGGCGCATTCGCTTCGCCGCGCTGGCGCCGAAGCGCTGGAGCTGGTGGTGCACGGCGACGCTCGCAGCTCGCGCGTGATCGGCAAGACGATCGAGCAGGTGGAGATGCCGCGCGGCGCCACGATCGGCGCGATTGTGCGCGGCCACGGCGAGCAAGCGCAGGTATTAATGGCGCATCATGATGTTGCGATCCAGGCGGAAGATCACTTGATCGTCTTCGTCGAGAACAAGCGCATCATCCCCAGAGTCGAGAAGCTTTTTATCGTCAGTGCCGGCTTTTTCTGAGCAGCTTGATGCGGCGTTGATGCAACTGAACGGCGTTTCTGCAGAGAAGGTTCCAGCGGCCGCGGGTCCGATCAGTGCCTTCGCTCGCTTCACGTTCCCGGTCCTTAACGCGCTTAGCTATGTTGTGGCGATGTTCGCCGCGACGATGCTGGTGCCGCTGGCGTTTGCGGTGATTGGTGGTGACGGCGCGCAACGTGCTTTTAATGTTGCGCTGCTCGTGACGGGCGGTTGTGGCGTCGCGCTGATGCTGGGCACGCGCAAATTTCGCCGCGAATTGCAGGTTCGCGACGGGTTCCTGCTGGTCACGCTCGTGTGGACGGTCTTGCCGGCGTTTGCCGCCCTGCCGCTAATGCTTCGGTTGCCCGATCTGTCATTTACCGGCGCGTACTTCGAAGCGATGTCGGGTCTGACGGCGTCCGGTGGCACCGTACTTTCCGGCCTTGACCAGTTGCCGCTGTCCATCAACATCTGGCGCCACCTAATGGTCTGGATCGGTGGCATGGGCATTCTGGTGTTGGTGGTTGCGATCTTGCCGGTATTAGGCGTCGGTGGCGCCCAGGCGTTCAAGGCGGAAATCACCGGGCCATTGAAGGAAACCAAGCTCACCCCGCGCATTGCCGACACGGCGAAAGCGCTGTATGCGATTTATTTTGTGCTGTCGCTCGCGTGCTTCTTGTCGTATCGCGTGGCAGGAATGAGCTGGACCGATGCACTGATGCACATGGGCTCGACGATGGGGCTCGGCGGTTTTTCGTCGCACGATGCCAGCTTTGCGTACTGGAATTCGCCGGCTATCGAGTTTGTGGCGGTCGTTTTCATGACGCTTGCAGGCTTCAGCTTCCTACTGCACTTTACCGCCTGGCGAAACCGCTCGCTTGTGGCGTATTGGCGAGACTCGGAAGCCCGTGCGTATGTGTTTACGCTAGTCGCCACGGTTCTGGTGATCACGCTGTTTCTGCTCTTGCATAACGTATATCCGAACTGGGAATCCTCGTTCCGATACGCGTTGTTCAACACGATCTCGGTGGCGACGACTACCGGATACTCGAATGCCGACTACAACCTGTGGCCGATCTTTGCACCGCTGTTGATGCTATTCGTCGCGGGGTTTGCGACCTGCGCCGGCTCCACCGGCGGTGGGATAAAGATGATTCGCGCGGTCATTTTGAACAAGCAAGCGCGACGCGAGATGACACGCATCCTTCATCCGCGTTCGATCAATCCGGTGTGTGTCGGGAACAAGGTCATTGAAAACAACGTGATCTTCGCCGTGCTCGCGTTCATGCTTGTGTACGGCGGCTCGATTATCTGGTTCACCTTTCTGTTGCTACTTTCCGGCCTTGATGTGACTACGGCGTTTACCGCGGTTGTCGCTTGCATCAACAACACCGGGCCGGGGCTTAACTTGGTTGGGCCGAGCTCCAATTTCGGCGTGCTGAATGATTTTGAAATTTGGGTGTGCACCTTTGCCATGCTGATCGGTCGACTCGAGCTTTTCTCCGTGTTGGTCCTGCTGACCCCCGATTTCTGGCGCAAATAGTTTTTGAGGGTTAGCGATTACTTGCGGCTTGAATGCGGCGGCTGCTCGCCCCTTGATTCGCGCTGCCGGGTACCGATATTGCATATAGACGCAAGAAAGGATCAGGCATGGCAGTCACGATGATTTACAACAGCCCGCAGTTCTGTGTCTTCGAGTTCGAAGGCGCGGCGCTGGTTGGCGATCGCGATGTCGGCGGCTACGAAATCATGGACAAGCACCTGCGCAAGGAAATTTTTCTTGGCGGCGAGAACGCGGCGGCGTTTCGCAAGAGTGTGCAGGAGTTGATCGAGCAGGGCCCGACGTCGGACGAGGTCGATGAGTTCCTGCAGGGCTTCAGCGGCTTGATGCATCAGCCTGTCGTGCTGCACTGAGCGCGATCGAACACAAAATCGAGGAACGCTTCTAGTCAGTCGCTCGGCGCATTCGCCCTAAACCGCGAGAATGCGCGTCCGCGAGCGGTCGCTCGCACTCATTGAGTAGCACTTAGCAATCGTGGAGTTTGACTACGTCATCGTCGGCGGCGGCTCCGCAGGCTGCGTACTGGCGGCGCGCCTGTCGGAGGATCCGTCAGTCACGGTAGTGTTGATCGAGGCGGGCGGCAACAACGACCGTGTGCTCAATCGCGTGCCGACCGGGGCCGCGCTGCATATCGTCAAACGCAACGCATGTAATTGGGCGTTCTCGACCGTTCCGCAGCGCGGGTTTAATGGACGGCGCGGCTATCAACCGCGCGGCCGCGGACTCGGTGGCTCGTCTGCACTGAACGCGATGATCTATCTGCGTGGGCAGCGCGAGGACTATGACGGCTGGGCAGCCGACGGTGCAACGGGTTGGGCTTGGGACGACGTGTTGCCGTACTTCATCACGGCGGAAAACAACGAACGCGGCGCGGATTCATTTCATGGCAGCGCGGGGCCGCTGAATGTCGCCGATCTGCGATCGCCGCATCCAGCCGCGGCGCTGTTCATAGAGGCAGGCCAACAAGCCGGCCTGCCCCGCAATGACGATTTCGCCGCTTATACGCAAGAAGGCGTCGGCTGGTACCAGGTCACGCAAAAAGACGGCGAACGTTGGAGCGCAGCACGCGCCTATCTGACGCCGGCGCGCCAGCGTCCGAATTTGCATGTCATCACCGATGCGTTGGCAACGCAGATTGTCTTCGAAGCGCGGCGTGCGATTGGAGTCAAGGTTCGTCAAGGTGGCGCCGAGCGCAACCTGCGTGCACGGCGCGAAGTGCTGATAGCCGCCGGCGCGCTGCAGTCTCCTCAGCTCTTGATGGTGTCGGGCATTGGCCCCGCTTCGCACTTAAGCGAGCTCGGCATCGAGCCGATCGCCGATCTGCCGGTGGGCGCCAATTTGCACGATCATCCGGACATCACAATCAACCGGCGCGTAGCTAATTCCGATCTTCTGGGATTTTCCATCGTCGGCGGCTTCAAGCTGATGCGCGCTGTTGCACGCTGGCGGCGCGAGCGGCGCGGCGTGCTTACTTCAAACTTCGCTGAAGCGGGCGCATTCATTCGCACGCTGCCGGAAATCGAGCGGCCCGATTTGCAGTTGCACTTCGTTATCGGCATGGTCGATAACCATAACCGCACGTATCACTGGGGACATGGCATGAGCTGCCACGCGACCGCACTGAGGCCCACCAGCCGCGGCACCGTGAGGCTTGCGTCGCGCGACATCCATCAGGCACCGCTGATCGATCCGGCGTTCTTGTCGGATCCCGGCGATCTCGAAACGCTGATACGCGGATTCAAATGGGTACGAAAGATCTTTGCGCAGCCGGCGTTTGCCGATTACGGAGGGCACGACTCATCGCGCGAGTTGTATTTTTCGAAGGTGCACAGCGACGAGGAGATCGGCCAGGCGATTCGCGAGCGCGCCGATACGATCTACCACCCGGTTGGCACCTGCCGTATGGGATCTGACGATCGCGCCGTTGTCGATACGCAGTTGCGCGTGCGTGGGATCGAGCGGCTTAGAGTCGTTGATGCATCGGTGATGCCGACATTGATATCGGGCAATACGAACGCGCCGGTGATCATGATCGCGGAAAAAGCAGCCGCTCTGATCAAAAACATCGCGCATTAGCTCATGCCCCAGCGCGATCTAAATTGAGCCGCGCTTCCCCTACAATCATCGGCCATCGTCCACAGGCCCGCGATGAACACGCGCCACCCTTCCGATACCGAACGACAATTGCGTGAGCTTCTGACCCACCGCATTTTGATGCTGGACGGTGCGATGGGGACGATGATTCAGCGCTACAAGTTGTCTGAAGCCGACTTTCGCGGCGGGCGCTTTGCCGACCATCCGGTCGATGTCCGGGGCAACAACGATCTGCTGTCCTTAACCCGCCCCGATGTTGTGCGCGAGATCCATAAGGCGTATCTGGAGGCTGGCGCCGATTTGATCGAAACGAACACGTTTAGCGCGACCTCGATCGCGCAACACGACTATGGTCTGGCGCACGTGGCGTATGACATCAATCTAGAAGCAGCAAAGATCGCGAAGGACGTATGCGCAGAGCATTCGACTCCCGATAAGCCACGCTTTGCCGTCGGTGCGCTAGGTCCAACGCCGAAGACGGCGTCGATTTCGCCCGATGTCAACGATCCCGGCGCACGCAACGTCACGTTTGACGAGCTCGTGACGTCGTACGGTGAGCAGGCGCGCGGGCTGCTCGATGGTGGCGTCGATCTGTTGATCGTCGAAACGATTTTCGACACGCTCAATGCCAAGGCCGCGCTGTTTGCGATCGATGCGGAATTCGAGCGAAGAGGAACCCGGGTGCCCTTGATGATTTCCGGCACGGTGACGGACGCATCGGGCCGCATTCTGTCGGGGCAAACGGTCGAAGCGTTCTGGAACTCGGTACGGCATGCGAAACCGCTGACCGTCGGCTTGAACTGCGCGCTGGGTGCAGCGTTGATGCGGCCCTACATTGAGGAGCTGGCGACGTTGGCCGATACCTTCATCAGCGTGTACCCGAACGCCGGGCTGCCGAACCCGATGTGCGAAACCGGCTTCGACGAAACCGCCGAAGTCACGTCGAGCCTGCTGAAGGAATTTGCCGAGGCGGGCTTTGTCAATATCGCCGGCGGCTGCTGTGGAACGACGCCGGATCACATTAGAGCAACGGCACTGGCGCTTGCAGGGTTGACCCCTCGCGCGGTGCCGACAGCTTCGCCGGCGATGCGGCTGTCGGGTCTGGAGCCAGTGACGATCAACGACGAGTCATTGTTCGTCAACGTTGGCGAGCGCACCAACGTCACCGGGTTCGAAAGCATTCGCGCGACTGATTCTGAATGAGCAATACGAGGACGCGGTCGCCGTTGCCCGGCAGCAGGTCGAAAGTGGCGCTCAGATCATCGACGTCAACATGGACGAGGCAATGCTCGACTCCGCGGCGGCGATGACGCGATTTTTGAAGCTGATCGGCTCGGAGCCCGATATCGCGCGTGTGCCGGTAATGATCGACAGCTCGAAGTGGAGCGTGATCGAAGGCGGGTTGAAATGCGTGCAGGGAAAATGCATCGTCAACTCGATTTCGATGAAGGAAGGCGAGGCGGCGTTTATCGAGCAGGCCAAGCTGGCGCGGCGCTACGGCGCAGCGGTCATCGTGATGGCGTTTGACGAGCAGGGCCAGGCCGATACGTTTGAACGCAAGATCGGAATCTGCGAGCGCAGTTATCGGTTGTTGGTCGACACCGTCGGCTTCCCCCCGGAAGACATCGTGTTCGATCCGAACGTGTTTGCGATCGCTACCGGCATCGAAGAGCACAACAACTACGCCGTCGACTTCATCGAAGCGACGCGCTGGATCAAGCAGCACCTGCCGCTGGCGAAGGTCAGCGGCGGCGTCAGCAACGTGAGTTTCAGTTTTCGCGGCAACGACCATGTGCGCGAAGCGATTCACACCGTATTCCTGTATCACGCGATTCGCGCCGGCATGACGATGGGCATTGTCAACGCCGGCCAGCTTGGCGTGTACGAAGACATCGACCCGAAATTGCGTGAAGCAGTCGAAGATGTTGTGCTGAATCAGGCGTGCCGACGCCGGCGAGCGTCTGGTGCAGCTGGCTGAAACGATCAAGGCCGGTGGCAAGGAGCGCAAGGAAGATCTGGCGTGGCGTGCCGACCCCGTCGAAAAGCGCCTGGCGCATGCACTGGTGCATGGAATCACGCAGTACGTCGTCGAGGACACCGAGCAAGCGCGCGCGCAGGTTGCCGAACGCGGTGGCCGCCCGATCGAAGTGATCGAAGGGCCGTTAATGGACGGCATGAATATCGTCGGCGATCTGTTTGGCGCCGGCAAGATGTTTCTGCCGCAGGTCGTGAAAAGCGCGCGCGTGATGAAGCAGGCGGTCGCGCATCTGATTCCATTTATCGAAGCCGAGAAAGACCGCGGCGGGGGGTGAAATCCGCGCCAAGGGCAAGGTCGTGATTGCAACCGTCAAGGGCGATGTGCACGACATCGGCAAGAACATTGTGTCCGTCGTGCTTCAGTGCAACAACTTCGATGTCGTCAACATGGGCGTGATGGTCCCCGCCGATAAGATTCTTGCGACCGCGCGCGAAGAGAAGGCCGACATGATTGGCCTGTCAGGCCTGATCACTCCTTCGCTGGAAGAAATGCAGCATGTCGCGCGCGAGATGCAGCGACAGGGATTCAAGCTACCGCTGCTGATCGGTGGTGCAACCACGTCGCGCGTGCACACTGCCGTGAAAATCGCTCCGCACTACACCAACGGCCCGGTGGTGTACGTGTCGGACGCGAGCCGTTCGGTGGGCGTTTGCCAGAGCCTGGTGTCGGACGATGCGGCCGCCAAGTACATCGCAGATATCAAGATCGAGTACGAACGCGTCCGTACACAGTACGCGTCGAAAAAGGCCCCCGAGCTTGTCACGCTGGCCGATGCGCGTGCCAATGCGCCGCGCATTGACTGGGCGGGCTACGCACCGCCAAAGCCGAAGTTCCTCGGCCGCCGCGCGTTCAAGAACTATGACTTGGCAATGATTGCCAAGTATGTCGACTGGGGTCCGTTTTTCCAGACGTGGGACCTGCACGGCCCGTTTCCGCAAATCCTTGCCGACGAAGTCATCGGAGAGCATGCACGCCAGGTCTTTGCCGAGGGCGAGAAGATGCTGGAGCGCATCGTCAACGAGCGCTGGCTTGAAGGCCAACGGCGCCGTCGCGTTCTACCCGGCCAACGCAGTCGGTGACGACATCGAGGTCTACGCCGATGAGTCGCGCGCGAGATGTTCTGTTTACGTGGAACGGGCTGCGGCAGCAGACGAAGAAACCGGTGATCGATGGCGTGCCGAATCCGAACCAGTGTCTGTCCGACTTCATCGCGCCGAAGAGTTCAGGGATCGCCGATTACATCGGAATGTTCGCAGTGACGTCGGGCATCGGACTCGAAAAGCGCGAAGCGATGTTTCACGCGAAGCACGACGACTACGGTTCGATCATGCTGAAGGCGATCGCGGATCGCCTCGCCGAGGCGTTTGCCGAGATGCTGCACGAGCGCGTGCGGCGCGACTTATGGGGTTACGTTCCCGACGAAGCGCTGACCAACGAGCAACTCGTGAAGGAAACCTACCGCGGCATTCGCCCGGCGCCCGGCTACCCGGCGTGCCCCGAGCACTCGGTCAAGCGCGACTTGTTCGAAGCATTGCGCGCCGAAGACATCGGCATGCTGTTGACCGAGAACTATGCAATGAGCCCGGCTTCGAGCGTCAGCGGGTTTTACTTTTCGCATCCGCAGTCGAAGTACTTCAACGTCGGCCGCATCGGCCGCGATCAACTCGAGGACCTGGCCCAGCGCAAGAGCGAAGCGGTTAGTGAACTCGAACGCTGGCTGGCACCCAACCTTGGCTAAGCAGGACCTGCGGCCGGCTTAGCCTCGCTTCGTTCGAGCGGACGCCATTGCGCCGCTCAACTCGTCGGGTAAGCTGATCCGGTGGGCACGGTGTTACGACTTGGATGCATTTGGCTGATGGTGGCTGCGGTCGCCATCGTTGCCGCTTGCAGTCGCTCCGATCCCGAACGTGAGCTCCGTTCAGCCGTGGCCGCGATGGCGCAGGCAATCGAGCAGCGTGAGCCCGCTGCGTTTCTCGACTCGATCAGCGATGATTTTGCGCGCGAGTCTGGCGCCTTCGGCAAGCCGGACGTGAAACGCTTGCTGGTCGGAGCCTACTTGCGCAACGAGAAGATCAGCGTTAACGCAGTGGTGACCGACGTGCGAATCGACGGCGACCGGGCGCGCGCAAAAGTTCGAGTGTTGGCTACCGGCGGCGCCGGCTTGCTGCCCGAGCGCGGCCAGGGTTGGGATTTCGATTCGGTTTGGCGGCGCGAAAGTGGGCGTTGGAAGGTTTACAACGCGGAATGGACCGAGGCGTTGTAGACCTTAGTGCCCGAGCAGCGCCATCCGGTATCGTGCCGCACTCACAAAAAGCAGTCTCACCCATGAAGCAATTTGTTGCCGCGCTCGCTTTTGTCGCGACCGCTGTATCCGCGCAATCTGATGTGGTTGCGCCAAATCCGAATCTGCTGATCGAAGGCATCCCGTCGATTCCGCAGTCCATCGCGACGCGTGTCGGTGGCTACAGCGATTTTCGCGGGCATGGTTTTGCGGATTGGCATCCGGTGCGTCGCGAGATGCTGGTCAGCCATCGCGCCGCCGGTTCCAACGTCAATCAATTGTTCTTGCTCACCGCACCGGACGCACCCCCGCAGCGCCTGACCGATTTTCCAGAGCCCATTAGCGGCGGTTCGTTCGATCCTCGCGGCGGCCGCTTTGTCATCTACTCCCGCGACACCGGCGGCAACGAGGCCGCACGCATCTATCGGCTCGATCTCGACACGCGCGCAAGCACGTTGCTGTCGGATCCCGAGACGCGCAGCAGCGCAAGCTGGAACGAGGCCGGCACGCGGCTGTTGATCTCGTCGGTGCCGCTCGATCGCACCGCGCAAGGTGGCAAACGCGATCAGATCGGCACAACGCTGACGCTGGTCGATCCGCTAAAGCCCGGTGCGCGCCGCGACATCGCGGAACTTCCGGGGACCGGCTGGTTCGACTTCACGTTCTCGCCGGACGATAAGTGGCTGGTGATGATTCGGTACATCAGCCGCACCGAAACCGAAGTCTGGCGCATGAACGTGGCCAGCGGAAAACGCGAACGTCTGTTGCCCGCTACCGACACGCCCACGCGGGCGACGTACTTCGGTCTGGAATTCAGCCCGGATGGCTCGCGTTTGTACTTGACGACCACGGCGCGCAGCGAATTTCAGCAGCTCGCCGAATACCGTTTTAGTACCCGCGTGCTGCGCTACTTTCCATCGAACATTGCGTGGGACGTCGAGAGCATCGCGTTGTCGCCCGATGGCCGCCGGCTCGCCGCGGTGTTCAACGTCGATGGCCGCGACGAGCTTCGATTGTTCAATCCTGTAAGCGGCAAGGAGCTCGCGCGGCCGAACGTTCCCGGCGGTCAGATCTCCGGACTAAGGTGGCACGAGAAGCGCGTGAGCGAACTTGCGTTCACCCTGAATTCACCGCAGAGTCCGGCAACGATTTTCAGCGTCGATACCGCGAGCGGAGTCGTGCAGCGCTGGACCACAGCGGACACGGCCGGAGTGGACCCTGCCAGCTTTCGCGACGCCGAAATCGTGCGCTGGAAGAGTTTCGACGGCCGCAGGATCAGCGGCGTACTGACGTTGCCACCGCCCCGCTTTGCGGGGCCGAGACCGGTGATCGTTGCGATTCACGGTGGCCCGGAAGCGCAGGCGACGGTCAATTTCAACGCCCGCTTCAACTATCTGATCAACGAGCTCGGTATCGCGTTGCTCGAACCCAATGTGCGCGGCTCGAGTGGCTACGGCAAGACTTTTCTCGACCTGGACAATGGCGTCCAACGCGAAGACTCGGTCAAGGACATCGGCGCATTGCTTGACTGGATTGCCGCCGACTCGCGCCTCGACGCCAAGCGAGTGATGGTTCAGGGTGGCAGCTACGGCGGCTACATGGTGCTCGCCAGCCTCGTGCATTACAGCGATCGGCTGCGCGGCGGCATCAACGTCGTCGGCATTTCCGATTTCGTCAGCTTTCTCGGCAACACCGAGAGCTATCGGCGCGACCTGCGGCGTGTCGAGTACGGCGACGAACGCGACCCAGCCGTGCGCGCTGTCCTCGACAAGATTTCACCGCTCGCCAACGCCGGAAAAATTCGTGCGCCGCTGCTGGTCGTGCACGGCAAGAACGATCCGCGCGTGCCGGTCAGTGAGGCCAAGCAGATCGTGCAGAAGGTGCGCGCCAACGGAACGCCTGTGTGGTATCTGGAAGCCGACAACGAAGGGCATGGCTTCGCGCGCAAGGCGAACGCCGATTATTATTTTTATTCGATGGTGGCGTTCATCGAGCGCTATCTGCTCGGCAATTGACTGACACTGTTTGGGTCAGCGGCCGATCGCGGAAGTCCGGCAAGTCGATCGATGCGCCGCGAGCTGAACATGAACACGGCGCTCCAGAAGGACTTGACGGCACTGAGGCTCCCGCGACCGGCAGGGCGCCGACGTAAGGTGATTCGCTCGTCGTCGCGGTGACTTTCATCGACGGGCGCCACGAGTATCGGCGCCGGCCGCGTATGTCCGATGCGAGCGTTAAGCGGATTGGGCACGGTCATGCATTTCACTTGGACGTCACCGCTGCGTGCGTGGCGTCAGTGCGTAACTGTGGCGGCAGCGTCGACCACACGATGCCTTCAGTGGTGCGCGTTTCGAGTTCGATCGCACCCGTAACGAGCGCTTGCAATGCGGCGCGATTCGCAAGTGGCACGACGTAGACGGTCGATGAATCGTTCAGCGCTCCCAGCTCGATAGTCTCGGACGCCGCCTGATCGGGGCGCAACGTCAGACGTGCCACGCCGCGTGTTGCTCGATGGGGTACCACCACCAGGAAGCGCACATCGGCTTGATCGACCAGCAGCGCCTGCGGCTCGACGGCCGCACGGTCCGGCAGCGCCAGCCGATACGCCGCTCCGGCGCGTGATAGCGAATGCGTCGCGATCAGTTCAATCGCCGCAGTCGCGCCAGGCGCCAGTTGCAGAGCGTCGGCAATCGACTCATCGACTGCAAGTCGGACGTGTCCGGCTAGGCTGGCTTGCAGCCCTGTGTCTTCATCGCTGTCGTCATCCCCGCCGCACCCGGATTCGAGCTGCAGCAGATCGACGCTGCGGCCGCTGCGATGGATTCTTAACGCATCGGTGTGTTCGTCAACCGCCGGCAAGCGCCCCGCTAGATTGATTGTGTCGGCGCCGTTATTGCGATAGAGCCGGCTCACACGCACATCCGCCAGCGAGCCGAGCAGGCGAACGTCAAATGAACTCGATAGCAGATGCAAGTCGCGCATACGTTCGATCGCCGGCGCCGTCGGTGCCGGTTCGATGCGCGACCGCTCGGTCGCCGCTACCGGCGCGACAAACAGCAAAGTGGCCACCTCGGCCGCGGTGAGGAATCCATCGATCAGACCTTGCAATGCAGGCATCGCTTGCTCCTTGATCAGCCAGGGCTGACTGACGAAGCGAACGATCGCCTGCGGACAAGAAGCGGCTTTGAAGGTGGCGGGAAATGTGTGTGAAAAAGCCGTGAATCCGAGGTCGATTGCTCAATAGCGGATCGTCAACGCAAATTGCACGATGGCAACCACGGCAATCGGGCGGGTTTTGGCATTGGAGAATGAAAATGCAAGTCGATTTCAGCGGGCAGCAGGCGAGCTCACAGCGGCACAGCCGGCGCAAACGTGTTGCGCATGCCACCTTGGCCACGATGCTCGCAGGCGCAGTGAGTTTGATCTTTAGCTTCGCAATGGGCTTGCAAGACGCGGGTTGGACCGAGGCCTGGACTGGAGTAGGGCACGCGTACACGCTTTTCGGCTCGCCGGAAAGCGGCCGGCCGCGTCACAGCTGAAGTGCGGCGAAAGTTTTTTGGACCCTCCGAGCGTCTCGGCTGTCTCCCACGCTTCGCTCGGAGCTTTTTAGCGGTCCCGGTCTCGATGTATCGGCAGCGACATCGTCGCCAACGCGCCGCCTTCGGCATGATTGATCAGTCGCGCGCCGCCGCCGTGCAGCTGTGCGACTTCGCGCACAAAGGCTAACCCCAGGCCGGTGCCTTTCCTTCCGTTCGGGCGCGGTGTCGAAAAGAACTTCTCGAACGCGCGGTCTTGCGCATACGGCGGCAGGCCGGTGCCGTGATCACGCACGGTGATCTCGACACGGTCGCGCAGCGCCTGCGCGTCGACGGTGACCGCGGTTTCGGCGGGCGCGAAGTCGATCGCATTGCTGACCAGGTTCGACAAGGCCCGTTGCAATAGAAATCGATCGCCGCTGACTTCAAGCGCAGGGTCGACGTCGATGAATAGCTCCACGCCGCGCTGCGCGGCCACCGGCGCCAGTTCGCCCCGCACCGCGTCGGCGAGGCTGGCGATGCTGATGCGCTCATGTTGGGCAACGATTGCGCGGCGCTCGAGGCTGGAAAGCTCGAGCATGCGGTCGACCATATCCTGCGCGCGCGCGACCTGCTCCTCGATGTTGCCGGTAAACCGCACGCGCGCATTCTCGGGCAATGGCTCGCGCAACAGTTCGGCAGCGCCACGAATTGCGGCGAGTGGACTTTTTATTTCGTGCGTCAATGTCGCGACGTATTCCTCGACGTAGCTCTTGCCGGTCAATGCGTCGCGAATGTCGGCAAACGCCACGCGAAATGGATTCAGTACGCGGCCGGCGCCGCCGCGCTTCGATCGCAACGCACGCCAGAGGTCGGTGACCAACCCGAACGGGCGGATCAGCCAGACGGTGACGATCAGCAACAGCAACGCAAACGCGCCGGCCGACAACGCGCCGGCAGCCAACAGGTTCTGGCGGGCGTTCGCAATGAACGGGGAGAACGCAGCGACCGGTTTGCCGACGCTCAGCATGCCGACGATCTGATCCGCGCCTTGCGGAGTGGCACGTTCGCGGATCGCAGCGCCGACATACATTACCGCCGACGACGGATCGCTCGGCTCGGCCAGTGTCGTACGCGCACCGTATTCGCCTGCCAGGGTGCGCCGCACGTCGATCCACTCGCGATAGTCCTTGCCGATATCGCGCCCTGCGGAGTCGTACAGCACGGTGCCGTTGGAATCCGTCACGTACACGTGCAGCACGACGGCGGTTTTTTCGATCGCAAATATCTTTGCGTTCAATGGCCGCTCTGCGACGTGCTGCAGTGTGCGTTCCAGCTCATCGGTCTGAATCACGCCGTTGTACGCCCGTCGTTCGAGCAGCGTCGCCAGCACATTGGCGGTGTCGACCAACGATTCCTCGGCCGACTCGCGGTAGCGCGGATCGATATCGAGGCTGATCCGGTACAGCAGGAAGGCGACCGCGCCGATGTACACGGCGACGATGCCAAGCAGGATGCGGGTGCGCTTTGACACGCTATACAGCGCGATCTTCGCGCAGCGAGTATCCCAGGCCTCGATGGGTGACGATCGGATCATCTTGCGGCGCAGCCTCGCGTAGCTTCGCGCGCAGCGCCTTCACGTGAGCGTCGACGGTGCGATCGAACGCCGATGCCGGATCGTCCCACGCACGCTCCATCAGCTCGTCGCGCGAAAACACGCGGCCCGGTCGCTCGATCAGCACCTTTAACAGACGGTACTCAGTCCGCGACAAGTCGAGTGCGCGCCCGTGCAGCCGAATCGTCTTGCGCTCTTCGTCGATGTCGAATCCGGCCGCCGCTGCCGCCGCGGCGGCATTCGGAACGGAGCGCTGCACCCGTCGCAATACGGTGCGTACGCGTGCGACGAGCTCGCGCGGAGAAAACGGCTTGGCGATGTAGTCATCGGCGCCCAGTTCGAGCCCGACCACCTTGTCGATTTCGCTCGAACGCGCCGTCAGAAAAATCGCCGGCAATCCGGTGCCGATGTTCTGCAGCTGTTTGAACAACTCGAAGCCGTTTTGATCAGGCAACCCGACGTCCAGTACTGCCAATGCAAAGTTGCCGGCGCGCGCCGCGTCGATTGCCGCGCCGCCGGTGGCGCACCATTGGGGCTCGAAGCCGTCGGTCGCCAGCGCGTAGACGATCGTATCTGCGATCGCGGGTTCGTCTTCAACAACGAGAATGCGCTGGCGTGACATGCCGCGATGGTATCGAAGTGCCTGCGCGGCACTCGATGGAAAAGCTATGCAACGACCATCAACGGCAGCGTGACCTGCGGTTCTTCGCCAGCAACCATGGTTCGATTGCGGCCCGCTTTTTTTGCCTGCAGTAACGCTGCGTCGGCACGCTGCAAAATCTCAGTCGCGCTTTCACGGCCATCCCAGGTTGCAATGCCCGCCGAGAAGGTCTGGCGATCGGGCACCGGCGCGCGCAGCCGGTCGACCAGTTGCTGAGCTTGCCTGGCGTCGGTACCCGGCAGCAACAGCGTGAATTCCTCGCCGCCGTAGCGCGCCAGCAGGTCGGTCGGCCGCAACTGCTTGAGCCAGGCTTGCGCCGCGCCGCGCAACACGGCGTCGCCGGCCGGGTGCCCGCGCCGATCGTTGTAGCGCTTGAAATGATCGAGATCGATCATGACAAGCGTCAAAGGGGCACCACTGCGCAGCGCCCGCGCAAATTCGATCGGAATTACGTCGTCGAGTCCCCGTCGATTGACCGCGCCGGTCAGCGCATCCTCGCGCGCGAGCTGCTGCATGCGATCGAGCAGCGCACGGTTTGCATTCAGTGTGCGCAACGCCAGCAATACCGAGAGCACGCCGAGCACGACAGTGACTGCCACGAGCGCCAACAGCCAGTAGCGCGCGCCCCGATTCAATTGCTCCGCCTGGCGTGCGGCGTCAACGCTGCGCTCGGCTCTGGTCTGCAACGCACGCAATTCGGCCCTGGACCTCTGGCCGTCAAAGGCGGCTTCCGACACCGCCAGCGCTTCTTCGTAGTGTCGTCGCACCTCGTCTTCGACCGTCATCGAGCGCAAGCCAACAAGGACTGCGCTGACCGTCAGGGCGGCCGCGATCGCAACGATCGCCCACGGCCGAATTTGATCGAGCTTGAAAGGGTGCGCGCGCAGCGCGGTGGCGGCCATGGAGCGCGATTCTATGGGCGGCTCGGCCGCTGGCGGCACCGCAAGCGCGTGATCTTGACGAGGCCTGTTTTTTAGCAGGTCCTATGCACCCCAGGTGACATCGGCTTTCTTTTTCTGTGCAGCACGCAGCATTTCGATCAATGGAAAGGCGCGCTGACTGAACGTGACCCCGCGCGCCTGGGCGGCCTTGCCCTCCGGCTCGTCGTCGTTTGCGGCGTCGGCCGACGCTTGTCTTTGCTGCGCCTTTTCCTGCTCGACCGCGGCGGTCAGCCGCTGCAGCGCGTCGGGTACCTGTTCGGCGGTGATCACACCGCGCGCGGATTCGGGACGGCCGATGATCTCGAAGATGCGGCGCGCATTTTCAGCGAACATCGTGATCTCGGCTGCGGCTTTGGAACGAAATATGACCAGTGGCATGGCATCGATCTCTGAAGAAGCCGGCATTGTAAGAGGCCCTCTATACTGGCTCGATCCAACATGATGGTGGAGCAAGTCGATGGGCAAAGGCGATCTCAGAACGCGGCGCGGCAAGATATACAACGGTAGTCACGGCAAGAAGCGGCCCGGCCGGGTAAAAAAAGCCGCACCTGTCACGCGCGCCCATGCCGCGCCCGCTCGCACCGGCAAATCGCGCTAGATCCACGCGACGCCGGTTCCTGACCGCGTGTCTTGCGTTCGGCACCGTTGCGAGCGGTACGGGTTGCAACCCAACCTTTAACTGGCGCGAATTCCGCTCGCCGGCTGGCTTCTCAGTCGTGCTTCCGGGCCGCCCGCAGACGATCAGCCGCGAAATCAAGCTGCCCGATGCGACGGTCCAGATGTCGATGACGTCGACCGGAGTCGGCGCCACCCTGTTCGCAGTCGGCGCCGCGGCATTGCCTGCCGGCTTGAGCACCGAGCCGTCGGCACGGCAGCGAACGATCGCGCACCTGCGCGATGCGCTGGTACGCAACGTCAACGGCAGCATCACGCAGAGCTCGGCGGCCGCGTTGTCAGTACCCGCGAGCGATTCGCGCAGGGTCTTGGCGGCCGAAGCGTTACAGGCGGCGGGGCGAGATCCCGGCGGGCGTGCAGTGCAGCTTGCCGCCCGGTTGTTCATCGTCGACGATCAATTTTTCCAGATCGTCGCGCTCGGCGCCGAAGGCGAAATCTCCTCGGACACGCTCGACACGTTCTTCGCGTCGTTTCGGCTCATTTAATAAACCCGCCATCGGCTGACCGACGTTTTCTCAATTGCGGACGACCTTCTCCTGGAGGGCCTGCAAGAACTCGGCCATCGTCGCCGTCCGTCCGTGCACGCTGGCGATACGCTCGACCGCGAGGCCTGTCTCCTTCAGTTTCTGAGCGAAGCTCAGCGTAGAGGCTTGCGGCGGCCCCACCGGAGCGTCGTTGTTGGGCAGGAAGAACAGATCACCTTGGAACACGATGCGCTGCTGCGGCAGATAGGCGATCACCATCTCGCGTGCGTGCGGATTGGGTCCAATGTCGATCAACTCGACCGTCTGCGTCCCGTCGGTAATCACGCGTTTTCCGCTCTCGACAAATAGGAACTCGGCCGGGCGCGGATTTTTCGCCAAGCCGATCGTTCTGTGGCGCGGCGGCCATCGTCTCGACCACTTTGCGGTTGTCGCGGGTAGTAATCACGGTCGCCCCGTCGGCAATGAAGCTGCGCAAGCCGCCGATGTGGTCTCCGTGATGGTGTGTGACTGCGATGTAGCGGATCGGCTTGCCAGGAATCGTCTCCTTGATGCGTTTGATGACGTTGTCGGCGCCGTCGCTGGTGCCGGGCGCTTCAACCGCGAGCACGTAATCCTTGAACTCGACCGCCATCGTGTTCTGGTTCTGGCCGGCAACGTTGTGGATCACGTACACACCGTCCGCCAGTTTCTCGACGCTCGGCTTCAGGGTCAGCGGTAGCGCAGCCACTTTGCGGAATCCGGCGTCGGCCATCTCGAAAGCCTTGTCCATATCAGCCGCGTTGAATTGCGCGTGGACCTTGTAGCGCGCGACGACATCACCCGCAAGGCGCCACGTCCAGGTTTGCGGCACTTTCAGCTTTCCCGCGCTGGCGTAGTCCGAGAACATGATCTCGGAGGCTTCCTGGCCACGCAGCGGATCGGTGAACACGAGCTCGTATTTGGAGATGAGCGCAGTGCGCGCATCAACGTACAGCGCCACCTGCTGCGTATCGGGCATCACGAACGTCACGACGTTATGTCGGCGGCCGTTGAATTGATCGTCACCGAGATACCGCAGCGAGTTCGCACCGTCGAGCGCCTGCCGCAGGATCAGGTTCGGAAGCCGCCGATAGTATTGAACGAACTGTTGTTGCGTCGACTGCTCGGCCGGGATCGGTGTCGCGGTCCGCGCACGATGGTCATATGTAACGCCTTGCCCCGCTTTGATCACTACCGTGTTATGTCCGTCGAAACCGGCGCCACTGAAGCGTTGGTCGAGATGCAGCCGGTTGTCTTTCAGATCGAGGACGAGCGCCTCCTGGAAATGTCCCGGTTCAAAAGGAGCACTTGGGGTCGGCATCTGCAAACGCGGCCATGTTTCGCCTTGCAATTGCAGCTTCAGCGTTTCGATCGACCGCAACGCCTCACTGCCACCGATCGCAGCCACTGCAGCATCGATGACTTTGCGTGCTCTTGCTTGCGAGCGCTCCGCAAGCGTCTCCGGGTTGTCCGCTGCGAAGGCCGGCGCCGTGCAGAGCAACAGAACGAACAAGGTCTTTTGCATCGGCCACCTCCGCTAATGAGCGAGGTGACTCTAGCTTCGGCGGCAGCAGGTTGCGCGGGCGAGTGACGAGTCGGCAATCGGCCGGATGAAACGGCTGTCGGCGCTGATGGAACCGATGTTTACTGGCTGGCGGTGATGCCGCCGTCGACGTACAGCACTTGCCCGGTTACGAAGCTCGCTGCGGGCGCGCACAGGAACAGGACGGGCCCGACGATGTCTTTCGGGTCAGCGACACGCCCCATCGGAATTCGCTCCAGCAGGTAGCGGCGGGTCGTCTCGTTGTCGAGCCAGTGCCGCCCCATTTCGGTCGCAACGACGGTGGGCGCGACGCCATTGACGCGAATGCCGTGCGGCGCGAGCTCCGATGCATGCTGTTTGATCAGCATCACCAGTGCTCCTTTCGTTGCGCAATACGCCGAATATCCGCGCCCACGCATGGCAAGCTGGGCGCGCACCGACAACAGATGCACCTGGGCCCCGCCGCGTCCGCCGGCCACCTGATGGCGCGCACACGCTTGCGCGACGAACATCGCGGCCTTCAGATTGACGCGCACGATCTCGTCGAATTTCTCTTCGGTGACGTCGGCGAGCAGCTCCTCGCGCTGAATGCCGACGCAATTGACCAGCAGGTCGAGCCGTCCGTGCTGATCGCGCGTGCGGTCGACGGCAGAACGCATCGACTCGACGCTTGCCGCGTCGGCGACGACGGCATCGGCGTGCAGCCCGGCGTTACGGATCGCAGCGGCAAGCTGCTCCGCTTTCTGCGCGGTGCGTCCGACGATGACGGGTACAGCGCCTGCAACTGCGAGCCCCCAACAAACCGCTTCACCGATACCGCCGTAACCGCCGGGCACGAAGGCGACCAGGCCATCAAGGCGAAACTGGGCGGCGAGCTCGCGTGAGTAATCAACGTCGGCCATCAAGTCAATCCATCAGCAGGCCGCCGTTGATGTCGACGATCTCGCCGGTAATGAAGCCCGCCAGGGGCGACGCCAGAAAGCGCACGACGTGAGCGAACTCTTCCGGTTCGCAAAGGCGGCCCACCGGGATCATCGCCAGCAGCGCCTGGCGCTGCGCTTCGGTCAAGCCTTCGGTGACCATCGGCGTGCGCACGTACGCCGGGGCGATGCCGTTGACGGTCACGCCGTCGGCCGCGAGCTCGCGTGCGAGCGAAAACGTCAGCGCGCTCAGCGCACCCTTGGACACCGCGTACGCCGTCCCGGCGGTCAAGCCGCCGGTCTTCGCCGCGAGTGACGTCGTATTGATGACGCGGCCCCAGCGGAGCCGCTTCATCGCCGGGACCACTGCACGCGCAAGAAAAAAAGCGGCGTCGAGGTTGATCGCCAAGACTCGGCGCCATTCGTTTTCGTCGGTCGCTTGCGATTTGGTATTCGACAGCACGCCTGCGTTGTTCAGCAGGATGCCGACCTCGCCCAAGCGCGACTCGATGCGTTCGACGAGCGCCGGAATGCTGTCGATCGAAGTCAGGTCGGCCGCGAAGGCAACACCGTTGTCGACTTCACTGGCTGCGCTTTCAAGGCGCTCGCCGCCCAGATCGACCAGCGCAATGCGGCAGCCGGCGGCGGCCAATGCATGTGCCGCCGCAAGCCCCATCGGCCCGGCCGCGCCTGTGACTACGGCAGTGCGGCCCGCCAATTCAGACATCGAGCACGCTTTTCTTGCCTGCCAGCCCGCGTGCGCGAAACGTGACGACCGCGATGAACAGGATGTACATCGAAACGATGGCCCAGTCGCCGGCAAATGCACCGGTAAGGCCGACCACCATGCCGACCAACAATCCCGCGACCACTGCTCCCCAGAAGCTGCCAACGCCCCCGAGCACGATGATCAGGAACGCGGGCACCACCGCGTCGACGCCCACCTGGGGGCGCACGCCCCAGATCGGCGCCAGCACAATCCCTGCGAGCGCGGCCAAGGCAACCCCGAGCGCGAAGACGCCGAGCCGCAGCCGCGTCAGATTGATCCCGAGTGCGCGAATCATTTCGCTGTCGTACGAGCCGGCCTTGATCTTCGCGCCATAGGACGTGCGCTCGATAAAAAGCCAGAGCGCGCCGATCGCCAGCGCCGCGGCACCTGCCGCGTAGAAGCGATAACGCGCGAACAGCAAGTCGCCGAACACGACGGCGCCTTGCAGCGCTTCCGGCGTTGGAAGCACGCGCTCGCGCGAGCCCCATATCACGCGGATGGCTTCTTCGATCACGATCGCCGCGCCGAAGGTCAACAACAGCGCATATAGCGGATCTTTACCGTATGTCCGGCGCAGCGCCAGCTCTAACACCATACCGAGCACGCCGACAATGGCCGGTGCCAATACCAGCGCAATCCCGTAACGCACCGCAAGCGGCAATGCGAGCCACGCGGCTGCAGACTCGGGCGGCAGCGGCGGCGCGACGATCATCAGCGCCACGTACGCGCCAAGCGCAAAGAACGAGCCGTGCGCCAGGTTGATCGTTTCCATCAGCCCGACGATCAGCATGAACCCGAGTGCGAGCAACGCGAACAGCAGCCCGAGCGCGATGCCGTTAACGAGATGTGGCGCGAGCGTGGCGAGCATGTTCAGGGGCGCCGGCCTGGCGGCCGGCGACGGCTGAACGCAATAGGCACGGTGCTTATTGCTCGTACGATGGCGTCGCCTCGTACGACTCCAGCTTGCACGCACCGACCGCCGCCTTGTCCTCAACATCCGCTGGCGGTACCCACGACATGATCTTGAAAATGTCGTCCTTTTCCGCCGGCGTGTCGTTATAGCTCGCCATGTAAATCGTCTGCTGCATCTGATGCGTTGCCGGGTTCATGTAAGCATCGAAGTGCTGCATCCGATCGCGCGCGCTGACCTTCAAACCTTCGAGCTGCTTGATGACGGCGATGTTGTTGGTGCTGCCGGCGCGCTCGCACGCACGCAGCAATTCGCGCGTGGCCATGTAGCCGTTGTAATAGACGTTGCCCGGCACGCGAATCGCCATACCCGGAAATGTCTTCTGATATTGCGCGACGAACTCCTTGACGCCCGGCAGGTCGAGCCGGTAGTACCACGTGGTTCCGAACACACCGAACATCGCATCGGGGCCGAGACCGTATACGTCGGGCCAATCCTGCTGACTGTTGATCCACGCCATCTTTTTGTGCAGTCCGGCCTGGATCACCTGCTGGCGCATCGACTTCTGGTCATCGCCGCCGACCGCCGCCGCTACAACATCGGGCTTCATCTGTTGCAGCCGCAACAGATACGACGTGAAATCGCGCGTGTTCTGCGGCACCAGGATCTCACCGATGATCTTGCCGCCTAGCGCCTCGACCAATTGACGTGTCGCCTTCGAGGTGTCGTGCCCCCACACATAGTCGTTGGTTACCAGCACCCAGTTGTTGCCGTTGACCTTCATCGCGTTCTTGACCATAGCCTGCGCGAAGTTGCTGCCGTTGCCGTCCCACACGAACTTGGTGCGGTGGCAGTTTTGACCGGCCTCGGTCGGCGAGCTCGAATTCGTGTTCATGTACACGACAGCCGTATTTCTGCGCCACCTGCGAAATCGCGTTGGCGACGCCCGAATGCAATGCGCCGAGCAGGAAGGCCACGTTGTTGCGCGTGATCATCCGCTCTGCCACGCGCGAGCCGGTCGCCGGCGTCGTCTCGGTATCGATATGAATGTGCTCGATGGGCCGTCCGAGCACACCGCCCTTGTCGTTGAACTCCTTGATTGCGAGCATTGCGCCGAGCCGCTCGTCGCTGCCGCTCGCGGCATATTGCCCGCTCGCGTCCATCGTCAAGCCAAGCACGAGCGGTTTTTTTTGCGCAGTCTGGGCCCACACATGGTTGTGCTTCCACGGGCCGTAAAACGGCGCGACGCCGTAGAGGCCGGCAGTGGCCGCACTCGAGCGCGCTCGCCTTCAACAGGCGACGACGGCTGCTTGAGCTCGATATTGCGCTGGCCGTCGGGCGCGCCGGGTGTTTCTGTTGTTTCTGTTTCATTGTCGTCTCCTGTGCGTCCTTAAGTGAAATTCGCTCGCGCGCGCGGACGTCGATGCAATTAGCGCGGAACGATCTTGATACCGTTTAACTTCTCCTGCGCCTCGATCAGCGAGGGCATGAATCGTTCGCCGAGGCCGAGCGCGCTGGCCTGCACCAGCGACTGATGCACCGCTTCGCCGATGTAGCTGGCTGTGCCGTGCGATTCGGCCAGATGCGTGTAGTAGCTCATGTCCTTGCGGCCATTGGCGATCGTGAACTTCATCCCAGTCAGATCGCCGTCGACCGCCTTGCTGGCGATCATCTGAAACACGCCGGAGTTGACGCCGCCGGCAGTGATGACTTCGAGCAGCTTGCGCAGCGAAAGTCCGCTTTTGGCGGCGATGGTGAATGCTTCAGCCGTGCTGGTCGCAATCGACAGCGCCAGAAAATTGTTGACCAGCTTCAGCACGTGGCCGTGGCCGGGCGGGCCGACGTGAATCACGTTCTCGCAAAACGCCTTCATCACCGGCTGCAGGCGTTCGAAATTCGCGTCATCGGCGCCGACCATCGTGTTCAGCCGGCCTTCTTCGGCCTCCTTCGGCGTGCGCGCCAGCGGTGCGTCGATGTACGCGACACCGCGCTCGGCCAGATCGGCGCGAATGCGCGCGGTGGAAGTGGGCTCGCTGGTCGAGCAATCAACCACTAGCATGCCGTCACGCGCTGTAGCGAGCAGCCCGTCAGCGCCGTAGATGATTTCCTCGACCTGCGGCGAGCCGGTCACGCAGAAGAAGACGATGTCGCTGGCGGCGACCAGGGAGCGCGTGTCTTTGACTTCCACGGCGCCCGCTGCGGTCAGGTCCGCGAGGTTGGCGCGATTACGGTGTACCTTGAACGCCAGCGAGTGGCCTTTGGCGAGCAGGTTTTTCGCCATACCGTGGCCCATTAAACCGATGCCAATGAATCCGATGCGTTCCATTTTTCCTCAGCGTTATCGCGTTAACTGTTGACCGCGGCGAGCGTAGGTGCCGTGCGCACACCCATCGCATGGCGCGCGTCGGCGAACCGCCGCACCAGCCGCAGATACCGCTGCGAGATCACGTCGATCGCAGCAGCGTCGTCGATCTCGCCGGTAAACCATGCGCGCGCGGTCTCGCCGAATATCGTGCGGCCGACCGCGAAGCCTCGGCACAGTGGCTGCGCCGCTGCTTCGGCCAACTGGTCAGCCAGTTCATCGATCGGCGCATCCAGGCCGAGCACGAGCACGCCGCGGCAATGCGGGTCTGCGCTGCGAACCGCGGACTCGAGCCGCTTCCATCCGTGCGCGCTGGTCGGCGGCGGCAGTTTCCACCAGTCGGGTAACACGCCCGCCGCGGCTATCGCGGTTACCGCGCGCAGCAGCACTTCGTCGGCATCACGCGCATCACCGGCGATAGGCGGAGGAATCACTTCGAGCAGCAATTCACGGCCTGAGTCGTCGCAGGCCCTGCGAAGATCGATCAGCGTCTCGACCTGTGCGCTTTTGAGCGCGGCAGAATCGTCAGCATCGAAGGCCACCAAACATTTCGCGATATGGCGCGCTGGCCACTCGCGCAACATCGACTGCACGTTGCGGCCGTGCTCGAACCGCAGCGGCCGCGAGCCTGGGTCTTCGACGGGACGCGCGATCCACCAGCCCGACTCGTCGAGCTCCGGCAGCAGATCGGCACCGTAGCGATCGTCGAGGATCAATCCGCACGCAGCGCCGAGCTCGTCGGCGCGATGACTTGCGCGCTGCGCCGCGCGTGCGACCAGATGCTTGAACTGCGAGATCCGCGCGAGCGGCGTGTTCAACTCGTCCACCAGCTGCTCGAGCGGTGCGCGGTGGTCGAACGCGAGCGCCGCGACCCACGGCGGAGCACGGCGGCGCGTAGTGGCGCGATGCAGGCGATTCAGTGCGACGTCTTCGCGCAGTCGCGGAGTCGTTGCGCCGTGCTGCAGGAAATGCTCGAGCTCAACGGCGGTCGGAATCGCGGGAGCGCATCCGTGACGCGACACGACCAGTGCGCCGCACGCGTTGGCACGTCTGCCGCATTCGTCCAGCGTCGCGTCTCGCAGCCATCCGCTTAGGAATCCCGCCATGAACGCGTCGCCCGCACCGAGCACGTTAAAAACCTCGATCGGAAATCCAGCGACCTTGATCGACGCTGCACCGCGCGCGGCCGGGTAGATGGTGCATCCATCCGCGCCACGCTTCAGCACCAACGTCGCGGTGGACATTCGGCGTAACGTGCTGACGGCTGTTTCCGGATCGGTGGTGTCGGACGCGATGCAGAACTCTTCTTCGGTGCCGACAATCAAGTCGCATGCCGCGATGACTGCTTGCAAGCTCGCACTGACCGATGGCGCCTGCACGTAACGCGTCTCACCGTCTCCCAACGGCGCCAGCCCCCATAACACCGGCCGAAAATCGATGTCGAGGATGACGCGGCCGCGGGCGCGCCGGCATGCGTCGATCGCCGCGCGGCACGCGGCCGACGTTCCAGGCTGCGACAGGTGCGTGCCCGAGATCAACACCGACGCGGCCATTGCGATAAAACGCGGGTCGACGTCGGACGCTTCGAGCGCCATGTCGGCGCAACGGTCGCGATAGAACAGCAGCGGAAACGCGCTGCGGCTTCGAATGCTCAGAAACACCAACGCAGTCAGGCGTTGCGGATCGAGCCGCACATGGCTGACATCGACGCCCTCGCGCGCCAGCGAGTCGAGCACGAAGCGGCCGTTCTGTTCGTCACCGACCCGCGTCAGCATTGCAGCTTGGAGGCCGAGGCGCGCGCAGCCCACAGCGGTGTTGGCCGGCGAGCCGCCGAGATAGCGCGCAAACGTCGTCACGTCCTCGAGGCGTGCGCCGATCTGTTCGCCGTACAGATCAACCGCAGCGCGGCCGATGCAGATCACGTCGAGCGGGCGGGACGCTGTGCCGTCTTTCACGTTCTTGCCCCGGGTCGCTTCGCGTTGGTCCCCCGCGGTGACATGCGTTGAGCTTGAGGCGGCCCGGCGCTCAACGCTCGGCGGTGCTGTCCTTTGGTAGAAGCCCGTTTCTGGTTCGCGCGCTCGGCCATCAATCGATGGCCGACCGCGACGACCAGCGATTGCGCGAGCACGATCGGCTCGACCAGCGAGCGGAACGCGGCGCCGCCGTCGTCGCCGATTGCGAACGAAAGCGTCGCCACACTGATCAGCGGCGACAGCTTGCTGTCCGTGATTGCGATAACCGCGGCGCCGCGCTGCCGGCAACTGTCAGCGATATCGACGACATCGCCGGTGTAGTTTCGAAAGCTGATCGCGACCACGACTTCATCGGCGCCAATGCGCGCGGCAAATTCGCGGTTCATGCCGCCCACGTTGTCCAGCAGCTGGGTGCGGACCTCGAGTTGATTCAGCGCGTAGGCGAGATACGCCGCGACCGGGAACGAGCGCCGCGCCGCAAGAAGGTTGATTTGCGAGGCAGTCGCGATCAATTCGACGGCTTGTGTCAGCAAACGGTCGTCGATCGCGTGCTGAAAGCGCTGCAGTTCCGCGATTGCCTGGCCCGATTGAGCGCGGAACACGGCTCCTGGCGACGTTGCCTGCGGAGCGCGCGATTGCAGACGCTCGATACGCTCGCGGTACGTCAGCGTACGGGCCCGCAGCTGTGTGCGAAACAACTGTCGCAATTCGACGAAACCATCGCAATCAACCGCAGCAGCGAAGCGCACCAATGCCGAGGGCTGCACGCCGATCTGTTCGGCGAGCTGGGCGGCGGTGCCGAGCGCAAAATCTTCCGGTGCGTCGAGCGCAAAGCGCGCAATACGCTGCAGCTGACCGGGCAGCCGGGGGAAGCGCTCAGTGATTCGATGCACCAGCTCTTCGTAACTGCGGACTGGAGTACCTGCGCGGGTGACTCGAGCGAGTGCGTGCACGGTTCAGAGCCGACGACTGCATGGTGATCATTCGATCAAAGTCATTGCTTCCAGCCAGATTAGAACGTAAATTACGTTTTGTCCAGAAACAGAATAAAAATTCTATATCGATCCAGCCGGAGCCGATGGCGGGTGTTTTGAGCACACAAGCTGAAATACGGGTGCCTTCCTTCAGGGCTGCACCGGCACCGCGTTTCGCGCTCGGATATGGCCTGGTGCTGCTGCTGTTCGCAACCAGCCCACTGTGGCTGGGTGCGGTCGGGCTCTACCAATATTTGGCTTTGGAAGTGCTGATCTGGAGTCTGTACGCACTGGGATACAACCTGCTCCTCGGGTACGGGGGCCTGCCGTCGTTCGGCCACGGCGCTTTCTTCGGCATCGGGGCGTACGCGACCGGATTGGCGTTGAAGCACGCTGACGTCGGACTGATCGGCGGGATGGCCGCGGCGATTCTCGGCGCCGCCTTATTCGGTGCGCTGGTTGCGGCGTTCATTTCACATCGGCGCGGTATCTACTACGCGCTGATGACGATCGCATTTGGCCAGTTGGCCTGGTTCGTTTCAATCAAGTGGCACAGCGTGACCGGTGGCGAAGACGGGCTGCTCAACATTCCGCGCCCGCCGCTGGACCTCGGGTTCGTGCAAGTCTCTCTGACGTCGCACGCCGCGCTGTTTTATTTCGCGCTAGCGCTGTTCGCAGTCGTTGCGTGGGCACTTTGGTACCTGATCGATACTCCGTTCGGACGCGTCCTCGGTGCGGTCAAGCAGAACGAGATGCGCGCGGCGTACTGCGGACACAACGTCTGGCTCGTCAAGTTCATGGTGTTTGTGATGTCGTGCGCGATCGCCGGGCTGGCCGGCGGCCTGTTCGCATTGGCGCAGCAGTCCGCATATCCAAACGTGATGAGCCTTAACAATTCGGGCTACGTCGTGATGATGGTGCTGATCGGAGGCGGGTTGGTGAGCTTCTGGGGACCTGTGATCGGGGCCGTGTTCTTCATCGTCGCGCGCGATCTGCTCGGTGCTTACACCGAAACCTGGCTGCTCTGGTACGGACTGTTGTTCATGGCCGTGGTGCTGTTCAAGCCCGAAGGCATTGCCGGAATGATCGAGCAATTGCGTTCCCAGCTTCGCCGCCCGGCACGAGGGCGAGGCGCGTGATGCCGCTGCTCGAAGCGCACCGCCTGCATAAGCGCTTTGGCCAGCAGGTCGTGCTGGACGACGTGTCGTTCGCGATCGAAACCGGTGAGCTCGCGGGCATCATCGGTCCCAACGGCGCCGGCAAGACGACATTCTTCAACGTGCTGACCGGACGCTATCGGCCCGAACGCGGGACAGTGACTTTCGATGGCCGCGACATCACCGGAGCATCGCCCGCAACGATTGCGCGCGCCGGTATCTCGCGCTCGTTTCAGTTGATGAACCTGTTCGACAGCTACAGCGCGCTGGACAACGTGATCGTGGCAATGCGGCCGCTGGTCAATGCTGCATTTCGCATGTTCGGACAGGTGCGCCGCGACTCTGCCCTGCAAGCGCGGGCCGCTCAGCTTCTTGTCGACGTCGGACTGGCGGGCAAGGAACATTCGCCCGCCAAGGGGCTTGCGTACGGCGATCGTCGCTGTCTTGAGATTGCTGTGGCGCTTGCGCCGGAGCCGCGGTTGCTATTCCTCGACGAACCGACCGCGGGAATGGGGGCGCAAGGCGCGCGCCGACTCACGGCATTGATCGAGCGGCTGCGGCAGCGCGCGACGATCGTTGTGATCGAGCACGACATGCCGTTCCTGTTTCGAATTGCCGATCGCATCTCGGTGATCCAGTGGGGACAGGTCATCGCGCAGGGTACGCCGGCCGAGCTGCGCGCCGACCCGTGGGTGGCGCGCAGCAATCTAGGGGCGGTGGCGTAATGCTGCATGTGGAGGGCATCCGCACCTTCTACGGCGAGACGCAGGCGCTGTTCGATGTCTCCCTGCACGTCGGCCCAGGTGAAGTGGTCGCGCTGCTGGGGGCCACCGGCGCCGGCAAGACCACCACCCTGCGATCTGTTCTCGGCCTGACGCCCGCGCGTTACGGCAAGATTCGATTCGATGGGCGCGATGTCACGCACCAGAGCACGCATACCATCGCGCGCGCCGGCGTTGCATGGGTGCCGGAGGAGCGGCGCGTGGTCCCAAGCCTGTCGGTTCGGCGCAATCTGACGATCGCCGAAAAGCGTACGAAGTTTCGACGCTGGACGATCGGTGAGTGCTGCGAAATCTTCAGCGCGCTCGAGTACCTGCTCGAGCGTGATAGTGAAAATCTTTCCGGCGGCGAGATGCAGATGGTCGCGATTTCGCGTGCTTTGCTTGGCAGCCCCGGGCTGGTGCTGATGGACGAGCCCAGCCAGGGGTTGGCGCCGAAGGTAGTGCAGGATGTGATGCGTACGGTGCACCGGCTGAAGAAGGAAGGCGTCAGCGTGCTGCTGGTCGAGCAGCACGTCGGCGCTGCGCTCGAAGTCGCCGATCGCGTGGTCGTGCTCGATCACGGCACAGTTGCGCACCATGGCCCCGCTGCGGAATTACGCGACGATCCCGGCAAGCGCGCCCGCCTGCTGGGCGCTTGAGCGACGACCCCATGGGAGATCTGCTACGCGTTGCCTCACTTCGTAAGGAATATCGCAGCAGTCGGTTTGCCAGAGCGCCGAGCTTTGTTCTGCAAGCCGAGCTGGCATTTGCCGAACCGGCGATCGTCGGCGTGTTGGGGCCGAACGGCTCGGGCAAGACGACGCTATTCGAGCTGATTACGGGCTCAAATGCTCCGACGGCCGGTTCGGTGCGCGTCGACGGTCAGGACATTCACCGCGTGCGCCGCAGCGAGCGCGGACAGTTGGCGCGGCATTACCACCAGTCGTATCAGATACGCCGATTTCGATCGTGGAAACCTGATGCCTGGCTGGCGCGAGCCGCACGCGAGGAGGCTTTGGTGCACTTGTTCGATGAGCCGCAGCTGAACACGCAGGACGGGTACATCGGTTTCATGCTTCGTTTCTTCGAGAACCTGCGGCGCCGCGATCGCCTTCTGTTCGTCTGCCTGCATCCGCAAGAGTCATGGCAGCTCGAGCTTCTGCGCGAGATGTCCGAAAGCTTTGTATTCGTGCAGCGAGGTGAGGTGACGCGCCACGCGACGTTCGAGGATTTGATCCAAGCTCCGGGTGCGCGCGACTATCTCGGTCACTTAATTGGCGCAAAATAGCGGAATGGGAAAAAACGAAACAGCGCTTGCCGACATCACACACTGGCTTGCCGGCGCGCGCGTCGGCGGGGCCGCGTCTCGAACCGGCCAAGTGTTTAACCCGGCCACCGGCGACGTCACCGGGTCGGTGCGGTTGGCGGACGCGGCGACGGTTGATGCCGCAGTCAGTGCCGCGCTTTCGGCGCTGCCAGCATGGAGCGAAACCTCGCCGTTGAATCGCGCGCGCGTGATGTTTCGCTTCAAGGAACTGCTCGAGCGAAGCCAGGATGCGCTTGCATCGATCATCACGCAGGAGCACGGCAAGATATTGAGTGACGCAAAGGGCGAAGTGCAGCGCGGCATCGAGATCGTCGAGTTCGCGTGCGGTGCTCCACAACTTCTGAAGACCCAGTTTTCGGACAACATCGGCGGCGGCATCGACAACTTCTCATTGCGCCAGCCACTTGGCGTGGTAGCCGGCATCACGCCGTTCAACTTTCCGGCGATGGTCCCGATGTGGATGTTTCCGCTGGCACTGGTATGTGGCAACACGTTTGTGCTGAAGCCATCCGAGCGCGATCCGTCAGCAGCGCTGATGCTGGCCGAGCTCTTGCAAAAGGCAGGGTTGCCAGACGGCGCATTCAATGTCGTGCAAGGCGACAAGGAAGCGGTGGACGCGATTCTTGCGCACGCCGGCATCGCCGCCGTCAGCTTCGTCGGGTCAACACCGATCGCCGAGTACATCCACGCCGAGGGCACGCGGCACGGCAAGCGGGTGCAGGCGCTGGGCGGCGCCAAGAATCACATGGTGGTGATGCCCGATGCCGACCTCGACCACGCGGCCGATGCCCTGGTAGGCGCGGCGTATGGATCGGCCGGCGAGCGCTGTATGGCGATCTCGGTGTGCGTGGCCGTGGGCGATGTCGCTGATGCCTTGATCGGCAAAGTGAGAACGCGCATCGGTGCCCTGACCATCACCGGGGGCATGGACGCACGCGCTGATATGGGACCGCTGGTGACCGCCGCGCACCGAGACAAGGTGCTCGGCTACATCGACTGCGGCGTTACCGAAGGTGCGAGCATCGTTTGCGACGGCCGGACGCACCAAAGCGCGACACAGGACGGGTTTTTTCTCGGTGCCACGCTGTTCGACAACGTTGAACCGACGATGCGCATTTATCGCGAAGAGATCTTCGGGCCCGTGCTATGCGTCGTTCGCGTCCCGGATATCGCGGCGGCGCTCGACATAGTCAGCTCGCACGAGTACGGCAACGGCGTGGCAATTTACACATCCGACGGCGGCACCGCTCGCAGTTTTGGGCGCGCCGTGCGCGCTGGCATGGTCGGTATCAACGTGCCGATCCCGGTGCCGATGGCGTTTCATTCGTTCGGCGGCTGGAAGCGCTCGATGTTCGGTGACCACCATGCCTACGGTGAGGAAGGCATTCGCTTCTACACGCGCTATAAGTCGGTGATGCAGCGCTGGCCCGATGCGGCCGCGAGCAAAGGGCCCGAGTTTGCGATGCCGGTGAACAAGTAGCCGCAGGCCGATCAGACCTCACGTAACGATCGCCGGTATTGAATCGCTTCCGCCACGTGCGATGTTGCGAGCTCGGTTGTTCCTGCCAGGTCCGCGATGGTGCGCGACACCTTCAGCACGCGGTGGTACGCGCGCATCGACCAGCCGAGCCGCACCGCGGCCGCGTGCAACAGTTGCTTGACGGCGCCGGTGACGGTGCAAGCCTGGTCGATCTCGGCCGGCTGCAGGTGATCGTTCAACTTGCCTTGCCGTGACAGCGCGCGGTGGTACGCCTTGCGCACGCGCTCGGCGACAAAGCGCGTCGGCTCGCCGTCACCCATCGTCGTCAGTTCTTCCTCGGTGAACGACGACACTTCGACGCGCATGTCGATGCGGTCGAGCAGCGGTCCCGAGATGCGGTCCTGGTAGCGTGCCACCAGATCGGGCGTGCAGCGGCATTCGATCGTCTTGTGGCCAAAGTAACCGCACGGGCACGGATTCATCGCGGCCAGCAACTGGAATTTGGCCGGATACTCGACCTGTCGCGCGGCGCGCGACACGGTGATAAGGCCTGACTCGAGCGGCTGCCGCAATGCTTCGAGCACGCGCCGTTCGAATTCGGGCAGTTCGTCCAGGAACAGCACGCCGTGATGCGCCAGCGAAATCTCACCAGGCATCGGCGGATTGCCGCCGCCCACCAGCGCGACTGCGCTTGCGGTGTGATGCGGGGAGCGGTATATGCGCGTGGCCCAACGCTGCGTAGCGAATTGACCTGCAAGGCTTAGCACCGCCGCCGATTCAAGCGCTTCATCAGTGGTCATCGGCGGCAGAATTCCTGCAAAGCGCTGCGCCAACATCGTCTTGCCGGTACCCGGCGGTCCGACCAGCAGCACGCTATGGCCGCCGGCGGCGGCGATCTCGAGCGCGCGCCGCGCCGCGAGTTGCCCCTTCACGTCGAACATGTCGGGATACGTCGGTGGTGTCAGGCGCACCATCGCCTGGTGAACTTCGATGCGCCGCGCGTCGGCTTCGCCGGCGTCGGCGCGCAAGTGCTCGACGACTTGCAGCAGCGTTTTCGCGGGATAAATCAGCACCTGCCCGACCAGCGCCGCCTCATCAGCGCATTCCGCTGGCACGACAAAGCCGCGTAGCGGGGCTTTCTCCGACGCGCCTTTTTCGCGCTTTTCGCTTGCCGCGCCGGCGGACGCAAGCGTGACGGCATACGCCATCGCCAGTGTTCCACGTACCGGACGGAGCTCCCCCGACAGCGACAGCTCACCCGCAAACTCGTAGCGGTCAAGCACACGAGCCGGCAGTTGTCCTGTTGCAGCCAAAATACCGAGCGCGATCGGCAAATCGAAGCGTCCCGATTCCTTCGGGAGATCGGCCGGCGCCAGATTGACGGTGATACGCCGCATCGGAAAGTCAAAGCGGCTGTTCTGCAGCGCTGCCCGCACGCGCTCGCGTGCTTCGCGCACCTCCGTGTCGGGCAATCCGACGAGCGTGAATGCTGGCAACCCGTTCGCCAGATGCACCTCAACCGTCACTTCAGGCGCCGACATGCCCGATAAGCCGCGGCTGCGAACGACCGCAAGCGTCATTGCAATGGCTTCATTAACCGAACGGCAGCTTAGGCATGGCGCGCGATTCTATCGGCGCGCGGACCGCTTCGAACGGTGATGGAGGGCCCGGTATACGCGCGCAAGACCGGCCTAAACCGATTGCGCGATAGGGCATGCATCGCGCGCGCTACCGCATCCCTCGTTTTGGGTGCGGCACAGCCTAATCGGACGAAGGAAAAATGACCCGTTTGGCCTGATATTCGCTGGGGATGGCTTGCATCATCGTGGCACGATACAGTCACGTTGGAGATCGATCCTTTCGCTTGGCAGCAGCGCGCTCATTAAGTGTCAACTTTCCTTCTCGCTATCGTTGTTTTCGTCACGCTGACCGGCCTTTATGTCTGGGTGCAGCGGCGCGCACGCGCGATTCGCGAGCAGTCCGCCAAGCGCGAGCAAAGTGCAATGGCCTTGATGCTTGCTGGCGGACAGTTGGACGAGGACCAGCCCGCAGATCTTGAACAGCACGTCAAGCCGAAGAAGATTGTCGGACGGCTACTCGAAGATGATCCTGCTGAAAAAGCGGCAGCTGCCGCCCGCCACGCGGCGGCACGGAACGCCTCGACCGATAAGTCGCGCGAGCTGCCGCCGATCGAATATGGGGACTCCAAGCCGCACGATTCCAAATCGCGCCATGCATCGAAGTCGAACGGAATGCACGGTGCGACACCCGCCGAGCAGGCGGCCGACGGTATGGATCCGATCGAGGATCTGATTTCGCAAATCATGGTGCACGACCCAGCGCCTCAGACACGACCGCGCGCACCGGCAGCGCCGGCCTCGGCGCATCCGAGCGAAAAACCCGTCAAGCGCAAACCGGATTCGGTTTCACCGGGGGTGCCGCTGCGGGAGCTGGTGCTCGCCTGGTACGAAGCGCGCGGCTATCGCGGGTCGCCTGCCTCGCCGGCGGTATGGCCGATCGAACTCGTGCTGCGTCATCGTGAAGATGCGGCACGCGCCTATGCGTTCGTCGTGCAGACCGATCGCGTGTCAGTCGACCGCATCACCGCGTTGATCGAGCAGGCGCGCGAGATCGGGATGATGCGGGTCGCAGTGATCGCCGAAGCCGGGTTATGAAAGTGGTGCAAAGGAAATTGCCAAGAAGCGCCATGTTCGCCTGATCGACCGTTCGGCCATGGACGCAGAATTGTCGGAATTGCAGCTGCCGACCGCGGCCAAGATCATCGCAATTGCTCGCAAGCGATCGGCCGCCGAATCGTCGCCCGCTTAGCGCTTCTTGTTTTCGATTTCTGTGAGTTTGCGCTCGAGCTCCTCGAGCTTGGCGCGCGTTTTCGCGAGCACCTTGGTTTGCGTATCGAACTCCTCGCGCGTGACCAGATCGAGCCGCGCGAACTGCTGCGTTAAAAGCGCCTTCACGTTTTTCTGCATGTCGGCCGCGGGTGTATTGCGCATCAGCGCCGCCAGCCGATCCTGCAGCTCATCGAGAAACGAAACTTTGTCCATGGCGCCAATTTAGCCTATTGCGGCGCCCTCGCGCGGCGCCCCGCTCCCGTGCGCCCGCGCACTATCAGCGTGCAACGGATTGATTAGTTGACCTGATTTGCACCGCCATCGCGCATTTTGGCGCTGCAACAAATGGCATGCATGTTGCGTAGAGCCCAATCGATTCCGTTTGTCACGCCAAACACTTCGAGAGGGGATAAAGAATATGAGAACAGCGCTGATTGCTTGCGCTATCGCAGTCGGAAGTGCCGCGCCACTGGGCGTTTCGGCGCAAACCGCGAAACCAGAGCCCGAGTTCACATTCACAGGCAACGCGGGACTGTTCAGTGACTATCGATATCGTGGCTACTCGCAGACCGACTACAAGCCTGCGTTCCAAGGCGGCATCGACTTCGCTCACAAGTCGGGCTTCTATCTTGGCAACTGGAACTCGAACGTGTCTTCGGTGCTGTTTAACGGCGCCAGCCTTGAAATGGATTTCTACGGCGGCTACAAGACAACGTTCGGTGACTTCGGGCTCGATGTCGGGGTGCTCTATTACTACTACCCGGGCACCGGCAAGTTCATCGCGGGCTACGAACCGGATTTCTTCGAAGCGTATATCGGTGGTACCTGGGGTCCGCTGTCATTGAAGTACTTCTACGGCTTCACCGACTACTTCGACCTGAAAGCACCTGGCGTTGACACGAAAGGTTCGCAGTACTTGGACTTTTCCGTTGCCTATCCCTTCGACGGTGGCTGGGCCATTCAGGCCCACGCCGGCTGGCAAAAGATAGAGAACGGGCAACAGGTCGGGTTGATCGACGACACCTATTTCGATTACAAGCTGGGTGTGACCTATGACATCGTCGGATCGGGCTGGCTCGCCGGACTAGCTGTTGTTGGAACCAACGAAAAGAAGCTATTTCTGAAGTCCGATGCTTCGGACGGCGCAGGCAAAACGAGTGTCGTGGTTTCGGTGACCAAGACGTTTTAAGCGATAGCGAGGAAATGAAGCGATGAAACTAATCACGGCCGTTATCAAGCCGTTCAAGCTTGACGAGGTGCGTGAAGCGTTGTCCGCCGTCGGCGTGCAAGGCATCACGGTCACCGAGGTCAAAGGCTTCGGCAGACAAAAGGGTCATACCGAGTTGTATCGAGGCGCCGAATACGTCGTCGATTTCTTGCCGAAGGTAAAGATCGAGGCGGCGGTGTCCGACGATATCGTCGAGCGCGCGATCGAAGCGATCGAAGGCTCCGCACGCACGGGCAAGATCGGCGACGGCAAGGTATTCGTGTTTGATCTCGAGCATGTCGTTCGCATCCGAACCGGCGAAACCGGCAAGGAAGCGCTCTAACCGATGGGGATGACGATGAAGAAACTAATGGTCATGCTCCTCGCTGCAGGAGCGTTTGCAATTGGATCGCTGACGCCCGCGATCGCGCAGTACGAGAATCCGAAACCCGGTGAAGCGGCGAAGGTAGAGGCGACTGCTTCGGCCGCAACGCCCGCGAAGGCCGAAGCGGCAACACCTGCGGCGCCGGCAGCGGCTCCCGCCGCCCCGGCGGCTAAGCCACCCAACATCAACAAGGGCGACACTGCGTTCATGTACGCAGCGACGATGATGGTCATCCTGATGACGATTCCCGGCCTCGCGCTTTTCTACGGCGGCCTGGTGCGCTCGAAGAACATGTTGTCGGTGCTGATGCAGGTGTTCGTTACGTTCTCGCTGATCGCGGTGCTATGGATGATCTACGGTTACTCGCTCGCCTTTACCGGCGGCGGACCGTTTATCGGCGGGCTCTCGAAGATGTTTCTGTCCGGCGTGACGCCGGAGACCGGCGCCGCGACGTTCAGCAAGGACACTTACATTCCTGAGCTGATGTTCGTCGCGTTCCAATGCACCTTTGCGGCGATCACCTGTGCGCTGATCGTCGGCGCTTACGCCGAGCGCATGAAGTTCTCCGCCGTGCTGCTGTTCATGGCGCTGTGGTTTACGTTCAGCTATCTGCCGATGGCGCACATGGTCTGGTACTGGGACGGTCCGGATGCGATCACCGATGCGGCGACGCAGGCCTCGGTCGGAGCATCGGCCGGCTGGCTATGGGCGAAGGGCGCACTGGACTTCGCAGGCGGCACCGTCGTGCACATCAACGCAGGCATCGCCGGCTTGGTTGCTGCGTTTGTGCTTGGCAAGCGCATCGGCTACGGACGTGAATCGATGGCGCCGCATAACCTGACGCTTACGATGGTCGGCGCAGCGATGCTGTGGGTCGGTTGGTTCGGATTCAACGCGGGCTCCAACCTGGAAGCCAACGGCGTCGCGGCGATGGCGTTCGTCAACACGCTGTTCGCCACCGCGGCCGCCGTGCTGACGTGGACGTTTGCCGAATGGATGATCAAAGGCAAGCCGTCGATGCTCGGCGCTGCGTCCGGCGCAGTCGCGGGTCTGGTGGCGATTACGCCGGCGTGCGGGTTCGTCGGCGTGATCGGCGGCGTCGTCATCGGTGCGGTGGCCGGCGGCGCGTGTTTCTGGGGTGTCAGCAGCCTGAAGAAAATGCTCGGCGCCGATGATGCGCTCGATGTATTCGGTGTGCACGGCGTGGGCGGCATTACCGGCGCGTTGCTGACGGGTGTATTTGCTTCGCCTTCGCTCGGCGGCTTCGGCATCTGCAACTACGTCACCAACAAGTGCGGCGACCCGGCCGACTTTCCCGGCATTGGTGCGCAGGTGTGGATCCAGTTGCAGGCCGTCCTGACCGCGGTCGTTCTATCGGCGATCGTCTCGTTCGTTGCCTTGCTGATCGTCAAGATGATCGTCGGCGTCAGGGTCAACGAGGAGGAAGAACGCGAAGGGCTGGATACGACTTATCACGGCGAATCGGCGTACAAGATGTAAGGGCGTGCGTGGTACGCGACCGCCACGCGGCTCAATAAACGTACAGGCGGACTTTCAGGGCACCTCATCGAGGTGCCCTTTTTTTTTCGAAGTTTCGTTAGGCGTACGCAAAGTCGTGGCGCACATTATGATCCGCGACCACACGAGGACGCGCGTGGACTCATCACTCAAGGCCGAGGTAGACAAATGCTAGGTGCAGTCGAAGGTCAAAATACAAATAAGAGTGCAGCCTCGGAGAACAATCGCTTAAGGGCCGCCATCCGATGGGGTCTTGCTTCGTTGGGCATCTTTGCTTCCGGCCTGGCGATCGGCCAGGAGACCTGGACCGTCAATCCCGGGCTTCAGGACGGCTTTACCCTCGAGGTCGGCGCTTACGCACCGACGGTGAAAACCACCGCGCGCCTCGACAGCACGACTCTTGGCGCGGGAACATCGATCAGCTTTGAGGACGATCTCGGCCTCGATGACCGCAAAGTCCAGGCGTCGATCCTTGGCAAATTGCGGCTCGGCGAGCGCTGGAGACTCGAGGGTGAGTACTTTGCCCTGGATCGAAGCGGCACGCGCGTGATCAGACAGGACGATTAACTGGGGCGGAAACACTTATCCGATCGGCATTGTCGTTAACTCCGAGTTCGACTCCGACATCTATCGATTGTCCGGTGGCTACTCGTTCATCAAGAACACGGAAGCGGAACTCGGTATCTCGCTCGGCCTGCATGTGACGGATTTCACCATGTCGCTCGAGGGCGTCAGCGTGGCGAAGAGAACGGGCGACGCACTGGCGCCGCTACCGACCATTGGCCTTTATGGGTCGTACGCGTTGACGCCGCGGTGGCTGCTGTCGGGGCGCGTTGATTTCTTTTCATTCAGCTACAACGACTACGACGGTTCACTGGTAAATCTTGTAGCCGGAGTCGATTACCGGTTCACCAGGAACTTCGGGGTCGGCCTCGGCTACCGCTACGTCGACTACGACCTGGACGTCACCAAGTCCAGTTTTTCCGGCAGCGTGCAGTACGAGTTCAGCGGCCCAGTCCTGTACCTCGTGGGGTCGTTCTGATCGCCAATCTGCAGCGGGCTTCTGGTTGAAGTTTGTGGTGCGGACGTAAGCGAACGTGCCGGCGGCGAAATCGAGGGCCTCGAAGCGCATCTCATTACGCCGCTTTGCCCGCCGCGAGGACCTGGCGTTGACAGTTTCGGAGTTCGCGCTCTTGCAGCGGTTGTCGACGCCGCAGAAAATTCAGGCATTTCTGAACGCGATCCCGATCAACCACGAGTTGGGTGGCGAGACCATCCATTCGGTGCGCTCGGTGATGCGGCATCGGCGCGCGCACTGTATCGAGGGCGCGATGTTTGCAGCGTGCGCCTTGTGGGTGCAGGGCGAGCCGCCACTCGTCATGCACCTCGACTGTTCGTTAAGCGATTACCCGCACGTGCTGGCGCTTTTTCGCCGCGGAACTCACTGGGGCGCTATCTCGAAGACCAACGGCGCGTCACTGCGCTATCGCGATCCGATATATCGCAGCTTGCGCGAACTCGCGATGTCGTATTTCCATGAGTACAACGACCGCAGCGGCCGCAAGACCTTGCGCAGCTTTTCGTCTGCATTTGACCTGCGGCGCATCGACCCCGAGCTGTGGGTGGCCAACGGCAAGGATTGCCAGGAGGTAGAAGACCGGTTGGCAGGATTACGCCATTACCGCCTGATCTCTGTGCATCAGCAGCGGCTGCTTGCGCGCCGCGATCCGTTTGAGCGCAAGACGTCGAAGCTCGTCGAGCACGCGCGTCCCGCACGGTAAACTGGCCGCCCGCTTCAGCATGCGAGCCCATCGTGCAGACTGTGCCGACCCCCGCCGTTCCTCACCTGTTAACTGCGCAGACCGGGCCTTTGCTGCAGTTGGAGCAGCGCATCCTGGAGTCGTTACCGGCGATTGAGCGCTGGTTTCGGCTGCAATGGCAGGATCACACGCCGCCGTTTTATGGGTCGGTCGATCTGCGCAACGCCGGCTTCAAGCTCGCCCCGGTGGATATGAACCTGTTTCCGGGCGGGTTCAACAACCTTTCGGAGCAGATGCTGCCGGCCGCCGTGCAGGCGGCGCAAACCGCGATTGACCGGATCTGCCCCGACGCGCGCAATCTGTTGCTGATTCCGGAGCGACACACGCGCAACCAGTTTTACCTGACCAATGTGGCACGACTGGTCCGCATCCTGCGCCAGACCGGTCTCGAAGTTCGACTCGGGTCGTTGGCCGACGACATTACTCAGCCGACTCGAATCGCGCTTGAAGACGGCGATGAGTTGACGATCGAGCCCCTGGTACGGGATGGCGACAACCTTGGTGTACAGGGATTCAATCCGTGTGCCATCCTGCTGAACAACGATTTGTCGTCCGGCATTCCGCCGATCCTGCGTGGCCTCGGTGACCAGATCGTGATGCCGCCGCTGCAGGCAGGATGGGCGGTGCGTCGCAAGTCGAACCACTTTGCCGCGTACGATCAGATTGCCGACGAGTTTGCGCAGTTGCTCAACATCGACCCGTGGTTCATCAATCCATATTTCGGGCGCTGCGGTGAAGTCAATTTTCACGAACGCTCCGGCGAAGAGTGTCTCGCGACCAACATCGACTTCGTGCTCGAGCAGATGCGCGAAAAGTATCGCGAGCACAACATCAGCGACACACCCTATGTCGTCGTCAAGGCCGACGCCGGCACGTACGGCATGGGCGTGATGACGGTGCGCGATGCGGCCGAAGTGCGCGGATTGAATCGCAAGCAGCGCAACAAGATGGCGGTGATCAAGGAAGGTCTCGAGGTCACCGAAGTGATCATCCAGGAAGGCGTTCCGACTCGCGAGAACGTCGACGGCGCTGCGGCCGAACCGGTCGTCTACATGATCGACCGCTATGTGGTCGGCGGTTTTTATCGCGTCCATACCGACCGCGGACCGGACCAGAACCTGAACGCGCCCGGCATGCACTTCGTGCCGCTGGCGTTTTCCGACAGCTGCAATCTGCCCGACTGCAGTGCACAGGCAGGTGACAGCGCGCCGAACCGTTTTTATTCGTACGGCGTGATCGCGCGTCTCGCACTCCTGGCTGCCGCCATCGAGCTCGAAAGCACCGCGTCGCGATTGCTCGAGGTGCCCGCCCCGTCGGCAGCGCTGGCCGCTGCGATAGCGGGATAAGGAGACGGACAAAAGTGCACACCTACTTTTGTCCGATTGATTAGCGTGAAATCGCTGGCAAAGCCAGACAATTTCACGAAGGCAACTACACGCAACCTGCTCTCGTCGCGCTTCGCAACGCTGTCATGTCGTTGACTTTGCTGTTCATCGTCGATCCGCTCGACCAGCTGAAGGAATACAAGGATTCGACGGTCGCGATGATGCGGGAAGCCGCTCGCCGCGGCCACGTCGTGCACGCCGGCACGCCGGCCGAGCTTTGGTTCGACAGCCATGACGGGCTGGTCCGGATGCAGTCGCATCAACTACGCCTTACACAGCAACCGGAGCCGTGGTACGTCGATCAGGGGCTGCGCGATCAGCCGCTAAACGGCTACGACGCTGTGCTGATGCGGAAGGATCCGCCGTTTGACGTCGAATTCCTGAATGCGACGTTGTTGTTGTCGCGCGCCGTGGCGCAGGGTGCGCACGTGATCAACGATCCGCAGGCGCTACGCGATCACAACGAAAAGCTTGCGGTGCTCGAGTTCCCGCAATTTGCGGTGCCGACGCTGGTGACGCGCAGCATCTTGGGGATTCGAACTTTTTGGGCCGAGCACAGCGACATCATCGTCAAACCCATCGACGGCATGGGCGGGGCCGGCGTCTTTCGTTTGCAACCGGGCGACCTGAACGCAGGTTCGATTCTGGAAGCCGTCACGCTGCACGGACAGCGCACGGTGATGGCGCAGCGCTTCATTCCTCAGATCAGCGAGGGCGACAAGCGCATTCTGGTGATCGGCGGCGAGCCGGTGCCGTATTGCCTCGCACGCATTCCTGCCCCTGGGGAGACGCGCGGCAATCTGGCCGCAGGAGGCGACGGAAGAGCACAACCGCTGACGAAACACGACGAGATGATCGCGCGTGAGGTCGGGCAAGCGTTGCTGCCGCGCGGATTGATGCTGCTCGGACTCGACGTAATCGGCGACCACTTGACCGAAATCAATGTCACCAGTCCGACGTGTTTCGTGGAGATTGCGGAGCAGACGGGGTTCAACGTCGCCGGCATGTTTATCGATGAGTTGGAGAAGGCGGTGGGGTGATGCAACGACGGACTGCAACCGTGGCAGCAGCGGCTGGCGCAGCTGCACCGCCTACGTCGTCGGGCACTTCGTGCCGACCACTGCGGTACTCACAACGCCGGCGCGAAAAAGGGCTAAAGCGCTTTTTCGCTCAACAGCCCCGGCGTTGCTCCGTTCCTCGGGCGACGACTCAAAGGCGGCGCATCTGCGCCAGCCGCTGCTATCGCGACATGGTCACGCTTCGAGACCAAAAGCTTTTCGTGTCGATTCGCGATGACCTCTCAAGCGCAAGGGTTGGACGTCGCTGCGCTGCCTTTGAGTCGTCGCCCGAGGAGCGGAGCAACGCAGCGGGTCTTTAAGCGGACTGCTGTTTGAGCGCAGCGATTTTGCGGGCCCGCCGCTGGCGCGAGTACCGCAGTGGTTGGCACTTAAGTGCCCGACGACTTAGGCAGCGCAGCGGCGTCCAACCCTTGCGCCTGCGCTGCACCGAAAATTTTCTGCATGAAAAGCGCTCCCCCATGGTAGGCATCCTCGTAATTGCGCATGCACCGCTCGCGAGTGCCTTGAGCCGGTGTGCCGAACACGTTTACACGTGCGATCCGAACACCCGCCGGGAACTGCGCGCGCTCGATGTCGACAGCAGTGCTGACCTCGCGCAGACGGTGGCACAGGCGCGCGCGCTGGCGCGCGAGGTCGATCGTGGTGAAGGCGTGCTGATATTGACCGACGCGTTCGGTGCGACGCCGGGCAATGTCGCCGCGCAGCTCGCGGAGTCCGACCGGGTGGCGGTGCTGGCCGGCGTCAATCTTCCGATGCTGCTACGCGCGGTTTGCTATCGCGGCGGCGCGCTCGAAGAAGTGACTGAAAAAGCGCTGGCGGGTGGCCGTCAAGGCATGCTTAAGGTCGACGCAGCGCGATGATCAGCAAAGACTTCACGATCAACAACACCCTCGGCCTGCATGCGCGCCCGTCGGCGCAGTTGACGCAAGTCGCCGCGCGCTATGAAAGCGAGGTGTTCATTGCGAAGAACGGGCGCAGGGTCAACGCCAAGTCGATCATGGGAGTGATGATGCTCGCCGCCGGGCCAGGCGCGACGGTGACGGTCGACGCGGAGGGCATCGATGAGCAACAAGCGGTCGACGCGATCGGCGTGCTGATTGAGTCAGGGTTCGGCGAACCGCATGGCTAAGAGTGGCGATGGTGCGCAACGCCGCCGAGGCTCGCTCGCTGGCAGCGGCGTCGCGCATGGCATCGCCGTTGGCCGCGCGCATCTGCTCGCGCCGTCGGAACTCGACGTCCGCCAATACACGATCGAGCGGCGCGATGTGCTGCACGAAATCAGCCGGCTGACGACTGCTTTCAACGTCGTGCGCGACGAGCTCGAAGAGCTGAAGTCGGGGATCGCTCCGAACGCGCCGAGCGAAGTGCGCGCATTCCTTGACCTGCATCGGTTGATTCTGGGCGATGCTTTGCTCGCCGAGGCACCGCGCGATCTGATTCGCAGCCGGCTGATCAACGCGGAGTGGGCGCTGACGATCCAGCTCGAGCAATTGGTCAAGCAGTTCGACGCGATCGATGACGAGTATTTGCGAGAGCGTTCGACTGACGTACGGCAGGTGGTCGAGCGTGTTGTGAACGCGCTCGCGGGAGGGCGGCCGACCCGCGTCCCGTTTACGAAGCAGCTGGCGCCAGGCGAGCGCCTGATACTGATTGCACAGGACCTTGCGCCGGCCGATGTGCTGCATTTGAAGGACCGGGCCGATGTCGACCTCGCCGGGTTCGTCACCGAGCTCGGCGGCCCGACGTCGCATACGGCGATTCTCGCGCGCAGCCTCGGATTGCCCGCAGTGGTCGGTGCCGAGAACGCGCGCAGCGTGATCGAAGAAGGCGATCTGGTCGTCATCGACGCCGACTTCGACGCGGTCATCGTCAATCCCAGTGATGAAGAGCTGGCCGAGTTCGGTAGGCGCGTGCGCGATGAAAACGAGCATCGCGTTCAATTGCGCAAGCTCAGAGGCAAGATTGCGCGCACCCGGGACGGCATCGCGATCGAGCTGCAGGCGAACATCGAACTGCCGGAAGACGCGCGCGATGCGCTCGAAGCGGGTGCCGACGGTATCGGCTTGTTCCGCTCCGAGTTTTTGTTCATGGATCGCGACGAGCTGCCGACCGAAGACGAGCAGTACGAGGCGTACGCCAAAGTCGCGCGCGCGATGAAGGGCAAACCGGTCGTGATTCGCACCCTCGATATCGGCGCCGACAAGGTGCTGAACGAAGCCGCGCGAGAAACGCTGGGAATGGGACGAGGCGCTCCGCGCCCGGAGTCGAATCCGGCACTTGGGCTGCGTGCGATTCGTTATTGCCTGGCGTATCCCGAACTATTTTTGACGCAGTTGCGCGCAATCCTGCGTGCATCCGAAGTCGGCACTGTCCGCATCCTTGTGCCGATGTTGGCGCATATGCATGAGGTCGAGCAGGCGCTCGCGTTTGTGGCTCAGGCGAAACAGCAGTTGCGCGATAGCAAGCGCAAGTACGACGGCCGCGTGCAGGTCGGCGGCATGGTCGAAGTGCCCGCTGCGGCGCTATGCGTACCGCAATTGGTGCAGAAGCTGAAGTTCCTGTCGATTGGCACCAACGATTTGATCCAGTACACGCTCGCCATCGATCGCGCCGATTCGAGTGTTGCGCATTTGTACGATCACCTGCACCCTGCCGTGCTGCGGCTAATCGCGCAGACGATCAAAGATTGCCGCAAAGCCAAGGTGCCGGTTGCGATCTGCGGCGAGCTTGCAGGGGAGTTGGAAATGACCGAGCTGCTGCTGGGCATGGGGCTGCGCCAGTACTCGATGCACCCATCGCAGATTCTGCCGCTCAAAGAACTTCTGTTCACTCTATCAACCAAAGAATCCGTTCGGCTGGCCGGACGCGTGCTGCGCCAGTCGGATCCGGTGAAAATCAAAGCCTCGCTGATTCGTGCTGCGAATCTGAACCGACGCAGTGCGTCAGGGGACTAGAAACAGTCGGAGCACGAATGCCAGTGCTGCGACGGCGGCCACACCGCCGGCCCACAGGATTGCGAACCAGATCAGGCGGCGGGCCAACTGTGGCGTGTCAGTGGTAGCCATGCGCGCTCGTGACCTTGCCGCGGAACAGCCAGTACACGTAGCCGGTGTAGACAAGGATCAGCGGCAGAAGAAACAGCGTGCCGATCAGCAAAAACATCTGCGAGGCAGGCGCCGTCGCGGCCTGCCAGATCGTGATGCTGGGCGGCACGATATGCGGCCATATGCTGATGCACAGGCCTACGTAGGAAAGTAGAAATAACCCGAGCGCGCATAAAAACGGTGCCAGCTCCTGGCGCCGCTGAAGCGCGCTAAAAAATCGCCATGCCAGGAACAGCACGAGGATCGGAACCGGCGCGGCGTAAAGCATCGCGGGCCAGCCGAACCACCGTGCACGAAAAGCCTCCTGCAAAAACGGCATCGCAATCGACACGATCGCGATGAACGCGAGTGTTGCCACTCCAAGTGTTCGCGCCAGCTTGCGAAAGCGTGCTTGCAGTTCGCCGTCGGTTTTCCAGATCAACCAGCACGCGCCAAGCAGCCCATAACCGGCAACAAGCGCGAGGCCGGTGAGAACGCTAAACGGTGTGAGCCAGTCCCACCAACCGCCTGCATACGCGCGTCCCTCGACACGGATTCCCTGCACCAGCGCACCGAGGCAGATCCCTTGGCAGAACGCGGCTGCGTAGCTACCCCAGGAGAACGATCTGTCCCAGCGCAGACGCGGAGCCTCACCCTCAACGCGAAACCGCATCTCGAATGCGACACCGCGAAACACGAGTGCGATCAGCATCAGTATCAGCGGCATATAGAGCGCGGGGAAGATCGTCGCGTAGGCGAGCGGGAACACGGCAAACAGGCCGCCGCCGCCGAGAACCAGCCATGTTTCATTGCCGTCCCACACCGGCGCCACCGAGTTGACCATCACATCGCGCTCTGCGCGTCCATGTACCGCCGGAAAAAGGATGCCTACACCGAGATCGAAGCCGTCCATGCAAACGTAAAGAAAGACCGCAGTCGCAATGAGAAAGGCCCAGATCAAAGTCAGGTCAAGCGCCATCGTCAGTCCGCGGGTTCTGCAGCAAGCCTGCTACGAGGCGGGCTGTCGACAAGTGCCGGTGCTGGCGCAATGCCGGCGGTGCGCACCGGCTGGCCCGGGACTACGCCCGGTTGCTGCGGTTGCGGTGTCTGGCCGAAGAGCCGAAACAAAAACCAGGTGCCGGCGCCGAACACGACCAAGTACGCCACGATAAAAACAGCCAGCGAGGCTGCAACACCCGGCTGGCCAATCGGCGACACGCTGTCGGCGGTGCGCAGCAGTCCGTAGACGGTAAACGGCTGCCGTCCGCATTCGGTGACAATCCAACCCGCGGTGACTGCGATCAACCCTGACGGGCCCATCGCAATCGCCCATCGCAACAACCATTGCGTGTCGAATAACCGGCCGCGCCAGCGCAGCAGCAGTGAGACCAGCCCCGAGCGCAATCATCAGCAGGCCGATGCCGACCATCACTCGAAACGACCAGAACACCAGCGGGATGTTGGTCGGCCAGTTCTCGCGTGGGAATTCCTTCAATCCTTTCACTTCGCCGTTCCAGTCGTGCGTCAGATACAGGCTTGCGAGTCCGGGGATTGCAATCTGAGCGCGCGTTTCACCCGCACGCGCGTCGGGCAGGCCGAACAGAATCGAGGCCGCGTGTCGCTCCGTCTCGAAGTGACCCTCCATCGCCGCCACCTTTGCAGGCTGGTGCTCGAAGGTGTTGACGCCGTGCAGGTCGCCGATCACAAGTTGAAGCGGTGCAACGATCGCGGCCATCCACATCGCCATCGAGAACATCACACGCGCGCGCGGATTCGTCGCATCGCGCAGCAGGTGGTAGGCGCCGACCGCACCGACGATGAAGGCCGTCGTCAGATAGGCCGCAGTCACCGAGTGTGCGAAGCGATAAGGAAATGACGGGTTGAAGATGATCTCGAAGAAGCTTTCCGGCATGAATCGGCCGTCTGCGCCGAGGGTGTGCCCGGTGGGCGTATGCATCCATGAGTTGGCGGCCAGGATCCAGAACGCCGACAGCAACGTGCCACCTGCGACCAGACAGGTCGCGACAAAGTGCAGGTGCTTGCCGACGCGGTTCAATCCAAACAGCATCACGCCGAGGAAGCCCGCTTCGAGGAAAAACGCCGTCAGTACTTCGTAACCAAGCAACGGGCCGATCACCCCGGAGGTGCGGTCGGCGAACACCGACCAGTTGGTCCCGAACTGATACGACATCACGATGCCCGAGACCACGCCCATCGCGAAAGCGATCGCAAAGATGCGAAGCCAGTAGCGAAAGATATCGAGGTAAAGATCGTTTCCCGTCCAAAGCCACCGCGCTTCAAGGACGGCGAGATAGCTCGCAAGGCCGATCGTGAAAGCCGGAAACAGGAAATGCCACACGATCGTAAACGCGAACTGGAACCGCGCCAGGTCGAGTGCACTGGGGAGGAAATCGAGCGACATTGCTGATCCAGCTTGGACTTAAAACGCTCCCTTTTCCAGCCAGCGCTCTATCTGCGGGATTCGGTCGTTGCCCCAGAAGACCTCGCCGTCGACGATGATTGTTGGCGCACCGAAGATGCCGGCCTGGATCGCATGATCGACCAACGCCCTTAGCCGGTCCTTGACCTCAGATTGCTGGACGCCCGCGGCGAGCGCGTCGGGATCGATGCCGACTTCGCGCGCAATGTCGCTGACGACGGCTGCGTCCGAGATATCGCGGTCGTCGACGAAAAATGCCCGGTACACCGCGTGAATGAAAGGCGCGACCTGTTCAGGTCGTTGCTGCTGCAGCCATACGACCGAGCGCTTGGCCGCCACGCTTCCGATCGGGAAACGGCTGGGCTGCCGATACGGTACCCCGGTGTAGCGCGCCGAGCGTTCGAAGTCGCGCTTTGCGTAACTCGCCTTGGGTCCGTATTGCTCGGTCAGCGGCGCGCCGCCGGAAGCCTTGAAGACAGCGCCGAGCAACAGCGGCTTGTACTCGACCGTGCGTCCGTGCCGTGCGGCCAGCGCCTCGATCTGTTCGGAAGCGAGGTAAGAGTAGGGCGACGAAAAGTCGAAGTGAAACTCGATTGGCTTTGGCATCGTGTCCTCGATGAAATCGGCTCCGTCACTTCAGCTGCGCGTAGTGCATGCGCGTGCGATACATCATTTGCACCGCGTTATCTTTGGCATGCACATCGAACAAAGCATTCAGCGCGGCCAGCATCGCGGCGTGGCGCGAATCACCTGGCGCGGGCAGGTAAGACGCCGACCCGGCGAGCGCCAGCAGATCCTCACGCCCGAGCTTGCGCGGATTGTCGAACGTAGCGACGATCGCCTGCGCCGGCGCAAAGAATTGCGCGATCGCTTTGTCGTCGACGTGGCGATGAAGCACCTTCGCGTAGTCGATACCGTGCGTGCGCAGCAGCGCTTCATAGCCGGCGAGAAATGCGCTGCCAGTCGACTGCCGGTCGTTCCAGATCAACGCCGCCCAGCCGCCGTGGCGCACAACGCGGCGCGCTTCGATCGCGGCGTCCGGCACGTCAAACCAATGAAACGCCTGGCCCGCGACTATCAGATCGGCGACACCGTCGGGAAGCGTGGTCGCTTCTGCGGTGCCGGCGACACTCCGATAAGTGCCGCCGTTACTCACATACGCGCGCAATTGCTGCTCGCCGGCGAGTCGCATCGACTCGCTCGGCTCTACCCCGATCACTGTATAGCCGCCGCGCAGGAACGGCTCGGCCGACAGCCCGGTCCCGACGCCGACATCGACGACGGTGTGGCCGGGCTTCAGCGCGCCTGCCTCCTGCAATCGTTCGACGATCGCTTGCGGATACGACGGCCGGCCACGCACGTACGCGTCGGCTCGGTCGGAAAAACGCTCGGTCGCGCGTAGTGGCATCGTCTAACCCACTTCTTACAGGTGGCGCGCGATCACGATGCGCTGAATATCGCTGGTGCCTTCATAAATCTGGCATACGCGAACGTCGCGATAAATGCGTTCGACAGGGAAGTCGGCGACATAGCCGTAGCCGCCGTGAATCTGGATCGCGTTCGAGCATACTTTTTCCGCCATCTCCGAAGCAAACAGCTTCGCCATCGCCGCTTGTTTCAAGCACGGCTGGCCGGCATCCTTCAAGGCGGCAGCGTGAAAAATCAATTGCCGCGCCGCTTCCAGTTGCGTTGCCATGTCGGCCAACCGAAACTGCAGGGCCTGGTGTTCGAATATCGGTTTGCCGAAAGCTTCGCGTTCCTTCGCGTACTTCAACGCCGCCTCGTATGCGGAGCGCGCCATCCCGAGCGCTTGCGACGCGATCCCGATACGCCCGCCTTCGAGACCCGACAATGCAATCTTGTACCCCGCGCCTTCTTCACCGATCAGATTTTCCACGGGCACGCGGCAGTTCTCGAACAGAATCTGCGCGGTGTCGGACGCGTGCTGCCCCATTTTTTCTTCAAGGCGTGCGACGACGTAACCGGGCGTTTTCGTTTCGACGATAAACGCGCTGATCCCCCGTTTACCGGCTGCTTTGTCGGTCACCGCCATCACGATCGCGACGTCGGCCGTCTTGCCGCTGGTGATGAATTGCTTGACGCCGTTCAAGATCCAATCGCCGCCTTCGCGCACGGCGCTGGTGCGCAGGCCGGAGGCATCCGACCCTACGTGCGGCTCGGTCAGGCAAAAAGCACCCAGCATGCTTCCCTGAGCCAGGGGCACCAGGTACTTTTGTTTCTGCGCTTCGTTCGCCCACGCCAAAAGAATTGCGCACACTGGACAGTTGTTGACGCTGATGATGGTGGAAATCGCACCATCGCCGGCGGCGATCTCCTCGAGCGCGATCGCAGTAGCGGTGGCGTCCATTCCGGCGCCGCCGTATCTCTCGGGCACCGCAATACCGAATGTGCCGAGCGCCGCCAGTTCGCTCAGCACCTGCTTCGGAAACGTGCCGCTGCGATCGAGCTCAGCCGCAAACGGTGTCAGGCGATTGGCAGCAAACTCGCGCAGCGAATCGCGCAACAGGCGATGCTCGTCAGTCTGCATCGCATTTCATTCGGTAATCTTGCGTGAGGCGCCTTTGTAGGACAGCCAGTCGACGCGGTGCTTCAAGACAAGGCCGACGATCGTGCCTGCGATCAGCGCCGCGAGCAATAACGGGCCGCCGCCGACCACGGAGGTGACCAAGACCACGTCGCGAGCGCAGCTCAAAGCACGATAACCGGGACACCATAGTGCACTGATGTAAACGGAGACCGCCAGCCAAGTAAGGATCGCGACCCTAAGCGCGCGCGATAACGATTGCCGAATGCCAGACACATTACTGGCGGCCTTCCGATACAAAAATAGTGCGAATAGCATCGACATGAAACCGGGAACGACGACGAACACCCAGGTCGGGACGCCCGCTTCGCCGGCAAAGTTGCGCATCACGACTTCGATCAGGCCGGCCGCGAGCAGGCAGCAGATTCCGAATACGAGCATTGCGAAAACGGCTATCGGCATCGTGATCCCGCTCGCGCCGTCACTTCGATCTCTATTTTCATCCGCGCATCGACCAGGCCGCAAACAATCGCCGTCGCCGCCGGCCGTGCCTGCGCAAAGTACTGGCCGAAGATCGGGGCCAGTCGCTCGAACGATGCCGCGTCAGTCAGGTAGTAACGCACGCGGATTACATCGTCGAGCGTGCAGCGGGCTTCGCCGAGCGCAGCAGAGATATTGCGAAAACACTGGTGCGCCTGTGCGGTGACGTCGTGATCGATCGTCATCGCTGCGTAGTCAAACCCGGTGGTCCCCGCGACGTGCACGTAGTCACCGTCAACCACCGCGCGGCTGTACCCAGCGGTCGCTTCGAAAGAAGAGCCCGAGGAGATAAGGCGCCGCTGCGACGGCTCAGCTACCACGACAGATGCTCGCCGTTGTAGTTGATGAACTTTCCATTCGAAGAGTCATTGGCGGTCGCGAGAACCCGGCGCATGCCTTCGACGCTCGTCTTGACGTCGATATCAGCGCTGCCGCCACCCATATCGGTCCGCACCCACCCCGGGTGAAAAGCGATGCAGACGACGCCTTGCGGACCGAGCTCGAGGCTCACCGCCCTTAGCGCTGCATTCAGCGCCGCCTTGCTCGAGCGATACAGCCAGCTGGCGGTGCTCGTCATCAGCGATACCGACCCCATCCGGCTCGACACGACGGCAAGCTTTCCGCGCGTCGCGATCAGCGCCGGCGCGAGCGCCGGAATCAGCTGCATCGGAGCACGGACGTTGGTATGCATCACGGCGTCGAAGTCCAGGCCCCCGGGCGACGTGATGGCGCTGCCGCGCGGACCGGCCACGCCGGCGTTGATGACCGCGATGTCGATTCTCTCGCTGGCCATCTGTTCGCCGAAATCGAGAACGGCGCCTTCGTCGAGCATGTCGAGCGCAACCGGCTTGGCACCCAGCGCGCGCAACGTGGCGCCGGCTTCAGGTTTGCGATAGGTGGCGATTACGCGATTGCCCTCGGCCGCGTATTGCCGCGCGAACTCGAGGCCGATGCCGCGCGAGGCTCCGACGATCAGAACGGTAGACATCGATGCCGGCTAATCAGATCGGTTCTCAACGCTCGGCCTGTACCAGCCTCACCGCCAGCGCAGCGAACAGCGCGCCGCCGACCGCATTCAATACGCGCCGCGTGATGCGGCTCGCTCCGAACGCGCGCAGCCGGTGCGCGAGGGCGACCAGGGCGAGCAAGAACAGCGCGCCACCGGCGACGAATACCGCACCCAGAAACAGAAACGCCGTCGGCTTGTCGGGCGCGTCGGCGGAAATGAACTGTGGCAACAGTGCGAGAAAAAACAAAGCAACCTTAGGGTTCAGCACATTGGTCAAGAACCCTTGCGCGAAAACTTGCCTCGAGGGTGCCGGCGGCGCCGGCACAAGCGTTGGCTGTGCATCGTGCATCGACGCGCGCAACATGCCCCACGCAAGCCAGAGCAGATACGCTGCGCCCAGCCATTTGACCGCGGTGAATGCAAGTGCCGAGGCCGCCAGCAACGCTGCCAGACCGAGTGCCGCCGCGATGGTATGCACGACGCAGCCAGCGGTGATACCGAGCGCCGCGGCCATTCCGGTGCGCCAGCCGTGCTGCAGAGTGCGGCTCAGCGTGAACAGCATGTCGACTCCCGGCGTCGCGTACAGCACGAATGCCGTGGCGATGAACAGCGGAAGATCCTGAGTTCCTAACATTTACCGAACATCAAAGAAGCTCGACCGCCATTGCGGTGGCTTCGCCGCCGCCGATACAAAGCGCCGCGACGCCGCGCTTGCCGCCGGTTTTTCTCAGCGCACCGAGAAGTGTTGTGACGATACGTGCGCCCGAGGCGCCGATCGGGTGGCCGAGTGCGCATGCGCCGCCGTGGATGTTGACTTTATCGTGCGGCAGCTTGAGCTCGTTCATCGCGGCCATCGTCACCGCGGCAAACGCTTCGTTGATTTCCCACAGATCGACGTCGCTCGCCTTCCAGCCGACTTTTTTCAGCAGCTTGTTGATCGCGCCGATCGGCGCGGTCGAGAACCATTCGGGCGCGCTGGCATGCACCGTGTGCCCCAGCACGCGTGCGATTGGCTGCGCGGCTCCATTGTTCGCACTCGATTGCCGCATCATTACCAGCGCCGACGCACCGTCCGAGATCGACGATGCATTGGCCGCGGTAATGGTGCCGTCTTTTTTAAAGGCCGGCTTCAGGCCGCGAATCTTGTCGAGCTTGGCCTTGAATGGCTGCTCGTCCTTGCTGACTTCGACACTGCCGCCCTTGGCAGGGACGGTCACCGGTGCAATCTCCCAGTCGAAGCTGCCGTCATTGTTTGCCTTGATCGCACGCTCGGTCGAGGCGATCGCAAAGTCGTCCTGCTGCTCGCGTGTAAAGCAGTATTTGGCGACGCAATCTTCCGCAAATACCCCCATCGCCTTGCCGCGCTGATACGCGTCTTCCAGGCCGTCGAGCGCCATGTGATCGAACGTCGTCACGGCCCCGTAGCGATAGCCTTTGCGTGCGTTGACCATCAGGTGTGGCGCGTTGGTCATGCTTTCCATGCCGCCGGCGACAACCACGTCGGCACTGCCGGCAGCCAGCATGTCGTGCGCGAACATCATCGCGCGCATGCCGGAGCCGCACATCTTCGACAACGTCACTGCGCCGACCGACTGTGGCAGACCGGCGCCCAGAACCGCCTGTCGCGCCGGCGCCTGACCCTGGCCGGCCATCAGGCAACACCCCATCAGCGCCTCGTCGATCGCGTCGTGCGCAATGCCGGCACGCTCGACTGCTGCCTTGATTGCGGCGGAGCCGAGTTGGTGCGCCTGCAGCGATGAAAAGTCGCCGAGCAGGCCACCGATAGGGGTGCGAGCGGCAGAGACGATGACAATCGGATCGTTCATGGCGTGTTCATCGGGTTAAGCAGATCGAGAAGCCGGATTCTGACGCATGCCACTGTCGAAGCGCGCATTGAATCGCAGTTTCTGTGGGTAAGGAAATACGCTCTCCAACTGGCCGGCCTGAATTTTTTGCTTGCGTGCGTTCCAGAAATCCGGCGTCAATAGATCGGCGTGATGTCTGACGAACGCGGCCCGGATGCGATCGTCCCCGAGCAGAAACGTGCCCCATTTTTCGGGAAACATGTCGTGGGCGCCGACTGAATACCAGACCTCGTTCGACATTTCGTCTTCATTGTGGCGCGCCTGCGGCACCGGACGGAACTCGCACGACGTCATGTACTCGATCTCGTCGTAGTCATAGAACACCACGCGGTTCAAGCGCGTGACACCGAAATTCTTGTACAGCATATCGCCGGGGAAAATGTTGGCGGCAGCCAGATCCTTGATGGCGTTGCCGTACTCGAACACTGCATGCTCGAGTTCCTCGTCGGTGGCATGGGTCAGGTAGATGTTAAGCGGAGTCAGCCGCCGCTCGATGTACACGTGCTTGATCAAAACGGTCTTGTCGTCGACTTCGACAATGCTCGCACAATCTGCGAGCAATTCGCGCAGCAACGGGGCTGAGAAACGCGAGCGCGGTAGCGTCACCTGCGAATACTCCCAGGTATCTGCCATGCGGCCGACTCGGTCATGCAGCTTGACCAGCTGATACTTTGCCATCACCTGCGGCCGATCGGTGTCCTTCGGATGCGGAATCACATCCTTGATCAACTTGAACACATACGGGTACGACGGCAGCGTGAACACCGTCATCACCAGGCCCCTGATGCCCGGGGCGGTGACGAACTCGTCGTACGAGTGTTTTAGATGGTGCAGGAAGTCGCGATAAAAGAGTGTCTTCCCCTGTTTCGCGAGGCCCACGCTGGTGTACAGCTCTGAGCTTGGTTTGCCCGGCAGGATCGAACGCAGGAAATCGACGTAGGCGGCGGGCGCCTCCATGTCGACCAGAAAGTAGGCGTGCGTGAAAGAGAACAGCACCGTCATCAAATCGGCGGTGAAAAGCGCGGTGTCGATATACATCGCTCCGCTGGAATTGCGCAGAATTGGCACCGCCACCGGCGTGATGCGGGTGCCGTTGACCACACGGCCGACGATGTACGCGGCCTTGTTGCGGAAGAACAGATTCGAAAGAACCTGCAGCTGAAAGTCGGGCTCGATATGCCACGGCCGTTTGAACGCGGCCCCTGCGCGATGGGCATCGATCACTGCGCGCACGACGCGCCGGATGTCGCGCTCGACGTCTTCCCATGGGCACGCCAACCCGAAGTCGATGACAATCCTTCGGAGAACTCTGGTCAGGCCGTCGCTTGCCGGGTAGTAGCTCCGATAGGACGGCGGGTCGGAGTCCATGTAGTCGGTCGCGACGCCTGGGCGCACGAAGATAAATCGGTTGTGAAAGTAATCGCGATGCAGGATCTTGGTGCATACCGAGTTGAAAAACGTCTCGGCACACTCGGGTTGCCGATGGTCGGCCAGCAACGCAACGAAGCTCTGCTTGACCGCCTGCCATAGCGCATCGCGCTCCAGATCGGTCAGCGAGTCGAGGTCGAAATTGCGCTCGATGACTCCAGTTGCTTCGGCCACGCGTCGATCGTAGAAGTCGATGCGCTCGCGGGCACGCTCGCGGATTGCGTGCCAGTCGCCATTTTCGAACAACGCTTTCGCTTGCTGCGCAACGTAGCGAAAGCGACGGTAGTGGTTGTCGAACCCGTCGAGAATGGCGCGCGCGATCGCCGGCGGCGACGGCATCGAACGGTCGAAGCTGATGGCATCGACCGCGTTATCGATGGAATTCACATTTGCGGCGCTAGTTTGAACTTTGTCGCGGAGTCAGCGCCAGCCACACCGCCAGGACGCCGAATGCGCTGCCGAGGAACCAGCGCTGCACCTGAAGCCACAACGGCCGCCGCGCAAACCAGGTAGCGAGTACGCCCGCCACCGTGACCAGTGCGACGTCCATCATTGCAGCAGTGCTGACCTGGATCGCGCCGAGCAGCAGGCTTTGTCCGAGCACCGGCCCGGTTGTGGGGTCGACAAACTGCGGGAACAGCGACAGATAAAACACGGCCACCTTCGGGTTGATGACGGCAGCAACGAAAGCCTGGCGCAGCAGCACGCGGTCGCGCACGGGCTCGAGCGGCTGCGGTGTAAACGTGAATCCTGCGCCGCGCACCGTCGTATACGCGAGCCACAGTAAATAGGCTGCGCCCGCCAGCTTGATCGCATCAAACGCATACGGCACGGCGAGTAACACCAAGGTCAGTCCGAACGCAGCAAACGCCGCATGCAACGAAAGCCCCGCTGCGACGCCGAACATCGAAAAATACCCGGCGCGTCTTCCTTGTGCGAGCGTGCGCGAGATCAGGTACAGCCACACCGGTCCGGGCGTGGCTGCCAGCACCAGCGATGCCAGCGTAAACAGGGCGATGCGATCGGTTGTCAAGCCAAGCATTTATCCATTCCATTCAAAGTGCTGATCGAGCACAGGCGGACCCCACTCGGTGGTTGGCTGCTCATTGATCAGCTGAAATCCGTTCCGCTCGTACAGATGACGGGCCGCATCGAGTCCGGCGAACGTGTGCAAATGAACGGCGCCGAAGCGTGAGCGGCAGAAATCCATGGCGGCCGACATCAGGCGTTGCCCCCAAGCAAGGCCTTGCAACTCTTCATTCACGATAAACCAGCGCAACTGCGCAGTTCCAGAGCGCCCGCCGTCTCCGTCAATAACGATCGATCCCTGCACTCGGCCACCATCGACCAACAGCCAGATGCCGTCGCGCTCGGCGTTGTAACGGGCAAGGAAGGCGCCAATATCGGCCAACCGGCCGGCTTCAAATATTGCACCGAAGCCGTGGTGCAGCATGTAGTAATGCGTCTGCAGCATGCAGCTTGCAGCGAGCCCGCCCGGGATGTAGCCCGGCACGATGCGCGGACCGCACTCGACGGGATTCAATGCATGCTCGAACGGGTAAAGCAACTCAAACCTTTCAAGACATACTTCTGCATCCTCGCTCATGGTTCGACCGAGCGACTCGCACTCGCGACTGAAGTAGCGCCAGTGGCCCTGCTTCCAGTCGTCCAGCGTGCGGTCTCCTTCGCCCTCATCCCAAGCAAATGCTGCGTCGACGTCCGAAAATTTGCGACGTTCGAGTACGGTGGTGCGTAGCACCGCGCGTGGCGTACCGTCGATTTCGGTCACGACGCTGTAGCCGTCGGGCACGGCAGCCGTATGCGGGAGCGCATCGGTGACGCAGCCGAGGCCCGCGGTCGCGCGCTTGGGCCCGTGCAGCACGAGCTCAACCAGGTCGTGCGCGAGCTGCCGACTATCACCGAAATACCACGCCTGATACGGCGTGTTCTCGGGAAGCTTCGACGCACGACAATAGGCCGCCCAAAAATCGGCGACGCGTGCTCGGTCGACGGTGTTGTCGAGTGACGGCTTATCGTCCATTACGGCATATACGGCGGCGTCAACTACATCGTCTCCGCAAACAATTCACGGCCGATCAGCATTCTGCGGATCTCACTGGTCCCGGCACCAATCTCATACAGCTTCGCATCGCGCCACAGTCGGCCGGTCGGATAGTCGTTAACGTATCCGTTGCCGCCCAGCGCCTGGATCGCTTCGCCGGCCATCCACGTGGCTTTCTCGGCCGAGTACAGGATCGCGCCGGCAGCGTCTTTGCGCAGCGCCCGCATCGTGTCAGTCGTTGCGCGATCGCATGCGCGACCGACTTCGTAGACATACGCACGGCACGCCATCATCGTCGTGTACATGTCGGCGAGCTTGCCCTGCATCAGCTGGAACTCGCCGATCGACTGCCCGAACTGCTTGCGCTCGTGCACGTAGGGCAGGACGGCGTCCATGCACGCGCTCATGATTCCCAGTGGTCCGCCGGAAAGCACGGCGCGCTCGAAGTCGAGGCCCGACATCAGCACCCTGGCACCACCGCCTTCTTCACCGAGCACGTTTTCAATCGGCACTTCGACGTTTTCGAATACCAGCTCGCCGGTGTGCGAGCCGCGCATGCCGAGCTTGTCGAGTTTCTGCGCCACCGAAAATCCCCTCATCCCCTTTTCGACGATGAAGGTCGTCATACCGCGCGCGCCCATCTGCGGATCGGTCTTGCCGTAGACGACGAGCACGTCGCAGTCGGGACCGTTGGTGATCCACATCTTGGTGCCGTTAAGAACGAAGTGATCGCCCTTCGCGTCGGCGCGCAGGCGCATGCTGACGACGTCGGAGCCCGCGTTGGGCTCGCTCATCGCCAGCGCACCGACGTGTTCACCGCTGACGAGTTTCGGCAAGTACTTTTTTCGCTGCGCTGCGCTGCCGTTGCGCCGAATCTGGTTGACGCACAAATTCGAGTGCGCGCCATACGAGAGTCCGACCGACGCGCTGGCGCGCGAAATCTCTTCCATCGCGACTATGTGGGCGAGATAACCTAGCTGCGACCCGCCGTATTCTTCTTCGACCGTAATTCCGAGGACGCCGAGCTCGCCCATCTTGCGCCACAAGTCCATCGGAAACTGGTCGGTCCGATCGATCTCGGTGGCGCGCGGCGCGATTTCCGTCTGCGCAAAGTCATGCACTGCTTCGCGCAATGCGTCGACGTCTTCGCCTAGATGAAAGTCGAGGCCGGGCAGTTGCATGTCAGTACCGCCGGGCCGCCCCAAGGTGCTGACGCGCCCCCTCGGGGGGCAGCGAACGTAGTGAGCGTGGGGGCCCCATTAACTCAGGGCGCGGCACGCCCGTCGGATACACGAATCGCGCCGCGAATCAGCCGATAGACCACCCATAGCCAGACAATCGCTACGCCCAAATCCACCGAACACGCCAGCGCCGATCAGCTCCCAGGGAATATTGAAATACTGAGCCCGACTTCAACGGCGCGTTCGATCTCAAGCGCGTTCGGAATCATGCACAGACAGCATCGCGCCGACGATCACGGCCCACGCGACCAGCCACCACCAGAACGTGCCGATCAGCCAGCGGTAATGTGACGCCAAGATCTCGGGTACATCCTGCCGCTTCACGTAGGCGATCACGGCTCCGATCACCGCCGGCCAGACCATGAACAGGCCGAACCCATACAAGCCGTACGTGATGCCGACCAGGGTGAAAGCCTGCGATGACGGAACCGCTTCACTGGCGTTAGTCGTGTTCATCGGTTGACTGGATTTCGCAAAACGGTGATGGTAGCGCCCCGGCCGCGCTCGCGCCTCCGCGCTACGCTTGCCCGATGGTTACTCGCACCGCCCAGTCTGTCCTGAAACACACGTTCGGCTACGACACCTTTCGTGGTTTTCAGGCGGAAGTGATCGAGCACGTCAGCCAGGGCGGTGATGCGCTGGTGCTGATGCCGACCGGTGGCGGAAAGTCGCTGACGTATCAGATTCCCGCGATGTTGCGCAATGGCGTCGGGGTTGTCGTGTCGCCGCTGATTGCGCTGATGCAGGATCAGGTGATGGCGCTGACGGAGGTCGGCGTGCGCGCGGCGTTTCTGAATTCGAGCCTGTCTTCCGCCGAAGCCGCGGCGGTCGAGCGGCAGATGAGAGGCGGCGAGCTGGATCTTGTCTATATCGCGCCCGAGCGCCTGACTGGCGAACGCTGCCAGCGATTGCTCAGTGACGTGGCACAAGGCGTGGGGCTCGCGCTGTTCGCGATCGACGAAGCGCATTGCGTGTCGCAATGGGGCCACGACTTTCGGCCCGAATACGGGCAACTTGCCATCCTGCGTGATCGTTTCGCTACCGTACCGCGCCTCGCCTTGACCGCGACCGCCGACGTTCCGACGCGCGAGGAAATTGCCGAGCGGCTGCTGAAGAGCCCGCGCGTTTTCGTTGCAAGCTTCGACCGCCCCAATATTCGCTACCGCATCATCGAAAAGCGCGAGCCGCGCGAACAACTGCTGCGGTTCATTCGCGAGGAGCACGCGGCCGACGCCGGCATTGTCTACTGCCTCGCGCGCAACACGGTCGATGAAGTGGCCGGGTTTCTGTGCGAGAGCGGCATTCCCGCTTTGCCGTACCACGCCGGAATGGATGCCGCTTCGCGCACGGCCAACCAAAGCGCGTTTTTGCAGGAAGACGGGCGCGTGATGGTGGCGACGATTGCGTTCGGCATGGGGATCGATAAGCCAGACGTTCGCTTCGTCGCACACCTGGACATGCCGAAGAGCATCGAAGGGTACTTCCAGGAAACGGGACGCGCTGGCCGCGACGACGAGCCGGCCGACGCGTGGATGACGTACGGCCTGGCCGACGTCGTGCAGCAAAGGCGTCTGATCGAGATGTCGGAAGCCGACGCGTTGTACAAACGATTGTCGGGGACCAAGCTGGATGCGATGCTGGGTCTGGCCGAGGCGGCAGATTGCAGAAGAGTGCGGTTGTTGTCCTATTTCGGCGAAGCGAGCCAACCGTGCGGCAATTGCGACAACTGCCTGGCGCCGCCGCAAAGAGTCGACGCCACCGAAGCGGCGCGCAAGTTGTTGTCGTGTATCTACCGGTGCCAGCGCGATGGCGGCTTCGGTTTCGCGGCGACTCACATCATCGACGTCCTGCGCGGCAAGCAAACGGAAAAAGTCGCCAAGTTCGGCCACGAACGGCTTTCGACCTTCGGTATCGGCACCGAATTGTCGGAGGCGGAATGGCGTCTATTGCTGCGGCATTTGGTGGCGCAACATATCGTCGAAGTCGATCACGCGACGTTTAACGTGCTGCGCCTGACCGACGCCAGCCGGGCCGTATTGCGCGGCGAGCGCACGATCGAGCTCAGGCAGCAGATTGCGCAGCCGCGCCGACGCTCGGCGAAGCAGCGTGCGACAAGTACCGCGACCGATGATCCGCTGTTCGAGAAGTTGCGTGCCTGGCGTGCGCAAGTCGCCAGGGAACACGGTGTGCCGGCGTTCGTGGTGTTTCACGACGGCACCTTGAGAGCGGTCGCGCAGATGCAACCCAAGTCACTCGGCGAGTTGCGTCTGATTTCCGGAATCGGTGAAAAGAAGCTGGCAAGTTACGGCGAAGGCCTGCTGGCGCTGCTTGCCTCAGGACCATGAGATAACAAGTGAACCCGAACGAACATGAACTCCAGTATCCGTGGGCCGACGTCCCGGCCCTCGGCACATGGCAGACGCTGCGTCCCGGCGTGCACTGGGTGCGCATGCCGCTGCCGTTCGCACTCGATCACATCAACCTGTGGGTGCTCGACGACGAGATCGAGGGGCGGCCCGGTTACACGCTGATCGATTGCGGCATTACGAGCAAGGCCACAAAGCAAGCGTGGGAGCGATTGTTCGACGGCGTTTTTGCAGGCAAGCCGTTGTTGCGAGTCATCTGCACGCACTTTCATCCGGATCACTTTGGCTTGGCGCACTGGCTGACGGCGGGCGGTGATCGGCAGCGGTGGGTTGCACCGCTGTGGATGACCGCGACCGAGTATGCATTTGGACGTTATCTGTCCGCGGGCGGTGGCGACAACATCAGCGGGGAGTCGGCTGCAAAGCACTTTGCGCGCAATGGTTTGAGCGATGGCGACGCCTTGCAACAGGTTCGCGAGCGCGGCTCGGGCTACTACCCGGGGTTCGTTCCAGCGGTCCCGACAAGTTTTCATCGCATCCACGAGGGCGATGAGATTGCGATCGGGCCGGCGCGCGCGAAGCGCATTTTTCGCATCGTGATTGGCTTTGGTCATGCGCCCGAGCATGCGTCCCTGTACTGCGAAGAAGAGCGATTGCTGGTCGCCGGCGACATGGTGTTGCCGAGAATTTCAACCAACGTCAGCGTGTTTGATCTGGAGCCCGACGCCGATCCGCTGCCGCGCTACCTGCGGTCGCTCGATAGGCTGTTGCTGCTGCCGGCCGATACGCTGGTCCTGCCGTCGCACGGCAAGCCGTTTCACGGGCTGCATCAACGCATCGGACAACAGCATCGTCATCATGCCGATCGGCTCGATGAGGTGCTGGCCGCCTGCGCCGCGCCGCAGACTGCGGCGAGCATCGTGCCGGTGCTGTTCAAGCGCCAGCTCGACCTGCACCAGATGACGTTCGCACTCGGCGAATCGCTCGCGCATCTGCACGCGCTTTGGTACGAGGGCAAGCTAGAGCGCAAGGTTGATGGCGGCATGTACCGCTTCACTGCAACGTAACTCTTCTTTCTCTGCACTTGTACTGCGCGCGGACGCGCGGCCGATCCGAAGGGAGCGCGCCTAACTAATCGCGACGAGTGCACGTGCGACGGCGAAGCCGTCGCGTACACGAGGAGCGTTCTTCACAGCTGCGAAGAAAACAGCGCCGCGCCGCGCTCCTTCAGCTTCTCTTGCCATGGACGCGCTTCCCACTGTTCGTAGGTGATACGCCGCGCCTGCTTCAAGTCAGCCTCGAAGGTTTCGGTTTGCCGGCGCGCAAATTCCGCGTCGTAGACGTTCAAATTGGCTTCGTCGTTCAGGCGAAACGAGCGGGCATCGAAGTTGGTCGACCCGACCGATGACCATAGGCCATCGACGATCAACAGCTTCACGTGATACATCGTCGGCTGGTATTCGTGAATCAGCGCGCCCGCTTGCAGCAGCGGCCCCCAACTGGCGCGCGAAGCGTTGCGAACGAAATCCGTGTCGATAATGTGGCCGGGAAGAATCAGTCGCACTCGAACGCCGCGCTTCATCGCATTTACGAGTGCCTCGCTGGTGACTTCGTCGGGCACGAAGTACGCCATCGCCAGATCGATCGTCTTCGTCGCCGCCGCGATCGACAGCAGATACATCAAGTGCATGCTCTCGGCGCCGCCTTCACTCGAGCTTTGAAACACTTGGGCATACATCTGGCCTGAGGGCTTCTGAGGCGGGAAATACGGATCGCCGTGCAGTATCGAACCACTGACCTTGGTCCAGTTGTCCATAAATGCGGCCTGCATCTGCGCCACCGCCGGACCTTCGAGGCGATAGTGATTGTCGCGCCAGTGCTCGGGGTCCTGCGCGTTGCCGGTCCAGTTGTCGGCAATGCCGACGCCGCCGGTAAATCCAATGCGTCCGTCGACCACCAGAAGCTTGCGGTGCGTGCGATTGTTGATGCGTCCAAGGTTGTACCAGCGCAGCGGCCGGTACTTCCGAAAATCGACGCCCGCCTGCGTCATCGTCTCGATCGAATCGTTATCCATTTTCTGGCTACCGACCCAGTCCACCAGTACCTGCACCTTAACGCCGGCACGCGCGCGCTCGGCAAGCGCTTCGGCGAAGCGCTTGCCGATCTCGCCTGACCAGTAAATGTAGGTTTCGAAGTCGATCGTTTGCTTGGCGCCCGAGATGGCTTCCAGCATCGAAGGAAAAATGCCGTCGCCATTGAGCAAAGTTTCGACCCGGTTGCCTTCGATCAACGGAGGTCCGAGCAGTACGCTCATCGAGCGCACGAACTGCTGGTCGGCCACCGGGTACAAGTGCGTCGGCCGCACGTCAATTTTCTTCTCCGCGCGCAGGTTCAGGACGAGCAGCGTTGCAAGAACCGTCAGGACGATTGCAGCGAGGATGGGCAGCATAAGTCGCTTAAATTTCATGGCAGTCAGGACAACGACGACAGGTGCGCGCCGCTTGCCATGCAAGAATCCGGCCACACAAAGGGGTCACTGGCGATGGCGAGGCGCAAGTCTGAGACGTTACTGACGCACGGCGGCAAGGCTGCGATCGCTGGGCACGATTTCATCAATCCGCCGATCGTGCGCGGGTCGACCGTGCTGCACGCCAACGTCGCCGACATGAAAGAGCGTTCGCGCCGTTATCGCACCGACGAGCCGGGCGCAATCAACTATGGGCTGTACGGCACGCCGACCCACCACGCATTTTTCGAGTTGTTAAGCGAGCTCGAAGGCGGGTACAGGAGCTGGGCGGTGCCCTCGGGCCTGGCGTCGTGCACGATTGCGATGCTGGCGTTTTTGCGTGCCGGCGATCATGTGCTGGTGTCGGACTCTGCGTACGGTCCGACGCGGCGCTTTTGCATCGAAACTTTGCCGCGGTACGGCGTGCAGGCAAGCTTCTACGCGCCCACGATGAGGCATGAAATCGAAGCGCAGTTCCGTCCGAACACGAAGCTGCTGTGGCTCGAATCACCCGGCTCGTTGACGTTCGAGATGCAGGACGTGCCGCTGCTGGCCGAGCTGGCACGCAAGCGTCACATCGTCACCGCGATCGACAACACGTGGGCCACGCCGCTGTACTTTCAGCCGCTGAAGTGCGGGGTCGATGTCAGCGTGCATGCGGCCACCAAGTACATCTGCGGTCACTCGGACATGCTGCTGGGAACGATAACGTGTACGCAGCCGGCGTGGGCGCCGCTACGCCAGACATTGTTCAACTTCGGCCTCGCGGTTAGCCCGGAAGATGCATACGTCGCGCTGCGCGGACTGCGTTCGCTGGCAGCGCGGCTGCGCCAGCATCGCGCCACCGCCGAACGCCTGATCGAATGGCTGCTGGCGCAACCCGAGGTCGAGCGCATCCTGTACCCGGCGCTGCCAAGCGATCCGGGCTACGAGTTGTGGAAGCGCGACATGAGCGGGGCGACGGGGTTGTTCGGCGTTGTGCTGAAGCCGAGCGCAGGTGGCGCTCGAATGAATGCGCTGGTCGACGCGGTTGAAGTGTTCGGCCGCGGGTATTCGTGGGGCGGATTCGAAAGCCTGCTGGTTCCGGTCTATCCCGAGCGCAGCGTGGCGCCGTGTGAATTCGAAGGACGCTTGTTTCGAATCTCGGCCGGCCTCGAAGATACCGATGACCTGATCGACGATCTGAAGCGCGGGTTTGCTGCCTTACGAGCCACTTAGGCGCCGGCTAGACGAGCCGCGCGGAAGTCGCGCAGGTAAGCCAGCCCGCGTATCGCACGGCTGCCGTACCAACTGGTCATTTCGCCATCGATCAAATCGGTCGGGACGTGCAATTGACCGTGCAACTCGGCAACGTGCGTTGAGCGAAACATGAACGGTTCCGACGACAGCAACACGCGGTCGACGTTTTGCGCTTCCGCTGCGATGTCGGGTAGGGTCGGATAACGCGCCGCCCCCGACCATCCCCCAGCGGGGAGCGTCACGTGCCAGCCGACGCAAGCCAGCGTGCGGGCGATGTAGGTGTCGGAAGCGACCGCCATCCACGGGTCTTTCCAGATCAGGTAGAGCGCTCGCTCGATCGGGCCATTCAATCGAACGGCATGCGTCGAGCTCGCTTTGCAGCTCTGCGACGAGCTGCTCGGCGCGAGCGCGCGCGTTGAAAATCTCACCCAGCAACCGATATAGCTCGAGGTTGTCTTCGGGAGCATTCGGATGCGTCACGATGACGTGCGGCGTGAATGCTTCAATCTTCTCCACCGTGGAACGATCGTTCTCGTCTACGTTGACGATCACATGCGTCGGTTTCAACGAGCGCAGGGTGTCGAGCTTGACGTCCTTGGTGCCTCCGACTTTCGGCACGTCGCGCACCGCCGCACGCGGGTGGATGCAGAACCCGGTGCGGCCGACCACTTGTCCACCGAGGCCGAGGCTGAACAGAAGCTCGGTGATCGACGGCACCAGCGAGACGATGCGGGCGTTCTGACCGGCCGGTGCATGGGCGCGTCCGGCGGCGTCGACGGAGCGCGCAGCCATCACGGCACGTTTATCCAAGTCACGCGTCGCTGGCGCGCGGCTTCTGTTTGCGATTCGACATTAATCGGTCGAACAGCCAGCGCGGCATCAGTTTCAGCAGCATGCCCACCGCACCCATCTGCCAGGGGATCGTGCGGTAACGCACGCCGGCGACGATGGCGTCGGCCGCGCGTTGCGCGAATGCGTCGGCGTCCATCAGAAACGGCATCTGGTACGGATTCTTCTTGGTCAGCGACGTGCGAATGAAGCCAGGAGAAATCGTCACGACCTTGATGCCGTGTTTCGCCATCTCGACCCGCAGACTTTCGCAATAGACGATCGCGGCTGCCTTTGACGCGCAGTAGGCATCCGACCCCGGCAGGCCTCGCATGCCTGCAACGCTGGCAATCCCAACCAGCGTTCCGCGGCGGCGTGCCTTCATTCCGGCGATGAATGGATGAAACGTCGCGGCCATGCCGAGCACGTTGGTATCCATGACCCTGGCGAACTGCTCGAGGTCTTCATAGAACTCGGTCTTCACGCCGATCGAAATGCCGGCATTTGCGATCACGATGTCGGTGCCACCGACCGTGGTATCGAACGCGTGCGCAGCACTGATCAATGCATCCCTGTCCGTGACATCGGCGACGAAGGTGTGATGCTTGCCTGGCAGAGCCGCTTCGACGGCGTCGAGCGCATCGCGCCGCCGCGCCACGAGACCAAGGCATGCGCCGCGGTTCGCGAACTCATTCGCCAGCGCTGCGCCGATACCGCTCGAGGCGCCGGTTATGAAAACATTCATCCGTGCACTGCTAGGGCAGCGCTATTTTTTCCGTTCGCTCCGTGCGCGCTGAATCAAGCTGTCGAGCACGACGAGGCTAGCCTCACGCGAGCCGGCCATCGACGGCGCGGTCACGTACTTGCCGTCGACCGCCATGCTGGGCGTGCCGTCGATCTTGTAGGCCCGCCACACTTGCCCGGCGCGATTGGCGCGGGCACCGACCGAGAACGAGTTGTACGCATCAAGCCATTGCTTGCGATCGATGCCTTGCGTCGCCATGAAGTCGGCTATCTCTTCGGGCTTCAGCATCGACATTCTCTTGACCTGAACCGCTTCGAAAACCTTCGAGTGCAGCTCGTTCGTCTTGCCGAGCGCTTCGAGGGTGTAATAGATGCGAACGTGCGGCACCGACTTCTCATCCCACGAGATCGGAACGCGCCGGTATTCGACATCGGCTGGCAGGTTTTTGCGCCATCCCTGCAGCACCGGGTCGTAAGACATGCAGTGCGGGCACGAGTACTGGAAGAATTCGACCACTTCGATCTTGTTGCCCGCTTCGGTCGGCTGCGTCGGGGTAACGGGACGGAAATCCTTCAATTCCTGCAGCGGCCGGGCGGGCTGGGCCCAGGCGAGGCCCGGGACGGCGGCAACTGCGATCAACAACTGGCGGCGCTTATCGAACATTGAAGCTCTCCACAACTTGAAATCTTTCGGGTTGAATGTGCGGCAGCAGTATCGCAATAGCAACGTCGTTCAGACACACGCCGATGACAGGGGTTTCAGGCGCTATTTCAGTTCACTTAAGCCTGACCAGTTGAACGTCGATGCCGTTTTCCGCCATCGTCTTGCGAATCCGGTTGACGTCTTCCAGGTTGCCGTACGGACCCAGGCGCACTCGATACAACGTTGTGCCGTCCTGCTCGCGCGGAAAAACCCGGGCGTCAAAACCGAGCAGCGCCAGCCGGGCTCGCATCGAGTCCGCATCATCGGCCGTCCTGAAGGCGCCCGCTTGCAACAAAAAGCGCGAGTCTTCGGTCGGAAAAACGTTACCTTTTTCGGCCGGCGGAGGTGCGGCCTTCGGATCGGTCGCCGGATTAATCTTCGAGGGCTCGGGCGCGGCGGCTTTCGGCGGCACTTGGCTGTAAAGCGGCTTGTTCGGATCGGGCAGGGGGCCGGTTCCAGCTGGATTCACGTTTTCGCTGGCCGGCCGAACTTTGTTGACGAACGGCACCGGCGCGTTGGTTATGAAAAGTGCCACCGCCACCGCGACGGCCAATCCAAGCACCAAGCCGGCGATAAAGCCGACCAATGTCGTTCCCCGTTGCAGAGTATCTGGCACTTTCAGTTTCGTTTCACATGCGTTGGGGTGCTGAAACGCCGAGTAACCCGAGTCCGTTCGCCAGCACCTGACGCGTGGCAAGCAGCAGCGCCAACCGGGCGTTGCGCGTGCTTTCGTCGTCGACCAGCACGCGCTCGGCATTGTAGTAGGCGTGAAAATCGGCGGAGAGTTCCTTCAGGTAGGAGGCGACCTGATGGGGGGCGGCGTCACGTGCGGCGTCCGCAATGGCCGCCGGATATTCGGCCAGCCGCTTCATCAGAGACTGCTCGCGCGCGCTTTCTAGCGGCGCTAGATCGACGTGTTCGAGCGCAGGTGCAGTGAACCCCTTTTCTTGCGCCTGTACCAGCACCGAACAGACGCGCGCGTGCGCGTACTGCACGTAGTAAACCGGATTGTCTTCCGATTTCGATACCGCCAGGTCGACATCGAATACGAACTCGGCGTCCGGCTTGCGCGACACCAGAAAGAATCGGGTCGCGTCGCGGCCGACCCAATCGAGCAGATCGCGCAGCGTCACGTAAGTGCCGGCGCGCTTACTCATCTTGACTTCTTCGGCGCCCTTGGTCACCCGCAGCATCTTGTGCAAAACATAGTCCGGATATCCGCGCGGCACGGCGATGCCGAGCGCTTTCGCTGCCGCCTGCAGGCCGGCGCGCACGCGCGCGACCGTGCCAAAGTGATCGCCGCCCTGCACGTTGATCACCCTGTCGTAGCCACGCTGCAGCTTGGTGATGTGATACGCGACGTCCGGCACAAAGTAGGTATAGGTGCCGTCCGACTTGCGCATGACGCGATCTTTGTCGTCCGCCGGTGGTCCGCCTTGGCCGGCGAGCTCGCCGTGCGTTCCCAGCGCAGTGGTCTTGAGCCAGAGCGCGCCGCCGTCCTCGTACGTCATGCCGGATGCGACCATCGCCGACACCGCGGCGTCAACCTTGCAGTCGCGATACAGAGAAGATTCGAGAAAGAAGCTGTCGAAGAAAACGCCGAGCGCTGCGAGGTCGCGATCCTGTTCGTTGCGCAGATAAGCGACGGCGAAGCGTTCGATGGCAGCAAGGTCTTCGACATCACCGGTAGCGATAACGCTGACGCCGTCGCGCGTGATCGTGGCGCACGCCAGATAGTCACGCGCGATCTCCGCAATGTATTCGCCACGGTAGCCGCTTTCGGGAAACTCGATAACCTGGCCCTGTAGTTCTTTGGCGCGCGCCTGCACCGAAAGCGCCAGCGTTGCGATCTGCACGCCAGCATCGTTGTAATAGAACTCGCGCGTGACCTGCCAACCCTGCGCAGCCAGCAAATTGGCCAGTACGTCGCCGAGAGCTGCCTGCCGTGCATGGCCCAGATGCAGCGGTCCAGTCGGATTGGCAGATACGAACTCGACCATCACTTTCAATCCGACGTGTGCGGCGGTTGTGCCGAAGCGCTCGGCCTGACGCAGCACTTCGCTCACGACTCGCTGCTTCGCGGCGACGGCTAGCCGCAGGTTGATAAAGCCGGGACCTGCAACTTCGATCGACTCGATCAGCCCGCTCGACTCCGGAATCGAACGCACTGCATCGGCAATCGAGTTGGCGATCGCGCGGGGGTTCGCCTTTAGGGTTTTTGCAACTTGCAGCGCTACGTTCGTCGCGATGTCGCCATGCGCTTCGAGCTTCGGCCGCTCGAGTACGACCGGAATCGAGGGGGCGTCGATCTGGCGCAGTGCCTTTTCGATCAAGGCGGTGAGTTCTTGTTGTTGATCCGCAAGCATGCGCAATGGTGCAAAGCGCAGGATTCTACCGGCGGTGCTATTGCGCGCTCGCAAACTAGAATGCAGCAATGCGCCGTAGTGAACTTGACCACATCGTTATCGCGTGCGCCGATCTGAACGACGGCGTCGAATGGGTCGAGCAGCGTCTCGGTGCGAGGCCGCTAGCGGGCGGTAAACACGTCGCGATGGGCACGCACAACGCATTACTGAAGCTGGGCGAGCGTGCCTATCTCGAAGTGATCGCGACTGACCCGGATGGAGTCACGCCCGCGCGGCCGCGCTGGTTTTCCCTCGACGAGCCCGAGATGCAAACGTCGTTGGCGGCGGGTCCGCGGCTGATCACGTGGGCGGTGCGTTGCGAATCATTGGCCAACGCGTGCGCGCGGGTGCCGGATCTGGGGGAGATCCTGTCGATGAGCCGCAGTGAATTTCGCTGGCACATTGCGGTACCCGAAACCGGGTCGCTCGCGTGGGGAGGCGTGCTACCGACCGCGATTCAGTGGCTGCAGGCCGATGACGGAACCGTGCACCATCCGTGCGATGTTCTCGAGGACAGCGGCTGCGAGCTGGTCCGCCTGCAGCTATCGCATCCGGCCGCAGTGCTCGGAACGAACGGCATCATGGGCATGTTTCGCGCGCTGAAAATCATGGGGCCGGTCGATCTTGCGCCAGGACCGAAGATGCTGGCCGCGACGATTCGCACGCCGCGCGGTGAAGTCGTTCTAGGTTAGTGCCCGATCAGCTTCAGCACAGGCACCACGCCGCCGGTCTCGATGCCGCGATAGTTGCGAATCGGCGGGCAGTCGTAGACCGCGAGCGGGGTGCCGCTCGGATCCTCGAGCAAGTCGAGCTGCTCCAGAACCTCGACCGTCGCCGCGTGCACGGCACGCGTGTTGCCGTCGGCGATGCGAATCGCGATGCCGAGTCCCTGAGAGCGCACGCCAATCGCCTGCATACCATCGGCGCCGGCCTTGCTGATCCAGTCACCGCGGCCGCTTTGCATGATCGCAAGATCGGCGCGACGAGTTCCCGACACCAGGTCTGGATGATGGCTCATCGCAAACGTGATCGCGTGCATCTCGGGCGATTCTTCAGCGGCGATCCGCGCATACAGTTGCGCCAGCCGCTTTAGCGGCACCGCGAAGTTCGGTGCGCTGCAGCCGTCGGTGCCTTGCGCGATCGGGTCGCCCTGTGCGAAGCGCGCGGTCGTCGTGCGAATTCTCTGCTGCAGCGGATGACCGCTGTCGAGATAGTTCTCGGTCTGCAGTCCGTGCATCCGGCAATAAGCGAGAAAGCCCGCGTGTTTGCCCGAACAATTGTGATGCAGCGAGCTCCATGTGACGCCCGCCGGTGCAGCGGTTTCGGTTGCCGCAAAGTAACTCGGCGCATGACAGCCGCATTGCAGCGCTGACTCATCCAGGCCGACGCGCGCGAGCATGCGCTGCACGATCGATACGTGCATCGCTTCTCCGCTGTGGCTCGCGCACATCAGCGCCAGCTCGTGCGAGCCGAAGCCGTAGTGCGCAATGCCCCCGTCTTCGACGAACGGCAGTGCTTGCAGCGGCTTCAGCGCACTACGCGTGAAATTCAGTGAATCGGGATCGCCGGCCGATGCGATCAGCTTGCCCCTGGCATCGACCACCGCAATCGAGCCATAGTGAACGCACTCGGTGGTACCGCCACGCGTGGTTTCAACTAAGGGAACATGGCGGGGAATCATCGTTAGTTTTTCTTGGGGTCGTACGCAGCGGGCAGATCATCCCGGACGCGCGGGCGAAAGACAACTGCTAATGCGTAATCAGGACCCCAGCGGTCAGGGCCTATTAACGGCTAAGACTCGGCGTCGAGTCGATCGTCGGCGCTCAGCGACGCAAAGTGGTTTAAGACGCGTCCGTAATCGCGACGGGTTAGTCGAGTGACGGCGTGCGTGGTTTCGTAGTCAGGCAGGCTGTGGCGCGGCCCCGCCGGACCCTGAAGCAGACTTCAGCCGAGCCGCGATTTCCTTCCGGTAGCGGTTCAAGTCCTGCACCGAAGTAAAAGTGCGCTCGAACAGCAGCGACAGGTTGTGCAGGATCCGCTCGACGACCTTGGTCTCCCACTCCTTGTCGAACTTGATCTGCTTGTCGAGCCAGTGCTCGAGCCAGTCTGGATCGGGCAGGCGCGATTGAATCGTGTCGAGGGGAAACAGCGACTGGTTCACATGCAAATTGGTCGGGTGCAGCGCCTTGTCGGTGCGCTTGGCAGACGCCATCAGCACGCCGATCTTGGCAAACGCGGCGCGCGCGGTGTCGCCCAGCTCCGACAGCGACTTTTTCATGTAGCGCAGATACGCGCCGCCGTGGCGCGCCTCGTCCTGCGACAACAATCGATAAATCGCCTTGATCACCGGCTCGGTGTGCCATTCGGACGCGCGCCGGTACCAGTGGTTGAGCCTGACCTCGCCGCAGAAATGCATCATCAACGTTTCGAGCCGCGGCGCCGGATCGAATTCGAAGCGCACCGCGTGCAGCTCTTCCTCGCTCGGAACCAGGTCCAGCCGGAACCGGCGCAGGTATTCCATCAGCACCAGCGCGTGCTTCTGTTCCTCGAAAAACCAGACCGACATGAACGCAGAGAAATCGGAGTCACCGCGGTTGTCGCGCAAAAACATCTCGGTGGCGGGCAGTGCCGACCACTCGGTAATCGCGTTCATCTTGATCGTCTGCGCCTGTTCCTCGGACAGTTTGGTGGCGTCGAACTCGTCCCATGGAACGTCGGTTTCCAAGTTCCAGCGGACAGATTCGAGCGATCTGAAAATGTCGGGGTACAACAGTGCCGCCATCACCTCTCCTCACGCCTACTTTGCTGCCTGACGCCGTAACCAGCGCATCAGAGTACCGAGCACAGGCAGCTTCCCGTACAGATCTTCGGCCGGGTCCCAGTAGTCGCGGTGATACACCACTCGACCGTCGGCCGCAAACCGTATATGACTGGCGCCTGGACGACTAGTTCGTCCTGGAGCCAGCGTTTCACCTTGAAGCCGAAATCCCAGGTCAAAAAACGCATCGTCCCCCTGACAAACGGCGTGCGTAACGCTTCTCATCGGCCGCGTTTGTCGTGCTTGATCAGTGCGAAGGCCGAATGATTGTGGATTGACTCGAAGTTTTCGGCTTCGACGGTATAGGCAACGATGCGGGCGTCGCGGTTCAGCGCCAGTGCAACGTCGCGTACGACATCCTCGACAAACTTTGGGTTGTTGTACGCGCGCTCGGTCACGTGCTTTTCATCGGTACGTTTCAGCAACCCCCAGATTTCACACGACGACGCGTCTTCTGCAATGCGGATCTGCTCCTCGACGGCGATTTCATCAGCGAGCTCGGCCGTGATCGTGATGTGCGAGCGTTGATTGTGCGCACCGTAATCCGAGACTTTCTTGCTGCACGGGCACAGACTGGTCACCGGAACCACCACTTTTTGCTCGAAGCAGGTTGATGCGCCGTCGGTGTTGATCGTGAACGTCAGCTGGTAATCCATCAGGCTCTCGACGCCCGACACCGGCGCCGTTTTCATCACGAAGAATGGCATTCGCATTTCAATGTGCCCGGCACGGGCGTCGAGCCGCGCGAGCATCTTGTCGAGCAGCGTGCGAAGAGACGTCATCGATAACGGCTCGGCGTGACCTTGCAACACATCGACGAAGCGCGACATGTGCGTGCCTTTCTGCTCGGCCGGCAACCCGACATACATATCTATCGACGCCACTGACGGCTGCGGGCCGCGCACGCTCGCAACCAGCACCGGGTGCGTCAATGACTTGACGCCGACTCGCTGGATCGCGAGCTCGCGGCGGTCAACACCGGACTGCACGTCCGGCAAAAAGAGGTCATCAGGTGCGTTCATTTCGTGTCCAGCAGCCGCTCGATCTGGCTCGTCAACCGAGTGTCCAGTGGCGCAGTATCGCTTGGGTAGTTGGCGACGACCTTACCCTCGCGATCGACCAGATACTTGTGAAAGTTCCACTTCGGGGCCTGTCCGGACGATTTGGAAAGCGCCGTGAAAAACGGGTTGGCTGATGGCCCCGCCACTGAAGACTTGGCAAACATCGGAAACTTGACACCGTAAGTGTTGTAACAGAAGTCGGCAATCTCTTTGTTGTTCGCCTTTTCCTGATTGCCGAAATCGCCCGACGGAAAGCCAAGCACGGTCAGCCCGCGCCCTGCGTACTTCGCGTGGAGCTTTTCCAGGCCCTCGTACTGCGACGTAAAGCCGCAGTAGCTGGCGGTATTGACGACCAGCAGCACCCGGCCCTGATATTGGCAAAGCGGCTGCGGCGATTCGTCCTGCAAGCGCGCGAAAGTGTGGTTAAGCAATGGCGGGCAAGTCTGCGCCACCACCGGGGCTGAAAGCAATGCGCCGAGAACAAGCACACTTAACGTGACGATAGGTAAACGAACCATTTGCAGTCCTTGTTGGCGCCACAGCGCTGCAGAACGCCCGATGCTAAAGAATCCAGGGTTTCGGTCAACTCGGGTGGGCGAGTATTTGGCCGGTCAGTTCGCCCGTTGCGCTCTGCTCCGGTGTGGGCCACAGCATTACGTTTGCAATGCCGTCCGCTGGAAGTCAGACCGCGGCTCGCAGTACGATATCGCTCGATCGCAGGACCCCATGCAGACTGCCAAGTCACTCCCGCCGCACGTGCTCGCATTGGACGACGACCCGTCGATCCGGGCGCTCGTCTCCGATTATCTGACGGAGAACGAGTTGCGCGTGACCGCGGTGGCGAGCGGCAACGAGCTGGCAGACGTGATGGCGCGCGAGGCAATTGACCTGGTAGTGCTTGACCTGCGCCTGCAGGGCGAAGACGGAATGCAGATCGCTCGCAAGCTACGCGAGGACTCGGCGATTCCGATTCTGATGTTGACCGGACGCGCGGAGGAAGCTGACCGCGTGATGGGACTCGAGCTCGGCGCCGATGATTACCTGACCAAGCCGTTCAGCCCGCGCGAACTGCTTGCTCGCATCAGGGCGCTATTGCGCCGGGCCAACGCGCAAGCCACGGTAGCCGATCAGCTGGCAAAGGTTCGCGCATATCGCTTCGGCAGTTGGGAGCTAAATGTCGGGCTGCGCAAGTTGAAGGGCAGCGAAGGTCAGAAGGTGGATCTGACCAACGGCGAATTCAGCCTGCTGACTGCGTTTCTATCGGCGCCGCAACGCATCCTGACGCGCGATCAGCTGCTCGAGCTGTCGCGCCTGCATAACGCAGAGGTCTACGATCGCTCGATAGACGTGCAGATTCTTCGCTTGCGCCGAAAAATCGAAGTCGACCCTGCGCATCCGCGCTTCATCACCACCGAACGCGGCGTCGGGTATCTGTTTGACGCCGCGGTCGAGGTGATGCGGTAGCGTTATTCTCCCGCCGTTCCGCTATCGTCGTCGGCTTGGCGCGCGGTTGCGGGAACGTTACTGCGGTGCTCCTGATAGTGATGATTGCTGACCGAATTGGTCCAGTCGTTGAAGTTGTCGCTTGGGCCGAGCGACGTCGCGCATCCGGCCGTGATCAAAGCGGCAACGATCAAAAGTAAACGAGTGCTTTTCATTGGATTTCCATTTCAGTGGGGTTAAAGAAATTGGTGATGCTTCATGCACGCCAGAATGGCTTGGTGGCTTCGCTTAACACCAGAGTCCGGTCGAGCCCGATGTCGCGCAGCTGACGCTCGTTGAGCTGGCTCAACGCGTAGCGCTCGTTCGAGCGCCGCAACCAGTTTCGTAATTCGTCGATGATCAGTTTCATTAAGTTGATTCCCATGGCGGTTGATATCCCTGTTAGGCCACCTGGTGCGCGGGAACTCTTGCCAGTGGTGCGTGCACCGCGAGGCCGCGGTGCGCAGCTATCGGTGCTGCGACTGTTCGCGGCGACTCGGCTTCGATCACCTCGGCTGCTTCACCGACGAATGCGAGCAACGTCGTGTCGGTAATCGCCTGCGCCAGCGCGGTGCCGCTCCGATCGAACACGAAGCTTTCGCCGTCGCTAAGGAACGTATCGCGCACATCTCCTTCCTGCGTGATCCACACCATTCCCCGCACCACCGCGATACTCTGGCCGCAGGCGTCATCGACGCGCAGCATCTCGCCTTTGGCGAGTTGAGTGACTGCTCGGGTGAGACTGGTATCCATTGCGACTCCCGTGATGCGGTGCTGAAGCGCCTTTTGGTGTATGGCGTCATCTTCACGGGCGGCCGTTGCGTACGCATTTCAACGCAACGCGCGGTTATTTCAGTTGCAACGCTCGGTTGCTACGCGCGACTTTGCTAGGGGCGCAACACGCCAGCGAGGCTGCGCGCGATATCGCGCGATACCAGCGGCTTCGCAAGGACTTCAACGACGCCGGCATCGTGCGCGCGTGCGTGCAGCGCCGGAGTCACGTAGCCGCTCATCAGCACGATCGGTATGTCGGGGTGCAGTTTGCGAATCTCTCTTGCGAGCTCCGAGCCCGTCATGTCGGGCATGGCTTCATCGGACAACACCGCATCAAAACGCTGCGGCGATGCGCGGAAAGTTTCGAGGGCTGCGGTGCTCGAGGCGAATCCGACCGGCTCGTATCCCAGCATTGCCAGCATTTCCTCGCCGACTTTTACGAGCGCCTCTTCGTCGTCGACCAACAGGATCGTTTCGCCGCTGCCGCCGGCGATCGCCTCCTGTGCGAGTGCAGGCGCAGCCGCGTGCCCGTGGCGCGGTAGATAAACGGTAAAAGTGGCGCCCGTACCCGGCGCGCTTTGCACGTCGATACCGCCGGCAAGATCGGTCACGATGCCGTGCACCAGCGACAGGCCAAGTCCGGTCCCGACGCCGACGCCCTTGGTCGTGAAAAACGGATCGAAGATGCGCTCGAGTACGTGTGCTGCGATCCCGTGACCGGTATCGCGCACGCTTAGCCGAACGTAGTTTCCGGCCGTTATGGTGCCGGTGGACAAGGTGCGGGGTTCGGCGAGCTCCACACGTTCCAGCGCAACCGTCAGCGTGCCGTCGGACTGCATCGCGTGCATTGCGTTCGTACACAGATTCAATACGACCTGATGAATCTGGGCTGCGTCTCCCATCACGGCGGTGTCGCCGGCGGCAAGCTGGCGCTCTATCCGCACGCCGTGCGGCATCGAACCGGCGATCGCGTCGAGCGTTTCAGCGACGATCGACTGCACATGCACGGGAGCGCGTTCGCCAATACTGCTGCGGCTGAACGCCAGGATGCGCTCGACCAGCGACTTTGCGCGCATGCCGGCGCTGATCGCGGCGTCGATATTGCGCCGGAGCGGCGTGCCTTCGCGCGCATCTTTCTGCGCCATCTCGCCGTAACCCAGAATCGCGGAGAGCACGTTGTTGAAGTCGTGTGCAATGCCGCCGGCCAGTGTGCCAATCGCTTCGAGCTTCTGCGCCTGTCTCAGCTGGCCTTCGAGCCGGTCGCGTTGCAGCTCGGCGTTCTTGCGATCGCTGATGTCTTCCATCGAACCGGCCATCCGGTACGGCTCGCCCTTTTCGTCGCGCAGTGCTACGCCGCGCTCGCGGTACCAGTGCCACTCTCCGGTGCGTTGATGGCGCAGGCGGTATTCGACCTCCCAAAACTTGCCAGCGCCGCCCAGGTATGCCGCGAGCGCATCCTTCACACGCTTCTCGTCGTCCGGGTGATAACCGAATAGCGGCCACCACTGGTTGCATGGGCGCATCGGTTCACCGGGGTCGAGGCCGAGCAGCTCCTGCGCGCGGGCCGAGAAGAAAAACGTCTCGCTGCGCATATCCCAGTCCCACATGCCTTCGTTCGATCCGGCCACGGCCAGTTGGTACCGCTCTTGCGACTCGCGCAACGCCTCTTCGGCACGCTTCTGCGCGTCGATATCGCTGATTGAGCCGGCCACACGGATCGGACGCCCAGCGGCGTCGCGCACGCACTTGTTACGGTGGCGAATCCAGCGGCACCCGCCATTCGGCAGCAGCACCCTGTACTCGCCTTCGCGCAGCTCGACGTGACCGTCGAGAAAATTCTGCAGGTCGTCGCGCACTCGTTGCAGGTCGTCCGGGTGGTACTTCACGAGATTGCGCCACTCGGCGCGCGAGCGCAGCGTCACGTTCGACTCGATACCCATAATGCGCATTGCGCGCGGCGACGAATACATACGGTCGTTGACGACATCCCAATCGACGATGCCGTCGTTCGATCCCGCGACCGCCAGTGCGAATCGCTTCTCACTCTGACGCAGCGCATCTTCTGCGCGCTTGCGCTCGGAAACGTCGTTGGTTGCACCGGCCATCCGCACGGCTTTGCCGCTGGCGTCGCGAAAGCATTGCCCGCGCGAATGAATCCAGCGGATCGCGCCGTCGCGCAGAATGAGCCGATACTCGATCTCGAACTGCGAAGTGACGCCTGCGATGTGGTCGTCAACGCTTTTTTGCAGCGCGGGAACATCGTCGGGATGGATGTTGATCAACGCGCCGAATTCGGTGCGGGTAGTGAAGTGCGTATCGGGCTGCAACTCGAAGATTTCACGCATCATCGGCGACACGAAAAGCTCGTCGCTTGCCAGATTCCAAACCCAGTGCCCCTCTTTCGAGCCGGTGGTCGCGATCACGTAGCGTTCTTCCGACTCGCGCAGCGCATCTTCTGCGCGGCGGTGGGCATCGATGTCGCTGACCGATCCGGCGAGTCGCAGCGGTTTACCCTCCGGGTCACGCACGCAAAGCCCGCGCGCGCGTACCCAATGCCAGCCGCCGTCCTGGTGCTGCACGCGGTACTCGATCGCGTACGCGGGCGAGCGGCCGTCCAGATGCGCTTGCATTGATTCGGCGCGGCGCGCCTGATCGTCCGGATGAATGCGCAGCGATGCGAACCACTCGCCAGCATCGTTTTTCTCGGGCCCGGGCAACAATCCGAGGATCTCCCGCGCGCGCGCCGACGCAAACACGCGCCGCGTCTGCATGTCCCAGTCCCAGATTCCGTCGTCGGACCCGGCTACCGCCGCCGCGAACCGCTCTTTGGAGGCTTCCAGTGATGCGCTGGCCGCGCGCAGGCGTGATAGTTGGCGCGTCAACAACGCCAGCAAGAGCGCTGCCAAGGCACTAAGCGCCAACGTTCGCGCCGCCGTGCCGAGCGCCTGCTCGCGCCACGGCGCAAGCGCGACTGCAGAGTCGCGCGACACGAGAACGATCATTGGATACTCCGGCACTTCTGTGAGCGCTACAAATCGCTCGACACCATCGACCGGGCTGACCATCTGCATCGCTGAAGGTTTGCCTGCCGCGCGTGATGCCAGCAACTGATCGAGCGGCGGAAAGTGCTTGCCCAGCACCGAGTCTGCCGGCGGATAGCGTGCGAGCAACGTGCCCTGCCGGTGCATCAGCGTGACTTTTGTCGCCTCGTCCAGCTGAACGTCTCGGTAGAACTGTTGGAAGTAGTCGATGCGGCCGCGTGCGGCGATCGTTCCGTCGAATTGCCCGGCTGCCGTTTCGAGGCGGCGACCGATCGGAAAGAACCACCGACCATCGACTCGGCTGAGCATTGCGCCGCCCACCAATAGATCAAACTTGGGATCGTCTCGCGCTACGCGGAATTCGGCCATATTGGAAATGTTCGTGACGCCGTCGGGCGCCGGATAAATCCAGGAGAGTGCGCGTACCGTGCCGTCCGCGTGATGCATCGCCAGGCCATCGGCCTGCACCAGACCTACCGCCTGCTCCCTTAGGTAGTTGTGTAGCTCTTCGGGACCTAGTCGGACCAACGCACCCTTGCGAAATTGTTCAGCGACATGGCGTATTACGACATCGATCGCCTGCACGCTGCGCGCGGTCTGCTCAGCGATGATGCGGGACTGCGTTTCCAGCTCACGGCCGGTCTCTTCGGCGGCGATGCGGTAGCCGCGAATGATGTCGGTCGCCGCCAGTGCCGCGATCACGGCGATCAGGAACGCACCGATCCACGGCACACTGCGCGCCGTCCACTGGCGCGAGGCGAACGCCGCGATGCCGCTGATGCGGCTCATGGGTGCGTCTTCATCATCGATCCTGGAATTGGGTGCCGTCATTTCGCGCCAGGCGCCTTGCCGTCGCATGTCGATTCGCGAAGCGTCAGATTACAACTGAAACGGACATCGCCGACGCTCGGCATCCGGCGCCACCGATACCGCACAATCCTGTCCAAACAAACACGGAGAATCCATGAAGCTTGCTCAGCGGGTAGCCGTCATCACCGGCGCCGCGCAGGGGATAGGCGCCGCATGCGCGCGCTTGTTCGCCGCGCAGGGCGCGCAGGTCGTGTTGGCCGATATCAACGACGCGAACGGACTGGCTCTGGTCGACGAGATCGTCAAGGCGAATGGCACCGCGATCTTTCAGCGAGCCGACGTTGGCGCAGCGGGCGACTGCACGGCGCTGATCGAGCGCGCCGTCACGCAATTCGGGCGCATCGACATCCTCGTCAACAATGCGGGCATCGTTCACGGGGCCGAGTTTCTCGACTTGCCAGAAGCAGATTTCGACCGCGTTTTGCGCGTCAACTTGAAAGGCGCGTTCTTGTGCGGGCAGGCCGCAGCGCGCCGCATGGTCGCGCAAGCGCCGCGCGAAAACGGCGACCGTGGCGTCATCATCAACATGTCGAGCATCAATTCGGTCGTCGCGATTCCAAATCAGGTGGCTTACACGGTCAGCAAGGGCGGCCTCAATCAGTTGACGAAAGTGATGGCGCTGGCGCTTGCCCCGCATCGGATTCGAGTGATGGGCATCGGGCCGGGTTCAATTGCCACCGAAATGTTGAAGGCCGCTGTGCTGACCGAAGGCGCGGCGCGCGCCCGCATCATGTCGCGTACGCCGCTGCAGCGCCTGGGTGAGCCCGATGAAATCGCGAAGGTCGCGCTGTTCCTGGCGAGCGACGATGCCTCGTACATGACCGGTACCACGGTTTATCCCGACGGCGGGCGCCTGGCCTTGAACTACACGGTGTGACGTGACGACCATCGTGCTCGACCCGGCGCACGAGCGCGGCATGCTGCTGACCTTGGCGGCGATCCAGTTCACCACGGTGCTCGACTTCATGGTGATCATGCCGCTCGCGCCGCAATTCGCACGCGTGTTCGATTTGAGTGCACAACAGTTCGGGTGGCTTATATCCGCGTACACGTTTGCGGCGGCGATTGCCGGCGTCGTCGCCGCCGTCGTCATCGAGCGCTTCGAGCGCAAGCGATTGCTGCTTGCGATCTACATCGGCTTTGTTGCGGCGGCAATCGTGACCGCAGCCGCGCAGAGTTTCTCAATGTTGCTGGTCGCCCGGGCGCTGGCCGGCATCTTCGGCGGCGTGCTGTATGGCGTGATCTTCACCGTCATCGGCGACACAATTCCCGAGGCGCGGCGCGGCCGCGCCACCGGCGTCGTGATGACCTCGTTCGCCGTAGCGACGGTGGCCGGGGTGCCGCTCGCGTTGCTGCTGTCGAATGCGTTCAACTGGCGCGCCGCGTTTGTCGTCGTCGCCGTGTCGGGCGCGATCAATGCGTTGATTGCGCAGCGCACGTTGCCGAGCGTTACGCATGTGGGGGCGGCCGAAAGCAAAAAGCACAAGGGTCGCGCGCTATGGAGCGAGTTCGCGCGCACGCTGACCTTCCCCAATCACTTGCGCGCGTTCGCGTTCACGTTGCTGATGATGGTCTCTGGCTTTATGGTGATTCCGTACATCAGCCTGTACATGACGTTGAACATCGGCTTGCCCGAAGCGCAACTGCCCTTGGTTTACCTGGCGGGCGGCATCGCGACTTTTTTCACCGCGCGTTGGTTCGGGCATTGGGCCGATCGTTGGGGAAAGCGCAACGTCTATCGCTGGATCGCGCTGATTTCAATTGCGCCGCTATTGATCATCACGCACGCGCCGGCGCTGCCGCTGGCCGGAACGCTGGCCGTAGCGACGGTGTTTTTTGTTTTTGTCTCGGGCCGAATGGTGCCTGGCATGGCGGTGGTGACCAGCGCTGCACGGCCGGGCGGGCGCGCTTCTTTCATGACGTTAAACGGCTCGGTGATGCAGATCGGCTCCGGCTTCGCAGCCACGCTAAGCGGCGCGCTGATCCAGCGCCTGCCGTCGGGCGCGCTGCAACACTACAACTGGGTCGGATGGATCGCGGCAGCCGCGACGCTGGTCGCGATCTGGTGGGTCGGCACGATCGAAACGCTCGACGCCGCGCCAGCGATTCCGATCATCGAGGAGCCGATCGGATAGCTTTAACTGCGCGCCTTGCGGCGCTTCGCCGATTTTTTAGCGGGCTTGGCAGGCGTCGTCGACGCCGGTGCGGCGGCCGCAGCGATCCGCGTGAACTGATCCTGCAACGTGTTCCACCAGGCGACGGGAGTCAACGGAGCCGCGATCGCCGCGGCCGATGCTGCATCCGATCGTTTGCCCGCCCGCCGACTCGATTTTTTTGGTGCGCTCGGGCGGCGCCACGGTCAGGGCTTGCGCATTCGCGGCGGTCGATTCTTCCGCCTTCATCGCGGCGAGTCCCAATGCAACTTCCGGCGGCGGACTCGAAGGCAGCTTCGCCACGGCGTCGGACCTGCCAAGCATTGGCGCCAGCATCGCTCCGCTGATCCCTTTCAGTGTGGCGATCGTGGCGCGCTGCACTTCGAGGCTTTGAATCGTCGTGCGCAAGATGCCCGCGTTCAGCTCGAGCCATTGCTCGACTGCGCGCAAATCCGCGATGCGCTTTTCGAGCTCGTTGACGTCCAGCGTCGGCGCAAACATGTTCGGCAGTTGCTGCGGAACACGCGCCGCCATCGACGCCAAGTTGCCCGGCGTTGGAATTCCGGGCAGGCCGGCAAAGCCCCACATCTTCTTCATCAATTCGAGGCTGTCGCCCACCGGGTTTGAGAACGGCAGGTTGCCGGAACGTTTGGTCGTCATGCTGTCTCCGATCTGCGCTCATTGACTAATAACGGCGCTACCTTCTGCTCGATCGCTCCGAAGATCGATCGACCTTCTTCATCGAACATCTCGATGCGCACCTGGTCACCGTATTTCATGAACGGCGTCCTGGCTGCGCCGTGCTCGATCATTTCGAGGCTGCGTTTTTCAGCGATGCAGCAGTAGCCGCGGCTGCGATCGACGTTCGACACCGTGCCCGACCCAATGATCGACCCGGCGCGAACGTTGCGGGTTTTTGCGACGTGGGCGATCAGCTGCGCAAAGTTGAACGTCATGTCGTCACCTGCATTGGGCTCGCCGACTTTGGCTCCGTTCCAATGCACCGTCAGCGGCCGATGCACCTTTGCGTCACGCCACGAACTACCCAGCTCGCCAGGCGTGATCGCCACCGGCGAGAACGCAGTCGCCGGTTTGCTCTGAAAGAAACCAAAGCCTTTGGCGAGCTCGGCCGGGATCAGGTTACGCAGGCTGACGTCGTTGACCAGCATTACCAATCGAATCTGCGAACCGATGCTTTTCGGCTTCGCACCCATCGGCACGTCGCCGGTGATAACGGCGACTTCGGCTTCGAAGTCGATGCCATGCTCCTCGCTCGGGCACACGATGTCGTCGTGCGGGCCAAGCAGATCGTCGCTGCCGCCCTGGTACATCAATGGGTCGGTCCAGAATGACGGCGGCATCTCGGCGCCGCGCGCCTTGCGCACCAGCTCGATGTGATTCACGTAGGAAGAACCATCGGCCCATTGGTACGCGCGCGGCAACGGAGCCATCGCCTGCTTCGGGTCGAACGCAAAAGCATGACGAGCGCGGCCTTCGTTCAGTGTCCGGTACAGATCTTCGAGCTGCGGGGCGAAAAAATCCCAATCGTCGAGCACGGTTTGCAGACGCGTCGCGATGGCTGAGGCGTGCACCGCCAGTGATAAATCACGCGAAATGACGACCAGCTGTCCGTCACGCGAGCCGTCTGTCAGTGTTGCCAGCTTCATCGGGCGATTGGCCTGCGCATATCCACGGTATCTTAGCGTTCGCTCGGCGCACGCATTATCGGCACGCAAGTCCAATTGATCATGTCGACCGGTTTTCACGTTCCCACCTGGCGTGGCCCGTCTTTGCCGCGCGCGGCTTCGGTATTCGCGCTGGTGGTGTTGTTTCACTTGTGGGCGCTGTATGTTTTTTCGCGCGGACTGTCGGCGCAGGTGCCCGAGGCCGTAACGCAAACCACGTTGTCGGTCTCGCTGATCGCGCCGCCTCCTGCGCCAGCTCCGACCGTGCAGGTACAGAAGCCGGCGCCGCGCCCGCGCGCGCGCAATGCGCCGACGATCACGCCCACCGTCGAGCCCGCCCCGGCGCCGACTCCGGCGCCGCCCGAACCAGCGCCGCCAGAGCAGCCTCCTGAACCACCGAAGGTTGCGGCCGAACCTCCAGCGTCAGCTACTAAACAGGCTGCAGAACCTTCAACGTTACCTCTGGGTGCGCAAGCGTTGCCGACCAAGGGCCGTATTGCCTATCGAACGACGTACACGCGATTGGCCGGCATCAATGCAATCACGTATGTGGATTGGTCAATTGATCCGGATAAAGCGACCTACGAGCTTTGGCTGCGCACCGTCGATCCGGCCGGACTGCTCGATCTGCGATCGACCGGCACGCTGAAGCCGTTCGGCATTGCACCCGACAACTACGTCGAGAAAATCGAAGTCGCGAACCGCGAGTTGCGCGCGGACTTTGACTGGAAAATGGGCGCGGTCAGTTTTGTTGGGCGCGGTGCCGGCCAACCTGTGACCTTCGGCGAGGGCACGCAGGACCCGCTGTCACTGCAGTTTCACTTGCCGTTGCTGGCGCAGGCGTATCCGTGGCGCTTTTCGCCAGGCTCGGAAATGACGTTCGCGGTGGCACGCCGCAACGTCGAAAACTACTCGTTCGTCGTCGAAGGCTTTGAGTCAACGCGCATCGACGGCACCGACGTAATGACGCTGAAGATCGATCGCAAGCGCGGGCCGGATGCCAACCGCAGGGTCGAAATCTGGATGGCGCCCGAGTTTCAGTGGCTGCCGGTGCGGCTGCGATTCACCGACAGTAACGATGAAGTGTGGGACAGCGTGCTCGCGCAGCTGCCGAACGAACCACCGCCACCGGAGCCGATCGTGCAGGAGCCGGTGAAGCCTTGAAATAGAACGTAAGAGGAGCGAGTCCGCATCGATGTCACCTTGCCTCTTGGGGAAAGCAGGTTGACACCAAAGCGGACCCGCAACCTGAGGACAGCTGCAAGAGCTAACGCTTGGTTTCTCCGTCAGCGTTAGCGCGCACCGTGCGTGTAGGTTCCTTGGCATCGCGCCACGCCAACAGTTGCGCATCCGTCATGTAATCGGAGAATTCAAGCGATTCGATCACTCGCATGCGCTCGATGAACCGGCGCAGTGCTTCGGGACCCTGCGCCGCGGCGTCGCATGCGCGACGGTCGATCGGTGTGCGCGGCTCATCGCATTTGTAATTGCTGCTGGCGATAGCGGCTGAACTGAGGACTGCTCCGAAGAGCGCGGCAGCGATAGAGCGAATGGCAATAGTGTTGATTCGGTTCATAGCACCCTCGTTTCTGTGGCGGCAGAGCCGCGGTTGTCGAGAGAAAGGGAAGGTTCCCTTTCAGTCAAGTCAGCGAAAATTGCTGTCTCTTGATGAAAGGGACGCGGCCTAGATGCAAAACCGGACATCTGCGTGAAAATTCACGGGTCCGGAATGCTTGGAACCGATTGGTCGTGGCTGTCGATCTTGCGTTAACCGTGTAAAAACTTGAGCCGGTTCAGGCGATGCCAGTCGGCAACCATCAGCGCCGGCAGAGCAGAGTTCATGAGCCGCGCGCCAGTGCGCGGTGCGAGGCAATCGGTGACTTGGCCAGCGCCTCGCGCGCCTGCGGCACCATCCAGTCACCGCGCTTGTCACCGGCGGCCTGATACGCCCGGCCGAACCAGTACAGCGCCTCCGCGGCGTAGGGGCTGGACGGATGCGTCGACAGCCAGGTGCCGTAGTGCTGCCGCAGCACTTCGGTCGCCTCGGCGGTCCGGCCCGTGGCGAGCAGGACGCGACCGTAGGCGAGCGCAAAGTTCGGGTCGTCAGCGAATCGTTGCGAGCGGGCCAGTCGCTGTTCGACCGCCGCCTGCGCCTCCGCGATCCGGCCGAGGTCCAGCCTGGCGAGGGCCAGCACGGCCAGCGCACGTTGGTCGCATAGCCCTCCGGGCGCCGTCTTCATCGTGACGAGACAGCGATCGAGGTAGGTCTGCGCTGTCTGCTCGGCGTCCGCCGCACGTCCGCCGAGGCGTTGCGCATGACTGAGGGCGGTCCAGAACCTGATCTGAACGGGGGTGATGCGACCTATCCTCTGGTACTCGGTGTCGAATTCCGCCTTGAGCGGCATCGCCAGTTGCACCGCCTCGTCAGTGTCGCCGCGTTGAGCCAGTTGCATGACACGCCCGGACCGGAGCCCTATCGTCAGTCGATCGCGCAGGGCGGGCTCGGGAATCGCTTCGGCATTCTCGAGCGCGCTGCGGTAGTAGCGCTCGGTGGCGGCCCAGTCGCGAAAGCTCAGCGCCGAGTTGAACGCCTCCATCGCCCGGCGCATCAGCTGCGTCGACGGCGGGCGCTCGCGGGCTGCTGCGATCTCGAATGCATCGGCCGCCGCCCATCGGAGGGCGATCTCGTCGCAGGCGGCCATCTGCCACAGCAGCGATTCCAACTGCACGCTGGTCGGACCGTGGGACGCACGCACGCGCTCGACGGCCTCGCGCAGGAGCGCGCCGCCCTCGCCGAGGCGGCCCGACTCGCAGAGCCGGGCCGCATACAGGGCGTTCACCATCAGGTACTCGACGCTGCCGGTCGCTTCGTCGCCGCGCTGCCGGGCCTGTTGGAGCGCGGACTCGATAATTGGCGGCCCAGCATCCGGCTTCATTACCGACGCCATTTCCGCGTACGCCGGCACAACGCGCAGATGCTGGCGGCTGCCTTCGCCGAATTGTCGGAGCGCCAGTTCGTTGGCCTCCTGGATGACGTCAAAGCGGCGCTCCGGCAGCGCGTGGTCGGGAACCCCGAAGTTGAACTGGAGCTCGTTCCGATTCAGCAGCGCATCGAGCAGCAGTTCCGCGGCTGCAGTGTCGCGCTGGCTCTTGTTACGCAGGATCGCGATGGCGCGGTCAAGTTGCTCGGAGGCAGCGGTGGAGACGATCAGGTGGATATCGGAGGCGCGCACGCGCGCGGTCAACAGCAGCAGGTCGTCGGCAGCGATATGCGGGGCGGCCTCATCGACCGCGCGCTGGAACACGCGGCGTGCCGCCTGCACTTCACCGCGATTGCGATACGCGTCGCCCACCGTCACGCGCAACTGCAGCAGCTGATCGGGGCTGCCCTTGAACTCCTTGTCGATGCGTTCTTCGATGGCGTTGAGCATGGCCACATCAGCGGCCTTGGTCTGGGCGCTGGCACTCGGATCGGCCTGCCGGATCAGCGACAGCACGAAGGTGTTTAGCGCAATGGCGCGTGTGGCCTGATCGCGCGCCTCGGTGGCCTGCCATAGCGCCACACCAGCGCCGATCACTAGCGCCACCATTACGGCAGCGCCGGCGGCCACCGGCAGCGTGTTGCGGCTGAGGAACTTCTTGAGCCGATAGGTGCGGCTGTCGGGCTGCGCCGTGACCGGCTGACCATCGAGATAGCGTTGCAGATCGTCGGCCAGCGCGGTCGCACTCTGATAGCGCTCGGTGGGCTGACGCTTCAGCGCGGTCAGGGTGATGGCGTCCAGATCGCCCTTAAGCGCCTTAGCGCGTTGCTTGTTTGATGCGACGTCACTGGGTCGGCGCAGATCACCGCGCAGCAACTCCGCTTCCAGCGCACGCGGCTCCTGCGACTGATACAGACGCGACGCCGTCAGCAACTCGAACAGCATCACGCCCAGTGCATAGACATCGGCCGCTACGGTGATCGGCAGACTCAGCACCTGCTCAGGCGCCGCATAGGCAAGCGTAAGCGGCCGGCCCGCCAGCCGGGTGAGCGCGGTCGCATCGACACTGGTGGCGTCGCCTTCGATCAGCTTGGAGATGCCAAAGTCGAGCAGCTTGGGTAGTCCATCGGCGGTCACCAGCACGTTGGCCGGCTTCAGATCGCGATGAATCACAAGCTGGCCGTGCGCGTAGGCGACCGCACGCACCACCTGCACGAACAGTTGCAGCACCGCCTTGAGATCGCGACCTTTGCAATACGCATCGATCGGTTGCCCATCGACGTACTCGAGCGCCAGATACGGCCGGCCTTCGGCACCAAGCCCGGCGTCGTACAGCACGGCGATCGCCGGATGCTGCAATCGCGCCAGGATGGCGCGCTCGCGGGCAATCCGTTCGCTCAACCCGTGATCGACCCACTCGGCGCGCGGCAGCTTCAGCGCCGCGGTGCGCTTCAGCACCCCATCGACGCGCTGCGCCACCCACACCGCGCCCATGCCGCCTTCGGCCAATAGCCGCTCGAGCTGCCACGGTCCGATGCGGTCGCCCGGCTGTTCGCGCCGCATCGCGGCCAGCGCCTGCGCGGCCATGTTGGCCACCGCAGTGGGTGGATGAGTCGCGCCATCCGCAAAGCCGGTCGCCTCCGATTGCGTCAGCAGATCGATCAGTACCGCATGCAAGTGCTTGTCGTCCGCGCTCAACGACTCCAACCACGCCGTGCGCTCAACACCCTCGAGCTCGAGCGCTGCCGCCAGCAACCGGTTCAAGCGGTGCCAGTCGGCAACAGTTAGGGCGGAAGACACAGGCATGCGCGATGTCGGCAGTGGCACCGACCTTCAAAGTTGCGAATCGGGCCGGCGGCGAGCGCACGGTGCGTTGCCACCGGCGACTTGGCAAGCTCCCGCCTCGCCTGCGCGATCATCCGTCGCCCGCGCTTGTCGCCCGTCGCGAGATACGCCCGGCCGAACCAATACAAGGCTTCGGCGGCATAGGGGGTGTTCGGGTTCAACGACAGCCAGTTGCCGTAGTTCAATCGCAACGGTTCGATCGCCTCGGCCGCGCGCCCGTCGGCGAGCAGCACCCGCGCGTAGGCGATCCGAAACCGGCCATCGTTTTCCCATTCACGGGAGATACTGAGCCGGGCTTCGATCGCAGTTCGTGCGGCGTCGAGGTGGCCGGCATCGAGTTCAACCAGCGCCTCGACGACCAGGGCGCGCCCTTCGCAGCCGCCCGCGATCCCGGTCTGACCGGATTCTCGACAGCGCTCCCTGAACGTTCGCGCCGTCTGCGTGGCCTCGTCGAAGCGCCCCAGTTGCCGTAGGGCGTCGGCCAGACAGATCCGGAACGAGCCCTCGCTTGGAGTCAAGCGGCCGGCGCGCGCATAGTCGGCGTCGATACCGGCGATCAATGTCGCCGCCAGCTGTACGGCTGCATCGGCATCGCCGCGCTGACCCAGCTGGCAGACGCGCCCGACCCGCAAGTTCACCGTCAACCGATCGCGCAGAGCCTCGTCCGGAATGGCCAGCGCGTTCGCGACGGCAGCCTGGTAGTAGCGCTCCGCGAGAACGAGGTCTCGCGCTCCGACGGCAGCGTTGTACGCCCACTCCGCATGGCGCAGCAACGTCGGCGACGGCGGGCGCTCGCGCGCTGCAGCGATCTCGTACGCGTCCATGAAACCCCAGCCGTCGTCGTTGCATTGGCCAAGCGCGATCGTCAGATCCTCCAGCCACGGACTGGCGGGCCCGTGGGCGGCACGCACCTGGGCGATGGCGTCCCGCAGGAACGACTGCGCTTCGGCGGTCCGTCCTGCGTCGCACTCCGCGACCGCCCGATCGGCGAAGAGCATCGTGTAGTCGATGCTTGTCGCCGACCCGTCAGTGCGCTGCCGGGCTTGTGCCAGCGCGGACTCGCGTACCCGCCGCCCTTCATCTGCGTTCACCGCCATATCACTCGAGAGCGCGAGCCACCGGGCCGCGCGCAAGTGCTGGCGACTGCCTTCGCCGAATCGGTGGATGGCGACATCGGCCGCCTCGCGGATAGTCTCTAGGCGCTGTTCGTGGGGCACATACGAGGGAATTCCGAAGATGAAGCCCAATAGACTGCGAGCCAGCAGCGCATCGAGCAGCAGTTCGGCGCCCGGCGCTCCCTTCCTGCGAAGCACTTCGATGGCGCGATCGAGCTGATCGGACGCCTCGTTCGATACGATCAGGTGATAGTCCGCCGCCCGAACGCGGGCGGTCAGCAGCATTAGGTCGTCGGGCGGCATGTGCGACACGCCGTCGTCGACGGCGCGCTGGAACACGCGGCGGGCCGCCATCATCTCGCCGCGATTCTTGTAGGCATCGCCGATGGTGACGCGCAGCTGCAGTAGTTGATCGGGTGAGCCTTTGAAGTCGTGATCGATGCGTTCCTCGATGGAGGCGAGCATGGCCACGTCGGCCGCCTTGGTCTGAGCGCTGGCGTTGGGATCGGCCTGGCGGATCAGACTGAGCACGAAGGTGTTGAGCGCGGTGGCGCGGGTGGCTTGCTCGCGCGCGACGTTGGCCTGCCACAGCGCGACGCCGGCGCCGATCACCAGCGCCAGCATCACGGCAGCGCCGGCGACTACCGGCAGCGTGTTGCGAGAGATGAACTTCTGCAGCCGATAGGTGCGGCTGTCGGGTTGTGCCTTGACCAGCTGGCCGGCGAGGTAGTTGTCGAGATCGTCGGCCAGCGCGGTCGCACTCTGATAGCGCTCGGTGGGCTGACGCTTCAGCGCCGTGAGCACGATCGCATCCAGATCGCCACGCAGTGCTTTGGCGCGCTGCTTGTTCAATGCGACGTCACTGGGTCGACGCAGATCACCGCGCAGCAGCTCCGCTTCGAGCGCACGCGGCTCCTGCGCGCGATACAGACGCGCCTCGGTCAGCAACCCGAACAGCATCACGCCGAGCGCATAGACATCGGCGGCCACCGTGACCGGCAGACTCAGTACCTGCTCGGGCGCCGCATAGGCGAGCGTCAGCGGTCGACCGGCCAGTAGCGTCAGCGCAGTCGCATCCACACTGGCCGCGTCACCCTCGATCAGCTTGGAGATACCGAAGTCGAGCAGCTTGGGCAGTCCCTCGGCCGTGACCAGCACGTTGGCTGGCTTCAGGTCGCGGTGGATGATGAGCTGCGCATGGGCATACGCGACGGCACGGATGACCTGGACATACAGCCGCAGGATCTCCTTCAGATCACGGCCCTTGCAGTACGCATCGATTGCAATGCCATCGACGTACTCGAGCGCCAGATACGGACGGCCTTCGGCACTGAGTCCGGCGTCGTACAGCACGGCGATATGCGGATGCTGCAGCCGTGCCAGGATCGCACGCTCGCGCGCAATCCGCTCGCTCAATCCATGATCGATCCACTCGGCGCGTGGCAGCTTCAGCGCCGCGGTGCGCTTCATCACACCGTCGGCACGCGCGGCCACCCACACTGCGCCCATGCCGCCTTCGGCCAGCAGTCGCGTCAGTTGCCATGGGCCGATGCGATCACCGGCCTGCTCGCGCCGCATCGCGGCCAGCGCGTCGGCGGCCATCCGCGCAACGGTCGTGGGCGGCTGCGCGTCGGCAAAGCCGGTCGCCTCCGATTGCGTCAGCAAATCGATCAGCACTGCACGCAAGTGCCGATCCTCGGCACCCAATGCGTCAAGCCACGCTGTGCGTTCGACCCCCTCGAGCTCGAGCGCCGTCGCCAGCAACCGGTTCAACCGGTGCCAGTCGTCAACTGTCAACGCAGATGAATTTGCCATAAGGATCGCAGTCCTTCAGAACCTGAGACGCAATCCGATGAAAAAAGCGGACAGCTACTTCTTCAGTGATACCGACAACAATAGGCGCGCGCGCTCCCAGTCACGGCGTACGGTCCGGTCAGTCACGCCGAGCGCTTCGGCGACTTCCTGTTCGGTCATCCCACCGAAATAGCGCATTTCGACCACCTGCTTCAAGCGCGGATCGGTCTTCTCCAACTCGATCAGTGCGTCGTTGACTCGCTCGATGTCGTCGTCGGCGCCGCCGATCTCTTCGGCGACTTGCGTGCTGAGCGTGACTTGCACTTGGTCGCCACCACGCTTCTGCGCGTTCCGCTTGCGCGCGAAGTCGACGATGATCGCACGCAACACTTGGGACACGTAGGCCATGAAACGGGCGCGGCTGTCGACATCGATGCGACCAGCGTTGCGCAGGCGCAGGTAGGCCTCATGCGCAAGCGACGTGGCGTCGAGGAGCGTGATCGGACTGTTTCCGGCGAGCTGCGCGCGCGCCATCCTGTGCAGATCCGTGTACAGCAGCTCGAACAGACGGTCCAGCGCCTCGCGATCGTTGTCGGCTGCTTGCTGCAGCAGCAAGGTGACGTCACTCATCCGAGTCCCTTTTCCCCGGTGGCCGCCTGATGCTAGTGGACATTGTCGCGGTCGGCTACGGGTCCGGATGACACTTGTCGGCGTAGAAGCCGGGCCTCACAATCGACGCGGCAGAACGAGAATCCCAATGGGCGATAGCTTGGTTCGATGCACGCGGCAGGGGCTCGCGCGGGGGCCCGCCATCGCTGGTCCCGCTGGTGCAGTGGCCTTGGCTCTGATAGCACTGACCGCAAGCGCCCAGACCGCGGGCGGTGCCGGCAACACTCCGCCGCCGACCACGTCACTCGAAAAGGTGACCGTCACCGGCTCGCATATTCCGCGCACCGAATCCGAAACCGGGCTGCCGGTTCAGGTCATCACACGCGAGGAGATCAACCGCAGCGGCGTGACGACGGTTGAACAACTGATCGACCGTGTTCCGGGTAACTTCAATAGTCTCACTACAGCGCAGACGATCGGCAACGGCACGTCCCCGGGCCTGTCAACCGCGAATCTGCGCGGCCTCGGCGGTGGTTCGACGCTGGTGCTGCTGAATGGGCGGCGGCTTGCAAACTACGCATTCGACGGTGAAGCGGTCGATCTGAATTCGATTCCTTTGGCCGCGATCGACCGCGTCGAGGTGCTGAAGGACGGCGCTTCGGCGATCTATGGCACCGACGCGATCGCGGGAGTGATCAACTTCATCCTGCGCAGGGATTACGTCGGTGCCGAGGTCTCGGGCGAGCTGGCCGCCACGCAGCATGGCGGAGGCAACAGCGGGCTGGTCAGCGCCGCGTATGGATTCGGTGATCCAGCGCGCGAAGGTTACAACGTGTTTGGCGTCGTCAGCTTTCAGAAGCAGCAGTCACTGCACGGCAGTGAGCGCGAAAGTACGCGCACGTCATTTAGGCCCGACCTCGGCGTCAACGGCCTCAGTCCCAACACGTTTCCGGCCAACATTTTCGATCGGCCGGGACGGCGCGTGCTGAACCCGACCCGTGCCGACGGCTGCGCCCCGCCGTCGAGCTTGCCGTTGGATTCCTTCGGTACGCCGGCGTGTGGCTTCGACTTCGCGCCGGTCGCCGACGTGCTGCCCGACATCGAGCGCGCGAGCGCCCTGCTGCGCGGCACCTGGCGTGTCAATCCGGACATCGATCTGTTTGCGGAGGTGCTGGTCGGGCGCAACCGCTTCGAATCGCGCGTTGCGCCTAATCCGATCCAGCCCATCTCGTCGTTCGGCCCACTGATCTATCCGGCCGGTGGGCCTTTTTACCCGACCGATTTCGCCGCCGCCAATGGGCTGACGGGCGACTTGCTGATTTCATATCGGGCGATCGAACTCGGGTCGCGCACGAACGCGACCACAACCGACGCTCAGCGCTATGTGCTCGGCGCCGAAGGGCAGCTCGCGAACTGGGACTTCAATATCGCCGCTGTTTACAGCGCCAATCATCAGGAAAACGAATACGGGGGCAGTTGGGTTTATGCAAGCAGGATCGTTCCGGCAATGCTCACCGGGTTGATCAACCCCTGGGGACCGTCGGGGCCCGAGGGCAGGGCGCTGCTGGCGTCGACCGCGTACAGCGGCACGCCGCAAACGGCGGATGGCTCGACGTCCCTCGTCAGTGCGGTCGCATCACGCGACATCGCGACCCTGCCGGCCGGGCCGCTCGCGCTGGCGCTCGGCGCCGAGCAGCGCTGGGAACGGCTGTCGTACGACTGGGACCCCGCCGTGTTGACGGGAGACTCTCCCATCGGGGACATGCTGCAAGCGGTCAGCGGTGATCGCGACGTGCTTGCGTTGTTCGCCGAGCTCAACGTACCGATCGTGCGCGGACTCGATGCTCAGCTCGCTGTGCGCTACGACGACTACAGCGACTTCGGCTCGACCACCAATCCGAAAGTGGCGCTGCGCTGGCAGCCGTTGCGCAGTGTGCTGCTGCGCGGTTCGTGGGGTGAAGGTTTTCGCGCGCCGCCGTTGTACTCGCTGAGCGCGCCGACCACGAGCGTTGGCATTGCCGGGCCCCTTGAGGATCCGCTTCGCTGCCCGGCGACGGGCACGTTCGACGACTGCTTGGCCTTTGTCGAGAACTTCTCCGGCGGCAATCCGGACCTGCAGCCGGAGACGTCGAAGCAGTGGAACTTCGGCGTCGTTTGGGAACCCGTGAGCGGCGTGTCGCTCGGCGTCGACTACTGGAACATCGAGCAAAAGGGAAGCATCGAGCCGCTGAGCGTCGAGAATCTCTTTCTGTACTACGACAGGTTCAGTTTTCGCGTGACTCGCGGGCCGGTTGATCCCGCCACACCAACCCTGCCGGGCCCAATCGTCGCGGTCGACACTTCGCTGATCAACCTCGGCACCACGCAGACCTCGGGCATCGATGTGTCGTTCAACTGGACATTGCCGCCCGGCGAACACGGCATCTTTCGCGTCGGCCTGTACGGAACGTACGTGCGGCAGTGGGAAACGCAGATCGACGGAGTGACCTATGTGTCGATGCTCGCCGACGCAACCCATTTCGCACCGGTGCCGCGCTGGCGCAGCACGCTGACGCTCGACTGGACGCGGGGACCGTGGGGCGCGACGCTAGCGCACGTCTACAGCTCCGGCTATGACGAGCCGCTGCAACCGCCGGCCGGCGAAACGCGCGAGGTCGGATCCTCTTCGAGTTGGGACCTGCAGGGCCGCTATTCAGGATTCCGCGGCTGGCAGCTCGCCGCCGGCATCCGCAACCTGTTCGACGAAGAGCCGCCTTTCAGTCGGACGAGCGCCTTCCAGTTCGGCTTCAACCCGCAAGTGGCGAGCCCGCTTGGACGAACGTTCTATCTGCGTGCCACCTACGCATTTCGATAGACGTCTGTCCGAAGCCGGACTCGACTATTTCGCCGCGCGGTGTAGGCCGCTGAGCTCCATTCTCATCACGCCGCTCGCGTGATGTTGATCACTTGCGCCTTTGTTTGGCCGCGCAAGCGGGCCAGCAGATCATTCCACTTGATGCGCGCGACTTTCAAGTTGCCTTCCTTGATGTGGCCATAGCCTCGGATGTCGTCCGGGATGCTGGCCAGCTGAACCGCGGCTTCCTGATTGTCTGTCGAGAGCCGCGACAGAATTTCTTCGACCGTCGCTTCGTATTCGCCGATCAACGCGCGCTCGGTGCGACGCTCGGCGGTGTAGCCGAACACATCGAACGCCGAGCCTCGCAAAAACTTCAATCGTGCGAGTACCGAGAACGCCGACATCATCCAGGGGCCGAAGCGTTTCTTTGCGACTTTTCCGGTGACCGAATCGGGCTTCGAAATGATCGGCGGCGCCATGTAGAAGTTCAACTTGTAGTCGCCGTCGAACTGCGCGGCGATCTTCGCGCGGAACGCCGGATCCGAATGCAGCCGCGCGACTTCGTACTCGTCCTTGTAGGCGAGCAGCTTGAAGTAGTAACGCGCCACGGCCTCGGTGACGCGAGTCGACTGCAGCCGATCGGACTCGACCTTGCGCACGCGCTCGACCAGATCGGAGTAGCGCTTTGCATAGGCTTCGTTTTGATAGCCGGTCAGAAACTCAACGCGCTTCGCAACGATTTCATCGAGCGAACTCGCGAATCGCTTTAGCTCGACGACGTTGTCCGGGAATGCGATGCGCTTGACCATTTCGACATCGTGCGCCGCGGCACGGCCCCACTCGAATGCTTTCTTGTTCGCGTCGACTGCCACCGCGTTGATCTCGATCGCGCGCTGCAGTGTTTCGTAGGCAAGCGGAATCCATCCCCTTTGCCACGCGTAGCCCAGCACGAGCGGGTTGGTGTAAATCGAGTCGCCCATTAACGCAGTCGCCAGCGCACTGGCGTCGACGAACGCGCATTCGCTATCGCCAAGCGCTTCGCGTATCTGTGTCGCCAGATTTGGGCTGCCGAACTGCCAGTTCGGGTTGCGTACGAAATCGGCCGTCGGCGATTCGGCCGAGTTGACGACTGCCTTGGTGACACCCGCCTTGATTTTCGACAATGCTTCGTTGCTGGTCGTGACGATCAGATCGCAGCCGAGAACGACGTCGGCCTCACCCATCGCAATGCGGGTCGCATAAAGATCTTCCGGCGTTGGTGCGATCTGCACGTGCGAAAACACCGCGCCGCCTTTTTGCGCCAGGCCGGCCATATCGAGCACCGAGATTCCCTTTCCCTTCCAGATGCGCGGCCATCCCCAGCAGCTGTCCGATCGTGACCACACCGGTGCCGCCGACACCGGTAACGACGATTCCGTATGCGCCTTGCGCTCGCAACGACGGCAGTGCTGGCTGTGGCAATTTCGGGATGCTGCCGGTCGCGGTCGACTTGCCCTTCTTCAGCTGCCCGCCTTCGACGGTGACAAAGCTTGGGCAAAAACCATTCAAACAGGAGTAGTCCTTGTTGCAGGTCGACTGATTGATCTTGCGCTTGCGTCCGAATTCGGTTTCAAGCGGCTCGACCGACAGGCAGTTCGACTTCAAATTGCAATCGCCGCAGCCTTCGCACACCAGTTCGTTGATGACGACGCGGCGCGCGGGATCGGGAAAGTAAGTCTTCTCGGCCGTGTTTTTCTTGCGCTTGCGCCGTTTTTCGGACGCGCACGTCTGGTCGTAGACCATCACCGATACGCCGGGGTACTCGCGCAGCTCGAGCTGGATCTGATCGAGCTCGTTGCGATGGTGCACGGTGACGCCTTGGGCAAAGCCCGCGTCTTTCGGATACTTGTGCGGCTCGTCGGTGACGACCACGATCTTGCCGACGCCTTCGGCCGCCATCTGCTGCGTGATCATCGGCACCGACAACGGCCCGTCGTGCGGCTGGCCACCGGTCATCGCGACCGCATCGTTGAACAGAATCTTGTACGTTATCGACACATTGGCCGCGACCGCTGCGCGCACCGCCATTGAACCCGAGTGGTAGTAGGTGCCGTCACCGAGGTTCGCAAAGATGTGCTTCTCGTGGGTAAACGGCGCCTGCCCGATCCATGGCGCGCCTTCGCCGCCCATCTGCGTATAGGTACTGGTGTTGCGGTCCATCCAGAGGGCCATGTAATGGCAGCCGATGCCGGCCATTGCGCGCGAGCCTTCGGGCACGACCGTCGACGTGCTGTGCGGGCAACCCGAGCAGAAATACGGCGTGCGCTCGGTAACGACGCGCGGCACCGCAAGCGCTTTCTCCTTGGCGTCGATCATGGCGAGGCGCATCTGCATCCGCGCGCGAATCTCGGCGGGCAGCTCGAGTTTGCCGATTCTCTGCGCAATCGCTTTCGCGACGATCACCGGTGAGAATTCATAGTGCGCCGGCAAGATCCAGTTGCCTTGCGGCACCGCCCATTCGCCGCCGTCCTTTTCGTCAAACTTGCCAATCACGCGCGGGATTCGCTTGCCGGTGCCGATCCACGAGAACAGTTCTTCCTTCAGCGCGTACTCGAGCAACTGGCGCTTTTCCTCGATCACCAGGATTTCTTCCAGGCCTTCGGCAAACGAGCGAACCGCGGTCGCTTCGAGCGGCCACACCATGCCGCACTTGAACAATCGAATGCCGATGTCCTTGCATGTTTGCTCGTCGAGTCCGAGATCCGCAAGCGCCTGGCGCGTGTCCAGATAGGCTTTGCCGCTGGCGACGATGCCGAATCGCGCATGCGGCGAGTCGATCACTGTGTGATTCAGTTTGTTGGAGCGGCAGTACGCGAGTGCGGCGTACAGCTTGTAGTCGAGCAGCCGCGCTTCCAATTCGAGCGGGCTATCGGGCCAGCGGATATTGAGTCCGTCAGGCGGCATTCTGAAATCGCTTGGAATGACGATATCGAGCCGCTCCGGATCAACGATCACCGACGCCGATGCTTCGACCACCTCGGTCACCGTCTTCATGGCGACCCACACGCCGGCATATCGGCTCATTGCAAAGCCGTGCAGGCCGAGGTCGAGATATTCCTGCACCGACGCCGGGAACAACACCGGAATCATGCAGGCCTTGAAGATGTGATCGGATTGATGTGGCAGCGTGGACGACTTGGCTCCATGGTCGTCACCTGCCACTGCCAGCACGCCGCCGTGCTTGCTGGTACCTGCCGCATTCGCATGCTTGAACACATCGCCGCAGCGATCGACGCCGGGGCCTTTGCCGTACCACATTGAAAAGACGCCGTCGTATTTCGCGCCTTCGTACATGTTGACCTGCTGCGTGCCCCATACGGCCGTCGCGGCAAGGTCTTCGTTCACTCCGGGCTGAAAAAGAACGTTGTGTCGTTCCAGATGTTTTTTCGAGCGCACTGCGGTCTGATCAACCCCACCCAAGGGTGAGCCGCGATAGCCGTTGATGAAACCTGCAGTGTTAAGCCCGGCCAGCTGATCGCGTTGATGCTGCAGCATCATCAGGCGAAGCAAAGCCTGCGTACCGCTCATGTAAGCGCGGCCGCGTTCGAGTGTCCACTTGTCGTCGAGGGTGACTTCCGTCAGCGCGCGGCGGACGGCTTCAGTCAAGGGGGCGTTCATTCAGTCTCCGGCCAAAAATTGTGTTTTTGGAAGTCGGTCACTGAACGTCGGATTCGTCGTGACCGGCCGCAGTATTTGCAGACTCGGCGCCTTGTGGGCGCGGTCGGCGCTTGACTCGTGTCGAGCAGGGCGCGAGGGTACCACTGCAGGCAATTGCGATCCATCGTGCGCTGCGGCGTTGCACGCACCGTTCCCGCGCGGCTGCCGTCGTTTCAGCGCCCGCCGGTCGAAGGGAGCCTCGCGTATCCTCGCTCGGCTCCTGCTCGCTCGTCTACGAATGTCACTTCGCGCCGTTTTCTTTCTAGTTGCCGTGCTGCCGGCAGCTACATCTTCGGCGGCCGCATCTGCACTCGATCTTGCCGGCCTTTCTTCCGATGTAGCCGCGTGTACCGACTTCGACCGGCATGTGAACGGGAAGTGGCAGGCCAGTACGCCGATCCCGGCCGATAAAGCGCGGATCGGCAGCTTCGACGGGCTGCGTGATGCCAGCCGCCGCATCGTCGAAGACGCATTGAACGAAGCCGTGCGCCAACCGGAGCGGCTCGACACGCCGGGCAAGCGGCTCGCTGCGGAGTACTACGCGAGCGGCATGGATTTGCTGGCGATCGAAAAACGCGGATTGATGTCGCTCGCACCGCTGTTATCGCAGATCGATGCGTTGAATGATCGTTCGCGCCTCCCGGCGTTGCTGGCCACCATGGCGCTGTATCGAATTCCGGCGCCGTTTTCTGTTTCGGTGCGTCCCGATGACAAGGACAAGCGCCGTTATGTTGCCGTGCTCGATCAATCGGGGCTCGGCCTGCCCGATCGTGACGATTACTTTCGTGACGATGCCCGCACGCTCAGCTTGCGCAAGGCGTACGACGGGTATCGCCTTCGATTCGCGAAGCTGTCGGGCGGCGACTCAGATACGGCGATGATCAGCGCCGTGTTCGCGCTTGAAACCGATCTGGCGCGCGCATCGATGACGCGCATCGAGCGGCGTGACCCGAACGTCGTTTACAACCTGCACACCATTGAATCGCTGGCGAAGCTCGCCCCCGGACTAAATTGGGCGACGTACTTTGCGGCCCTCGGAATCGACCGCGCTTCCGAGTTCAACGTAACGTCCCCCAAGTTCGCTCAGCAGGTCGCAATCGCAGCTGCGGCAACGCCGCTTGCCGTGTGGCGCGCGTATCTGCGTCAGCATGTGCTCGACGCGGCAGCGCCGGCCTTGCCCGCTGAGTACGTCAACGCGCACTTCGAATATCGCAGCAGTGCGATTCGCGGGCTCGAAGCACAGCCACCGCGCGCCGAGCAGGTCATTGTTCGTATAACCGGGGATTTCGGGTCGGAGCCGCTGGCCGAAGGTCTGGGCCAGCTGTATGTCGTGCGGGCGTTCTCGCCCGCAGCGAAAGCGCGTGCAGTGGCGATGACCACAGACATCAAAGCCGCGCTGCGTGCGCGCATCGAGAGACTCGACTGGATGAGCGCCCCGACCAAGGTACGTGCAATCGGCAAGCTCGATGCGATGGTGTTGAAGATTGGGTTTCCGGATCGCTGGAAAACGTACGACGGTCTTCGCATCGCGCGCGACGATTACGCGGGCAACTGGCTGCGCGCGAACGCGTGGGAATTTCAACAGCGACTGGCTGATCTAGGCAAGCCAGTTGATCGAGCGCGCTGGTTCACGTCGCCGCATTTGGTCAACGCGTTCGCCGGCGGCTTGAATGAGATCGTTTTTCCAGCGGCGATCCTGCAGCCGCCGTTTTTTGATGCGCAGGCCGATGATGCGGTGAACTTCGGCGGGATCGGTGCCGTGATCGGGCACGAGATCACGCATCACTTCGACGATCGCGGGCGGCAGTATGACGAAGTCGGGAATCTGGCCGAGTGGTGGAACGCCGACGATGTCGCGCGCTACAAGGAGCGCGCTGCGAAAGTCGCGCAGCAGTATTCGGGCTATGCGCCGCTGCCAGAGCAGACCATCAACGGGCAGCAAACACTGGGCGAGAACATTTCCGATCTGGGCGGAGTGAAGGTCGCTTACGACGGTTTGCAGCTAGCTCTTAAGCGCCGATCTATCCGACCGATACCGGCAATCGACGGCTACACGCCAGAGCAGCGATTTTTCTTGTCGTTTGCAACGATCTGGCGCACGAAGTATCGGACCGAAGCGCTAATCGACCAGTTGCGAAGGGGTAATCACTCGCCGGCGCGCTACCGCGTGCTCGGCCCGCTCGCCAACTTTCCCGCGTTTGCCGAAGCGTTCAATTGCCCGGCTGACGCCCCGATGATGCGGCGCCCGGCCGAGCAAATTTCGATCTGGTAGTTCTAGGCCGGCATCGGCTGCCGGTCTTTTAGCCGCAACCATCCGCGCGCGATGCGATAGATCGCCCAGATTCCCAGGGCGAAAAAGCCGATGATCCAGATCGCGAAGCCGACGATGACGATCGCCAGCAATGCGCCGATCACACCGATGATGATCGCCCATAGCATCGCCCACCAGAATGTTCTTATCTGCCACGAGAAGTGTGAATCGAGGTAGGTACCGCGCACGTCGCTGCGCTTCACATAGTTGATGATGACCGCAATGATCGACGGCCAGCCGAACAGGAACATGCCGACCACCGACGCCGTGCCGAACGCACCGACGACGAGGCCGAGCGTATGAAGTGCGTACACAACGTGCGTAATCGTGACCAGCGAATCGGCGGGCGCAGCCAACGTGGCTGGAGGAAGCGGTGTGCTCATCGTCGAACTCCGATCGTGGGTCGATAACGGAGCAGCCAGCATACCTGCTTCGTTTGCTAATTCATGAAGCCCAAATTTGGCTGCGAGAAGTTGGCCAGATTCGGCAGGATCACCGGCAAATTGGCATCGGTGACACCCATCCATTTCGCCATCGTGGCCGCGTACTGCTCGACAGACGTTGTGGGAATCAACCGGCCATTGCCAGCGTCGGTCGCCACGTTCGGAGTCAGGTCGGGGAACGCGCCGTAGATTTCCTTGCCTTTGACGCCGCCGCCGACGACGAAGTGATGCGAGCCCCAGCCGTGATCGCTGCCGTCGCCGTTCTGGATCAACGTGCGGCCGAAGTCGGATGCGGTGAAAAGCGTCACGTCGTTGGCGGTGCCCATCGTGTCCATCGTCGTCTGGAAGAACGAAATCGCCGCCGCCAGCTGCGTCAGCAGGTTGGTGTGAGTCGTCACCTGGTTTGCATGAGTGTCGTAGCCGCCCATCGATACCAGAAATACCTGGCGCGCGGCGCCGAGCGCGCTGCGGACGCTGATGATTTTGGCGACCATCGCAAGTTGTGTCGCGAGTGAGTTGCCCGCCGGCGGCGTCAGCGCTGGTGCCCCTGCGAGCGCGGCAGACAGCGCCGCATTGGCGTCGATCGAGCGCGTGTTGACCTTGACCGTGTCGTTTTCGAACAGGTGCGTGCGGTTGCGCGTAAGGACTGTCCGCAGCGCGGTGGATGCCGCTGCCGATCCGTATAGCGTCGGCGTGCCGCCGGTCAGTGCGCCAAATCCCACCGCGCCCTGCGTCGCGTCGAGCTGAAACGGCTGCGCCTGCTGCCCGCTCAAGAAGACCGCGTTGCCGGCCACGTTCAAGCACGTGAAGATGCTGTTGCCGTTCTGCGAGGCGAGCAGGTCTCCGATGCGGCCGCCCCATCCGTACTTGGCACCTTCTGGCGCCGACGATTGCCACACCGACTGCTGATCGTTGTGCGAAAAGAGTTTCGGCGGCAATGGATAACCAGGCGTCTGAAACTGCGCGCGCGTTGTCGGCTGGATCAGCGGACCGACGTTGGAGACGATCTGCGCATTTCTGCTGATCGAACAGTGGCACCAGCGGCGCCAGCGGCGTCGGCAACGAAAGCTGCAGGCCACCGGGCAGCGGGGTGATCGGCACGAGCGGCGTCAGCTGCGTCGCCTGATCCCATGCGATTCCGCTGCGGCCGACCGAGTACTTGCCGTAGTTGAGCGCATCGAACGGCACGACCGTGTTGTGGCCGTCGTTGGCGCCGTACAGGAATACGCACACCAGCGCCTTGTAGCCACCGGGGACCTGTGCCGACGCGGCGCCGATTGATGCGAGGTTCAGTGCGAACGGTGCCGCGGTGCCGGCGATTGACAGCGCGGAGGCCTGGCGCAGGAATTCGCGGCGGGAAGCTTGGGTGGTCATGGCGGTCTCCTACTTCTGCACCAGATATTCGGGGGACGCCATCGTCAGCAGGATGGCTGCGTAGACGCGATTCGTTGGGCCCGTTGCCGGTCATCGCGATTGCGTTGATGGCAGTGCGCAGATCGTTGCGCAGGGCGGTGTCCATCGTGCCGTACATCAGGCAGCGATTGATACGGTCGAGCAGCGCGTCGGCGTTGCCAGCAAGAGCGATGTCGCTGGTGTAATCGGCGCGCACGTCACGCGGAGTACCGATGCCGACTCCTGATTGAATGATGCTCTGCATGGAATTGGTGTATCCCGCCACCGAGGTTTCGCCGATCAGCTGAAACTCGGGCGCGACCAGGCCCGCAGCGGCGATCGCGGTGTTCGGCGGCACGTAGCCAGGGCGGAAAAAGTTGAACACCGACGGCGAGCGCCACGGCTGTTGGCCGATCGATGTCGCCGCGCTGTCGAGATTGCGAATCGTCCAGTTGCCTGACGCCGACGTCGCCTTGAAGCAGCGCGCCCAGTTCGCCAGCCGCACTACAGGCTCGCGCACCTTGCCAAATTGCGGATCGGCGATCTTGCTCGCGTCGCGCGCCTCGGTGTCGAGCAGGATCGCGCGCAGCATCGCCTTCATGTCGCCACGCACGCCCTGGCCGTTGTTGACGCACGCCGCGGCGACCCGCCCCGTGTATGCCGCGCTCGGGTTGCTGGTGACCAGGCGCTGGATCAGCTGCCGGCTGATGAACGGACACAGGTTCTGATGATTGAACAGGCGGTCGAGCGCGAGCGCCAGGCTTTGCTCGCCCGATGTTCCGGCGGGAATCGTGGTGCCGAGGAAACTCTTCGCGCCGGTCTCGTGATAGTTCGCATACATCTTCATCGGCTTGACCGTGCGTTGCGGATCGGTAACTACCGCGCCGCGAAACTCTGCGTTCGAAGTTCCCGTCGCAGCCCAGCCCCAGCCGGTGAACACGCGCGCGAGTCCGCTGACGTCGGCGTTGGTGTACGTCTCGACCGGGGCGTTGTTGACCAGCACCGGTGTGCCATCGAGGTTGAGCTGATACAAGCCGATCGTGAAGAGCTGCGTCACCTCGCGCGCAAAATTTTCATCGGGTACAGCGCCCGTGACGGGGTCGGCCTTCTTGTTCCCGAGGTGCGATAGATAGATGCCCATCATCGGACTCGTGGCCACCGCCTCGATCAACTGCCGGTAGTTGCCAAACGCGTGTTGCCCGAGCAGATCGGCGTAGTTCGCAAGACCGTCGGAGTACGCGGCGATCGTGTTGTCGCCGCCGGATACGACGACCAGTTCCGACAGCGCGAACTTCACGCGCTGTCGCAGCTGATCTGGCGCAGGAATCGCCTGCTGCCAGAACGAGTCCTGCATGAAGTTGAAGTTGGCGGTGTTGGCACCTGGAGTGAAGTTCGCCTGCACGTATGGCAGATGAGGCGTTGCCGGCAGCGCGAATTGCTCGTCGAGCCACGCTGCATAACCAACCGATTGCACGCGCGCGATGTCGCTATCAGTCGGGCCGAAGGTGGCCTGCGTCAAAAACCGCGCGGCTTCATCGGCGGTCGGGCCCGCGGAGGGTGGCGCAGGAGAAGGCGCGGGTGCGGGCGACGATCCTCCGCCGCACGCAGTGATACTTATGGTCGTGGCCGCGACCGCTGCGGCAAAGAGAATGCGCGCCATGTTGCGAGCAGACATTTGATCCATCGTGTTCTCCCAATCCATCCGTGAACCGAATGTGCACGGCCATCGACCGGCCGGGAAGCGGGGTTACAAAGCGAAACGCCTGTAAACATCAGACGCAGGAGGCGCGGTGACCCGGCCCAAAAGTCTGTCGGCATCGCACCGAAGTGCTGCACATCTCCGCAGACGAGCGGACGATTCGGTATCGTTAGCGGTTACACACGACGCCCTCCGCCGATGGACAACGCAGATCACAACAATCCTCTTTTAGAAGACTGGGACGAGCCGTTCGGTCTGCCACCGTTCCAACGGGTGCGACCCGAGCATTTCGCACCCGCATTCGAGCAGGCAATGGCCGCGCACCGCGCGGAGATCGACCGCATCGCGAACGCTTCCGATGTGCCGACGTTCGAGAACACGATCGCTGCGCTCGACCGTAGTGGCCGGCTGCTGACACGCACCGAGCAGTTGTTCTTCAACCTGACGGCATCCGAAACCTCGCCGGAACTGCAGGCGGTCGAGCGCGACGTCGCGCCGATGCTCGCTGCGCACGACAATGCGATCCTGCTTGACGAGAAGCTGTTCGGCCGCGTCGACTCACTGCACGCGAAGCGCTCGGAGCTGTCGTTGAACGCCGAGCAGCTACGCCTGCTCGAGCGTGTGCACCTGGATTCGATCCTGGCCGGCGCGCGGTTGTCGACGGCGGCGAAGGCGCGGTTGAGCGAGATCGTCGAGCGCCTCGCGCAGCTGCAGACGACGTTTGCACAGAATGTTCTGGCGGACGAAGCCAGCTGGTGCCTATGGCTGAACAGGGAAGAGGATCTGCAAGGGTTACCCGACTCGCTACGCGTTGCCGCGCGGAACGCGGCGGCAGAGCGCGGTCGGCCCGAAGCGGCGGCGATCACGCTTAGCCGTTCGCTGGTCATTCCTTTTCTGACGCACTCAGCGCGGCGCGACCTGCGAGAGCAGGTGTTCAATGCGTGGTCGCGGCGCGGCGAGAGCGACGGTGCGCACGACAACCGCCCGGTCGCCCGCGAAATTTTGAAGCTGCGTGCCGAGCAGGCGCGGCTCAACGGCTATGCCACCTTTGCCGACTATGCACTGGTCGACCGGATGGCGGGCAAGCCGGACGCAGTCGCCAAGCTGCTCGAAAACATATGGGAGCCAGCGAAGTCGAAGGCCGCGGCAGAGGTCCAGGCGCTGCGCGCGATCGCGACACAGCGCGGCGAGCCGGCCGATCTCGCGCCTTGGGACTGGCGCTACTACGCGGAGCTCCTGCGCAGAGAGCGCTATTCCATCGACGATGCGATGGTCAAACCGTACTTCGCGCTCGACAAAATGGTTGAGGCTGCGTTCGATTGCGCGCATCGATTATTCGGCATCGAGTTTGTCAGGCGGCCGGACATCGCGGCGTATCACCCCGACGTGCGCGCATACGAAGTGCGGCGCGGCGAATATCCGATCGGCGTGTTCCTGCACGACAACTTCGCGCGGCCGACCAAGCGCGGCGGCGCGTGGATGAGCCACTATCGATCGCAGTCGCGCATCGACGGCGATGTACTGCCGATCGTCGTCAACAACAACAATTTCGCCAAGGGCTCGCCGACACTACTGTCGCTCGACGACGTGCGCACGCTGTTCCACGAATTCGGACATGGGCTGCACGGCCTGCTGTCGCAGGTCACGTATGAGCGGCTGTCGGGCACGCGTGTGCTCCGCGACTTCGTCGAGCTGCCGTCGCAGTTGTTCGAACACTGGGCGCTGGAGCCCGAGGTGCTGAGGAAGCACGCGCTGCACGTCGACACCGGCGCGCCGATTCCAGATGCATTGATCGAGCGCTTGCAGAAGGCGCGGCGCTTCAACCAAGGGTTCGAGACCGTCGAGTACACCGCGTGTGCGTTACTCGACATGGCGCTGCACGCGCAGGTGTCGGATGACGGTGTCGACATCACCCAGTTCGAGCAGGAAGAACTCGCGCGCCTAGGCATGCCGCGCGAGATGGTGCTGCGGCACCGGCTGCCGCATTTTGCGCACCTGTTTTCGAGCTCGAGCTACGCGGCGGGCTATTACGTGTACATGTGGGCTGAGGTGCTCGATGCCGACGGCTACGACGCGTTTGTCGAAGCCGGCAATCCGTTCGATCCCGCGGTTGCGTCGCGCCTGTTGAAGTATGTTTATTCGTCGGGCAACACGATCGAGCCCCGCGCCGCGTATCGCGCATTTCGTGGCCGCGATGCAACGGTCAAGCCACTGTTGATCAAGCGGGGACTTGTCGAACAGCAGCCTGCGTAAGGCTGCTGTATTTATCGAGTCACGCGGTTACCGGCTCAAATAGGCGGCCAGCCGGGAAGCGCCTTGCGCCAACAGTGCTTCGGAAGCAGCGAAGCACCAACGCAGATAGCCTTCGCCCTCAGGGCCGAACGCCGCACCGGGCGCGAGACCGAGTCCAGCTTCGGCGACCAATTGCTTGGCCAGCGCGACACTGTCATCGCTGCGGCCGGCAATGCGGAAGAACAGATACATCGCGCCCGGCGGCGGCGCTACTTCAAGTCCTGGCAGGGCAGCCAAGGCGGATACGAGCAAGTCGCGTGATGCGTGCAGGCGTGCGACGGTTTGTTGTACGCACGATTCGCCCTCGTTGACGGCGACCAGTCCTGCGCGCTGCACGAATGGCGGCGCGCACGATGTATTGAATTCGATCACCTTGCCCAACTGCGAGATAAAGGTGCGTGGCGCAACGATCCAGCCGAGCCGCCATCCGGTCATCGTCCAGCTTTTCGAAAATGTATTGGCGCTGATCACGCGATCGTCGTCACTGATCTGCGACAGCACGCTCGGCGCATGGCCGTTGATCGTCATCGAAGGCTCGAACACGATGCGCTCGTACGCATCGTCGCTGACGAGCCAGATGCCGTGCCGGCGGCAATGCGCGAGCAGTTGATCCCAGTCGCTCTGCGGCATCGTCCAGCCGGTCGGATTGTTCGGCGAGTTCACCAGCACGATCCGCGTGTTTGGAGTCGCTGCGTCGAGAAGCTGCTGCAAGTCGAGCGACCACACGCCATGGCGGCACGTCAATGAAACCGGTACGACATCAGCGCTCATGATGCGCGGCATCGCGGTCAGGTTCGGCCACACCGGCGTGACGATGACGACGCGATCGCCGGGATCGATCAGCGCCTGATCGATCAGCGAAAGCGCATGTACGCCTGCGCTGGTGACGGCAATACGGTCAACGTCGATGCGTTCAGCGGGAGCGTGAAGGCGGTTGGCATACGCAGCCAGCGCTTCGCGCAGCTCGATCAGCCCAAGGTTATGGTTGTAGAACGTTTCGCCGGCATCGAGCGCGCGCTTCGCGGCGTCGCGGATAAAGGCGGGTGTGACCTGATCGCCTTCGCCGAACCAGAATTTCAGAATATCGGAGCGGCCAATGCCAGCGTTGGCGACTTCGCGAATGCGCGACGCGGGCAATGCGTCGATCGTTGGACGAATCATCTTTCGGCTCCGAAGGGGAGCCGGATTATCCAGTCAATGCGACGTGGGCATCGACGCGGGCATCGGGACCGAAAGCCGCATCGACCATTCTTGAAGCGCTGGCAGGATGTCTGCGTGCAATGCGACACCGTTGGCCAACTGATCACGACGCCGCGCAAGTCCGCGCTCGCCGGGCATCCGCACCGCATCGACGCCAGCGCGCGGCGGATTGTCGCGGCATGCGTTTGCGATCCACTCGGCTTGCCGCGCAAATGCGTCAGGTCCGCCGAACGCCGCCGGATCGATTGCCTGCACGAACACTGTTGCGCCCCATCCTTCTTTCGCATCGGCACGTCCGTGGCCCGCAAGTCCTCCGGTCAATATTTCGACGATCAACGCGAGCGCGTAACCCTTGTGTCCGGCGTCGATGCCGCCGGCCGGCAAAATCGTGCCGCGCGGCTCGGAAAACAAAACCTTCGGGTCATCGGTCGCGTCGCCGTCGGCCGTCAGCAGCCACGGATGTGCGAGGCGCTGACCGCTTTTGTGCAGTCGGGCGGTCATTCCATTGGTAGTCAGCGAGGCCGACAGGTCGATAAACACAGGATCGCCTGCGGTCGGAAAGCCGAATGCGATCGGATCAGGAGTGAATACCGCCCGCGTGCCGCCGTATGGCGCGACACTTGCTGCGTTCGGATCGGAACACGAAAGCAGCAACACGAATCCACGGTCAGTCGCCCGCGACAGATATGCGGCGAGGCATGCGATGTGGTGACTGCGTCGGATGACGACAGTGCCAGTGCCACAGCGCTGCGCGCGCTCGATCGCGTCATCGATCGCAAGCTGCGTCAGCCACGGACCCGGCAGACGTCGCCCGTCCCACAGCGCGCTGGCCACGCGCTCCTCGACAACCTGATGCCGGCCGGTGCGCGTCATCGTCCCCGCCTCGAGCTCACGCAGGTAGGGCGCGAGCAGCGCCAGTCCATGCGTGTCGTGGCCGAGCAGATCGCCCTCGAGCAAGACGTCGGCGACCGCCGACGCCATGTCTTGGTCGAGCTGTGCGGCGCTCAAAAGATCGCGCGCAAACTGCCGCAGCGCTTCACTCGGGTAGCGCACTTGCATCAGTAAACCGCGCGGCCACCCGACAGATCAAACACTGCGCCAGTCGAGAACGAACAGTCTTCGGTCGCAAGCCAGGTAACGAGGGCAGCAATCTCGTCGACCTCGCCGAAGCGCCCCATCGGAATCTTCGACAGCATGAAGTCGATATGGCTCTGGGTCATTTGCGCAAACATGCCCGTCTTTACTGCGGCAGGCGTGACGCAGTTCACGCGGATCCCGGTCTTCGCAAGTTCCTTTCCGAGCGATTTGGTCAACGCGATAACACCGGCCTTCGACGCGCTGTAGGCACTTGCATTCGGGTTGCCTTCCTTGCCGGCGATCGAAGCGATATTGACGATGCGGCCGTAACCGTTGGCCTCCATGTGCGCAATCAGGGCGCGGTTGCACAGAAACACGCCCGTGAGGTTGATGTCGAGCACTTCCTTCCACGCGTCGACCGGATACTGTTGCACTGTCGTATTCGGGCCGGTGATGCCCGCGCTGCAGATCAGCGCGTCGATGCGGCCCAGCGCTTTCACGCTGGCCTCGCACGCACGCTGCACTTCTTCTTCGCGAGTGACGTCGAGCGTGTGCGTGTGCGAGTTGCCGCCAAGGGACTTCGCAGCCGCCGCCAGAGCGGTGGCATCGCGATCCCACAAACTGACTCGCGCGCCCGATGCGATCAGCCGTTGCGCGATCGAGTAGCCGATCCCCGCGGCGCCGCCTGTCACGATCGCGCCGCGCCCCTGCATATCAAGCTTGTTCATCGCTCCTCCAATTTTCGCGAAGGATATCCGCAAAATTGGTCAGACCACTTGACCGCTTTTGTTGACCAGTCGCAGGGTCCGTGGCTACACTCGCCGCGCCTTTCGGTAGATCTCTCCTCCGCCAATCCCTAAATGCCATTGCGTAAGCCCCGCCGTAGTCAGTCCTGGTTCGGCCGCCTCGACCGTGATGGATTCATCTATCGCTCGTGGATGAAAAACCGCGGGATTCCGCACGATCAGTTCGATGGCCGGCCAGTAATCGGAATCTGCAACACCTGGTCCGAGCTGACTCCATGCAACACACACTTTCGCGTGCTTGCCGAACAGGTGCGACAGGGCGTGCTGGAAGCGGGTGGTTTTCCGCTGGAATTTCCGGTGATGTCGCTCGGTGAAACGCTGATGCGGCCAACGACGATGCTGTTTCGTAATCTCGTCAGCATGGACGTCGAGGAGTCGATTCGTGCCAATCCGCTCGACGGCGTCGTGCTGCTGATGGGCTGCGACAAGACGACGCCAGCGCTGCTGATGGGAGCTGCGAGCGTCGACCTTCCCACGATCGGTGTGTCCGGCGGACCGATGCTGTCGGGCAAGTATCGGGGCGGTGAGTTGGGCTCGGGCACCGGCGTATGGCAGGTCAGCGAAGCGCTGCGCGCCGGTCAGGTTCCGTACGAGGACTTCGTCGAGATGGAGTCATGCATGCACCGATCGCACGGTCACTGCATGACGATGGGCACCGCGTCGACGATGGCGTCGATGGTCGAAGCGCTCGGCGTCGGCTTACCGGACAACGCGGCGATTCCCGCAGTCGACGGGCGTCGCAACGTGCTGGCACGGATGGCAGGTCGGCGCATCGTCTCGATGGTCGAAGAAGATCTCGTGCTGTCCAAATTTCTGACGCGTGCTGCGTTCGAAAATGCGATTCGCGTCAACGCCGCCATCGGCGGCTCTACCAATGCAGTGATCCATCTGCTGGCGCTCGCAGGACGCGCAAGCGTCGACTTGTCGCTGGACGATTGGGACAAGTACGGTTACGACCTGCCATGTTTGGTCGATTTGCAGCCGTCGGGCCGTTATCTGATGGAGGACTTTTACTATGCCGGCGGTTTGCCTGCGGTAATTCATGCACTTGGTCCGGTATTGAACAAGGATGCGATGACCGTCAACGGCCGCACGCTGTGGGAGAACAACAAGGACGCGCCGCGCTACGAGCCTGACGGCAAGCGTGTGATTCGCTCTCTTGATGATCCCTTTCTACCGCGCGCCGGCATCGCGGTCCTGCGCGGGAACCTCGCTCCGAATGGAGCGGTGATAAAGCCGTCGGCCGCGACGCCGTCATTGATGAAACACCGAGGGCGGGCAGTCGTGTTCGAGAATAGCGACGAGTTCCACGCGCAAATTGACGATGACAGTCTCGACGTCACGGCCGACGACATTCTGGTGTTGAAGAATTGCGGGCCGAAGGGTTATCCGGGAATGGCCGAAGTCGGCAACATGCCGCTGCCCGCCAAGCTGCTGCGGCAGGGCGTGACTGACATGGTGCGCATTTCGGACGCACGCATGAGCGGCACCGCGTACGGAACGGTTGTGCTGCATGCCGCGCCGGAAGCGGCGGCGGGCGGCAATCTGGCGCTGGTGCAAAACGGCGACATGATCGAGCTCGATGTTGAGCGCCGCCGCCTGCATCTGGAAGTGAGCGACGAAGAGTTGAAGCGACGTCGTTCGGCGTGGAAAGCTCCTACGGCTCCAATGCCGCGCGGTTACACCAAGCTGTACTTCGATCACGTGCAGCAAGCGGATAAAGGCGCCGACCTCGATTTTCTGGTCGGCGGCAGCGGCTCCGCTATTCCCAAAGACAACCACTGAGCCGGTACGAACGTGCGCGCGCTGATCACCGACTACGACTTTCCCGATATAGCACTCGAGCGCGAGGTTTTCAGCACCGGTGGCGTTGAACTCGTCGAGGCGCAGTGCAAAAGCGAGAACGATCTGATCGCTGCTGCGCGCGAATGCGATGCATTGCTGTTGCAGTACGCGCCGGTGACCGACCGCGTGCTCGCGGCCTTGCCGCGCATCGGATTGGTAAGCCGTTACGGCGCAGGGTTCGACACCATCGACACCGAAGCCTGCCGTCGTCACGGTGTATGGGTTGCGAACTCGCCTGATTACGGCGTGGGTGAGGTCGCTACGCACGCGCTAGCGATGACGCTGGCTCTGATACGCCATCTGCTGATCTACGACCGCGATGTCAAAGCGGGCCGCTGGCACTACTTATCGGCCGGCAAGATTCGCCGGGCGAGCTTGATGACAGTCGGGATTCTGGGCTTCGGACGTATTGGAAAGCGCTATGCGGCGCTGGCTCGCGAGTGCTTTGCCCGCGTGATCGCATGCGATCCGTACCTAAGCGATGCCGATTTCCCGCCTTATGTGCAGCGCGTCGGCCTTATCGAGCTCTTCGAACAAGCCGACGCTATCTCGCTGCATGTTCCACTGAATGACGAGACGCGCGGAATGGTGGATGCGTCGCTGCTGGCTCGGATGAAGCCCGGCAGCGTACGTGATCAACACAGCGCGCGGTGGCGTGGTCGATATCGATGCGCTGCGTGCGGCACTCGATGAGGGGCGGCTCGACGGCGCAGCGCTCGATGTGCTGCCGACCGAGCCCATCGCGCCGCAGGATCCGCTCGCAATGCATCCACGTGTACTGTTGACCCCGCACGCGGCGTTTTATTCGGGCGAATCCGAAGTGGAATTGCGTCGCAAGGCAGCGTTAAATATCGTTCAGTGGGCGGCGACGGGCCGCCCGATGTATCCGGTGGTGCAAGGGTCGAAGAGCCCGCGCTAATTAAGCGAAGAGGAGACAACCGCTGATGGCCCAAGTCGCGATCCGTCGCGTCGAAAAGTACTTTGGCACGACGCGCGTCATTCACGGCGTCGATGTCGACGTTGCCGACGGCGAATTCGCGGTGCTGGTCGGACCCAGCGGCTGCGGCAAGACGACTTTGCTGCGGATGATCGCCGGACTCGAAGAAATCAGCGTCGGTGAGATCGCGATCGGCGGACGAGTCGTCAACCGCATGCTGCCGAAAGAGCGCGACATCGCGATGGTGTTCCAGAATTACGCGCTGTATCCGCACATGACGGTGCGCGACAACATGGCGTTCAGCCTGAAGCTCGCCGCCGCGGACAAGGCGACCATCGAAAAGCGCGTCGCGCGCTCGGCCGACATCCTTGGCTTGGGCAAGCTACTTGACCGCTACCCGCGCCAGCTCTCCGGGGGCCAGCGTCAGCGTGTCGCGATGGGCCGTGCAATCGTGCGCGATCCGCAGGTGTTTCTCTTCGATGAGCCGTTGTCCAACCTCGACGCCAAGCTGCGGGTGCAGATGCGCACCGAAATCAAGGAGCTGCATCAGCGGCTAAAGACAACGTCGGTGTATGTGACGCACGATCAAATCGAGGCGATGACGATGGCCGACAAAATCGTCGTGATGAAGGACGGCGTCGTCGAGCAGACCGGAGGGCCGCTCGATCTGTATGACCAGCCGGCCAATACCTTTGTCGCCGGCTTTATCGGATCGCCGGCGATGAACCTACTCGCAGGCAACGTACGGCGCAACGGCAGCGGCCTTGAAATTGCGTTCGCCAATGACGATCGTGCCCAGACGCCGGACGGTGTCGCGCTGCAGGAGGGGCAGCCGGTGCTGTATGGGATTCGGCCCGAGCACTGGGCGGTCGGCAGTGCCGGCGGTCTCAATGTCGAGGTCATCGTGGTCGAACCGACTGGCGCCGACACGCAGCTCTATTGTCGTTTCATGGAGCATGACGTCACCGCAACGATTCGCGACCGCACCAACGTACGCCCTGGAGATCGCATTACGCTCGTGCCGGACAGCGGACGCGCGCACTTGTTCGATACCGTCAGCGGTAAGCGCCTGACGGCTGAATTCACTTGATGCAGTGAGCCCACCACCGAAGGAGACAGCATGAGACAGTGGAAGAGAAGAGAATTTTTGAAGACCTCCGCGGGCGTCGCCGCCGCCACCGTTGGTCCATTGATCCTGATCAAGGACGCCGCGGCGCAGTGGAGCAACGCCCCCGAGAAGGGCGCGCGGTTGCGCGTTCTGCGTTGGAGCCGCTTTGTCCAAGGCGACATCGACCAATACATGAAGAACGTGCAGGCGTTCACTGCGAAGACCGGTATCGAGGTTCGCGTCGATAACGAGGGCTGGGAAGATGTGCGGCCAAAGGCAGCCGTGGCGGCCAACACCGGCGCCGGTCCGGACATCATCCTGTCGACGCACGACGACGCGAATCTTTATCCGGAGAAACTCGTCGATGTGACCGACCTGACGACATACCTAGGCAAGAAGTACGGCGGCTGGTATCCGGTGTGCGAGGCCTATTTGCGCCCGAACGGCAAGAACTGGATCGGCGTGCCGCTCGGCTGCGCCGGCAACACTCTCGTCTACCGAGAGAGCCAGGTTAAAGCGGCCGGGTTCAATACCTTCCCGCGCGACACGGACGGTTTCCTGAAGCTGATGAAGGCGCTGAAGGACAAGAACACGCCCGGGGGCTTTGCGCTCGGCAACGCGACCGGTGATGGCAATGTCTGGACGCACTGGCTGCTGTGGTCGCATGGCGGGCAGCTGGTTGATCAGAACAACAAGGTGGTCGTCAACAGCCCGCAGACGGTCAAGGCGCTCGAGTATGCGAAGGAGCTCTATCAGACTTTCGTGCCGGGCACGCTGTCATGGCTCGACCCGAACAACAACAAGGCGTTTCTCGATGGCCAGTGCAGCCTGACCGCCAACGGCATCTCGGTCTACTACGCGGCGAAAACGTCGAAGGATCCGAAGATCGCCGAGATGGCGGCCGACATCAACCACGCCAACATGCCGATCGGCCCGGCGGGTGTGCCAACCGAGCTCAACCTGTTCTTCAACCAGATGATCTTCAAGCACTCGAAGTATCCGAAGGCGGCGAAGGAATTCATCCGGTTCATGATGGAAGAGGAGCAGTTCGGACCGTGGATGCAGGCTGCCATCGGTTACGTCACTCATCCGCTGATCGCGTATGAGAAGAACCCGATCTGGACTGTCGATCCGAAACACACGCCGTATCGCGATTCGATGAAGATCATGCGGCCGATCGGCTACGCCGGGAAGCTAGGGTATGCATCGGCGGGTGCGGCGGCGGACTTCATTGTGGTCAACATGGTGGCCGAAGCGGCGTCGGGCTCCAAGACGCCGGCCGAAGCGGCCGAGCGCGCACAGAAACGCGCGGAGCGGTACTACAAAGTCTGATCGTTCTTGAGCGCCCGGCGCGAGCCGGGCGCTTCTGTCATTCGCACTCCATTTATGTATTGACTTACCTCGGGGGTCAGTTGATTCGTCGGCTACAGGACCGCCATACGCTCGGGTTGCTCTTTTTGCTGCCCGCCGCGCTGTTGCTGTTGCTTTTCCTGACCTATCCGCTCGGGTTGGGGGTATGGCTGGGTTTTACCGACACCAAGGTCGGTCGCGGCGGCCAGTGGGTGGGGCTCGAGAATTACGAGTATCTGTTCGGCGACTCGGTCGCGCGGCTGTCGGTATTCAACACACTCTTTTACACGGTCGTTGCGAGCGTCTTCAAGTTCGTGCTCGGTTTGTGGCTCGCGCTGCTGCTGAACAAGCACATGCCATTTAAGACGGTCGTGCGTGCCATCGTGCTGCTGCCGTTCATCGTGCCGACCGCTCTGTCGGCGATCGCGTTCTGGTGGATCTACGACTCCCAGTTTTCGGTGATCAGCTGGACGCTGACGAAGCTCGGATTCATCGACCGCTATGTGGATTTTCTCGGCGATCCGTGGAACGCGCGACTGTCGACGATCGCCGCCAACATCTGGCGCGGCGTGCCGTTCGTTGCGATCTGCCTGCTGGCGGGTCTGCAAACGATCTCGCCGTCGTACTACGAGGCAGCTAGCCTGGACGGCGCGACGCCCTGGCAACAGTTTCGTTTTGTCACGCTGCCGTTGCTGACGCCGATCATCGCAGTCGTGATGACGTTCTCGGTGCTTTTCACGTTCACCGACTTCCAATTGATCTATGTGCTGACGCGCGGTGGCCCGCTAAATGCGACGCATCTGATGGCTACGCTGAGTTTCCAGCGCGCGATTCCTGGGGGCGCGCTAGGCGAGGGCGCCGCGCTCGCGGTCGCAATGGTGCCGTTCTTGATGGCGGCGATTCTGTTTTCGTATTTCGGCCTGCAGCGACGCGCGTGGCAGCAGGGCGGACGGGACTGATACACAATGAAGACGCACGCAGCGGAGCAAGCGGTCGACACCCAGGGAATGAGCTACCTGGTGTCGCTGCCGCGGCGGCTGGTCACCGTGTACCTGCCGCTTGCGGTGTTCCTGTTCGTGCTGCTGTTCCCGTTCTACTGGATGGCGATCACGACATTCAAGCCAAACGAGGAGCTGCTGACGCGCGCAGGAAATCCGTTCTGGGTGGTCAACCCAACGCTGGATCACATCAAGAAGCTGTTGTTCGATACCAGCTATCCGGAATGGCTATGGAACACGATGCTGATCTCGGTCGTGTCGACATTTCTGTCGCTGGTCTGCAGCGTGCTCGCGGCCTACGCGATCGAGCGGCTTCGCTTTCATGGTTCACGCTATGTCGGCATGAGCGTCTTTCTCGCGTATCTGGTGCCGCCGTCGATCCTCTTCATTCCACTGGCAAAGGTCGTGTTCGAACTTGGGCTCTTCGATACCCGGCTTGCGCTGATCCTCACCTACCCGACTTTTCTGATTCCGTTCTGCACTTGGCTCTTGATGGGCTACTTTCGCTCGATTCCGTTCGAGCTCGAGGAATGCGCACTGATCGACGGTGCATCGCGCTGGCAGATCCTGACCAAGATCGTGCTGCCGCTTGCGGTGCCGGGCCTGATCTCGGCCGGCATCTTCGCGTTCACGTTGTCGTGGAATGAGTTCATCTACGCGCTGACGTTCATCTCGTCATCCGAAGTGAAGACGGTCCCGGTCGGCGTGATCACCGAGCTGGTCGAAGGTGACGTCTACCACTGGGGCTCGTTGATGGCCGGGGCTCTGCTCGGTTCTTTGCCCGTCGCGGTGCTGTACTCGTTCTTCGTCGAGTACTACGTGGCGGGGATGACAGGGGCAGTCAAGGAGTAGCACCTAGCGCTGGACCTCACCGGTTCACAGCGCTCGGCCATCGTAGTTTTTAACCGGGACCGCCGCGAGATCGATGTTCTCAAGACATCGAATGTTAATTGCGGCCATCGAATTTCCCTTCGGGTCCGTGCCTTCACCGTACGGGTGAATTCCGCAAACCGGGCAGAACCGATGCTTGATCACGTGCTTGTTGAACATGTACGTGCTTGCATCGTTCTCCGGCGTCAGAAGGTGAAGTTTCTCTCGTGGCACGAACCACAATAGCGAACCCTTGCGCTGGCAGATTGAACAGTTGCACGCCATCGCTCCGGTTACCTCGCCCTCGACTTCAAACTTCACTCTGCCGCAATGGCAACTTCCCTGATATTTCATCGCTGGTTCCTCCGAGCTACAGATTTTCGTGCTGCTTGATGCACCGCTGGCAAATACAGAACCGACCCTTGGCGCTGGGCGGAACTGAAGCCAGCAGCGCGGCACTGAACGGCGCCTGCGTGCACCAGCAAGGCAATTCGCCTGCGCCCGCAGACGCCATCGCACATTGATTCGGTTCCCCGCAAAGTGGGCAAGTAGATGCCGAGGAAGCGGCCGACATGATGGAGTCGCTTTTTACTGCGTTGTACTTGCTAAGACCTCACGCTAACGATATGGACCGACAATGGGAACACAGCTCGTCCATCTGCCGTTGCGTAGGAACTGAGAGCCTTGTCAGCTTCGTCCAAGATATGGCGAATCTGATCTTCGGTCAGGACCACGCCCACGACCGGCAACCAGCCCCTCAGGTCGGCTTCGACCATGGTTCGGATGCTGGGGAACCGCGCGGTGCCGTTATGAGTCGTGATCTCGGGTGAGGCCACTCCGGCTTCCGAAAACAGCGTAGCGAGATGTTGCCGGTTGCCGAGCACGAATGGCGCACGCAGAGCATCGGCCGCTGGGCGACCAGCCGTCTGCTCCAGTAGCGCTACCTCAGCCGCGTACGCGGGCATGGTCTCGAGCGAGTCCCAGACCGCAACAACCAACCGTCCTCCGGGAGCAAGAACCCGCAGCATGTCGCGAAGGGCTTGGCGCCGGTCCATGAAGAACATGAGACCAAACTGGCTCACCACAGCGTCAAAGGACTGGTCAGGGAACGGTAGTGACTCGGCGGCTCCCTCTCGCCACTCGATGTCTCGCGCGAGCTGTTTAGCTACTGCAACCATTCCTGGACTCGGGTCAACCCCCGTAACCGCTCCGGTCGATCCCGTTCGCAAGCTGACTTCGCGCGCAAGAACCCCCGTGCCGCACGCAACGTCCAGCACTCGTTGACCGGGCTGGATTTCGGCCGCGTCTGCGACTTTCGTAGCCCATTGGCCGAACAGCGCCGGGACGAATAACGCTTCGTACGCGTTCGCTGCATCGATCAGAGCTTGTGGCGTCGGCGCGTTCATGTCGTGTTCTCCTCTCGGTGCTCGTCTAACGAACGGTTAGGCCGCACGCCTCCTCGTTGAGTATGCGCGTGACGACAAGCTATCCGCCAGCGCCAGCAGCGTGGCAACGCCATAGCAAGCCGCGGCAAAGAACGGTATGACCCCCGTTCCGAAACGGTCGGCCAAAGCGCCGCCCGCAACGGGCCCGATCAGTTGTCCGATGCCGAGGGCGGCCGTTGCCAAGCTGAACATCTTCGGGTACTCGGCCACGCTGCAGCGATCGCGGGTACAGGCACTGACGATCGTCGGCGTGGCTGCAATACCCAATCCCACCAGCAGAGCCCCGATGATCGCTGACTCAGATGTGCCCATTCCGGCGAGCCATGCCCCCACCGCACCGGAGCCCAGTGAAGCAGCCAGGGCAAACTGCTTCAGTCGCGACGAGGCCACGATCGGCACAGTCAGCGCCGCGCCAAGGATCGCCGCGCATCCAAATCCGACCCAGGTAAGCCCGACTACGAGGATCGGTGTCTTCATGGCTGCCATTTGGGTACCCGCAAAGGTCGAATAGGCGACGTACGCTATGCCGAACATCAGGTAGCCGAGAATCAAGTACATCCAATGTTTCGTTAAGAACTGGCGAGTGACGAAGTCCCCGCCTTGGCTGCTTGGATCCGCCGCCTGCTTAGTGGGTTGCCCGTGCGCAGGCGCAAACGAGAACGCCACGGCCAGAGCCAGCAGCGCCGAGAGCGCGAACGCGATCCGCCAGCCATCGGCCGTCTCGAGCAGGAACGAGATGGCGAGCCCGCTGAGTACGACTGACACCCCCATGCCGGACCAAACCACTGCGCTGGCCAGCGGGCGCTGTGCCGCCGAGACTGCTGCGAAAACCACGACCAGGATGGCAACGATTCCGGCACCGGCGCCGAGACCGGTGAATACGCGACCTGTGCCCAGCACGATCGAGCCGGCCCAGATCGTCCCTGGCGCAACGGCGCACAGGACAGCGCCGATCGCGACTAGCAGGTGGGCCCACTTGGAGAGCCTCGATGACCCTATGCGGGACATGAGCGAGGGTGCGGCAAGCGTGCCTATTAGGTAGCCGGCAAGATGCACGGCATTGAGGCTGCCGCTGCCAAGATAGCTGATTCCCAGGTCGCGCCGGATCGATGGCAGCATGACGCCGTAGGTGAATCGTGCCAGCCCAACGTTGAGCGCGATTCCGATCGCACCCCATACGATCAAGGCGAGCGGTAGGTTTGCAGCCCGCGAGCCTCTGATCATGCGAATGACCCAACTCCTTCGTGACGCCAGGCCCACGTTCTCAACCCACACATCAGGTGATCGTTAGGCGTCACTGCTGGACTGGCGGCACGTGGCTCCAGCGCTCAGCTCTCGTTGTGAGCGACGTTTATTCGCCGACGTGTCCGTGCGCCAACATCGTATATGTTGAAGTCGCTCATCATGCGTCCGTAGAGGTGCAGGCTGACTGCTCGGGGCCGTTCCAACGGAACTCCAGTGACGTGAATGTGATCGGGGTTTGGAACGAAGCTCGTGACCGCGCCATGCCGCAGCAACACAGTACCGCCGCGTGCGAGGTCGATATCTGTATCAGCGCCTCGATCCGGCGAGAGTCGTACGTAGCTGCGCTCTTCCAGAACTCCTTCGATCACGCCGACCACGCCCCAGCTTCCGTGATCGTGAACAGGCGTCCATTGGCCAGGGAGCCAGACGATCGAATACAGCGACAGGCTTTCATCAGCAGCGTCATAGACGAGGTTTCGCGCGTAGCTCTGAGGGTCACTCCGGTAGTGCTGTGGCTCGAGAAACGTACCGGCCTGTTCGATGAGATCGAGCATCAGTGGTGCGAGAGCGAGTACGCAGTCTGCTGGGTCGGCCTGCTCGCGGCTCCGCACAGCAGCTTGGGAAATGAAGCGCTCAAGAGCCGGGGAGATCATTTGCACGATGGCGCCCGCAGACTCACGCGGCGCTTGGTAAGTTCACGGGTTGCCCTAAAGCTGTATGCGCCGGTTATCTGCGTCGGGGTATGGGTACTCCATGTGGCGCGCGGTCGCACGGGCGACGATCTCCCCGAAGTACTGCTCGACGACCTTGAGCGACATATCAATTCCCGCGGAAATGCCTGCCGACGTGAACACTCGCCCGTCCTGCACGAAGTGCTTGTCGTACTTGACACTTATCGTAGGAAAGGAGTCGCGCATCGTATCCAGAAAACGCCAATGAGTGGTTGCCTGCAGGCCATCTAAGAGCCCAGCGGAGCTCAGCAGAAGGGAGCCCGTGCAAACGGCGGTTACTGTTTCTGCCTGAGCGGCCCGCGAGCGAAGCCACTGATGGAGCGCGACGTTCTTCATGTGGTGGCGGAAGCCCCAGCCGCCCGCAACGACGACGATATCCAATGGTGGACATTCCGACAGTGAATGATGCGGGAGCACTAGCATGCCACCGGTGGCGGTAACTACACTTGAACTCTCTGCGATCAGAAGAGGAAGAAACGGCGATTGTTCGTCGCGACGCTTCTCCTCGTTCAAACGAGTGACCGAGAACACCTCGAATGGGCCGCTGAAGTCGAGGACCTCAACGTCCTCGTATATAACGATCCCAACACGCTTTCTCTGCATGAAAGCCTCCAAGGTGCGTTGGTGGATCGTGAGGCCTAACGCCCGAATTAACCGGCGCCACCGCAGGGGCTGAGCCAAGCGAAGCCCCGAGGAGGCGTCCGGTTGAATGAGTTGTTAGGCAGCAGTTCACGCAAAGCCAAATACCAATCCAGTCAACGCAGTATCAAAGTACTCGGTGACTTCAACGAACTTTCCGTCTCGAAGTCGAATAACCTGACAATATCGATTGCTGTAGGGACGGCCGTCGGTCGTCTCTGCAGTACCCGATGTCAAAGCAATAACATAGTCGTCCTCACCAAAAATCCTCTCTATCGTCGAAGAGATTCCTGCTTTGAGTTGGCCAAACAGAGGGTCAATCAGTTTTTCCAGCAATTCCGCCTTGCCACGGTATGTTCCCGACAGCCTCGTAGATCCGATGTTTGTCCAGACAATATCGTTGGATATCAGCTCGAAACAAGCATCGAAGTCGCCGCGGTTGCCGGCCTCGTAAAAAGATCGAACAATCTGTTTATTCTCTTCGACTCCCACAGTTCACCTCCAGGCACTGTTGCTGCTGCCTAACGTGTTTTAGACCGCACGATTCTGCGCCGCATAGAATCTTGCTTCAACGCGTTCTCCTGCATGCAAGAACAGCATTAACAGTTCCGGAAAGCACAGCGTGTTGGCGGCGTCGTCGTATCGCAGCGCCATCCCACGCTTCGATACCGCGCGGAGTAGCGCGCGTTCTGTCAGGTCACCGGCGCAGGATTGAAAAGCACCAGGGCGTTATGCAGCTTCCATTGTTCAGCCCATGTCTTCTTGCGGCCGCTCGCCACGTCCAGCATTAATCGAAACAGTTCCCAACCAACGTCCTCGATCGACGCTGAGCCATCGGCGATCGTGCCGGCGTTGATATCCATCAGGTCGTGCCAGCGCCGCGCGAGGTCGCTGCGCGTGGCCACTTTTATTACAGGCACGGCGGCGAGCCCGTACGGCGTGCCGCGTCCGGTGGTGAACACATGCAGGTTCATTCCAGCGGCGAGTTGCAACGTGCCGCAGATGAAATCGCTGGCCGGCGTGGCTGCATAGATCAATCCTTTTTGCTTTAGCTTTTCGCCCGGCGCGAGCACGCCGGAAATCGGTACCGAGCCCGATTTGACGATCGAGCCCATCGCTTTCTCGACGATGTTGGCCAGGCCACCTTTCTTGTTGCCCGGTGTGGTGTTGGCGCTGCGGTCAACTCGGCCGCGAGTCAGGTACGCGTCGTACCAGGCCATCTCGCGAATCATTGCTTCGCGCGACCTCGGGTGTCGCGGCGCGCGAGGTCAGCTGATCGATTCCGTCTCTGACCTCGGTCGTTTCGGAGAACATCACGCTGGCGCCGGCGCGTACCAGCAGATCGGTGCAGAAGCCGACCGCCGGATTCGCGGTGACGCCTGAGAACGCGTCGCTGCCGCCACATTGCACGCCGACCACCAACTCGCTCGCCGGCACGGTTTCGCGCACGCGTGCGTTCAGGCGCTCGAGGTGCAGTTGCGCGGTCGCCATGATCGAATCGATCATCGACATGAAGCCGACGTGGTCTTCATCCTGCAGGCAAACGACATCGAGACCCGGGTCGGCATTGGCGCCGACATCGGCGACGCTCCGTTCGTCGGTGATCGCGATCGTTCCCGGCGGCATCAGCCGCTCGGGCTGCAACTTTTCGCAGCCCAGGCTTACCATCATCACTTCGCCGCCGAAGTTCGGATTCAGGCTGATGTTGCGCAAAGTGCGGATCGGAATCTCCGCTCCCGGCGCGTCGATCGCAACGCCGCAGCCATAGGTGTGCTCGAGCCCGATCACGTCGTCGACGTTCGGAAACTGCGGGAGCAGTTCGGCCTTGATGCGCTGTACCGCAAAGTCCACGACACCGGCAACGCATTGCACGGTCGTTGTGATCGCCAGGATGTTGCGCGTGCCGACCGAGCCGTCGGCATTGCGATAGCCGTCGAACGTGTAACCCTCGAGCGGCGTGTGCCGCCTGAGGCTTGACGGTCGCGATCGGCAGGTTATCGAGCTCGCGCGCTGCCGGCATTCTGAGCAGCCGCTCGTGAACCCAGCTGCCGGCGGGAATGGCTTTCAGCGCGTAACCGATCGGAATTCCGTAGCGGAGCACCGGCGCATCGACGGGCAGATCCACCAGCGCGACCTTGTGGCCTTGCGGAACGCGGTCGCGCAATGTCAGGCCAGACGACAGAACAGCGCCCGGCGGCAGGCCACCATCGTTGGCGACGATGGCGACGTTGTCGCGCTCGTGCATGCGGATCGTCAGTGGCTCGCTGCTGCGTATTGCGGCAGGTATTTCAGCGATCACGGCATCGTTCATCCGGGTCTCCTCGCCCTTGCGGCTGTGGGCTGCGCCAATTGTCTAACATAGTGGGGAGGCGCCGCAGCTTCGTCAGACCCACCACCCAAGGAGACACACTAATGAAGAAATTCTTAACTGCTTCTGCGATCGCGCTCGCCGCGGTCACCGGGGTTCAAGCACAAACGTGGCCTGTCGAAACCGGTCACACTGGTTGTTCCGTTTCCGCCAGGTGGTTCTACCGACTCTATCGCGCGTGCCATCGGTCCCAAGCTCAGTGCGTCGCTCGGGCAACAGTTTGTAGTGGATAACAAGCCGGGCGCGACCGGGACGATCGGTGCGGTGCACGTCAAGCGCGCGGCCCCCGATGGTTATACGTTCCTTGTGACATCGCTCGGCCCGCTGGTAATCGTGCCGCACCTGATCAAGCCGATGCAGTACGACGCGCTGAAGGACTTCGATCTGATCACCGTCGCGGTGCAGGCTCCGAATGTCCTCGCGGTGCCGGCCGCTTCTCCGCATAAATCGCTCGCTGATGTCATTGCGTACCTGAAGGCGAACCCGGGCAAGATGAGCTTCGCCTCTGCGGGCAATGGTTCGAGCGATCACCTGACTGCCGAATTGTTCTGGCTGCAAACCGGTACTACCGGCCTGCACATTCCTTACAAGGGAGGAGCGCCGGCCATCAACGATCTGCTGGGTAACCAGGTCGACGGGACGTTCATGAACATCAACACTGCGACGCCGCTGGTGAAGTCCGGCAAGTTACGGGCGCTTGCCATTACCAGTGCAAAGCGCTCCGAGGTACTGCCTGACGTGCCGACGCTGATCGAAGCAGGCATCAAGGGCGTTGACGTCTATTCGTGGCAGGCCGTGGTCGGTCCGAAAGGCCTGCCGGCGGATGTGCGCGACAAGATGCATGCGGGAATCGTCGCTGCGCTGAATGATCCGACGATCAAGCAGCAGTTCACGTCGGTCGGTTTCGAAATTGTCGCCAACACGCCAGCGCAGTTCGCCGCTTTCCAGCAGCAGGAGTTCGCGCGTTGGAAGCAGGTGATCGAGACCCGGAAGATCACCGCCGACTGATCATGCCGGTTGCGTCGACGCCGCAAGTCACCGACTTGCGCGTGATCCCGGTCGCGGGCCGCGACAGCATGCTGCTGAACCTGAGCGGCGCGCACGGCCCGTTTTTCACGCGCAACGTTGCTGATCCTGACCGACAGCGCGGGACGCACTGGCGTCGGCGAAGTGCCGGGCGGCGAAAAGATTCGGCAGACACTGGAAGACTCACGCGGACTCGTTGTGGGTCAACCACTGGGCGCGCAACAGAGCGTGATGCAACGCGTGCAGCGGCAATTTGCAGATCGCGACGCGGGCGGTCGCGGGCTTCAAACCTTCGATCTGCGCACGACGATTCATGCAGTGACCGCGATCGAGTCGGCCTTGCTTGACTTGCTCGGTCAGCATCTGGGAGTGCCGGTGGCTGCGCTGCTGGGCGAAGGCGTGCAGCGCGAGCGCGTCGAGATGCTCGGCTATCTGTTCTTTGTCGGCGATCGCACGAAGACCGATCTTCCTTATGTAAGCGAGCCGAAGGCGAATAACGCCTGGTCTCGTGTGCGCCACGAGATTGCGCTGACGCCGCAGGCGATCGTGCGTCAGGCTGAAGCGGCGTACGAGCGCTACGGCTTCAACGACTTCAAGCTGAAGGGTGGGGTGCTTGCGGGCGAGGCGGAGGTCGAAGCAGTGACTGCTTTGCACGAGCGCTTTCCGCAAGCGCGTGTCACGCTCGATCCGAATGGCGGTTGGCTGTTGAAGGATGCCGTGCGTCTGATGCGCGATATGCGCGATGTGGTCGCGTACGCCGAAGATCCGTGTGGGGCCGAGGACGGATTTTCCGGGCGCGAAGTGATGGCCGAGTTTCGCCGCGCGACCGGTTTGCCAACGGCGACCAACATGGTGGCGACCGATTGGCGGCAGATGGTGCACGCACTCGCGCTGCAGTCGGTCGACATTCCGCTCGCCGATCCGCACTTCTGGACGATGGCGGGCTCGGTGCGCGTCGCACAGACGTGCCGCGACTGGGGTCTCACCTGGGGCTCGCACTCGAATAATCACTTCGATGTATCACTTGCGATGTTCACTCACGTCGGCGCTGCCGCGCCGGGCAAAGTGACGGCGATCGACACACACTGGATCTGGCAGGACGGCCAGCGTCTGACAAAAGAGCCGTTACAGATTCGCGGCGGGTTCGTTGACTTACCAAAGAAGCCGGGCCTCGGCGTCGAGCTCGACATGGGCGAAGTCGAGAAAGCGCATCAGCTTTACTTGCAGCACGGCCTGGGCGCGCGCGATGACGCGGCAGCAATGCAGTTCCTGATTCCCGGCTGGAAATTCGATGCGAAGCGACCATGCTTGGTCCGTTGATGCCAGGGTGCGGTATAGCGTGGACAGATCGAAGAGTGAACTTCTCCCGTTACTTCATTTAGGACTTACAAGCGTCCGACAGGCTTCCTGCCAATCGGGCCGACGCCCGTCTTTCCCCGGGTTCGCGCGCGCCCCGAACGGATTGGGTCTCTTGATCATCCAACCGAGCTCGGTGTAGGAATCCGGCTCTATTGCGGCGGCGCCAAAGAAGGGCCTGTCATTGAGCAAGATCATCAGAAAAACGAGGCCGAGGAAGCTGGAAAGCAGAGAGACAACCAACAAGTGGAGCCTCGCATCCTCGAGTCTGAATAGGTAGACAAGACACATGCTCATCAGTGCGCCGAGAATGATGATCACCCACATCACCCCTGAAAGCTGGCTGGTCGCAGCATCGGCGCGCAGCCGTCGCAGTTCGGTCAGGTCGTTGAGGGATTCGATCGCGGCGTCGTAGCGCACCTGTTGCCCACCCTCATTCGGCTCAATGCCCAGGACTACTTGTCGAATGTCGCGTAACGCGCGCCAGTCCGGGCTGGATTTCGACCCTGCTATCTGTTGGGGCCAGGCGACGCAGATGACGTCCCGCAAGTATTGAGACACCAGCTCCGGGACTGGCTTCCAAACCTTGGTTGGCTCAGTCTCATCACGCTTGGGCCCCTGATCCGGTTGTTGCGCGACCCGCCTGGACCCGATGTCGGCCGAGACCATTACGTACAGGACCTGGATCGCCGCCGCCTCGCGAACGACAATGTCCTCAGCCGTGGTGTGTCGCTGCCACACATCGATGGTGATAAGGCCCACTGTTATGCCGTAGAGCACGCCAATGGCTCCCAACGCGCCGCTGATTACGTCATTGACACCATCGTGATACTTGATACGCGGCTGCAGAAAACGGCGGGCAAGACCGAGTCCGAGAACCGCCACAAGGGCCGTGACTGCAACGACGATTACCGCGACAACCGGAGAGGGAAATTGATATAGCCAGTCGAACATGCAGCCTCCGAATAAAGGCCGTCTGATTAATGGCCGCGGATTCGCGTGCCAGGATGTGCGTTCAGTTCATCGCCACCGTCATTCAGCCGTGATCTTCGCATCGCGGATCACCTTGCCCCACTTGGCGGTCTCGCTGCCGATAAACGACTCGAACTCGGCTGGCGTGCTGCCGACCGCGACCGTGCCCATTTCATCGAGCCTTTGCTTGACATCGGGCAGCTTCACGATGGCCGCGACCTCGTCCGCGACGCGCTTGATGACGGCCGGCGGCGTGCCGGCGGGCGCCAGAATTCCGGCCCACGTGCTGCCAGTGAAACCTTTGATGCCCTGCTCGATGAAAGTCGGCACGTCAGGCAGTGCGGGCAGGCGCGTGTCGCTGGCAACGCCGATCAGTCGCACCTTGCCGGTTTTGCCAGGATTGATCAAACCCACGGCCGCGTCCATGAACAACTGGATGTGGCCGCCCATCAAGTCGGTCAATGCAGGCGCCGCGCCCTTGTACGGGATGTGAACCATGCTCGTTTGCGTCATCGACTTCAGCAATTCGGTGGTCAGGTTGACCGCCGAGCCGTTGCCGCTGGACCCGTAGCTCACTTTGCCGGGATTTTTTCGCGCATAGTCGATCAGATCGGCCGCGCTCTTGAACGGCGTGTCGTTGTTAACCGCAGCCACTAACGGCGAGACGCCGATCAGCGACACCGCGGCGAGATCCTTCTTCGGGTCATACGGCAATTTCGGATACAGCGTGGTGTTGGCCGCATACGCGGCGATCACCACCGCGAACGTATGGCCATCCGGTGGTGATTTCGCCAGCAGATCGACGCCGATGATGCTGTTTGCGCCCGGCTTGTTGTCGATCACGACCGACTGGCCAAGCCGCTCCTGCAACTTCTGCGTCACCAGCCGCGCAGTGATATCGGTGAACCCGCCCGGCGGGTAAGGCACGATGACCCTGATTGGCTTCGATGGCCAGGTCTGGGCGTCGGCGTGGGGCACAAGCAAAGTCGCGGCGCCGGCGATCAGCGCGCCGTTGAAACGTCGGCGGTTCGTAAGCTTTATGTTCATCAGGTCTCCTCATGAAAAGCTCTTGGGTGTTCGATCAGATAACGCTCACGCAACTCGCGCTTCAGAATCTTGCCCAGTGCGTTGCGCGGCAATTCGTCCACGCAAGTCAGATTGGCCAGCCGTTGAGTCTTGCTGACCCTGGCGTTCATCCATTCACGCAAATCTTCAGCACAAATGTCTTCTCCGGGCCACCGCACGACAAAGGCTATCGGCGTCTCGCCCCACCGCGCCGACGGCACGCCGACAACCGCGGCATCCTGCACCGCGGCGTGTTCGAGCAGGTTCGCTTCAAGGTCACTCGAGTAGATGTTGAAGCCGCCTGAAATGATTATGTCCTTCTTGCGATCAAACAGCGTCAGGAAGCCATCGGTGTCGAAGCGGCCAATATCGCCAGTTCGTATGAAACGCTTGCCATCGGGCGCGTACCACTCGGCTTCGCGCGTGCGCTGTGGCTGGTTGTGATAGCCCGTCATCATCGTTGGCGAGTGGCCGACGACCTCACCGGATTCGCCGAGAGCGACCACACGTTCGTGGTCGTCGATCAATCGCATGTCATGGCCTTCAGCCGGCCGGCCCACCGTATGCAACTTGTCCGGGTAACGGTGCGCTTCGAGAATGCATGTGCCGCCGCCTTCCGTCATCCCGTAGAACTCGATCAATCCTCCCGGCCAGCGCGCCAGGACGTCGGCTTTCAACGCCGCCGGAAACGGCGCGCTGGTCGAGAACTTCATTCGGAACGAAGACAGATCGTGGCGACCGAATTCCGGCAGCGCCATGATGCGCTGATACTGCACCGGCACCAGCATCGTATGCGTGGCACGCTGGCGCTCGGCCAGCGCCAGATAAGCGGCGGCGTCGAACTTGCCCATGAGCACGACCGTACCGCCCAAGCCGAGTGCGGGGAAAAAAGCAACCAGCGTCGTGTTCGAGTACAGCGGCGTCGCAAGCACGGTGACCGCGTCCGGCCCGTAACCGTAAGGTGTGCCGCGCAGCATGTGCATCCAGCGCATCACATGCGGCTGCACGATGCCTTTGGGTGTGCCGGTCGTGCCCGACGAGTAGATGAGGTTGAACGGGGATTCTGGCTCGACGGTTACTGGGTGCGCACGGGCGCCGGGCGCGGCGAGCCACTCATCGAAAGGTTTTCCCGGCGCGCCTGCATCGAGCGCGACGCAGCGCGGTTTGATGTCGGCCGGCACCAGTGCGGCCGCCGCTGCGTCGACGAACAGCAGCCGAGCGCCGGCGTCACGCAACATCGACGCGAAAATCAACGGAGTCACCGAAGGTGCGAGAGGCGCGACAACCGCACCAGCGCGCAGGCCTCCGAGGAAGAGCGCGGCCTGGTGCGGTGTAGTTGATCCGCACAAGGCGATCACGTCACCCGCGCGCACGCCGTCGCGCTGAAGCGCGCTCGCCACGCGATCCATCAGCGTGTCGAGCTCGGCGAACGTGAGCTGCTGATTTTGCGGATGGCCCTGCACCAAGGCCGGCTGCTGAGGCCGCGCCGCTGCGTGATCACGGATGACATCGGCGATGTTGCGAAACGTGTGGTCAAACATCGCCGAGGAGGGTACGCGTGCTACGTCGTCGCCGGACCGCGACATTCGCCGGTCGCGCCGGGTCAGCGTTCGGGGATCTTCCCAACGGTTCCGGGTAGACGCATGAAGTCAAAGTCGACCCCCTTGTCGGCCTGCGTCACTGTTTGCAGGAAGAGTTTGCGATAGCCTCGATCGGCGGTCGGCTCAGCGATGGGGTTGTTGCGTGCGCGCGCTGCAAGCTCTGCGTCGGACACTAGCAATGAAATCTCGCGGTCTTTCACGCTCAGCCGAATCCGGTCGCCGTTATGCACATGCGCGAGCGGGCCGCCGATCGCGGACTCGGGCGTGACATGCAGCACGATCGTGCCGAATGCGGTGCCGCTCATGCGGCCGTCGGAAATTCGTACGATGTCCTTGACGCCCGCTCGTGCGAGTTTCAGTGGAATCGGGATATAGCCGGCCTCGGGCATGCCGGGCGCGCCCTTGGGGCCGATGTTCTTTAGCACCAGGATATCTTGCGGCGTCACGTCGAGCGCATCGGAATCGATGCGAGCGGCGAGGTCTTCCGCATTCTCGAACACGACTGCGCGGCCTTCGTGTTCCATCAGCTTCGCATCAGCCGCCGACTGCTTGATGATCGCTCCGCCCGGCGCCAGATTTCCATGCAGCACCGCGATGCCGCCCTGCGGATAGATCGGATTGCCGACACTGCGCACGACGTTCTGCTCGAAGCCTGGCCCGGCGCGCTCGATTTCCTCTCCGAGCGTGCGTCCGGTGACCGTCAGTGCCTCCAAACGTAGCAATGGCTTCAGCTCGCGCAGCAGCGTTGCCATTCCACCGGCCTTGTGAAAGTCTTCCATGTAGTGCTGGCCCGACGGTTTCAGATCGAGCAGTACAGGCGTGCCCCGGCCCATTCTGTCCAACGCCTGCAGATCGATCTCAAGACCCACGCGACCCGCAATGGCCGCAAGGTGAACGATGCCGTTGGTCGAGCCGCCGATCGCGAGCAGCACGCGCATCGCGTTTTCGAACGCAGCGGGCGTCAGAATCTTGTCGATGGTCAGCTTGTCGTGCGCCATCTGTACGGCCAAGTGACCGGTCTGTTCGGCAACGCGAATACGGTCTGCGGTGACGGCGGGCGGAGATGCGCCTCCGGGCACCGTCATGCCGAGCGCTTCGGCGATGCACGCCATCGTGCTCGCAGTGCCCATCACCGAGCAGGTGCCGACGCTGGCCACCAGTTGATTGTTGACGTCGGCGGTCTCGTCGGCATCGATTTCACCCGCGCGGAACTTGCCCCAATAGCGGCGGCAGTCGGTGCACGCGCCAACACGTTCGCTGCGGTGCGAGCCGGTCAACATCGAGCCGGTGACAAGCTGAATCGCAGGCATCCCGGCCGAGGCGGCACCCATCAGCTGCGCCGGCACGGTCTTGTCGCAGCCGCCGATCAGCACCACCGCATCCATCGGCTGCGCGCGAATCATCTCCTCGGTGTCGATCGACATCAGGTTGCGCAGAAACATGCTGGTCGGCGCTGCGAAGCTCTCGTGAATCGAGATCGTCGGAAAAGGCATCGGCAACCCGCCCGCGAGCATCACGCCGCGCTTGACCGCCTCGACCAGCTGCGGTGCGTTGCCGTGACACGGGTTGTAGGCGCTGCTGGTATCGGCGATGCCGATCACCGGCCGATCGAGCGCCGAGTCCGTGTACCCGGCACCTTTGATGAAAGCCTTGCGTAGAAAGAGCGAGAACGCCTGATCGCCGTAGCTGGTCAGGCCCTTGCGCATACCCGCCGCCTCGGGAGGCGGGTTGTCGTGAGGTTTGTCAGCCTTCGTCATGGCGGGGCTTGACGACGATATGAGACTTTCAGCTGACCGGTGTCAGCAACGGGCGGCCGGCGGCGTACGCGGCGACATTGTCGAGCACCAACTGCGCCATTGCACCGCGCGTTTCGTTGGTCGCACTCGCCTGATGCGGCTGCAACACGACGCTGTCGAGGTTGAATAACTCTTCTGGGACACGCGGCTCGTCAACGAAGACGTCGAGTCCGGCGCCGCCGAGCTGGCCGCTGACAAGCAGCTCGACCATCGCTTCCTGATCGACCACCGAGCCGCGCGAGATGTTGACGAAAATTCCTTTCGGACCGAGCGCGGTTAGAACTTCGCGGCTGATCAGCCCGCGCGTCGCCGCACCCCCGGGGCACGCCGCGACCAGAAAATCGACCGAGCGGGCGAGTTCTGTCAGCCGCGGCTCGAAGCGATAAGGCAGATCCTTCGCCGACGGCCCATGCCAGGCGATCTGCATATCGAACGCAGCGGCACGGCGCGCGATCGTCTGTCCGATACGGCCCATACCGACGATCCCGAGCCGCTTGCCGCTTGCTTTGCTGGCGAGCGGAAACCCACCCTGCAGCCAGCGTCCAGTGCGCACAAACCGATCCGCCGCGATCATGCGGCGTGCGCTGGCGAGCATCAATCCAATCGCGAGATCGGCGACGTCGTCGGTCAGCACGTCGGGAGTGTTGGTGACTGCAATGCCGCGCTCTCGCGCAGCAACGAGATCGACGGAGTCGAGGCCAACGCTAAAACATGCAATGAGTTTGAGTCCAGGCAGTTTCTCCATCAGCGCGCGCTGAATGCCGGCCCCGCCGCCGCTGGTGACAACGACGTCGATGCGCGGTGCCACTTGCGCGATCAATGCGGCGCGGTCGGCTGCGTTCCAGTAAGGGTGCGTCGTATAGGTCGCCTCCAGCTTCTCTTGCGCCGGCTTGTAAATCGGGGCGACGACCAGTACTTCGGGCTTCACGGGCGATGTGGTTCTCGCTTCAGGCTTTGCCATGTCTGTCACGAATACGCGCGCACGTTCTGCCGCTGCTCACCCAGGCCCGCGATACCCAGCGTAACCACGTCACCGTTCTTCAGGTAGCGCGGTGGCTTCATTCCCATGCCGACGCCCGGCGGCGTGCCGGTCGTGATGATGTCGCCCGGCATCAGCGTCATGAACTGACTGACGTAGCTGACCAGATGCGCACAGCCGAACACCATCGTCGACGTGTTGCCGCGCTGCCTGCGCTCGCCGTTGACGTCGAGCCACATGTCGAGGTTCTGCGGATCGGGAACTTCATCACGCGTGACCAGGTACGGGCCGATCGGCCCGAACGTGTCGCAACCCTTGCCTTTGTCCCACTGGCTGCCGCGCTCGAGCTGAAACTGGCGCTCCGAGACGTCGTTCACGGTGCAGTAGCCCGCCACGTAGTCGAGTGCGCGCTCGAGTCCAACGTACTGTGCCTTGGTGCCGATCACGACGCCGAGCTCGACTTCCCAGTCGGTCTTCGTCGAGTTTTTCGGAATCACGATGTCATCGTTGGGTCCGGTGATGCAGGTGGTTGCCTTCATGAAGACGATCGGCTCGCTGGGCACCTGCGCTCCCGACTCGGCCGCGTGATCGGCAAAGTTAAGCCCGATAGCGATGAACTTGCCGATGCCGATGTACGGCACACCGAGTCGCGGTGAGCCGGAGACGAGCGGCAGCGATTCGGGTTTGACCTGCGCAAGCTTCTTCAGCTCGCGCGGCGCGAGATGCAGGCTGTCGATTTGATCGACGACGCCCGACAGATCGCGAATCCGACCTGACGAATCTAACAGTCCAGGCTTCTCGTATCCGTTCGGGCCGAAGCGCAAGAGTTTCATGAATGTGCCTTTACTTGCAGTTGTGATGAAAAAAATCGTCTGGCTTTGCCAGCGATTTTTTCAAACCAATCGCGCGAAAGTAGGGTTGCACTTTCGCGCGCCTAAAGACTCATGCCGCCGTCGACAAAGATCGCCTGACCGGTCATGAACGACGATTCGTCGGACACGAGGTAGACAAACGTCTCGGCAATTTCATCCGCGACTGCCAGCCGGCCCATCGGCTGCCTGGCAACGAAGTCCTTGCGCGCCTGCACCGGGTCTGCAAATGCGTTGATGCGATCGCCCAGCGATGGCGTGTCGACGGTGCCGGGGCACACGCAATTGACGCGAATGTTCTGTTTCACATGATCGATCGCGAGTGCGCGCGTGAACCCGGCCACTGCGGCTTTGCTGGCGGCATACGCGAGCCGGTTCGGCGCCGCCTTGTGCGCTCCCAATACCGATGCCATGTTCAAGATCGTGCCGCCGCCAGCGGCGATCATCTTCGGCAACATCGCCTTGGTCATCACGAACATGCTCCGCACGTTCAGATCGAAGCTGAAATCCCAATCCTTGATGGTGCAGTCGAGGATGGTTCCCTGATGGACGTAGCCCGCACAGTTGAACAAAACATCGACTGCACCGGTGTCTTCAACAAACGCGTTGACTGCGGCGTCGTCCAGAACATCGAGCTGCTTCTTCGTAATTGCCGGTGGCAGGTTCGCAAGCAGCTCGGCTTTCAAATCGGTGGCGATCACGTGCGCGCCTTCGCGTTCGAATGCAACCGAGGCCGCGCGCCCCATTCCCTGCGCTGCGGCAGTGACGAGCACTGTTTTCCCCTGCAAGCGGCCCGCCATTTTCTCCTCCACTGCTTGACACTGCCAGGGCCGCGTGTGAAGCTCGCCCGCAGAATTTGAACCTCAAATTGGTCTGACCACTTGACCAGCCGCCGGCAGTTTAAGCAACCCGATAGCGAATTGTCCAATGCCGATACAGGCTGTCGAACCGCAACGGTTGTACCGCCGCATCGCAGAGCAGATTACGCGCTTGATCAAGCGCGGCGAATACAAGCCCGGCGAGCGGCTGCCCCCGGAGCGCGATCTGGCCGCCATGTTGAAAGTCAGTCGACCCTCGGTGCGCGAGGCATTGATCGCGTTGGAGGTCGAGGGCTATGTCGATGTTCGAGTGGGCTCCGGCGTGTACGTAGCGCGTCCGAGAGGGTTACGTGCAAAAGCCGCGCGGCTCGCTGCCGAATCCGGCCCATTCGAGTTGATCAGTGCGCGCCGCCTTCTTGAATCGGAATGTGCTGCGCTGGCTGCCCGGAATGCGAGTCCGGTACAGATCAAGCGAATGCGCGCCGCGGTAGGCGCGATGATTCGAGATCGCAAGCGCAACGTGATGCCGCTGGAGAACGACCGGAGGTTTCATCTGGAGATGGCGGAGGCGGGCGGCAACAGTGCGCTGGCGCTGGTTGTGCGCACACTGTGGGATCAGCGCACCGGTCCGCTTTTTCTGCAGCTCGAGCATCACTTTGATACGCCCGATCTATGGGACGCGGCGATCGCCGAGCACCAGGCGGTGTTGACCGCGATCGAAGCCCACGACGGCGCCAAGGCCCGCGCCACGATGCGACGTCACATGGACGAGGCAGCGCGCCGCTTTCAGAAGAGTTGGACTGCGGATCGGCCAGCGCCACGCAAGCGAATCGGAAGCGGCAATGGCGCAGCCTGAACCTCCGATGTCAACGCCCCAGCCGGAAGAGCATGTCCTGACTGCGAGCGGCGAGTTCGACGTCCACGACGCTCCGATTGATATCCGCATCTACCGCTTCGAAGACTGGATCGCATTCGTCTTCTTCTGGGCGCTGTCTGCGGTGATCTTCCTGCAGTTTTTCACGCGCTACGCATTGAATGATTCCGCTTCCTGGACCGAAGAGATCGCGCGCTATCTGTTGATCTGCGTAACGTTCATCGGCGCCGCAATCGGCGTGCGCAAGAACAATCACATTCAGGTCGATTTTTTGTACCGCATATTGCCGGCGCCGCTGATGCGCGTGATGTCGGTGCTCGTCGATATCGCGCGGATTTCGTTTCTCGGCTACTGCACGTGGTTGACGTATCAGCTGCTGATGCGTATCGGCAGCCAGCAGATGTCGGTCGTCGACCTGCCGATCGGACTGGTCTACAGCGTCGTGTTGGCCGGATTTGCGTTGATGACGTGGCGCTCGATCGACGTGGCGATTGCCAACTGGCGCCGCAAGGCGTCGGTGCTCGAGAAGCCTGAACTGGCGGAGATCGCATCTTGAAAACCTGCCCCAAACCTACTGCGCGGCCCGATGTTGCCGCTGCGGTGCTCGCCGTAACTCTCGTACGTGTGCGCTCCTCGCGCCAACCTCAGGCCGCTCGCTACGGTTTGAGGCAGGTTTTTCGGAAGGTGTAATGAGCCCGGCCGGTTTCAAGCTGCTATTCCTGGCGCTGATGGGCTCGGGGATTCCGGTCGCGATTGCGATGGCGGGCTCGTCGCTGATCTTCGTGATGGCGACCGGCCTGGTGCCCGACTTCGTCGTGATCCATCGGATGGTCAGCGGCATCGATTCGTTTCCTCTTCTGGCGGTGCCGTTCTTCATCCTGGCCGGCAACCTGATGAACTCGGCCGGCATCACCAACCGCATTTACAACTTCGCGCTCGCGCTGGTCGGCTGGCTGCGCGGCGGGTTGGGGCACGTCAACGTCGTCGGATCGATGATCTTTGCCGGCATGTCGGGAACCGCGATCGCGGATGCCGCCGGACTCGGAACGATCGAGATCAAGGCGATGAAGGATCACGGCTACGACCTCGAGTTCGCGGTCGGAGTGACTGCGGCGTCGGCAACCCTCGGGCCAATCATTCCGCCTTCGCTGCCGTTCGTGATCTACGCGATGTTCGCCAACGTCTCGGTAGGGGCGCTGTTCCTCGCGGGCATTTTGCCGGGCGTCGTTATGGCGTTGCTGATGATGGCGACCGTCGCCTTCTTCGCGCACAAAAATAAATGGGGAGGGGACATCGCGTTCGAGTGGAAGCGCATCGGAAAAGCGCTGCTCGAGCTCGCGATCGTCGCCGGTTTTCCGATAGCGATCTGGCTCGCGACGCAACAGGGCACGAACCCGGTGTGGACCGTGGTGATCGGACTTGGGCTGTTGCTCGCGGCTGATCGGTATTTTCGATTCAACGCGGTGCTTCCGATCATGACGCCGGTGCTGTTGATCGGCGGTATGACGAGTGGTGTTTTTACTGCCACCGAAGGTGCGATTGCGGCGTGCGTGTGGTCATTGTTCCTCGGCGTCGCTTGGTTTCGAACGCTGAACTGGAAGATGCTGATCAAGGTGTCGATGGACACGATCGAGACCACGGCAACGGTCCTGTTGATCGTTGCGGCCGCATCCATCTTCGGTTGGATGCTGACGGTCACAAAAACCACCGAGCTGATCGCGGGGTGGGTGCTCGCCTTTACGCAGGAGCCGTGGGTTTTCCTGTTACTGGCCAACGGCTTGATGCTGTTCGTAGGCTGTTTCCTGGAACCGGTGGCGGCGATTACGATCCTGGTTCCAGTGCTGCTGCCGATTGTGCTTCAGCTCGGAATCGACCCGGTGCACTTCGGGCTGATCATGGTGCTGAACCTGATGATCGGTCTGCTTCATCCGCCGATGGGGCTCGTGCTGTATGTTCTTGCGCGCGTGGCCAAATTGTCGATCGAGCGCACGACGATGGCCATTCTGCCGTGGCTGGTGCCGCTGATGATCGGCCTGGTGCTAATTACGTATGTGCCGATCATCAGCTTGTGGCTGCCGCGATTGGCAATGTAGGAGGTCAACGTGCTACAGGAAGTGCCGCTCGTACTAAGGCTGAACCCCGCCGATGATGTCGTCATCGCGCGCCGTCAACTCGTATCGGGCACGCTCGTCAAGAACGAAGGGGTGACGGTGATCGGCCTGGTGCCGCCCGGCCACAAGCTCGCCACGCGCGCGATCCAGAAGGGCGCGGCGGTGCGACGCTACAACCAGATCATCGGCTTCGCAACGCGCGATATTCGCGCCGGCGAACATGTTCACCTGCACAACATGGGAATCGGCAGCGCGCACGGTGCGAATGTCGGCGACGCAGCGCGCGACTACGCGTTCTGCGCCGACGTGAAACCCACCGCGATGATCGATCCGCCGGCGACGTTCATGGGCATCGTGCGCGACGATGGACGAGTCGCCACGCGCAACTACGTCGCGATCATCTCGAGCGTCAACTGTTCGGCCACCGTATCGCGCGCGATCGCCGATCAGTTTCGCACCGACATCCGGCCCGAAGCGCTGGCCGCGTATCCGAATATCGACGGCGTGATCGCGCTGACGCATGGAACCGGGTGCGGGATGGACATGGGCGAAAGCATGGACGTGCTGCGCCGGACAATGGCCGGTTACGCGCGCCATCCGAATATCGCGGCGACAGTCTTCATCGGGCTCGGCTGCGAAGCCAACCAGATCACGTCGCTGCTTGGCGCCGAGGGTTTGAAGGAAAGCGACCGGCTCGCACGCTACAACATGCAGGACGTCGGCGGGACCGCGAAAGCGATCGAGCGCGGCGTGGCGATCGTCAGGGACATGTTGCCGGCGGCCAATCGCGTCAGCAGGACGGCGGTGCCTGCGAGTCATTTAATACTGGGCCTGCAATGCGGAGGTTCGGACGGTTACTCCGGCATCACCGCGAACCCCGCGCTCGGCAACGCGGTCGATCGCCTGGTCGCGCACGGTGGCACCGCGATTCTTTCGGAGACGCCTGAGATCTATGGCGCCGAACATTTGCTGACCCGGCGCGCGGTTTCGCGCGAAGTCGGCGAGAAGCTGATCGAGCGCATCAAATGGTGGGAGGACTACACCGCGCGCAATCACGGCGAGATGAACAACAATCCCTCGCCGGGCAACAAGGCAGGCGGGCTGACGACGATTCTTGAAAAATCCCTTGGCGCGGTGGCGAAGGGCGGCACGACGAATCTGGTTGACGTTTTCGAGTACGCGCAGCCGGTCACCGCGAAAGGATTCGTCTATATGGACACGCCCGGTTACGACCCAGTGTCGGCCACCGGACAGGTGGCGGGCGGCGCCAACATGATTTTGTTCACGACCGGCCGTGGCTCAGCGTATGGCTGCGCACCGTCGCCGTCGTTGAAGCTGTCGACCAATACGGAGTTGTGGCAGCGCCAGCAGGAAGATATCGATCTGAACTGCGGCGAGATTGCCGATGGCGCTGCAACCATCGAAGAGATCGGCGGGCGGTTGTTCGAGTTGATTGTCGCAACCGCATCCGGTGAAAAGACCAAGAGCGAACGCTTTGGCTACGGCCAGAGCGAGTTCATACCCTGGCAGCTGGGCGCGACGATGTAGCGCCCCGTTCGGCTTTAGCAACCATTACATCAAGGAGAAAACATGAAGGTGAGCATCAAAGAATTGGCCATCGCGGCGGCGCTGTCGCTGATCGCGTTTGGCACTGCGCACGCGCAAACCAAGTTGAAGTGGGCGCACGTGTATGAAACCAGCGAGCCGTATCACACCGCCGCATTGTGGGCAGCTGGCGAGATCGCCAAGCGCACCAGTAACCGTTACACGGTGGAGGTGTTCCCGGCGTCGACGCTCGGCAAGGAAACCGACATCAACCAGGGCCTGACGCTCGGCACCGTCGACATCATCTACACGGGGCAGTTGTTTGCCGGCCGCACGTTCGGCCCGCTGGCGATCGGCGGCGCTCCGTTCATGTTCCGCGACTTCAACCACTGGAAGGCGTTTTCGACCAGCCCGCTGTTCGGTGAGCTTGCGGAGGGATATCGGCAGAAAAGCGGTGGCCATAAGGTGCTTGCGATCACCTACTACGGCGAGCGCCACGTCACGTCGAACAAGGCGATCAACAAGCCCGAGGACATGAAAGGCGTGAAAATCCGCGTTCCCGACGCGCCGCTTTACACGATGTTCCCGCGCGCAGTGGGCGCCAACCCGACGCCGATTGCATTCGCCGAGGTGTATCTGGCGCTACAGAACGGCACGGTCGACGCGCAGGAAAACCCGCTGCCGACGATCGATGCGAAGAAGTTTTACGAAGTGCAGAAGTTCATCGTGCTGACCGGACACATTACTGATGCGCTGTTGAGTATCGTCAGCAGCGCGACGTGGAACAAGTTATCCGACGCCGACAAAGCGATCTTCGATGCGGTGTTGAAGGAAGCTGCTGCGCGCGCGACGGCCCAGATTATCGACATTGAGAAGAGTCTCGGCGCCGAGTTCAAGAAGAAAGGCAAGGAAGTCGTCGCGGTCAACCGCGCGCCGTTCCGGGAAGTTACGATGAAAATGCACAACGGCCCGGATGCCACATGGCCGAAAGAGATCTACGACAGGCTGCAGGCGCTCAAGTGATGTTGCTCGAAGGAAAAAGCGGCCCGACGGCCGCTTTTTTTGTTTGGGCGACGAGCGTCGTCGGACACAAACGCTTACACATGCGCACCGAACAGCTGCGCGCAGCCTCCAGTCTGAGTCATAGCCGGCAGCTTTCCGGCCATGACAACCCGCAGGAGAAAGACACATGAACAAGGCACTAGCAGGCGCTCTTTTATCGATAGGACTCTCGTCAGCGTTTGCTCTGCATGCGCAGACTGGCGTCGCACCCGCGGCACAGCCGCAGGCGCAGCAAGGCACGCGCCATCACGACGGCAAGCGTGCATTCACGCAGCCGAGCGAGCGCGTGGAAGCGCGTTTGGCCTACATCCGTAGCGCGCTGAAAATTACGGATGCGCAGCAAGCGCAGTGGAACGCGTTCGCGGAGACTCTGCGCAATCAAGCCCGGGCCGCCGACCAGCGCATGCAGGAATTTCGCGCGCAGCGCGAGCAGGGCGCCACGCGCGAAAGGCCAAACGCGATTGCGCGTTTGGAGCGCGAGCAACAGCGGCATGCCGAGTCTGCCATGCGCCTCAACGAACGCCTCGCCGTGCAGCGCCCGCTGTATGCGGCGCTATCAACCGAGCAAAAAGCCATTGCGGACGAGGTGTTGGCGCCGCGTCGCCACCACGGCGGCCGCTTCGGTCGGGCGCACCACCGCGTTGTCTAGCAAATCGGGAACGGCGTTGCGGGACGAAAGTCCCGCAGCGCCTTAGCGCACCAGCTGGTTGATCTCGATGATGGGCAGAAGTACCGCGAGCACGATCAGCATGACCACGACGCCCATCGTCAAGATCAGAATGGGTTCCAGAAGTGACGTGAAGAAAAGCGCGCGCCGCTCGGCTTCGCGTGCATGAATATCCGCGGCCCGAGACAACATCTCGGGCAGCTTTCCGGTGGCTTCGCCCGACGCAATCAGGTGAATCAACACAGGCGGGAATAGCTTGACGTGTCCCGGACGCCTCTCCTCGTCCGCGTCGGCGCGCAGTGCCTTCGCCAGTGAAAACCCTTCGCGCACGCGCTGCACGGCGTCCATCACGCGTGTGCGCATCGCGAGGTTCGTAATCGTTTCACCGGCTGCCTGAAGCGAGCGCAGCATCGGCACGCCGGAGCCGACCAATATCGCCAGCGTTGAAGAAAAGCGTGCGGTATTGATCGAGCGCGACAGCACGCCCATCACCGGCAAAGTCAGGATCCGCGTGTGCCAGCGCAGTCGCACCGGAGCGACCTGCAATGCGCGTTGCGCCAGAAACGCCGCAATCGCAATGATCACCAACAAAATCCAGCCGTAGTTGCGCACGAAGTTCGACACCCCGATCAGCGCGATCGTCAGAAACGGCAATGCCTGCTTCGTGTTCGCGAACACTTGAACGACTTGGGGTACCACATACGTGAGTAAACCGATGACGACGGCCAGCGCAACGAAAGTGACGATCGCTGGATAAACGAACGCGAGCGTTATTTTCTGTTGCAGCTTGGCGCGCTCTTCGACGTAATCGGCCAGGCTGCCGAGCACCGAACCCAACTTGCCAGATTCCTCGCCGGCAGAGATCAGCGCGCGATAGATTTCCGGAAACTGGCGCGGATGGCGCACCAGCGCCTTTGAAAGCGAGGTGCCGCCGAGAACGTCGGTGCGGATCGACGCCATCAACTCGCGCACGCTTTGCTTCTCGCTTTGCTCGACCATCACGGTCAGCGCATCGGCCACCGGCAACTGTGCGCCAAGCAGTGACGCCAGCTGACGCGTAATGACGGCGAGTTCGGTTTGCGACAGCCGGCGGCTGAGCGACAAACCGCCGGCGCGCGCCCCGACATCGCTCATCACTGGATCGACCGACAGCGGAATCAGTCCGCGACCGCGCAACAGCTGGCGCGCGAGACGCGCGCTGTCGGCTTCGAGAACGCCCGAAGACTCCTTGCCTAAGCTATCGACTGCGGCGAACCGAAATGCGGCGATCTACTTCTCCCTGCCGTTGTACTTGCGCCGGGCGCTCGGCCGCCCGGAACCCGGCGCACAAACTAATCGCAGTGAGTGCACGTGCGACGCGTAGCGTCGCGTACACGAACTGCGCTACTCCCTGGTAACGCGCAGCGTTTCTTCCTGCGACGTAACGCCGGTCTTGATCCAGCGCTGCGCGTCGGCGCGCATGCTGATCATTCCGTTCTTTCTCTGCGACGCGCCGCATGTCGGTGTCGTTCGAGCCTTGGTGCACGAGCATTCGAATCTCGTCATTGACGGTGAGCAGCTCGTAAATGCCGGTACGGCCGAGGTAGCCGGTGTGACCGCAGTGGCCGCAACCGACCGCGCGCCAGCCGCCCACCGTCGGATCGGGTTCTTTGCAGTGCGGACAAAGCTTGCGCACCAGGCGCTGACCCAACACGCCGAGCAGCGACGACGACAGCAAGAACGGTTCGATGCCCATATCGATCAGGCGTGTCACCGCCGACGCGGCGTCGTTGGTGTGCAGCGTCGCCAGTACGAGGTGACCCGTCAGCGAAGACTGCACCGCGATCTGCGCGGTTTCGAGGTCGCGGATCTCGCCGATCATCACGATGTCCGGATCCTGACGGAGGATCGCGCGCAACGCCTTCGCGAACGTCATGTCGATCTTGGCGTTGACCTGTGTCTGGCCAATGCCCTCGATGTCGTATTCGATCGGGTCTTCGACCGTCATGATGTTGGTCGTGTTCTTGTCGAGCCGGCGGATCCCCGCGTACAGCGTGGTCGACTTGCCCGAGCCGGTCGGGCCGGTGACCAGAATAATTCCGTGCGGCTGATGGATCAGGTTGTCGAAGCCGGCGAGCGTGCCTTCGGCCATGCCGAGGTTGGTCAGTTCGAGCTTGGACAAGTCTTTTTCGAGCAAGCGCAATACGACGCGCTCTCCGTGACCCGTGGGCAGCGTCGAGACGCGCACATCGACCGGCCGCCCGCCGACCCGTAAGGTGATGCGTCCGTCCTGCGGCAAGCGTTTCTCGGCGATGTCGAGCGCCGCCATGATCTTGATGCGCGATACCAGCGCGGCGTGCAACGCGCGCTTGGGCCGCACGATGTCGCGCAGCGTGCCGTCGATTCTGAAGCGCACCAGCGAATAGCTTTCGAACGCTTCAATGTGAATATCGGATGCGCCATCGCGGGCGGCCTGCGTCAGCAGCGCGTTGATCATCCGGATGATCGGTGCGTCGTCTTCGGTCTCCAGAAGGTCCTCGACATCAGGCACCTCCTGCATCATTCGCGTGATATCGAATTCACCTTCGATATCGCCAACGATCTGCTGCGCAGAGCCGCCCTGATCGCCGTACGTTTGCGAAATCGCGGCGACCAGCTTGCCCGGCTCGACGACGATCGGCTTGACCTTGCCAGGAAAGACGCGGATGACTTCGTTCAGTGCCGCCAGGGGCGTGGCGTCGCTGATCCAGACCTCGGCGTCGCGCTCGCTCTTCGGGACCAGCAAGATGGCGTTATCGCGTGCGAACGCGTAGGGCACGAGGCGGTTGGCGGTGATCATCGGGTGATTGCTGCTCGCAATTAGGGCGTCACGATGATCGGATCAAAGCCCATCGCCTTCAATTTGCCGATCGCATCGGCCATGCTCTGCGTCGCCGGATCGACCGTGACGCGGACCCGCACGACTTCATTGCCGCTCTGCAGGCGCACGCTTTCCCAGTAGGCGTCCATTCCCGCCGCGCGTAACTGGCGCTGCAGATCGCGGCCCCGAGCGATGTCGCTGACGGCGGCCACTTGCAAAAGCGACGGTGAGCCGGATTGTCTCGAGGCCGGACGCGCTGATGTGTCGCTTGCGGCGGTGCTCGTCGCCGGAGCTGCCGCTCCGCCGATGACTGCCGAAGGTGGCGACGCAGGCGGCACTGCCGCGGCTGCAGGGGGGACGACAGCGACCGGTGCCGGCGGCGCAGCGATAGGTGCCATCGGCGGTGATGCAGGCGCCACCGGCGCGGGCGTTACAGGCACCACTGCTGCTGCCGCAGCCGGCATCGGAGTCGGCTCCGGCGGCGCGGGCGGAGGTACGTCGATAATCGGCGCGGGCGGACCGGTTCGCTCCATACGCTGCGCCGGCACGGGCGCGGCCGGAGCAGCAGCCGCCGTCACGGTCGGCGGCGGGGCCGGTACGGGCTCCACGCGAGGGGCGGGCGTTGCGATCGGAGGCGGTGCAGCGATCGGTGCGGGTGCTTCCGTTGTGGGCTTGATCGGAGCAGGGGGCGGCGGGGGCGGCGGCGCAGGCGGCGCCACTTCGATAATCGGCGCCGGCGGCTCGGCGCGTGCCCCCGGACTCGGTTCGGTAGAGCGAGGCATTGGTGGGGGATCAACCACTGGCCCAGGCGCTCCGGTGGCCGGCGAGCCGGTGCCGTCGGTCGGACGACGCATCGACGGTGCCACCGCCGGTGTCGCGGGCAACTGTCGCCCCTGCAAATCGCGGAAGACCAGGGTGTCCGGCAAAGTGCCGGCGGCGACCTGGCCGCGGATGTAGTCGTACCGATCTAGCGCCAGCGACGACGACGTGCTTTCGTCACGCACCACGTACGGGCGCAGGAAAACCAACAGGTTCGTTTTGCGGCGGCCGCGGTTCTCGTAGCGGAACAGTCCACCCACGAACGGAATCTCACCCAGCACCGGCACCTGGCTCTTGCTGTTATCGACACGGTCCTCGATCAATCCGCCCAGCACGACGATGTTGCCGTCTTCCACCAGCACGCTGGATTCGAAGCTGCGCTTGTTGGTGATGATGCCGCCCTGCGCAGCCGTCAACGTGTTCTGTATCGAAGACAACTCTTGATAGATCGCGAGCCGAACGACGCCGCCTTCGGAAATCTGCGGCTTCACCCGCAGTTGCAGCCCGATGTCGCGCCGCTCGAAGGTCTGGAACGGGTTGACGGCGCCAGCGCCTCCAGTGGATGCAAACGAACCGGTAATCAGTGGAATGTTCTGGCCCACCAGAAACTTGGCTTCTTCGTTGTCGAGCGTCTGGATCGTCGGTGTCGACAGGATGTTCGCGTCGGCACTGGTGGCGAGCGCCCGCGCCAGGAAAGCGAGATTCAGAACTTCGCCGATACCTGGAATGTTGACGCGCCCTCGCACCACACCGAGGTTCAGCCCCTGCCCCAGTGAGCCGATGTTCTGTGCGGCGTTGATGATGTTATTGCCGCCGACGCCGAAGTTGGTCCCGCCGATCACGTTCGTGCCGGAGTTGTCGATCCCGCCCAGCGCCTGCCACTGAATCCCGAACTCGGCTGCCTTGTCAGCTGTCACCTCGACGATCAGCGACTCGATAACGACCTGCGCGCGGCGCGTATCAAGCTTGTCGACGATCGCGCGAATGTTTTTATATAGAACCTCGGGCGCGGTGATGATCAGCGAGTTGGTCGCTGGGTCGGCCTGGATCATTCCAGCCAGGCCGCCGGTACCGCCTCCACCCGAACCGCCACTGGGGATCTGGCTGGTGCTGGGAGAAGTTCCACCCGAAGTTCCGATTGATAGACCAGGCTGCGCCCCGGTCGAGCCGGGTCCGCCGAGGCCCGTCGATGGCGACAGACTGCTTGCACCGCTGCCTTGCGGCACGAATGACGCATCGGAGCCGATGATCGCGCGCAACAGCGGGGCGAGGCGAACCGCCTCGGCGTTGCGCAAGTGGATGACATTGATGTTTCCGGGCGTCAACGCCGGTTTGTCGAGCTGCGCGATCAAACTCTTTGCGAGCTGAAGCCGTTGCGGACTCGGCGCCCGGATGATGATCGAATTGGTGCGTGGCTCGGCCAGGATCGAAACGCGCTGGCCGGCATCGGACGCCTGGCCCGCAGCTCGAGCACCTTCGTCGAGGACGCGATTGACCACGGTGGCGATTTCGAGCGCCAGGCCGTTTTTGACCGGAATGAGTTCGACGTCGCTGGTCGCCGGAGTGTCGATCGATTCGATGATGCGCTGGATGCGGCGCAGGTTATCGGCGTAGTCGGTGATGACCAGCGTGTTGTTCTGCGGGTAGGCTGAGATCGTGTTGTTCGGGGCAATCAGCGGCCGCAGGATCGGCACCATCGCGGTGGCCGACTCGTACTGCAGGCGGAACACCTGCGTGACCAGTTGATCGCCGCTGGGAGCCGAACCCTTCGGAATGATCACGGCGCCGCCCTGCAGCTTGGCGTCAGCTTCCGGAACGACGCGCGCGACGTTGCCGGTCTGCACGATCGTGAAGCCCTGCAGCCGCAGCGCGGTCAGCAGCTGGTCGTAGGCCTGCTGGCGGGTCACCGGGCGCTCCGTCGATAACGACAATGTGCCCTTGACCCTCGGATCGATGACGAATGTGCGGCCGGTGTACTGCCCGATCGCACGCACCACGGCGTCGATGTCGGCGTTGACGAAGTTCAGCAAGACGCCTTCGTCGCGCGCCCCGGCTTGCGCCGGTTCAGACGGGTTCTGCTCAGCACGCGGCTGCGGCTTCGCGCGCGATGTTTGCGCAATTGCGGGCGTGATGACGGTGGTCGCCGCCATCAGCCAGGCGCAGGCAAATGCAATCGAGCGGGACAAAAGGCCGCGGCCTGACGTGCACATTGGCTTTATCTCAACCACCGAAGTTCAACAGAGATCCCTCGCCGTCGCGCCGCCCCAGCAGCGAGATCAGCCCCGTCAGTTGCGACTTGACACCCGGGTCGGTGCCAGCCACTGCTTGTGCTCGTCCGGTGAAGCGTAAGCGCCCACCCTCGTTGATTGTGCCATTGCCCTTCAGCTCGAGGGGACCCGAAATGGTTAGTAATTCCAGCTGAGTTCCCGGCCAGACGCCGTTCGTTTGCAAGCGGTAATGACCCATCGGCGACACGGGCGTCAGGCCGCTCGATGCGTATTGCCATTCGCCGCTCAATCGCCCTTGCCAGCGGCCCGGTTCGACCGCGAGCCGATCCCATGAAACCGTCAGAATTCCACCTGGCCGAATCGTGTTCCAGGGGGCGCCGAGCCCGACCAAAAGCGATGCCGGCAGCCGCATCGTCGTCGGCCCAAGTGTGACCGTGCGCCCGAATAACGGTGCGTTGACGGTCAACGGCTGCGAAAGCGCCGAAGGGTGTGTCAGTGCCAGGTCGACTTGACCCGCGAACAGCGCCCACGGACTGAGCCGCCACGACAGACGCTCGGGCAAGCTCGCACGAGAAGCGCCGCTTTCCGCGGGCGAGGCGATGACGACGATTGCCGAGCCATTCCATATTGTTCCGGCTCGCCTCCGCCAACTCGACCCTGCCTTTGCTCGCCGACTGAACGTAGCTGGCGGCCCACTGTGCGGGTGCAATCACCAGCGCCGTCAGGATCAGGATCGCAAGCGCGCCAGCAATGAAATAGACAACCCGCATGGTCGGCAGCGTTCATCCGCCTGTTATCTGCGCGCCATGCGCAACGCAAGCTCGGCGTCGACGTTGCCCGGCGTCTTGTCGCGCGCCGTGATCGTCACCAACGTCGCGCGCGCACCGAGCTCGCGCTCGATCCCGGCCAGCCACGGTGCCCAGCTACCGTACGGAACATCCGAAAACGTCAGCTGCAAGTCGCCGTCGGACAGTGGCACCACCCGCGCGGCCTTGATGCCTGCGCGGGCGAGTGATGTATCCACGGCCCCGCGCACGTCGCCCGCCGACACCGACGCGACCTGCGGACGCGACCGCAGCGACTTGACTTCCGATATCAGAGATTCGAGCTCGGCGGCACCCGCGCGTTGCTGCGGCAAGCTGCGCTCTAGACGCCCGATGCCCTTGTACGCCGGTTCGATCAACAGCAGAAATACGATGATCGCCAGTACCACTGCGCCGCCCGCGAGCAGCATTGCCCGCTCGCGCGGAATTCGTTCAGCCCAAAAAAGCCGTAGCGCTTCCATCAGCCGTCTCCACGCGAGTTCTGCTGCACCGAACGCAGTTGTGTGCTGTTGACCTCGTGAAATTGTCTGGCTTTGCCAGCGATTTCACGCTGACTAATCAGACAAAAGTAGGGTTTCACTTTTGTCTGCATGGTTAAACCCCCGCCGCCGTGACGCGCGCCGAGCCATCGGCATCGAAGCGAATCGCCAATCCTTGCTGCAGGGCGGCCGAGCGCAGCGTGTTCTGCAGCCCCGGGTTGTCCGCCACCCCGGGCTTGAACTTCACCTTCAAAGCGCCGTCGCGATACTCCATGCCGGCGACGCTGCCGACGGGCGCGGCCGTCAACAGCAGCGCCGTGCGTGCGTTCAGCACCGAAAAGTCGTTGGCCGAAGCGATCCCGGCGCGCGCACGTACCTCGGCCAGCTTCTGTTTGGTCTGCACCATCGTGTCCGCCACGGTGGTGACTTCGGGAAACGTTGAGCGAAAGCTCGTCTCCATCTGACTGCGGATCGTTTTTTCTTCGGCCTGGAGCTTGAGGTAATAGGCGTTCATGCCGGCCACCGCGACCGCGACCGCGGCAGCGGCCCATAGCAGTGGCACGCGCACCGCGCGGCTCGACATCGACAAGCGCGAGCTGCCGACAAAGCCGCCGATCATTCCGCCTTGCGCGAATGCGCCTTGCAGCAGGCTCACCCCAGTCTCCGTGCTGGCCGGATCGGCTTCCTGCGCGTTGACGTCGATCTGAACGTTCAACGCCGCCGCGAACGGGCTCATGCGTGCGCCGTCGCGCCCGAACACCTGGATGCGCTTGATGCCGAGCTGGCGCACCGCGAGCGCGAGCGCCGGTGGCACCGCGTCTTCCGAAAGGTCGAAGGCAAAACCATCGTGCGTCGCCGAGCGCGCGATGCCACGTCCGCGGTCAACCCGAACCGACAGCACGCCGGCGGCCGGCGCGGGCACGGTGTAGATCTCGCTGTAGGCCGCTCGCACCTTGAATCCGGCGTCGGTCACCACGTCGAGCGCGCGCGTCAGGATGCCGCGATCAATCACCGCCACCGGCATCTTCGGTTGCGCAGCGATCGTCGTCGTGCCGGTGCCGCCGCGCGGAACGTTGAACGCAAAGTGGCAATCGGCGGCCTCGGCGAGCAGACGATCTTCGAGGATGTTCGGTAATGCCATCCGCAATCGACCTTCCGACAGTTTCGGAGACTGGATTGCGGTGATGAACACGTCGCTCGAATCGAACACCAGATCGACCGCACTGGCTTTTGGCAACAACGCGACCGGGGCTTCGCCACGAGTCGACTCGCGGTCTGCGAGTGCGACGTAGGACACGACCGTGCCCGACGCAAACTGGGCGCGTCCGCCGGCGTTCAGGCGCGGCGGCAGGAACAGGAGTAATCGCTGCGGTGCTCGGTCTCTCATATCAAGTTTCCAAGTTTCAAATTTCCCGGGTCCAGAGCACCGCCACGGCCTGTTGCCCCTGACCTGGGATGGCGCGTTTTACCAGCGCCTCCATCCGCGTGATCGCTCGATCCAGCCTCACTTCGCCGCGGATAAAGAAAAAGCGCGATGCGGTGGATAGCTCGGAGTCGGTCACCAGCGCGCCTTTGGCGCCCAGCCGGGTTCGCACTTCGCCGGTGTTATTGAAGTAGGAAATGCGATCCCGCTCGGCCACCAGCGTGCGTGCTTCGGCCAGGGTCAGCTCGGGGACGCGGGCGGCGATGACCTCCGGTGTTGCCGTGTTGGCATTCACGGCCGTGCGTTCGTCCAGTACGACGATATACGGAGCGAGCTTGGGCACGGCGGCCGGATCGATTCCGGAAATGCCGGCGATGTCCTGCGGCAACATCAGCGGTAACGGGCGCGGCTGGTCGCGCTCGCGCAGGTCCGCGTCCGAAATTCTTCCGGTCGCGTCGGGCGCGGTCGGCGCTGGCATGGACTGCACCATGCGCAGGGCGATCAAGTCGGCCGTTTGCTCGGGCAATTGCAACAGCGACACCAGACGCCGCAACGCATCGAGGTCACGCTCGACGACCTGCCCGTTTTCGACCAGATTGCGCAGATTGAGGCGGCCCTGCGCGTCCTCCATCGAGCCGGCTATCGTGGCAAGCGCGGCCAGCGAGCCCGTTTCTCCCAGCTGATCGAGCCGCGTTTCGGCCAGCGGCTGCGACCACGGTTCGCTCAACGCGTCGTACTGCGAACGATTGGCGTCTTCACGCAAGATCGCGCGGCCCCAGTCGAGCGCGCCGCGCAACAGCAGGCGACTTTGCGAAGTGAGCTGCTGGTTTTCGATCGTTCGCAGCAGCACGAACTGGCGATAGAACAGGCCAGTGATGATCATGGTAGCGAGCGCAGCGACGAACAGCGCCATGAGCACGGCTGCACCGCGCTGCGCAGCTTTTGACTTGTTCCGCGTCATGCGCCCACCAAAAATACGCGGCGAAACTTTTTGCCGTCGGTGCGCAGCAGCGTGACTTCGACACCGGGCGCTGCCTGGACAGTTTGCGGCTGCGCGCTCGAACCGTCGGATGTGAACGGCGATACCCAGCCGGTGGGAACCTGCCAGACGCGCACCGTCATCGATTGCACGTTGCCCAACAGGCGAGCGGTTTCGAAGCGCTCGGCATCGGCCCGATCAAACGCAGGCAGCGGCGGCGTTGCCTGCCGCATCAACGAGCCATCAACGACTCGGTAAAACACGGTTTGCACCTCGGTGGCACGGTCGGCGACCGGGCTAGCGACGCGTGCCAGCTCGATCACTTCCCCACCATCGGCCATGCCGATGTTCAGAGGCGATGCGGTGAGTCCAAGAAACACCGGGTTGGTCACCTGCGTCAGGTCGCGCTCCATCTGGCCGAAAGTGGTCAGCAGCGAACGCACGTCGTCGACCTCGGGTTCAAGCCGCTCGCGCGTTGCGACCAGCGAGTCGAGTCCGCGCCAAGCGATCATCGATACGATCGACAGCACCGTGATTGCCACCAGTAGTTCGAGCAACGTAAATCCGCGAGAACTTGTCTCAAAGCTACTGCGCGTCCCAAGGCGCGTCCTGCGGTGCTCGCCGTACCTCTCGCACGTGTCCGCTCCTCGGGCGCGCCTTGGGCCTGCTCGCGACGCTTTCAGACACGTTCTGATCATTGATTGGTCGGCATCACCGTCATCAGCTCAACCAGCTGGCTCCGGTTGCCGGCGTCGTCCTGCCGCAGCACTCGCACTTCGACGCGGCGGAAAAACGGGTTGGGGGTGGGCTTGACGGCCTGCGAGCACAGAAAAGCGACGCCGCCTTGCTCGCAAGGCAGGATGCTCTCGCCGGGCTCGAGACGTTCGCGCCCCAGCCGCAGCTCAAGCAATCGGTTTTCGGCTGTCAGCACCGCCAACAGCTTTTGCCGTGTGTACTCCGCGGTCGAAGTCAGCGACATCGCGCCCCGCATCGCTGCTGCCAACGCGACGCCGATGATCACCAGCGCGACCAATACTTCGAGCAACGTAAAGCCCCGCTTTCGCTTCAGCTGGGGCATCACTTTGCTGTTACCTGCTCTACGGCGAGGAGCGAGCGGCCCGCTTCGTCGAAATCAACTCGGACCGACCCATCCTCGCTGGTCAGTTCCAGACGCCAGCGTGGCTGTATCCATTCGCGGGCGATCGCGACTCGCACCGGTGGCGTGCCCGGGCCGAGAAGAACTTGCGCCGGTTGCGGGCCCCCGTTGTCGAGTACGGCCAAGCGCGTCAGCGGGGTTTCCCACGTGCGCTCGCGCAGCAAATCGTCGCCGGTCAAGAGTCGCCGCTCACCACCCGATTCAGTCACGAAGCGATATCCGCGCAGATCGGCTTCCCACACTATCGGTTGCTGCGTGATGCGCGATTCGTCGGCGGCCAGCGCCATGAGTTGCCCGACCCTCTGTGCTTCGCGCTGCAACTGCTGGCGCGGATCGGGTGCGATGTTGATCGTGACGAGAGATACCAGGATGCCGGCAAGTACGATCACGACCATCAGCTCGAGCAACGTAAAGCCGGCAGTGCTGCGCGTCGGTCGTTTCATGAATTTCCTTCGCGGAATCGTCTGGCTTTGCCAGCGATTCCACGCTAACTAATCCGACAAAAGTAGGTTTGCACTTTTGTCGGCCCGCGTCATAGCTGCCACGAGCCGATGTCGGCATCCGGCGTGCTTGGCTCGCCGCCGTTTGCGCGATCGCGGCCGAGCGAGAACACGTCGATTTCGCCGCGCACGCCCGGATTCAGGAACTTGTACGGCTCACCCCAAGGATCGACGGGTACGGTTGAGCGCTCCAAATATCCGCCCTGCTTCCAGTTGCTTGGCATAGGCTCGATCGTCGGCCGGGTGAGCAAAGCCTGTAATCCTTGATCGGTCGTTGGATAGCGACCGTTGTCGAGCCGGTAAAGTTTCAGCGCCTGCATGATCGACGCGATGTCTGCTTTGGCAGCCGCTAACTTCGCGTCGTCGGTGCGACCCATGACACGCGGCACGACGAGCGCCGCGAGCACACCGAGAATGATCACGACGACCATGATCTCGATCAACGTGAAGCCGCGCGCGCTGCGCTTGGAGAAACGAAAAGAGGAACGAACGCCTGTCATCGGAGTCATCAGACCATTGGCCAATGCGGTAGAAAACTTGAAGATAAGCGCCGAACGCCTTGAAGTTCCTCGCTTTTCGACGCGGACAACCGAGGGTGCAGGGGATATTATCAACGCGAATCGGCTGCCCCACCCCCCGGAAAGGGGATGCTTCACGGACTAATACATGGTGAGCTGCGCCGAACATCGGATGGGATAGTGAAAAAGTTTGCTTTCGCTGCTGTTCATTTGCTTTTCTTCGCGGCGGTATTGGCGATCGCCGGCTTTTGGGGTATTCGCATCTTCACCCCGTCGCCGATCGCAGCGCCGCCGCCGTTACCTCCGCCGCCGTTGCGCGATCCCGATCCTTTGGCGGCGGCCCGCATGTTCGGCAAAGTGGATGTGGTGCAGTCGATCGCGACCAATGTGCAGGCGCTCGGCGTATTCGCGGCAGGCAAGGATTCGAGCGCGGTGCTTGTAGTTGACGGTAAGCCGGCACGCGTATTTTTGATCGGGCAGGAAGTCGCCCCCGGCATGAAGTTGGTGTCAGTGACTTCCGAGATTGCCATTCTCGAGTCCAGCGGAGGGCGCCAGGAAGTACGACTGCCGGCGCGACCTATCGCGCAGCTCGGCGGGCTCCCGGCCGCGCCGAACTTTTTCCGCGACGGCAACACGTTGACCGCGCCCAGCAGTGAAGGCGCACCGAATATTCCGCGAGCGACGCCGCCGCCGCGGCCCGCGCTTCCGCAGCCACCGCCTATGGTGCAGCCGCAAATACCGGCGCAGCAGTTTCCGAATCAGCCGGTGCAGCAGCAGCAATTGCAGCAGCAGCAATTGCAGCAGCAACATGCAGCAGCAACAGCAGCAACAGCAGCAGCAAATGCAGCAGCAACAGCAGCAGATGCCCCAGCCGCAACCGATCATTCCGGGCGGCGTGCCGGCACAGACGCAATAACGCGGCGGACTCTTAGGCGGAGATCACGCCGCCAGCGTTCGGCGGATACGCCTTTTCACCGCTGAGCCTGGCGTCGATCGGAAGCGCGGGTTGGTCTGCGATTTCGGTGTACAGCGGCGAAAAATCGGGCGCCGTGGCGGCAAACAGCTGATCGAACGATTCAACGACGAAGTAAGCCGATTGGTAGTCGTCGATCTTGTATGGCGTTCGCAAGACCCGCTTCAAGTCGAACGCCAGCCGCTGTGGCTTCGAGCTGGTGAGCGCGTATTGCGTTTCTCCCACCGAAGACAAGACGCCGGCACCGTAAACGCGCAAGCCGCGTGCGGTCGTGATCAAACCGAACTCCACCGTGTACCAGTAAAGACGCGCCAGGTATTCGAGCGCCTGCAAACCTTGGGCTTTCAATCCGCCGCGGCCGAAGGCCTGCATGTAGTCCGCAAAAACCGGGTTGAACAGCAGCGGTACGTGTCCGTAGAGATCGTGAAATACGTCGGGTTCAACGATGTAGTCGAACTCCGCGGGAGTTCGCAGCCAAACAGTGACCGGAAAGCGACGGTGGGCGAGCAGGGAAAAAAATGCGTGTTCCGGAATGAGGCCCGGTACGGCGACAACTTCCCAACCGGTCGCGCGCTGCAGTGATTCGCTGATCGACTCAAAGCGCGGTATGTGATCGGCCGCCCCCAGCTCCGGCAAAGCGTCCAGAAACTCCTCACACGCCTGACCAGGCGCCTGTTTGACCTGGCGAGCAAACAGTCGCGCATACATCGCGTGCTCATCCGCGGTGTAGCGCTCCCAGTGTTGGTCGCACGTGTAGTCGTCACGCGCCTCAGAGTAATCGCCGCGCGGCGGACGAGAGCTGGTGCCGTAGGTAACCGGTGCGACTGCCATCAGGGCTCTACGCAGTCGCTTTGCTGTCGTCGGGTTTCAGCACGCCGCGGCGGATCTGGTCGAGTTCGATCGATTCGAACAGCGCGCGGAAGTTGCCTTCGCCGAAGCCCTCATCGCCCTTGCGCTGAATGATCTCGAAAAAGATCGGACCGATCACGGTCTGCGTAAAAATCTGCAGCAGTAACTCATTCGGTGCGCCCTGATGCGTGGCGCCGTCGATCAGGATGTTCAGCAGTTTTAGCTCGGCCAGTGGCTCTCCATGACTGGGTAGCCTCTGGTCGATCAGGTCGTAATAGGTTTCGATCGTGTCCTGGAACGCGACGCCGTTTTGCTTCATTGCGCGCACGGTCGAGTAAATGTCGTCGGTCGCGAGTGCGACATGCTGAATACCCTCGCCACGATATTCATCCAGGTATTCGACGATCTGGCTCTTGTCGTCCGAGCTTTCGTTGATTGGAATTCGGATCTTTCCGCACGGGCTCGTCATCGCCTTGCTTTTGAGCCCGGTCAGCTTGCCCTCAATATCGAAGTAACGGACCTCGCGAAAATTAAACAATCGCTCGTAGTACTCAGCCCATTCCTTCATTCGACCGCGGTGCACGTTATGCGTCAGATGATCGATGTAAGCCAATCCGCACCCGCTCGGACTCGGCTGCGTACCTGCAATCGGCTCGAAATCGACGTCGTAGATATTGATGTCGCCGATGCCGCCGGGTGCAGCGGCATTCTTGCCGCGCCACCGGTCGACGAAATAGATTAGGGAGTCGCCGATTCCCTTGATCGCCGGGATGTTCAGTTCCATCGGCCCTGACTTGGAGTCGAAACCCCACGCGCCGAGTTCGAGCGCGCGCTTATAGGCCTGAGCCGCGTCGCGCACGCGAAACGCGATTGCGCAGATAGACGGTCCATGCAGTCGTGCAAAACGCTGCGCGAACGAATCGGGCTCGGCGTTAATGATGAAATTAACGCCGCCCTGCCGGTATAGCGTCACATTCTTGTGACGGTGCCGGGCGACCGCCGAAAAGCCCATGGTTTCGAATAGCTTTCCCAGCGCCACCGGGTCGGGCGCGGCGTACTCGATAAACTCGAATCCATCGGTCCCCATCGGGTTATCCCAGCCGGTGAATTGCATGGAAATCTCCTCGTTGATTCTCGTGACTCAGCTACAGCAACAATTCTGCCGCAAGCGGCGGCAATCGCGGCAAGGCGCTAGGCCAAGCGAACGCATCGGTTGACGCTGACAGCGCCACTCGGCGAACCGGATGGCACACATCATCCGCGTCGCTTCGTTCGTCGCACTGACAGGCGATTCACTCCAGCCAGTCTGCAAGGTTGCAGTTCGCTCCATCGTTTGCGCAGTTCGTCGCACTCCGATCGCAATGGTTCTGCTGTCTCTCTACAGTTTGCTTCAACACATGCAAATGCAACGAAGGAGGACATCATGTATCGCACATCTCAATCAATTCGCATTCTGAGCGCGGCGCTGGCGGCAGTCCTCGGGCTTGGATTGGTTGCCACGGCCGGTGGTGCGTTGCGTGAGCAGCGTTCTTTTCCGAATGCCGAGAGCTTGAGGGTCGTACACCTTGAACCAGTGACTGTCAGGCTGCATAAGCAGCCTCATGTCGCCGCGGCGTGCGAACAGACACCGAAGGCGGCGCTCTAAGTCTTCGCGCGTTCGTCAAAAAAAGGCCCGGTTGATCCGGGCCTTTTCATTTCCCGTCCAGTCTTACAGCGTGCAGTCCATTGATCGATAGATGCAGTCTGTCGCACCAAATTGGTGTTCGCGCGTCTCGGCTTATAAAGTGCGCGGATGGCAACTGATCAGAACTCAGAAACACGCGCGGCTTCCGCTGACACCACGTCAACCGGACAGGCTGCTCCACGCCGCTCGCGCTTGCGCCGGGCGTTTTCATGGACTCGCGGTGCGGCAGGAGATGCGGGTCGCGCGTCGGCACCGGCGATCAAGAGCATCGGCGCTCGACTCGGTGATTGGCTTGCAACGGTAGGGTGGGCCAAGTTTTTCCTGGTCGCACTGCTGTTACTAATTGTTGGCGCGATTGCCGACAACGTCTTTTACAACTCCGAGCCGGTCGTGGTCGTAAAAATGGGGGATGGCAAGGATCGTGTGCAGGTCAACCTGCAGGTCGCGCCGGATGGCGTGCGTGTTCAAGCGCCCACCGAGAAGCCGCCGTCGTCCAAGTCGGAGGGCGATGCGAGCGTGAAGATCGACGACAAAGGCTTGCGCATTCTTGCCGGGGACAAGGGTGAGCGGGTGTCTGTTGTCATTGACGAAAAAGGTGTTCGAGTTGAGCGAGCTCCGCCGGACGCAAAGGTCGAGGCGGAAGAGTCAGCCGGTGAGCCGGGCGTAACCGTCGAGGAAGATGGACGCACGATCACAATCGGTCCCGAATTTACGCAGGATCCGCAGCAGCTTGCGTTGGCGCTGGACAAGGCCCGCGATCAGATCGAAGACATTGTCGAGAAGCAGATTGAGCGGCAGATCGCGCGCGAGACGCGCCACTATCGCGAGAAAACCGGCGACTGGCTGATGAGTTTCGTGATGCTGCTGATCATGGCCGGCATCATCGTCAAAGTGGTGTTGGGCGGAAAGAGGCGGGCGGAACGGCGCGCTGAAGCGGCCACCGAGACCGCGGCGGAAGAGAGCTTGAAGCGCCAATTGGCCGAAGCGCAGCTGAAAACGATGCAGGCGCAGGTTGAACCGCACTTTCTCTTCAACACGCTGGCCTCGGTCGATTATCTGATCGAAACCGAGCCTTCGACGGCATCGAAAATGCAGAAGAGTTTGATCCAGTACTTGCGCGCAGCATTGCCGCAGATGCGAGAGGGTTCGACGACGCTCGGCAAAGAAGTCCAGCTCTGTCGCTCTTATCTGGAAATACTGAAGTTCAGAATGGAAGACCGGCTTCAATATTCGGTCATTGTTCCGCAAGGGCTTGGTTCGGCGCAGTTTCCACCGATGATGCTGCAGTCACTTGTGGAAAACTCGATCAAGCACGGCCTGGAGCCCAAGCCCGAGGGCGGCTCGCTGACTATCTCAGCAGACATCTCGAACGGGCGTCTGCGCGTGACGGTGGCGGACTCAGGGCTAGGCTTCGCAGCAGCCGGAGCGATGGGTACAAGCGGAGGCGGCGGCGTCGGTCTCGCGAACGTGCGCGAGCGGCTGGCGGCTCTGTATGGCGGCGTTGCAAAATTGTCGATCGAAGCGAACTCTCCAAGCGGCACGATCGTCACTATCGAGGTTCCGTACACGTTTGAAGTGGATGCCCGCTCGGACGCGAAATCGAGCGCATAGAATCGGCGAATGCCGACGGCGATCATTGCGGACGACGAGCGTTTGATGCGCGAGCAGTTGCGCGCGCGGCTTACCGAAGTCTGGCCCGACCTGCAGGTTGTTGCTGAAGCTAAAAACGGCGAAGAAGCAGTGGCCGCGGTTCGCGCCCACCATCCCGATCTCGCATTCCTCGACATTCGCATGCCCGGGATGACCGGCATCGAGGCTGCGCGTCATATCGGCGACGCGTGCCATGTTGTATTCATCACTGCGTACAACGAGTACGCCGTTGATGCGTTCGAGCACGGCGCCGTCGATTACGTCTTGAAGCCGGCCGAAGCAGAACGTCTAGCGATCACCGTCGCCCGCCTAAAGCAGCGGCTCGGTTCAAAACCCAGCGATCTCGGAGCGCTGCTAAGTCAGCTGAGCGCAAAGCTCGAGTCGGCCGGTGGCGTCGAACAGCGCAGTCACTTACAGTGGATCCAGGCCAGCGTCGGACAGCAATTGCGCCTAATACCCACCGCAGAAGTTCTCTTCTTCACGTCGGACGAGAAATACACGCGTGTGCAAACCGAAACTTTCGAGGCGCTGATCCGCAAGCCGATCAAGGAACTGATAGACGAACTTGACCCAGAACAATTTTGGCAAATACACCGAGGAACGATAGTCAACGCCAAGGCGATCGCCGGTGTGACGCGCGATTTTCGCGGGCGTCAGCTGGTGCTGATCAAGGGGCACACGGAGAAGCTTGAGGTCAGCCGCAACTACACGCACCTGTTCAAGCAGATGTAGATCGGTGATGAATTGCGTCCGCGTTTGCGACGCGAAAGCCCAGGTCGATCGCCGCCAGCATTTCGGAAAACGTTTCGTCCATCAATGATGCCGCAGTCGGAGGCGCAAGGCTGAGAAACGCACGCGGCTCGTAGACGTCGGATACCAATTGCATGCCGGCGCGCTCCGCCAAATGCCTCAGTGCATCGTTTTCCGGCACATACGTCATCACTAGGTGTGTCGAGCCACGATTGCGCGCGTGCACGGCTGCTCGCTGCAGCAGGCGCAATCCGAAGCCGCGGCGGCGCGCCTGCGGTAGTACGGAAAGGCCGAACTCCGCCGTTTTGGATGTGTTCTTGTCGAAGCCTAGGTGCCCGAGAGCGAGAATGTCGGCGGCCTCATCAAGAATTGCGAAGATCGCATCGCGGCTGAAATGCAGTTTTCTAACGTAGGCGCGAAGCGCGTCATCCGTTACTGCATAGCCAAAGCGAAGCCAAAGATCTCGTTCTGACAGTCTGCGCAGGTGCTGCAATACGCGGCCTCGGTGATGCGGACCAAGCTGCGCAATTAACTCGTCGGAAATATGTCGTTGCATCGCACCATTATCGGGCTCATCGGCGCGAGTTCAACCACCGAGGACAGACGACAAAAGGGGCGTAGCGCGCCCACTTGGGTGCTTAAGGCGGTGACTGCAGCTCGATGATTGAAAGTGAGTGCCAGCCAACTTCAGTTTAGTTAGAGAAGATATCAGCCATCAAAGCAGGGTGGCGGCGTGTCTGACGCTGCATCGCGGCAACATTCGGCGTCCGTTTGACAAGCCTTTGTTCTGCAACCATAATTTGCGGTTCGCCGCGGAGGGGTGCCCGAGTGGTTAAAGGGGGCAGACTGTAAATCTGTTGGCTTACGCCTACGTTGGTTCGAATCCAACCTCCTCCACCAGCAACCTCCAGAGCGAAACGGATGAGCGCGGATGCGGAAGATTTCGTCGGGCGGGTGTAGCTCAATGGTAGAGCAGAAGCCTTCCAAGCTTACGACGAGGGTTCGATTCCCTTCACCCGCTCCAATCTAGACAAGAGGAATAACGCACTCTACGAAAACAACAACCGTGTCGCTTAGCGGACCGCGCATGCGCGACGCGAACCCGAAGACAGTACACAGAGGTACGGCGAGGGTGAGCAACAAAGCAGACGCGGTTCGATTAGCGATCACGAGAAGCCCATGTGGCTCAGTGGTAGAGCACTCCCTTGGTAAGGGAGAGGCCACGCGTTCGATCCGCGTCATGGGCACCAGATTGAAAACAGAAGCAGTGAGACAGAAAGCGGTGAGGAGTTAACGATGGCGAAAGGCAAATTTGAGCGGACCAAGCCGCACGTGAACGTAGGCACCATTGGCCACGTCGATCACGGCAAGACCACCTTAACGGCGGCCATGACCTCCGTGCTGGCGAGCAAGTTCGGCGGCGAAGCCCGTGCCTACGACCAGATTGATGCCGCCCCCGAAGAAAAAGCGCGCGGCATCACCATCAACACCGCCCACGTCGAGTACGAAACCGCCAATCGCCATTACGCCCACGTCGACTGCCCCGGGCACGCCGACTACATCAAAAACATGATCACCGGCGCGGCCCAGATGGACGGCGCCATACTGGTCGTATCGGCGGCCGACGGCCCGATGCCGCAGACCCGAGAGCACATCCTGCTCGCACGCCAGGTCGGCGTGCCCTACATCATCGTGTACCTGAACAAAGTCGACATGGTCGACGACGCCGAGCTGCTCGAGTTAGTCGAAATCGAAGTCCGCGAGCTGCTGAGCAAATACGACTTTCCCGGCGACGACACCCCGATCGTCAAAGGCAGTGCCAAGCTCGCCCTCGAAGGCGACAAAGGCGACCTGGGCGAAGTGTCGATCATGAAGCTCGCCGAAGCGCTCGACAGCTACATCCCGACCCCGGAGCGAGCCATCGACGGCGCCTTCCTGATGCCGGTCGAAGACGTGTTTTCCATCTCCGGGCGCGGCACCGTCGTGACCGGCCGGATCGAGCGCGGCATCGTCAAAGTGGGCGACGAGATCGAGATCATCGGCATCAAGCCGACGCTGAAGACCACCTGCACCGGGGTCGAGATGTTTAGGAAGCTGCTCGACCAAGGCCAGGCCGGTGACAACGTCGGGGTGCTGCTGCAGAGGCACCAAGCGGGAAGAAGTCGAGCGTGGCCAAGTATTAGCAAAACCAGGCAGCATCACCCCGCACACCAAGTTCACGGCGGAAGTCTATGTCCTGTCCAAGGAAGAAGGGGGCCGCCACACCCCCTTCTTCAATGGCTATCGGCCGCAGTTTTACTTTCGCACGACCGATGTGACCGGCTCGATTCAGCTGCCGGCGGGCACCGAGATGGTGATGCCGGGCGACAACATCCAGATGGAAGTGGCCCTGATCGCGCCGATCGCGATGGAACAAGGCCTGCGCTTCGCGGTGCGCGAAGGTGGCAAAACGGTCGGCGCCGGGGTCGTCGCCAAAATTACTGAATAGCAGTTACGGGCTTAGGGGCGTAGCTCAATTGGCAGAGCGCTGGTCTCCAAAACCAGAGGTTGGGGGTTCGATGCCCTCCGCCCCTGCCACTTGTTGGAAGCAGTCATAAATGGCAACACAGAACGTCGAAACAGTCACGAGCAAGGCCGATCTGGTTTTGGTAACGCTTGCCGTGCTGGCAGCGGTGGCGGGCGTGCTTGGCTTCACGTTCCTGACCGAGCAGCCCACGTTGGCGCGCGTGGGTGTGCTGATCGGCGGCTTGGTCGCTGCGGTCGTGATCGCGTGGTTTTCGCAGTCCGGCAAGCGCTTTTTGGCTTACGCGCGCGAGTCGTACGAGGAAACGAAGCGGGTCGTATGGCCGAGCCGCAAAGAAACAGTTACGACGACCGGCATCGTGTTCGGGTTCGTCGTGATCATGGCGATCTTTCTTTTTCTGGTCGACAAGAGTCTTGAATGGGTCCTGTACGACACGCTGCTTTCCTGGCGCTAAGGACATGAATGGCAACCGAGATGGCAACTGAGTCAGAACCGGCGAGCGCAGCAGAAGCTGTAAAGCAAAGCGTGCCGGGCGCCGCCGGCACTAAACGCTGGTACGTCGTGCACGCGTATTCCGGAATGGAAAAGGGCGTGGCGCGGGCGCTGCAGGAACGCATCAACCGCGCGGGCTTGCAGTCGCAGTTCGGACAGATCTTGGTGCCGGTCGAAGAGGTGGTCGAAGTCAAAGGCGGCAAGAAGTCGATCACAGAGCGCCGCATGTACTCAGGCTATGTGTTGGTCGAAATGGACATGACCGACGAGGCTTGGCACCTGGTCAAGAGCACGTCGAAGGTAACCGGCTTCCTCGGCGGCAGTGCCAATCGCCCGTCGCCGCTGCGCCAGAAGGAAGTCGACGAAATCTTGATGCGGATGCAAGAGGGCGCGGAGAAGCCGCGACCCAAGACGTTGTGGGAAGTCGGCGAGATGGTGCGCGTCAAGGATGGTCCGTTTACCGATTTCAACGGCAACGTCGAAGAAGTGAATTACGAGAAGAGCCGCTTACGTGTCTCGGTGACAATCTTCGGGCGTTCGACGCCGGTGGAACTCGAGTTTGGTCAGGTTGAGAAAGTCTAGTAACCGGGGAGCCGCGCTTAGTTTCAACTAGGCGGCGCTTGTACCCACAGGAGTCCTTATGGCAAAGAAGATCATCGGCTTTATCAAGTTGCAGGTGCCCGCCGGCAAGGCGAATCCATCGCCTCCGATCGGCCCGGCGCTCGGTCAGCGCGGGTTGAACATCATGGAGTTCTGCAAGGCGTTCAACGCGCAGACGCAGAATGTTGAGCCTGGACTGCCGATCCCGGTTGTGATCACGGCGTTTGCGGACAAGAGTTTCACGTTCGTGATGAAGACGCCGCCGGCGACGGTGTTGATCAAGAAGGCCGCGAAGATCGAACGCGGCTCGCCGAAGCCGCATATCGACAAGGTCGGAAAGATCACGCGCGCGCAGGCCGAAGAGATCGCCAAGGCGAAGATGCCCGATCTGACCGCCGCGGACATGGAAGCGGCTGTGCGCACGATTGCGGGTAGCGCGCGCTCGATGGGCATCACGGTGGAGGGTCTGTAATGGCCACTATCTCCAAACGCACAAAGACCAATCGCAGCAAGGTCGATACGCAGAAGACGTATCCGGTCGGCGATGCTTTGTCGCTGATCAAGCAATGCGCGACGGCGAAATTCGATGAGTCGGTCGATGTGTCGGTCGCTCTCGGTATCGACGCCAAGAAGTCGGATCAGACGGTGCGCGGCTCCGTCGTGTTGCCTGCAGGCAGCGGCAAGACCAAGCGCGTTGCGGTGTTCGCGCAAGGCGCGAAGGCAGAAGAAGCAAAGGCGGCGGGCGCGGACATCATTGGCATGGACGATCTGGCCGCGAAGATCAAGGAAGGCTTTCTGGATTTCGACGTGGTCATCGCGTCGCCGGACGCGATGCGAGTGGTCGGTGGGCTGGGTCAGGTGCTCGGCCCGCGCGGGCTGATGCCGAACCCGAAGGTTGGCACGGTGACACCCGACGTGGCGCAAGCGGTGAAGAACGCGAAGGCGGGACAGGTGCAGTTTCGCGCGGATAAGGCCGGCATCGTGCACGCGTCGATCGGTCGCGCTTCGTTCGAGGTCGATCGGTTGCAGACCAACTTAGCGGCGCTGATCGATGCGTTGAACAAGTCGAAGCCGGCTTCGTCGAAAGGCGTCTTTCTGCGCAAGATTTCGGTGTCGTCGACGATGGGAATCGGCGTGCGCGTCGACGCGTCGACGGTGAGCGGATAGAAGCGGACCGTCGGCCAGAGCCGACATGAATATTTGACCCGCAGGGAACGCGGGCTGAAGTAAGGACTTTGGGCTGTGCGCCAAATCCGAATATCGATAAAGCGCACTGCTGTCAAAGACCGCTGGAAGAAGGCTTGGCCTTCCTTAATTTTGGAGACGTTTCCATTCCAGCGCAGACGGGGACCCGAGGAGAGCATTGAAGTGCGCTCAGAAAATGTGTTGAGACGTGCATCGGTGTTTCGCTTCGGTCGCCGGTTTTCAACCGGTGCGGAAGCATTGCGAAGCACTTTTATGGAGCCAGTGCATGGGTCTTAATCGGCAAGAGAAAGCTGCTGTGGTCGAGGAAGTCGGCGCCCTTGTGGCGTCGTCGCAATCGATCGTGGTGGCTGAATACCGTGGGCTGGATGTGGATGCGATCACCCGACTGCGCAAGCAAGCGCGCAGCCAGGGTGTGCAGCTGCGTGTGCTGAAGAACACGTTGGCGCGCCGCGCGGTCGGTGGAACACCGTTTTCAGGGTTGTCCGACAAGTTGATCGGACCCTTGGTGTACGGCTTCTCCAACGATCCCGTGTCTGCCGCCAAGGTGCTTTCCAGCTTTGCCAAAGACAACGACAAGCTGATCGTCAAGGCCGGCGGGACGCCCAATTTCGTGATGGACGAAAAGGGTGTCAAGGCGTTGGCCCTGCTGCCGAGCCGCGACGAGTTGCTGGCGAAGTTGATGGCCACGATGCAGGCACCGATCGGTCAGTTCGTTCGCACCTTGAACGAAGTGCCGTCGCGCCTGGTGCGCACGTTGGCTGCGGTGCGCGACAGCAAAGAAGCGGCGCCCGCGTAATCCATATTCAACATTGAACCGATACAACGCATTTTCTTAGGAGTTGGTAATGGCACTTTCAAATCAGGAAATTCTCGACGCCATCGGCGCGAAGTCCGTTCTCGAGATCAGCGAGTTGATCAAGATGATGGAAGACAAGTTTGGCGTTTCGGCTGCTGCCGCTGCGGTAGCAGTTGCAGCGCCAGCAGGCGGTGGCGCTGCAGCGGCGGTGGCTGAAGAGCAGACCGAATTCAACGTGATGCTGATGGAATTCGGCGCAAACAAGGTCAACGTCATCAAGGCGGTGCGTGAACTGACCGGCCTGGGCCTGAAGGAGGCCAAGGACCTGGTCGACGGCGCACCGAAACCCGTCAAGGAAGGCGTGAACAAGGCGGATGCCGACGCGGCGAAGAAGAAGCTGGAAGACGCCGGCGCAAAAGTAGAGATCAAGTGACCGTGTATGCCGCTGGCGAAGCTCGCTTCGCCAGCGCTACCGGACCGAGGCCTTTGAATTGGGACCTTCGCCCCCAATTCAAAGTCTTCCCTGGATGAACGAACGCGCAGGACACCCTACGCCGCTCGGATGCACGCCCTTAGGCGCTGCGTCCGTGGCGGCATTTGTCGTCCCCGCGTCGAGCATTCTGGGTTAGTTGTTTTGCCCTTCTCCCGTATCGAACGGAGCGTCCATGCCGTACTCGTTCACTGAAAAAAAGCGCATTCGCAAGAGCTTTGCCAAGCGGCCAAGCGTGTTGTCCGTGCCGTTTTTGCTTGCGACTCAGCTTGAGTCGTACACCCACTTTCTGCAGGCGGCAGTGCCGCCAGCGAAGCGCGAGAACCACGGCTTGCAAGCCGCGTTCACGTCGATCTTTCCGATCTCCAGCCACAACGGCATGGCGCGCCTCGAGTTCGTCAGCTTCCAACTCGGCGAGCCGCCGTTCGACGTCAAGGAATGCCAGCAGCGCGGCCTGACGTACGCATCGCCGCTGCGCGCCAAAGTGCGGCTGGTGATCATGGACCGTGAGGCGTCGAAGCCGACGATCAAGGAGGTCAAGGAACAAGAGGTCTACATGGGCGAAATACCGCTGATGACGACCACCGGCTCGTTCGTCATCAACGGCACCGAGCGTGTCATCGTGTCGCAGCTGCATCGGTCGCCCGGCGTGTTCTTCGAACATGACCGCGGCAAGACGCACTCGAGCGGCAAGCTGCTGTTTTCGGCGCGCGTGATCCCGTATCGCGGCTCCTGGCTCGACTTCGAGTTCGATCCCAAGGACATCCTTTATTTCCGCGTCGATCGCCGCCGCAAGATGCCGGCGACGATTCTGCTGAAGGCAATCGGCCTTTCCAACGAGCAGGTGCTCGCGCATTTCTTCAGATTCGACACCTTCACGCTGAGCGCCGAAGGCGGCTTTATGGAGCTCGTGCCGGAGCGGCTGCGCGGCGAGACAGCGCGTTTCGACATCACCGACAAGACCGGCAAGGTCATCGTTGCTAAGGACAAGCGCATCAACGCCAAACATATCCGCGACATGGAAGCTGCGGGCATGAAGCGAATCGCAGTGATCGAGGACTACCTGCTGGGCCGCGTGCTGGCGAACAATGTCGTCGATCCGGAGACCGGAGAGATCGTTGCCAACGCCAACGATGAGTTGACCGAAGACCTGCTGAAGACGCTGCGCACCGCCAACGTGCAGGAAATCCGCACGATCTACATCAACGATCTCGACCAGGGCGCATTCATCTCGAACACGCTGCGCATCGACGAGACGGGCGATCAGCTAGCGGCGCGCATCGCGATTTATCGGATGATGCGTCCGGGCGAGCCACCGACCGAGGACGCGGTCGAAACGCTGTTCCGCCGCCTGTTCTTCGATGAAGACACGTACGACCTGTCGCGCGTGGGCCGGATGAAGGTCAACAGCCGCTTCGGCCGTCCGGAAATCACCGGCCCGATGACGCTGACGCACGAGGACATCGCAGACACAATGAAGCTGCTGGTCGAGCTGCGCAACGGGCGTGGCGAGATCGACGACATCGATCACCTGGGCAATCGGCGCGTACGGGTCGTCGGCGAACTCGCCGAGAACCAATTCCGTGCGGGATTGGTGCGCGTCGAGCGCGCCGTGAAGGAGCGGTTAGGCCAGGCCGAGACTGAAAACCTGATGCCGCACGACCTGATCAACAGCAAGCCGATCAGCGCATCGATTCGCGAGTTCTTCGGCTCATCGCAGCTAAGCCAGTTCATGGACCAGACAAACCCGCTGTCCGAGATCACGCACAAGCGTCGCGTCTCGGCTCTGGGACCAGGCGGGTTGACGCGCGAGCGTGCCGGGTTCGAGGTGCGGGACGTGCATCCCACGCACTATGGCCGCGTATGTCCGATCGAAACGCCTGAAGGGCCGAACATCGGTCTGATCAATTCGATGGCGCTGTATGCGCAGTTGAACGAGTACGGTTTTCTCGAGACGCCGTATCGCAAGGTCGACGGTGGCAAGGTGACGACCGACATTTCGTATTTGTCGGCGATCGAAGAAGGCAAGTACGTGATTGCGCAGGCGAATGCGCCGCTCGACAAGAACGGCAAATTCCAGGACGAGCTGGTCAGCTGCCGCGAAAACGGTGAGTTCGTATTGATGTCGCCGGGACGCGTTCAGTACATGGACATCGCTCCGTCGCAGATTGTGTCGGTGGCAGCGTCATTGATTCCGTTCCTCGAGCACGACGACGCGAACCGCGCGCTGATGGGTTCGAACATGCAGCGTCAGGCTGTCCCATGCCTGCGTCCCGAGAAGCCGTTCGTCGGCACCGGCGTCGAACGCACAGTTGCGGTCGACTCGGGCACGACCGTGCAAGCGTTGCGCGGCGGCACGGTCGATTACGTTGATGCGAATCGCATTGTCGTGCGCGTCGATGACAAGGAAAACGTGCAGGGCGAGGTCGGCGTCGACATCTACAACCTGACGAAGTACACGCGCTCGAATCAGAACACCAACATCAACCAGACGCCGATCGTCAAAAAAGGCGAGTCGATTGCCAAGGGCGATGTAGTTGCGGATGGCGCATCGACCGATCTCGGCGAGCTGGCGCTGGGCCAGAACATGCTGGTCGCGTTTATGCCGTGGAACGGCTACAACTTCGAAGATTCGATTCTGATCTCCGAGCGCGTGGTCTCGGATGATCGCTATACCTCGATTCATATCGAAGAGCTGAACGTCGTCGCGCGCGACACCAAGCTGGGACCGGAAGAGATCACCCGCGACATCTCCAATCTGTCGGAGAATCAGCTGGGCCGCCTCGACGATTCCGGCATCGTTTACATCGGTGCCGAAGTGAACGCCGGTGATGTGCTGGTCGGCAAGGTCACGCCGAAGGGCGAGACGCAGCTGACGCCCGAAGAAAAGCTGCTGCGCGCAATCTTTGGCGAGAAAGCTTCGGACGTGAAGGATACGTCGCTGCGCGTGCCGTCAGGCATGAGCGGCACCGTGATCGACGTTCAGGTGTTTACGCGCGAGGGCATCGTGCGCGACCGCCGGGCCCAAAACATCATCGATGACGCGCTGAAGCGGTACCGGCAGGACCTGAACGATCAGCTGCGCATCGTAGAAGGCGACGCATTTCAGCGGATCGAAAAGCTGTTGCTGCGCAAGGAGGCGACCGGCGGGCCGAATCGTCTCGCGCGCGGAACCACGGTGACCAAGGATTACCTCTCATCCATCGAGAAGTATCACTGGTTCGAGATTCGCCTGGCCGATGATGACGCCGCGGCACAGCTTGAGGCGTTGAAGGACTCTATCGAACAAAAGCGCAAGCAGTTCGATCAGGCATTCGAAGACAAGAAGAAGAAACTGACGCAGGGCGACGAACTGCCACCGGGTGTGCTGAAGATGGTCAAGGTGTATCTGGCCGTCAAGCGCCGCCTGCAGCCGGGCGACAAGATGGCGGGACGCCACGGCAACAAGGGCGTGGTTTCGCGCATCGTGCCGGTCGAGGACATGCCGTACATGGCCGATGGAACGCCGGTGGATCTTGTGTTGAATCCGCTCGGTGTGCCGTCACGGATGAACGTTGGTCAGATTCTGGAAACCCATCTTGGGTGGGCGGCCAAGGGTCTCGGGCAACGCATCGGTGACATGGTCGCCAACGTCAAGGCGGGGCAACTGCGGACGTTCTTGAAAGAGGTCTACAACCGTTCGGGCAAGCCGGAAGAGATCGATCAGCTAAGCGACGAAGAAGTCACTCAGCTCGGCGAACACTTGACCGACGGCGTGCCGTTTGCGACGCCGGTGTTCGACGGTGCGGCTGAAAAAGAAATCCACGCGATGCTTGATCTCGCTTATCCGGACGAAGTGGCGAAGGCTTTGCAACTGACGCCGACCAAGACGCAGACACGCTTGTTCGACGGCCGATCCGGCGAGATTTTCGAGCGCCCGGTGACCGTTGGTTACATGCACATGCTGAAGCTGCATCACCTGGTTGACGACAAGATGCACGCACGCTCGACCGGCCCGTACTCGCTGGTCACGCAGCAGCCGCTGGGTGGCAAGGCGCAGTTCGGCGGCCAGCGTTTCGGCGAGATGGAAGTGTGGGCACTCGAAGCCTACGGCGCAGCGTATGTGCTGCAGGAGATGCTGACGGTGAAGTCGGACGACGTGCAGGGTCGCACCAAGGTGTACGAAAACATCGTCAAGGGCGATCACGTGATCGATGCCGGCATGCCGGAGTCGTTCAACGTGCTGGTCAAGGAAATCCGCTCGCTGGGTATTGATATTGATTTGGAGCGCAACTAATGAAGGCACTTCTCGATCTGTTCAAGCAGGTCCAGCAGGAAGAGCAATTCGATGCCATCAAGATCGGCATCGCGTCGCCCGACAAGATCCGCTCGTGGTCATTCGGTGAAGTCAAAAAACCGGAAACCATCAACTACCGCACGTTCAAACCCGAACGTGACGGGCTTTTCTGCGCGAAGATTTTCGGGCCGATCAAGGACTACGAGTGCCTGTGCGGCAAGTACAAGCGCCTGAAGCATCGTGGTGTGATCTGCGAAAAGTGCGGCGTTGAAGTCACGCTGGCCAAAGTGCGCCGCGAGCGCATGGGTCACATTGAGCTTGCCAGCCCGACCGCGCATATCTGGTTCCTGAAGAGCTTGCCGTCCCGCATGGGAATGGTGCTCGACATGACGCTGCGCGATATCGAGCGCGTTCTGTACTTCGAAGCGTTCTGCGTCGTCGATCCTGGTTTCACGCCCCTGAAGAAGGGGCAGCTGATGACCGAGGATGACTTCATCGCAAAGACCGAGGAATACGGCGACGACTTTCGTGCACTTATGGGAGCCGAGGCGATTCGCGAGCTGCTGCGCGGCATCGATGTCAACAAGGAAATCGAAACGCTGCGCAAGGACCTGTCGGAGACCGGCTCTGAAGCGAAGATCAAGAAGTTCGCGAAGCGGCTGAAAGTGCTCGAGGGTTTTCAACGCTCAGGCATCAAGCCCGAGTGGATGATTCTCGAAGTGCTTCCAGTGCTTCCGCCCGAGCTGCGCCCGCTGGTGCCGCTCGATGGCGGTCGCTTTGCGACCTCGGATCTGAACGATCTGTATCGCCGTGTGATCAACCGTAACAACCGGTTGAAACGCCTGCTCGAACTCAAAGCGCCCGAGATCATCGTGCGCAACGAGAAGCGCATGTTGCAGGAGTCGGTCGATTCACTGCTCGACAACGGCCGTCGCGGCAAGGCGATGACGGGCGCGAACAAGCGTCCGCTGAAGTCGCTCGCCGACATGATCAAGGGCAAGGGTGGCCGCTTCCGGCAGAACCTGCTCGGCAAGCGTGTCGACTATTCGGGCCGCTCGGTGATCGTTGTCGGTCCGCAATTGAAGCTGCATCAATGCGGCTTACCCAAGCTGATGGCGCTCGAGCTCTTCAAGCCGTTCATCTTCAACAAGCTCGAATTGCAGGGGCTGGCGACGACGATCAAGGCCGCTAAGAAGATGGTCGAGTCCGGTGAGCCGGTAGTATGGGACATCCTCGAAGAGGTGATTCGCCAACATCCGGTGATGCTGAATCGTGCGCCGACGCTGCACCGACTTGGCATTCAGGCGTTTGAGCCGGTGCTGATCGAAGGCAAGGCGATCCAGCTGCATCCGCTGGTGTGCGCGGCGTTCAACGCCGACTTCGACGGCGACCAGATGGCTGTGCACGTTCCGCTGTCGCTCGAAGCTCAGCTCGAAGCGCGATCGCTGATGCTGGCATCGAACAACGTGCTGTTCCCGTCGAACGGTGATCCGTCGATCGTGCCGTCGCAGGACATCGTGCTAGGTCTTTATTACGCGACGCGCGAGAAGATCAACGGCAAGGGCGAAGGATCGTTCTTCACCGACTTGGGTGAAGTGCATCGCGCCTACGAGAACCGCGAAGTCGAGCTGCAAACGCGCGTCACGGTGCGCGTTCGTGAGTTTGACGTCAATGCGGAGACCGGCGAAAAAACGCCGAAGCTGACGCGCTACGAAACGACGGTTGGCCGCGCGCTGATGTCGGAAATTCTGCCTGCCGGGCTCTCATTCAACGTGCTGAACAAGCCGCTGAAGAAAAAAGAAATCAGCCGCTTGATCAACCTCGCGTTTCGCAAGTGCGGTCTGCGCGAGACGGTGATCTTTGCCGACAAGCTGATGCAGACCGGCTTCACGTTGGCGACGCGTGCCGGGCTGTCGATCGCGATTGACGACATGGTCGTGCCGCCGCAGAAAGAAGAAATCATTCGCAGCGCCGAGCGGGAGGTCAAGGAGATCGAGGCGCAGTACACATCCGGTCTCGTAACCCAAGGTGAGCGCTACAACAAGGTGGTCGACATTTGGGGCCGCGCCGGCGATCACGTCGGCAAGGTGATGATGGAGCAACTGGCGACCGAGCAGGCGAGCGATCGCCACGGGCGCGAGTCGTCGCAGGAATCGTTCAACTCGATCTGGATGATGGCCGATTCAGGTGCGCGCGGTTCGGTTGCGCAGATTCGTCAGTTGGCCGGCATGCGCGGCTTGATGGCGAAGCCCGATGGCTCGATCATCGAGACGCCGATCACCGCCAACTTCCGCGAAGGGTTGAACGTTCTGCAGTACTTCATCTCGACGCACGGTGCGCGTAAAGGCCTGGCGGACACGGCGTTGAAGACTGCGAACTCGGGTTATCTGACGCGTCGCCTGGTCGATGTAACGCAGGACCTGGTAGTCACCGAAGATGACTGCGGCACCGGCAACGGTGTCACGATGAAAGCGCTGGTCGAAGGCGGCGAGGTCATCGAAGCGCTGCGCGACCGCATTCTTGGGCGCGTCATTACGATGGACGTGTTGAGTCCGGAGACGCAGGAAGTTCTGTATCCCGTCGGTCACCTGCTCGATGAAGACAACGTTGACCAGATCGAAGCGCTTGCAATCGATGAAGTGCGCGTGCGCACTCCGCTGTCATGCGAAACACGCTACGGCTTGTGCGCCAAGTGCTACGGACGCGATCTTGGCCGCGGCGTGCTGGTTAACGCAGGTGAAGCGGTGGGCGTCATCGCCGCGCAGTCGATCGGCGAACCCGGCACGCAATTGACGATGCGCACGTTCCACATCGGTGGCGCGGCGTCGCGTGCGGCCGTGGCGTCGGGCGTTGAAGCGAAAAGCAACGGCACGGTGAGATTCACCAGCACGATGCGCTACGTCACCAATGCCAAGGGTGAGCAAGTGGCAATCGGCCGCTCGGGCGAAGTGACGATCGTCGATGACAACGGCCGCGAGCGTGAGCGCCACAAAGTGCCTTACGGTGCGACGTTGCTGATGGCCGATGGCAAGCAGGTCAAGGCAGGGGTGCAACTCGCCAGCTGGGATCCGCTGACGCGTCCGATCATCACTGAGTTTGCGGGGACGGTGAAGTTCGAAAACGTCGAAGAAGGCGTCACCGTCGCTCGACAGATCGACGAAGTGACCGGGCTTTCGACGCTGGTCGTCATCGATGCCAAACGCCGCGGTCCGACCGCTGCCAAAGGCGTGCGGCCGCAGGTGAAGCTGCTCAATGAGATGAGCGACGAGGTCAAAATTCCGGGCACGGAGCACTCGGTGACGATCAGTTTCCCGGTGGGCGCGCTGATCGTCGTGCGCGACGCGCAGCAGGTCGGCGTCGGTGAGGTGCTGGCGCGGATTCCGACCGAATCGCAAAAGACGCGCGACATCACCGGCGGTTTGCCGCGGGTCGCAGAGCTGTTTGAAGCGCGTTCGCCCAAAGACGCCGGCATGTTGGCCGAAGTGACCGGAACGGTGACATTCGGCAAAGAAACCAAGGGCAAGCAGCGCCTGATCATTACCGACCTCGAAGGCGAGGAGCATGAATTCCTGATTTCGAAGGAAAAACACATGCTCGTGCACGACGGACAGGTGGTGAACAAGGGCGAGCTGATCGTCGACGGCTCGGCAGATCCGCACGACATCCTGCGTTTGCTCGGCGTCGATGCGCTCGCGCGCTACATCGTCGACGAAGTGCAGGACGTCTACCGGTTGCAGGGCGTGAAGATCAACGACAAGCACATCGAAGTGATCGTGCGGCAGATGCTGCGCCGGGTGCAGACGACCGATCCGGGCGATGCACCTTTCATTACCGGCGAGCAGGTCGAGCGCTCCGAGATGCTGGATGAGAACGACAAGGCGATCGCTGAAGGCAAGCGGCCCGCGTTGTACGAGAACATTCTGCTTGGCATTACCAAGGCGTCTTTGTCGACCGATTCGTTCATCTCCGCCGCTTCGTTCCAGGAGACGACGCGGGTGCTGACCGAAGCGGCGATCATGGGCAAGAAGGACGACCTGCGTGGCCTAAAGGAAAACGTCATTGTCGGCCGCCTGATACCGGCCGGAACCGGCATGGCGTTCCATCGAGCGCGCAAGGAAAAGGAAGCCGCCGATGCGCTCGAGCAGAAGCAGCTGGCCGAAATGGAGCTGATGGCGACGGTCGAAGGCGAAACGGAAACGGGAGCCGACGAATCGGCCGAAGTTGCCGAATAGCACCAAGTGAGGGAAGTGGTCGCGTATGCGAGGCACTTCCCTCTAGTTGCCTTGACACGTTAAGTCGCGGCTAGCGATAATCATAGGCTTTTCGGCGCCCGTAGCTGCAATTCGGGCGCCGCGCTTTTTTTGTGGCGCTTTAGGTGCGCTTTTGGGAAACAACCGGACATAAATGCATGCCGACCATTAATCAGCTTGTTCGCAAACCGCGCGAGAGCACGCGCATCCAGAGCAAGAGCCCGGCTCTGAAATTGAGCCCGCAGAAGCGCGGCGTGTGCACACGCGTGTACACCACGACGCCAAAGAAGCCGAACTCGGCTTTGCGCAAGGTGGCCAAGGTGCGTTTGGTCAATGGTTACGAAGTCATTTCGTACATCGGTGGCGAAGGCCACAATTTGCAGGAGCACTCGGTGGTGCTGATTCGCGGCGGCCGCGTGAAAGATCTGCCCGGCGTGCGTTACCACATCGTGCGTGGGTCGCTGGATACGCAGGGTGTCAAAGATCGCAAGCAGAGCCGTTCGAAGTACGGCGCCAAGCGACCGAAACCTGCGTGAGTTTGTGTCGGTCGTCCCCATATGGGGAGATCGAGTAAGTCGCGGTTCGTCAGCATGGAACCGCATAACGACTGAAGAGAAAGAGGTGAGAAGTGCCGCGTCGTCGTGAAGTACCCAAGCGTGACATCCTGCCCGATCCGAAATTCAATTCGCAGGATCTGACCAAGTTCGTCAACGTGATCATGCTGGACGGCAAGAAAGCCGTCGCCGAGCGCATTGTTTACGGTGCTCTTACCCAGATCGAAACCAAGGGCGGCAAGGATGCGCTGGAAGTGTTTTCAGCGGCGTTATCCAACGTACGGCCAATGGTCGAAGTGAAAAGCCGCCGGGTGGGCGGCGCGAACTACCAGGTGCCGGTGGAAGTGCGTCCGGTCCGTCGCATGGCGCTCGCGATGCGTTGGCTGCGCGAGGCCGCCAAGAAGCGCAGTGAAAAATCGATGCCGCTTCGGTTGGCCGGCGAATTGATGGAAGCCGCCGAAGGCCGCGGCGGCGCGATGAAGAAGAAGGAAGAAGTGCACCGGATGGCGGAAGCGAACAAGGCTTTCGCACATTTCCGGTTTTAGCGAGGAAGAACAGCAGGCCTGCTTTGCCGGTCCGCGCAACTGGGTCGGCGCCCCTGAAGTACATTATGCCACGTAAGACTCCTATTGAGCTGTACCGGAACATCGGAATCTCGGCGCACATTGACGCCGGTAAGACCACGACCACTGAGCGTGTGTTGTTCTATACCGGCGTGAACCACAAACTCGGCGAGGTGCATGAAGGCGCCGCGACGATGGACTGGATGGAGCAGGAGCAGGAGCGCGGCATCACGATCACGTCGGCGGCGACGACCACGTTCTGGCGCGGCATGGACATGTCGTTTCCCGAGCACCGCATCAACATCATCGACACCCCTGGACACGTCGACTTCACGATCGAAGTCGAACGCAGCATGCGCGTGCTCGATGGTGCGTGCATGGTGTATTGCGCGGTGGGCGGCGTGCAACCGCAGTCCGAAACCGTCTGGCGTCAGGCCAACAAGTACGGAGTGCCGCGGCTTGCATTCGTCAACAAGATGGACCGCACCGGCGCCAATTTTTTCAAGGTGTACGAGCAGATGCGGTTGCGCCTGAAGGCCAATCCGGTACCAATTCAAATTCCGATCGGTGCCGAGGAAGGTTTTCGCGGCGTGGTCGACCTCGTCAAGATGAAGGCCATCATCTGGGACGAAGCGAGCAAGGGGATGAAGTTCGAATACATCGACATCCCGGCGGACTTGTTGGATGTCGCCAAAGAGTGGCGCGAAAAAATGGTCGAAGCCGCGGCCGAAGCCAACGATGAGTTGATGACAAAGTATCTCGACGGCGGCGCGCTGACCGAGCAGGAGATCAAGCACGGTTTGCGCACGCGCGCGATCTCGAGCGAAATCACGCCAATGCTGTGCGGCTCGGCGTTCAAGAACAAGGGCGTGCAGGCGATGCTCGATGCGGTCATCGAATACCTGCCAAGCCCGATCGATATTCCGCCGGTCACCGGTGAGAATGAGAAGGGCCAGCCCGAAGAGCGTCCGCCCAACGACAAGGCGCCGTTTTCCTCGCTGGCGTTCAAGATCATGACCGACCCCTACGTCGGTCAGCTGACTTTCTTACGGGTGTACTCGGGTGTGCTGAAGTCTGGCGACACCGTTTTCAACGCGATCAAGGGTCGGAAGGAACGCATCGGCCGCATCCTGCAGATGCATGCGAACCAGCGCGAAGAGATCAAGGAAGTTTATGCCGGCGATATTGCTGCGGCGGTCGGCTTGAAGGATGTTACGACCGGCGACACGCTGTGCAGCCCTGACAAGGTCGTTACCCTGGAACGAATGATCTTTCCGGAGCCGGTGATTTCGCAGGCGGTTGAACCGAAGACGAAGGCCGATCAGGAAAAAATGGGCATCGCGCTGAGTCGTCTGGCTCAGGAAGACCCGTCGTTCCGCGTGCACACCGACGAAGAGTCGGGCCAAACGATCATCTCCGGCATGGGTGAGTTGCATTTGGAGATCATTGTTGACCGCATGAAACGCGAGTTTTCGGTCGAAGCATCCGTCGGCAAGCCGCAGGTCGCGTATCGCGAGACGATCCGGCGCACGGTTGAAAACGCAGAAGGTAAATTCATCAAGCAGTCAGGCGGCCGCGGGCAATATGGGCACGTCGTGTTGAAGCTCGAGCCGCAGGAACCGGGCAAGGGGTTTGAGTTTGTAGATGCGATCAAAGGCGGCGTCGTTCCGCGCGAATACATTCCCGCGGTCAACAAGGGCGTAGAGGAAACACTGAAGGCCGGCGTGCTGGCGGGCTATCCGGTGGTCGACGTGAAAGTGACTTTGCACTACGGCTCCTATCACGAGGTCGACTCCAACGAGAACGCGTTCAAGATGGCTGGATCCATGGGCTTCAAGGACGGCATGCGTGCAGCATCGCCGGTGCTTCTGGAGCCGATCATGGCAGTCGAAGTAGAAACGCCCGAGGAGAAAATGGGCGACGTGATGGGCGATCTGTCGTCGCGTCGCGGCGTGATTCAGAGCATGGATGACATCGCCGGCGGTGGCGGCAAGGCAGTGCGTGCAGAGGTGCCGCTGGCCGAAATGTTCCAGTACTCGACCACGCTGCGCTCGCTGACGCAGGGGCGCGCCACCTACACGATGGAATTCAAGCACTATGCAGAAGCGCCGAAGTTCGTGTCCGAAGCAGTAATCTCAGCCAAAACCAAGTAGCGGATGTTCTTTTAGGGAAGCGTGAGGAATACAAGATGGCGAAAGGCAAATTTGAGCGGACCAAGCCGCACGTGAACGTAGGCACCATTGGCCACGTCGATCACGGCAAGACCACCTTAACGGCGGCCATGACCTCCGTGCTGGCGAGCAAGTTCGGCGGCGAAGCCCGTGCCTACGACCAGATTGATGCCGCCCCCGAAGAAAAAGCGCGCGGCATCACCATCAACACCGCCCACGTCGAGTACGAAACCGCCAATCGCCATTACGCCCACGTCGACTGCCCCGGGCACGCCGACTACATCAAAAACATGATCACCGGCGCGGCCCAGATGGACGGCGCCATACTGGTCGTATCGGCGGCCGACGGCCCGATGCCGCAGACCCGAGAGCACATCCTGCTCGCACGCCAGGTCGGCGTGCCCTACATCATCGTGTACCTGAACAAAGTCGACATGGTCGACGACGCCGAGCTGCTCGAGTTAGTCGAAATCGAAGTCCGCGAGCTGCTGAGCAAATACGACTTTCCCGGCGACGACACCCCGATCGTCAAAGGCAGTGCCAAGCTCGCCCTCGAAGGCGACAAAGGCGACCTGGGCGAAGTGTCGATCATGAAGCTCGCCGAAGCGCTCGACAGCTACATCCCGACCCCGGAAAGAGCCATCGACGGCGCCTTCCTGATGCCGGTCGAAGACGTGTTTTCCATCTCCGGGCGCGGCACCGTCGTGACCGGCCGGATCGAGCGCGGCATCGTCAAAGTGGGCGACGAGATCGAGATCATCGGCATCAAGCCGACGCTGAAGACCACCTGCACCGGGGTCGAGATGTTTAGGAAGCTGCTCGACCAAGGCCAGGCCGGTGACAACGTCGGGGTGCTCCTCAGAGGCACCAAGCGGGAAGAAGTCGAGCGTGGCCAAGTATTAGCAAAACCAGGCAGCATCACCCCGCACACCAAGTTCACGGCGGAAGTCTATGTCCTGTCCAAGGAAGAAGGGGGCCGCCACACCCCCTTCTTCAATGGCTATCGGCCGCAGTTTTACTTTCGCACGACCGATGTGACCGGCTCGATTCAGCTGCCGGCGGGCACTGAGATGGTGATGCCGGGCGACAACATCCAGATGGAAGTGGCCCTGATCGCGCCGATCGCGATGGAACAAGGCCTGCGCTTCGCGGTGCGCGAAGGTGGCAAAACGGTCGGCGCCGGGGTCGTCGCCAAAATTACTGAATAGCTGATAGCAAACCATTTCGGCAGCGCTGCTGCCTCGCTCTTTGAAAGATCGTCATGCAAAGCCAAAGAATTCGCATTCGCCTGAAAGCGTTCGACTACACGCTGATCGACCAGTCGGCGCTTGAGATCGTCGATACCGCAAAGCGCACCGGTGCCGTCGTGCGCGGCCCGGTTCCGCTGCCGACGCGCATCCAGCGTTTCGACATCCTGCGCTCGCCGCACGTCAACAAGACTTCGCGCGATCAGATGGAAATGCGGACGCATCAGCGGTTAATGGACATCATCGATCCCACCGACAAGACGGTGGATGCACTGGCAAAGCTCGATCTGCCGGCCGGCGTGGACATCAAGATCAAGGTACAGCGGGTTACCGCCGAGTAAGTTGCACGTCAACGAGCCCGTGAGTTAAACTCACCGGCTTTTCGCGATCCGGCCAGCGGAATGCAAGGCTGCCGGACGTGCTTTTGGAAATGCTCCTGGCCAATCGTAGCTAGGAACGGAGAAAACAAATGAGAGAAGCCTCAGGCCGGTCTCTGGCTTTAGGTCTATTAGGGCGCAAGGTTGGCATGACGCGCATCTTTACAGACGAGGGCGATTCCGTTCCCGTCACTGTGCTCGACGTGTCGAACAACCGTGTGGCGCAGGTGCGCACCACAGAAGCCGACGGCTATTCCGGTATTCAGGTGGCCTACGGAGCGCGCCGCGCCTCGCGCGTATCGAAGCCGCAAGCGGGACATTTCGCCAAGGCCGGCATCGAAGCGGGCTCATCGCTGAAAGAATTTCGACTCGACGCGAAGCAGGCGGGTGAATTCAAAGCGGGTGCCACCCTTGGGATCGATACGTTTTCGGTCGGTCAGAAGGTCGATGTCACCGGTGTGACGATCGGCAAAGGTTTTGCCGGCGCCATCAAGCGTCATCACTTCTCGTCGAATCGCGCCACGCATGGCAATTCGGTATCGACGAATTCACCCGGCTCGATCGGCATGCGGCAGGACCCGGGTCGCGTGATGCCCGGCAAGCGCATGGCTGGCCATCTGGGTGACAAGCAGCGGACGACTCAGAACCTGGTGGTGGCGCGCATCGACACCGAGCGTCAGCTGTTGCTGATTCGCGGCGCGGTACCGGGTGCTGCTGGTGGCAGTGTGGTCGTACGGCCGGCGGTCAAGGCCAAGCCGGCGCCGGCGACGAAGGGCTAGGAGGGCGTATGGAACTGAAGATGCTGAACGCCCAAGGCCAGGACGCCGGAACCACTTCTGCGCCGGAAACCGTGTTCGGTCGCGAGTACAACGAAGCGCTGGTGCATCAAATCGTGGTTGCCTACCAGGCCAATGCACGGCAGGGAACGCGGGCGCAGAAAGACCGTACGACGGTCAAGCATTCGACGCGCAAACCGTGGCGTCAAAAAGGCACTGGGCGCGCGCGCGCGGGCATGAGCTCGAGCCCGATCTGGCGTGGCGGTGGCCGTACTTTCCCGAATTCGCCCGATGAGAACTTTTCGCACAAAGTGAACAAGAAGATGTATCGCGCCGGAATGGCGTCGATCTTGTCGCAATTGGCGCGCGACGATCGCATTGCGGTCGTCGACTCTCTGGCGGTCGACTCGCCGAAAACAAAGCAGCTCGCCGACCGGCTGAAAGCGATGGGGTTGCAATCGGTCTTGATCATCACCGACGACGTTGACGAAAATTTGTATCTCGCGTCGCGCAACCTCAAACATGTGTTGATCGTCGAGCCCCGTTACGCGGACCCGCTGTCGCTAATTCACTACAAGAAAGTGATCGTGACGAAGCCGGCGATCTCCAAGCTCGAGGAGATGTGGGGATGAACGCAACCAAGCAACCCAGTTCGACCCCGAACGGCAGAACCGATCGCTTGTACGCCGTGCTGCTCGGACCGGTGGTGTCCGAGAAGAGCACGATGATCGGCGAGAAGCACGAGCAAGTCGCGTTTCGTGTGATGCACGACGCGACCAAGACTGAGATCAAGGCTGCGATCGAGCTGCTGTTCAAGGTGCAGGTCGATCGCGTGTCGATCCTGAACCAAAAAGGCAAACAGAAACGCTTCGGCCGCTTTGAGGGTCGGCGCGGCAACGTGCGCAAGGCGTATGTCCGGCTGAAGCCCGGGCAGGAAATCGACTTCGCGCAGACAGCAGGTAAATAATGGCACTCGTCAAAGTCAAACCTACTTCAGCCGGCCGCCGCGGCGTCGTCAAGGTTGTCAGCGCGCATCTGCACAAGGGCAAGCCGCTCGCCTCGTTGACCGAGCCGAAGATCCGCGGTTCGGGGCGCAACAACTCGGGCCGCATCACGATCCGCCACAAGGGTGGCGGGCACAAGCAAACGTATCGCTTGATCGACTTCAAGCGCGACAAAGACGGCATCGGCGCGAAGGTGGAGCGGCTCGAATACGATCCGAACCGCTCGGCGCACATTGCGTTGCTGGTGTATGCCGACGGCGAACGGCGCTACATCATCGCGCCCAAGGGTGTGGCAGTGGGCGTGCAGCTGATGAGCGGTAACGAGGCGCCGATTCGCGCCGGAAACACGCTGCCGCTGCGCAATGTTCCGGTGGGCACGACGATTCATTGCGTCGAAATGTTGCCGGGTAAGGGCGCGCAAATGGCACGCGCCGCGGGTACGTCGGTGCAATTGCTCGCACGCGAAGGCACGTATGCACAGTTACGTTTGCGCTCGGGCGAGATTCGCCGAGTGCTGATCGATTGCCGCGCGACGATCGGCGAAGTCGGCAACGAAGAAAACAGTTTGCGCCAGATCGGCAAGGCGGGGGCGATGCGCTGGCGCGGTGTGCGCCCGACGGTGCGCGGAGTCGCCATGAATCCGGTCGATCACCCGCACGGCGGCGGCGAAGGCCGTACCGGCACCAAGCGCGATCCGGTCAGCCCGTGGGGCACGTTGACCAAGGGTTATCGCACGCGCAAGAACAAGCGCACCGATTCGATGATCGTGCAGCGGCGCAAGAGAAAGTAAGGAAACCGAATGTCACGTTCATTGAAAAAGGGTCCGTTTGTCGACGGCCATTTGTTGGCGAAGGTGGAAACGGCAGCGGCGACGCGCGACAAGAAGCCGATCAAGACCTGGTCGCGCCGCTCGACGATCCTGCCCGAATTCATCGGCCTGACAATCGCCGTGCACAACGGCAAGCAGCACGTGCCGGTCTACATCAACGAGAACATGGTCGGCCACAAGCTGGGCGAGTTCGCGCTGACCCGTACGTTCAAGGGCCACGCGGCGGACAAGAAGACCGGCGTGGCGAAGAAGCAATAGGTGACGATGATGGAAACCACAGCATCGGTACGCGGCGTGCGTTTGTCGGCGCAAAAGGGCAGGCTGGTGGCCGACTTGGTGCGCGGTAAGCCGGTCGACAAGGCTTTGAACATTCTGTCGTTCACGCAGAAAAAAGCGGCGGGTCTGATCAAGAAAGCGATCGAGTCGGCAATCGCGAATGCGGAGCACAACGATGGCGCGGATATAGACGAGTTGCGTGTCACCAGCATTTTCGTCGAGCAAGGCCCGTCGCTGCGCCGCTTCGCGGCGCGCGCCAAAGGGCGCGGCACTCGGATCACGAAGAAGACCTGCCACATTTTCGTGACGGTCGGCGACGTCAAACTGAAAAAGCAAGCGAAAAAGTAAGGTTCACTATGGGTCAGAAGATCAATCCCACCGGATTCCGGCTTCCCGTCACGAAGAACTGGGCATCGCGCTGGTTCGCAACCGGGCCCGAGTTTCCGCGGATGCTGAGCGAGGATCTGAAAGTGCGCGAATTTCTGCGCAAGAGACTTCGCAGCGCATCGGTCGGGCGCATCGTGATCGAGCGGCCGGCCAAAAATGCACGCATCACGATTTACTCGGCGCGCCCGGGTGTCGTCATCGGCAAAAAAGGCGAGGACATCGAGTCGCTGAAAACCGCCTTGCAAAAAATGCTTGGCGTGCCGGTGCACGTGAACATCGAAGAGATTCGCAAGCCCGAGCTCGATGCGCAGTTGATTTCCGATTCGATCACGCAGCAGCTTGAAAAACGCATCATGTTCCGGCGCGCGATGAAGCGCGCGATGCAGAACGCGATGCGGTTGGGTGCACAAGGCATCAAGATCATGAGCGCCGGCCGCTTGAACGGCATCGAGATTGCGCGCACCGAGTGGTATCGCGAGGGCCGCGTGCCACTGCATACGTTGCGTGCCGACATCGACTACGGTTTTTCGGAAGCGAAGACCACGTACGGCGTGATCGGCGTCAAGGTGTGGGTCTACAAGGGCGATACCCTGGGCCGTAACGAAGCGCCGGGCGCGACCGATGCAGTGCCTGCGCCGGAGCGTGAGGATCGCCGCCCGCGCCGCGATCGGGGAAGTGACAGGCCGGCCGGTGACCGACCGCCGAGCGATCGACCCGCTGGTGATCGTCCGCCAGCGAGCAGGCCGCCGAGCAAGCGTGCGCGCAAGGCCGCCGATCCGACCAACGCCGCCGCGACGCCGCCGGAACTGCCGAAGCCGACGGCGCCTGCCAAGCCCGTCATCAAACGCGTGCGGAAAACCGTTGGCAAAGCGCCCGATGGCACCGGCGGAGACAAATAATGTTGCAACCCGCTCGACGCAAATACCGCAAGGAACAGAAAGGCCGAAATCGCGGCCTGGCACTGCGCGGTGCGCACGTGTCATTCGGTGAGTTCGGACTGAAAGTCACTGAGCGCGGTCGCCTGACTGCGCGGCAGATCGAAGCGGCTCGCCGCGCGATCAGCCGCCATATCAAGCGCGGCGGCCGGGTTTGGATTCGTGTGTTTCCGGACAAGCCGATTTCGCAAAAGCCCGCCGAGGTGCGGATGGGCAACGGCAAGGGCAACCCAGAGTACTGGGTCGCGGAGGTCAAGCCCGGTAGCGTGGTGTACGAGCTCGACGGCGTGAACGAAATATTGGCGCGCGAGGCGTTTGCGTTGGCCGCTGCCAAGCTGCCGCTGAAGACGACCTTCGTCGTACGTCAGCTCGGGCAATAGGGGATCCGATGAAGGTCAAAGAGATGCGCGAAAAGGATGCTGACGCGCTGCTGAAGGAGCTGCAGGAGTTGCAGAAGGCGCATTTTTCGTTGCGGATGCAGCACGCGACGCAACAGTTAACCAATACGAGCCAGCTGCGTCGGACGAAGCGTGACATTGCTCGCGTGCGTACCGTGCTCGGGCAAAAGGCCGCCGTTAAATGATCGTACAGAACGCAACAGAGCAAAAGTCGCTGCAGCACACACTGGTGGGCAAGGTGGTCAGCAACAAGATGACGAAAACCGTGACGGTGCTGGTTGAGCGGCGTCAAAAACACCCGATTTACGGCAAGTACATCGTCAAATCGAACAAGTATCACGCGCATGACGAAACCGACGCCGTTAACGAGGGTGACGTGGTCGAAATAGCCGCGTCGCGCCCGATCTCGCGTACCAAGACCTGGACGGTGACGCGCGTGGTGAAGGAAGCGATTGTTTTTTAGAAGTTGCGGCGCTAAGCACGCCGTCCGATATAATTACGGGCTTCGCTTCTAAGAGGCGAAGCATTAGAAGTACAAAGCGTCCCGAACGGGACCCAAGACTGATCGCATCGATACCAAATGCGGGTCAAGTTGGGAAAGTTAGGCAACTAGCGGCGGCAACAAAAATGATTCAAATGCAATCGATGCTCGACGTCGCCGACAACACGGGCGCACGGTCAGTCATGTGCATCAAAGTGTTGGGTGGGTCCAAGCGCCGCTATGCCGGCATTGGGGACGTGATCAAGGTCACGATCAAGGAAGCGGCGCCGCGCGGCCGCGTCAAAAAGGGCGAGGTCTACAGCGCCGTCGTCGTGCGCACGGCCAAGGGATTGCGGCGCGGGGACGGGTCCGCAATCAAGTTTGACGGCAACGCGGCGGTGCTGCTGAACGCCAAGCTCGAGCCGATCGGCACTCGCATTTTCGGGCCCGTGACGCGCGAGCTGCGAACCGAGCGCTTCATGAAAATCGTGTCGCTGGCGCCGGAAGTTCTGTAGAGGATTAGTGGGAACACAGATGGAACGAATTCGTAAGGGCGACGAAGTCATCGTCATCACCGGCAAAGACAAAGGCAAGCGCGGCGTCGTGTTGACGCTCGTCGGCGCTTCGCGCGTGATGGTCGAAGGCGTCAACGTCGTCAAGAAACATACGCGCCCGAACCCGATGAAGAACGTGACCGGCGGCATCGCCGACAAGACGATGTCGGTCGATCGCAGCAACGTTATGTTGTTCGATCCGGCCACTGGCAAAGGCGGCCGGATTCAGATCAAGGAAGCAGACGGCAAGCGTGTGCGTGTCTTCAAGGGCAACGGCAATCTTGTCGGTCAGTCGAGCGCGGGCAAGCCCGCGAAGACGGCGGGTAAGTCGGCCAAACAGGCCAAGAAGAAAGCGGCTGGAGGCGAATGATGGCGCGTTTGCATGACCAATACCGCGAGAAGGTTGTGCCGGAGCTCGTACAGAAGTTCGGCTACAAGAGTGTGATGGAAGTGCCTCGCATCACGAAGATAACGCTGAACATGGGCGTTGGCGACGCGGTTAACGACAAGAAGAACATCGATACAGCAGTGGCCGACCTGACCAAGATCGCGGGTCAGAAGCCGGTGGTCACAAAGTCGCGCAAGGCGATCGCAAATTTCAAGATTCGTGAGAATCTGGCGATTGGCACGATGGTCACGTTGCGCGGCCAGAAGATGTATGAGTTCCTGGATCGGCTGGTCACGGTCGCATTTCCGCGCGTGCGGGATTTCCGCGGCGTATCGGGCCGGGCATTCGATGGCCGCGGCAACTACAACATAGGCATCAAGGAACAGATCATTTTCCCCGAGATCGAGTACGACAAGATCGACAAACTGCGGGGGCTCAATATCAGCATTACCACCACGGCAAAGACGGACGACGAAGCCAAGGCGCTACTGGCCGCGTTCCGCTTTCCGTTCAGAAACTAGGGGTCCTTAATTGGCCAAACTCTCATTGGTAAATCGCGCAGCCAAGCGCGTCGCAACGGTCAAGAAGTTCGCTGCCAAGCGCGCCGAGCTCAAAACGGTCATCGGTGACCAGACGCGTTCGATGGAAGACCGAATGGACGCGATGAAGCAGTTGCAGGCGCTGCCGCGCAACGCGAGTCCCACGCGGTTGCGCAACCGCTGCGAAATGACGGGCCGCCCGCGTGGAACGTTTCGCAAGTTCGGATTGGCGCGCGCGAAGATTCGCGAAGCGGCGATGCGCGGCGACATACCTGGCCTGGTCAAGGCCAGCTGGTAAGCGGGAGATCGACGATGAGTATGAGTGATCCGATCGCCGACATGCTGACCCGCATTCGCAATGCGCAAGGCGTCGAAAAAGTCGATGTAACGATGCCGGCTTCGAAGCTGAAGGTGGCGATCGCCGAGGTGTTGAAGGACGAAGGCTACATCGACGGCTTTGAAGTGTTGAATGGCGGTGCCGCCGGCGGCCGCAACGCGCCTAAACCCGAGCTTCGCATCGGGTTGAAGTACTACGCGGGGCGACCTGTCATCGAGCGTCTGGAGCGTGTGTCGCGTCCGGGCTTGCGGATCTACAAAGGCCGCGGCGACATTCCGCAGGTGATGAACGGTCTGGGAGTGGCGATCGTATCGACATCGCGCGGCGTCATGACCGATCGTAAAGCGCGCACCGAGGGCGTTGGCGGCGAAGTGATCTGCTACGTGGCCTAGAGAGAAAGCTATGTCTCGAATCGCAAGAGTTCCGGTAATGGTCGACAAGGGTGTCGACGTTCAAGTGGCTGCCGACGAAATCACGGTCAAGGGACCGCTTGGGACCTTGAAGCAGTCGAAGGCTGGCAACGTAAACATCAGCGTTGCCAACGGCGAAGTCAGCTTTGTGGCCGGTGACGAGTCGCGCGAAGCGCGTGCGATGAGTGGCACGATGCGTGCGCTGGTGGCGGGCATGGTGCACGGCGTATCGAAAGGCTTCGAGCGCCGGCTCGCGTTGGTGGGCGTCGGATATCGCGCACAAGCCCAGGGCGACAAGCTCAACTTGTCGCTCGGCTTTTCGCATCCGGTCGTGCATCGGATGCCGGCCGGCGTGAAGTGTGAAACCCCGACGCAGACCGAAATAGTCATCAAGGGTTCGGACAAGCAAAAAGTCGGGCAGGTCGCTGCCGAAGTGCGCGGTTACAAGCCACCCGAGCCTTACAAGGGCAAGGGTGTGCGGTACGTCGGTGAAACGGTCATCATCAAAGAGACCAAGAAAAAGTAAAGCGCGAGACTCACACATCATGATGCAGAAAAAAGAATCTCGTTTACGCCGGTCACGTGCAACACGCGTACGCATCGGGTTGCAGAAGGCCGACCGTTTGACGGTGAGCCGGACCAACTCGCATATCTACGCGAGCGTCATTTCGGGTGCTGACGGCAAGGTGCTGTGCTCGGCGTCGACGCTCGAAGCCGAAGTGCGCAGTCAGCTGGCGGCGAAGGGTAAGGGCGGCAACGTCAACGCTGCCAAGCTTGTCGGAACGCGTCTGGCCGAGAAGGCGAAGGCCGCGGGCGTTGAAAGCGTCGCGTTCGATCGCGCTGGTTATCGATTCCATGGCCGCGTCAAAGCGCTGGCCGAAGCCGCCCGCGAGGCCGGCCTGAAGTTCTAGGAAGGCAGGGAAACAACGTGGCACGATTTCAACCCAAGGGTATCAACACCGAAGACCGCGACGACGGCATCAAGGAAAAGATGATTGCCGTTAACCGCGTGACCAAGGTGGTCAAGGGCGGCCGCATTTTGGGCTTTGCCGCGTTGACGGTGGTTGGCGATGGCGACGGCCGCATCGGTATGGGCAAGGGCAAGTCGCGTGAAGTGCCGGTGGCCGTCCAGAAAGCGATGGAGCGCGCGCGGCGCGGCATGGCCCGCATTCCGTTGAAGAACGGAACCGTGCATCACCTGGTCGAAGGCAAGCACGGCGCATCGCGCGTGCTGCTGTCGCCGGCGGCCGACGGCACGGGAGTCATTGCCGGTGGACCGATGCGTGCCGTGTTCGACGTGATGGGAGTTCGCAACGTCGTTGCCAAGTCGCACGGGTCGACCAATCCGTACAACTTGGTGCGCGCGACGCTGAATGCGCTGGAAAAACTGCGCACGCCGTCCGAGATTGCGGCCAAGCGCGGTAAGTCGGTCGAAGAGATCTTGGGCTAGGGAATAGCAATGGCTAGCAAGACTGTCAAAGTAAAACTCGTCAAAAGCGCGATTTCGGCCAACGTGGCGCACCAGGCAACGGTGCGTGGACTTGGGCTGCGGCGCATGCACCAGACGCGGGAGTTGGAAGACACGCCGGCGGTGCGCGGGATGATCAAGAGCGTCGCGTTTCTGGTGAAGGTCGTCTGATGCGTCTGAATAATCTGAAACCCAGCGCCGGCAGCAAGAGTGCGCGTCATCGCGTTGGGCGCGGCATCGGCTCGGGCTGGGGCAAGACCGCGGGCCGCGGTCACAAGGGCCAGAAGTCGCGCGCTGGTGGATTTCACAAAGTCGGCTTCGAGGGCGGTCAGATGCCGTTGCATCGCCGGCTGCCGAAGCGGGGCTTTACGTCGCGCTCGCGCCGTTACGTCGATGTGGTGCGGCTGAGTGATTTGCAAAGGCTGGGGCTTGCGGAGGTGGATCTAAGCGTGTTGAAGCAGGCAGGAATTGTTTCAGCGATGGCGCTCGATGCACGCATCGTGAAGTCGGGCGAGCTGTCGACCAAGGTCAGCGTGCGCGGCCTCGGTGTCACGAAGGGCGCGAAAGCGGCGATAGAAGCGGCCGGCGGCTCGTTAGTGGACGAGCCGGCTGCAGACACCAAGCCGACCAAGAAGGCCGCCGAGAGGGCGGCAAAGATTGCGACGAAGAAGTCTGCACTCGAAGCGGTCAGGAAGGCGCCGGCTAAGGAAGCACCGGCCAAGGAAGCGGCGAGCAAGCCGGCGCGCAAGCCCAAGAAGAGTTCGGAAGGTAGTTAGGGAAAACTGTGGCGACGAGCCTGCCCAACACATTAGGCAACACCGGAAAGTACGGCGACCTCAAGCGGCGCCTGATCTTTCTGGTGCTGGCGCTCGTCGTCTACCGGGTCGGTACGCATATCCCGGTGCCGGGCATCGACCCGGATCAGCTGCGGCAGCTGTTTAACAGCCAGCAAGGCGGCATCCTCGGGCTGTTCAATATGTTTTCCGGCGGCGCGCTCGAACGTTTCTCGGTGCTCGCGCTGGGAATCATGCCGTACATATCGGCGTCCATCATCATGCAGATGCTGACCTACGTGATGCCGGCGATGGAGGCGTTGCGCAAGGAAGGCGAATCGGGGCGGCGCAAGATCACGCAATACACGCGCTACGGCACGTTGGCGCTGGCGATTTTTCAGGCGATCGGGATCTCGGTTGCAATCGAGTCGCAGGCGAACCTGGTGCTTGATCCGGGCCTGATGTTCCGCTTTGTGTGCGTCACGTCGCTGGTGACCGGCACGATGTTCCTGATGTGGCTAGGCGAGCAGATCACCGAGCGCGGTCTCGGCAACGGAATATCGATTCTGATTTTTGCCGGCATCGTCGCTGGCTTGCCGACTGCGATCGGCGGCGTGTTCGAGCTGGTACGTACGGGTGGCTTGGCACCGCTGGCGGCGCTTTTCATCATCGCGCTGATCGTCGCGGTCACCGCGTTCGTCGTGTTCGTCGAGCGCGGGCAGCGCAAAATCACAGTCAACTACGCCAAGCGCCAGGTCGGCAACAAGGTGTACGGCGGACAGAGCTCGTTTCTGCCGCTGAAGCTGAACATGTCGGGCGTGATTCCGCCGATCTTTGCTTCGTCGTTGATACTTTTCCCTGCGACGCTTGCGAGCTGGTTCACGACCGGTGACGCGACGCTGTGGATTCGCGATCTGGCTGCGGCGCTGTCTCCAGGCCAGCCGCTCTATATGTTTCTGTACGCGGGGTTGATCATCTTTTTCTGTTTCTTCTATACCGCGCTCGTATTCAACAGCAAGGAAACCGCGGATAACCTGAAGAAGAGCGGCGCCTTCGTACCTGGGATCCGTCCGGGCGATCAGACGGCGCGCTACGTTGACCGCATCCTGATGCGCCTGACGCTGGCCGGCGCGATCTACATCACGTTTGTCTGCCTGGTGCCGGAGTTCTTGAACACGCGCTTTTCGGTGCCATTTTATTTCGGCGGCACGTCGCTGCTGATCGTCGTTGTGGTGACGATGGATTTCATGGCGCAGGTGCAGGCTTATTTGATGACGCATCAGTACGAATCACTGCTGAAGAAGGCCAACTTCAAGGGTTTTGGCCCGGGCCAGCTGCCGCGCTGATGTCCAAAGATGATGCGATTCAGATGCAGGGGGAGATTCTTGAAAATCTCCCAAACGCGACGTTTCGAGTAAAGCTGGAGAACGGGCACGTGGTGTTGGGACATATTTCCGGAAAGATGCGAATGCACTACATCCGCATCCTGCCGGGCGACAAGGTCACCGTCGAACTGACGCCCTACGACCTGTCGCGAGCGCGCATAGTGTTTCGTGCCAAATAGGGCACGTGGAGATTCAAAATGAAAGTGATGGCTTCCGTAAAAAAAATGTGCCGCAAGTGCAAGGTCATCAAGCGCAAGCGCGTGGTGCGGGTGATTTGTTCCGATCCGCGCCATAAGCAGCGTCAAGGATAGGAGTAGCAATGGCTCGTATTGCCGGCATCAACATTCCGCCGCATCAACACGCCGAGATCGGCCTGACGTCGATCTACGGCATCGGCCGCGCACGTGCGCGCGCGATCCTGGACGCCGCCGGAGTTCCGTACGACAAAAAGGTCAAGGAACTCAATGACGCCGAGGTCGAACGCATTCGCGAGGCGATGGGACGCGCGACGGTAGAAGGCGACCTGCGGCGCGAGGTCCAGCTTTCGATCAAGCGTCTGATCGATCTCGGCACGTATCGCGGTGTCCGGCATCGGCGTGGCCTTCCCGTGCGCGGCCAACGTACCCGTACCAATGCCCGTACACGCAAAGGTCCGCGCAAGGCCGGTGTGTCGCTGAAAAAAGCAGCAACCTAGGAAAACTAAATGGCGAAAGCTCCGTCTCCGCAACAGGTCGCTGCTCAGCAGCGTGCGCGTAAGAAGATCAAGAAGGTCGTCTCCGACGGCATTGCGCACGTGCACGCGTCGTTTAACAACACGATCATTACGATCACCGACCGGCAAGGCAACACGCTGTCGTGGGCGACATCGGGTGGAGCCGGCTTCAAGGGCTCGCGCAAATCGACACCGTTCGCGGCGCAGGTCGCTGCCGAAACAGCCGGTCGCGCTGCACAGGAGCACGGCATCAAGAATCTTGATGTGCGCATCACCGGACCCGGACCGGGCCGGGAGTCGTCAGTGCGGGCGTTGAATGCGATCGGTATTCGTGTTTCATCGATTCAGGACATCACACCGGTACCGCATAACGGCGTGCGTCCACCGAAGCGTCGTCGCGTATAGCGACGAAGTGCCAACCACTGTTCGTCTAACCGTGACGAACTTAATGCAGCGATGCTGCAGGATCATTGAGGAAAGATAGTGGCTCGTTACACAGGACCCAAGCTAAAGCTTTCGCGTCGCGAAGGCACTGATCTATTTTTGAAGAGCTCGCGCCGCGCTTTCGATTCGAAGGCGAAGGCCGACAGCAAGCCCGGTCAGCATGGCCGCACCTCGGGTGCGCGCCAGTCGGACTATGGCACGCAGTTGCGCGAGAAGCAGAAGTTGAAGCGCATGTACGGAGTGCTCGAGCGCCAATTTCGGCGTTACTACCAGGAAGCGTCGAGCCGCAAGGGCAACACCGGTGAGCATTTGATCATGCTGCTGGAATCCCGACTGGACAACGTGGTGTACCGGATGGGCTTCGGTGCGACGCGCGCGGAGGCGCGGCAGTTGGTGTCGCACCGGGCCATCACGATCAATGGTGACACCGCAGGCATTCCGTCGATGCGGGTACGTGTCGGCGACCTGGTCGCCGTGCGTGAAAAGGCGCGTAAACAAGGCCGCATTGCGGAAGCGCTGACGTTGGCAGGGCAGACCGGCTTCCCGTCGTGGGTCGATGTCGACACGACCAAGCTGGAAGGCAAATTCAAGTCCACGCCGGAGCGCAGCGATGTGGCGAAGGACGTTAACGAATCTTTAGTAGTCGAGCTTTACTCGCGATAAATGTTCAGGGGCGCCGGTGTCCGCGACACCGGCAACACAAGTTTTCGGGAATCAGGTTGGGCAGCTGATTCCGGCGTCAATCGCCCGATCAGCCTTATCGGCGTAACGAGCTGAGGGCATTGAGAGGAATCATCATGGCAAACGTTGCACTATTGAAACCGCGCGCGATCGAAGTTGAAGCGATCGGGCATAACTCCGCAGTCGTCACGATGGAGCCATTCGAGCGCGGCTACGGCCACACGCTGGGCAATGCGCTACGCCGCATTCTGTTGTCGTCTATGGTGGGCTACGCGCCGACCGAAGCGCAAATCACCGGTGTCGTGCACGAATATTCGACCTTGGATGGCGTGCGCGAAGACGTCGTCGATATCCTGCTGAACCTGAAGGGCGTCGTCTTCAAGCTGCATAACCGCGATGAAGTCACGCTAACTCTTAAGAAGGACGGCGAAGGCGTCGTTACAGCGGGCGATATCGAGTTGCCGCACGATGTCGAAGTCGTCAATCCCGATCACGTCATCGCGCATCTGTCGAGCGGCGGCCGATTGGAGCTGCAAATCAAGATCGAAAAGGGCCGTGGTTACGTGCCCGGCAACGTGCGCGCGTTTCGCGACGATCATTCGAAGACGATCGGCCGCATCGTGATGGATGCGTCATTTTCGCCGGTCAAGCGTGTTTCGTACGCCGTGGAAGCGGCGCGCGTCGAGCAACGTACCGATCTCGACAAGCTGGTGATGACGATCGAAACCAACGGCGCGATTACGCCGGAGGAAGCGGTGCGGCAATCGGCACGCATCCTGATGGATCAGCTTCAGGTGTTCGGTGCGCTGGAAGGAATGGCCGAGTCAGCGCTGGCTCAATCGTCACGGGCGCCACAGGTCGATCCGATTCTTCTGCGCCCGGTCGATGACCTCGAGCTCACCGTGCGCTCTGCCAATTGTTTGAAGGCAGAGAACATCTATTACATCGGCGATCTGATCCAGCGGACCGAGAATGAATTGCTGAAAACGCCGAATCTGGGCCGCAAGTCGCTGAACGAGATCAAGGAAGTACTGGCGGCGCGCGGTCTCACGCTTGGTATGAAGCTGGAGAACTGGCCACCGGCAGGAATGGAACGCCAGTAAGCATCAACCGAATAGAAGCGAGCCGCCCACTCACTAGATCGAGTGGGATCGAAGACTCGCAACACTAAGACACTGATCGGAGCGACAAATGCGTCACGGACACGGACTACGCAAACTTAATCGCACAAGCAGCCACCGGCTTGCGATGTTGCGCAACATGACCAATTCGCTGCTGCGGCATGAAGCGATCAAGACCACGCTGCCGAAGGCCAAGGAGTTACGGCGTGTGGTTGAGCCGCTGATCACGCTGGGAAGAGAACCGACGGTGGCCAACAAGCGGCTGGCGTTCAATCGGCTGCGGGATCGCGAGATCGTAGTCAAGCTGTTCAGCGAGATCGGGCCGCGCTATGCCGCGCGCAACGGCGGCTATACGCGCATTTTGAAGATGGGCTTCAGAGTCGGCGATAACGCGCCGATGGCATTTATGGAACTGGTCGATCGCCCGGCGCCCGTCGCCGGAGAAGCGGAAGCAGATTCGGCATCGTAGTCAGCGCGATGAAAAGCGTAGCGAGCAGCCCCGAGGTTGCGTTGAGGAGCGCAGGCGTACGGGGAGTACGTTGAGCACCGCAGAGGCAAGATCGGGGGGCGCAGTAGCTTTGCATCACGCTGATGGCTGAGCCGCTGCTTGTGCTGACCAATTGTCCGGACGAAGCGGTCGCGGATCGCATCGCGTTAGTGTTGGTCGAGCAGGCGCTGGCCGCATGCGTCAATCGACTGGCGCCAGTCAGCTCGATCTATCGCTGGCAGGGCAACGTTGAGCGGGCGGTCGAGGTGCCGCTGCTGATCAAAACTACGCGCGAGCGTTACGCTGACGTCGAGCAAGCGATCCGGCACCTCCATCCGTACGAGGTTCCGGAGATCATCGCGCTACCGATAGTTGCCGGTCACGCGGCCTATTTGCGTTGGATCGAGGCCGAAACCGCGCGGCCGTTGATGGCCTGACGGCTCACGCGCTTTCTTCGCGCAACCAACGCGCGACCTGCAGTCCGAAGTAGGTCAGTATCCCGTCAGCTCCGGCTCGCTTGAAGGCCAGCATCGATTCGAGCACGACTTTCTTCTCGTCGAGCCAACCGTTGGCCGCGGCCGCCTTCAGCATCGAATACTCGCCGCTCACCTGATAGACAAACGTCGGCGCCTTGTACGTGTCTTTCACGCGGCGCACGATGTCGAGGTACGGCATGCCGGGTTTGACCATCACCATGTCCGCGCCCTCGGCCAGATCAAGTCCTACTTCCCACAGTGCTTCGTCCGTGTTCGCCGGATCCATTTGGTACGTCATTTTGTTCGACGCGCCAAGGTTGGCCGACGATCCGACGGCGTCGCGAAACGGAGCGAAAAACGCGCTCGCGTATTTGGCCGAATAGGCCATGATGCGCGTGTGCGTGGCGCCGTTTTTCTCGAGTGCCGCGCGAATCGCGCCGATGCGGCCATCCATCATGTCGCTTGGAGCCACGATGTCGACGCCGGCTTGCGCCTGCAGCAGTGCTTGCTGCGTCAGAACTGCAATCGTTTCATCGTTCATGACATAACCGGACGAGTCGATCACACCGTCCTGCCCATGTGTCGTGTACGGATCAAGGGCGACGTCGGTTAATACGCCCAGTTCAGGAAACCGTTGCTTCAATTGCCGAGCGATTCGCAGCACGATGCCGTCGGGATTGACCGCTTCGCGCCCATCGGCCGATTTGAGTGCCTGCTCGATCACCGGAAACAAAGCGACGACCGGAATACCCAATCGAACACATTCCTCAGCGATCGGCAACAACCGATCCAGCGATACCCGCTCAACGCCAGGCATCGACGCAACCGGTTCGACCCGCCTCTCGCCATCGAGAACGAATACCGGATAGATCAGATCGTCGGTTGTCACCCGATGCTCCCGCATCAGGCGTCGCGAAAAATCGTCGCGTCGCATGCGGCGCATTCGCACAGACGGATACTGCCCAAGAATCTGCATGAAAAACTCCAGTGAGGATCAAGCCTTTCGAGGCGATGGTGCCTCACATCCACGTACTTAATCCATCTTCTTATCCGCTGGACGACGCAACGTCAACTACGCAACCACCCCGAAAGGATGTAGGCAAGTTCGTCCGTTCCTTGCCGCTTCAGCGCCGAAAACAGCTGCGCAGTGGCGCGCGGTCCAATTTGCGCGGCGCGCTGTTGCGCCCATTCCAGCGCGTTCTTTTTCTCCGCGTTATTCAGTTGGTCCGACTTGGTCAGCAGGAAGTGCAGCGATGTTTGGCGCCCGACGAACGCGATCAGTGCTTCATCGCCGGCAAGCAGCGGACGGCGCGCGTCCATGACGATCACGATGCCCACCAGCGTCTGTCGTTGGGCCACGTATCCGCCGACCAGTTCATCCCACTGGTTGCGTTGCGCCTGAGGTGCCTGTGCAAAGCCATAGCCCGGCAAATCGACCAGCGTTCCGCGCGCAACGATTTGCTTTTCTTGATCACGCTCGGACAGTTCGAAGAAGTTCAGCAGTTGCGTACGGCCAGGAGTCTTGCTGGCAAATGCCAATCGCTTTTGATCAGTAAGCACGTTAATCGCACTCGACTTGCCAGCGTTGGAGCGGCCGGCGAAGGCGATTTCAGGCAATGCAGGAGGCGGCAAATCGCTCAATGCGGCCACCGACATAACAAAACGGGCGGAGCGAAAAAGCTGCACGGCTTGCGACTCCGGTCGGTAAGACTGAAAAATCAGGTTGCGTAGAATACGCGGCGCTTCGCGGCGTCAGCCGTCGGTCGGCATTGTGTTCTAAGGAATCGCTTGATGAAATTTTCAGCCCAATTGAGTTTGTTCGTTGGTGTTGCCGTCTTAACGATGCTGACAAAGGGTGCCGACGTGTATGCGCAGATGCAGCCGGCTCCAAAAGTTGATCCTGCGCGGGGCCAACAAATCGCTTCACAGGTCTGCGCTGCGTGTCATGGCGTCGATGGCAATTCAGCGGCGCCCGCCAACCCGCGATTGGCGCAGCAGCACTCCGAGTATTTGTACAAACAGCTGCTCGATTACACCGTGCGACAAGGGCAGCAACGTCCCGCGCGCGAGAACGCGATCATGAACGGCATGGCATCGCAACTGTCGGACGACGACAAGCGCAACGTCTCCGCCTGGTTTGCAAGTCAAGCCCTCGCAGCTCGGTACCGCTCGAAACAAGCAAACGCTGGATCTTGGGCAGCGGATCTGGCGTGCTGGCCTGCCCGAAAAGTCATTGCCTGCATGTTCCGGCTGCCACAACCCTGCAGGTCTGGGAATTCCGGTGCAGTATCCGCGCTTGGCGGCGCAGCACGCCGAGTACGTGGAAGCAACGCTAAGAGATTTTCGGCAAGGCACGCGTCGCAATAACGTCGCTATGCAGGAGATTGCGGCGAAGCTGTCGGACGCGGAGATACGTGCGGTGGCGGATTATGTTCAGGGGCTGCGACTCCGAGACGCCTCGAAGTAGCGCGTACTGCGCTTCTGATATCGCGCTAAGGGATCCGCGATTCGCTAGCGAACAACTCGGCGACCGTTTCGCGCCGGCGCACGCAGTACGCCGCCGTGCCATCGACCATGATTTCGGCCGGCCGCGCTCTACTGTTGTAGTTCGAACTCATCACCATCGCATAAGCACCGGCGCTGGCGATCGCGAGCAAGTCACCGGGTTGAAGCACCAGGTCGCGATCACGCGCGAGCCAGTCAGCGGATTCGCACACCGGACCGACGATGTCGTAACGCTTCGGTTCGCCGCGGCGCGGCGCGACCGGCACGACGTCCATCCACGCGTTGTACATCGCGGGCCGGATCAGGTCGTTCATCGCCGCGTCGACAATCGCGAAGTTCTTCGACTCGCCTGGCTTCAGATACTCGATGCGCGTCAGCAAGGCGCCTGCACTGCCGACGATTGAACGGCCGGGCTCGAAAATAACGGTCTTGTCGCGATGGCCGCGCGTGTCGAGCCGAGCCAGCAGAGCGCCAATCAAATCCGCTACAGCAGGCGGCGACTCGTCGCGGTAGCGGATGCCTAAGCCGCCGCCGAAGTCGATGTGCTGAAGCGCTACCCCTTCGCGATCGAGCGTATCGACCAGGTCGATGATGCGATCGGCCGCCGCCACGTAGGGTGCGATTTCCGTGATCTGCGAGCCGATATGGCAGCCGAGGCCAACCAGCTCGATCGCCGACTTTGCGGTCGCGGTCCGGCATAGCGTCAGCGCATCCGCATAGGCAACGCCAAACTTGTTGTTCTTCAGTCCGGTCGAGATGTACGGATGCGTTCCAGCGTCGATATCTGGATTGACGCGGAGCGCGACCCGCGCGCGCTTTTTCAAGCGCTGCGCCACTGCATCAATACGCAGCAACTCCGGCGCCGACTCGACGTTGAAGTATGCAACGCTCGCATCCAGCGCAGCCTCGATTTCGCTTTCGCTCTTACCGACACCGGAGAACACTATCTTCTGCGCGTCACCGCCCGCTGCCAGCACACGCGCCAGCTCCCCGCCCGAGACGATGTCGAATCCTGCGCCGCGCCGCGCCAGCACGTCGAGCACCGCCAAATTAGAGTTGGCCTTGACGGCGTAGCAAACCAAAGCGCTCCGACCGCTGAGGGCAGATGCGTACGCTGCATAGGCATCTTCGATGGCACGCCGCGAGTACACGTACAACGGCGTGCCGTAGCGCTCGGCCAACGTGTCAAGCGCAACGTCTTCGCAGTGCAGGCGGTGTTCGCGGTAGCTGAACCCCTCGCTGGCCGGCAGCGGGGGAGTCATTTCTGGTCTGAGGTGGCCGGTACGTCGGGGAAAGGGCGATTCACCGGTTTTCCGGGTGCCTTGGATTCCTGCGCGGCGGGCGGCGGTGGCAACGTAAGCGGGCCTTTTTGGCCGCACGCCGAGAGTGCCAAGGTGATCACAGCGGCGAGTATCGTTGCACCGAATTTCATGGCGGCCAATCTAACATGAGCGAATCAGAATTCCTCGAAGCGGCCGAGGCGACGCTCGCGGCAGTCGAGCGCGCAGTCGACGCTGCCGACACAGACATTGAAGTATCACGCTCGGGCAACGTGCTGACACTCGAACTGGGCGACGGATCGAAAGTGATAATCAACAGCCAGGGACCGATGCAGCAGATGTGGGTCGCTGGCAAAAGTGGTGCGTTTCATTACGCGCGCGGCGGCGATCAATGGCTCGATACCCGCGACGGCAGCGAGCTGTTCGCGTCGCTATCGCGGTTGATTTCAGCACAAGGCGGAGAAGCGGTGGTCTTGAGCGGCTAAGGACGCGCGTCAAAAAATCTGCTCGCGCACCGACTCGCGCTTGACTTGCTCCTCGGGCGGCAACATGTCTTCCAGGCCGACACTGGCAATCCCTTGACCCGGTTGATGTTCGACGAAGTAGTACTCCCCTCCAAGATTTACGACGCCGCTGGGAACCTCGCGCGCAATCTCCGGCACGCCTTTTAGCGCCTTGCCCATGTATGAAATCCAAATCGGCAACGCGAGTCCGCCGCCCGTTTCACGCTCGCCGAGCGGACGGGGCTGATCGAACCCCATCCAACCGACCGCCACCAGATCGCCGCCATAGCCTGCAAACCACGCGTCGTGCGAGTCATTCGTGGTGCCGGTCTTGCCGGCGATATCCGGGCGCTTTAGCGCACTTCCCGCGCGCGCCGCGGTTCCATAGCGGGCGACGTCCTTCAGCAGGTTGTCCATCAAGAACGCATTGCGTGCACCGAGCACGCGATTGGCTTCATCGCCCGCCTGCAGCGGCTTGGCTTCCATCAACACTTTACCGGTCGCGTCGGTGATCTTCGCCACCAGATGCACGTTCAATCGATAGCCGCCGTTGGCGAATACCGAATAGGCGTTCAGCATCTGCCACGGTGTGACCGCGCCCGCGCCAAGCGCCATCGTCAAGTACGCTGGATGCCTCTCAGGATCAAAGCCAAAACGGGTCACCCAGTCTTGCGCGTAGCGGGGACCGATCGCCTGCAGAATGCGAACCGACACCAGGTTTTTCGAGCGCGCCAAGCCCTGCCGCAAGCGCATCGGCCCGTCGAATTTGCCGTCGTAGTTTTTGGGCTCCCAGAGCTGCCCGCCGGTCAGGTTCGGATCGATGCTGATCGGCGCATCATTTATCAGCGTGCTCGGCATGAAGCCTTTTTCAAGCGACGCCGAGTAAATGAACGGTTTAAAACTGGAGCCGGGCTGGCGCCACGCCTGCGTGACGTGGTTGAACTTGTTCAGATTGAAGTCGAACCCACCGACCAGCGCCTTGACCTGGCCATCCTTCGAGCTGGCGGCGACAAACGCCGCTTCCACCTGCGGCAGCTGAACTATCTGCCAAATCCCTTTGTCATCGCGCGTAACCCGAATCACGGCGCCGGGAACAATCTTGCGGTTCGGCTGCGCCTTGGGCGACAGCGACGGCGCCGCAAAGCGCAATCCATCGGGCTTGATATCGATCATTGCGCCGCCTTGCAGCATCGCCTGCACCGCGGTGGGCGACGCCTGGAGTACGACCGCAGGCACCAGATTCGGGCTGTCGATCGCCTCGACCAACGCGTCCTCGATGCGCTGCTCGCGCACCACCGGATCGGCATTCAGTTCGATGAAGGCTTCCGGGCCGCGATAGCCGTACTTGCGGTCGTAAGCGAGGACCTGCGTGCGCAACGCCGCGTACGCGGTTTCCTGATCGTCCTTGCGCAGCGTCGTAAAGACGTTCAGGCCGCGCGTGTAGGTTTCGTCGCGGAATACTTCAAACACCAGCTGCCGCGCCAGCTCGGCCGCGTATTCGGCGTGCAATCGCACCTTGAACGCCTGTTCGACCGCGTAGTTGGCGGCGCGCGGCTTCAGTTCCTGCCCCAGCGCTGCATCGTGCGTGGCCTGATCGATGTAATCGAGCTGCAGCATGCGCGCCAGCACGTACTGTTGCCGTCCCTTGGCACGCTTCGGATTGACAAAAGGGTTGTAGGTGGCGGGAGCGACCGGCAGGCCGGCCAAGGTTGCAATCTCGGCAGTCGTTAGATCTCTGAGCTTCTTGCCGAAGTAAATCTGGGATGCGGAGGCGAACCCATAAGCACGCTGCCCCAGGAAGATCTGGTTTACGTACACCTCGAAGATGCGGTCCTTCGAGAGCGACGACTCGATCTTGTACGCCAGCCCAATCTCGTACAGCTTGCGCACATAACTGCGCTCCGAGCTCAGAAAGAACGTGCGCGCGACCTGCATCGTGATCGTGCTGCCACCCTGACCGCGGCGTCCCGATGCGAAATTGGATACGAAGGCTCGTGCGAGCCCGGCGTAGTCAACGCCATGATGCTGATAAAAGCTGTCGTCCTCGGCGGCCAGGATCGCTTTTTTCAACTCTTCAGGGATCTCTGCCAGCGGTACGAATTCGCGCCGCTCTTCGCCGAACTCCCCGATCAGTATTCCATCTGCGGTCCACACCCGGAGCGGAATCTTGGGGCGGTAATCGGTCAGCGCATCGATCGGCGGCAGGTTCGAGTAGACGATTGCGAAGACGAACACAACCATCAACATGCCGGCGGCGATACCGCCGGCCGCAACCAGCGCTACGGCGCGCAACGCCCGCCAATACCACGCCAGCGGTTCGCGCGGCGCGTCTTCGTCGTAATTGCCGGAATTGCGGGAGCTCACGTGATTTGTGCGGGCTGGCGTTGCAACAGCGAGTTAGGCGTGTGAGCGACCGCTTTTTTGCGCTTCGCTGCTCAAGGAGTAAGAGATTATAGGAGTCGGTTGTGCACAAGCGCGCCCGGTTTCACGTCACGTTGGACGCAGGCAGACGACAGATGTTCGTTGTTTATCCCTCAAAGAGGGCACGATTAGGCCGAACACGGGGCTTGTGTGGCTTTTGCGTATGTTGATAGGATTTCGAGTAGGGTCCAATAAATCTGCGGTAAACGCTCGAAACATAAGGAAAAACGGGTTTCGATCCGACCGCACTGAGGGGATCGAAGGGGCGGGAAATCCGTTTTCTTCGTTCATTGTCTCGCTGATTCACAGGGCGCGCCGTTGAGCGCCCGTTCATGCGTCGCCTGCTGGGAGCATCGCCTTGGCCTTTGATATGCCTTTTTCGCCTAAAGCGCCGCCGCTGATCGGCCTCGATATCGGCTCGTCGAGCGTGAAGATTGTCGAGCTTTCCGAGGCCGGCAAGGGCACGCTGCGCCTTGAGCGCTATGCGATCGAGCCCCTTCCACGTGGGTCGGTCGTCGACGGGAACGTCGACAAGATCGACGTCGTAGCCGAAGCCGTCAGACGCGCGTGGCGCCGGGCTGGCGGAAAGGTCAAGAACGTTGCGATGGCATTGCCGGCGTCGGCTGTCATTACAAAACGGATTGCCCTGCCTGCGAACCTGCGTGAAGAAGAACTCGAGATGCAGGTCGAGAGCGAAGCCAATCAATACATTCCCTTCGCGCTCGACGAAGTCAGCTTGGACTTTCAAGTCCTTGGTGCGATTCCGAACGCTCCGGATGACGTCGAAGTATTGATTGCGGCGTCGCGCAAGGAGAAAGTCGAAGACCGGGTTGCGGTAGCTCAGGCTGCCGGGCTTGAAACCGATGGTGGTCGATGTCGAGTCGTATTCGGCGCGTTCGGCCATCGAACGCCTGATCGAGCAACTGCCCAACAACGGTGAAGGCCTCGTCATCGCCGTGTTTTATATCGGCGCCAATACCACCAGCGTCACGGTGATGCACGACGGCGAAGCGATATACGAGCGCGAGCAACCGTTCGGCGGTCAGCAGCTGACAGGCGATATTTCGCGCACTTACGGTATCCCGACTGAAGAAGCCGAACAGAAGAAACGCAGCGGCGATCTGCCGGCTGATTATGAGACCGCGGTGCTGAAGCCTTTCATCGATACCGCGACGATCGAGATCACCCGCGCATTGCAGTTTTTCTTCACGTCGACGCCGTACAGCCGGGTCGATCAGATCATGTTGGCCGGAGGTTCGGCCGTACTCAGCGGTCTGCCGGATGCCTTGATGGAGCGCTCACAGGTTCCTGCATCGGTGATTTCGCCGTTCAAAGGCATGGAAATCTCATCCAACATTCGCGAGAAGCAATTGAGGCTGGATGCGCCGGCGCTGCTGACGCCGTGCGGCCTGGCGATGCGGAGGTTCGACCGATGACCACTCCGCGCGTCAATCTATTGCCGCATCGCGAAGCCAGACGCGAGCGGCAGAAGAAAGTTTTCTGGTTCATGACCGGGCTTTCGGTCGTGGCCGGATTGTTGATGATCGCGGTCGGATGGACCGTGCTGCAGGGGTACATCTCTAATCAGGAATCGCGTAACGAATTTGTCCGCGCAGAAAACCGCAAGCTCGATATTCAGATCAAGGAAATCGCATCGTTGCGCGCGGAGATCGATGGCCTGCGCGCCCGGCAACGTGCGGTTGAGGATCTGCAGGCAGACCGCAATTTGCCGGTCTATTTGATTGACGAAGTTGCCAAGCAGGTGCCTGAAGGCATCTATCTGCGCGGAATCAAACAGGAAGATCGCCGGGTTAACGTCAGCGGTTGGGCGGCATCGAATGAGCGCGTGTCCGAGTTTCTGCGTAACCTGCAAAACAACTCACGGGTTCTTGAGCGGCCTGAATTGATCGAGATCAAGGTGGCTGGCGCGGGACCGCAGGGAGTCAATCGCCGTGTGTTTGAGTTCTCGCTGAACTTTTCGCTAAAACAAACACCCGAGCGTGCGCTGATGCAGGCACAACCCGGCGCGAAATCCAACCTTGTGCCAACGACACCTGTGGCAACGTCGGTGCAGTCAGCGCCGAATCTAAAGTCGTCCGCGGCGAAGTGAATAGCTGGGTAAAAACGAGGAATCGATGGCAACCGGTCGTAGTCTCGCATCACAGTTTCAGGGCTTGAGCCTGGATAACGTTGGCGCGTGGCCGCCGGCCCCGCGCATCACGATGTGGCTCTTCGTGATCGCGATTTGCGCGGTTGGTGGCTGGTTCGGGTTGTGGAGCGGCCAGAAAGAACAACTCGAGCAATTGCAAGCAGAAGAGCAAAAGCTCAAAGATGAATACAAGGGAAAGCTGCAGCAAGCCATCAATCTCGAAGAGCTACGCAAGCAGCGCGAACAAGTCAGCCAATACGTGTTGACGCTCGAAAAGCAGTTACCGAGCAAGTCTGAAATGGATGCGCTGCTGTCGGACATCAACCAAGCAGGCGTTGGGCGCGGGCTTGACTTCGAATTGTTCCGCCCGGGGCAGACCAACGTGCGTGAGTATTACGCTGAGCTGCCGATCGCGGTCAAAGTTTCAGGCAAGTATCACGATCTTGGTGCGTTCGCGAGCGACATTGCGAACCTGCCTCGAATCGTTACCTTGAACAACGTCAACGTGCAAAGCGGTAAGGGCGGCAATTTGACTTTTGATGCGACGGCGAAAACATATCGCTACCTTGACCCCGAAGAGATCGCCGCGCAGCGTGCTGCGAAAGCAAAATTAGAGAAGAAAGGGCCTGGCAAGTGAGACCCGCGACGATTTCACTCCGTACTGGTGCCCTTACATTGCTGACGCTCGCGCTCGTCGGCTGCGGTGGCGGCAATGAAGGGGAACTGCGGACCTGGATGGATGACACCCGCAAGACGATGCGGCCTACGACCCAGCCGGTACCTGAGCCGAAACAGTTCACACCTTTCAGTTATGAAGCTAAGGCACTAATCGATCCGTTCGATCCGCAGAAAATGATTCTGGCTGCGGCGCGGCAAGCGCAATCACGGTCCAGCACGAGCTCCATTCAGACCAGATCTGGATCGTCGCCGTGAAATGCTGGAAGGGTATCCGTTGGACCAATTGAAAATGGTCGGGACGCTGCGGCAGGCAGGCAATCAGGTGGCGCTGATCGATGCCGCTGGACAGACGTTTATGGTCCGTCGTGGCAACTATGTCGGACAAAATTTCGGACTGGTCACCAGCATTTCTGAAACTGAAGTTGATTTGAAGGAAATTGTCCAAGACGCTGCGGGCGAGTGGATTGAACGGCCTACGAAGTTGGAACTGCAGGAAGCCGCCCAGAGGCAAGGGCAACAAGGGAGTAAGCGATGAGTATCTGTGTCCAAAACGTGGCCGTGTGCTTGTCGCGAGTAGCGGCGGTGCTGGGCTTGATTGCAACGACGGCCATTGCCACGGCGCAGACCGCAGCCGGCGATGCTGGCAACGCGATCGAGCGCGTGGACGCCATCCAGACAAGTACTGGCGTGGTTGTCAGCATCGAGATGAAGAATGCGCCGCAGGGGGTTCCGGCGAGCTTTTCGGTCGCCAATCCGGCGCGGGTCGCATTGGATCTGCCTTCCACCGTAAACGGCCTTGGTAAGAATGTAGTTGAGCTTAACCAAGGAGATGTGCGCTCGGTCAACGTAGTGCAATCGGGAGGCCGTTCACGCGTCGTTGTCAATCTGAAAAGGCCGTTGACTCACACCGTCTCGATCGAAGGCAAGCGCGTGCTGGTTGCACTTGGGGGTGCTGCGGACACTAGTACTTTCCGCGCCCCGCCTGGCACGGCGGCAGCAACAATGGCTCAAACGTCGCCGTCGGCCACCGCTCCAGTGACTGCCGGACCGTCGGCATTCACCGGTAGCCGTACTCTGCGCGGAATCGATTTTCGTCGCGGCGCCGAGAACGAAGGCCGCGTCGTCATAGATCTGTCGGACCCGAATACGAACGTTGATATACGGCAACAGGGAAACAGCGTTATCGTAGATTTTCAGAATACGACGCTACCGGACACACTAAAGCGCCGACTTGATGTTTCCGACTTCGCAACACCGGTGGCACAAGTCACCGCGAGTCAGCAAGGCAACAACGCGCGGCTGGTGGTCGAGCCGCGAGGCGTCTGGGAACATAACGCGTACCAGAGCGATACGCGTTTTGTGCTCGAAGTAAGACCTGTACGAGAAGATCCGACACGGCTGTTTCAAGGGACGAGGCAGGGCTATCAAGGCGAGCGCTTGTCGCTGAATTTCCAGAACGTCGATGTGCGATCGCTTTTGCAGGTCATCGCCGACTTTACCAATCTGAATATCATCACCAGCGATTCAGTCGGAGGCACGATTACGCTGCGACTGAAGGACGTTCCGTGGGATCAGGCGCTTGACATCATCCTGCAGAGCAAGGGTCTGGACATGCGCAAGAACGGCAACGTGGTGCTCGTTGCGCCACGTGACGAGATCGCCGCCAAGGAAAAGCTCGAGCTCGAAGCGCGTAATCAGATCGCTGATCTGGAGCCGTTGCGCTCTGAGGCTTTCGTTGTCAACTATCAGAAAGCCGAGGAAGTTCGCAAGCTGCTGAGCGACGACAAGCAGCGCCTGCTTTCCAAGCGCGGCAGCGTTGCCGTCGATCCCCGCACGAATCAGATCTTTGTACAGGACACAACAGCGCGTCTCGAAGACGTTCGCAGGTTACTGCAACGGATCGATATTCCGGTTCCGCAGGTTCTAATCGAAGCGCGCATTGTTGAAGCCGACGATAAGTTCAGCCGCAACCTTGGCGTGCGGTTTGGTTACGGGCGAGTGACCAATGAGGTCGCAGTGGGCGGCCAAAACGTGTTGCCAACGTTGCCCGGTGCCGGCGGTATCGGTGGCGGGGGAGGTATTGTCGGCGGCGTTAGTGTGATCAACTCGAATAACGTCAATCTTCCCGCGGCCGGTATTGGAGGCTTTAATCCAGGCTCCTTTAACCTGACATTGTTCAACAGCGCGCTGACACGCCTAATCAACCTGGAACTGAATGCCCTCGAAGCTGATGGACGAGGCAAGATCATCTCCAGTCCGCGCGTTGTTACGGCGGACAAGATTAAGGCGGTCATAGAACAGGGAACCGAGATTCCATATCAACAGTCCACGTCTAGCGGCGCAACCTCAGTTGCGTTCCGTAAGGCGGTACTAAAACTTGAAGTAACGCCGCAAATCACACCGGAGGGGGCGATTTTCCTTGATGTCAAAGTCAACAAAGATAGTCGTGGTGTCGAGACAACGGCCGGCCCCGCAATCGATACAAAGAATGTTCAGACGCAAGTGTTGGTGGAAAATGGCGGCACCGTTGTGCTGGGTGGAATCTACGAGCAGCAGGATCGCACGACCGTCACCAAAATCCCATTCTTTGGCGATCTTCCGGTGGTTGGCAATCTGTTCAAGAACACGGCGATCGATCAACGACCGCACCGAGTTGATCATCTTCATCACGCCGCGCGTCATTTCGGAGCGTGTGAACGCAGCGATGCGTTAAGGCCGACGCTTGCAAAAAGAGGGCCGCTTGCGCGGCTCTTTTTTTTCACAGATCTGTCGCTGACGTCAGGACCATGCAAAACGATCCGCGCTCTGTGTTCTTGATCGGCATGATGGGTGCCGGCAAGTCCACGGTCGGGCGGTTGCTTGCGCAGCAGTTGAAATATCAGTTTGTCGACGCCGATCGAGAGCTGGAGGCGCGCAGCGGTGTGCCGATTCCGACGATCTTCGAGATCGAAGGCGAAGCCGGCTTTCGCCGGCGTGAAATCACTCTGTTGACCGAACTGACGCAGCGAGCTGCGATCGTGCTCGCCACCGGTGGCGGAGCGGTTCTCGACGCGGAATTGGCGCAATCGATGCGTGAGCGCGGCCTGGTTATTTATCTGCGTGCGAGCGCGGATGAAATTTTCCGCCGCACGCGTCAGGATCGCTCGCGGCCCTTGTTGCAGACGCCGAATCCTCGCGCCCGTATTGATGAACTACTGGCCGAGAGAGAGCCGCTGTACGAAAAGGCGGCTCATCTCGTTTTTCAGTCCGCCGCCTCGAATCCGCGTCGACTGGTGGCGCGGCTCATCGAGCATCCTCAGCTGAAGGCAATCGTGCTTCGAAGCGCCTGATCCGCGCGCCCGCTTGTGTGCGCGCGACCACTTAAACTGGCGCATGCGCTGTGTAACCGTCAATCTGGGGCAACGCTCGTATCCGATTTTTATCGGCAGCGGTTTGCTCGGACGGTTGCAAGAGTTCTTGGCGCCGATGGTGCCGACATCGATCACTATCGTTACCAACGAAATCGTTGGCCCGCTGTATGCGCAGTGTGCCTTGAGCGCGCTGCCAGGCGTTCCGACTCGGGTCGTTGAACTTCCGGACGGCGAACAGCACAAGGGATGGACCACCGTGTCCCATGTCGTGGATGCGTTGGTGGCAGCGCGGGTCGATCGTCGCGGACTCGTCGTTGCGTTGGGCGGCGGCGTTATCGGCGACATAGCGGGCTTTGCGGCTTCGATTTACATGCGGGGCATCCGCTATGTGCAGGTGCCGACGACACTGTTGGCACAGGTCGATTCGTCGGTCGGCGGCAAGACCGGCATCAATCACCCAGCTGGCAAGAATCTGATCGGCGCCTTTCATCAGCCGTCGGCTGTTGTCAGTGACACGGATGCCCTGAAGACGCTGCCTGCACGCGAGTTGTCGGCCGGCCTGGCCGAAGTTCTTAAACACGGCCTGGTTGCGAATCCGCAGTACTTCGAGCGGATGGTTGCATCGCTTGGATCGCTCCGTGCCCACGATGCGACGGCACTGACCGAAGCGATCGCGGGCTCATGTGAAATCAAGGCGTCGATCGTCGCGCGTGACGAGCGCGAAGCGGGCGAGCGTGCAGTGCTCAACCTGGGTCACACGTTTGGCCACGCGATTGAGGCGATGACGGGTTACTCACGCTGGTTACATGGCGAAGCAGTCGGCTGTGGGCTCGTGCTGGCAGCGGAACTTTCATGCCTGCTGGGATCGTTGACGACCTCCGATGTAAAACTGATTGAGGCGGCTGTGTTGCGCGCCGGCCTGCCGAAACGTGTAGATGGGCTATCAGCGGTGGATGCGATCGAAGTGATGCGTGGCGATAAGAAGACCGACGCCGGCCAGCTGCGATTTATCGTTCTGGATCGGATTGGCCGCGCGTCGCAACGTGCCGTCCCGCAACCGATTTTGCTGCAGGTACTGACTGCGGGCGGATTCGTGTGAGCGATACCACGCTGGCTCCGTTTGCGGCGCACGCCGCTCGATCGCGCGGTCGCCGCTACCCGGAAGCTGACCCTGTCAGCCGTACTCAATTTCAGCGCGATCGCGATCGCATCGTTCATTCCACCGCTTTTCGGCGCCTGGAATATAAGACGCAAGTGTTCGTCAACCACGAGGGCGACCTTTTCCGGACGCGCCTGACGCACTCGCTGGAAGTCGCACAGATCGCGCGCGCCGTGGCGTGCAACTTGTGCCTGAATGAAGATTTGACCGAAGCGATCGCGCTCGCGCATGACCTTGGGCACACGCCTTTTGGGCATGCCGGTCAGGATGCCTTGCACGAATGCATGAAACCGTACGGCGGCTTCGAGCACAACCTGCAATCGCTGCGCGTCGTGGATGAGTTGGAGGAGAGGTATGCCGCGTTCGACGGCCTAAACCTGACTTTCGAAACACGTGAAGGGATTTTGAAACACTGTTCGGCCAAGAACGCGCGGGAGTTAGGCGACGTCGGTGAACGATTTTTAACCCGGCGGCAGCCGAGTCTGGAAGCGCAGATCGCCAATCTGGCCGATGAGATTGCGTACAACAATCACGACATCGACGATGGCTTGCGCTCCGGGCTGCTGCAGTTGTCCCAGCTCGAGCGGGTGCCGCTCTTTGCGCGGCACTCGGCCATCGTGCGCGCCGAATATCCGGCACTTACCGAGCGCCGAATGGTCAACGAAACTGTCCGGCGCATGATCAATGCGCTCGTGGTGGATCTGACGCAAGAATCGGAGCGCCGGGTTGCGGACGCAGCGCCACCCGATGTTGAGGGCGTCCGTTCCGCTGCGCCGCTGGCCGCTTTCTCAGCCGCGATGCGGCAGGAGGCCGACGAGCTGAAGTCATTTCTGCACGACCAGCTGTATCGACACTACCGCGTGATGCGTATGTCAACCAAGGCGCGCCGGATTGTGTCGGATTTGTTTGGCGCCTTTCTGGAGGAGCCGCGGCTGCTGCCGGAGGATCACCAGACGCGCGCTGTAAACAATGCCCCGCGTGCCATTGCCGACTATGTGGCCGGCATGACCGATCGCTACGCGATCAAGGAACACAAACGGCTTTTCGCCATTGACGTCTAAAGACGGCTTCTGGAGCGAATTGATGCACTTTGCGGTCGGCACCACATCCGCCGGGTCGATTATCGGTTGAAACAGTTGCTGCGTCGCAGTAAAGTCACAGTGTTCTTTTGGGAGCAGGGATGCCTTCGCAGGACCTGAAAATCGCGATCGATCACGCGACCCAGCACGGGTTGTACTCCGGTGCTCAGGAGCATGACGCGTGCGGCGTCGGCTTCGTCGCGAACATCAAGGGGCGAGCCAGCCATTCGCTAATTCAGCAGGCCCTGTTAATTCTGCAGAACCTCAACCATCGCGGTGCCGTGGGCGCCGATCCGTTGTGCGGTGACGGTGCCGGCATCTTGATTCAGATTCCAGACGCCTTTTATCGCGACGAGCTGTCGAAGCATGGCGTCATCTTGCCGCCGCAGGGCGAATACGGCGTCGGCATGATCTTTTTGCCACGCGAACACGCTTCTCGCCAGGCCTGCGAGCAGGAGCTTGAGCGCACCGTCCGCGCTGAAGGGCAGACGGTCCTGGGCTGGCGCGACGTGCCGGTGGACCGCGAAATGCCGATGTCGCCGCTGGTCAAGGACCGCGAACCGATCATCCGGCAAGTTTTCATCGGCCGCGGCGCTGACGTCATGGTGCCCGATGCACTCGAGCGCAAGCTGTACGTGATACGCAAGGCTGCGAGCCACAAGATCCAGGCGCTGAAGCTCAAGCACGGCAAGGAATATTTCGTGCCGTCGATGTCAACGCGCACGATCGTCTACAAGGGGTTGCTGCTGGCCGATCAGGTGGGCCGGTATTACCTCGACCTGCGCGACCCACGCGTGGTTTCGGCGATCGCGCTTGTGCATCAGCGCTTCTCGACTAACACCTTCCCGTCGTGGGAGCTTGCGCACCCTTATCGATTGATCGCGCACAACGGCGAGATCAACACCGTCAAGGGCAATTTCAATTGGATCCGCGCGCGCGAGCGGGTGATGTCGTCGCCGGTGTTGCGTGGCGACCTCGCCAAGCTTTTCCCGCTGATCTATGAAGGGCAGTCGGATACCGCGTGCTTCGACAATGCGCTCGAGTTGTTGACGATGAGCGGTTACCCGCTGGCGCACGCGGTGATGATGATGATTCCCGAGGCATGGGAGCAGCACACGCTGATGGACGAATCTCGGCGCGCGTTTTATGAGTACCACGCGGCGATGATGGAGCCGTGGGACGGTCCGGCGGCAATTGCGTTCACCGACGGTGTTCGTATCGGCGCCACGCTGGACCGCAATGGGTTGCGCCCTGCGCGCTATATCGTCACCGACGATGACATGGTCGTGATGGCGTCCGAGGCGGGCGTGCTGCCGATTCCCGAGAGCCACATCCTCAAGAAGTGGCGGTTGCAGCCCGGCAAGATGTTTTTGATCGACACCGAGCAGGGCCGCATCATCGACGACGCGGAGTTGAAGCAGCAGCTCGCTTCGAGCAAGCCGTACAGGGAGTGGATCAAGCGTATCCGCATCAAGCTCGACGGCATCAAGGTAAACGACTGGCCCGCGGCCTCCGGCGAAAAATCGGGCTCGGCAGCCAGAATCGACGTGCCGCTGCTCGACTGTCAACAAGCCTTCGGCTTCACCCAGGAAGACGTGCGTTTGTTGATGGAACCGATGGCGGTAACCGCTGAAGAAGCGGTTGGCTCGATGGGCAATGACACCGCGCTGCCGGTGCTGTCCGATCGCGCCAAGCCTCTGTACAACTACTTCAAGCAGCTGTTTGCGCAGGTCACCAACCCGCCGATCGACCCGATTCGCGAACAACTAGTGATGTCGCTGGTCAGCTTTATCGGGCCGAAGCCGAACCTGCTCGACATCAACAACGTCAATCCGCAGATGCGGCTCGAAGTCAGCCAGCCGATACTGGGATTTGCGGACATCGAGAAAATACGGGCGATTGAAAACTATTCGTCGAACAAGTTTCGCTCGTTCGAGCTCGACATCTGCTATCCGCTGGCGTGGGGCAAGGAGGGCGTCGAAGCGCGCCTCGCTTCGCTGTGCGCGCAGGCGGTCGACGCCGTCGGCGCCGGTTACAACCTGCTGCTGATCACCGACCGGTCGCTTGATGCTGAACGTGTCGCCATTCCGGCGCTGCTTGCCACCAGCGCAGTGCATCAACATCTGATCGCGGTCGGTCTGCGCACGTGCACCGGATTGGTCGTGGAGACCGGATCGGCGCGCGAAGTGCATCACTTTGCCTTACTGGCCGGCTACGGCGCCGAGGCCGTGCATCCGTACCTGGCGCTCAAAACGTTGGCGGCCCTGCATCCAGCCGATGCGGAGAAGGCAATCGCGAACTACATCAAGGCGATCGGCAAGGGGCTACACAAGGTAATGTCCAAAATGGGCATAAGCACCTACATGTCGTATTGCGGTGCGCAGATTTTCGAAGCGGTCGGGCTTTCCAAAGAATTAGTCGAAAAGTATTTCCGAGGCACCGCCAGCAACATCGGTGGGGTCGGTTTGTTCGAAGTGATGGAAGAAGCCATCCGCACGCATCGTTCCGCGTTCTCCGATGATCCGGTACTCACGACGCAGCTCGATGCCGGCGGCGAATATCAATGGCGAGTCCGGGGCGAGCAGCACATGTGGACGCCCGACGCGATTGCCAAGCTGCAGCATTCGACGCGATCGAACAACTACCAGACGTACAAGGAGTACGCGCAGCTGATCAACGATCAATCGCGCCGGCATATGACGCTGCGCGGATTATTCGAATTCAAGTTTGATCCGGCGCAGGCGATTCCATTGGCCGAGGTCGAGCCTGCGGCCAGTATTGTGAAGCGGTTCTCCACCGGTGCGATGTCGCTGGGTTCGATCTCGACCGAGGCGCACACGACGCTGGCAATTGCGATGAATCGCATCGGTGGCAAGAGCAACACCGGCGAAGGTGGCGAAGACCCGCTGCGCTATCGACAAGAGCTGCGCGCGGGCGCAAGTGTTATCCAGGACGGTGCGACGCTCAGCGGGGTGCTCGGCCGCGATCGGGTCGAAGTCGATACGCCATTGCGTGCCGGCGATTCGCTGCGCTCCAAGATCAAGCAGGTCGCATCGGGCCGCTTTGGTGTCACGACCGAGTACCTGGTCAGTGCCGATCAGCTGCAGATCAAGATGGCGCAGGGTGCGAAGCCAGGCGAAGGCGGCCAGCTACCGGGGCACAAGGTCAGCGCGTATATCGCCGAGCTGCGCTACGCCGTGCCTGGCGTCGGCTTGATCTCGCCGGCGCCCCATCACGACATTTATTCGATCGAGGATCTGGCACAGCTGATCCATGATCTGAAGAACGCGAATTCGCAGGCGTCGATCAGCGTCAAGCTGGTGTCCGAAGTTGGCGTGGGCACCGTCGCGGCCGGCGTCGCCAAAGCCAAAGCCGATCACGTGACCATCGCAGGGCACGACGGCGGTACTGGCGCGTCACCGGTATCGTCGATCAAGCACGCCGGAACGCCGTGGGAAATCGGGCTGGCCGAAACCCAGCAGACCCTGGTGCTGAATCGCCTGCGCAGCCGTATCGCGGTGCAGGTCGACGGGCAAATGAAAACCGGGCGCGACGTAGTAATTGGCGCTCTGCTCGGGGCTGACGAATTCGGCTTTGCGACCGCACCGCTCGTGGTGCAAGGCTGCATCATGATGCGCAAGTGCCACCTGAACACCTGCCCAGTCGGCGTGGCGACGCAGGATCCGCTGTTGCGAAAAAAATTCAGCGGGCAACCTGAGCATGTCGTCAATTACTTTTTCTTCGTTGCCGAAGAAGTGCGCGAGCTCATGGCGCAGCTTGGCGTGCGCACGTTCGATCAGTTGATCGGTCGCGCTGACCGGCTCGATACGCGGCGCGGCATCGAACACTGGAAGGCACGCGGGCTGGATTTCAGCCGCATTTTTTATCTGCCGCAAATGCCGGCCGAAGTGCCGCGCTTGTGTGTCGAAGCTCAGGATCACGGCCTTGGCAAGGCGCTTGACCACAAGCTGATCGAACAGTGCAAGCCTGCGCTTGAACGCGGCGAGCGCGTCAGCTTTATCACGTCGATCCGCAACGTCAACCGCGCGGTCGGCACGATGCTGTCGAGCCAGGTGGCTCGCCGTCACGGCCACGCCGGGCTGCCGGACGACACGATCCACATTCAGTTCAACGGCACCGCGGGCCAAAGCTTCGGTGCATTCCTGGCGGCCGGTATCACGCTTGATCTGGTGGGCGACGCCAACGATTACACCGGCAAGGGATTGTCGGGCGGGCGCCTGATCGTGCGCTGTCCGAACGATTTTCGCGGTGCCGGCACCGAGAACATCATCGTCGGCAATACCGTGCTGTACGGTGCGATCGCGGGCGAAGCATTTTTCAATGGTGTGGCAGGCGAGCGTTTCGCGGTGCGCAACTCGGGCGCGACGGCCGTCGTCGAAGGTACTGGCGATCACGGCTGCGAATACATGACCAAGGGAACGGTAGCGGTGCTCGGTGCCACCGGGCGCAACTTTGCTGCCGGCATGTCGGGGGGCATCGCGTACGTGTTCGACGAGTTCGGGGACTTCGCGAGCAAGTGCAACCAGTCGATGTGCGAGCTTGAAGCGGTGCTACCGACCGCCGATCAGGAAGAAAGCGTCGATGAAGCCATCTGGCATTTGGGCGAAACCGACGAGTTTTTGCTGCGCAGCCTGATTGAAAGTCACTTTCGCGTGACGGGCAGCTTGCGCGCTCGTATGTTGCTCGACGACTGGCCGGCGATGCGCGCGAAATTCGTCAAGGTGTTCCCGCAAGAGTATCGGCGCGCGCTGCAGCAGATCACAGCGGTGACGGCGCCGGCGGCTGCGCAGAAAATCGCGGCGTAGCGCGAGTGCGTTTTCATAAGCCGGCACCGGATGCGTGCACAACTCCATTGGCCGCGAACGCTACTCGAATGGCTGCCGGGATTGCTTGCGAGTGTTCCGTTCGCCGTCTTGCTGCTAGGCACTCGCGGCCTCGAGTCCCAGTGGGCGGCGCTCGCGGCGAGCCTTGTGGTTATGTTGTCGATCCCGTGGGTAGTACCGGCGACAATGCTTGTCGCAGTGTTATCGGCGCCTATTTACATGTGGCTTCACTCGCAGGGTCCGGTGCCCGCGGTGCTCGACTGGCTGGGCGGGGTCGTGCTCGTGGCAGCGGTAGCCGGCTGCCATCTGAATGCTGCGTTGCTCGTAGCGTGGCACCGCGCGCGAAAGACGAGCGAAGCAGAAATCGGTCTGCGGGATTTTCTGTTTCATCACGGGCAGCATAAATAGAACAATGGGCAAGATCACCGGATTCCTCGAGTATCAGCGGCTGGAGGAAGCCGCCGAAGCGCCGCGCGCGCGCACCAAGCACTGGCGTGAATTCATCGTTCACCTGACCGACGATGCGGCCGCGGTGCAGGCGGCGCGCTGCATGGACTGCGGTATTCCCTTTTGCAACCAGGGCTGCCCGGTTAACAACATCATCCCGGACTTCAACGACCTGGTGTATCGGCAGGACTGGAAGACCGCGCTCGACGTGTTGCACAGTACGAACAACTTTCCGGAATTCACCGGCCGCATCTGTCCTGCGCCGTGCGAGGCCGCATGCACATTAAACATTCATGACGCGCCGGTCGGCATCAAATCGATCGAGCACAAGATCATCGACAAGGGCTGGGAAGAAGGCTGGGTCGTGCCGCAACCCTGCGCGGTCCGCACCGGAAGGCGAGTGGCCGTCATCGGCAGCGGGGCCGCCGGCCTGGCGGCCGCGCAGCAGCTCGCGCGCGTCGGGCACGACGTGACGGTCTTCGAAAAGAATGATCGCATCGGCGGCCTTCTGCGCTACGGCATTCCCGATTTCAAGATGGAAAAGTCGCACATCGATCGCCGCGTCAAGCAAATGGCCGCCGAAGGCGTGACTTTTCGAACCGGCGTCGTGGTCGGCGAGCTCGACCGCGCGCCGGTCACGAACTGGGCCAGCGAAGCCATCGAGCCGAAGCAATTGCTGGCAGATTTCGACGCCGTGATTCTGGCGGGGGGTGCAGAGCAACCGCGTGACCTGCCGGTGCCGGGCCGCGAGTTGAACGGTGTGCACTTCGCGATGGATTTCCTGCCGCTTCAAAACAAAATTGTCGCTGGCGACAAGGTGCGCAATCAAATCGTCGCGACCGGCAAGCATGTGATCGTCATCGGCGGCGGCGACACCGGCTCGGACTGCGTCGGGACCAGCAATCGGCACGGCGCGAAAAGCGTTACGCAGTGGGAGCTGCTGCCGCAGCCGCCGGAAAGCGAGAACAAGCCGATGACCTGGCCGTATTGGCCGGTCAAATTGCGCACTTCGAGTTCTCACGAAGAGGGCGTGCAACGTGACTGGGCGATTGCGACCAAGGCCTTCAAAGGCAATGGCGACGGCAAGGTCACGGCCCTGGTTGCGGTGCGAGTGCAATGGCAGATCGACGCGGTCAGCGGGCACTCGACGATGGTCGAAGTGCCCGGATCGGAATTCGAAGTCCCTGCCGACCTGGTGTTGCTGGCCATGGGGTTTGTCGCGCCGGTGGCTTCGGTTCTCGATAGCTTCGGTGTCGCCAAAGATGCCCGTGGCAACGCGCACGCAAGTACCGAAGGTGCGGGCTCTTATCGAACCAATGTCGACAAGGTGTTCGCCGCCGGCGATATGCGGCGTGGCCAGTCCTTGATTGTCTGGGCAATCCGCGAGGGAAGGCAGTGTGCGCGCGCCGTCGACGAATTCCTGATGGGTAGCAGTTCGCTTCCTCGATAGCCCGTCAACGGGGTTTGCTAGTCTGCGGACATGAAGCGGCTGATTGTCTTCCTGGTGTTGCTGGCTGTGCCGATACGCACCGTGTTGGCGGTTTCGGGTATCGGCTGCGCAGTGATGCCGATGCAAATGCCGCAGACGGGTAGCTTCGATCGTGCTCCATGTCCGATGCATGTGGTTGACAGTGCGCAAGTAGCCGCGCCTATCGAAGCCCCCATCGAAACTGCGTCCACTTCATGTCCTTCCTGCGCGGCGGCGTGTTATGCGGCGTTCGCACCCCTGCCGCCCAAGGTTGTCGGCATCTCCATGTCGGGCGACCGCATATCGGGCCTCGTCGAGACGTCTTTTGCGAGCGCCGTTCGTCATGCGCCCGAGCGACCTCCCCGCATAACCTGATCTTTGCGCCGGTGCGCCGGCGAGTCCTGCGGGTCCGGCTGTCGGAGCCCGCCGATGCGGCTATGCCGCTGTCGGAGATCTTGGAATGCTGAACATTCGTTTTGCTGCTTCGATTGGGGTGGTCGCCGCGGCCGCTTCTTTGCCCTGCTTTGCCGCCCCAGTGGGCTTCGCCGACAGCTGGATGGTGATGGGAGAGTTTGGCCGCGAAATGAAGCAACTCGATGTGATGTTCAGCCCGACCGCGCGCTACTCGATCGCCGGCACGCTTACCCAAATGGAGAACACGAGTGAGCGGACCCGTGTCAATTTGGCTATCGCCCATTACAACCGGCTGCTCTGGCGGCGTAACGGACCTGAATCGCAATTCAATGGCTACCTTTCGGTCGGCGCCGGCTTGTCGCACTCGAATGCAGCATTCCAAAATGACAGGGATCAGCCCGTGGCAGCCATCGGCGCCCAGCTGGATTACGAAACGCGGCTCATTTACCTGGCGGGCAAGACTCATTATTGGAAATCGTCGGGCTTCACGGTCGGCTATAACAACGTCCAGGCGGGCTTCGCCTTCTACAAGACGGAATGGGACGAAACACAGCCGTGGTTGATCGCGGAAGTCAGCCGGATGCCCGGCATCAGCGATGAATACGACAAAGCGATCTATCTGCGGTTGGTCAACAAGGCGTTTTTCTTGGACCTCGGCATCGACGATGATCTCCGACCCAAACTCAACTTTCGCTACACGTTTTAAGGAATCCGTATGAACAAAATTAAATGGGCTGCGATCGCCTTGTCATTGAGCGCCTTGTCAGCGAATGCCCAGACCGGCGCGCCGTCGACAATCAAGGCCGAGGTCAACGGGATGGTTTGCGCGTTCTGCGCTCAGGGCATTGAAAAGAAATTGAAGGCGATGCCGCAGACCCAAGATGTGCTCGTCAATCTCGATAAGCGAGTGGTCGCCGTCGAGTTGAAACCGGGCCAGACCGTCACGCACGACAAGATCAAGGCAGCGATTGCTGATTCGGGTTACGACGTCACAAAAATCGAAACCGTGCCGGTGTCGGTGAAGGAGCTGAAAGCACAGCTTAAGTGAGCAACGCCGGAAGTCCGCCCGATTCGACGCCGCGCGGCGGTTTGGGTCGCGAAGTTCGCGGCGCGCGCGCGGCGTCGATGCTAAGCATTTTCGCATCCAGCGGCACGCTCGTATGTTGCGCGCTCCCGGCGCTGCTGATCGGGCTCGGCGCTGGCGCTGCACTCTCGGGTCTCGTATCGACAGTGCCACAGATCGTGTGGTTATCGGCCAACAAGGGCCTCGTCTTCAGTGTGGCCGCTGTCATCCTCGCCGTTGCGGGCGTTCTGCAGTGGAGGGCGCGCTCCGCGCCGTGTCCCTCAGATCCAACACTGGCTTCGGCGTGCGTACGTGCCCGGCGACTGTCCGCGTGGATCTACGCCGGATCGGTTGCGCTGTTCGTTGTCGGGGTCTTGTTCGCCTTCGTCTTGCCGGCGTTTTTAGGTTAGCGCCAACGCGTAAAAACACGCCGTTCGGCGTGCGACAATCCGCCGCCGACGCTCAGGCGCCGCCAGCCGCACGCGGGGTCGGCGAACAATTACAAGATGAATAGCGACGCGCTCGTTCAGATCGATCATGTGACGTTCGGCTATGACCGCCGCCGTATTGTTCTGCACGACATGACGATGTCGTTCCCGCGCGGCAAGGTCATCGCGATCATGGGCGGCTCGGGCTGCGGCAAGACGACGCTGCTGCGCCTTATCGGCGGCATGTTGACGCCGCTCAAAGGAGAGATCACGTTCGATGGCGAGCACGTCAATCCGCGCGATCGCGAAGCGCTGTTCAGATTGCGGCGACGCGTGGGATTGTTGTTTCAGTTCGGTGCATTGTTTACCGATCTGACGGTGTTCGACAATGTGGCGTTCCCGTTGCGTGAGCACACGGAATTGCCGTTCGCGATGCTGCGCGACCTGGTGTTGATGAAGCTCAACGCCGTCGGGTTGCGTGGCGCGGCGCAGCTCAAACCTGCGGACCTCTCGGGTGGTATGGCGCGCCGCGTCGCACTGGCCAGAGCGATCGCACTCGACCCCGAGCTGATCATGTACGACGAGCCGTTTGCCGGGCTCGATCCCATTTCGCTCGGTGTCGCGGCGAACCTGATTCGCGAGCTCAATGACGCGACCGGGGCGACGTCGCTGGTGGTGTCGCACGACGTGCGAGAGTGCTTCAAGATCAGCGACTACGTGTACGTGATGTCGGCTGGGCGCATCGTTGGTCACGGGACAGCTGCCGACATCGAAGCGTCCGACCATGAAGAGGTACGGCAGTTCATTCGCGGCGAGCCCGACGGGCCGGTCAAGTTTCACTATCCGGCCAAGCCGTTCGCGCAGGACCTCGGGCTGCGCGCATGAGGCTAGGCAACTTCTTGCCGCGGCTCGGCGTGCAGGCGCTGGATGTATTGCGCGGGTTAGGCCATGCAACGTTTTTCGTGATCGATCTGCTGCGTAACTCGCTGTCGGCGATCTCGCGCCCGTTCCTGACGATCGCGCAGATCCATGCGATCGGCAATCGGTCTCTGGTGATCATTCTGGCGTCGGGTCTGGCGGTCGGATTTGTTCTTGCGCTGCAGGGCTACTACACGCTGAGCCGCTATGGGGCGACGGCGTCGCTGGGGCTGGTGGTTGCGCTTTCGCTGGTGCGTGAGCTGGGACCCGTGGTCACGGCACTGTTGTTCGCCGGTCGCGCCGGCACGTCGCTGACGGCGGAAATAGGCCTGATGAAAGCCGGCGAACAGCTAGCAGCGATGGAAATGATGGCGGTCGATCCCAAGGCGCGTGTGCTGGCGCCGCGCCTGCTGGCGGGGCTGATCTCGATGCCGCTGCTGGCCGCGTTGTTTTCTGCAATCGGAATACTTGGCGGCTACGTGGTCGGCGTGTTGATGATCGGGATCGATCCCGGCGCGTTTTGGTCGCAGATGCAAAACGGAGTCGACGCGATCGATGACGTCGGCAACGGCATCGTCAAGAGTTTTGTTTTTGGCATTGCGTGCACGGTCACCGCTTTGTATCAAGGGTTCGAGGCGACGCCCACACCTGAGGGGGTATCGGAAGCCACGACCCGTACAGTCGTTATTTCGTCGCTGTTGGTACTAGGGCTCGATTTCGTCTTGACTGCCCTGATGTTCAGCGCGCCGAGTTAGTTATCAGAACGGAGACGTTTCATGGGACGTAGAGGAGTTGAAACGCTGGTCGGGTTGTTCGTGCTGCTCGGTATTCTGGCGATCTTGTTTTTGGCACTGCGTGCGGCCAATCTGGGCAACTTCGTGATCGGCGACACGTACTTGGTCACGGCGCGCTTCGACAACATCGGCGGTTTGAAGGTGCGCTCGCCGGTCAAGAGTGCGGGCGTAACGGTCGGCCGCGTCAAGGCGATCGTGCTCGACATGAACACCTATCAGGGCAGGGTCACGATGGAGCTCGAGCAGGGCGTGCTGTTTCCCAGCGATACGTCGGCCAAAATTTTGACTTCGGGGCTGCTCGGCGACCAGTTTATCGGTCTGATACCCGGTGGATCGGACAAAAACCTGGATGAAGGCGGCGAGATCAAACTTACGCAATCAGCCGTGCTGCTCGAAAATCTGATAGGCCAGTTCTTGTATAACAAGGCGGCAGATCCACCGGATGCTGTGCCTGCTGCGCCGGCCAAGTAATCCGGGTGCGGCGCTTGCCTATGGCCATTGATAATAATTGCTGATAAAGCGCATGTTGACCCCCCTGTTCCGCCGTGCCGCCGCGCCTCTGTTCATTTTCGCGATGGCGCTGTCGGGCTGTGCGACCGTGCCCGCCGATTCGGGCAACGACTCCCGCGATCCGATCGAATCGTTCAATCGGCAGGTTTTCGAGTTCAATGAAGTCGTCGATCGCGCGGTGCTGAAGCCGGTTGCGCAGGCATATGAATATGTGCTCCCCGAGCCGGTTCGCGACTGTGTTAGCAACGTCTTCAGCAATTTCCGCGAGCCGTCTAACGCGGTGAACAATCTGTTGCAGGGCAAGCCGATCGACGCGGTCTCCGATACCTGCCGCTTCGTTGTCAACAGCACAGTGGGACTGCTCGGGTGCTTCGACCCTGCGCGGCAAATGGGACTCGAAAAACACAATGAAGACTTTGGACAGACACTTGGCCGCTGGGGTATCGGTTCCGGACCGTACCTGGTCGTGCCGATACTAGGCCCAAGCACCGTGCGTGATGCAATCGGCATCTACGGCGCCGAACCGTACTTGGACATCAACTTCTACATTGACAACGTCCGCGTTCGAAATGCGATCCTGGGCACTCGCGTTGTCAACCAGCGCGCGGAGCTGCTACAAACCGATGACCTGATTTCGGGCGCGGCGCTTGATAAGTATCGCTTCATCCGGGACGGTTATTTGCAGCGCCGGCGCAGTCTGGTATACGACGGTACCCCGCCTCCTGCAGCGGAGGAAGCTTCTCCGTCAGAGTCGCCGGGAGGTCCACCGCCGGCGGACTCGAGCGTTAAGAAGGAGTTAGTGCCACCGCAGTCGGGCACGCCAGCTCCGGCAAGTAAGTAAGTCTGGCGGCTTGAACAAAGCGCGCTGCATCCAGTCTGAACACTACCCCTTGAACCTTTACAAGAGACGAATCACGATGCGATTTCTGAAACCCCTACTGCTTTCCTTCGCGGCTTCGATCCTGGTCATTTCCGCTGCTCATGCGCAGGCGCCGAATGCAGCACCCGACGCGATGGTGCGCGATCTGTCGAATGAAGTGTTGAGTGCCATCAAGGCTGACAAGGCGTTGAAATCCGGCGATACCAACCGCGTGCAAAAGCTGGTCGACGAGAAAGTTTTGCCGTACACCGACTTCCAGAAGATGACGCAGCTGTCGGTGGGCCCCGGTTGGCGTAACGCGACGCCCGAGCAACGCGCTGCACTGACCCGCGAATTCCGTACGCTGCTGGTGCGCACCTATAGCGGCGCGCTGGGGCAGGTCAGCGATCACAAGGTAGAGTTGCGGCCGTTCCGCGCGCAACCGACCGATACCGATGTGATCGTGCGCACGCAGGTCGTGGCGTCGCGCGGCGATCCCATCCAGCTCGACTATCGGCTCGAGAAGTCCGATGGCGGCTGGAAGATTTACGACATCAACATTCTCGGTGTCTGGCTGGTCGAAAACTACAAGTCGCAATTCAGTTCACAGGTCAACTCGAGCGGTGTCGACGGTTTGATCAAGACGCTGACCGAGCGCAATAGCCAACTGGCGCAGAAAAAAGCGTAAGGCTCGCGATGCGTATCGAGGCCGACGACATGAGCCTGGCGAACGCGGCGCAACTCGCCGAGCTCGGCATCGCCGCGATCCAGGCTGGTGATGCCTCGTTCGATCTATCGGCCGTGCGCACCTGCGATTCGTCGGCGCTGGTGGTGCTACTGGCGTGGCAACGCACCGCGCTCGTTGCCGGACGATCGTTGGAAGTGTCCGGGGTCCCGGCCGACATGTTGAGCCTGGCGACCGTTTACGGTGTCGATAGCATTTTGCCGATCTCGGGCACCGCTCGCGCCGCGCCGATCACCGATCATTGATTCCGGATCACCGCTTCCGGTGGCTGCCATTCAGGTTTCCGCCGTCACCAAGCGCTACGGCGCGACGCTCGCGCTCGACCGGATCGACTTGCAGATCAAGCGCGGAGAATTCTTCGGCCTGCTCGGCCCCAATGGCGCCGGCAAAACCACGCTGATTTCGATCATTGCGGGCCTTGTGCGAGCGAGCAGCGGACGCGTGGAGGTGATGGGCCATGACGTGGTCGACGATTACCGCGCAGCCCGCCTGGCGCTCGGCGTCGTTCCGCAGGAACTCGCCTTCGATCCGTTTTTCACCGTGCGCGAAACGCTGGCGTTTCAGTCGGGTTACTTTGGGCTGGCCAACAACGGCGCGTGGATCGATGAGGTGCTCGCCAATCTGGGCTTGGCGTCGCGCGCCAATAGCAACATGCGCGCGCTGTCCGGTGGAATGAAGCGGCGCGTCTTGGTCGCGCAGGCGTTGGTGCACAAACCGCCGGTAATCGTGCTCGACGAGCCGACTGCCGGCGTCGATGTCGAGTTGCGCCAGACGCTCTGGTCGTTCATTCGCCGCCTGAACCAGGAAGGTCACACGATCGTGCTGACGACGCATTACCTGGAAGAGGCGCAGGCGCTTTGCCAGCGGATTGCGATGCTCAGATCCGGCAGCGTCATCGCGCTCGATACGACGCGTGCGTTGCTGTCGCATATCGAGGGCGTGCAGATGACACTGCGCGTGCGCGGCACGGTGCCACCGTCAGTGCTCGCGCATCGAATCGATGACCGCGACGGCGCTCTCGTATTGCGGCTCGGCGAGCCGGGCGACGTCGGCCGCGTGCTGGCCGAGTGCCAGGCAGCGGGGTGCGAGATAGAGGATCTGGAGGTCGGGCGCGCCGACCTCGAAGATGTGTTCCTGCAACTGATGGCGGAACGCGCCGAATCCGAGCGCATCCCTGCGTTGGCAACAGCATGAGTGCATCCGCCGTGGTGTCGTTTCGCACGCTGCTGACTAAGGAGATGTTGCGCTTCTGGAAGGTCAGCTTCCAGACCGTCGGCGCGCCGGTGCTGACGGCGGTGCTTTACCTGCTGGTGTTCGGTCACGTACTCGAAGAACATGTGCAGGCTTTGCCGGGAGTCAGCTACACGGCGTTCCTGATTCCCGGGCTGGTGATGATGTCTGTACTGCAAAACGCGTTTGCGAATTCTTCTTCGAGCCTGATCCAGTCGAAAATCATGGGCAGCTTGATCTTCATACTGCTGCCGCCGTTTTCGCATTGGCAGTTGTTCGGTGCATATGTTGCGGCCTCGGTAGTGCGTGGGGTAGTGGTGGGCCTCGGCGTATTCGTCATCACCGTGTGGTTCGCACCACCGAGCTTTGCGGCGCCCTTATGGATCGTCGCATTCGGCTTGCTCGGAGCCGCAATGCTCGGAACGCTCGGGCTGATCGCAGGCATCTGGGCCGACAAGTTCGATCAGCTGGCGGCGTTTCAGAACTTTATCGTGATGCCTGCCACTTTCCTGTCGGGCGTGTTCTACTCGGTGCAGAGCTTGCCGCCGTTCTGGCGCACCGTGTCGCACTTCAACCCATTTTTTTACATGATCGACGGCTTTCGCTACGGCTTTTTCGCGCAGTCCGATGTCAATCCCTGGATAAGCCTGGCAGTGCTGACGTTCGCGTTCGTCGTGATTGCCGGTATCGCGGTCAGCCTGTTGGCACGCGGCTTCAAATTGAGAAACTAGGAGCTATCTGATGAGCCGCCATGAGCCGCGTTGCCACCAAAACGGGACGGATGCTAGGCGTCGCGACGCCGCCAAGGCTGGACGCCTTGCAAGGAGCGCAACGACGCAGACGCCCGTTTTGGTGGCAACCCTTCGGGAGCGGGGTGCGCGCGGCGCAGAGCGTTGTTGCCTCGTCCTGGTGTGTATCAACACACGGCGTCCTCGGCGCCTAGCCCTGCGCCGCGCGCACCCCGCTCGCGGTCATGCCGGCTCATCAGATAGCTCCTATGGAACCCACGCCGGGCGACATAGAGCGCTACATCGCGGATGGCCTCGAATGCGAAGTGGTCAAGGTATCCGGCGATGGCCGGCATTTCGAGGCGCTGATCGTAAGCGCGGCATTTGAGGGCCAGTCGCGTATCGCCCGTCACCAGCACGTCTATCGCGCGCTCGGTGACCGCATGCGACAGGAGATTCATGCGCTGTCGATGCGAACGCTGACTCCGGCCGAGTTTCAGCAACAAAAACCCGGCAGTTAGCGCCGCATTTCACCCAGTTTTCATTCGGAGTTCGCGCCGAGTTCTCCTGCGCGCGCGAATCTTGCAACTGACCGCCCGCATCGTGCGAGCGCGCCTGCAAGGAGCTTCGAATGCCCGATTCACTGGCCGCAACCTTCCCAACCCCCCGCCTGACCCGTGCCGTACAGTTCCGCTCCTCGTTAGATCGGCCGTTCGGTATCGAATTGGCCGGCTTCGTCGGCGCGATGGACAAACTGAAAATTCGGGGCGGTACCCGCCTGGCAGGAGAAATCACTGTTTCGGGCGCGAAAAACGCGGCTTTGCCAATACTTTGCGCGTCGCTGTTAACGGCTGACGAGCTGATCGTCGACAACGTGCCGCAGCTGCAGGATGTGGCCACGACCTTGAAGCTGCTGAAGCAAATGGGCGTGTCGGTCGAGCGCGACGGCGAGACGCTGCGGCTCAAAGCAGACAGTCTCACGAAAACCGAAGCACCCTATGAGCTTGTGAAGACGATGCGGGCATCGATCCTGGTGCTCGGCCCGCTGGTGGCGCGCGCAGGTAGCGCACGTGTATCGCTGCCCGGCGGTTGTGCGATCGGTGCACGCCCGGTCGATCAGCACATCAAGGGGCTCGAAGCACTCGGTGCGACGGTTCGCATTGAAAATGGATTTGTCGTCGCGGAGGCGAAGCGATTGCGTGGCGCACGCATTGCCACCGACATGGTGACAGTGACCGGCACAGAGAATCTGATGATGGCCGCAGCCCTGGCTGACGGTGAAACGATCCTGGAGAACGCTGCGCGCGAACCTGAAGTCGTCGATCTCGCCGCTGCACTGAATGCAATGGGGGCACGCATCCGCGGCGCGGGCACCGATCGCATTGCGATCGAGGGCGTCGAGCGGCTGCACGGTGCGCGCCATAAGGTGATGGCCGACCGCATCGAAACCGGCACGTTCTTGAGCGCTGTCGTGGCCGCCGGCGGGCACGCAGCGTTGCGCGGCGCCGCCGCGGAAACTCTGGGCGCGGTGTTGGACAAACTGCGCGAAGCCGGTGCGCAAATTAATGCGCAAAACGGCGCGCTACGCATCCGCATGGACGCTCGGCCGCGTGCAGTGAGTCTGCGCACTGCTCCGTATCCGGATTTTCCGACCGACATGCAGGCGCAGTTCATGGCGCTTAACTGCGTTGCCGACGGCGTAGGAGAAATTACCGAGACGATTTTCGAAAACCGCTTTATGCATGTGCACGAATTGCAGCGGCTGGGCGCGAACATCACGATTGACGGCAACACCGCCACCGTGCGTGGCGTCGACAGACTCGCCGGGGCGCCGGTGATGGCTACCGACCTGCGCGCGTCCGCCAGCCTGGTCGTCGCTGCTCTTGCAGCGGAAGGTGAAACCACGGTCGATCGCATTTACCATCTCGATCGCGGCTACGAACAAATGGAGACTAAGCTTGCTGCGCTCGGCGCTGACGTGCAAAGAGTTAAGTGACGTTAGAGGGAGGACCGCGTTCGCTTTGCCCTGTTGTTGTCTTATGGGCGGGCGCACGGCCGCTCCGAAGCCCGCCCATCTGACTAATCGCGACGAGTGCACGTGCGACGGCGAAGCCGTCGCGTACACGAGGAGCGCTTTGTCTTGATCACGCTTGCACTCTCAAAAGGAAGAATTCTTGACGAGGCGCATCCGCTGCTCGCAGCGGCCGGGATCGCTCCGCTCGAAGACTTGGAAGCCTCGCGCAAGCTGATCATCGGCACCCGCGATCCCAAGGTACGCATCGTCGTCGTACGCGCCTCGGACGTGCCCACCTACGTCCAGTACGGCGCCGCCGAGCTCGGCGTCGCCGGCAAGGATGTGCTGCTCGAACACGGCGCCCATTGGGGAGACCGCGGCCTGTATCAGCCGGTCGATCTGGGCATTGCGCGCTGCCGGCTGTGTGTGGCAGTACCGGTGGGCTTCGACTACGCCAATGCAGTGCGGCGCGGCGCACGCCTGCGCGTTGCAACCAAATATGTCCAGACTGCGCGCGAACATTTTGCGGCCAAAGGCGTGCACGTCGATCTGATCAAGTTGTACGGCTCGATGGAGCTTGCGCCGTTGGCCGGATTGGCCGATGTCATCGTCGACCTGGTGTCGTCGGGCAGCACGCTGAAGGCCAACAACCTGGTCGAAGTCGAAGAAGTCGCGCCGATTTCGGCCAGACTCATCGTCAATCAATCGGCGCTGAAGGTGCGGCGCGAGGAACTGATGCCCCTGATCGCGCGCATCGAAGATGCCGCCGCAGCGCTCGTAGTCTGATGAAGGTACGCCGGCTCGACGCGCGCAGTGCGGACTTCGACGCACAGTTTGCGACGCTGGTGGCGACCGATAGCGCGATCGATCGGGAAATCGAGCGTGTCGCCGGCGCCATCGTCGACGACGTCAAGCGCCGCGGCGATCCGGCGCTGCTCGAATATACGAACCGGTTTGATCGCATCAATGCGGCGACGGTTGCCGAACTCGAAGTCGCCGCGCACGAGATGCGCTCGGCACTGGACTCACTGGCTGGCGAGCAGCGCAGTGCACTCGAAACAGCGGCGCAGCGCATACGCCGATTTCACGATCGGCAAGTCGCGACGTCGTGGAGCTACACCGAGGGCGACGGCACCGAACTGGGCCAGCGCGTCGACGCATTGCAAAGCGTGGGTCTGTACGTCCCCGGTGGGCTTGCGGCTTATCCGTCTTCGGTGCTGATGAACGCATTGCCTGCGCAAGTGGCCGGCGTCGAAAACATCGTGATGGTCGTGCCGGCGCCCGGCGGCGTCCGTAACGCGCTGGTGCTGGCGGCGGCGTCGCTGGCGGGCGTCACGCAGATATTCACGATCGGTGGCGCGCAGGCGGTAGCTGCGTTGGCTTATGGCACCCAGACGATCGCCGCGGTCGACAAGATCGTCGGTCCGGGCAATGCGTATGTTGCGGCCGCCAAGCGGCGCGTGTTCGGCGTTGTCGGGATTGACCTGATCGCAGGCCCGAGCGAAATCGTCGTGATCTGCGACGGCAAGACCGAATCCGACTGGATCGCGATGGATCTGTTTTCGCAGGCCGAGCACGACGAATCGGCGCAGGCGATATTGTTGACCGATGATCCGGCGTTTATCGAGCGCGTGCAGGCGTCGATCGATCGGCTATTGCCGACGATGCCGCGGCGCGCGATTATCGAACGGTCGCTGGCCAACCGAGGCGCCTTGATCCTGACGCTCGATCTGCAGCAAGCGTGCGATGTTGCCAACCGCATCGCACCCGAACATCTGGAAATTTCGACAGAAGATCCTGAGCGCTGGGCGGAACAGATTCGCCACGCCGGTGCGATCTTCTTGGGCCGCTACACCAGCGAGGCAATCGGCGACTATTGTGCCGGACCGAACCATGTGCTCCCGACCGCGCGCTCCGCGCGCTTCTCCTCCGCCCTTGGCGTCTACGATTTTCAGAAGCGCACGAGTGTCATTCGCGTTTCGGCAGCCGGCGCTCACACGCTGGGCAAAGTTGCTGCGACGTTAGCGCGCGGCGAGCGATTGCCGGCGCACGCAGCCAGCGCTGAATTTCGTATCGGTGTCGAGCCTCGTGCAGAACCGCGCGAGGTCGATCACTGATGATGGTTCGCGCATGATCGATCGGTTCGGGCCTCGGCCCGACCTTACCGTGATCCGGGAGGATGTGCGCGCTATCGAGGCCTATCCCGTGCCGAGTGCGGTCGGGTTCGTAAAACTCGACGCGATGGAAAATCCCTTTTCACTGCCCGAAGGGTTGCAACAGCAGCTGGGCGAGCGGCTTGGACGGCAGGCGCTAAACCGCTACCCGCTATCGGACCCGCGAGGATTCAAGGAGCGACTCGGCAAATCGATCGGACTGCCGCCGGGTATGCAGCTGATGCTCGGCAATGGCTCCGACGAGTTGATCCATTTGGTCATCCTGGCGTGTGCAAAGCCCGGCACGACGGTGCTCGCGCCCGCGCCGAGCTTCGTGATGTATGAGCTGTCGGCGCGCTTTGATCACTGCAACTACGTCGGCGTGCCGTTGAAGGAAAACTTCACGCTCGACACGGAGCGAATGCTGCAAGCCATTGCCGAGCACCGCCCCGCAGTCGTTTTCATCGCCTATCCGAACAACCCCACCGGCAATCTGTTCGATCGTGGCGGAATCGAAGCGATTCTGCGCGCGGCGCCCGGGATCGTCGTCATCGACGAAGCGTATCTGCCGTTTGCGCAAGAGACGTGGATGCCGCAATTGAAGCGAACACCGAACCTGCTGGTGTTGCGCACGTTGTCCAAGCTGGGACTCGCTGGAATCCGGCTGGGCTATCTGGCAGGGGATGCCGATTGGATCGAGCAGTTAGAGAAGCTGCGTCCGCCGTACAACGTCAACGTGTTGACACTCGCCGCCGCCGATCTGATGCTCGAGAACATGTCGATCCTCGACGCGCAAGCGGCCGCGCTGCGCAGCGAGCGCGGAAAGCTGCTCAGTCGACTGCAGGCAACGCCGGGTGTGCGTGCATTCGACTCGGCTGCAAACTTCATCCTTTTTCGCGTGGCGAACGCCGAGGCCGTGTTCGCCGGGCTGAAGCAGCGCGGCGTGCTGATCAAGAATGTGGCACCGACTCATCCGCTGCTCGTTGGATGCTTGCGCGTTACAGTGGGCACTGTCGCAGAAAACGAGACCTTCATGAAGGCATTGCGAGCGTCGCTCGGAACCCGACAATGAGCACCATGGCCGTCAGTTCTCGCCGCGCCGAGGTCGAGCGCAACACCAAGGAGACGCAGATCCGGGTGGCGGTCGATCTCGACGGCGGCGGGGCAAGCCGGCTTGCGACCGGTATCGGTTTCTTTGATCACATGCTGGAACAGATCGCCCGCCACGGCGCGATCGACCTGACGATCGAGGCGCGTGGCGACCTGCACATCGATGGTCATCACACCGTTGAGGACGTCGGCATCGCGTTTGGGCAGGCGCTCGCCAAGGCGCTGGGCGACAAGGCAGGCATTCGCCGTTATGGGCACGCCTATGTGCCGCTGGATGAAGCGCTGTCGCGCGTCGTCATCGACCTGTCGGGCCGGCCCGGCCTCGAATGGCATGTGCCGTTCACGCGCGCGATGATCGGCGGCTTCGACGTCGACCTGGCGCACGAATTCTTTCAGGGCTTCAGCAATCATGCTTTGGCGACGGTGCATGTCGATAATCTGCGCGGTGACAACTCGCATCATCAATGCGAGACCGTGTTCAAGGCATTTGCACGGGCGCTTCGCATGGCAGTCGAGCGCGATCCGCGTGCCGCGGGCATACCTTCGACCAAGGGGTCGCTCTGATCGCTGTTGTCGATTACGGCATGGGTAATCTGCGTTCAGTTGCCAAAGCCATCGAGCATGTCGCGCCGCACGAACGCGTCGAGGTGACCTCGGATCCCGCTGTCGTAAATGCCGCTGCGCGCGTCGTGTTCCCTGGGCAAGGTGCGATGCCCGATTGCATGCGGTATCTGCGTGAATCGGGGCTGGAGCAACCCGTGCGAGATGCGGCGCGGAGCAAGCCGTTGCTCGCGGTTTGTATCGGCGAACAGATGCTGTTCGAGCGCAGCGAGGAAGGCGATACGCCAGGCTTGGGACTGTTCACCGGCGATGTCGTCCGTTTCCGGCGTGACATGCAGGGAGTGAACGGACCGCTCAAAGTGCCGCATATGGGATGGAATCGCGTGCGGCAGAGCAAGCCGCATGCGCTGTGGGACGGGATTGACGACCAAAGCTGGTTCTATTTCGTGCACAGTTACTACGTCGCACCCCGTGAAAAGGAGCTGATTACAGGGGAAACTAACTATGGCGGCGTCTTTACCTGCGCCGTTGCGAGAGATAATATTTTTGCCACCCAGTTTCATCCGGAAAAAAGCGCCGCGGCCGGCCTACGCATCTACGAAAACTTCACGCGCTGGAACCCTTGAGCGTTGCCTCAAGCGCGCATCCGCGCAGCCCCCATGCTGCTTATCCCGGCCATTGATCTGAAAGACGGACGCTGTGTGCGCTTGCGCCAGGGCAACATGGACGCCAACGTCACCGTGTTCTCCGAAGACCCCGTGGCGATGGCGCGCCACTGGCGCGATCAAGGGGCGCGACGCCTGCATATCGTCGATCTAAACGGTGCGCGCTCGGGCCGGCCGGTCAACGAAGCAGTGATCAAGAAAATTGTCAAAGCGGTCGGCGAGGAGTTACCGGTGCAGCTGGGCGGCGGACTGCGCGATCTCGACATCGTCGAGCGCTACATCGACGACGGCGTCAGTTTTGTAGTGATCGGTACCGCGGCGGTAAAGAACCCCGGCTTTCTGCACGACGCGTGCAGCGCATTCGGTGGCCACGTGATCGTCGCGCTCGACGCCAAGGGCGGCAAGGTCGCGACCGACGGCTGGAGCAAGATGACCGGACACGATGTGACCGACCTTGCGGTGAAGTTCGAGGACTACGGTCTCGAAGCCATTATCTACACCGATATCGGGCGCGACGGCATGATGACCGGCGTCAACGTGGAAGCGACCGCGGAACTGGCGCGGCACGTGAAAATTCCGGTCTTCGCCAGCGGCGGTGTCGCCAGCATGGCGGACATCGAGCAGTTGTGCGCGATGGAAGAAGAAGGCGTCGAAGGCGTTGTGCTCGGCCGCTCGCTGTACGAAGGCGCTATCGACTTCAAGGTAGCCCAAGAGCGCGCGGATGCTCTAACTGCCTAGAGGGGCTCGGTTACTTCCACAGATCGACGCTCTGCCCGCCCGCGCGCAGCCGCTCGGCGCGTGCCTGGACGAATCTTTGAAAGCTTGGTTCGTTGCGATAGGCGCCGGTTGAAACATATTCGAGCGCGGAAGCCAGGTGAAACGGCCGCGTATACGACTCGACGCGAAAGACCTCGCCGCTCGTATCGAAAAATACCCAGGTCGGCGCGTACACAATCTTCAGCCGTTGCGCCCACTCGCCAACCGTCGTTTTTTGACCGGTTGGTGTCATCACTTCGCCATCGTCCTTCAGCGTAAAGCGTGCGATATCGAACTTGGGCAGCAGCTCAGCCACCTCCCTGCGCCGAAAAGCTTCGCGGTGCAGCTCGTCACAACTGGAGCAATGCGTGCGCTCGAACAGCACCGCCAACGGGCGCGTGCCTGCTTTTCGCGTCAGCAGATAAGGCGGCTTGAGGAAGAAGGGCTCGTGATGCAGCGTCGCACTGGCTGGTTCCGAAGCAACGCGCTGAATGTAGTCGGCAAACGGCTGTTTTGCTTCGAGCCGATCGGCGGCGTATTGAAGTGCAGCTGCCATCCTCGACGGCGACTGATAGCCGTTCAACCGGACGATGACTTCGGCTTTCTCGTTGAACAGCAACAACGTCGGCGTGAACTGCACTTTCAGCTGCACACCGAGCTGCTTCTCGGTCATCCTGCGGCCGTCGACCCAGATGACGTCTCGATCGCCCCACAGATTAAGGGCGATCGACACAAAGCCACGCTGCACCAGGTCGACAACGCGTGTCTCGGTGAATGTGGTCTGCATTAGCAGCTTGCAGTATGGGCAGCCGTCCTGGCCGAAATAAACCAGGAGCCGCTTGCCCTGCGCTCGTGCTTCCCGCACGTCTTCCCGGAAGTCGAGAAACGTTTCGGTAAACCAGCGCGGAAGCTCGATTGCGTGCGGTGACGGCTGCATGAGGGTGTCGCTTGCGCGAAGTTACTCGCACAACGGCAATGCGTTACATTGCCCACAGACCGATTGCACTTAACGATATGCTGGCCAAGCGCATCATTCCCTGCCTCGACGTCAACGCCGGACGCGTGGTCAAGGGCGTCAACTTCGTAGGTCTACGGGACGCCGGCGATCCAGTCGCAGTAGCCCGACGTTATGACATCGAAGGCGCCGACGAGTTGACGTTCCTCGACATCACTGCCAGTTCGGACCAGCGCGACATCATCGTCGAGGTGATCGAGTCGGTCGCGAATCAGGTGTTCATCCCTCTGACGGTCGGTGGTGGCGTACGCAAAGTAGACGACGTGCGACGGCTGCTGAACGCGGGCGCCGACAAGATTTCGATCAATACAGCCGCGGTACAGACTCCGCAGCTCGTCGCCGATGCCAGCGCTCGTTTCGGCTCGCAATGCATCGTGGTGGCCATCGACGCGCGCCGCCGCGTCGATTCTCCGCCGAACGCGCGAGCGCAGAACGGAGGCCGCGGGCTGGGAGGTGTTCACCCACGGCGGTCGGACAGCGACCGGGCTCGATGCCGTCGAATGGGCGCGCCAGGTAGTCGAGCTCGGCGCAGGCGAGATTCTGCTAACGAGCATGGATCGCGACGGAACCAAGTCGGGGTTCGATTTGGAGTTGACGCGTGCGGTAGCCGATGCGGTTTCGGTGCCAGTGATCGCGTCGGGTGGCGTAGGCAACCTGCAGGACTTGGCCGATGGAGTCCTGACCGGCCACGCTGATGCCGTGCTGGCCGCGTCGATCTTTCATTACGGGGAGTTCACGGTGCAGCAGGCGAAGCAGCACATGGCCGACTGCGGCATTCCGATGCGGCTTTAGTTCAGTGAAACCGTCGAAATGCGCCCCGCTCGTCCGCGCCTCGCCGCGCTGGGCGTCGTTGCAAATGCTCGCCATAGTCCCCGCTATGTCTGCGCCTCATTGGGTAAATGCGGCCTAGCCCGGCGCGGCGCTGCACGGCCGCTCGGGTGCGATTTGACGGTTTCACTGAACTGATGACCTGGCTCGACGAAGTTCAGTTTGACGCCGATGGCTTGGTTCCCGTCATCGCTCAGGACACCGGCAGCGCACGGGTGCTGATGGTGGCTTGGGCCAATCGGGACGCGCTGGCGGAGACGGCCGGGTCGGGCGGTGCCGTGTACTGGTCGCGCTCACGCAAGCGTTTGTGGCGCAAGGGTGAAGAGTCAGGGCATCGTCAAAAAGTGGTCGAGATTCGCCTCGATTGCGATGGCGATGTCGTGTTGTACGCTGTTGAGCAGGCAGGCGGCGTCGCCTGCCATACCGGGCGCGAAAGCTGTTTTTTCCGCCGGCTCGACGGTGACCAGTGGCAGGCCATCGATCCGGTGTTGAAGGATCCGGAATTGATGTATGGCAAAAAATGAGTGACGGCGTACTGAAGCAACTGGCCGACGTGATTGACTCGCGCAAGAGTGGCTGATGCTGCCGAGTCGTATGTCGCGCGCCTGTTTGCACTGGGCGAGGACGCCATTTTGAAGAAGATCGGCGAGGAAGCCACCGAAGCGGTACTGGCAGCAAAGGACGGGGAGCGCGAGCGCATCGTGTCCGAAACCGCAGACCTGTGGTTTCACTGCATGGTCATGCTGTCGCACTACGGTCTGCGACCGGAAAACGTGCTGGACGAATTGTCCCGGCGCGCCGGAACGTCGGGCATCGAAGAACAGGCGCTGCGCAAGGCGATTGCCAGGGGTCTTTGATCGATGAGTGCTGAAAATTGCCTGTTCTGCCGGATTGGTCGCGCCGAAGTCCCCAGCGAAAAGGTGTTCGAGGATGACAGCGTCCTGGCCTTCCATGACATCCATCCGGCTGCCCCGGTGCACTTTTTGATAATCCCGAAGTCTCATGTGGATTCGCTGCTTACCTCCGGACCGGAACACCAGGCAGTGTTGGGTAAAATGGTCGCCCTTGCGCCGCGCCTCGCAAAAGAACAGGGGTGCGACAACGGCTTTCGGCTCGTGATCAACAATGGTCCGGACGGCGGGCAGGAAGTTAATCACTTGCACATCCACATCCTGGGCGGGCCGCGTCCGTGGAAACGTCTGTAGGAGTACGACATGGGTTCATTTTCGATTTGGCATTGGTTGATTGTTCTGCTGGTCATCATCCTGGTCTTTGGCACCGCCAAGTTGAAAAACATCGGCAAGGACATGGGCGGCGCGATCAAGGGCTTCAAGGAAGGCATGAAGGACGGTACAGACGACGTTGCCGGCAAGGTCGACGACCGGCGTCAGGTGCCGGGGCAAACCATTGACGTGCAAGCCAAGGAAAAAGGTCCGGCGTCCAACGTCTAGCGCGCCTGCGCAAGTCGGGCGGTTCGTTCGCGACCGCCTGACACTCGACCTCTGCGATGTTCGACTTCAGTTTTGGTGAGCTTGCCGTCATCGGCACGGTGGCGCTGGTTGTGCTCGGCCCCGAGCGGCTGCCGCGCGTCGCGCGCAGCGTCGGCGAATGGGCCGGCAAGGCGCAGCGCTACGTGGCGCAGGTCAAATCAGACATCAATCGCGAAGTTGAGCTGGCGGATCTAAAGAAGCTGCAGGAAGAAGCGCGTGACGTTGCGCGTTCGATCGAATCGACCGTGCAGGGAAACATTTCAAGCTTGCAAGAGGGCATCGATTCGACGGTAAAAAGCCTGAACACGGGGTTCGACGATCCGGCAGCCGCGACGTCCTCGACTCCGACCGATTACTCGTGGGAAGGCACCGAAGAACCATGGGTCAACCGTCGCTTTGAACGGCGATTCAAGCCCGGTCCGACCATTTATGAGTTGACCGAGGAGATCGCAAGACTCAAGCGGCAACTGGCGATACCCGACGCGGGACCTACGCGCCATAAGCGATCGCCGAGAGCGCGCGTGAATAAGCCGCGCATTCGGCGCTAGCAACGGCAGCTACCGATGTCTGCCGAAACCGAGGAGCCGGCTCCCGAACAAAGTTTTCTGTCGCACCTGGTCGAACTTCGACAGCGGGTGGTGCGTGCGGCAATCGCCGTCATTGTTGTCTTCATTCCGATGGCGTTCTTTATGCAGGAGATTTTCGACTTCCTGTCGAAGCCGATGCTGGCGGCGCTGCCCGCCGGCACCAAGCTTCTTGCCACCGGCGTCATCACGCCGTTCATGGTGCCGCTCAAAGTAACGCTGTTCGGCGCGTTCCTGATCGCACTGCCGTATGTGTTGTGGCAGGTGTGGTCATTCGTAGCGCCGGGTCTCTATCGGCATGAGAAGCGGCTGGCGGGACCGCTGATCGCATCGAGCGTGCTGATGTTCTTTGTGGGCATGGCCTATTGCTACTTCGTCGTTTTCGGATTTGTATTCAAGTTCATCGCCGGCTTCGCTCCGGCGTCGGTATTAGTCTCGCCCGACATCGAGGCGTACTTCGGCTTTGTGATGAGCCTGTTCATCGCGTTCGGTTTGACCTTCGAGGTGCCGATTGTCGTGGTACTGCTGGTGCGCTTCGGCATCGCCACCATCGACAAGCTGAAGAAAGCTCGCCCTTATGTGATCGTCGGCGCATTCATCATCGCGGCGATCTTCACGCCGCCCGATGTGTTGTCGCAGCTGCTGCTGGCAGTACCGTTGTGCATCTTGTACGAGCTGGGAATCATCATCGCTCGCTTTGTCGGCGGACCCAAGGTGGTCGACGAAACCGCGCCGCAGCAAGCCTCCTCGACGTGATGCGCATCGCATTGCTGCTGATCGCGCTGGCGCTTGCATGCGGGGGTGCCGGCGCGAGCCGCCAGCAAGTGGCTCCTGACAATGATGTTGACGTTACCGCGGGCTGGAATGCTTACCTCGCAAGCGATCTGACGCGTGCGCTCGCGCACTATCGCAAGGCGGCCGATCGCAACAATCGCGTCGGGCAATTCAACCTGGCGGTCATGCTGCTCGCAGGGGAGGGTACGACGGCCGATCCGTGGTCGGGCGTTGGCTGGCTGCGCAAATCGGCTGAACTCGGGTTTGCGCGAGCGCAGTTCGCGCTCGGGCTTCTGTACGAAAGAGGGGAGCACGTCACGCGGTCGCAGGATGAAGCCACTGCATGGTTCCGCAGGGCCGCCGAGCAGGGTTACCTCGCAGCGCAGGTGGGCCTGGCCACGCAGTACTTTCTAGGGCGCGGCGCGCCGCGCGATCTGAAACAGGCTGCACAGTGGTACGAGCGCGCGGCCGATCAGGGGGACGAGGCATCGGCCTACATCATCGCCAGCTTCTATGAGAAAGGCGAAGGCGTCGAACAGGACTACCCGCGCGCTTTGTATTACTACACTCGTGCGGCCAGCGGGGGCGAACCGGCGGCCGTGATGAAGGCGCGCGAAATGCGCAGTCAAACTACCGCGGTGACGGTTTCCTAATTTCGGATGCGGGGCAATGGGCGCTCGCCCACTGCGACCTGCACGTCGAGTTCCCGGTTGCCGCGCACGACTCTGACCTTGGCGTCGGTCCCGGGCGGTAACTGAGAAATCAAGTTCAGCATCGCCTTGCTATTGACCACGGGCTGGCCGTTAATGCTCAGCATCACATCGCCCGGCTCGAGGCCGGCCTTGCTCGCGGGGCTCGGGCGCTGCACGCCTTTCAGTACCACGCCTTCGTTGCGCGGAAGCCTCAGCAAGCCGGCCATTTCCGGGGTGATGTCTTCGGGCTCGACGCCGAAGAAGCCGCGTTGCACCTTGCCGCTCTTGATCAACTGATCCATCACCTGCGTGACCAGCGTCGACGGAATCGCGAAGCCGATGCCGATCGATCCGCCGGTGCGGGAAAATATTGCGGTGTTGATCCCCACCAGGTTGCCGTTCGAATCGACCAGTGCACCGCCCGAATTGCCTTGGTTGATCGCAGCGTCCGTCTGGATAAAGTTTTCGAAAGTATTGATGCCAAGGTTGGTGCGTCCCAGCGCCGAAACGATGCCCATCGTTACTGTCTGGCCGACGTCGAACGGATTGCCGATCGCCAGTACGACGTCGCCCACCTGCAGAGAGTCCGACCGGCCGAACGTGACCGCTGGCAGATCGCGCGCGTCGATCTTCAGGACTGCAAGATCGCTTTCGGGGTCGGCACCGACCAGCTTGGCCTCGAACTGGCGGCCGTCCGATAAGGAGACCGCGATCTCATCGGCGGCCTGCACGACGTGATTGTTGGTCAGAACGAAGCCGTCGCGGGTGGCGACGACGCCCGAGCCAAGGCTCGCGACCCGATCGTTGCCGCGCGCGTCACCAAAGAAATAGCGGTACAGCGGATCGTCCGGAGTGCCGCGGCGACGCACTTCCTTCGTTGTGTAGACGTTCACCACCGCGGGAGCTGCGAGTTTGACGGCTGCTCCATACGACGTGAGCGCGTTGGCGCGCGCGTCCGGAATCACCGCCTGCTTGATGCCGAGGCTGTCGGCGGCGGGCAACGGCGCCGGCACTGGCGGCTGCCGCGATAGCCATTCCGGGCGCAGCGTCGAGACGACAAATAGCAGCGCCAGGCCAATGGTGGTGGCTTGGGCGAAAACGAGCCAAAGGCGGCGGATCATCATGAAGTCAGCTCGGACAACAAAGTGGCGGGCGGCGATGACAGTTTGCGGAAGGCAAGCATTATTCCCCCAAGCGAACCGCCGGCCGGCGTGTACTGTCGCGTGGACGGTCGCTTAGCGCCGCTTCAGCTCATCGCGAATTTCGCGCAGTAGCACCACGTCCTCGGCCGCCGGTGGCGCAGTTGCATCCATACTCGCTCGGACGCGATTCACCGCCTTGATCATCCAGAAAATTACGAACGCGAGGATGACGAAATTCAGCAAAATCGTAATGAAGTTGCCCCACGCCAGCACCACCGCCGACGTGCGTGCAGCCGCCAGCGGCGTCCCGGCCGGGACGCTGCCAGACAGCACCACATACTGATTTGTGAAATCGACGGCACCGCCGACCATCGCATTAATGGCTGGCATCACGACATCGTTAACCAGCGAATCGACGATCTTGCCGAACGCGGCGCCGATGATGATGCCGACCGCCAGGTCAATGACGTTGCCCTTGACGGCGAAATCCCGAAACTCTTTCAACATGCCCATCGTGTCTTTGCAGCTTTAGTTGGGTGGGCCGGAGAGTTTACTGGGGACAGTGGAAACCGCCAGGGCGGATCAAGTAGAATCCCGCGCTGCCGCGCTTGAGGCTTCGCGGGTGCGTCGTTGAAATGAATCGCAAAACCGCGTTCCTAATCTGCGTGCCGCGTTCACCCACTGCGTCAACTCCCACCTTTTGATTCGGGACTTTCATGTCGACGACTACTTTTACCGAGAGTGGCGAGCCCATAGGTGGAGGAAAACAACCGGTTGATAAAGAGCGTCGCGCCACGATTGCAGTGGCTGCCGCCGTCGGCGGTGCCGGTGTCATTGCCGCCGCTGTTCCCTTTGTCGGGTCGTTCCTTCCCTCCGAGCGGGCCAAGGCGGCCGGCGCTCCGGTTGAGGCGGATATCTCGCGGGTTGCGCCCGGCGAAATGTTTACGGTCGAGTGGCGTGGCCGTCCGGTATGGGTTCTGAATCGCACACCGCAAATGCTGCAGTCGATCCGCAAAGCCGACAGCGAAGTGGCAGACCCAAAATCGATACGCACTGCGTATCCGACGCCGCTTTATGCCCGCAATGAATATCGGTCGATCAAGCCCGAGTATCTGGTTGTCGAAGGCATTTGCACGCATCTGGGCTGCAATCCGATCGGCCCGTTTGCCTCGGGCGCCAACCCACAGCTGGGCGCCGACCCGGGGTTCGTGTGCCCCTGCCACGGCTCGACATTTGACCTGGCCGGGCGCGTGTACAAGAACAAACCGGCTCCGGACAACTTGCCGGTGCCGCCGCATAAGTATCTGTCTGCAACCGTCGTGCTGATCGGCGACGATTCGAAGGCCTGATCATGGCCGATCCAAAGAGCCAGTACACCGGCCTATGGGGCTGGATCGACGCGCGCATGCCGACGTTGATGTCGGAATTCAAGAAGCACGCGTCCGAGTACTACGCGCCCAAGAATTTCAACTTCTGGTACATCTTCGGCGGAATCGCCATCGTCATGCTCGTGCTGCAGATTCTGACCGGCATTTTCCTGACGATGCACTACAAGCCCGATGCCAACCTAGCGTTTGCATCGGTCGAGTACATCATGCGCGACGTGCCCGGGGGCTGGTTTATCCGCTACCTGCACTCGACCGGCGCTTCATTCTTCTTCATCGTCGTCTACTTGCACATGTTTCGTGCGCTGCTGTACGGCAGCTATCGCCGTCCGCGCGAACTGATCTGGATCTTTGGCTGCCTGATCTTTCTGATGCTGATGGCGGAAGCATTCTTCGGGTATTTGCTGCCTTGGGGCCAGATGAGTTACTGGGGCGCGCAGGTAATCGTCAATTTGTTCGGCGCGATTCCGTTGATCGGACCCGACCTGGCGATCTTGATCCGCGGCGACTACGTGGTCGGTGACGCGACGTTAAACCGCTTCTTCGCGTTTCATGTGATCGCGATTCCGCTGGTACTGCTAGGCCTGGTGGTCGCCCACATCATCGCGCTGCACGACGTCGGCTCGAGCAATCCGGACGGTATCGAAATCAAGGCGCACACCGATGCGCAGGGCCGGCCGCTCGACGGTATTCCGTTTCATCCTTATTACACGGTGCACGATCTGTACTGGTTGTCGATATTCCTGATTCCGTTTTTTGCGGCCGTGTTTATCTGGCCCGAAGGGGGCGGCTACTTTCTCGAGTGGAACAACTTCATCCCGGCCGACCCGCTGCAAGGGCCCACACACATCGCACCGCTGTGGTACTTCACGCCGTACTACTCGATCCTGCGCGCAACGACCGAGCAGTTCATGATCGCGCTCGCGATCGGCACGATCGGCATGTCGGCGCTGCTGCTGCTGACGATTTCGAATTCGATTGCGCGCGGCGCGATCGCAGTCGGCACGATCATCCTGCTGCTCGGGTACTTCACGCTCGATCCGAAGTTTTGGGGCGTGGTGTTAATGGGCGTGTCGGTCGTGATCTTTTTCGCGATGCCGTGGCTTGACTATTCGCCGGCGCGATCGATGCGCTATCGGCCCGCGTGGCATTTCTGGTTGCTGATCGGCTGGGTGGTGGCTTTTCTGATTCTGGGCTATCTCGGTACTCAGGCGCCGACGCCGCCCGCAACCCTGTTGGCGCAGGTGCTCACCTTGGTGTACTTCGCGTTCTTTGCGCTGATGCCGTGGTGGAGCCGAATGGGATCGTTCAAACCCGTGCCAGAACGCGTGACGTTCGCGCGGCATTGACGCTGACATGAAGACATTTCTTTCCCGCGTGGCGCTAATCGCATCGATCTTGAGCGGCACTTCGGCGCTTGCTGCCGAAGGCGGCATCGCGATGGACACCTGGCCGAGAGACCGCGGCCACAACCCCGCATCGCTGCAAAACGGCGCACGGCTGTTCGCCAATTACTGCATCGGGTGTCACGGTGCCGACCTGGTTCGCTGGAACCGCCTGCAGGAAATCGGCCTTACCGATGCGCAGATTCAGCAGTACCTGATCTTCGGCAACCAGAAGGTCGGCGACACGATGCGGAGTCCGGCGGCGGCCGCCGACCTGAAGCGCTGGTTCGGTAAGCCGCCTCCCGATTTGTCGGTGATCACGCGCGCTCGCACGTCTGCCGGGCATGCGGGCACCGACTATATCTACACGTTACTGCGCGGCTACTACCGCGACTCCAGTTCGCCGACCGGTTGGAACAACGTCGCCTATCCGAACATCGCGATGCCGAATGTCTTCTGGCAGGAGCAAGGTCCGCGCGAAACGCGAATTGAATTCAGCGAAGCGCGCAAGGATTCAAAAACGGAAGCGGTACAGCATGTGAGCGTTGTCACGACCTACGAGCCTAACGGTATGTCGACCCGCACTGAGGCGCCCGCCGCAGCTCACAGCCACGAGGGCATCAGCTATTCGTTCAAGCCGCTGAATGCGGACCAGGCGCGGCAATTCGATTCGGATGCAGCCGATCTCGTGGCGTTTCTGGCATTCATTACCGATCCGACGGCAGATAAGCGCGTTCGGATCGGCGTGTGGGTGCTGATTTTTCTAACGATGTTTACCGTGATCGCGTGGCGGCTGAACGCCGTTTACTGGAAAGACATTCACTAGCGATCACCTGCTCTGCGAGCTTCGGAGCGAGTGCTCGCAGGCACAACAAGAGCAAAGGAAAAATAATGATGGTGCTTTACTCGGGAACGACTTGCCCTTTTTCGCAGCGCTGCCGCTTCGTGCTGTTCGAAAAGGGCATGGACTTTGAAATTCGCGACGTCGATCTGTTCAACAAGCCCGAAGACATCAACACCATGAATCCGTATGGCCAGGTGCCGATCCTGGTCGAGCGCGATCTGGTTCTGTACGAATCGAACATCATCAACGAGTACATCGACGAGCGCTTTCCGCATCCACAATTGATGCCGGCCGACCCAGTGATGCGCGCTCGCACGCGGTTGTTCCTGTTTAACTTCGAGCGCGAACTGTTCGTACACGTGCAGACGCTGGAGAACAGCAATAATCAGAAGGCGATGGAAAAAGGGCGCGCGACGATTCGCGACCGTTTGACGCAGCTGGCGCCGATCATGCTGAAGAACAAGTACATGCTCGGCGATGATTTCTCGATGCTCGACGTTGCGCTGGCCCCGTTGTTATGGCGGCTTGACCATTACGGCATCGATATCCCGAAGACCGCGGCGCCGCTGATGAAGTATGCCGAGCGCATGTTTTCGCGGCCGGCTTATATTGAGGCATTGACACCGTCCGAAAAGGTAATGCGCCGGTAATTGCGTTCGCCATGGCTGATGTTTCGACCAAGCCGTACCTGATCCGCGCGATTCACGAGTGGTGCTCGGACTCGGGCTTGACGCCGTACATCGCCGTGCTGGCGGACTCGGGCGTTAACGTCCCGCAGGAGTTCGTGAAGAAAGGCGAGATCGTGCTGAACATCTCGCCGCTGGCGACCAATCGGTTGAAGCTGGGCAACGAAGTGATCGAGTTTCAGGCGCGGTTTGGCGGCGTGGCGCGTGAGGTGATCGTTCCGGTCGACAAAGTGATTGCCGTGTACGCGCGCGAAAGCGGTCAGGGCATGGCGTTCGACGTTCCGCGCAGCGTCCCTGCCGGAGCAGAACCCGCGACATCCGACAACGACGATGCGAAAACGCTGCCGGGCCCAACGCCAATTGCGCTGGTGTCCGTGCGCGCGCCGGTCCCGGCTGCGGATAACAACGAGCCGAGCGATCCACCGCCAGCACCGCGGCCCGGTGACCGGCCGAAACTGACGCGTATCAAGTAAAGTCGCGCGGCTTGCTATTCATGCGGCCGGCATAGCTCAGCTGGTAGAGCAACGGTTTTGTAAACCGAAGGTCGGGGGTTCGAGTCCCTCTGCCGGCACCAAACAACCGGTCCAAAAAAAACCGCGGCATGGCCGCGGTTTCTTGTATGCAAATTCGTCCCTACTACGCGGGACGGATTTCAGCGGCCTGTGGGCCTTTTGCACCTTGCTTCACGACGAATTCGACGCGCTGGCCTTCAGCGAGCGATTTGAAGCCGCCCGCCTGAATTTCCGAGAAGTGCGCGAACAAATCCTTGCCGCCATCCTCGGGCGTGATGAATCCAAAGCCTTTTGCATCGTTAAACCACTTGACTGTTCCTGTTGCCATTTTTACGTTCCTTGATATTAAGATCACAACGAAATCAGCCGCCGGAAAAAGTCCAGCGGCGAGCTAACGATCAAGAGACGTGAACCTGATAAACAGACGCGCCGTTGTTTTACGAACCAAGCAACAGGCCAGAGATAATCGGTAGAACGACAGACTCAAGCGAAAGCGAGTCGCAGTGTACGCTGTTTTTAACTGCGTGCCGTGATGGACCGCGCATGTTCGGTTTAAGTGGACGCTTGCGACTGAGTCGGCCGAAAAAGACGGGTATCCAGCTTGCATGTCGCTGCGCTAGTGGAAAGGCTCGGTGATGCGCCCTACGCCTGAAACCAGACAGAACCAGCTCCTCGCTGCGCTGCCAGCGGCCGAGTGGCAGCGCTGGCTGCCGCAACTCGAACGGGTCGAGATGCCACTCGGCCAAGTGTTGTACGAGTCGGGCACCACACTGAGCCACGTTTACTTTCCGCTCACGGCGATCGTATCCCTGCTGTACGTGATGGAAAACGGCGCCTCGGCCGAGATTGCCGTCGTCGGCAACGAGGGCATCGTCGGCATCTCACTGTTCATGGGGGGCGAATCGACTCCAAGCCGGGCTGTGGTGCAAAGCGCAGGTGATGGCTTTCGGCTGAAGGCGCAGACGATGAAAGACGAATTCAACCGAGCTGGCCCAGTGCTGCATCTGCTGCTTCGTTACACGCAGGCTCTGATTACGCAGATGGCGCAAACCGCAGTGTGTAACCGGCATCACTCGCTGGATCAGCAGCTATGCCGCTGGCTGCTGCTGAGCTTGGACCGTCTGCAGGGCAACAACCTCGTCATGACACAAGAGCTGATAGCCAACATGCTCGGCGTGCGCCGTGAAGGCGTCACCGAGGCAGCACTCAAGCTGCAGAAGGCCGGGCTGATTCGGTACGCGCGCGGTCAAATTTCCGTACTCGATCGCGCCGGATTGGAGCTGCGCACCTGCGAGTGTTATGCGGTCGTCAAGAATGAGTACGACCGGCTGCTTCCCGATCGATTAGCGACCTAGGCCAAATGCTTCAGGAGGGCTGATTTCCGGGCGGATCTGCGCCAGGTGCGCTAGTGGCGCTATCGACGAGTCGTCGCATCCCTCAACTATGGCCACGGCGCGTGCGTTAGCGCACAGACGGTGCACGCCTGCTTTCGTAGTCTCGGGTCCGAGAATCCCAGCAACGAGCCGGCCAACGGACCGATCGCTCAGCACCGGCCCAAGCGACGCTATGACGACGGAAATCACTAACGGCCACGCACATGCCTGGGTCGCGACAGCGTCTGGCATTCGAAGCCCACACAACGGCACTGGTGAAGTCGATGACGCGGCCAATGACGCGCCAGCGCGATCGACGTCAGCACTCACCGATACAGCCGAGCTGCACCGCGCACTATCGACCAGCCAAGGCCAAATGGTGGCGGCGTTGCGGCAGATCGACAAGCTCCAAAAAAGCGATAAGGTTTTGAAGCAGGAAGTGAATCAGCTTGCACAAGCAGTGGCGCAGGCGCGCCGGTTCGCGCATCACGACCAGTTAACAGGGCTTGCCCAATCGCAGCCTGCTGTTGGATCGCTTCAATCAAGCCGCGGCGCGGGGAGGGCGGCAGCGCAAACAGGTTGCATTGCTGTTCCTGGACCTGGACGGATTCAAGAGCATCAATGATGCTCTGGGACATACCGCGGGTGATCTGTTGCTGCAGCAGGTGGCAGCGCGCCTGACTGCGAGTATCCGCACTTCTGACACCGCATGCCGGTATGGGGGTGACGAATTCGTCGTGTTGCTGCCCGAGCTCGAGTGCCGGGAAAGTGCAGTTGCCGCGGCGGAGAAAATCCGCGCCCATATTGCGGCGCCCTATCGGGTCGAGGGCACAACAATTGAAGTCACCGCAAGCGTCGGAATGGCCATGTTCCCGATCGACGGCAGCGATTTCGGTGACCTGATTCAGCAGGCCGACGCCGGCATGTATTGCAACAAGGCTCGTAGCCCCGCTTCGGTCAGAGTTTTTGACACGCAGCGGTGACTCGGCATCAGCCCGAGACCGCAATGAAACCTTCATCAGTCGACGTTCTACTTCAAACTCCGCCGCATCCGCCCCCTTTGACGTTCGACGTCGACGAAGCCGAACGCCTGACAGCGTGTGCCGAGCGCGCCTCGCACGATCGATCAAACAACATCGAGACCTCGCGGTTACTGAAAAGCCTGGCGCGAATTCTGTACTGCGCACTGGTCGAGACAACGAAACGCGCCAAGCTGCGCCTGGCATCCGTGATAGCGCTCGATCGAATTTCGAACCGGTTACGGCGCTTCGATCAGGAGGCCGACGTTGAGGAAATGCTGGCCGACACGGTTACGTCGGTCACGCTGCTGGCGAATGCGAGCGACACAGATGATCCTATCGAACATAGGCGCAGCGTTAAGAACTTGGCGCCTGCGCCAGCGGCGCTCGCAGACTCGCATTCGACGGTTGCTCCCGTGGATCGCGACACCGCAACTCATTCTCAATGACACCACTTTAGTAATGAGGGCGCGCAGCGATCGCTGTGTGTGCGCTGGCGAACCGACTCGGCAGCCAACTAGGACTATGAAGGGCTTCTTTAGTCGCTAACCACTCGGTTAGGCGAGTGCGTCAGCGTTGGGCTAATTACATGAAAAACCGAACCAATTGTTTAGTACAGGCTCGCTATTTCGCGGTCGCGCTTGCATCGGCCGCGTTTTTGTTGAGTTGCAACCGTGGGTCGCCGCCTGTTGCATCGGGTGCTCCCGCTGCAACAAAGTCTGCAGGCGACGTCTACGACACTTCGGAAATGGAGTTCACAACTCCGGCTGCCGTTTTGTCGAGTGATCGACATACTGGACCGTTTGCCGCGGGCAGCGCGTTGTCGATGGACGCGACTCTAAAGCCGCTGGATCCTTCGCCCATCAAGGAAGTGCGGCTCGACACGACACACAAGATCATCGAAATCGCTCCGGGTGTGAAGTTCTCGGCCTGGACCTTTGGCGATCAGGTGCCCGGGCCGGTGGTTCGCGCGCGTGTCGGTGACCGCATCAAGTTCACGATGACGAATCGCAGCGACGAGCCGATGCCCGCCGGCCAGTTCGTGGCTGCGCCGATGATGCATTCGATGGATTTTCATTCGGCGATGGTGTCGCCGCAGGACAAGTACCGCTCGATCGCGCCGGGCCAGACCATCAGCTTCGAGTTCGTCGCCAATTACCCCGGTGTATTCATGTATCACTGCGGCACACCGATGGTGCTCGAGCACATCGCGTCGGGTATGTACGGAATGATGATCGTCGAGCCGCGCGGCGGATATCCAACCAAGGTCGATCGCGAGTACGCCATCCTGCAGAGTGAGTTCTACACCAAGCCCGACCCGCAAAAGCGCAAGATCGCGGGCGCTCCGCTTTATGTGCTTGACGGTGACCGCCTGCGCAGCAAGGCACCCACCTACACCGTCTTCAACGGGCGTCACAACGGCTTCGTCGATAAGCCGCTACCCTCGAAGCCGGGCGAACGCGTGCGGCTGTACGTGATGAATGTCGGCCCGTCTAACACTTCAAGCTTCCATGTGGTCGGCACGATTTTCGATCTAGTCTGGACCGAAGGTAATCCGGCTAATCAATTGCGTGGCATGCAGACGGTGTTGCTCGGTTCTTCAAGCGGCGCAATTGTCGAATTCATCGTGCCCGAGGAGGGCAGCTATGTGATGGTCGATCATCACTTCGCCAATGCGTCGCAGGGCGCCATCGGCCTGATCGCTGCTGGCGGCAAGCCCGATGAGCACGCGCCCAAAGCGGCCGATACCGAGCATCACAATATGCCGGCAACTGCGATGACCCCGACCGACGCAGTAGCCGTGCGCGGCAAGCTGGCTTTTGAATCCAAGTGCCTCGCGTGCCACTCGGTCGGTGGCGGCGACAAGCTGGGACCCGACGTGTACGGCGTAACCCGGCGGCGTGAAGAAGCGTGGCTCGTGCGCTGGATGAAGAGTCCGGAGAAGTTGCTGCAGTCGGATCCGGTGGCAAAGGAAATGCTGGCGCGCTACAAGGTTCCGATGCCGAACCAGAACCTGAGCGACGCCGAAGTGCGCGAGTACATCGCGTACTTCAAGTGGGCCGACGCCAACTTGCGCCCGCAAGTGGCGAAGCAACCTCAGTCTGACGCACCAGCTACTACCAAGCTGCCATTACGGAAAACGTCGGCTTCCGAGGCGGGCTTGAATTCGAGCAAGCCGGGCGGCAAGTGAGCGCGAGGTTGCTCGCAGCCCTGTTGTGCATGTGGCCGCTGGCGGCCTGGAGTTGCGGCGTTTGCGACGAAGACAAGGTCGCAGCAACTTATGACCATGCGGTGATTTCACGCGCAGCAGCCGCTCGGCAAACCGTGGTGTTCGTCGCGGTGGATTCTCAGGTAGAGGCGCAGGCGTTTGCGCGCCGCGTTGCTGCCGTCGCACCAGGCGTGCGCGGCGTACTTCGAAGCAGCGTTCGAACTGCGGTTGCGCCGGTGGCCTTTTCGTTCGTGCTCGATCCTGGCATGCAAACGCCGGCAGGCGCGGTGGCCGAACTGCGCCGTTTACTTGATCCGGATTCGGATTTGCGGATTTTGAGGATCGTGTCCGCGCCACCGCGCCGCAGCTAACGGCAAACGAGCCAAGGCGCGGCAAGCGTCCCGCCGGTACTTCCCCTAGGCGCGCTGCGGATTCTCGCCGATCTGCCCGTCCCACCGCGGGGCCAGCTGGTGCTCGATGTCCAGCAGATCGAGCACACGGGCCAGCGTGTGATCGACCATTTGTTCGAAGCTTTGCGGCCGCTGATAGAACGCCGGCAGCGGCGGAAAAATAATGCCGCCCATTAACGTCACGGCTTCCATATTGCGGATGTGCGCCAGGTTCAGCGGGGCTTCGCGCGGCAGCAACACGAGCCTGCGGCGCTCCTTCAAACAAACGTCGGCGGCACGCGAGATCAGGTTGTCGGCATAGCCGTGCGCGACGGCGGCCAGCGTCTTCATCGAGCACGGCGCGATCACCATGCCGTCGGTCTTGAACGATCCGCTGGCCAGCGCGGCACCGACATCGCCGACCCCATGCACGACATCGGCCAGCGCTTCGACATCGGCGCGCTTCAGATCGAGCTCCTGGTGCACATTCAACACACCTGCGGGCGATAGCAGCAGATGGGTTTCGACGCCGAGCGTGCGCAAGTGCCTTAGCAACTGCACGCCGTAGATAGCGCCGGTGGCGCCAGTGATAGCAACAATCAGGCGCCGCATGCGGGGCACAGCGAGCCTAAACGACCTTGGCGTCCTTCAGCAGTGTCTGCAGCTCGCCCGACTCGAACATCTCGGTCATGATGTCTGAGCCGCCGACGAATTGACCATTGACATACAACTGCGGAACGGTCGGCCAGCTGGAAAAGTCCTTGACGCCTTGCCGAACGTCGTCGTCATCGAGCACGTTGACGGTGATCAGATTCTTGACGCCCGACTGTTTCAACAGGGCAATCGCGCGGCCGGAAAAGCCGCATTGCGGAAACTGCGCCGTGCCCTTCATGAAGAGCACCACCGGGTTGTCGGTCACTGTTTTCTTAATGAAGTCCTGAGGGTTCATGGCATGTCACTCGGGTTGGATTCTCCGAGTGTAGCGAGCACCGACAGCGCGTCAAACGACCGAAGATCGGGCGAAAGTCACTCTGTCGAGCCCCGCCGGGTCGGTGCGGGTTTGCACGTCGCTCCAGCCGCGCGTGGCGAACATATTGCGCACCGCATGGGCCTGGTCATGGCCGTGCTCCAGTACAAGCAAGCCTCCCGCGACCAGATGCGACGGTGCTCCGTCGATGATGGTTTGCAAGCACGCTAGGCCATTGTCTTCAGCCACCAGGGCGTTCGTCGGCTCGAAACGGAGCGCCTCAAGATGAGGATCGCCCTCGGCGACGTACGGCGGATTGCTGACGATCAAATCGAAGCGTTGAGCAGGCACGGCTGAGAACCAGATCCCGAGACGAAACGTCACGTTCTTCGCCTGCCACTTGTTTGCGTTGTCGCGCGCCACTCCGAGCGCCTGCGACGACACATCGCTCGCGATCACCCGCCAAGAGCTGCGCTCGAGGCCAAGCGTGATCGCGATGCAGCCGGATCCGGTACCAAGGTCGAGAACCTGCGTGCCGTCACTCGCGGCGTAAGCGAGTGCGGTTTCGACCAACAATTCGGTTTCGGGCCGCGGGATCAGCACCGCGGGTGACACGGCGAACAGGCGCCCATAGAACTCTTTCTCCCCCAGCAGGTACGCGAGCGGTTCGCCCCGTCGACGCCGTTCGACGAAGTGCGCAAACGCGTCGGCGTCGGCCGGCGCTACTCGTTGCTCGGGGCGAGCGATCAGTCTTTCACGCGTGACGCCCAACTGATGCGCGAGCAGCGCGCGCGCCTCCAGCGCCGGCAGCGTGCTGGCGATCAGCAGGTCACCTACCTGCAGCTCGCCGATGGCGGACTCACTGGGCGCCATCGCTCAACGCTGCCAGCAACTCGGCCTGATGCTCCGCGGCCAGCTTCTCGGTCAGCTCATCAAGGTCGCCGTCCATGATCGCGTCGATTTTGTACAGCGTCAGATTGATCCGGTGATCGGTCACGCGGCCCTGCGGGAAGTTGTAGGTGCGAATGCGCTCCGAGCGATCACCCGATCCGATCAAGGTCTTGCGCGTCGATGCTTCCTTCGCCTGCTGCTCGTGCGATTGCTGATCCTTGATGCGAGCCGCGAGGATCTTCATCGCGCGCTCGCGGTTCTTGTGCTGCGATCGATCGTCCTGGCACTCGACGACGATGTTGGTCGGCAGATGCGTAATTCGCACCGCACTTTCGGTCTTGTTGACGTGCTGGCCTCCGGCACCCGAAGCACGAAATACGTCGATCCGAATTTCACTCGGGTCGATCTTCACGTCGTCGATCTCATCGGCCTCGGGCAGCACGGCAACGGTGCACGCCGATGTGTGAATGCGTCCCTGTGCTTCGGTCGCCGGCACGCGCTGGACTCGATGACCGCCCGATTCGAACTTCAGCTTCGAATAGGCGCCGGTGCCCACCAGCCGCACGATCACTTCCTTGTAGCCGCCCATATCCGATGCGCTCTCCGAAATCATTTCGCTTGCCCAGCGATGGCGCTCGGCGTAGCGCAGGTACATGCGCAGCAGATCGCCCGCGAACAATCCCGATTCGTCGCCGCCGGTGCCGGCGCGAATCTCGAGAAAGATGTTGCGGTCGTCATTCGGATCCCTGGGCAGCAGCAGCGCCTGCAACTCGGCTTCGAGCTGTGTGATGCGAATCTTCGACGCGTCGATCTCCTCTTCGGCGAGCGCTTTCATGTCGGGCTCGGACAGCATCTGTTGCGCGCCCTGCAGATCACCTTCGGCCCGCTGATAGTCGTGGAACCGACTGACGACGGGTTCGATTTCCGCACGCTCCTGGCCGAGCGAACGAAAGCGGTTCATGTCGCGCGCCGCATGCTCACCCGACAAGTGCACGTCAATCTCTTCGAGCCGCTTCGACAGCTGCTCTAGCTTGGTTCTCATTGAGGGTTTCATGGAGATATCGTCGCACGTGCGACCGCGCGTCGCACATGCGGTCTGAGCTAAACCTATTCCGAGTAGAAGCGGGCCAACAGCGCCTGCAGTCGCGCGTGCTCGGCCTCATCACCGGCGGCGCGCAGTGCGCTCATCGGGTCATGCAGAAACTTGTTGGTCAGTGCGTGCGATAGCTGCTCGATCACGCGCTCGGGCGGCTCGCCCTTTGCGAGCAGCTTCAGTGCGCGCTGCAGCTCGCGCGTGCGCAAAGCGTCTGCGCGGCCATGCAGGTCCTGGATCGTCGGCACCACGCGGCGCACGCGGATCCATTCCTCGAAATCCCGCACGCGCGATTCGATGATCGCTTCGGCCTGTGCGACCGCGGCTTGCCGCGTGTCGTTGCCGCTGGCAACCACCTTGCCGAGATCGTCGACGGTATGAACGTACACGTCGTCAAGCCGCGCAACCTCAGGCTCGACATCGCGCGGAACCGCCAGATCGACGATGAACATCGGCTTGTGCCGGCGCGTACGAATCGCGCGCTCGACCATTCCGAGCCCGATGATCGGCAGCAGGCTTGCGGTGCACGACACGACGATGTCGAACTTCGCCATCGCGTCGGGCAGATCGCCTAGCTTCATCGGTTGGCCGTGCAGCCGCGTTGCCAGCGCTTCAGCGCGGTCCAGCGTGCGATTTGCCACCGTAATCGACTTCGGCCGTTGGGCGGCGAAATGCGTCGCGGTCAGATCGATCATCTCGCCGGCGCCGACGAACAACACATGGCTGTGATCGAGCTCGCCGAAAATCTTGCGCGCCACGCGGACCGCGGCCGCGGCCATCGAAACCGACTGCGTGCCGATCTCGGTGGTCGACCGAACCTCTTTGGCGACCGCGAACGTGCGCTGAAACAAATGGTTCAGCATCAGGCCGAGCCCGCCGGCATTGCGCGCGAGCTTCTCGGCTTCTTTCATCTGCCCCAGGATCTGCGGCTCTCCCAGCACCATCGAGTCGAGTCCGCTGGCGACGCGGAACGCATGGCGTACGGCGTTCACGTGCGGCAGTACATACGAGTGGCGCTGCAACTCATCCAGATCCAGGTGCCGCTCGGTGGCAACGAATTGGTGCAGCGCGTGCTGCGCGATGTCGGGTTCCTCGACGGCGCAGTAGACCTCGGTACGGTTGCAGGTCGATACGATCGCGGCCTCGCTGACGCGGCCGCCTGAGGGCGCACTCAAGCGATCGCACAGACGACCGATCGTGGCGCCGACTTCGTCGGCCAGGAAGGCAACGCGCTCACGCACTGCGAGCGGCGCAGTGGTGTGGTTGAGCCCGAGGGTAAGGAGCTGCATCGACGATCGCGTAGGCCGCTACCGCGCGCCTGCACCTTGTGTGGGACCGCAGAATTATAGGGGCGCACCCCGCTGCAGGCTCGACTGAAAACGTCGATCAGCGGGCGTCCGGTGCAGTTAATCGGATTACCATGCTGCGGCGCACGCCCCGCGTTGTAGGCGCACACGGCGTCCTATCCATTGCCGGAGTCAGGTTTGAATACCTCATCCGTTTTCCTGCCGATTTTGCTCGGCACCAATCGAAAATTGCGCCGAAGCGTGAATGTCGCGCGGTGGCTGCACGCGGTGATGTCGGCACGTCCTGATATCGAGACCGAGCTTGTCGACGTCGCGGACTTTTCGCTGCCACAGGGCGACTATGGAACGGACATCAAGGATCAGTTTCCGCAGTGGCGTGACACGATCGTGCGCGCCGACGGCCTGGTGATCGTCATGCCCGAGTACAACCATGGCTATCCGGGCGCGCTGAAAGGCGTGCTCGATTTGCTGCTGAAGGAATACGTACACAAGGCGGTTGCGTTTGTCGGCGTGTCGGCCGGGCCCTGGGGTGGAACGCGCGTCATCGAAGCGCTGGTGCCCATGGTGCGTGAGCTAGGGCTTGCGGTCACGTTTACCGATCTTCACTTTCCGACAGTGCAGAGCAAGTTCGACGACACGGGCAAGCTGCTTGACGCTGCTTACGAGAATCGGGTCCGCGGATTTCTGGACGAACTGGTATGGATGAGCCGTACGCTGAAATGGGGACGGACGAACCTGCCTTCCAAGCATCATCCAACGCCTTTCGAATAAGGATCGTCATCGCTCAATGTCATCCACCGCGATTGCCGTCAAACGAGCCGGTCGATCGAAGGCCAAATCAGCTCGCGCGAGCGCCAACGTAATACCGGAAACACGGCGCGACACCGCGCGAATTGCCAGCGATTGCCGCAAGCTGGTTACGCGCCGCGCATTGATCTCGGCGGGCGCGTCGGTTCTGCCGCTACCGGGAGTCGACGTCGCGGTCGATATCACCGTGCTGCTTCAGATGATCGAGCAGATCAACGAACGCTTCGGCCTGACCCCGCAGCAGATCGAGCAACTCGCGCCGCAGCGGCGACTGTTTGCCTACAAAGCGGCGATGGCAGTAGGCAGTGCATTGATTGGCCGAATCGTTACGCGTGAGCTGGTGATCAGATTGCTGAAAACGGTGGGAGTGCGATTAAGTGTCAAACAGGCGGCCAGGTACGTTCCGTTCGCGGGCCAGGCGGTCGCAGCATCACTATCGTTTGCCGCACTAAAGGCGCTTGGCGACCGTCACGTCGAAGACTGCGTACAGGTCGCCGAAACCTTGATTGATCTGCGCGACGATAACGTCGTCGCGAGCTATTAGGGTGAGCAGGCCCTAAATGACCTTCTCTTTAGCGAGTGTCGCGCTGATCGTCTTCGCGAAATCCTGAATCGTCTGCTGCATCGAGCCGGTCGGCACGGTGGTCGATGAACCCGACCATAGCAACAGAAACTCCTTCGCATCGAACAGCCGCGTGTCGACCAGCACGTTTTGCACGGTGTAAACGGTCGGCGGAAACGCGTACGCGGCGGACCAGTAGCTGTGGTAGTAGCCGTAGAAACCCGGCCATCCAAAGCCCCAGGGCGGGCCGGCGACGTACCCCGGCGACACCCGAACTTCATTGGTGACACTGATGGTGCGCGAAATCAGCACCGCATCGGCGCCGGCGCTCGCCACTGCAGCTTGAATCGCCTGCTGTTCGGCGGGGCCGTCGCCCGGCAACGATTTGTACGATTGAACAGCCTTGACGCCGCGCGTGGCTAGTTCGGCCACCATCGCGTCCTCGTAGACCCGGCGCGCTGTCGAGTCACGGTTGATATCCATCACCATCACGCTTTTGACAGGAAGACGGTTGCCGGCCTGCGGGTTAACCCACTGGGCATTGATCGCCGTGCTGGCACAACCCGACAACGCCAGTACGGCTGCGGCCAACAGCGCCACGCCCACCAATCGTCTGTTCATGGTCGTCTCCTAACTTTCGTAACGGCCCGTTTCATAACGTCCCAAGCGCACCTGCGTGTTGCCGGGCTTCAGATGCCGTGTCGAAGGCATCACCAGGATGGTGTCGTCGTATGGCGCCAACCACACCGTTTCACCATCGCGTGCAATAGGCATGCCGGCCTTCGGAACGATTCCCAAGCCTTCGATCGGCACCACGAACTCAAAGTTCATCGACTTCGCCACGACGGCCTCAGTGACTTGGATCACTCGCTGCCGCGCCGGCGGTTTCACTTTCAGCTTCGATTCGATCGAGTTAAACGGGACGCTTCCGGTGGCCGCGAGAAAGCGCAGCATCGTATCGACCGCGACGTCGACCGCGGGCTTTTCCCAATGCTGACCGCACTCGATCAGCACCGCCGCGCGCGGACTCGCCGGATCGTTGAAGCTGCCGCGGTCGCGCATACGCACACCGGCGGGGTGGCCGGTATCGAGCAGAAGATCGGCCGGCAGCCCGACCTTGCGCGCCAGATCGACGTGCTTGTTGACCATGCCGCATACCATGATCGGACGACACGGCTCGTGCATCGAGTGAATGTCGAGCAGAAAATCGGCAGCGTCGACAAACGGCTGCAGCTGCCGTGCGCGGCGCAGCTCAATCGAATCGCGCGCGCCGAACAGAACTTCGTCGGCCCAGACGCGGTTGTAATCCTCATCGATATAGCGCGACGCATCCGGGTCGTCGAAGTCGAAACGTGCATAGGCGTCAACGTTGGCAAACGCGACGATCAGCTTGCCCGTAGCCGGTCTTGATCTGCTCGCCGCAACAAATAGTCCAGCGCATGCGCGCCGCAGAACTCGTTGCCGTGTGTCAGCGCCTGCACCATCACGGTCGGGCCGGTGCGGCCGGAGTCGAACATGTGCACGTAATCGACTCCGGTGTTGCCTTGCTTGTATTTCGCGATGTCGGGCGGCTGCACCTCGACCGGATGATGGCCGCGCACGGGTTTAGCGATACGTTCAGCCACGGCGAACGTCCTTTCCGATGTAGTCAACGATGGCCTCGATCAAATGTTGCAGCTTGCGCTGCAGTGGGGCAAAACCGGCATTGCGTTCGCGCTTCGCTTCGTCCATGTAGAGCCGCTTGTTGATTTCGAGCTGCAGGCTATGGCGGCCGGCGATGGGCCTCGAATACGCTTTTACGAGTTCGACGCCCTTGTAAGGATCGTTGACGCTGACGCTGTGCCCCGTCGCGGCCAGCGTCGCGCGCACGAACTCCGTGAATGCCGGATCACAGGTCGTGCCGTCGCGATCGCCGAGAACGAAGTCCGGTCGTGGAGTTCCCGCGCCGCCTTCCCCCATCGGGCCGGCCACCGAGTTCATCGAATGGCAGTTGATGTGATAAACGACGCCGAAGTTGGCGTGCGCCTGATCGATCGCACCGCTTAGCGCGCGGTGATACGGAGTGTGGCAGCGCTCGATCCGGCCCAGCACCTCATCGATCTTCAGCTTGCGCGCGTAAATCGCGCGTCCATCGTCGAGCGTGCGCCAGATCAGCGCTTTGCCGATGCGCGCCTTGCCGCTTGGCACGTGCGCATGCGGCCACGCGCCACCCTCGAGCAAGTCGAGGTCGATATCGCCTGCGTGGCGGTTCGGGTCGAGGTAGGTGCGCGGCGTCTGCGCGGCCAGCAACGGGACGCCGAGCTCGGTAGCCGGCATATACAACTCATCGACAAAACAATCTTCGCCGTCGCGCAAGTCGAACTCCGACACCGCCGCATCGAAATCCGCTGGAAACTGGAACCCGGAATGCGGCGAGTCGAGCACCAGCGGGACGTGCGGCTGCCGCGGACCATGCCAGCTAAAAGTCGTGTCATTCATTGCAATAAATCGGCTCTGACCATTGCTGGTGAGGCGATGAATGCGTAAAAAGTACGCAGAGCGGTGCGCTGCATGCCGTCTCCTGATGCGAGAAGTCGCTAGGTTAGCGTCAGAGCGGGCACGCCTTGTGCGACACTACTTCGTGGACGGCGTTAGGTCGCCGTGATGCCCATACGACATGGCCAAGCCACGCGAAAGCACTCGTAGAACTCCTGCACGGTCAAGAGCGCCGCAGCCTGGCCCGCTAGCGCGCGAGTTATCGGCCGATCATTCTGAAGTCGAGCTCGCCGAGCTGATTGATGACGCGGTGCCGACGCGCGGCTATCAAATGCTGCCGATGGTGGGGCTCGGCGGTTCCGCCGGCGGGATCCCTGCACTGCAGGCGTTCTTCCGCGCGATGCCGCCCGATTCGGGATTGGTGTTTGTCGTCATCCTGCACCTTTCATCCGAACACGAAAGCACGCTGGCGCAGGTCCTGCAAACGGCGACTGCAATGTCCGTCGTGCAGGTCAACACCAGCGAGAAGGTGAAGCCGAATTGCGTCTACGTGATTCCGCCGGGAAAGCAATTGGCGGCGGCCGACGGTCGCCTGGAACTCGCCGAGCTGCCGTCCGAGCGCGGTCAGCGCGTCGCAGTCGATCTTTTCTTTCGCACGTTGGCCGACACGCACGGCCCGCATTCGTCGGCCATCGTGCTGTCCGGCGCCGACGGCGATGGCGCGATCGGGATCAAGCGAGTCAAGGAGCGCGGTGGACTGACTATTGTGCAGGACCCCGACGAGGCCGAGCACCCGGGGATGCCACGCGCGGCGATCGCTACCGGCATGGTCGATTGGGTGCTGCAAGTGGCCGCGATGCCGGAGCGGCTGATCAAATATCACGAGCTGGCGAAGCGACTCAAATTGCCGCCGGAGGACGGCCCGCAGCCAGCCAAGCCGGCGCCGTTGCATACATCGGTTGCCGATTCCGAAATTGCGCTGCGCGAGATACTGACGTTTCTGCAGAGTCGCACCGGGCGCGATTTTTCTTACTACAAGCGGGCCACGATTTTGCGCCGGATCGGACGTCGCCTGCAGGTCAACGGCGTCGATGACCTGCCGACCTACCTGGCGTTCCTGCGCACCAATCCGGGCGAAGCCGGCGCGCTGATGCAGGACATGTTGATCAGCGTGACCAATTTCTTTCGCGACCGTGAAGCGTTCGATGCGCTTGCGCTCGAAATTCCGGCGCTGTTCCAGGGCAAGGGACCGGGCGATTCGATTCGAGTTTGGGTGCCGGCGTGTGCTACCGGAGAAGAGGCTTACTCGATTGCGATGCTGTTGTATGAGCATGCGCGCACGCTCGACGCGCCGCCTCAGATCCAGATTTTTGCGACCGACCTCGACGAGGACGTCATAAAAACTGCGCGCGCCGGTATCTATCCGGAGGCGATTTCCGCCGACGTTTCCGAAGAGCGGCTGCGGCGCTGGTTTCTGAAGGAAGTGCACGGCTTCCGGCTGCGGCGCGAGGTGCGAGAGCTGGTGCTGTTTGCGCTACACGATTTGATCAAGGACTCGCCATTTTCGCGGCTCGATCTTGTGTCGTGCCGCAACCTGTTCATCTACCTCGACACCGACGCGCAAGCGCGCGCATTCGACATCTTTCACTTTGCGCTGCGGCCGCGCGGGCGCCTGTTTCTGGGCATGTCGGAAACCATCAACAGCGACAAGGAGCTTTTCACCGTCGTCGACAAGAAGTACCGCATCTACGAGCAACGGCCAGCGCTTCGGGCAACGCTTCCGGTGCCGGTCGGCAACAGTGCCCTCGCGCGATCGTTGGAAGCAATGGAAAAATCCGGCGAACGGCCCACGGTTCCAAAAACCAACGGCGGCGCGATGCCTGCTGCTGCCAGAAGCTTGCGCGGGGAATTGACCTCGGAATCGAGCTTTGGCCAACTGCATTACAAATTGATCGAGCGCTTTTCGCCGCCTTCGCTGGTCGTCAACAAGGCGTACGACATCGTTCATCTATCGGACAGCGCGGGACGCTTTCTGCAGTTCACCGGCGGCGAGCTGACGCGCAACCTGCTGCAGCTGGTGCACCCGATGCTGCGCCTCGACCTGCGCGCCGCGTTGTTTACCGCGATGCAGTCGAGGGCGCGCGCCGATGCGTTCAACGTACCGATCGAGCTCGACGGTGAAGCTAAAGCGGTCAATATCCGTGTCGCGCCCGCCACCGACCTGGCGCCCGATTATTTCCTCGTCGTGTTCGATGCGCACGCGCCGGTGACCGGCTGGGAAGACCGGGCGCGCGACGTGCGATCCGACGCCATGGCTCAGCATCTGGAACGCGAACTCGAAACGACCAAGTCGCAGCTGCGCGACACGGTCGAGCAGGCCGAATCGTCAACTGCAGAGCTGAAGGCCAGCAACGAAGAGCTGCAGGCGATGAATGAGGAGCTGCGCTCGGCGACCGAGGAGCTGGAAACCAGCCGCGAAGAGCTGCAATCGATCAACGAGGAGCTGACCACCGTCAACCTGGAATTGAAAAACAGAGTCGACGAGCTCGGCTTTGCCAATTCCGACTTGCACAATCTGATGGCAGCGACGGCGATTGCGACCATTTTTCTGGATCGCGATCTGCGCATCATGCGTTACACGCCGTCTGCGATCGAATTGTTCAGCGTGATACCGACCGATATCGGCCGGCCGCTGACCGATCTGACGCATCGGCTCGAATACCCTGAAATGGAGCGCGACGCACTGCGTGCGCTCGGCGAGCTCGTGCCCGCGGAGCGCGAAGTGCAGGCCGCCGGCCGCTGGTATATCGCCCGCGCGCTTCCCTACCGGGCACCCGATGGGCGCATCGGCGGGGTGGTGTTCACCTTCGTCGACATCACCGCGCGCCGCCGCGCCGAAGACGCGCTGTACGAGCTGCAGGTCGAGCAGGCGGCCGATCTGGCAGCGATGCTGCGGCTGCAGGATTTCAGCGCGCGCCTGCTCAGTACCGCCGAGCTCCCGCTGGTGTTGAGACAGGTGCTCGACGCCACCGTTGAACTGCAGCGCGCCGATTTTGGCGCCGTTCAACTGTGTAACCGCGCCACGCACAAGCTGGAGATTGTGGCCCAGCGGGGATTCGACGCCGCGTTTCTGGAGCGCATCAGCCACATCGACATCGAAAACTCGTCTGCCAGCGGTCGTTCATTGACTCGGCGGGCGCGCGTCATTATTGAAGATGTCGAAGCCGATCCCCTTTACGCACCGCTGCGCGCTGCCGCTGCTCAAGCGGGCTATCGGGCCGTGCAGTCGACCCCGCTGTTCGACCGCAACAACGAGCCGCTGGGTGTGCTGTCGACGCACTTTCGTGCGCCCCATCGGCCGTCGGACCGCGAGCTTCGGCTGACCGATCTGTATGCGCGCCAGGCTGCGGACGTGCTGGGGTTCAAGCTGACCGAGCAGAGCTTGCGCGAGTCGGAAGAGAGATTTCGTGCGATGGTCGAGCAGACCGCGCTGGGGGTGGGCCAGTGCGCATTCTCGGGCCGCTTCAACTTCGTCAACCAGCGCTTGTGCGAGCTCGCTGGACGCACGTCAGAGCAGATGCTTGAGCTGCGGCTGCAGGACATTACGCACCCCGACGACCTGCCGAACAACGAAGTGCTGTTTGCCCGCATGGCGCGTGAAGGCACGCCGTTCGAACTGGAGCGGCGTCTGTTGCGTCCCGACGGCAGCACGGTGTGGGTCAGCGTCAGCGTGTCGGTTCTGCGCGATCGCAATGGGCGGCCGTATGCCGCAACGGCGCTGGTGCTGGATCTGACCGAACGCAACCGCGCGCGCGAAGCATCGCGCGAAAGCGAAGAGCGGCTCCGGCTGGTGGTCGAAAACGCGCGCGAATATGCGATTCTTTCTACCGACCTCGAGCGCCGCATAACGAGCTGGAACTCGGGCGCCGAACGTCTGATCGGCTTCAAGGATCGCGAGGTCATCGGACAGCCCGCGGACTTGATTTTCACCCCGGAAGACCGCGCTGCCGGCGCGCCTGAGGCTGAGGCCCAGACCGCGTTAGCCGAGGGGCGTTCGTCCGACGAGCGCTGGCACCTTCGCAAGGACGGCAGCCGATTCTGGGGCAGCGGCGCGATGATGGCGATGCATGATGGGAACGACAGGACGATCGGCCTGTTGAAAATATTTCGCGACCAGACCGAAGCACGGGCTGCCAGTGAAGCGCTCGCAGCAAGCCGGGCCGACCTCGAACAAGCACTGGCGTTTAACAAAATTGCACGCGACGAGCTCGAGACCGCAAGCCGCGCCAAGGATCGCTTTCTCGCAGTGCTGTCGCATGAGTTGCGCACACCGCTGACGCCGGTGGTGATGGCCGTGCAAACCCTGGGACGCCGGCACGATCTGCCGGAGGATGCGCGCGATGCGTTGGCAATGATTCGCCGCAATATCAAGATCGAATCGCATCTGATCGACGATCTGCTCGACCTCACACGCATCGCGCGTGGCCATTTGGAAATCGTCGCCGAGCCGATGAATGTGCATGCGGCGGTGATGGGCGCGGTTGAAATTTGCGAATCCGATATTCGCGGCAAAAATCAAACGCTGAAGGTGGATCTTGATGCGCCAGAGCATCAGATTCACGGTGACTTCAACCGGCTGCAGCAGGTGGTGTGGAATCTGTTGAAGAATGCGTCGAAGTTCACCCGCCGGGGCGGCGACATTCGGGTCACATCGAGGAATGATGCAGACCGCATCATTGTCGCCGTGTCGGACAACGGCGTTGGGATCGAGCCGGATTCCCTGTCGTCCATCTTCGACGCCTTCAGTCAAGGCGGCGAGTGGGTCGCGCGCGAGTTTGGCGGGCTGGGCCTCGGACTTGCTATATCGAAGGCAACGGTAGAGGCACACGGTGGAACGATCACCGCTGAGAGCGGTGGCAGGGGTCAAGGGGCGACCTTTTCTATCGAATTACCCGTGGCCTAGCCGTAACGAATGGTCAAAGCAAGAATGACTGAGGCAGCGACTGAAACTCTCGTTGGCGCGACGGTGTCGTTGCGCATTTTCGTGGTGGAAAATCACGCAGATACGCGCGAGTTCCTGATCTTCATGCTGGAAGAACTCGGTCATCACGTGATGGTGGCCGACACGATGGCCAAGGCGCTGCGTGAAGTGCCGGCGTCGAATGCCGACGTCTTGATTTCCGACATCGGGCTGCCCGATGGTGACGGGTGGGAGCTGCTGAGCAGGCTCAACCTGCCGCGGCCTATTTACGCGATCGCGATGAGCGGCTTTGGAATGGCATCAGACCGCGCGCGCAGCAAGGCTGTCGGCTTTCGGCATCATCTCGTCAAGCCGATGGGGCTCGAGGAGCTCGAAACTATTCTGGTTCAAGCGGCGAACGAGTTGTACAGCAACGGAACGCGATCCCGTCGTTCTGTGTGACGGGCTGCACCCACCGGCTAACTGGCAGACGTACTTTTAGGCGCCGAAGTCACAAGACGCAGCAAGCGTTCGGGTTCGACCGGCTTGACGAGATGAGCATCGAAGCCCGCCGCAAGCGCCTGCGATCGGTCTTGCGGCTGTCCGTAACCGGTCAGTGCAATGAGCTTCATGGTTTGGCCCGATAGCTGGACGCGAATCTGGCGTGCAACGTCATAGCCGTTCAGCCCAGGTAGGCCGACATCGACCAGTGCCGCATCGGGTCGCAGGGCTACCGCCGCCTCCAGACCACTCGGGCCGTCGGCACGTTCGATCACCTCGTGGCCTGCGATTTCAAGGATCGCGCGCAGCATCGCCCGGGCGTCATCGTTGTCTTCGACGACCAGGACGCGGCGCTTGTCGGCGTGGATCGTGCTCGAGCTTGCAAGGTCCTCAGTTGCCCTGGGTTCATCTATTCGCGGCAGTCTGACCACGAACACGCTGCCGTGATCGGCACCGTCGCTCGCCGCTTGCACCGTGCCGTTGTGCAGCTCCACCAGGCGTTTGACCAGCGTTAAGCCGATACCGAGACCGCCGTGCGCGCGCTCAAGCCCGCGATCGCCCTGCACGAACAAATCGAATACACGTTGCAACATCTCACGCGGGATGCCGATGCCGCTGTCGGCGACCGTAAACAGCACATCAGTAACGTCAGCTTTCAACGTAATGGCAATGTGCCCGCCCGCCGGCGTGTAGCGCAGCGCGTTGGTCAACAGATTCGTCGCGATTTGCTCGAGGCGCGTCTCGTCGCCCAGGACCCACGCCGGTTCAAGATCCACCGTCACTTGATGCCGTGCGGTCCGGCCCGATGCCTTCAGCGTGGTGAAGGTGCGCCGGATGACGCTAGCCAGCTCGACCGGGCCTTGCGCCAGCACAATCTTGCCGGACGCAACCCGGCCCGCATCGAGCAGATCGTCGACCAGCCGCGTCAAGTGGCTCGATTGCCGCTTGATCACCGCCCGCGCGGGCGCCGCGTGCTCGCTCGCTGAATGGTCGAGCAGATGCGATGCATTGCTGATTGCTGCAAGCGGATTGCGCAGCTCGTGCCCCAACATTGCCAGAAACTCATCCTTCGCCCGATTGGCCGCTTCCGCTTCGCTGCGCGCGCGTTGCTCGCGGTCCAGCAACAGAAGTCGCTCAGCCTCCACCGATTTTTCGATTGTGATGTCGCGCGCCTCGACAATCGCGCCGACGACCCCGCCAGGCCCACGCAGCGGGCTGGTGGCATAGGCCACGTCGTAGACGTTCCCGTCGCGATGAACGAAGACGTCTTCACCTTGACGCGGCTCGGCATCGGCGAATGCGCGACCCATCGAGCATTCGGCGGGCGAATGGCCGCCGTTGGTGCCATGGATCGCTTCGTGCAGCGGCCGCCCTTGCACCTCGGCGAATGTGTACCCGGTCATGCGCTCCGCGGCGGGATTCATGAACGTGCACAGCTGAGTGGCGTCGGTCATGAAAAGTGCGACGCTCGCATTGTTGGTCACCGTTTCGAGCTGGTGCTGGGTGGCAACCCTTGCATGAACTGCAACGCCGGCTTCTGCCAGCGCTGAAGCCAGCTCGGCGACCTCCCGGATATCGGCCGCCGGCGGAACGACAACGGTCTCTCCGCGCGTCAGTGCATTGGCTGTTTCGGCCAGCGCGCCGATCGGCTCGGCGATCCTGCGACTTAACCATTGCGCCAGAAAAATGGCCAATGCAACGGCGGTCATCGCTCCGGCGAACATGTATGCCGTTGCCTTCCACGCAGCCGACTCCACAAGCTGCGCGGGGATCCCGATCGCGACCGCCCAACCACTAAAGGGCGAGATGTGATGCGCGGTGTACACGCGTGTGCCCTCGGTGGTTCGCCCTTCTACCCAACCTTGCGGCGAAGCTGCCAGCGCAGCCTGCAGGTCACGCGACGACAATTGCCCCAGCCGCTCCGAGTTGTCCAGGGTTCGCGCGACGAAGCGCTTGTTGCGGTCGACCACCACGCCGATCCAATCAGCCGGCAGCTGCTGCGCGCGCAGGATGTCGAAAATCGCTTCCGGTTTGACGACTGCCGACAGCACGTATCGGAGAGCACCGTCGCGCATGACCGGTACCCGAACGGCGAAATCCGTTTGGCGCGTCAATCCGTCAGTGACCAGATCGCCTATGGCAGGTTCGCCTGTCCGTATCACGTGCTCGAAGCTGGCCTGCTCCTGGATCAGTGGCAACTCCGAACCGAACGGGCGCAGCACGTTGACCAGTTGTTGTCCCGAGGGTGGGGCTAGTTTCAAGCTCACCCAGTCAGACTGTGTTGCCAGCACGCGCGCGGCCTCGTCGTGAAAAGCGGACAAGTCGTCGCCATCCAAATTGCGTGTGGAAGCGAGCGCGTTCAGTGACGTCATGGAGCTTCTAAGCTCCGTGTCAATGGCGGTCAGGATGGCGAGCGTGCGCTCCCGCGCACCGCGCTCAAACGTTGATCGCTCGTGTTGAGCCAGCGCTACGGCACCCAGCACGGCAAACGTGATGACCGGCAGCAATGTGCCGAGGGTCAGCGACAACAGTTGCCGCCGCAGCGTGCGCGGCCGGGCGGCAGCGGCGCTTGCGCTCATCGGAAAAAACGGTTCTCGGTGCGCACGCTGTTCATCCAGGCCAAAAGTCCATTGTGCAGCAGAGCGTGCGTGCGCGAATTTCGGCTCAAGTTGTTGGCGTTAGCCGAGAGCCCGATATTCATCTCGGGCACAATTCGCGGCCCACTTCCCCACGAAGACACAAGACGATGAAAGTACTGGCCGTCGGACTCGCCGCTTTGCTGCTGCTGCCCTCCACCTCGTTCTCGCAGAACTCTGCGGCGCTCGACGGACGCTTGAAGAAGATACGCGACGCGCAGTCGATCGGCATCGCTTACCGAACCGACGCCGCGCCGTTTTCGTTTGAGGACAGCGGCAAGCAGGTGGTGGGCTACAGCATCGACTTATGCCGCCGTGTGGTCGGAGCGATCGAACGCCAGTTGGGCGTCAGCGAACTGAAGATCCGATGGGTACCGGTCACGGTTCAGAACCGCTTCGACGTCATCGCAAAAGGGCAAGCCGATTTGGAATGCGGTTCGAGCACCGTGACCCTCGGGCGCATGAAGACCGTCGACTTCTCGAGCTTCACCTTCGTCGATGGCACCGGCCTGCTCGTTAAAGCCAGCTTGTCAGCCAACGGACTCAGTGATTTGGGCGGCAAGAAGATCGGCGTGATCGGCGGCACGAGCAACGAGAAGGCGCTCGCCGATGCGCTGAAAAATCGCGTGATCAACGCCACGATCGTGCCAGTCAAGTCGCGCGAAGAGGGACTCGAGCAGGTCGAAAGCGGTGCGATCGACGCGTTCGCTAGCGACCGAGTGCTGCTGATGGGGCTCGCGGGCAAATCCAAGGAGCCGAAGGGTCTGGCGCTGCTCGGCGACGCGCTGTCGTTCGAGCCTTATGCAATCGCGTTGCCGCGTGGGGATTGGCAGATGCGTCTGGCGGTCAACAGCGCGTTGGCGCAGATCTACCGCAGCAGTGCGATCGCAGAGATCTACAAGCGCTGGTTTGGGATGCTGGGACGACCGGGTCCGGTCCTCGAAGCGACCTACATGTTCGGATCGCTGCCGGAATAGCGCGGCACCGATGCACGGTAATGTGAGCATGACGAGTCTGGAGTGATGCATGTTGACGTCGATTCGCGACTACTTTGAAGACAAGATCGTTGCGCCCGCCACACCGGTGCGTGATCAGCACAGCGTCGAATTGGCTGCCGCGGCGCTGTTGGTCGAAGTCGTCCGCGCCGACACGAAGAGCGATCCTGCCGAGCAGCAAGCAGTGTTGCGCGCCGTTCGCGAGAACTTCGGGCTGAGCGAGGAAGAGTCGGTGTCGCTCTTTCGGCTTGCTGAAGAGGAAGTGAAGCAGGCCACTGACTGTTTCCAGTTCACGTCGCTGATCAATCGGCACTTCGATCAGCCACAGAAGCTGCGGGTGATCGAGTTAATGTGGTGTGTCGCATACGCGGATGGCGAACTGGTGACGCACGAAAGTCAGGTGCTGCGCCGGATCGCCGACTTGCTGCACATCACAGATGGCGACTACATCGCCGCCAAAATGAAAGCACGCGACGCGGTCGCCGCTGGTTGGCGCCTGAATAGTTAGGGGCCGGCGGGTTTTACACCGCCGCGCATCGCTCAAGGAGGTGATGGAGTGGTGGCCAAGGACGGAATTGAACCGCCGACACAAGGATTTTCAGTCCTCTGCTCTACCAACTGAGCTACTTGGCCTTGCTTGCTGCGACAAACCGGAAGGCGGTTGAACTTCGCAAATCTCGCCGTCGCGAAGGGCGCGAAGTATAGCTTGATGGTCGAGTGGTCAGCGGCATAATCGCTCGACTTTATGGTGGCTTCGTCATTCGACATCGCAGTCGTCGGTACTGGCTTGCCGGGGCTCGCTGCCGCGCTCGGGTTTGCACAGCAAGGGCTTAGCGTTGCGTTAATCGGTCCCCGGCCGAAACCCCACGCGGCAACGCGCGCAGAACCATTTGATCCTCGCATCTACGCGGTTGCTCCGGCGAGCGTCGCATTGCTTGAAGGTCTGGGCGTTTGGGCCAGCGTCGATCAGCAACGCGTCTGTGCAGTCGAACACATGCGGGTGTACGGTGATGATGGGCCGCAGCTGACGTTCGATGCCTACAGCGCAACGGTCGAGCGGCTTGCGACCATCATCGAAGAAAGCGAGTTGCTGCGGGTGCTCGATGCCGCGTGCGGGTTCCAGCCCGCGATCGCCCGAATTCAATCGTCGTTCGTTTCGTTTGCTGCGCGGCCGGACACGTTGACGATAAATCTCGAAGACGGCGGCTCGCTGACTGCAGGGTTGTTGGTGGGGGCGGACGGTGCGAGTTCTGCGGTGCGCGCGGCGGCCGGCATTAACGCGTCCGTGAAGTCGTACGATCAAACGGCGGTGGTTGCCAACTTCGCCTGCGCGCGACCGCACTTGAACACCGCGTGGCAATGGTTTACCGATGAGGGTGTGGTTGCACTTTTGCCGCTGCCGGGCGCGCATGTTTCGTTGGTCTGGTCAGCGCCCGCGGAGCTGGCGCTTGATCTGGCGGCGCTGAGCTCCGATCAACTGGCGAGTCGGGTCACCGAGCGTTGCTTATCGGCAGGAGAAGAGTCCAGCGCGGTCGGTCCGTTAACTGCGATCGGCCCGGCGCACACATTTCCGCTGCGGCAAGTCGCGGTGTCCCGCTTGATTGGACCGCGCTTGGCCTTGGTCGGTGACGCAGCGCACGTCGTTCATCCCCTGGCGGGGCAGGGACTCAATCTCGGCTTGCAGGACACGGCACTTCTGCTTGACGTCGTGCGTGCGCGCGAGCCGTTTCGCGATCCTGGCGACGAAGCGGTTTTGCGCCGCTATGAGCGCGGACGCGCCGAGGCGCTCGGCCTAATGCGGTTTACGACTGATGCGCTGGCGCAGCTGTTCGCGTTCGATGATCCGCTGGTGCGCCGGCTGCGCAATGCCGGTCTGGCGGCCGTGAACCGCCTGAGTCCTCTGAAAAACGCCTTAATTCGCCGGGCGCTCGGTTGAACTGGATCAACGGCGGGTGGTCTACCCTGAGCCGTCGCTGACCCTCATTACACTCCGCGGCTCGCCGCTGGATGCCGGAGCACACAACATGAACCGCCTGACTCAAATCGCTGCTGCGATGGTCGTTTCTCTTGCCTGCGCAGTGGCGTCGGCGCAGACGCCTTCTAAGGCGGGCGAGAAAAAAAACGCCCCCGCGGCTGGCAGCCCCGAGGCGCTGGTTGCGGCGCGCTTTGCCGAAAAGTCCGGCGGACAACAACCGGATCAGGTCTTCAAGGGTCGCGGCGGTTTGTACGAAGTGCTGATCGGCGGTCAGATTTACTACGTCGATTCGGAGGTGACTTTTGTACTCGCAGGACGAATGTTCGATCCGACCTCGCGCGAGGATTTGACGCAGAAGCGGCTCGATAGCGCGCTGAAGGTCGATTTCAAATCGCTTCCGCTTGCCCAGGCGGTAAAAACGGTGCGCGGCGACGGCTCGCGCGTTATGGTGACGTTCGAAGATCCGAACTGCGGTTATTGCAAGCGCTTGTGGCAGAACATGGCGGAGCTTAAGAACGTGACGATCTACACGTTCCTGTATCCGATTCTGTCACCCGACTCGATGGAGAAAGCCAAAGCGATCTGGTGCTCGAAGAATCGGGCGGCCAGCTGGGACGAGTACATGGTGCAGAACAAAGCCACACCGGCGGCCGCTGCCGATTGCAAGACTCCGCTCGAGCAGAACGTCGCATTGGGCCAGCAACTCGGTATCAACGGCACGCCGACGATCGTGTTCGCCGACGGCACGCGTTCGGCCGGTGCGATGCCTGTGCCGGCGATCGAGCAGCGCCTGCTGGCCGCCAAGAAAACAAACTAGCGTTTCGGCAGTAACGATTCGGGGGTTGTGCCCTTGGGCACCAGCACCCACGCCTGACCTTCGTACTTTTGACGGCCGGCGCGCTCGCCGGCCGCAGCGCCAAATCCCCAGAAGAAATCGAACCGCAACGGGCCTCGAATGGCGCCGCCCGTGTCTTGCGCCATCATCGGACGGACGAGTGGAGCTTTTGAATCGGGCGTTTGCGAATTCGGATCGGTCGTTGCGAGCACGACCGGCGCGCCGAGTGGAATGAAGCGAGCATCGGCGGCCAGCGAATAGCCGGGCGTCAGTGCAACCCCGAGCGCTCCCAACGGGCCCGCGTTTGCATTGCCCAGCGGCAGCTCCCGAAAGAAAACAAAACTCGAGTTGTGATCCATCGCTTCCTTTAAGCGCGCCGGATTGCGCTGTGCCCAGGACTTGATGCCCTGCATCGAAGCCTGATCGATCGTTAACTGGCCTTGATCGACCAACCAGCGCCCCAGCGAACGATACGGATGACCGTTCTGGTCGCCATATCCGACCCGCACGACGGTTCCGTCGTCGAACTGAACGCGGCCAGACCCCTGGATCTGCAGAAAAAAAGCTTCGATCGAATCGTCGACCCACAACAGCTCTTGCCCGGCCAGCGCGTTCGAGCCGGTGATCTCACCGCGGGTTGCATACGGGACGACACGGCGGCCCTGCAGCTTGCCGCGCAGTCGCATGTTCGATAGTTCCGGATAGACGGGTCCGAGATCGACCACGATCAGATCGTCGGGCACGCGATAAATCGGCACCGGATATTTGTCGCTGCGCACGCGGCTTCCGCGCAGCAACGGTTCGTAGTAGCCGGTCACCAGGCCACTGGTGCTCGCCGCCGTCTCCACGTTGTTTTCGATCTGGCGCGAGGAGACGCGGTACACGTCGAAGCGCGTGACAAAAAAATCTCGCACCGCTGCGCCATCGCGCGCATCAATGGCCAGTGTCTGCGCGCACACCTCGCGCCATGCATCGCGCCGGGCCAAGGCGCTGCAGGAATTCAGGAACGCCGGCCATGAACCCGCCCAATCGTTAAGCGAGACTGCCGGAAGTGCGTCGAATGCCACCCGCGCATAACTCGCGCGCGTTTCAGCTTGAGGCGAGGGCGGAATTACGCCCGGTGGAGCAGGCACGGGGGATGTCGGCGGGGGAGCGCCGGGCGGCGGTAAGGTAGGCCGCACCGGCGGCGGTGGCTTCGGTGCGGTCACCGGCGGTGCCGGCGCAGTCGCGCATCCGACAAGCAGCGAGGCAACCGCAAAACTACAATGGCGAAACCAGCACCGAAATCCAATCATGTGGCTAATTCTGCTTGAAGCGGCGCTTGCGGGTGCACTACTAGTCTTCATCGTCTGGTGGACGATGTTCGACAAGCCGAAGAAGAAAGACTAGTGCAACGTGCTCGGCTTCGACAACACGAACTCGGGGATAGTCGCTTCGAACTCGGTGCCGTCGGCGCCGACACAGTGATACGTGCCGCGCATAGAGCCGACCGGCGTGGGTAGCGGACACCCGCTGGTGTATTCGAACGCTTCGCCGGGCTGCAGGATGGGTTGCTCGCCGACGACTCCATCGCCTTCCACTTCCTCGATCTTGTTATTGGCGTCGGTGATGATCCAGTGACGCGAGATCAACTGCGCAGTTGCCTCGCCGGTGTTTTTTATCGTGACCGTGTACGCGAACATAAAGCGCTCCTCGCCCGGATCCGAATAGTCGGGCAGGAATTGCGGGCGCACCGTAATCGCGAACTGGTACTTGGCCATGTGAATTAAATGATCGTTGGGAAGGCTACTCTTAGAATAAACGCAGCCACCGAGGTTCCGATGACGATAACAAAGCACCGAATCGCCCCCAGCATTTTGTCTGCCGACTTTGCGCGGCTGGGCGAGGAGGTAAAAGCTGTCGTCGCGGCTGGCGCCGACTGGATCCACTTCGACGTTATGGATAACCACTATGTGCCCAATCTGACGATCGGGCCGCTGGTCTGCGAGGCGATACGCCCGCTGGTGAATGTTCCAATCGACGTGCACCTAATGGTGAAGCCGGTCGATCGCATCGTGCCCGATTTTGCGAAGGCCGGCGCCAACATCATTACGTTTCACCCCGAAGCATCCGACCATATCGATCGCACGCTGTCGCTGATTCGCGAATCCGGGTGCAAGGCAGGATTGGTGTTTAACCCCGCCACGCCACTGACGCACATGGATCATGTGATGGACAAGCTCGATCTGGTCCTGCTGATGTCGGTCAATCCGGGGTTCGGTGGGCAGGCGTTTATCAGAGAGTCGTTGCGTAAAGTCGCTGCAGCGCGCGCCAAGGTCGATGCGTATACGAAGGAAAGCGGGCGCGAGATTCTGGTCGAGATCGATGGCGGCGTGAAGGTTGAAAACATCGCTGAGATTGCACGCGCGGGCGCCGACACGTTCGTTGCCGGCAGCGCCATTTTCGGCGCGCGCGATGCAGACGGAGGGTATGGCAGCGTTGTGCGGCGGTTGCGCGACGCACTCACGGCTGCATGATTTCGCGCTTTGGAACGCGTGCGGTTCTGATTGATCTGGACGGCACGCTGGTCGATTCGTTGCCGGACATTGCGTGCGCTGCCAATTCGATGCGGAAAGAACTTGGCCTTTCGCCGTTGGCGATTAAACAGATAGCGTCGTACGTGGGTAAAGGCGTCGACGTGCTGGTGCATCGCGCGCTGACCGAGACAATGGACGATCAAGCGCCGCTCGATGCCTTCGAGCGCGGCAGGCAAGCGTTCAATCGTTGTTATAGCGAGATCAACGGCAACGAATCGCAGGTGTATCCCGGCGTCAAGCTGGCGCTGCAAGATTTGCGCAGCAAGGCAATACCACTCGCGTGCGTTACCAACAAGCCGCGCTCGTTCACACTGCAGCTGCTCGAGCGAACGAACCTGAAAGCGGCGTTTTCGGCAATCGTCAGCGGTGACGACACGGAAGAAAAGAAACCGCACGGTGCCCCGATGCTGCGCGCCTGCCAGCTGCTTGGCGTTGCAGCTTCGGACGCGACCGTCATCGGCGATTCCGAGAACGACGCGCTGGCGGCGCGCGCCGCGGGCTGTAGGGTGATCATTGTCGAAACCGGATACAACGAGGGCAAATCGTTAGCCGATCTGGATGCCGATGCTATAGTGCCCACGCTCTTGCACGCGGCTCGCCTGATCGAGCCGCAGCCACTCTAAGTCTGACTACCGATGGCATTCTTTAGCGAGATCAGCCGGCTTTTCACCAGGGCGTTGCACGCTCGGGGAGCCTGGCTATGGCGTAGCTGCACGATTGGCTGACCGCCGCCGTGTACGCACGGCACTCGCATTTCAACAGCCGCGGTTTCTGCGGCAAGCAATCGGTGTCATCGCATGACTGAACTCGAATTCAAGGCGCTCGCGGCGCAGGGCTACAACCGCATTCCACTGATCGCGGAAAGCTTTGCGGACCTCGAGACGCCATTGTCGCTGTACCTGAAGCTCGCCAACGAACCGAATACGTTCCTGCTGGAATCGGTCGTCGGAGGCGAGCGCTTTGGCCGCTATTCGTTTATCGGGCTGGCCGCACGCACTTCGATTCGCTCATTTATCCGCGGCGATCGCACGACAACTGAAATCGTCGAGGGCGGCGTCGTGACGCAAACGCTTGACGGCGATCCGCTTATCGCTGTGCAGCGCTACGCTGATCAGTTCAAAGTGGCGGTGCGCCCCGGGCTGCCGCGCTTTGCCGGTGGACTCGCTGGCTATTTCGGCTACGACACGGTGCGAGTCATCGAAAAGAAGCTCGCGGCACCGAAGCCCGACGACGTCGGCGTGCCCGACATTTTGCTTTTGCTCGCCGAGGAAGTTGCGGTCATCGATAACCTCGCGGGCCGGATTTACCTGATCGTGTATGCCGACCCGGGCAAGAGCGAGGCCTATGCGAAAGCGCGGCAGCGACTGCGTGAATTGAAGACGCGGCCTTATCAGGCCGATCGAACCGCCGCACGCACGCGCCAGCGTGCGCCGCGAGGAGTACCGCGAGCTTGCCAAGAGCGACTACCTGCAGGGGGTCGCCAAGGCGAAGGAGTACATCGCAGCCGGCGATGTGATGCAGGTGCAACTGGGTCAGCGCATCCGCAAGCCATATGCGGACTCGCCGTTGTCGCTGTACCGCGCCTTGCGTACGCTGAATCCGTCGCCGTACATGTACTTCTACAACTTTGGTGATTTCCACGTGGTCGGCGCGTCGCCTGAAATCCTGGTGCGCAGCGAAGACCGGCAAGGCAAGCGCTATGTGGCGATTCGTCCGATTGCCGGCACGCGGCCGCGCGGTGCAACGCCGGAGCAGGATGATGTGCTTGCGGCGGAGCTGTTGGCGGATCCGAAGGAGCGCGCCGAGCATTTGATGCTGATCGATCTTGCGCGCAACGACATCGGCCGTATCGTTGAAGTCGGAAGCGTCAAGGTTACCGAGCAGTACGTCATCGAAAAGTATTCGCACGTACAGCATCTGGTTAGCCACGTCGAGGGCGCGTTGAAGGCGGGCATGAACAATTTTGATGTATTGCGCGCGACGTTTCCCGCTGGAACGTTGACCGGCGCCCCAAAGGTCCGCGCGATGGAAATCATCGACGAGCTCGAACCCATCAAGCGCGGCATCTACGGCGGCGCGGTCGGCTACTTGAGCTTTGCGGGCGACATGGATCTCGCCATTGCGATTCGTACTGCCGTTGTTAAGGGCAATATGCTGTTCGTGCAGGCGGCAGCGGGCATCGTTGCCGATTCAATAGCGGAAAGCGAGTGGAAGGAAACCGAAGTGAAAGCGCGCGCCGTGTTGCGCGCGGCCGAGCAGGTCGAAGACGGATTCGAGACTGACTGATTGGGCAGCGCGCATGTTGCTAATGATCGATAACTACGACAGCTTCACCTATAACCTCGTGCAGTATTTTGGCGAGCTCGGCGAAGACGTGCAGGTCGCGCGCAACGATGAGATCACGCTCGAGCAGATCGAAAAGCTTGCACCGGCGCGCATCTGTATTTCTCCCGGGCCGTGTTCGCCCAACGAAGCCGGTATTTCGCTCGCATTGCTACAGCGATTTGCCGAGCGCATACCGATTCTTGGCGTCTGTCTTGGGCACCAGGCGATCGGCCAGGCGTTTGGAGGCAAGGTCGTTCGTGCGAAAACGCTGATGCACGGCAAGGTATCGCCCGTTGAACACACGGCGGCCGGCGTGTTTGCCAATCTGCCCAATCGCTTCAACGCCGCGCGCTATCACTCGCTGGCTGTACAGCGTTCGTCATTGCCGGAGTGCCTCGAAGTCACCGCGTGGACCGATGATGGCGAAATCATGGGCCTGCGTCACCGCACGTTGCCGATCGAAGGGGTGCAGTTTCATCCGGAGTCGATCGCAACCGAGCACGGGCACGCGATGTTGAAAAACTTTTTGCAGATGTCGGAGGCAAGCGGATGTCGATAGCACCTACCGAAGCGCTGGTTCGATGCATCGAGCATCGTGAAATATTTCAGGACGAAATGCTGTCGCTGTGGCGGCGGCTGATGAGCGGCGAGCTGACGCCGGTGCAAATCGCGGCGCTGACGATGGGCCTGCGCGTGAAGAAAGAAACGATCGGCGAGATCGCCGCCGCGGCGCAGATCATGCGCGAGTTCGCGACCAAGGTGGAGCTCGCCGATCGCACGCACCTGGTTGATCTGTGCGGAACCGGCGGTGATTCGGCAGGCACCTTCAATATCTCGACCGCTTCGATGTTCGTGGCCGCCGCCGCGGGTGCGCGCGTGGCCAAACACGGTGGGCGCAGCGTGTCGTCGGGATCGGGCAGTGCCGACGTGCTCGAAGCGCTCGGGGCCAAGATCACGTTGACGCCCGAGCAGGTGGCTCAATGCATCGACGAGACCGGCATTGGCTTTATGTTTGCGCCGAATCATCATGCAGCAATGAAGCACGCAGCTCCCGTGCGCAAGGAACTCGGTGTGCGCACGATCTTCAATTTGCTCGGACCACTGACGAATCCAGCCGGTGCGCCGAACCAGGTGATGGGTGTGTTTCATCCCGATCTGGTCGGGATCCAGGTGCGGGTGCTGCAGCAACTCGGTTCACACCATGTACTGACGGTCTATGGCAAGGACGGCATGGATGAGGTATCGCTGGGTGCCGCAACTATGGTCGGCGAGCTGAAGGACGGCGTCGTGCGCGAGTATGAAATTCATCCCGAAGACTTCGGCCTCGACATGGTCTCGAACCGCGGATTGAAGGTGGGCAATGCGACCGAGTCGAAAGCGATGGTGCTGGCCGCACTCGATAACGTCGACGGGACGCCGCGCGAGATCGTGATTCTGAATGCAGGCGTAGCCCTTTACGCTGCCAATGTTGCTGATTCGATCGGCGACGGCATCAACCGCGCGCGCTCGGCGGTCACGAGCGGTGCCGCCAAGAAATTGCTCAGCCATTTCGTCGCGACCACTCAGAAATTCGGCTCTTGAGCTCGTGAGCTCGTGAGGCAACGACTTGGCGAATATCCTCGACCAGATTCTGGCGACCAAGCGCGATGAGATCGCGCAGGCACAGACACAGCGGTCGTTGATCGAAGTTCGGCGCGACGCTGAGGATCGGCGCGATGTGCGTGCCTTTGTCGAAGCCATTAGGAGCAGGCTGCAGCGCAATCGCCCGGCGGTAATTGCCGAGATCAAGAAAGCAAGTCCGTCGAAGGGAGTGTTGCGCGCACAGTTTGATCCAGCCGAGATCGCTACCCGCTACGCAGCTAACGCTGCGGCGTGTCTTTCGGTGCTGACCGATACACAGTACTTTCAAGGCTCACTGCAGGACCTTGTCGTCGCGCGCGAAGCCAGTGGGCTGCCGGTTTTGCGCAAGGATTTTGTGGTTGACTCGTATCAAATTTTTCAGGCGCGCGCAGCAGGAGCCGACGCGATTCTGTTGATCGTCGCAGCGCTGTCCGATGCACAGCTGTATGACTACGAGGCGACCGCAGCCGCGCTTGGCATGGCAGTGCTCGTTGAGGTTCACGACCAGATGGAACTGGAACGCGCGCTGAGTTTGAAGACGCCGCTGATTGGCATCAACAATCGCAGCCTGCGGTCGTTCGAGACTTCGCTTCAAACGACCCTCGACTTGCTGCCGCAAGTGCCGTCCGACCGGATCGTGGTGACAGAGAGCGGAATACTGACCCGGTCTGACGTCACTCGTATGCAGAACAACGGCGTGCACGCGTTTCTGGTCGGCGAGGCGTTTATGCGTGCGCCCGATCCTGGCGCGGAACTCGCCCGGCTTTTCGCGTGATCGAACTTTCGGAGTTGGCGCCGGGATGGGCGGCGCTGGTCGAAGCGTTTTTTCAGTCGCCCGACGGCCGGAAGGTGCGCACGTTTATCGAAGAGCGGCGCATATCTGGCGCTGCGATATTTCCCCCGCAGCCGCTGCGTGCGTTAACGCTTACGCCGTTTGACGATGTCCGCGTCGTAATTCTTGGTCAGGATCCCTATCACGGGCAAGGGCAAGCGCATGGCCTGGCATTTTCAGTACCGCGAGGGATGCGCGTGCCGCCAAGTCTGCGCAATATCTTCGTAGAGTTGGAGCGCGACCTCGGCTGTGCGCCGCCGGTCGATGGCACGCTCGAACACTGGGCACGGCAGGGTGTATTGCTTCTCAACGTTGTCTTTACCGTCGAACTTGGTGCGCCGGGTTCGCACTCGCGCAAAGGCTGGGAAGCGCTGACGTCGCTGTTGCTCGGTGCTCTAGCCGCTGATCGACGACCCAAGGTTTTTATGCTGTGGGGAGCATTGGCGCATGCCTGGCAGCCGAGCCTGAAAGAACCACATCTGGTCCTGAAAGCAAATCATCCCTCGCCATTGTCAGCACGCCGTCCCCCCATTCCATTTGTGGGATGCGGGCACTTCTCGCGCGCCAACGCCTTCCTACAGGAACACGGGCGCGGTCAAATTGACTGGTGTTAGTTCCGCCGGCTGGCAGAGCGCGCCCTGCCAATCCAACCGCTGACGTAGCTGCTCTCGCAGCGCGCGTGCCTTTCTTGGATTGACCTCGAGCACAAACCTACCGGCGGTTGCGTTGCCAGCTTGACCTCGAAGCGCATTAACTCGTCACGTCGAAATGCAATCAGCTCGACCACATCACCGGTCGCATAGCGTGACACCAGCGTATCGAGATTGGATGGAGTTACGCGTAACCCACCGAGCGCAACCAACACGTCGTTGGCGGACAAGCCGGCCGCTTGCGCCGGCGAGCCGTCGAACACATGGGTCAGCCTGCACTCCGCATGTGCCGCCGCTGCTTTTATCCCGAGCAATGCGAAATGTGGCGCATCGACATCGGGCCGCCGGGCACAGTTCACGCCGAATGGCGCAAACATGGCTTCGTAATCGGGATCCTTCGTTCCGGCACTCCACTCGTCAATATCATCTGCGAGCGACAACCCGGTCGCCTGTTCGACAGATAGCGCAATCTGGTCCTCACTGACGCCGCGATAGTCGGCACCGGCGGTTTTCCATTGCTTCCACAACAATCGCATCACATCGTCGAGTGAACGTTTTCCATTGGTCTGTGCGCGAATCGATAGATCAAGAGCGAGCCCTACCAGCGCGCCTTTCTGGTAATAGTTGACGACGCTGTTGGGCGCGTTTTCGTCCTGGCGGTAGTACTTGATCCAGGCGTCAAAAGAACTGTCGGCCACGCTCTGCTTGAGACGGCTCGACCGCTGCGTCACCGTCGTCAGCGTCTTCGCAAGCCCTGTCAAATACTGCGGTTCGCTCAGCAAGCCGGCACGCGTCAGCAACAGATCGTCGTAGTAAGACGTAAAGCCTTCGAAGGCCCACAGCAAACGCGTGTGATTTTCGCGGCTGAGGTCGTAGGGCACGAAAGCAGCGGGTTTGATCCGCTTGATGTTCCACGCGTGAAAATACTCGTGGCTGGCGAGCCCAAGAAAGTTGCGATATGCCTCGCTCGATTCGGTCATGCCGGTAAACGGCAACCCTTCGCGTTTCGTGACCAGCGCTGTCGAGCTGCGATGCTCGAGACCACCGTAGCCATCACCCAGCGCCATCGTCAGAAACGTATATCGATCAAATGGCGCTTTGCGCGAGCGCGGCTCGAACATCTTGACGTGGGTTTCGCACACCGTAGCGAGATCGGCAGTGAGCCTCGCCATATCCAGCTTCGGTACTCGTCCGGTAACGACGACTTCGTGCGGAGTGCCAAGCACACTAAAGCGGCCCAGCTCGAAGTCGCCCATTTCTACGGGGCAATCGATCAACTCGTCGTAGCTGGCGGCTTCATACGTTCCAAAGCCAAGGCGGCGAGTGCCGCGTGCAGGCGCAAGTGCGGTAGCGACTCGCCAGTTGCGATAGCGCGCGCCGGAAGGCGGCAATATGTCGACACTGCAGTGCTCGTGTTCATGGCCGATCGGGAGCAGAAACACCGATGTGCCGTTAAAAAACCCATGCGTTTGATCCAAATGCGCCTCGCGCACCGACAGATCCCACGCATACACCTCGTACGCCAGCTCTATCTGCGTTGCGGGTAGCGCACGCCAAGTGTGCTTGTCAATTTTCTCGAGCGCGACTCGACGATTGCCGGCGAGCGCGCTGATGCGCACGATGTTGCGGGCGAACTCTCGAATCATGTAACTGCCTGGAATCCACGCCGGCAGCATGAAGCTTTGTCCCTGCGGATCGGGCTGCTCGACGCGGCACGTCACATGGAATAGATGTGCAGCGGGTGACGCCGGGCGTATCGCATAGAAAATACTCATGCGGCTGCCGCCCGGTTAACCACGCAACACTTCAAGTACGTCCGATCTGAATTCGCGTTGATAAAGAAGGAATACGATGCCCGCGGTGGCCAGCGCAAAAGCAAGCGGCGAAGAAAACCACATCACGGCTGCAAAGGACATGTAGTAGGCGCGCAATCCGTCGTTGAATGTCTCCGCCGCCATGCCGACCACTCTGCCCGCGCGCTCCGCGTACTCCTCGCGGTTGGCCTCGCCACTTTCAAAGACCTTGGCCTCGGGCATTGAAGCGATCAGCAGCGCGCCAAACGTGTACTGGCGCATCGACCATGAAAAACGAAAAAACGCATAGACGAAGATCACGAGCAGCAGCATTAGCTTTAGATCGAATACGAACGCGCTGGTGACTGTGGCGAACGGAAACTCCTTGACCAATTCTGCGGCGCCTTGTGTACCAAGCACCGCCAGCAGTCCGCCCACTATCAGGATCGTCGTCGATGCAAAAAACGACGGGCTGGTCGACAGGTTCTGAACGACTACGGCATCAACGACTCTGTTTTCGCGGCTTGTCGTCTGCATCATCCAAAGCAGCCGATATCGATTGGTATTGACCAGCAACGAACCTGAAGCGCCTGTTCGCCGTCCGGCAAACGCCGCGTAGCTAATCCATGCGATGAAAAATACCGCTAGCGCCAGCCAATCGGCGAGCGTAAGAACCTTGAACGCTTGCAGTAGTTGCATGGCTGCGCAGCATAGAACACTGCGCTAATAGTGTTTAGCGGACGTCGATCAAAACGCTTGGTCGGCGCGACTTCTCCAGTCACGCAAATTTCTTCAGCCGAGCGACCAACCAGACGACGACCCCCGACAGCATCACGTAAATGGCAACACGGATCGCCTGATTCTCGAAAGTAAAAAGAAGGCTTCGATAGAGCAGGAACGCGCATGTCCCGACGAACACGATCGGCAGAATCGGATAAAGAGGCACTTTGAACGGCCGTGCAATTTGTGGGTACCGAAAACGCAGCACGAACAAACCGATCCCGGTCAGGAGAAAGAACAACCAGAACACCGGTGCCGTGAAATCCACCATGAACTTAACGCCGCCTTGATTTGCGGCCGCGATCAGCACAATTAGCAAGCTGATGACACTTGTGGTGACCATTGCCGCGACGGGCGTGTCGCGTTCCGCACTCCAGCGGCCCATGAAGGCAAAGATCCGCCAGTCCCGGCCGAGCGAATAGTTGGTCCGAGCAGTGACCAGCATCGTCGCGTTGATCGACGTTAGCGCTGCCAGTGCGACGATCGCCCCTATGGATTTTTCACCAAAACTGCCGAACGCTTTCTGTGCGATATCTGCAGCAACTTGCTTGCTTGCCTTCAAGCCCTCAAAGCCCAATCCTGCAACCAACGCAGCAATGAACAGTAGGTACACGGCGGTGATGACGAGCAATGACGTCACCAGCACCGTGACGATTGCGCGATTGCCGCCCTTGACCTCGGCCGAGATATACGCGGCGTCGTTCCAGCCACCGTATGTAAACAGCACAAACAACAATGCGGTGCCGAAGAGTGCAGGCACGCCACTTGTCGATTCGGCCGGGGGAACACTCGCGGGGGCGGGTGCGACAAAGCCCGCGATGACAACCAACAGCAGGCCCAGAACTAAAAGCACCGACATCACATTTTGCAACTTAGCCGACATGCGAAGACCCGCGATGTTCACTGCGGTTAACGCAATCACTATCAGGACCGCATAGATAACCGAGGAGTGCTCACCAAGCGATAGCACGCGACTCATGTAATCGCCAAAGACGAACGCAAGCAGTGCGATCGCGCCGGTGGAAATTACGGTTACGCGCGCCCAAGCGAAAAAGAAACTGACGTCGCGGCCGTATGCGCGAGTTAGGAAGTAATAGTCGCCGCCCGCGTTTGGAAATGTGGTGGCTAACTCCGCATAGCAAAGCGCACCGATCAGTGCGAGCAACCCCCCGAGGATCCACGCACCAAACATCCACTCCACCGAACCGGTCATCGCCGCTACAAGCGGCGGAAAGGCAAAAATACCGCCGCCAATGACGATGCCGGTGATGATCATCACCGCGTCGAAGACCGACAACACCGGTCGAGGCGTCGCAGTTGTGTCAGCCGCTAATGCGGGTGAAGTGGGTATGTCGGTCATGAACTTGTCCTGAAACATAGAAAAGCCCCGCGTGCGCGGGGCTTCAGCGGCAAAGCAACGTACTAAAAAACTACTTCCGCGACCCCGTTACTTTGGTTTCCGCGCCATTCGCGCTTTTCAGCGTCCCCGTCAGTTCGTTGCCGCGTACGGTGCCGGTTAAGGTACGTGTCACGCCCTTATCGTCATTAAATGCGAAGCGGATCTCTTCGCCGCGAACCGTGGCTCCGACCAGTGGCTGCTTCGCCGTACCGCCGATATCGCCGGTGATTTTCTGATACTTCTGGCTCAGGTTAACGGTGTACTGCGCATTGCCGGGCCCCTGTTCGCGCAGCGTCCACGCACCTTCGACCTTGGCCGGCACGATCCACAGATACGCGGTGCGATAGTCAACCTCCGCCGTTTCATCGGGGTCCCAGTCGCCCATCGTGAACTGATGCGATGTGACGCGCGTCCCCGGCTTCATGTTCAGAATGGTGGGGCGCAGTCGCAGATTCAGCTCGGGCAGCAAATACATCGTCACGACCGACGCCTTGCTGAAATCCTCCTTGAAAACGTCGCCCTGGATGATGCGTGTCTTGCCAGTCAGGTTCTCCGCCTGCACGTAGCACTGCGCAAGCTTCGCCATGTCGGGGTTGTATTCGATGCCGACTGCAGTTGCCCCCATCTTCCCGGCGGCAATTGCAATCTTTCCGTCACCGGCGCCCAAGTCGTACACGGTGTCTTGCGGCGTGACTTTGGCCATGCGCAGCATGCGCTGCACGATCTCGTCGGGCGTCGGCACCCAGACCACGTCCTTGCCCGATTGGCCGACCTGGGGCTTGTAATCGCGGTCACACTCGCGACGGTCTTTGGCATCGGCACTAACGGCGCCGGCGGCGAGCACGGCGGCGAGTGCGATTGATGTGCTGCTACGGATTAATCGGGACATCGGGTTTCTCCTTGTACTGAAAGTTGCAGCTGAATGGTGCATCGGCCGTCGCTTCTAACGATTCCAATGCCCGATCGGATCGATCATCAGGACCTCAACGCCGAGAGCACAAATCGAGCCGACGTAATCACGACTGCATTCAAGATAAAAAACTCAGCGGTTGACGTCGACGACGATCCGGCCCCGGATCTCGCCCGCGAGGATCGCGCGGCCAGCCTCAAGTGCTTCGGCCAGCGCGATTTCGCGCGTAATAGTGTTGAGCTTAGCGCGGTCCAGTTCTTGCGCCAGCTGCTGCCACGCCTGTGTGCGGCGATCCATTGGGCACATGACCGAATCGACGCCGATCAGACGCGCGCCACGCAAGATGAACGGCGCCACCGTGGCCGGAAAGTCCATCCCTTGCGCGAGGCCGCAGGCGATCGCGACGCCGCCGTATCGCAACTGCGCACAGGCATTGGCGAGCGTCTGACTGCCGACCGAATCGACAACACCGGCCCAGCGCTCCTTCTGTAGTGGTTTGCCTGCCGTGGACAGCTCCGCGCGATCAACGACCTCTGCGGCGCCCAACGTTCGCAGGTAATCGGCCTCGGCAAGTTTGCCGGTGCTGGCAACCACGCGGTGTCCGCGCTGGGCGAGGATCGCGACCGCGAATGAGCCGACGCCACCACTCGCTCCGGTGACCAGCACTTCGCCGCTGGTAACGCCGTTATCGGCCAGCTCCATCACAGCCAGCATGGCCGTGTAACCCGCGGTCCCGATCGACATTGCGTCGCGCGTCGTTAGCGGCGCCGGCAGACGAACCAGATGTTCACCCTTGTAGCGGCCGCGTTGCGCAAGACCACCCCAGATCGTCTCGCCCGCACCCCAACCATTCAGCACGACTTGATCGCCAGCAGGAACGCTGGCGGAGGCGCCAGCCTGCACGACGCGACCCGCGCAGTCGATGCCGGGGACCATTGGCCACTTGCGCACGACCGGGGATTTGTTGGTCAGCGCCAGACCGTCCTTGTAGTTGATCGTCGAGTAGTCGATCGCGACCGTGGTGTCCGCTTCTGCCGTATTGGCTTCGAGCTCAGCCTCGTCCAGGTCGCGCAACTCCGCTCGAAACTGGTCGGCTTTCGTCAAGTAGATAGCTTTGAACATCGCGTCGTGCGTGCGGGATAGGCGGCGGAACGATACTACGGACTTGCTTGATAACCGTGGCATGCGCGGCGGCGCTTTGGTCGGCTGCGAACGAAGCGGTTAGGCGGAGAGACGTTGTTTTTTCGCGCTTTCTACTCGGAGAAATGAGTACATCGTGGCAGAATCGAAAACAGTCACGATGACGATTTAGGAGCCCGTTGGCATCGACCGTCATTCCGCTGCGTCAAGCAGCCGTCGAAAGCTCGCTCAAGCGAGCGGCCTTTGAATTCGCCGGCGTCGCTATGTTGTGTGTAAATGGCGCTGGCCAGATTCTGGCGCTCAATGCGGAAGCCTCTGCGCTGGTGGGCGGTGACTCTCCGCTGGGCCGCAGCGTCGCCGAGATTGTTCCGTTCCCCAGCCATCAGGCATTTACCCGCCGCTGGAATCGACTGTGGGCGATGGCCGCCGATGGTACGTACGCGAGTGTGGAAACGAAACTTCCATTGCGCGGCGGTGGCCGATTGACGGCGCGCATCGCAATGCGCTTGTTTCGTTTCGAACAGGAAGAATTCGCGTCGATTGCGATCACCGAAACAACGCAGGCGCGCGCCGAGGGAAAACGGGTTCGACTCGACGAATCTCGAGCACGAGCGCTCGCACAGCACCAGTCAGAGTTGACGGTCGTTCTGAACGAAGACAGGCGAGTCGTCTATGCGAGCGCGGCACTGGAGCCGATCACCGGTGAGCAGGCGTTCGATGTTCTAGGATCGCCGTTCGAATTCATTCTCGATCAGCCTTCTCGCATCGAGTTCCGGCGCGCGGTCGATCGAATCTTGCGCGAGCAGCCGGGCGACCGGCAGCATCCGCCGCTGCTATTGCGCATGCGTGCAGCGCTCGCGGGTACCGGCCGCAGCATCTCTTGCGTTATCGCCAACCGGCTCGATGATCCACGCGTGCGCGGCTTGGTACTGACAGCGCGTGACCTGGGGCCGGCCGAACGCGCGCAAGCCAGGAGGCTGCGTTTTCGCGAGCGGCTTCTGGAACTTGCCATCCAGCCAAAGTCCGACTTCAAGCATGCACTGTCGGCCATTTTGCGAACGTCAACCGAAGTGCTCGACGTAGGCGCGGTCAGTTTTTGGAGACTGTCGCCCGACGGCGAATCGCTGCGTTGCGAATCCCTGTTCGACCGCGCGAGTGATCGCTTCATGCGCGACTGGGTCGGGCGCGAACTCACCGCGACGCGCTTTCCCGCTTACTTCGCGCAGCTGATTAATCGGCAGCCGATTGTGATCAACGACACTCACACATCGCGTTTGACCACGTCGTTCGCGGGTGATCGAAACTGGGCGCGCGTGCGGGCGTTGCTCGATGTGCCGGTGCTGGTCGAGGGAGCCATTAGCGGCGTGCTTAGCTTGCAACACACCGAGTCGCGTGCATGGGACGACGACGACGTTTCATTTGCCAACACCACGTCTCTGATGCTCGCGTTGGCGCTCGAAGCTGCGCAGCGGCAGGAAGCCGAAACGCGTATCGAGCATCTGGCGTGGTACGACGGTCTGACCGGGCTGCCAAACCGCAATCTTCTGCGCGAGACGATGCGCGACCTGATCATGACCGCCGCGAATCGCAAGCGGCGTATGGCGGTGATGTTGATCGATCTCGATCGTTTCAAGGACGTCAACGACACGCTCGGCCATCTGGTAGGCGATGCGCTGATCAAATCGGCCGCAGACGTGCTTGGCCAAACCGTTGGTGACGCAGGCACGGTCGCGCGTCTCGGCGGCGATGAGTTCGTCGTCTTGATCAACGAGTTCGTGCACCGGCAGGAAGTGGCGTTACTCGCGGCACGGATTGCGCAAGCGCTTAATCGCACCGATCTTGTCCCGGCCATCGACACGCAGGTGTCGGCATCGATCGGCGTCGCTTTATTCCCGGAACACGGGCGCGATATGAGCACGCTGCTGAAAAACGCGGACTCTGCGATGTACCAGGCAAAGCGCGATGGCCGCAATCAGTTCAGCTTCTTCAACCCGATCCGGTACGAGCGTGCGGCGCGCGAGGTTCAACTGGGCATTGAGCTTGTCAAGGCGGTGCAAAGCGAAGCGCCCCAATTCATTTGCGAATACCAGCCGCAGGTTGAGATGGTCAGTGGCCGCGTCGTCGGGCTGGAGGCACTGATACGGTGGCAGCATCCCGTGCACGGCGTGTTGACGCCTGATCGCTTTATTGGGGTCGCCGAACTGAGCGGGCTGTCGGAGCGAATAACACGCTGGGTGTTGAACGAAGTGTGTTCGCAGATCAACCGTTGGCGCGAAGTGCGCCCCGATTTTGACGTGCCGGTGTCGATCAATGTTGCCGGTCGGGAAATGGGATCGACCGCGCTGCCGGCGCTGGTGCGCGCCGCACTATCGCGGCACGCGATCGCGCCGCAGTTGATCGTGCTCGAGATCACCGAACGCACGCTGGTAAGGGAAAGCGAAATCAACAACGACGTGCTGGCGGAGCTCGCATCGCTCGGAGTCGGACTTGTGCTGGACGACTTCGGCACCGGCTATTCGATGCTCGGCTACTTGAAACGCATGCCGTTTACGGCGTTGAAGATCGATCAGTCGTTTATCGAAGGCATTCCCGGCGATGCCGACAGCCGCGCAATCGTGCACGCAATGCTCGCGGTGGCGCGGCATTTCAAATTGAAAGTCGTGGCCGAGGGCGTGGAGTCGATCGAGCAGGTCGAGTACATGCGAGACATCGGGTGTGAATTCGCGCAAGGGTTCTTTTACGCGCGTGCGCTGTCGTCCGACACGATTCTCGACTATCTCGCGCGCGCCGGCGCATAGCGTCGTGTTGTGGCCTTCGCATCGCTAAGATGCGATGCAAATCACGGAGACGCTTTGAATGAACCATGAGCACATCATTGTCGAGACGCGCGATCGCGTCGGCCTGATCCGGCTTAACCGTCCGAAGGCGCTCAACGCGCTCAGCGATGGCTTGATGGATGAGCTCGGTGCCGCGCTGCTCGGTTTCGATGGCGACGACGGCATCGGTGCGATCGTCATTACCGGTAGCGACAAGGCGTTCGCTGCCGGCGCGGATATTGGCGCCATGAGTAGCTGGTCGTACATGGACGTCTTTAAGTCCGACTACATCACGCGCAACTGGGAAACGATCCGGCGTATTCGCAAGCCTGTAATCGCCGCCGTCAGCGGTTTCGCCCTCGGCGGCGGATGCGAGCTGGCCATGATGTGCGACATCATCATTGCCGCCGACTCCGCAAAGTTCGGTCAACCCGAAATCAAGCTCGGCATCATCCCAGGCGCAGGCGGCACGCAGCGGTTACCGAGAGCGGTGGGCAAAGCCAAGGCCATGGATCTGGTGCTGTCTTCCCGGATGATGGACGCGGCCGAAGCGGAACGCGCGGGGCTTGTATCGCGGGTAGTACCAACGAACGACTTGCTCGACGAAGCGCTAAAGGTCGGAGCGACGATCGCGAGTTTTTCTCTGCCAGCGGTGCAAATGGCAAAAGAGGCAGTTAACCGCGCGTACGAGCTGCCGCTGGCGGAAGGCGTTCTGTTTGAGCGGCGGCTTTTCCACTCGCTGTTCGCAACGGAGGACCAAAAGGAGGGCATGGCGGCGTTCGTGGAAAAACGTTCGCCACGTTTCGCGCATCGTTAGCCGCGCAGCTTGAATTTGCTGTTTCCGTCGCCAAATTCCAGTCTGCGCTCAGTTTTCTGAGCGCATCCCAGCGCGCAATTAGCGCGTCCGCCGGCATGTTGCTTGACAGCATTTCTGCGGACGCTCATAATCGCGCCTCTTTGCGACTCCCGTTCCGCAACTCTGTAAAAAGTGCGTGCGACGGGTGTCTTGTTCTTTAAAAATGAAACAGCCGATAAGTGTGGGCGCTTAATGAACGGCGCAACCGGGTCGAAAAGTCTCACGGCTATTGATCCGGCTGAACTCAAATCATTAGTGCTCACGCAATGGAAAGAGATGTTCGCAAGAGCCTCTCGATTCCAGCGAGAGTAATCAAGCACACAGTATCGAACTGAAGAGTTTGATCCTGGCTCAGATTGAACGCTGGCGGCATGCCTTACACATGCAAGTCGAACGGCAGCACGGGGGCAACCCTGGTGGCGAGTGGCGAACGGGTGAGTAATGCATCGGAACGTGCCCAGTAGTGGGGGATAACTAGTCGAAAGATTAGCTAATACCGCATACGACCTATGGGTGAAAGCGGGGGATTCGCAAGAACCTCGCGCTATCGGAGCGGCCGATGTCTGATTAGCTAGTTGGCGGGGTAAAAGCCCACCAAGGCGACGATCAGTAGCTGGTCTGAGAGGACGACCAGCCACACTGGGACTGAGACACGGCCCAGACTCCTACGGGAGGCAGCAGTGGGGAATTTTGGACAATGGGCGCAAGCCTGATCCAGCCATGCCGCGTGCGGGAAGAAGGCCTTCGGGTTGTAAACCGCTTTTGGCAGGAACGAAACGGCGCGAGCGAATATCTCGCGTTAATGACGGTACCTGCAGAATAAGCACCGGCTAACTACGTGCCAGCAGCCGCGGTAATACGTAGGGTGCAAGCGTTAATCGGAATTACTGGGCGTAAAGCGTACGCAGGCGGCTTTGCAAGACAGGTGTGAAATCCCCGGGCCTAACCTGGGAACTGCATTTGTGACTGCATGGCTAGAGTTTGTCAGAGGGGGGTGGAATTCCACGTGTAGCAGTGAAATGCGTAGATATGTGGAGGAACACCGATGGCGAAGGCAGCCCCCTGGGATGTGACTGACGCTCATGTACGAAAGCGTGGGGAGCAAACAGGATTAGATACCCTGGTAGTCCACGCCCTAAACGATGTCGACTAGTTGTCGGAGGGTAACTCCTTCGGTAACGCAGCTAACGCGTGAAGTCGACCGCCTGGGGAGTACGGTCGCAAGATTAAAACTCAAAGGAATTGACGGGGACCCGCACAAGCGGTGGATGATGTGGATTAATTCGATGCAACGCGAAAAACCTTACCTACCCTTGACATGTCAGGAAGTCGCCAGAGATGGTGATGTGCTCGAAAGAGAACCTGAACACAGGTGCTGCATGGCTGTCGTCAGCTCGTGTCGTGAGATGTTGGGTTAAGTCCCGCAACGAGCGCAACCCTTATCATTAGTTGCTACGCAAGGGCACTCTAATGAGACTGCCGGTGACAAACCGGAGGAAGGTGGGGATGACGTCAAGTCCTCATGGCCCTTATGGGTAGGGCTTCACACGTCATACAATGGTCGGTACAAAGGGCAGCCAACCCGCGAGGGGGAGCTAATCCCGGAAAACCGATCGTAGTCCGGATTGGAGTCTGCAACTCGACTCCATGAAGTCGGAATCGCTAGTAATCGCGGATCAGCATGTCGCGGTGAATACGTTCCCGGGTCTTGTACACACCGCCCGTCACACCATGGGAGTGGGTTTCACCAGAAGCCGTTTGCCTAACCGCAAGGAGGGCGGCGACCACGGTGAGATTCATGACTGGGGTGAAGTCGTAACAAGGTAGCCGTACCGGAAGGTGCGGCTGGATCACCTCCTTTCTCGAGTACGCGCTTCGATTTAAGCGTTCACACTTATCGGTTGGTTTCTTGCGGCAGCGAGTGGGGCCAGAAGCAAGTTGCAAGACGGCGGGTCTGTAGCTCAGCTGGTTAGAGCACCGTCTTGATAAGGCGGGGGTCGATGGTTCGAGTCCATCCAGACCCACCACGCTCGGGCAGGAGGCTTAAGCGGGGGCCTATGACCAGGAACCGGGGGTGTAGCTCAATTGGGAGAGCGCCTGCTTTGCAAGCAGGAGGTCATCGGTTCGATCCCGTTCACCTCCACCATACTTATCTCAAATGTCAAACGAAAGCGCGTCTGCAAAAGTGCGCATTTCCGTTTGGTCTTTGACCAAAATCGCTGTTTCGATCTTTAACAATTCGGAAGAAGCAAAGCGTTTCAATCCTGCGCCTGGTAATGAGTCAGGAGAGGATTGATAACGGGTTGTAATTGCATTCGAGTCTCAAGCATTAAATCTGAGATTAGCAACATGGTCGCCCGATGACCGTGTCGTCCTGAGCAAGTAGTAATCAATACGAACAGGCCGCACCGTTATAGGATCAAGCGACTAAGTGCATGTGGTGGATGCCTTGGCGATTACAGGCGATGAAGGACGTGGCAGCCTGCGTAAAGCTGCGGTCAGCTGGCAACGAGCGTTAACAGCCGCAGATGTCCGAATGGGGAAACCCTCCCGCAAGGGAATCCCTCGCTGAATAAATAGGCGAGTGGAAGCGAACCTGCTGAACTGAAACATCTAAGTAGGCAGAGGAAAAGAAATCAACCGAGATTCCGAGAGTAGTGGCGAGCGAAATCGGACCAGCCTGTGCGTTTTAGCTGTTGTTCAAACGGAACGTTCTGGAAAGTACGGCCATAGCGGGTGATAGCCCCGTATGTGAAAGAACGGCAGTGGAACTAAGCGCACGACAAGTAGGGCGGGACACGTGAAATCCTGTCTGAAGATGGGGGGACCATCCTCCAAGGCTAAATACTCGTAATCGACCGATAGTGAACCAGTACTGTGAAGGAAAGGTTAAAAGAACCCCGGAAGGGGAGTGAAATAGATCCTGAAACCGCATGCATACAAACAGTAGGAGCTCCAGCTTCAAGAGCCTTTGGTGGACCCTTTGACGACGCGGCACGCGTCGTCAAAGGTCACCCACTACGGAAGGGGAATGCCCCGTGTCTCTCGAATTACGTTCGGGAGCGAGGGCTCTTGAAGCTGGAGTGACTGCGTACCTTTTGCATAATGGGTCAGCGACTTACATTCTGTGGCAAGCTTAACCGTATAGGGAAGGCGTAGCGAAAGCGAGTCCGAATAGGGCGTTCAGTCGCAGGGTGTAGACCCGAAACCAGATGATCTATCCATGGCCAGGTTGAAGGTGGGGTAACACTCACTGGAGGACCGAACCGACTACTGTTGCAAAAGTAGCGGATGAGCTGTGGATAGGGGTGAAAGGCCAAACAAATCTGGAAATAGCTGGTTCTCCCCGAAAACTATTGAGGTAGTGCCTCGCGTATCACTCCAGGGGGTAGAGCACTGTTATGGCTAGGGGGGCATGGCGCCTTACCAAACCATGGCAAACTCCGAATACTTGGAAGTGTCAGCGCGGGAGACAGTGCACCGGGTGCTAACGTCCGGACACGAAAGGGAAACAACCCAGACCGCCAGCTAAGGTCCCCAATATCGGCTAAGTGGGAAACGAAGTGGAAAGGCTAAGACAGTCAGGAAGTTGGCTTAGAAGCAGCCATCCTTCAAAGAAAGCGTAATAGCTCACTGATCGAGTCTTTCTGCGCGGAAGATGTAACGGGGCTAAGCCGATAACCGAAGCTGCGGATGTAAACGCTTCACTTGAACTTGTTCGTCGATTCTGTTTGATCTGGAGTCGATCGACGCCCACTCTCTCTTGTTAGGTTTGGCGACGCCGGCTGCGCCGTCGTCGCCACCATGAGCGAGTTCAAGCGAAGCGTTTACGTGGTAGGGGAGCGTTCTGTAAGCCTGCGAAGGTGGCTCGAGAGGGCTGCTGGAGGTATCAGAAGTGCGAATGCTGACATGAGTAGCGTTAAAGGGGGTGAAAAGCCCCCTCGCCGTAAGCCCAAGGTTTCCTGCTCTACGTTCATCGGAGCAGGGTGAGTCGGCCCCTAAGACGAGGACGAAAGTCGTAGTCGATGGGAAGCAGGTCAATATTCCTGCACCGATGTCTAATGCGATGGGGGGACGGACTGTTGAAGATCATCCGGGTGTTGGATGTCCCGGTTTCTGATCGTAGGTGGCCAGTAGGTAAATCCGCTGGCGTATCACCAAGGAAAAGGATCGAGCGGCGTAAGCCGCGAAGTGATTGGAAGTGGTTCCAGGAAAAGCCTCTAAGCTTCAGTTAGACACGACCGTACCGAAAACCGACACTGGTGGGCGAGCTGAATATGCTCAGGCGCTTGAGAGAACTCGGGAGAAGGAACTCGGCAAATTGACACCGTAACTTCGGAAGAAGGTGTGCCTTGTTAGCGTGACGGGAGAAACGCCCGAAGCGTGAGAAGGTCTCAGAGAATCGGTGGCTGCGACTGTTTATTAAAAACACAGCACTCTGCAAACACGAAAGTGGACGTATAGGGTGTGACGCCTGCCCGGTGCTGGAAGGTTAATTGATGGGGTGCAAGCCCTTGATCGAAGCCCCAGTAAACGGCGGCCGTAACTATAACGGTCCTAAGGTAGCGAAATTCCTTGTCGGGTAAGTTCCGACCTGCACGAATGGCGTAACGATGGCCACACTGTCTCCTCCCGAGACTCAGCGAAGTTGAAATGTTTGTGATGATGCAATCTACCCGCGGCTAGACGGAAAGACCCCATGAACCTTTACTGTAGCTTTGCATTGGACTGTGAACCGATCTGTGTAGGATAGGTGGGAGGCTTTGAAGCGGGGGCGCTAGCTCTCGTGGAGCCAACCTTGAAATACCACCCTGATTTGTTTGCGGCTCTAACCTACGCCCGTTATCCGGGCGGGGAACAGTGCATGGTAGGCAGTTTGACTGGGGCGGTCTCCTCCCAAAGAGTAACGGAGGAGTACGAAGGTACGCTAGGTACGGTCGGAAATCGTACTGATAGTGCATAGGCATAAGCGTGCTTGACTGCGAGACTGACAAGTCGAGCAGGTGCGAAAGCAGGTCTAAGTGATCCGGTGGTTCTGTATGGAAGGGCCATCGCTCAACGGATAAAAGGTACTCTGGGGATAACAGGCTGATACTGCCCAAGAGTTCATATCGACGGCAGTGTTTGGCACCTCGATGTCGGCTCATCTCATCCTGGGGCTGTAGCCGGTCCCAAGGGTATGGCTGTTCGCCATTTAAAGAGGTACGTGAGCTGGGTTTAAAACGTCGTGAGACAGTTTGGTCCCTATCTGCCGTGGGCGCTGGAAGATTGACGGGGGCTGCTCCTAGTACGAGAGGACCGGAGTGGACGCACCTCTGGTGTACCGGTTGTCACGCCAGTGGCATCGCCGGGTAGCTACGTGCGGAAAAGATAACCGCTGAAAGCATCTAAGCGGGAAACTTGCCTGAAGATTAATCTTCCCGGAGGCTTGACCTCCCTTAAGGGTCGTCCTAGACCAGGACGTTGATAGGCTGGGTGTGGAAGCGCTGTAAGGCGTTGAGCTAACCAGTACTAATTGCCCGTGAGGCTTGATCCTATAACCGTGCTGCCTGTCTCAGAAGTTTTGAGGCTCGACACGCAACACAACCACTTTGCTTCTTTCCGAATCAGATCTCTTGTGAGCCGCTGCTCAGTAGCGGCGAATCAGGAGGTCGTCTGAATTGCCTGACGACCATAGCGAGTTGGAACCACTCCTTCCCATCCCGAACAGGACCGTGAAACGATTCAGCGCCGATGATAGTTAGATGTATTTCTAGCGAAAGTAGGACATTGTCAGGCTAGCTATACAGAACGCCCCGGCACGCAAGTGTTGGGGCGTTTGTTCTTTCAGGCTTGAGTTCGCTGGCCCGGCCGCTGCAGCAGTCGCAATGTAAAGAGGCCCACTAGTACCAACATGAGAGCGCTCGGCTCTGAGATTGGCGTCGTCCGCTCGAAGGCCACACTGATGAAGGTGCCTACGATATTGGAGTTCGGATACGGACCCGAACCACCCAGAAAGCTTGGATCGCTGGTATCGCTAAACAAGTGCGCCGACCCCGCGCCGTCCATCGCGGTCGCCTTCAGCAGCAGGTCGTAGCTAATGGTGAGCTGATCAAATCGTGAGAACGAACTGCGCTCGCCAATGATGTAGTAGAAGCCACTTGCATTCTCACCATTCTGCACAAGGGGGCTTGTGAACGCCTGGTGGTTTGTGAAGAAGAACTCAGCATTGGGTGCTACGACGTCAACGAACGAACCGTCGACGCTGACCATCCCCGACCCTGACGTCGTCCACTGCCCGCTCTGGGTGAAGTTGACGTTGTAGAGCCCCCACCCCGGCTTCGCATTCAGCGTGATTTCACCCGTAACTGCCAACTCCGACGGGCCCGCTGATCCGTTGCTGGACACGCTAAGGTTTGGATCGAAAAACCATCGCCCGAACCCGAATTGAGAGATCGGCAGGGTTTGCGAGAACGAATCTGCCTCGTGCGGAAATTTGATATTTCCCCACACCGCACTGTCATAGGTAACCGAGAAGCCAGTAAATGTTGTGGAGTCGGTTGTCAGAGCTGCCCGCGAGGGAGCGACACAGATGACTGTTCCAAGAAGAAGCAGGGTAAAGAAAGATCGCACTGACATTTTCATGTTGGCTCGCCTGTTAAAACAGTCTCGCACGGGACAATACTCGATCGCGGTGCATGCGACCGACCGCGCTACGTCACCGTCTCCGAGCCACACGGTCGCATAACGGCGAAGCAGGACGTTGTCAGGCTAGCTTTATTTGCTCCTTTGTTTGCCGCTGATCGATCGTTCACAATCGGCGCTCACTACTTTGGGGACCGTGTGTGCGAATCGTCGGATACGCCCTATTGCTGTTAGCGGTAATCGTGCTGGCGATCGGCCTTTGGTATCGGCAAGCCAGCCTGCCGGTGCACGAAGGAACGTTCATCGTTCCCGGCCTGCAGCAACCCGTGCGCATAGAGCGCGACGACCACGGCATTCCAGGCATCGTCGCGGCAAGCGAACGAGATGCGACCTTCGCGCTCGGTTACACGCATGCGCAGGATCGGCTTTGGCAAATGGAAATGAATCGCCGTGTTGCCGCGGGGCGCCTGGCGGAAGTGCTGGGCGAACCGGCGCTCGACACCGACAAGTTTTTGCGCACGATCGGCATTGCTCGCGTGGCGCAAAGCATCTATGACAACCTGGATATCGAGCATCGCGATTTGCTTGAGGCCTATGCCGCCGGCGTTAACGCGTATCTAACCAAACGCGGCGGACCGCTGCCGCCGGAGTTCTTGCTGACGCGCGCGCCGAAGCCCGACCCGTGGACGCCTGCGGACTCGATCGGCTGGTCGCTGATCATGGCGTGGGATCTGGCGCGCTATTCCTACTCGCGCGAACTGCGCCGCCTTCAATTGGCACAGCGGTTCTCGGTGGCAGAGATCAACGATTTTTATCCGCCGTATCCGGGCGATCCTGCGCCGGTCACCGCGGACTATGCAGAGTTGTATCGCCTGCTCGGTCTGAAAGCGGTGCAGGTGACTGCAATGACTGCGCCTGGCTTTGGCTTCGGCGACGGCGAAGGAGTCGGCTCAAACAACTGGTTGGTGTCGGGCCAGCGCACCGTCAGCGGCAAGCCGATGATGGCCAACGATCCACATCTCGGGCTGACGACACCATCGGTTTGGTATTTAGTGGGGATACGGGCGCCGGGAATCAATGTAATCGGCGCGACCTTGCCTGGAGTGCCCGGCGTAGTCCTAGGCCGCAACGATCGCATCGCGTGGTCGTTTACCAATACTGGTGTCGATCAGCAGGACTTGTATCTAGAGCGCATCAATCCCGAACAGTCCGAGGAATACCAGACACCCGAGGGCTGGGCGCGCTTTGCGACGCGCGTCGAGCGGATTCGTGTCAAGGGTGGAGCCGATGTCGACTTGACGGTTCGCGAGACTCGGCACGGCCCTGTGATCAGCGGTCTTTCCAGCGTGGAAAAGGGATTCAAGCAACCCCAGTTTGCACTGGCACTGCGCTGGTCAGCGCTCGAACCAAACGATACGACGCTTGCCGCGATACGCGCGCTTAACAAGGCGCGCAACATCGACCAGGCCGAGCAGGCGCTTGCGCTGTTTCAAGTGGTCACGCAGTCGGCGTTGATAGCAGATGTGGATGGCGCAATCGGAATGACTGTGACCGGGCGAATCCCGGTGCGCGATCGAACCAACGATCTGCGCGGACTGGTGCCGGCGCCCGGATGGGATGCCCGCTACGACTGGAGCGGCTACCTGCCGATCGAGCAAGCGCCAAGGATGCGCAATCCAGCCCGTGGATTAATCGTGACAGCCAATCACAAGGTTGTGCCCTCGACCTATCCGCACCATCTGACGTACGACTGGTTTCTACCCTATCGCGCACAGCGCGTCGAACAACTGCTCGAGGCGCGTGGCAAACATGACGTGACGACTTTCAAAGCGATCCAGGCCGACGTCACATCGTTCGCAGCGCGCGACATGCTCGGGATGCTGAAGGGAGTTCAGCCGCAGACCGAAGCCGGGCGTGATGCGCTCGCGCGACTCAACGCGTGGGACTTTCAAATGAAGCGCGACGCTCCCGAGCCGTTGATCTATCACGCGTGGCTGCGCGAGCTGAAGCTCCGGATTTTTTCCGACGATCTCGGCTCTTTGGCTGAGGAATTTGTCGAGCGCGCCGAGCTGACCTCGACTTTGCTGCACGTATTGTCCGGGCGCGCGCAGGCGCGTGACTGGTGTGACGATCGTTCAACCGAGCAGCGTTTCGAAACGTGCTCCACCCTGGCAAGTGAAGCCCTCGACACAGCGGTGACGCAGTTGACTCAGGCTTCCGGTCGCGATGTAGCCGGTTTGCGCTGGGGCGATGTGCATCGTGCGGTGGCCGAGCACCGGCCGATGTCCGGCGTGCCCGGGCTGCGCCGCTTGTTCGAATTGAGCATTGCATATCCGGGAGATGCGCACACCATTAATGTCGGTTCGTTGTCTCACCGGCCTGAAGCGCCATTTTCGACGCGGCACACCGCCACCCTAAGGGCGATCTACGACTTCGCCGCGCTTGAATCGAATTCGTTTTGGACTTTGTCGGGCGGCCAGGTGGGAAATCCGTTTTCCGAGTGGTACGCATCGATGCTGCCGCTATGGCGCGATGTCCTCTACTTGCCGATGCGGCCGCCGCTCGCGCGCCAAGCGACGACGCTGGAGCTGAAGCCGCGCCGCTGATCGTTTGTGCACGCTAGCGAGTCGCTAACCGGCTGAGCCGCTGCGCTAGCGCTTCTCCGAGCCGCGCCAAGTGGTTCCAGAAAGCAAAGTCTTCAGGCATGTGCTGCGCGACGATCTGCAGTCCGTCAGGGCCTAACGTCACCTCGATTTTTTCGTCGCCTCGATACGCAGCGCCGCGCTTGGACTTGGGCCAATCGAGCAGCGCCGCCTGCAATTCGTCGTCGAGCCAGCCGCTCGGCATTTCGGGGGAAACAGCGATCGCATAACGTTCGCGAAATCCGGCACGCCCTTCATCCAGCGTTAGCGCAGATTCATAAAATGCAGTCTTGTCAGCGCGTACCTGGCCGCCGCCGACCGCCTGGGCGACGCCGCTGACCACATCGATCAGCAGTCGGCCGACGATTCCGCTTTCCATCTGATATCGCTTGCGGCCAATGATGACCAACGACAATTGCGCAGTGCGCACGTTGGCCGATTGCCAATGCGCTTTAGGCGTTGGTGATCTGTCGCCGCGATCGCTGTCGTACCACATCGACCATTCGATATCGGAAGCTGAACCTGCGAAACGATAGTCAACGCGACCTTCGCGGGTGCCAACATAGGTCCAGCCCAGCTTGCGCGCGTGAACCTTGCGTTCGAAGTCGCGTTGCCTGTTGAGTTGTCTGCCCTTGGCGATCAGCCACGCGACACCGCCGATGGCAAGGGCGAAACCCGTCAGGGCAAAGAAGGTTTGCAGATCAGCGTCCGTAGTGAGAGGTCATCGAAGCTTACGAGAGAGTCGGGGGTTAACCCGCTGGAGCCGTGGCACTCGCGGTGTTTGACGCTGCATGGCGGATATGGGCATCATGATCAGCTTTCCGCACACCCATCTTATAAGGAGAACGCCGATGCGCCTCACCATCGCAGCATTCGCTGCTGCTCTAACGGTCGCCCCGGTTATCGACGCCAAGACTCTGCGCTGGGCCAGCCAGGGCGACATCTTGACCATGGATCCGCATGCGCAAAACGAGGGGCTGAATAACACCGCCAACTCGTATATCTATGAGCCGCTGGTGACGTACAACGAGAAGTTCGAAGTCGTGCCCGCACTTGCGACCGACTGGAAGCAGGAAACCCCGCTGATCTGGCGGTTCAATTTGCGCCAGGGCGTGAAGTTTCACGACGGGTCTGCACTGACCGCGTCCGATGTGGTGTTTTCGATCGATCGCGCGATGCAGCCTACGTCGAACTTCCGGCAATACACCGTGGGGGTTCAGCGCGCGCACGCGGTCGACGACAACACCGTGATCATCTACACGACCGTGCCGAACCCGGTGCTGCTGCGCCAGCTGACCGAGCTGCGGATCGTAAGCAAAGGGTGGGCCGAGAAGAACAAGGTCGTCGCGCCGCAGAACTTCGTGCAGAAGGAAGAGACTTATGCCGCGCGCAACGCCAACGGCACCGGCCCCTTCATCCTGAAGTCGCGCGAGGTGGATATCAAGACAGTGTTCGCCACCAATCCGAACTGGTGGGGTGCAAAGACCAAGAAAGGCAACGTCACCGAGGTCGTCTATACGCCGATCAAGTCGGATTCGACCCGCACCGCGGCGCTGCTGTCAGGCGAAATCGACTTTCTGCTCGATCCGGTGCCGCAGGACATCGCACGTCTGAAGCAAACCCCGTCGATCAAGGTCGTCGAAGGCGCAGAGAACCGGACGATTTTCATCGGCATGGATCAGTTTCGCGACGAGCTGCAGTACAGCGACGTCAAGGGCAAGAACCCGTTCAAGGACCTGCGTGTACGCCAGGCGCTGTATCACGCAATCGACATCGAGGCTATCAAGAAGGCGGTGATGCGCGGCTCGTCGGATCCGACTGGCGCGATCATCCAGCGCGCGGTCAACGGCTGGGTACCGGCAGCGCACGAGCGCTTGCCCTACGACGAGAAGAAAGCGAAGGAGCTGCTAACGGCAGCGGGTTATCCGAACGGCTTTGCGGTCACGCTCGATTGCCCGAACAACCGCTACATCAACGACGAGGAAGTCTGCAAAGCGCTGGTCGCGATGTGGGCCAGGCTCGGGCTGAAGGTGTCATTGAACGCAATGCCGCGCGCGACGTACTTTCCGAAGATTCAGAAACACGACACGTCGCTTTATCTGCTTGGCTGGGGCGTGCCGACGTTCGACGCGCTGTACTCGTTGCAATCGCTGCCGATGACGGTCGGCAAAGGTGGCGACGGCAACTTCAATCTGGGTCGCGTGAGTAACGCCGAGTTCGACAAGCTGGTCGAATCGATCAAAGGCGAAGTTGACGTCAAGAAGCGCAATCAGATGATCGCCGACGCGCTGCTACTGCATAACAAACAGGTGATGCACATTCCGTTGCACAACCAGGTGATTCCATGGGCAATGCGCAAGAACGTGTCCGTAGTACATCGAGCCGATAACAGGCTTGAGGTTCAATGGGTGCGGATCGACTAGATTGACGCACGTCGCCGCACGGGCCGGACACTGAAGAGTGATCCGGCCTTCTTTTTGCCTGCTCTAATATCGAGCCATGGCCGCCTTTATCGTTCGCCGCCTGTTGCAGGCGATTCTCGTCATGCTGGTGGTGGCGCTGATCGCCTTCTTGCTCTTTCAGTACGTAGGCGATCCGGTGTCGCAGATGCTCGGGCAGGACGCGACGCCGGAAGATCGCACCCGGTTGCGCGGCGATCTGGGCCTTGATCAGCCTTTTTACGTGCAGTTTGGGCACTTCATCGGCAACGCAATACAGGGAGACTTTGGCATCAGCCTGCGGCAGGGCCGCGCGGTGTCGACGTTGATCAAGGAGCGCTTACCTGCGACGCTTGAACTCGCGTTTGCGGCGGCAGTGATCGCGATCGTGGTCGGCATTCCAATGGGCGTCTACACCGCGCTCCGGCGAGATTCTTGGTTCTCGCACTTCCTGCTCGCGGTGTCGCTGGTCGGTATCTCGTTGCCGACTTTTCTGATCGGCATTTTGCTGATCCTGGTGTTCGCGGTGATGCTCGGCGTGCTGCCATCGTATGGTCGTGGCGACACGGTGCAGGTTGGATGGTGGAGCACCGGCCTGCTGACGACGACCGGCTGGAAGCATTTGATCCTGCCGGCAATCACGTTATGTTTGTTCCAGCTGACGTTGATCATGCGGCTTGTGCGATCCGAAATGCTCGAAGTGCTGCGCACCGATTACATCAAGTTTGCGCGAGCGCGCGGACTGACGGATCGCGCGGTGCATTTTGGCCACGCGCTGAAGAACACGCTGGTGCCGGTAATCACGATCACCGGCTTACAACTGGGCGGAATCATTGCGTTCGCGATCGTCACCGAAACCGTGTTCCAGTGGCCCGGCATGGGGTTGCTTTTCATTCAGTCGGTGCAGTTCGCCGACATTCCGGTGATGGCGGCGTACCTGTGCCTGATTGCATTGGTGTTCGTGCTGATCAATCTGATCGTCGATTTACTGTACTTTGCCGTTGACCCTCGCCTGCGCATCGACCGCGCTGCGGCGGCACACTGATGGGAACGTATTTAGGACTTGCCTTGCGTGGCCCACTGGCCGCAATCTTTCCGCACCACGAAGGGCTGACTGCTCTGCGGCGAGACCTGCACGCCCATCCCGAGATCGGATTCGAAGAGCACCGAACGTCTGCTTTGGTCGCGGAGCGCATGCGCGACCTCGGCATCGAGGTGCACACGGGCATCGGCAAAACCGGTGTTGTGGGCGTGATTCATGGTGAGAAGAACGCATCGGGACGCTCGGTAGCACTGCGTGCCGACATGGACGCCTTGCCCATGGTGGAGGAAAACGAGTTTGCGCATTGCTCGACCAAGCCAGGGTTGATGCACGGCTGCGGCCATGACGGTCACACGACGATGCTGGTGGGCGCGGCGCAGTATCTGTCGCGCACGCGAAGGTTCGACGGCACCGTGTACCTGATCTTTCAGCCGGGCGAGGAGGGGTACGCGGGCGCCAAGGCGATGATCGACGACGGCCTGTTCGAGCGTTTCCCTGCTGACGAGGTCTATGCGATGCACAACTGGCCGCCGCTGCCGGCGGGCCAGATCGGGCTGAACTCCGGGCCGATGATGTCTTCCGCGGATCGCGTTGAAATCACGATCTGCGGCAAAGGCGGGCACGGCGCACATCCGCACCTGGCGATCGATCCGGTCGTGGTCGCCGCACACATCATTACCGCCGCGCAGTCGATCGTCTCCCGCAACGTGGCGCCGCTGGACAATGCGGTGCTTAGTTTGTGCTCGGTGCAGGCGGGCAGCCCCGGCGCGTTTTCGGTCGTGCCACGCGAAGCGAAGTTGATCGGCACCGTACGCACGTCGAAGATCGATACGCAGGAGCTGGTCGAGCGTCGCATTGCCGAGCTGGTCGAGTCGACCGCGCGCGCATTCGGCGCGGAAGCGACCGTCGTCTACGAGCGTATTTATCCGGCGACGATCAATCACGCGCTGCAGGCGCGGTTTGCCGGTGATGTCGCGGCGGAGCTGGTGGGAGAGGACAACGTGGTGCGAAATCTCCCCCCAAGCATGGGCGCCGAGGACTTTTCGTTCATGCTGCAGGCCAAGCCCGGCTGCTACTTGCGGCTGGGGCAGGGAGGCGGGCCGTCCGACTGTTTCCTGCATAACAGTCGTTATGACTTCAACGACGCCATCATTCCGCTGGGCGCCGCGTTTTTTTCAGCACTGGCCGAGCGCAGAATGCCGCTTTCAGTACCTCAAGCCGCAAGGGAACCCCGATGAAGAAACTGCACTCCTTTACCCGATCCTCACATGTCGCCGCAATCGTTGCCGTCGGCGCGATCCTCGCGCTCGGCACCGGCGCCGTTCAATCACAGACGCTGAAGTTTGCGAATCAGGGCGATGCGCTGTCGATGGACCCGCATTCGCTGAACGAGTCGTTCCAGCTGGCATTTACCGGCAACATCTACGAGCCGCTGATCGGGCGTGGCAAGAAGCTTGAAGTGGTTCCGCTGCTTGCCACTGACTGGAAGCAGACCGCGCCCACCGTCTGGCGCTTCAATCTGCGCAAGAACGTGCTGTTTCACGACGGCACGCCATTCACCGCCGACGACGTGATCTTTTCGTACAACCGCGGCAAGGGCGAAGGTTCCGACGTCAAGACCTACGTCGGCCAGATCAAGGAGATCCGCAAGCTCGACGATCACACGATCGACATCATCACGACCGAGCCGTTTCCGATTCTTCCGGACGTGATTACCAACTGGTACATCATGTCCAAGGCGTGGTGCGAGAAGAACAAGGCCACGGTGCCGGTCGACAAGCGCAAGGGAACGGAGAACACCGCATCGTTTCAGGCCAATGGCACCGGCCCATATCGCCTCCGCTCGCGCGACCCCAACATACGCACGACGTTGCAGCGCAACGCGGGCTACTGGGGCAAGATCGAAGGCAACGTGCAGGAAGTGATCTTCACGCCTATCGGCAATTCGTCGACCCGCGTCGCGGCGTTGCTATCGGGCGAAGTCGACATGATGGAGCCGGTGCCGGTGCAGGACATCGCACGCATCTCGGCCGACAAGAACCTGAAAGTGATGCAGGCGCCCGAGCTGCGCACGATCTTCCTGGGGATGGATCAATCGCGCAACGAATTGCTGTCTTCGAGTGTCAAGGGCAAGAATCCGTTCAAGGACAAGCGGGTGCGGCAGGCGTTTTATCAGGCGATCGACGTCAATGCCATTCAGAAAGTCGTGATGCGTGGAGCCTCGGCGCCGACGGGATTGATGATCGCGCCGGGCATCAACGGCTTTCAGGCCGACATGAACAAGCGTCTGCCGTTCGACGTGGAAGCGTCGAAGAAGCTTCTGGCTGAAGCCGGTTACCCGCAGGGCTTCGAAGTGGGGATGAACTGCCCGAATGATCGCTACGTCAATGACGAAGAGATCTGCAAGGCGGTCGCGGCGATGCTGGCGAAGACGGGCGTCAAAGTGAATCTGACGGCCGAAACCAAGGGCAGTTACTTCCCGAAGATCCTGTCGCGCAATACGTCGTTCTATCTCCTTGGGTGGACGCCCGGCAGCTATGACTCGCACAACCCGCTGTTTGCGCTGATGGCGACGCCGGGCGAGGGCGGCCAGGGTCAATTCAATCTTGGCAGCTACAGCAACGCCAAGATCGATGCATTGACCAAGTCGATCGCGACCGAGACCGATATCAAAAAGCGCACGTCGATGATCGGCGAGGCGATGAAGATTCATCAGGACGACGTCGGCCACATTCCGTTGCACCAGCAGGCGCTGGCATGGGGGATGAAACGCAACATTGACCTGGTGCAGTTGGCGGACAACTACATGTTCATCAAATGGGTCTCGATCAAGCAGCCGTAGGTAATTAGGAATCGGCGATCAGGATGGATACCGACGCAGTAGCGGTTAACGCAAACGTTCCGGTGATCACCGATCAGGGATCGGTGGTCCCGATGAACGCCGCCGGCCGCCTATGGGACAGCGACGTCGCCTACAGCTTCCGCAATTCGCCGGTTGCGATCACGGCGGCGGTGGTGGCATTCGTTCTCATTTTCTCTGCAGTCTTCGCGCGCTGGGTGGCGCCGCATAACCCATTCGACCTCGCCACGCTGAACCTGCTTGATGCGTCGCTGCCGCCGATGTGGGAGGCTGGCAGCAATCCGAGTTTCTGGCTGGGCACCGACGACCAGGGTCGCGATGTTTTTTCGGCGATCCTGTTCGGCATGCAGGTGTCACTCGCGATCGGGCTGGCTTCGGTCGCGTTGTCGGTCGTGCTCGGCGTCGGCCTGGGACTGCTGTCGGGTTACGTCGGCGGCCGGCTCGACGCGTTCATCATGCGCGTCTGCGACGTGATGCTGTCGTTCCCGGCGATTCTGACGGCGCTGTTGATCGATGGCGTCGCGCGCGCGGCGCTGCCGCGCGATTCGCATAACGAGCTTGCCTTCGGCGTGTTGATTGTTGCGATCGCGTTATCCGGCTGGGTGCAGTACGCGCGCACGGTGCGGGGGTCGACGCTGGTCGAGAAAAACAAGGAATATGTGCAGGCGGCGCGCGTGATCGGCGTGTCGCCGCTGGCGATCATGGCGCGTCATGTGTTGCCCAACGTGATGGGGCCGGTGCTGGTACTGGCTACTGTGCATATCGCAACCGCGATCATCACGGAAGCAACGTTATCGTTTCTCGGCGTCGGCGTTCCGCCCACCACGCCGTCGCTGGGAACTTTGATCCGGATCGGCAATGAGTTCCTGTTTTCCGGCGAATGGTGGATCACAATATTCCCCGGTCTGGCCCTGGTATTGCTCGTACTTTCCGTCAATCTGCTTGGAGATTGGTTGCGCGACGCACTCAATCCGAAGTTGAGATAAAAGTTTTTCGTGGAGGTGCTTATGAAAGCGAAACTGGCAAGTGCAGTTGCAGTACTTGCGTTGGCCGGTTGTGCAACGCCACCGTTCTCTTACATCGACGGCAACCGCTATTTCAAGGCTGATTACCATTCCTACTCGGTGATCGTGCTCGACGTCGATGGACGCAGCGACACGCGTAACCCGGTGATGATCGAGCCGGGCCGCAAAGTCATCCGCGTGCAGGGGCCGGCGGCTTCGGGCTTTACGTACGGCGAAACGCGCACGATTACGCTTGATGTCAAGCCGTGCCAGCGCTACTACCTGAAGGCGGTCAAGAAAAACGCGCTGGAGCAGGACTTCGAGCCGCAGGTCGACTACGTGGAGCCGATTGCCGGCTGCACTGCCTAGTTAAGCGGTTGCCCGGAGCGGCCGAGGGATGACGATGACCGCGGCCGCGCCCTCTTCGATCGCGTCATCGTCGGCGCCCTTGCTCGAGGTGCGCAACTTGCGCGTCGAGTTTCCGACGCGACGCGGCACGCTGGTCGCGGTCGATGACATTTCGTTTTCGATCGCGCCCGGCGAAGTACTGGGAGTCGTCGGTGAATCGGGCGCCGGCAAGTCGCTGACCGGTGCCGCGATCATCGGGTTGCTGGAGCCTCCGGGGCGCATCGCTGCCGGCGAAGTCAAGCTCGCCGGGCGACGTATCGATACGTTGCCGTACGACGAGATGCGCAAGATCCGCGGGCGCGAGATCGGTGCGATCTTTCAGGACCCGCTGACGTCGTTGAACCCGCTGTATACCGTGGGGGATCAGCTGGTCGAGACGATCACGACACATCTGGGCATGTCTTCGAACAAGGCGCGCGTGCGCGCAATCGAGCTGCTCGCGTCCACGGGCATACCGGCGCCGGAGCGGCGCATCGATGCCTACCCACATCAGTTTTCGGGCGGCATGCGGCAGCGGGTCGTGATCGCGCTGGCACTCGCCGCCGAGCCGAAGCTGATCATCGCCGATGAGCCGACCACCGCGCTCGATGTTTCGATTCAGGCGCAGATCATTTCGCTGCTGAAAAGGTTGTGCCGCGACCACGGCACCGCGGTGATGCTGGTCACGCACGACATGGGCGTGATCGCCGAAACCGCGGACCGTGTCGCGGTGATGTATGCCGGCCGCATCGCCGAGATCGGGCCGGTGTCCGACGTGATTCACCGGCCGCAGCATCCGTACACCGTCGGGCTGATGGGTTCGATTCCGACGTTCGGTCACGAGACCGACCGGTTGACGCAGATCAACGGCTCGATGCCGCGCCTGACGGCGATCCCGAGCGGCTGCGCGTTTCATCCGCGCTGCGTGCATGCATTCGACCGTTGCCCGCGCGAGCGACCGGACTTGTTGCCGGCGGGTACGTCGATGGCGGCGTGCTGGTTGCATGACGTGACGCGGGGCAAGGTCGCTGCATGAGTGCTGTATTGCGTGAGGACGTTAGCGAGACACCGAAGCTCGTTCGCGTCGGACGTCATCGTGCATGCGGTGGGCCTCGCCAAGTATTTCGACGTGTCGCCGCCATGGCTCAATCGCGTGCTCGAGAACAAGCGCCGCGCCATCCTGCACGCAGTCGACGGCGTCAGCTTCGACATCAAGCGCGGCGAAACCCTGTCGCTGGTCGGCGAATCAGGCTGCGGGAAATCGACGGTCGCGCGTCTGCTGGTGGGCCTGTATGTACCGACCCAAGGTCACGTCGAATTCTTCGGCCGCGATCTGCGGGAAATGAATTCGCAACGCGGCCGCGCGCTGCGGCAGAAGCTGCAGATGATTTTTCAGGACCCGTACGCGAGCTTGAATCCGCGCTGGCGCGTCGCCGACATCATCGCTGAGCCTTTGAAAGCGCACGGGTTAATGAAGGACAAGGCGCAGATCATCGCGCGGGTGGACGAGCTGTTGCAGCAGGTTCGCCTGGCGCCCGCCGACAAGGCGAAGTATCCGCACCAGTTCTCCGGCGGTCAGCGGCAGAGGCTGTCGATCGCGCGCGCGTTGGCGACGAAGCCCGAGTTTCTGGTATGCGACGAGCCGACGTCGGCGCTCGACGTGTCGGTTCAGGCTCAAGTGCTGAACCTGATGAAGGACCTGCAGCGCGAGATGGGGCTGACGTACCTTTTCATCTCGCACAACCTGGCCGTCGTGCACCACATCTCGGACCGCGTCGGAGTCATGTACCTCGGCAAGATCGTCGAGCTCGCAACGCGCACGACGCTGTTCAGCACGCCCCGTCACCCGTACACGCGCATGCTGCTGGATGCGATTCCGGATCTGGAAATGAGTGGCCGGTCGCGCACACCGGTCGCCGGCGAAGTGCCGAATCCACTGAATCCGCCGTCGGGCTGCACGTTTCACCCGCGCTGCCCGCACGCCAACGAGCGCTGCCGCGTCGAGGTGCCGTTACTGAAGCTGTACCGCCACGTTGGTGGCGAAACGCAAGCTGCGTGTCACGCCGTCGAGGAAAATCGAATCTAGCTGCAGCCAGCAAGCGGCAGCTGTAACGCCTGTAGCACGCCGCTGTCGTCTTCAACGAAGGCGACCAACGCCAGGTCGCGCGCCGCCGTCGATGGCACTTCAAGTGAGATCGTGCGCGTTCCAAGTGGCAACGGGCCCGACCACGCGCGAGTGACGCGGTCATTGGCCAGCGTCTCGCCGCGGTTCTCGCCGGCCGTCACTTTGGTTGAGATTCCGTTCTGCACCAGCGCGACGATCAAACGAGGATTCTTGGCCGAGTTAGGTGCAGCCAGCTCCGCATGGGCGCGCACGCCGACTTTGCCGCCTTGCGTTTCGACCTTGTCGAGCGTGATTGTCGCCGCGGCAGGCCGTTGATTGACCGCACGCAACTGCGCATCGAACGCAACCGTGGACGACCAGTTCGTCTCGCGCCCTTGTACGAAAACACCGGGCGTATAGCGGGTAGTGTTGCGATTCAGTGCGGCCAGCTGCGATTGCCGGTCGTTGAACTCGCGTTTCGCAAACGGATCTTTCCAGCCGATGTAGTCCCAGTAGCCGACGTGCAGCGCCAGCGGCACTGCGCGGTTGGCATCAATGCGCGCCGGCAGCTGCGACAGCCAGCGATCGGCCGGCGGACAGCTCGAACACCCCTGCGACGTGTACAGCTCGACCAGCGCAACGGTGTTCTTGGGGCTCGTCGCCTGGCAAGTGGCAGCTAGCGCGGTGGGCATCGTGGCGGCAAGGGCGGCCGCAGCAATCAGGTGGCGCATCGGATCTCCCGGAACAGCGCCTTGGTCGCTGCGCGCCAGCCGTTCTTACGGCGCTGCGACAGAAATCATGTCCTGCAGCGCACGCAGATGCTTGTCGAGAGCCTTGCGGCCACTGCTGGTCAGCCGATACCAGGTGACCGGCTTGCGCTCCACGAACGCGCGACGAAGCGTGATGTAGCCATCGTCTTCCAGACGGCGCAGCTGGGCGCCGAGATTGCCGTCGGTCAGTTCGAGTTGTTCCTTGAAGCGCGAGAAGTTGATCTCGCCATGCCGGGCCAACAGCACGCTAATGGCCAGCCGAACGCGGTGCTCGAGCGCCGCGTCGAGGCCATCGAGTTCCTTCATGCGTGCGCGGCAGCTGGCGCTTGCGGCTCGTAAAACCGGCGAGGATCAGCGAAACGGCTACCACCAGGCCGGTGATGCTCCACAGATACGGAAGGTCAAGGGTCGACAATGCGATGTAGCCGCCGAACGCCAGCAATCCACTCCACAGCAGAGGACGCTCGAGATGCACGCCGGCCAGCGCATACGTCAGGCCGGCCACCAAAAGCACGTTGATGGCCGCCGCCTCCGCAGAAACCTTGCCGGAGATTGCCGGCAGGAAGACCAGGCAGAAGGCCAGCAGCGCCAACAACCAGTGATAGGCGTAGCGGCGGCCAAGTGCGGCGTCGTTGATACCGGCCTTTGCACCCTGCCCACTGCCGATCCACCAGCTGGCCAAACCGCCCGCAGGTCCGACGACGATCCAGTAGAGACCCGTCCACTGCGGTGCAAAATCAGGCAGCGCCCACCCGATCGCCACCAGCACTGCCCACAAGTAATAGATGATGGGTATGCCATCGTCGCGATCCTCGCGTCGCACGGCGCTGGCAACGTAATGCAGGTCTTCCTTGGCTCGATCGATAGCTGTCATTACGTGTTCCTCCGGCTAGTGATTGCATAGTACTCTGATATTCAGAGTTGTCAACACTAGCCGATTACGTTTTCTACAAGTAGATAGCTCGTTGTCTGGCAACGGCGGCTGTCACCCGCCGCCGTCGTTCTCTTACTGCTCGGTCAGCGCGAGCAGCGCGAACGACCCGAGCCAATGCGTACCGACGTACGCGCCCTGCGTCGCCGCGGGAATAGACGCCGCCAGATGTCGCTTCATCGCTTCGTCGACCCGTCCCTTCAACTCCTCGTCGAGCTCAGGCAGAAGTTGACGCCAGCACCACGCCCGCGACAAGTTGAGTCCATGCAGGTGAACGATCTTCGGATCGCTGGCGTCACTGACCGTGGCTGGCTGCAGCCAGCCATTGATCGCGTCGGGGGCGGGCCGAAACAGGCTCCACCAGTCGGCAAATGAGCAGCCGTCGATTACACGCCGCATTAACGCGGCTTCGACCAATCCACTCGATAGAAAGTCGTCACCGCTCGGTTCGTATTCCGCTGGATAACGGCGATCGCGGCCGAACCAAAGATTGGCGCGTTCGGCGATCAGGCGATGCAGCGCACGGTGCTGCACGGTGTCGCAGTAGTCGAGTGCAAGCAGCAATGCGAACGCCGAGTTGCCGTGAGTCCCGGCGCGCGTCGGATAAGATGCCCGCGGCAGGAAGTCGACGAAGCGGGCGGCGAATGCCTGCGCCAGCGGCGCGAGAATGTCGCGCCAGCGGGCGGCAGCGCGGTCGTCTGTTGCGAGTAGGTGCAATTCAGCCGCCAGTTTCAGCAACCACCCCCAGCCGTAGGGGCGCTCAAATGACCCATGATGCGGTCCCGCGATTGTGGCGAGCTCACCTTGCGTATTTGCTTCGGTCAGCCGCTCTTCGAAGTGCCGGCGCGTCGCGTCCGCGTGCGGATGAAGCGGACAAAGCCGCAGCAATCGAGCCAGCGTCCAGTGCATGTGCACGCACGAGTGCCAGTCGTAGCTGCCGTGGAAGAGAGGATGCAGCACGCGCGGCACGCGTACCGCCTCGTCGCCGCCGAGGACCTGATCGAGCTTGTACGGATACTCGGTCGCAACGTTTTGCAGCGCGGTGCGCGAAATAGCGGCAGCGAACTCGGCATCGATCATGCAATGAGCGTAACGCGCTCGGCTAGAGTGGCGGCATGAAAAGGGAGCATTGGCTGCTGGTCGCAGCCGCCGGCGCCGGCGCGCTGATATGGGTGTTGATTTCCACCGCATCTGGGAAGACAGAGGCGTGGGATTCGAGTTTGTATTTTTCCGTCGGAATGCCGGCGGTCTGTCTGCTCGCCGGCGCGCTGGGCTTTCTTGAGCCAAAGCGAACCTGGCGCTGGGGTCTCGCGCCGCTCGCCGGCCAGTTCTTCGCGATGCTGTTGATGGTGGGACCCGGCAACCTGCTGCCGCTCGGCGTCATCGTCTTCGGCGTGCTAGCGATCCCGCCGATGATTGTTGCGCGCCTGGCTGCTTACGTCCAAAGTCGCCTTGCGCGCGATGAACCGCGCAAGCCAGCGGGCGGCTGAAGCGTCCCGAGCGTTATTTCCCGGCGGGCTTGTCGCGCGTTCCCTTCAGCAGCTCCTGCGCTTCCTTCAGCCCGCGCACGGCGGCGCGTTGAACCCACAGCGCGCCTTCTTTCTTGTTGGCGGCGATGCCGTCGGCGCCCGAGAGTTGCGCGATGCCGAGCTGGAAAGCGGCGCCCGCATTGCCGCGCTCCGCCGCGCGCCGCAACAACGCTTCGGCCAGTGACGCATCCTTCGGGACGCCGGGTGCGCCGTGCAGGTAGAGCGTGCCGAGCGACCATTGCGCATCGGCCAGACCTCTTTCGGCGGCCGGCTCGAGCAGCGCCTTGATGCGAACGCTCGCGTTATCCGGCGCTGGCCGTGCTCTGTCGATGATCTGCGCGAGAAAATAGCGCGCCCAGGCGGCGTCGGCGTCAACATACGGCTTCAACACCGCTTCGGCATCGGCCAGCCCGGTCGTACGCGCCGCTTCGGCCGATTTTTGCAGCGCTTGTTCGTTGAAGCGATGAAACGTCAGGCTGGCAATAACCTGCTCAGCATCGCGAACGACGGTAGGCGACATGCTTTTAACTTGTCCGCGTTCGGAAATCCCCACCTCGATCAGCATCGAAGAATCGGTCGGGTGCACGCACGATATGCCGCTGACGAACATCGAGCTGCGCTGCGCGTTTGCCTTGGCTGCGTTCTTGCGCGGCGACGTGTCCGCGAGCTGGATCGCCTCCAAAGTGTGGCGCGCGCAGCGCGTACCCGCATGCCTCACGATCGCTTCCTCGTGCTTGTCGATCTGCCACCGTTCCGACAGCTTCGCGTGCCGCCCGCGCGCCAGTTCCAGTAGGGCGTTATCGGTATCGACTGGTTTGTCCAATATTTCGCTCGACAGCACCAACACGGCCGTGTGATCGTCACGCCCAGAAAGATGGCGCCCCATCGAGCCGCCACGCGGCGTGCTCGTGGCCACGAACCATTGAGGCTCGGTGGGCGTCGTCACCGCAAAGCCGATAAACGCCCACGGTGCACCAAGCGCAGTCTGTGGAATCTGTGCGACGCGCTCGTCGATGCGGGGCGGCTGATCGCCCGCGGCTCGCTGCTGCGCAAACGTTGGGCAGGCGGCGAAGATGGCGACAAGCAGAGGGAGCCAACAGCGCATTGGGCGATCCTTTTGCGGTTTAGTCGGATCATAGTGAGCCGCTGTGCATGCCGATCCGGTGAGAAGTGGGGTAAGACATAGTGCAAGTTTCGCCCGATCGACGGCGGCCATTGTTGAGGAGACGACCATGATTCGAGGTATGCATGCCATGTTCTATTCGTCCCAGGCCGACGAGCTGCGTGCGTTCATCGGCGACAAACTGGGCTTGAGCGGGACCGATGTTGGCGGCGGCTGGCTGATCTTCGATGCGCCGGAAGCCGATCTTGGCGTGCACCCGACCGAGGGCAGCAGCGTTGCATCGGGGACTGCCGATGTCTCGTTCTACTGCGACGACATCGCGTCGACGATGCGAGAGCTTCGAACGCGCGGCGTCGAGTTCACGCAAGAAGCCGAAGACCACGGCTTCGGCTGGGTGACGTTCTTCAAAGTGCCGGGCGGATTCAAAGTTCAGTTGTATCAGCCGAAGTATCAGAAGTAGTGCAGCGCGAACGATCTTTGCTAATCGTTGAACTTGGCCAAATCAAGGAGGAACACCATGGCTAAGTACGGAGCAAAGGCGTCGGAGAAAGTCGAAAAGACGATGCGTGAGCGCAAGCGTGGCACGCTGAAGAGCGGCTCAGGCAAGAAGGTAACGAGCAAAAAGCAGGCAATCGCGATCGGGCTGTCCGAGGCGCGCCGCGCCGGGGGCAAGGTGCCGAAGAAAAAATCGTCCGGCAGGAAGTCTGCATCGAAACAGTCTTCGGGCCGCAAATCTTCCTCGAAAAAATCATCCTCCAAGAAGTCGTAGGGGGTTGCCGCGGCGTCGCGGACGCTGCCTTTGTTACGATCCAACCGGCTGCGCCGTGTTCGACGACGCACCGGTTCACTTCTGTCAGACTGCAGGGCGACTCCGACCCGTGTCCGCGATTGCACTTCAAGCGGTGAGCAAGCATTGGGCGACACCGCGGGGTGATGTGCACGCGGTGCGCGACCTTTCGTTCGCGCTCGAAGAAGGCACGCTGAACGTGCTGTTGGGCCCTTCGGGATGCGGCAAGTCCACGACGCTGCGCGTCATCGCAGGACTCGAAGCAGCCGATGCAGGCACGATCAGAATCGGCGGGCGTGATGTGACGCGGATGCCGCCGGCCCGGCGCAACATTTCGATGGTGTTCCAGTCGTATGCGCTGTTTCCTCATCTCGATGTCGGCGAGAACATCATCTTTGGGCTAAAAGTTCGCAAAGTGACGGGCGACGAAATTAAACGCCGTCTGGCCGACGTCGCCAGCTTGCTCGGACTGTCGATGCTGCTGGATCGCAAGCCCGGACAACTTTCGGGCGGCCAGCAGCAGCGCGTAGCGCTCGGCCGCGCGATCATCGGACGCGCACCGGTGTGCCTGATGGACGAGCCATTGTCGAACCTCGATGCACAGCTACGCGCCGAGATGCGCAGCGAGATCCGCGCGCTGCAGCGCAAGCTCGGCATCACAATGGTGTACGTCACACATGATCAGGTCGAGGCGATGTCGATGGCCGATCGCGTCATTCTGCTGAACCGCGGCGAGATCGAGCAGAACGCAGCGCCGGTCGACCTGTATGAAACTCCGGCCAACACCTTCGTCGCGCGCTTCATCGGCACGCCGCCGATGAATCTGCTGCCGCTGGTCGCGCGGGGCGACGGCGCTGTCATTGCGGGAACCGACGGACCAGTGGTCCTGCCGGCGCAGTTCGCCGATGGTTTGCTTGGTGTGCGGCCCGAACATATCCGCGTGCAACGCGACGGCGGCCACACGGCGCGCGTCGAAGGTGTCGAATACCTCGGCGGTGATTCCCTGATCGCCTGCAAACTCGGTGAAACCAGTATTGCGGTACGCCAGTCCGGCGCAGTAGGGTTGGCTAGCGGTGATGTGGTCCGTCTGGCATGGGTCGGCGGCGCACAGCATTGTTTCGATGCATCGGGAGCGCGCATCCGCGCGCCCGAGCCACACGTGACGACGATGCTCGCCTAGAGCGCGCGGCACCAACATAAGGAGACACCATGTCGTATGCACGTTTGAGTCGCTGGTTGGCCGGATGCGCGAGCGCGCTCGTATCTGCGCTGGCATTCGCGCAGGCGCCGGTCGAAGTTTCGTTTTACTACCCGGTTGCGGTCGGCGGGCCGATCACGAAGATCATCGACGGCTACGCCGCTGAATTCGAGAAAGACAATCCCGGCATCAAGCTGCGGCCGATTTACTCGGGTAGCTATCAGGAGTCGATTGCGAAGGCGCTGACCGCGGTCAAGGCGGGCGACCCGCCGGTACTGTCGATCCTGCTTTCGACCGACATGTACACGTTGATCGACGAGGATGCGATCGTCCCGTTTGACGACATCATGAAGCCGGCCGATCAAGCGTGGGCCAAGAGCTTCTATCCCAGCTTCATGGAGAACAGCCAGACCGGCGGCAAGACCTGGGGCATCCCGTTTCAGCGCTCAACGATCGTGCTTTACTGGAACAAGGACATGTTCAAGGCCGCGGGGCTCGATCCCAACCGGCCGCCACAAACCTGGGCGGAACAGCTCGACTACGCACAGAAGCTCACCAAGCGCGATGCGTCGGGCAACGTGAGCCAGTGGGGCATCCAGGTTCCATCGTCCGGCTTTCCGTACTGGTTGTTCCAGGCGTTCGCAATTCAAAACGGCGTCAACCTGATGAACGCTGCAGGCACACAGACCTACTACGACCGTCCGGAGGTCATCGCGGCGCTGACCTATTGGGTTGATCTTGCGAGAAAGCACAAAGTACATCCCGAAGGCATCGTGGAATGGGGCACCACACCGCGCGATTTTTTCGAGCGCAAGATGGCGATGATGTGGACCACCACCGGCAACCTGACCAACGTGAAGAACAACGCCAAGTTCGATTTCGGCGTGGCGATGTTGCCGGCGGGCAAGCAGCGCGGCAGTCCGACCGGCGGCGGCAATTTTTATCTGTTCAAGAAGACGACGCCAGCACAGCGTGAGGCAGCGCTGAAGTTCGTCAAATGGGCCACGCAGCCTGAGCGCGCGGCACAGTGGGGCATCGATACCGGTTACGTGGCAGTCACGCCTGCTGCGTTCGAAACGCCCGTGATGAAAAAGTACGTGCAGGATTTCCCGCCGGCCGCGGTCGCGCGCGATCAGTTGCCGTATGCGAAGGCCGAGCTGTCGACACATGACAACCAACGCGTCACCAAGGCGCTGAACGACGGCTTGCAGGCGGCGTTGACTGGCACAAAGACGCCGGAACAAGCGATGAAGGACGCACAGCGCGAGGCCGAACGGTTGTTGCGGTCGTACAAGTAATCGCGCGCGGCATTCGCCCCGATAGGCGAGTGCCGCGCTTTGCTAAATGATGCGATGACGCGCACGACCCAGTGGGTCTATGGCTGGCTGATGCTGTTGCCGGCGTTATTTCTGCTCGCGCTCTTTACCCACTATCCGGCGGTCGCCAATCTGTGGCATAGCTTTTTTTCGACGCCGAGAGCGGCGCGCCCTGCGGTGTTCATCGGACTCGACAACTACCGCACGCTCATTGACGACCCGATCTTCTGGCAATCGCTGATCAACAACCTCTGGTACGCGCTGGGCACGATCCCGCTGTCGATCGTGATCGCGCTCGCCATGGCGCTCTGGGTCAACGGTCGTCTCGCAGGGCGCGGCCTGTTGCGTCTGGCGTACTTCACGCCGACGGTGCTGCCCATGATCGCGGTGGCGAACATCTGGCTGTTTTTCTTCACGCCCGAATACGGGCTGCTCGAACAGATCACGCGCTCGTTCGGCTTTGCGACCCATAACTGGCTCGGCAGCAAGTCCACTGCGCTGCCGGCATTGATGATCGTCACGGTCTGGAAGGAAGCCGGATTTTTCATGATCTTCTACCTGGCCGCACTGCAGTCGATGTCGCCGCACCTGGCCGAGGCGGGCGCGATCGAAGGCGCTTCGCGCTGGTATTTTTTCCGCCGCGTGACGCTGCCGCTGCTGATGCCGACCACGTTGTTCGTGCTGGTCAACGCCGTCATCAACGCGTTCCGGCTGGTGGACCATGTGGTTGTGATGACGCGCGGCGGGCCCGATAACGCGACGTCGCTGCTGCTGTTCTACGTCTTCGAGACCGGGTTTCGTTTCTGGGACTCGTCGTATGCGGCCACGCTGACGATGGTGTTGCTCGCGATTCTCGCCACCGCAGCGCTGGTGCAGTTCTTCGTACTTGATCGCAGGGTCCATTACCAGTGAGCGCTGCCACTGCAATCTACCAGCGCCGGGGAAGCGCGCTGGCGCTCGAGACGCTGGCCGCGTGGACGCTCGGCATCCTTTGGGTGATGCCGCTTGTGTTCGCGTTCTGGACCGCGTTTCATCCGGCCGAGTTCTCGACCCGGTTCGTACTGGGCGCGCCACTGACACTCGAGAACTTCGAGAAAGCGTGGCAGGCGGCGCCGTTTGCCCGCTACTTCGTCAACACCGTGACCCTGGTGACGATGATCCTGGCCGCGCAACTGGTGCTGGTCACTTTTGCTGCCTATGCTTTCGCGCGCTTCGAATTTCCGGGGCGTGATGTCCTGTTCGCGCTGGTGCTGGTGCAGCTGATGGTGATGCCCGACGTGCTGCTCGTCGAGAACTACCGCACGATGACCGCGCTTGGAATCAAGGACACGATCCTCGCGATCGGGCTGCCGTATTTCGCGAGCGCCTTCGGAATATTCCTGCTGCGCCAGACGTTCAAGACCGTGCCAAAGGAGCTGGACGAGGCTGCGCGCGTCGAAGGTTGTTCGCCGCTCGCAACGCTATGGAAGGTGTACGTGCCGCTGGCGCGCCCCACCTACCTCGCGTTCGCGCTGGTATCGGTGTCGTATCACTGGAACAACTTTCTGTGGCCGCTGATCATCACCAACTCGGTCGAGTCGAGGCCGGTGACGGTCGGCTTGCAGGTATTTTCGGCCACTGATCAGGGTATCGACTGGTCGATCATCAACGCCGCGACGCTGCTTTCCGCAGGTCCGCTGCTGATCGCGTTCCTGCTATTCCAGCGGCAGTTCGTGCAGTCGTTCATGCGCGCGGGAATCAAATGAAGATCATGAGCTGGAACGTGCAATGGTGCCGCGGCATCGACGGAAAGGTGGATCCGGCGCGCATCGTCTCCGAAGCGAAGCGCATCGCTGACTTTGACGTGCTGTGCTTGCAGGAGGTCGCGGACAACTTCCCTGCGCCCCGGCTCGCCGGCAACGACGAGCGCGACCAGTTTGCGGAAATTGCGGCGCTACTGCCCGATTACGCGGCGTTCCCCGCGATCGCAGTCGATCACCCAGCCGAAGGCGGCAAGCGACGCCGCTTCGGCAACATGATTTTGTCGCGGCTTCCCGTGCGGCAGGTCTACCGGTGGTCCTTGCCGTATCCAGCGGATCCGGGCACGCCCGGCATGCCGCGCATCGCGCTCGAGGCGATCGTCGCCGCACCGTTCGGTGACATCCGCGTGATCACCCATCATCTCGAGTGGTATTCACTCGCGCAACGCTCGGCGCAGGTTGAGGCGCTGCGCCAAATCTATGCCGATGGTGACGCACACGCGCGGGCGGCCGAGATTACGATGAACGACGGTGGGCCCTTCCAGACATTGCTGCGGCCGCGCGCCACCGTCATCTGCGGCGACTTCAACCTCGAATACGACAGCGAGTTACATGCACGCATGGTGGCGCCCTTGTCCGATGGCACACCCGCGCTCGCCAATCCATGGGACCGCCTGCATCCGGGCGAACCGTATCCCGCGACGTTTTGCCTCTACGACCGCATGCCCAACCACGGCGAGCTGCACTGCGACTTCTTTTTCGTCAGTCCTGATGTGATGCAGCGTGTTGAGTCGTTGCACGTCGATCAGCAAACGAAGGCGTCGGATCATCAGCCCATTGTGTTGACGCTGCGCTGACTTGTGCTGCGCCTGCATTGCTGAGAAACGTGACGTTAGCGCGCGGGACCGGCCGCATGCTTCAATGCCGGCTCGGCTTCTGACAATCAGGCTGTGCTAATGCATGCGGCGGCGGCCTGCAAAGTCGGTCGCCTGACAGCAGGCCGCGCAAGGCGTTGGTTGAATTCGAGCAATGCCTGTCCGGTCGGCGTCGGGACATGCGCGAGATCGTGCGGCGTGCATTGCGCGACGATGCGTCCGCCTCCCGCACCGCCTTCGGGCCCGAGGTCGAGAATCCAGTCGGCTTCGGCGATGACGTCGAGATTGTGTTCGATGACGATCACCGTGTTGCCGCCGTCGACCAGACGGTGCAGAACAAGAATCAACTTTTCCACGTCGGCCATGTGCAGGCCGACGGTGGGCTCGTCCAGTACGTACAAAGTTTTCGGTGCGCGCTGGCCGCGGCGTGTGACGTCGTCGCGCACCTTTGCCAGCTCGGCGACGAGCTTGATGCGCTGCGCTTCGCCGCCGGACAGCGTTGGTGACGGCTGCCCGAGCGTCAGATAGCCGAGGCCGACGTCGCGCAGCAGCCGCAGGCAGTGAGAGATCGACCGATGCACGGCAAAAAACTCGACCGCTTCGTCGATTTCCATGCGCAGCACATCGCCGATCGACTTGTCGCGCCACTTGATCGCCAGCGTTTCTTCGTTGAACCGGGCACCCCCGCATACGTCGCATAACACTTTGACGTCGGGCAGAAAGCTCATCTCGATCGTGCGCACGCCTTGGCCGTCGCACGCATCGCACCGCCCGCCTTTTGTGTTGAAAGAGAAGCGACTCGCGGTGTACCCGCGGGTGCGCGCCTCCAGAGTCTCCGCATACAGCCGCCGGATCGCGTCCCAGAAGCCGACGTAAGTTGCGGGGCACGAACGCGGCGTCTTGCCGATCGGTGTCTGGTCGACCTCGAGCACGCGATCGAGTTCGCGCCAGCCGTCGATCGCGCTGCAGCCGGTCCATTCTTCCTTCGGCACTCGCTTCCCAACGACAGTCTGCAGGTTGGCGAGCAATACATCGCGCGCCAGTGTCGACTTGCCGCTGCCTGACACGCCCGTGACCACGGTTAGGCGCTCGAGCGGGAATGCGGCGTCGACCGCGCGCAGATTGTGTAAGCGCGCGCCGTGCGCTGTGAGCTTGGCCGTCGATGCATCAACCTTGCGGCGCGGATGCACCGGATGTGCCAGCGGCGACTGAAGGCACTTGCCCGTCATCGATTCCGGTGCGGCAATCAGATCGTCGACCGTGCCCTGTGCCACGACTCTTCCGCCGCGCACGCCGGCGGCGGGACCGATGTCGATCAAATGCTTTGCGCGGCGGATCGTATCTTCATCGTGCTCCACGACCACCAACGTATTGCCCTTCGCTTCCAGCTTTTCAAGGGCATTCAGCAGGATGCGGTTATCGCGCGGATGCAAGCCGATCGTCGGCTCGTCCAAGATATAGGCGACGCCCTGCAGGTTGGAGCCCAGTTGCGCAGCCAGGCGAATGCGTTGCGCTTCGCCACCCGACAGTGTCGGCGCCGCGCGGTCGAGCGCCAGGTATCCGAGTCCGACTTCTTCGAGGAACGACAAGCGCGAGCGGATTTCGGCCAACGCATCGCGCCCGATCTCCGCTTCGCGGCCGCTCAACGTCAAGCGGCTGAACAGTCCGCCGGCGTCCGCGACCGGCAGCTCGGCTAGCTCGGCGATCGACTTGCCGGCAAACGTGACCGCGAGCGCCGTCGGATTCAGTCGCTTGCCGTTGCAACTCTCGCACGGCGCGGTCTCGCCCTCGTACCACGCGTTCCACCAGACCTCTTCGCCGCTCTGCTCAGCGTCGAAACCCGTCAGCTTCAGGCCCGTGCCGAAGCATCCGGTACACCAGCCGTGCTTGGAGTTGTACGAGAACAGGCGCGGATCAGCTTCGGGAAACGACGCGCCGCACGAAGGGCACGCGCGCTTGGTCGAAAAGCTTTTTTGCTGGAGCGCCGCGGTCCATGCGCCTCCATCGATCGCATCTCTCAGTTTGCCGAGCGGCCACGCGATCGTCGCCACGCCGTGGCCGTGTTCGAGCGCGGTCGCGATCGCGCCGCGCAACCGGTCTTCGGTTTCTGGCTGCACGACGAAGTCGGCGACGGGAAGCTCGATCGTGTGCTCCTTGAAGCGCTCGATACGCGGAAACTTCGCAGTCGGCAGAAAGTGGCCGTCGACTCGAAGGTGCGAGTGCCCGCGCGCTGCCGCCCATTTGGCGAGATCCGTGTACACCCCTTTGCGGTTGACCACCAACGGCGCTAGTACCCCGATGTGTAGGCCCTTTAGCTCGCGCATCACCTGCGCGACGATCGTGTCGAACGATTGCGGCGTGACCGGCACTTGGCAGTTCGGGCAGTGCTGAACGCCGAGCTTTACGTAGAGCAAGCGCAGGAAGTGATAGATCTCGGTCAGCGTCGCGACCGTCGACTTCCGGCCGCCGCGCGAAGTGCGTTGCTCGATCGCGACCGTCGGCGGAATGCCGTAGATCGCGTCGACGTCGGGCCGGCCCGCCGGCTGCACGATCGAGCGCGCGTACGCATTCAGCGATTCGAGGTAGCGGCGCTGGCCTTCGTTGAACAGGATGTCGAATGCCAGCGTCGATTTGCCCGAGCCGGAAACGCCGGTGATTACGGTGAACGTATCGCGCGGAATCGTGACGTCGATCGACTTCAGATTGTGTTCGCGCGCATTAAGGATGTGAATGGAGGTTCGACCAAGGTCTGACGCCGGCTTCGTGGAGGTTTGGCCGCTCTTGCGTCTGGCGTCAGACCCCGACTGATACTTTTCTGTTGGTTCTTTTACGCGCGGTGCTTTATCGGCCAGCGCCATGCGATACGCGTGCAGCTCACGGCCGGTGTGCGAGCGCGTATTCGCGATCACGTCATCTGGTGTGCCAATCGCGACGACTTCGCCACCGCCGTCGCCCCCTTCGGGTCCGAGGTCGATCAACCAATCGGCGGCTGAGATTACGTCGAGGTTGTGCTCAATCACCACGACAGAATGGCCCGCGGCGAGCAGTTTGCGAAGCGCGCGCATCAGCTTGGCGACGTCGTCGAAGTGCAGACCGGTCGTCGGCTCGTCGAACAGGAACAGGGTTCCGCGGGTCGGAGGCTTGCCCTTTGTCGCCTCTGCAAGAAAGCCGGCAAGTTTTAACCGCTGCGCTTCGCCGCCCGACAACGTCGGCACCGGCTGACCCAGCTTGACGTATTCGAGGCCGACGTCGGCCAGCGGCGCCAGCACGCGCGCGATCTCCGCATCGGCATTGAAGAACGCGAGCGCTTCATTGACCGTCATCGCAAGGACGTCGGCGATGTTGACTGCGCGGCCGTGTCGCTCGATCAGCACTTCGAGCGTTTCGGGACGAAAGCGCTTACCGTCGCAATCGGGGCAGCGCAAGTACACGTCGGATAAGAATTGCATTTCAACGTGTTCGAAGCCATTGCCGCCGCACGTCGGGCAGCGTCCGTCGCCCGAGTTGAACGAAAACGTTCCCGCCGTGTAGTGCCGCTCTTTTGCCAGCCGCGCCTTGGCAAAGATCGCGCGGATGCAATCAAATGCACCGACATAGCTCGCAGGATTTGAGCGTGTCGTTCTGCCGATCGGCGATTGATCGACGAAAGCGACGTCGTCGAGCCAGTCTTCGCCGAGTAGATCGGTCGAAACTGCCCGGCGTTTCAGTGGATTTCCCCTTCACTTTCGCCAGCGCCGGATACAGCACATCCTGCATCAATGTCGATTTGCCGCTGCCCGACACGCCGGTCACGCACACCAGCCGCTTCAGCGGAATTTCGACTTCGATCGCCTTCAGGTTGTGCTCGCGGGCGCCTTGCAGAATCAACTTCGGCGCGCCGGCAGCGATCGCCAACGGGCGCGCTGCATCGACGTGCAATCGTCCGCCGAGATAACGGCCGGTCAGCGTCGACGAATGGCGCAGAACGTCGGGCGTGCCGTTGAACACGATGTCGCCGCCACGCTCGCCCGGGCCAGGCCCCATGTCGAGGATTCGATCGGCCGCCAGCATTACCTGCGGATCGTGTTCGACGACCACCAGCGAGTTGCCGGCGCTGCGCAACCGGTGCATCACTTCGATCACGCGATGCATGTCGCGCGGGTGCAGGCCGATCGAGGGCTCGTCGAGGACGAACAGCGTATTGACCAGCGATGTACCCAGCGCGGTCGTCAGGTTGATCCGCTGTACTTCGCCGCCGGACAGCGTGCGGCTTTGGCGGTCGAGCGTCAGATAGCCGACCCCAACGTCGACCAGGAATTTCAGGCGTGCGCGCAGCTCGTCGAGCAGCATTTCGCTCGCTTGATCGAGCGGGGTCGCTAGCGATGAGCGCCGGGCCGCCCCAAGCTCATCGCGTGCCCCCTCGGGGGGCGGACGCGTAGCGGCCGGGGGCGCAACCATACTGTGCACACGATCGAAGAACGTCTTGACTCGTTCGATCGGAAGCAACATCAGGTCGTGAACGGACAGGCCTGGCAGCGCGGAAAGCTGAGCGTCGCTCCACTGCACATTGACCGGCTTGTAGCGGGCGTACTTGCCGTCGCTCGCGAGCGCCGCGTTCGCCTCTTCAATACCGCCGACTCGCCACAGCAGCGCGTCCGGCTTCAGCCGCGCTCCGGTGCACGCCGGACACGGCGTGTACGAGCGATAGCGCGACAGAAGCACCCGAATGTGCATCTTGTACGCCTTGCTCTCGAGCCAGGCGAAGAAGCGCTTGCCGCCGTACCACACACCGGGCCATGATTTCTTCCAGTTTTTCCAGCCGGCGCCGCCGTCGATGACCCAATGCTTTTGCTCGGGTGTCAGGTCGCGATACGGCACGTCGAGCGGAATTCCATCCTTCGCGGCGGACGTCTCGAGATCGCGCTGGCTTTCAATGAACGACTTCGACTGGAACGGTCTGATCGCACCGCCGCGCAGCGTTTTGCGCTCGTCCGGAATCACCATTCCGTAGTCGACGCCGATCACACGTCCGAAGCCGCGACACGTTTCGCATGCGCCCAGCGGCGAGTTGAACGAGAACGTGCTCGGATGCGGCGTCTCGTAACGAATGTCGCACTCGGCGCAGTGCAGGTCGTTGCTAAAGCGCCAGACAGCCGAGGCGGGTTCCATCCCCGATGGATGGATATCGACGCGGCCAGCGCCAAGCCGCAGCGCTCGCTCCAGCGCTTCGATGACGCGCGAACGCTCGGTGTTCGACATGCGAAAACGATCGGCAACAACGTCGAGCACTTTGCTGTTGCCGGCGGTCCGCTCGCGATGGATGCGTGTGTAGCCCTGCGCTTCCAGGTGGGCGCGCACTTCTTCTTCGCCGAAATTTTTCGGAACCGTGACCGGAAAGGTGACGGTCAACTGCGGGTCACCGGCGGCGCGCGCGCCCTGCACAAGCTCGTCGTAGATGCTGTCTGCGCTGTCGCGCCTGACCGGGCGCGCGCAGCCTCGGCAGTAAAGCCGCGCGCCGCGCGCGAACAGCAACTTCAGATGATCGTTCAGCTCGGTCATCGTGCCCACCGTGCTGCGCGACGTCCGCACCGGATTGGTCTGATCGATTGCGATCGCCGGCGGCACGCCGTCGATGCGATCGACCGCAGGGCGGTCCATCCGGTCGAGAAACTGCCGCGCGTACGGCGAAAATGTTTCGACGTAGCGCCGCTGACCTTCGGCGTAGAGGGTATCGAACACGAGCGAGCTCTTGCCGGAGCCCGAAACGCCGGTGACGACCACCAGCTCGCCCGTCGGAATGTCCAGATCGAGATTGCGCAGATTGTTTTGGCGGGCGCCGCGAATGCGAATCGCTTTGCCCGTCTTGTCAGACGTAGCAGACATCGTTTTGTGCAGGGAAAGACCGCGGGGCGAGCGGTCCAGATGGGTACGAACTGCCCGAAGTCTAGGCTATGCGTCCAGGAATTACTGACGACCCGGGCGGCGAACGGCCTAAGATTCGCAGGCTGTTGGCGAATCCGTTCGGAGTTGGCGGACACACATCCGTGTTACGCACCCGCGAGCGTCAGGGAGACCCTATGAAAAAAGCATTCCTAGCTTTTCGTAAAGCGCAGCGTATTGCCGTTGTGCTGGTAGCCGCGACGGTGTTCTCCGGCGTCGCACGGGCTGATGAAACCTGCAACTCACCCTACATGTCGGGCCTGATCAAGGGGCAGGAAGACTTTGTGCACGTCTGGACGCTCGGCGTCGAAGGTCTCGGTGACGGCTTCGACAAGCTGGTGACGATCGATGCCAATCCAAAGTCGAAAACCTACGGCAAGGTGGTGCACAAGATGTCCGTCGGCGGCCGCGGCGAAGCGCATCACATGGGCTTCACCGATGACCGTCGCTATCTTTGGGCGGGCGGGCTGAACGACAGCAAGATCTATGTGTTCGACGTCGGAACCAATCCGGCTAAGCCCAAGCTGATCAAGACGATCGCCGACTTGCCCGCCAAAACCGGCTATGTCGGGCCACACACGTTTTACGCGATGCCCGGTCGCATGTTGATTGGCACACTGTCGAACACCAAAGATAACGGCGGCGTCACCGGAATCGCCGTTTACAACAACAAGGGAGGCTACGTCACCAAGTACGGTCTACCGACCGGCAAGATCGGTGATGTGCAGGGCGACGGCTACGGCTACGACATCGCGGTGAACCCGAGCAAGAACGTGATGCTGACCTCGAGTTTCACTGGCCGCGACAATTACATGCGGGACATAGGCGGACTGATCAAAGACGAAGCGGCGATGAAAAAGTTCGGCAACACGATGGTGTTGTGGGATCTGAAGGCAATGCAGCCGCGGCAAGTTTTCAGCGTGCCGGGCGCACCACTCGAGATCCGCTGGTCGCTGAATCCGGGCGATAACTGGGCGATTACCGCGGCTGCGCTGACCTCCAAGCTGTGGCTCGTCAAGCAGGACGGTGACAAATGGCAGGCGAAGGAGGTCGGCACGATCGGCGACCCGAGCAAGATCCCGCTGCCCGTCGACATTTCGATCACCGCCGACGGCAAAGGGTTGTGGGTCAACACCTTCATGGACGGCATGACGCGTTATTTCGACCTGACCAACCCGGAGGCGCCCAAGGAAACCTATTCGAAGCAGACCGGGCGCCAGGTCAACATGATCAGCCAGTCGTGGGACGGCAAGCGCGTTTACATCACGTCGAGCCTGCTTGAGAAGTGGGATAAAGGCGGTGCCGACAACGAACAATTCGTGCGGGCATTTCACTGGGACGGCAAGGAGTTGAAACCGGCGTTCGAAGTGGATTTCACGAAGGAGCAGCTGGGGCGCGCACACCACATGAAGTTCAGCGCCAAGACCGCTGCGCGTTGATGTGTTGAAGTCGGACGGGTTGCCGTCGAAAAGCACGCTTGGCGCGCGCTGCGCCAGCGTGCTGCTGGCTGCGATCTCGCTGATCGCTGGGCCGGTCCAATCGGCGCCCGACCCGGGGCCGGCACTCGCACCGCGGATGGATTTCCTACCGACGCCGGCCGGTACCTACCAGCTGCAGCGCATCCAGCATTGCCCCGACGCGCTACTGCTGAACGCATCGGCAGGCGTGCGGCGCCTTTCTGCCTACACACGCGGGAAGGTCACGCTGCTCACGTTTTTCTACACGTATTGCACCGACCCTTTTGGCTGCCCATTTGCGTACCAGACGATGAAGGACCTACGCGATCGCATTGCTGCGGACGCGTCTGCGCGCTCGCGCGTGCGTTTTGTCAGCGTCAGTTTCGATCCAACGCACGACACGCCTGATGCGCTGCGAAGCTATGCGAAAGGCCTGGCAAACGCGGCGGGATTCGAGTGGCAGGTGTTTACTGCGCGGTCGATGGCGGAGCTCGCGCCGCTGCTCGACGGCTTTGGCCAGGACGTAAAGATCGAGACCGACGCGACGGGCCGCCCAACACGGGCGATCAATCACATGCTGAAGATGTTCCTAATCGATTCCACCGGGATCGTGCGTGAGATCTACTCGCTCGCGTTCGTGCATCCTGAAGTGATGCTGAACGACATCCAGACGCTGCTGATGGAGTCAGACCGAACCGTTGCGCGAAACTAGCGCGGAGTTCTTCAGCAAACCGGGATTAGTCGACTCGCGCGTCCTGCACGCCGCTGGCGTAGCGCACGTGCGCGTCGAACTGCCGCGTGACCAAGCCGGGCGTGGGATCTCGACCCTTCTCGTCTCTGCGGTCGAAGATCATGTCGGCGCCGACCTGCGGACGTATCCAGCGCGGATACTGATACATGAAGCCGGAAATGTGATCGATGATCAGCATCGAGCTGCCGCCGGGCAGCAGCAGCTGCGCGGTCGACCCGGACACCAAGTCGGCACGCGAAATGATTATCGCGCGTGCCATCGCGTAGCCATGGCGCTTGCATTCGACGATTAGCGGCGTCGGCGACTTGCGCACTTTGAGGCCAAACATCGGCGTATCGCCCATATATTCGGCAGAGCCATTGACAACGCGGCACGCCATGCCGTCGACCGGCTTGCCATTGGCATCGACGGTCTGGATGTTGATCGCCTGGGTTGCCTCGCCGGTCACGGTCGCACAGCCGCCCAAGCCTGCCAGGGCGGCGACCGCGAGAAAAACACGAACGACTGGCAAACGCATCAGAGGCACGATACCGGCGGAGGAGCCGCACCGATACACAGTAACCGGCGGGGAAAAGCACCGCATTCCGGCGAATGGACTAGCGGGAGGAACTAAAGATCAGCGCGCCAGGAAAGTTTGAGCCAGACGCACCCAGTAAGTGGCCCCTAACGGGATCAGCTCGTCGTTGAAATCGTACGAAGGATTGTGCAGCATGCACGGTCCGAGCCCGTGACCGGTCACGCGGTGCGTCCCATCGCCGTTGCCGATGAACACGTACGCGCCCGGCTTCACCTTCAGCATGAACGCGAAATCCTCGGCGCCCATAGTCGGCTCGATGTTGCGCACGACGTTGTCGGCGCCGACGATGTCGTCCATCACGGTCGCGGCAAACTCGGCCTCCCCCTCGTGGTTAACGGTCGGCGGGTAGTTCCATTTGAAGGCAAATTTGCCCTCGGCGCCGTGCGCTGCGCACGTCATCTCGACAATGCGCTTCATCTCCTTTTCGACCAGTGCGGTCACGTCGTCACTGAACGTGCGAACCGTCCCGGAAATCTTCGCGCTTTCAGGAATGACGTTGGTTGCTTCGCCCGCCTGAATCATCGTCACCGACAACACTGCCGAGTCGATCGGCTTTTTGACGCGCGTGATGATGCCTTGCAGGCCGTTGACGATCTGCACAGCGATGAACACGGGATCGATTCCCAGATGCGGCATCGCAGCGTGCGCGCCTTTGCCCAGCACTTTGATCTCGAATTCGTTGCTCGACGCCATCGCAGGGCCGCCAGTGACGCCAAACTCGCCGACCTTCAGCCCTGGCCAGTTGTGCATGCCGAACACCGCATCGCACGGAAAGCGCTCGAACAAGCCGTCATCGATCATCCTTTGCGCGCCGGCGCCGCCTTCCTCCGCCGGCTGGAAGATGAAGTGCACGGTGCCATCGATCGACTTTGATTCGGACAGGTACTTTGCCGCGGCCAGCAACATCGCCGTGTGTCCGTCGTGCCCGCACGCGTGCATCTTGCCGGCGTGCGTCGAGCGATGAGCGAACTCGTTGGTCTCCTGAATCGGCAGAGCATCCATGTCGGCGCGCAGGCCGACGGCGTGTCTTGACTTTCCGTGCTTTAGCGTGCCGACGACTCCGGTGCCGCCAAGTCCACGCGTCACCTCGAGGCCCCATTCGGTAAGCTTTTTGGCCACGATGTCGCTGGTGCGTGTTTCTTCGAAGCGCAGTTCCGGATGGGCGTGAATATCGCGCCGGATCTGCTGAATCTCGGCACGGAATTGGACGACGCGGTCAATCAGTTGCATGAATATTCAAGCGCATGTGGCGAACGGAAACTGAATCCTACGCGCACTAGAATCTGTCCATGAACAAGCCCGCAGACATGCCGCCGTCGGCCGCACTGCCGCCCTCGGCGCCTTCGGCCGCATCGCTGGCGATGATCGACCGGCTGATCGGATTCCCCACCGTGAGCCGCGATTCCAATCTCGGCCTGATCGAATATGCGCGCGACGAGCTCGCTCGGTTGGGCGTACGGGCGAACCTGATCTACGACGCGGCGCGCAACAAGGCCAACCTGTTTGCCACCCTGTCGGCGGAGCCGGACCGGATCAAGACCGGCGGTCTCGTGATATCGGGCCACACCGACACCGTGCCGGTCGACGGTCAGGACTGGTCCAGCGATCCGTTTCGCGCTGATCACCGCGATGCTCGCATTCATGGACGCGGCACCGCAGACATGAAAGGGTTCATCGCCATTGCGCTGGCCGCGGTGCCGAAGTTTCTCGCGGCACAGGAAAAGCTGCCACTGCACCTGTCGCTGACGTACGACGAGGAAACCACGTTCTTCGGCGTGCGCGACCTGCTGGCCGACCTCGCGGAGCGCGGGATTCGCCCTGCGGGTTGCATCATCGGTGAGCCGACCGATATGCGTGCGATCGTCGCGCATAAGGGCAAGCGCGATATCTGTTGCCGGGTACGCGGGCGCGAGGCGCATTCGTCGCTGACGCCCGACGGCGTCAACGCGATCGAGTTTGCGGCGAAGCTGGTGGCCTTCGTTCGTCAAACGGCTGATCGGCTGTCGCGCGACGAGCCGCGCGATGCGCGCTTCGCGGTGCCATACACGACGCTGCAAACGGGGCTGATCAAGGGCGGCATCGCGGTCAACGTTGTTCCGCGCGACTGCGAGTTCACCTTCGAGATGCGAAATTTGCCGGCAACGTCGACCGATGAGCTGACGCGAACCATCGTTGAATTTGCCGAGCGCGAGTTGGTGCCGGAAATGCGTCGCGTTGCGAACGATGCCGGCATCGCGTTGGAGGTCAGTATGGATCTGCCGGCGTTCGGTATCGCTTCGGATCACCCGCTCGTTCGCTGGGCGCAACAGGTCGCAAGTACGACGCATCTAAGCCCGGGCGCGGTAGGTTTCGCCACCGAGGCCAGCATGTTTTCACAAGCCGGCATTCCCACGGTCGTGATCGGCCCGGGCAGCATCGACCAGGCCCACAAGCCCGACGAGTACATCAGCTATGACCAGGTCGCAGCTTGCGAAGCATTTTTCGATCGCATCGTCGCGCAGCCGATGTCGAGGGTATGAGTTTGGTAGCCGGCGTCGGCGACGGTGCTGAAACCGTCATTCGTGCGGCGTGCCCGCACGACTGCCCGGATACGTGCGCGATGCTGATTACTGTTCGTGGGGAGCAGGGCCGCAAAGTGGCGGTGAAAATTGCCGGAGACCCGACGCATCCGACCACCGCCGGCACGCTGTGCACCAAGGTTTCGCGTTACTTAGAACGTACGTATCACCCCGACCGCGTTCTGCACCCGATGAAGCGCGTGGGTGCGAAGGGCGAAGGCCGCTTTGTCCGCGTGTCATGGGACGAGGCGCTGCGCGACATCGCGCAGCGCCTGGGCGAGATTGCCACGCGCGACCCGCAGCGCATCGTGCCGTACAGCTACGCGGGCACGATGGGCCTGGTGCAGGGCGAAGGCATGGCTGCGCGGTTTTTTCACAAGCTTGGTGCGAGCTTTCTCGATCGCACGATCTGCGCCACTGCCGGCGCCGAGGCATTGGCATACACGCTCGGGATCAAGACCGGCACCGACATCGAGCAGTTTCAAAACAGCAAGCTGATCGTGTTCTGGGGTTGCAACGCGATCGCGTCCAACCTGCATCTGTGGAGCCGCGCACAGGAGGCGAAGCGGCGCGGCGCCAAGCTGATCGCGATCGATCCGTACCGCTCGCTGACCGCCGAAAAATGCCATCAGCACATAGCGTTGATGCCCGGCACCGACGCCGCGTTCGCGCTCGGTGTGATGCACGTGTTGATGCGCGAAGGGTGGCTCGATCTCGATTACATCGAGCGCTATACGCTCGGTTATGACGGCCTCGAAGAGCGCGCGCAGGAATTCAATCCGCAGCGCGTTGCGTCGATCTGCGGCATCAGCGCGGCCGAGGTGGAAGACTTCGCGCGCGACTACTGGCACATCCGCCCCGCGGCGATCAGGGTCAATTACGGCATGCAACGCGCCCGCGGCGGCGGCAATGCGGTGCGGGCGGTAGCGAGTCTTCCGGCATTGGCCGGGCACTGGCGCGACGCCGCAGGCGGCGTGCTGCTGTCCACCAGCGGCATGTATCCGATCGACACTGAATCGCTGTACCGGCCTGGCCTGCTCGCCGGAAAAGCACCGCGCACGATCAACATGTCGACCATCGGCCGCGATCTGCAGCACGCCGATCCGCCCATCGAGGCGCTGATCGTTTACAACAGCAACCCCGTCGCGGTGGCGCCGCAATCGCGCGAAGTCGCACGCGGCTTCGCTCGCGAAGACCTGTTCACCGTTGTGCTCGAACACTTCATGACCGACACCGCCGACTATGCGGACTACGTGCTGCCTGCCACGACGCAGCTCGAACATCTCGACGTGCACAGGTCGTATGGGCATCTGTACATGCTGGCGAACAACGCGGCGATCGAACCGTTGGGCGAAGCGCTGCCGAACAGCGAGATCTTTCGCCGACTCGCGGCGACGATGGGATTCGACGACGCGTGTTTCTCGGAAACCGATGATGAACTGGCAGCGCAGGCGTTCAAGCGCGAAGGTGCCACAGCCGGCTACGACTGGCAGCGCTTGAAGCAAAGCGGCTGGCAGCGGCTCGATGTTCCGCAAACGTACGCACCATTTGCCAACGGCGGGTTTGCAACACCGTCGGGACGCTGCGAGTTCTACTCGGAGCAAGTCGCCAAGCTCGGGCAGGATCCGCTGCCGGCGTATATCGAGCCGTACGAGGCGGCGGGTGGTAGCTCGCTGGCGCGTCGCTATCCGCTTGCGATCATCTCGCCGCCGGCGCGTCACTTCCTGAACTCGACGTTCGTCAACGTTGCAAGCCTGCGCTCGATCGACGGCGAGCCCACCGTCGAGATTCATCCACACGATGCCCGCGCACGCGGCATTGCCAATGACGCTCGCGTGCGGATCTTCAACGATCGCGGCAGCATCGATGTGCTTGCGCGTGTGACCGATCGGGCGCGGCCTGGCTGTGTGGTCGCGTTGTCGATCTGGTGGAAGAAACTCGCGCGCGACGGCAAGAATGCCAACGAGCTGACGGGCCAGGCGCTTACCGACATCGGACGCGCACCGACGTTTTACGACTGCCGGGTAGAGGTGGCCCCCAGCGCCGCAATGACGTGACGGTCCCCGGTTCGAGGCATGACGTGCGCCGAGCGTGGCGCGACAATGCGCTTTGACCGATCGGTATGCAATCGATATCGCGATGTCTTCGGTTTCAGCTCCGCTGTTTGATCTTCCGCTAGCTGCTGCTTACGACTCTGCGCGCTGGGGCAAGGCGGCGCTCGATGTCTGGATCGGCTCCAACAGTGCTTCCTCGGTGATCGCCGCGCGGCGCGAGCAGCGCCTGCTTGCATTGATCGCCCATGCGTTCGAGGCATCGCCGTACTACGCACGCCTGTACCGCAAGTTGCCGGTGACATCGAGCGCGGGTTTGCGGTTGAGCGATCTACCGACAGTAACGAAGCAGTCGCTAATGGCGGAATTTGACGATGTGATCACTGAGCCGGCGGTGACCCGCCGCGCAGTCGATGAATTCATCGCCGAACCGGATCGCCTCGGCGGCGCGTTGTTCGGACGCTATTCGGTATGGACCAGCTCGGGCACGACCGGCGAACCAGGTTATTTCGTGCACGATCCCGACGCGCTTGCTGTGTATGACGCGCTCGAGTGGCAGCGCTTTCGAGGAGTCCGTTCGGCGTCCGATCTGGCGCGGCAGTTGATCTCGGGCGATCGCTATGCGATGGTCGCCGCCACCGGCGGACACTTCGCCGGGATTGCCACCGTCGAGCGCATGCGGCGGTCGATGCCATGGCTGGCCGCATCGCTGAAGGGGTTTTCGCTGCTGCAACCGCTCGAGCGGCTGGTCGCCGAGCTGAACGAGTTTGGGCCGACGCTGCTCGCTTCGTATCCCACCGCGGCGCAAATGCTGGCTGGTGAGCAGCACGCGGGCCGGCTTCAATTGCGCCTGCGTGAAGTGTGGACCGGCGGCGAGACGCTGCCGAATCCCGCGCGTGCGCAGGTGCAGCGCGCGTTCGGATGTCCGGTGCGCAGCTCTTATGGCGCGTCGGAGTTTCTGCCGATCGCATGGGAGTGTCCGTACCGCCAACTGCATCTGAACAGTGACTGGGTCATCCTGGAGCCGATCGACCGGCACGGGCGGCCGGTGGCCGCTGGCACGCGCTCGTACTCGGTGCTTTTGACGAATCTGGCGAACCGGATTCAACCGCTGATTCGTTATGACTTGGGCGACGCCGTCACGATGATCAATAAGCCGTGCGGCTGCGGCAGCCGGTTTCCGGCGATGTCGGTCGAGGGTCGCACCGATGATGCGCTGGTTTTCCCGTTGCCCGGCGGTGGCAGCACGACGGTGGTGCCGCTGGCATTGACCACCGTGATGGAAGACGACGCCTGCGTTCACGACTTTCAGGTGACGCAGACAGCGCCGCGCAAGCTGCAGATCCGGCTGGGCGGTGGCGAGCACGGGTCGGCGCTCGACGTTCGGCGGGCTCTCGGCAGCTACTTCGATGAGCTCGGAATTGGGGAGGTGTCGATCGATTTCGCGCGCCGCCCGCCTGCGCGCGACGCAGTCAGCGGCAAACTCCGGCGAGTGATTTGCCGGCTCCCTCATCAGTGAATCATTTGGGAAACCCGCGGGCACAATAGGCCCGATGATTTCCCGATCCCTGATCAAGCGCTCGTGGCTGGCGGGCGTGATGGCGGTTGCCACGTTGGCGGCCGGGTGTTCGGCTGTGGACTATTACGCACAGTCAATTCAGGGTCACTTTGCGATGCTGCGGTCGGCGCGGCCGATCCCGGAAATCGTTTCAGATCCCTCGGTTGCCGAGTCCTTGAAGCAGCGTCTGCAGCGCGCCGAACGAATCCGTGCGTTTGCATCGAGCGAACTTGCGTTGCCGGAAAATCAGAGCTATCGGTCGTATGCAGACTTGCAACGGCCGTTTGTCGTGTGGAATGTTTTTGCGACGCCGGAGTTGTCGCTTGAGCTTAAGCAGTGGTGCTACCCGGTCGTCGGCTGCGCTGGGTATCGCGGCTACTTCGAACGCGCGATGGCCGAAGAGGCGGCCGAACAGCTGCGGGCCGAAGGTTACGAAGTCAGCGTGACCGGCGTGCCCGCCTACTCGACGCTCGGCTGGTTTGCCGACCCGCTGTTGAACACGTTTATCGGCGGCAATGAGGGTCAGCTGGCCGGACTCATTTTTCACGAGCTTGCCCATCAGGTAATTTTTGTCGGCGGCGATACGACGTTTAACGAGTCGTTCGCCACCGCCGTCGAGCGCGAGGGCGTAAAGCGCTGGCTTGCAGCGAACGGCGACGATGCATCGCGGAAAGCGTATGCGGAGTTCGCGCAACGCCGCCACGAGTTTCTGAACCTGCTGCTGCAGTATCGCGGGCTGCTGTTCGAAAACTACCAAAGCCGCGCAGCCGACGACGTAAAGCGCGTACGCAAGCAGCGGCTTTTTGCGGAGCTAAAGGACGCTTACGCGCGGCTGCGTGCAAGCTGGGGCGGATTTGCCGGCTACGACCGTTTCTTCGTGCAGGATCTGACCAACGCGCACCTGGCGTCGATCGGCGCCTATAACGACTTGGTGCCGGCGTTCGACGCGCTGCTGGTGCAGGTCAATGGAGACTTTCCGCGCTTCTACGAAGAGGTCAAGCGCCTTGGCGCACTGCCTCGGGAGCGCCGCGAAGACTCGCTGCGCGGCATGCTGGCGCAGCGTTAGCCGCGTCTATGATGGCGGCTGCGCCATCAAAATGAAAATATAAAGGGAGACGACATGGACCGGTTCTGGCTGAAGAACTATCCGCAAGGCGTACCGGCGGACATCGATGCGGGTCAATACAAGTCGCTGATCCAACTCCTGGACGAAGCCTTCAAGAAGTACAGCGGCCAGGGCGCGTACAGCTTCATGGGTGCCGAGATGACCTTCGGGCAGCTCGATCAGAATTCGGCCGCAATCGGTGCATGGCTGCAGAGCAAGGGTTTTGCCAAGGGCGCGCGGATCGCGATCATGATGCCGAACGTTCTGCAGTATCCGGTGGCGATGGCCGGGGTGCTGCGCGCGGGCTACACGGTGGTCAATGTCAACCCGCTGTATACGCCGCGCGAGCTCGAGCATCAGCTGAAAGACTCGGGCGCCGAGGCGATTTTCATTCTCGAGAACTTTGCCACCACCTTGCAGCAGGTGATCGACAAGGTGCCGACCAAGACCGTCGTCGTGTGCGCAATGGGCGACATGCTGCCCTTCCCCAAGAGCTTGATCGTCAACTTTGTCGTGCGCAACGTGAAAAAAATGGTGCCGGCGTTTTCGTTGCCGAATGCGTTGCGCTGGAACGATGTGCTGGCCGACGGCATGAAAATGAGTCTGAAGCACGTCGAATGCAGCCATAGCGATGTTGCCTTCCTGCAGTACACAGGAGGAACGACGGGCGTCAGCAAGGGCGCCACGCTGACTCACAAGAACGTGATCGCCAACATGCTGCAGGCGGAAGCCTGGTATCAGCCGGCGCTTGCGAAACTAAAGCCCGGCGAACAGATGATCACGGTGACCGCGTTGCCGCTGTATCACATCTTTGCGCTGACGTGCTGCGCGCTGCTGTCGATGCGCACCGGCGGCAAGAATCTGCTGATTCCGAATCCGCGCGATATTCCGGCGTTCGTCAAGGAGCTCGGCAAACACAAGTTCGGCGTGTTTCCAGCGGTCAACACGCTGTTCAACGGGCTGCTGAACAACGAAGAGTTCAAGAAACTCAATTTCAAGTCATTGATCCTGTCGCTCGGCGGCGGCATGGCGGTGCAACAGGCGGTAGCGGAAAGATGGCTGAAGCTCACCGGCAGCCCGATCTGCGAGGCTTATGGTTTGTCGGAGACTTCGCCGGGCGCGACGTGCAATCGCACCGACACTACCAAGTACACCGGCTCGATCGGGTTGCCGTTGCCGTCGACCGATATTGCAATCCTGGATGACGATGGCAACAAGCTGCCGGTCGGCAGTGTGGGCGAGATCGCGATTCGTGGCCCGCAGGTCATGGCTGGCTACTGGCAGCGTCCGGACGAGACCGCCAAGGTAATGACACCGGACGGATTTTTCCGCAGCGGCGACATTGGCGTCATGGATGCCGATGGGTACACCAAGATCGTCGATCGCAAGAAGGACATGATTCTGGTGTCCGGCTTCAACGTGTATCCGAACGAAGTCGAAGGGGTGGTCGCGATGCATCCGGGTGTGCTCGAATGCGCGGCGATCGGCGTGCCCGACGAGGCTGCGGGCGAGGCGGTGAAACTGTTCGTCGTCAAGAAGGACGCCGCGCTGACCGAGAAGGATTTGTCGGAGTTCTGCAAAGAGCATTTAACCGGCTACAAGAAGCCGAAGTACATTGAATTTCGTTCGGACTTGCCGAAGACCAACGTCGGCAAGATCCTGCGGCGCGAATTGCGCGACCAGAAGAAAGCGGCATAGGTTTACGTGATGAAACGTTTTGATGATAGAGATCGTGATGCCCCCGCCGGGACGCGCAGCGGCCCGCGCGCCCGCGCTGCGCAGGATCGCAAGTTCGGCGCCGCGCGGGCAAAGCCCCGGGATTCCGGCAGCGCCGATCCTTACCAGCGCGCCGAGCGTCCGCCGCGTGCCGGTCCCCCGCGCGCGCCCTACAGCGAGCGCCTGCGCGCGCCGGCGCGCGATGGGGCGATTGCGCTTGATCCGGATGTGGCGCGGGTGTTTCGCGACTCCGAGGCAGTCAATGAGGCGCTGCGGCTGGTGATTCGGCTGGCGCGTACGGTCGGCGGCGGCGCGCGCCCCCCGAGCAGTTTCGATCGGCCGCGCACCGGCGCATCCGGTGCGCGTTTCGGTCCTCCTTCCGGCGCCGGTGCGCGCTCTGGCCCGCCTTCAGGCCCGCGGTCGCGCCCGCCGTCGGATCGCTTCAATCGGGACGAGCGGCCGCGGCGCAGCTCGACGTCGCCGGCCCGGCGCGAGCCCAAGTTTGAAGAGCCCGAGTAATCCCGTAGCCGTTACATCCGCGCGGTGGACAGCATCGCAAAATAGCCACACCGTCACCGCCGAAGGCATCGCGCTTTCGGGCGACTTGGCACGTTTACATGGACGATCGGTCCAACGTTTGCCGCAGAATTCGTCAAGAATTGCGAGACTGACTGCGCAATCGAGGCGCACCATTGAGGCTAGTGTCCTTGTATGGGCGATCCGCGTGGGTCGATGGGAGCGGACATGCAAGCAAATCGCAAAATCATCGGATCGTTGCGGGTTCTGCTCGTTGCTGCTTCGCTGACTGCAAGTGCTGCTTCAGGTCAGGAAGTGGGCGGTGGCCTCAGGCTAAGCGCGCCCGGTTCCGAGCCTGAGCCTCTGATCACGGAGCGGTTCGGAATTCGTGCGCTGGCAAACAGCGGCTCGATCGCGTACGACTACGATCGGTCCGGCATTCGCTACGACGGCACCTACCGCTTCGGCACCAGCTTTCTCTTGGCCGATTGGCATCCCTACGCGACTGGTTTCAGGCTTAGCGGAGGGCTCGCGTACAACAATCAGCGCCTGCTCGGCGTCGTACAACCGGGCACCGGAACAATCAGCATTGACGGCACGCGTTATTCATCGGTGCAGCTCGGGTCGCTCGCAACGTTTTCGAGGGCTACCCCCTACTTCGGCGTGGGCTGGGGGTTGGTACCGCGCGCCGGCTCTCGCCTGTATTTCAGTGCTGATTTGGGGGTGACGTATCAACGGCTGGGCGCTCCGCTAACGGGCCACTGCGGCGCGGCCATGCCTGCCGCCATCTGTGCTCAAATGCAGAGCGACTTACGCGCCGAAGAGGCGGAACATCGCGATGCTGCAGACGATATGCGCTTTAACCCAGTGATATCGGTCGGCTTCGGCCTACGGTTCTAGGACCGCAAAGTTAGCTGATCACTCGCGGAACCAGCACCGTACGCGTGCGCTCGATCAGGGCGCGCCGCAGGCAGCGGTAGATTTCCTGGACGTCGAGCTTTTCGCCGTCGGATGGACGAAGGCGAACCTGCATGCCATCGGCTCGCGCACGTACTCTGACTGACGCCGGAGCCGAACTGGGACCGGAGATGCAGCGCTGGCAAGCGTCGAGCGCGGCCAGTACCGATTCCTGTCGGCCGGCAACACCGGACAACTCGATCTGTACTTCGTTGGCTCGCTCACGTACTCGCATCAACATCGCCATCTCCAGGCGTTAGTTTCATTCAACTTTGTGACAGTGCGATTGTTATAGAGAACCCGCAATCCGCTGAATGGCCGATTACGCACGCACCCTGCGGACTATTCGACAATGGTCGACGAATGACCCGCAGTTAGCGGTTTAACGCGGCAAGTTGCCGATCGTGTACCGCTGACAACGCGAATAAAGCAAAGCCCGCGCCAAGGCCGGCGCAGAACATGTCGGACTGTGTGTCCCAAGGATCGCCCTGCGTTCCGAGGAATTCTTCGGCGCCTTGTCCGAGCGCCAGCGCGGCCCACCACTCGAGGAGCTCATACACAGCGCTGATGGCGAGCGCGATGCAGATGCACAAGAAGGCGATCATGCGGCGCCCGCGCGCGTACTCGCCGCGGATCAGGATCTCCCGTGCCACCATGGCTGGTACAAACCCTTGCATGAAGTGGCCGAGCTTGTCGTAAGGATTACGCGCTAGGTCGAACGCCTGCTGTACCCAACCGCCCAGCGGCACACGCGCATAGGTGTAGGCGCCGCCCAGGATCAACACCAGCGCGTGCATGAAGATCAGCACGTACAGCAACGTGGTCAGCGGAAAGTTACGACGAGTTGCGAACAGGATCGGCAGCGCGATGATCACCGGCGCAACTTCCATCGCCCAGGTCGCGCGGTCATACGGCTGCAGTCCGGAAACAGCCAGCGCGATCAGCGTGGCCGTCAATAGAAGCGTTAGCAGTCGATCTCGGCGTTCAGTAGCCAAAGCGGACTCTCAGGAAGTTTCAAGCTGACGCATCAGCTCCTCGCCCAGTTCGCTGCTCAACTGCCGCAGCGCGCCTGCGTCTGCAACGAACGCATAGCGTTCGATCAGGCGCTGGGCAGGTTCCGGCAACTCGGTTTCGACGTAACGCCACGCGAAGTCGAACCGGTCCGGCCGGTGCCGCATACCGAGCAGTTCGATCAGCGCACGCAGCAGCACTTGGTGAAAGCCGAACGCTTCCAGTGGATGACCGCGTGCCAGTTCCTTTTCGACCAGCATTACGAAAACCGGCACCGCGCCTCGCAACTGCGCGAGCCGGCGAGCGCGCCGAGCTTTGAGTGCATTGCGATCGAGCGGAAGTGCAGCGATCTTTCCGCTGCGATCGAATTGGATCTGCGGCTCGCCATGTCTTTCGCGCTCCAAAAATGGCGCAGCGCCGCTGTCGGTGACGATCACGCAGTCGACCGCGAAAAAGCGCGGCGCGCCCGCCACGAAGTAGAAACGCTGCGCTGAATCCTGAAACGGCGGCGGATCAACGTGCCATCGATGAACGATTTCGTCGATGTTCGAAATAGCCGCTTCGATGTCCGCAAAGATTGCATCGGCCGAGTCCAGCGGGGCGACGATCATCAGGTCGATGTCGGAAAACTCGTCAACGCGTCCGGTCGCAGCGGAGCCGCCCTCCCAGCAGCCCGTGACGTCATCGCGTGCGCGCAAGGCCGAGACGATTGCATCTTTGACGTTTTGGCGATAAGCGTTCGGCGACACGGCTAACATGATGCAGGATCACAAGAAAGCGACATGGGGAAGCGACATGGGCACTGACGCTAGCGAGATCGCCGGCTTTCGACAACATCTGATTCGCTACGGTGGCGATGTCTATCCGGAGGTCATCGACAAAGCCAGTGGTTGTTACGTGTGGGATGCCAGCGGCAAGAAGATACTGGACTTCACGTCCGGCCAGATGTGCGCCACCGTCGGGCACAGCCATCCGAACATCGTCGCGGCCATCAAGAAGAGCTGCGACAGTGCTTTGCATCTTTTCTCGGGAATGATCCCGCGCAGTGCCGTGCAGCTCGCGGCGGCGCTCGCGAAGATCGTTCCGAAGCCGTTGAAAAAGTCGCTGTTGCTCAACACCGGCAGCGAGAGCAACGAAGCCGCCATCAAAATGGCCAAGCTCTACACCGGTGGGTTCGAAGTGATCGGGCTGGGCGGCTCGTGGCATGGCGTCACCGGCAACTCGGGAGCGGTCTCGTTCGCCAGCGATCGCAAGGGCTACGGTCCCGGCATGCCCGGCACGTTCGTGATCCCCGAGCCGAATGCCTATCGCTGTCCGGTCAAGCACTGCCGCGATAAATGCGACCGCACGTGCATGAAGATCGGCTTCGAGATGTACGACATGCAGTCGGTGGGCGCGCCGGCGGCGGTCATTGCCGAGCCGGTGATCAGCGCCGGCGGTGTGCTTGTCCCGCCCGAGGGATATTTCGACGCGCTGCAGGCGGAAGCCAAGAAGCGCGGCATGCTGCTGATCTTCGACGAGGCGCAGACGGCGTTCGGCCGCCTCGGCCACTGGTTCGCCGCGACGTATCTGAAGGTAACGCCGGACCTCATGACGGTGTCGAAAACGCTCGGGGGTGGCATGCCGCTGGCCGCCGTCATTACGAACGACGAAGTCGAGGACGTCTGCCATCGGCGCGGCTTCGCGTTCTACACGTCGCACGTATCAGACCCGCTGCCGTCGGCGGTCGGCCTGGCCGTGCTCGAAACGATCGAAAGCGAACACCTGCTGCAGCGCAGCCGCGACATGGGCGATTACCTCGCGCAACGGTTGCGTGACCTGCAGAGCCGGCACGAAGAGATAGGCGATGTGCGCGGGATGGGGCTGTTGCGCGGAATCGAGCTGGTGCGCGATCGCGAGACGCGCGAGCCGCATCACGAGCTCGGTGCGCTGACCACGCAGCGCTGCCTGGAACTGGGACTCAGCATGAACATCCGGCGCCGGCCCGAGCGCGGCTCGGTGTGGCGCATCGCGCCGCCGCTGACGGTGACCCGGCCCGACATCGATCTTGCGATGACCATCTTTGATCAGGCGCTGGTGGAAAGCAAAAACGCGCTTGTACGCGGGCTCTACAGCGGGGAAAACGCTAGCGCGACGAACTGCCTGATAACGTTGACGGCCGGCGCGGTGCGGCGCATTGTTCAGCACCGGTTGGCACATCAACGGGTTCTAAATACAAATTCAATCAAGGCGAGGAACAGACATGTTGAAGAAACTCATTTGTGTGGTGGCCGCCGGCCTGACGCTCAGCGTGATGGGGATCACGGCCGCTCGCGCGGGCGTTCTGGACGACGTCAAGAAGAAAGGCGTCCTGGTCGTGGGCACCAAGGCTGACTACCGGCCATTCGGCTACCTCGATCCGGCGGGCAAGATCGTCGGTTTGGAGGCAGACCTCGCCGCGGATGTGGCGAAACGGCTCGGGGTCAAGCTGGAGCTGGTGCCGGTCGTCGCATCCAACCGGATCCAGTTTCTGCAGCAAGGCAAGATCGACCTGATGATCGCGACCACCAGCGATACACCGGATCGCCGCAAGGTCGTCGACTTCGTCGACCCCAACTACTACGGGTCCGGCACCAATGTACTGGCGCCCAAGTCCGCAAAAATAACCGGGTGGGACCAGCTCAAGGGCAAGAAGGTGTGCCTGATCCAGGGCGCGTTTTACAACAAGGAACTGCAGGAAAAGTACGGCGTCGACGGCGTGGCCTTTCCAGGCACTGCCGAGGTCTATACGGCGCTCAGGAACGGCAACTGCGTCGCCTTTGCGTACGACGATACGGCCATTGTTGGCGAGATGCTGAAGCCCGAATGGAGCGCTTACGAAATGCCGCTCGATTCGATCCTGTTCGTACCCTGGGGCATTGCAGTCAAGCAGGGCGAAAAAGATCTGGTCGATTTCATGGCGAAAACCACGATGGACTGGCACAAGACCGGCTTCATTCAGCAACTTGAAAAGAAGTGGGGCATCAAGCCCACCAAGTTTGCGCAGGAAATGAACGCCAAATACAAATAGCATCGGCGCGAAGCGGCAGACGCAGGCGCGGGAACATCGTGACCGGTCTTTCCGGTCCTTTGACTGAGAGGGCCAGTGCAGTCGTTCTGGGATTGGTTCCGCGCGTTCAACGATGCAAGCGGAATCAATCTCACGATTCTTTACGATGCGTTCGATCGGCGCCGCTTCGTAAGCGGCTTTTTAATGACGCTTCGGTTGGCGGCGATCTGCATCGTCGCCAGCGTGCTGATCGGAATCGTCGGTGCCTGGCTGCAGGGCTCGCGCCTGCGGCTGACCCGCAACATCGTGCACTGGTACATCCAGTTTTTTCGCAACACGCCGCCGCTGGTCCAGATCTACTTTTTCTACTTCGGCATCGGCAGCCTGCTGACCGCGACCAGCGCGAGCGGCACCGCGGTGCCGATCGTCAGCAACGTCACGTGGGCCATCGTGTCGCTGTCCTTTTTCGCCGGCGCGTTCAATGTCGAGATCTTCCGCTCGGGCGTCGAAGCCGTGCCGAAGACGACGATCGAGGCCGCGGAGTCGCTCGGGTTCAGCCGCACGCGTACGTATCTGTTCATCGTGCTGCCGCTGGCATTTCGCATCAGCCTGCCGGCGCTGAACAACAACCTGGTCAATCTGGTCAAGACAACGACGCTGGCGTACGCGATCGCGGTGCCGGAAATGCTGTACGTGTCGAGCCAGATCTGGTCGGATGCACTGAACGTACCGGTGATGATGAACGTGTTGCTGCTTTCGTACTTCCTGCTGGTCGGATTTCTGGTGTGGGTGATGCACCGCTGGGAGCGCGCGATCAAGGTGCCGGGGTTCGGCACATGAGCTGTGTGCGCTGGCACGAGGCACGAGGGACCGACCTGCCGGTGCTGATGCCGTCGGCAACACAAATCGCGCGCTCGGCGGCCGCCGAGCGCACCTCCGGCTTCTTCACGCTGCGGCTGCGGCCCGCACATGGTGCGGCGCTGTTGCTGCTGTTCCTGATTGGCTGCGGCGTCGCGCAGGCGCAGGCTGAGCCCGGGCATCCTTCGATTCTGGCGACGATCTGGAAGTGGACGCCGCTGCTGCTCGGCGGCTTCCTGTTCAATCTTGCGATCAGTGCAGTGGCGATGACGGTGGGAACGGTCGCGGGAATGTTTTTGGGATTCGCGCAGATATCGCTGCTTCTACCGGTCAGGAAAGGTGCCTGGTTCACCACGCATTTCTTTCGCAACGCACCCTGGCTTGTGTTGCTGTTCTATTGCATGTTCCTGCTGCCGTTCCAGGTCACAGTGTTCGGCGTGACGATTCCGATTCCGGACTGGATCAAGGCAACACTGGGCCTGGCGCTGCCGGTGATGGCGAACGTGTCTGAGATCGTGCGCGGCGCAGTGCAGTCGATTCCGACCACGCAATGGGAGTCCGCCGCGTCGCTGGCATTCAATCGCCGGCAGACGATGTGGATGATCATCGTGCCCCAATGCATCAAGCGCATGTTGCCGCCGTGGATGAACCTGTACGCGATCCTTACGATGGCGACGGTGCTGACATCGATCGTCGGTGTGGCGGAGATGATGACGCTGACGGGCCGGGCGTTGAGCGCGGAGAGTCGGCCGGGACTACTGCTGGCGTTCTACAGCTACGTGCTGTTCTGGTTCTTCCTGTACTGCTACCCGATCGCGCGCTGGACCGTGCGTCTGGAAGCGAAGTACGCCGTCAACCAGTGAGCAACTGATGACGGCCACCGCCGAACCTATCGTTGCCATTCGCGACGTCCATCAATCGTTCGGTGACGTCGAGGTGCTGAAGGGCATCTCGCTCGAAGTGCCGAAGGGCGGTGTTGTCTGCATCATCGGACCATCGGGCTCGGGGAAGTCGACACTGCTGCGTTGCATAAACGGACTCGTGCCGATCAACAGCGGCAGCATCCGCGTCGCCGGTTTCGAAGTGCAGAAACTCAAGACAGATCAGGAAAAGATCGCGCTGCGCAAGGAAGTGTCGATGGTGTTCCAGCAGTACAACCTGTTTCCGCACAAGACCGCGCTGCAGAACGTGATGATGGCGCCGATTCACGTGCTGAAGGAGAACGAAGCCGAGGTTCGCGAACGCGCCGTCGCGTTGCTGAAGAAGGTCAGGCTCACCGAGAAGGCCAATGCGTACCCGGGCGAGCTATCGGGCGGCCAGCAGCAACGCGTTGCGATCGCGCGGTCGCTGGCGATGCGGCCCGAAGTGATGCTGTTCGACGAAGTCACGGCTGCGCTCGATCCCGAAACCGTCAAGGAAGTCCTGAATACGATCCAGGAACTCGCGCAGGAAGGAATGACCTGCATGCTGGTGACGCACGAGATGCGCTTCGCCCGGGAGATTGCCGACGAGGTGTATTTCACCGACGGCGGAGTGATAGTCGAATCCGGGCCGCCGGACCAGCTGTTCGATCATGCGCAGAAGGATCGAACGCGTGCGTTTCTCTCGCAGATCTTGTAGAG
>CAWHKW010000003.1:0-14800 GCA_963829995.1 uncultured beta proteobacterium | reverse complement strand
CCCCTTGAAGTTGGCGGGGTTGCCAAATGCATACAGGCCATCAGCCCCGCTTGATGTGGCCGCTGCCAGACTCGCGACACCTCTTCAGGAGTGCGGGCTGCGAAGGCCTGAACTTTCACGCCCGCCGCCTCGACCGCGGCTACCAGTTCGCGCATCGCCATAGATTCAACCGGATTCGCAGGATCGAATAGCACTGCCACGCGAGAGGCTTTCGGGACGATCTCCTGGAGGAATTCGACTCTCTTCGCACCAACTGCGGCGACGAATTTTGTGACCCCGTAACGTTGCCCCCCGGTCGCGCAAGGCTTTCAACCAGTCCTACTTTGTCCGGAAACGACGCCAACACCATCACGACGGGAATCGTTGTCGTCGCATCCTTGGCTGCACGGATCGCTTGCGTCGAAGACGCAACGATGACGTCCGGCTTCAGCGCCACCAATTCGCGCGCCAGTGCTGGAAGTCGATCGGGAGAGCCCTCCGACCACCGCGCTTCGGCCGTGATGTTGCGACCCTCCACATAACCCAGGTCGCGCAACCCTTGGCGAAGCCCTTCCCAAGTAGGCGTGTTCTCGTTGCCGAGCGTGCCAATTCGAAACACGCGCGCCGCCGGCTGAGCATCGGCGCTCAGCGGCACGAGCGCGCCGATTAGCGCGGTTGAGAGCCATACACCGAGAAGCGACTTCATCTCGATATTGTCGCTTAACCTACCTGAACCGCAGACTGATTGCGCGACAGTTCGCTGATCGACTTACACCCCATCAACTTCATTCCGCGCTCGACTTCCGCGCGCATCAGCCCGAGCGCGCGTTCAACGCCGGCGCGACCTGCAGCAGCGAGAGGAAACAGATAGAAGCGTCCCGAAGCCCACGGCCTTCGCGCCGAGCGCCAAGGCCTTCAGCACGTGCGTGCCGCGCTGGACTCCGCCGTCCATCATCACATCCAACCGATCGCCGACGGCATCGACGACCTCCGCCAACTGATCGAACGGCGCTCGCGAGCCATCGAGCTGTCGCCCGCCGTGGTTGGACAGAACGATTCCGGTGCAGCCGATCTCGGCCGCGCGCTTCGCGTCTTCCACTGACATCACACCCTTCAAACAGAACTGCCCGTTCCACAGTCGCACCATTTCGGCGACGTCGTTCCAGTTCATCGACGGATCCAGCATTTCGGTGAAGTAGCGGCCGATCGATATTGCGCCGCCGCTGATGTCGACGTGCTGATCCAGCTGCGGCAGCTTGAATTTTTCGTGCGTGAGATAGTTCAAGGCCCACGCTGGCTTGATCGCGAACTGCAGCATTCCACCTAGCGTGAGCCGGAACGGAATCGAAAAGCCGGTGCGCAGATCGCGCTCACGATTTCCGCCGGTGATGCTGTCCACCGTCAGCATCATGATTTCGACGCCGGCATCCTTCGCTCGCTGCAGCATCGCGCGGTTCAGCCCGCGATCCTTGTGAAAGTAGAACTGATACACCTGCGGCGTCGGATACTTTTTGCGCAGCTCTTCCAGACTGACCGTGCCGAGCGACGACACGCCGAACAGCGTCCCGTACTTCGATGCCACGGCGGCGACCGCGCGCTCGCCTTCGTGGTTAAACAGTCGCTGCAGCGCGGTCGGCGAGCAGTAAAACGGCACCGCGAGCTTTTGCCCCATCACCGTCACCGATAGATCTACGGCTTCCACCCCGCGCAGAACGTTAGGCACGAGGTCGCAGTCCTCGAAGCTAGCCGTGTTCCGTCGATACGTCACTTCATCGTCGGCGGCTCCATCGATGTAGTTGAAGATCGGGCTTGGCAGCCGCCGCATCGCCAGCCTGCGAAAGTCATGAAAGCTGTGGCAATCGGCGAGGCCCATAGCGAGAATTCGTCAGGTTTAGGGTGTGGGAGCCGGTATGTTGACACGCGCCGGTATGCCCGGTACGTTGCCCTGCTCACAACGGTAGTGCCAACACGCGCGACGAACGCGTCAGAACTTTCTAACAAGGAGACCATGATGAATCGACTTCTTCGGTTGGCGCTGATGTGCGCCGCGACGACGCTAGCCGCTTGTGCAACCATGGATCGCGCGCTGCCGGGCAAGCCCGAGTACATGATCGTCGGCATTGACAACAAGACGACGTGGGACGCGGGCGGGAAGCTCGTGCTCAGCGCGCCCGGCAAGGACGTAGTCGCGATCGTCGACATCGGTACCGATCCCGCCAACCCGAAGATCGTCACGACGCTGCCGCTTTCGAATTCGATCTTCGGCCCGCCGACTAACCTCGCGATTACGCCGAATGGCCAGCTCGCGCTGGTAGCGGACTCGGTCGAGTACACCGCCGACGGCTCCGGCTGGAAATCGGGGCCCACCAGTCGGCTGCATGTGATCGACCTGACAACGAATCCGCCCCGCCTGATCGAAACGATCACAAATGTCGGCCGGCAGCCGTCCGGCATGTCGATCAACCGCGCCGGCAACCTCGCATTGATTGCCAACCGCGCCGACAACTCGATCAGCGTGCTCGCGATCGACGGCAAGCAGGTCAAGCTCATCGACACGGTGCAGATCGGCGAACACGTGGCGCATGTGGCGTTCACGCCTGACGGCAAGCGTGCGCTTGCTGCAAAGTTCCCCGGTCACAAGGTGGCGCTGCTCACGGTCGATGGCCAGAAGGTGACCTACACCAAGCGCGACCTCGTCGTCGGCCTATGGCCGTACAACCTGGACATCGCACCTGACGGCAAGATCGCACTGACCGCTGACAACGGATTGAGCGGCAGCTCCGACGGTAACGTCGACACCGTCTCAATAATTGATCTCGAAGCGAATCCAGAGCGCGTGATCGACAAAGTGGTCGTCGGCGACGGGCCCGAAGGCATCGCGATCAGCCCGACCGGCAAGATGGCCGCCGCGATCCTGCTGCGCGGCTCCAACAACGCGACGACCGACTGGTTCTATAACCGCAACGGCAGCGTCGCGGTGCTCAAGATCGACGGCAGGAAGGTCACCAAGATCGGCGAGGTCGAAGTTCGGGGCCTGCCCGAGGGCGCCGTGTTCAGTCCGGACGGACGCTGGCTTTATATCGGCAACTTCAACGATGAAGATATATCCGTGCTGCGTATCGACGGTGAAACGGTCACCAACACCGGCACGCTGTTGAAACTGCCGGGCAAGCCGGCGTCGATGCGAGGAAGAACGATGTGAGTTATTGAGCGAGTGTCTTTCTTTCGTTATCCGTAGCGCGCGCGAGCTCAGAACACTTGTCTTTCGTAACTTCGGGGTATTGCTGGTCAAACTCGACCTTTAGGGCGGCGTCGTGAGCCGCCCATTGTCCAGCGGTCCAATCTAGGGTTCGCCTTGCGTCCTCTCGCAGACGCTGCAGCCAGGCGCGTCGGTCCGCATTGAGCTCTCCGCACCGCTGCAGCAAGTCCATCGTTTCGGAGGCTGTGTTGTAGCGCTTGATCGGTGTGACTTGCGCCGTAACGACTGTGCAAAAGGCGAGGAGGTACGCCGCAACCGACAGTCGCAACGCAGCGATGGCAAGGTGGATGCATTGCATGACCACCTCCAATGTGTCGCTCCATCACACACTACGCCATGTGCCTAACCGACGTGCTGACCTCCATAGCAATGTGAGTAATCTGCATTGGCCAAGCAGAAAATCCTTCCGCCGCACCAAACTCAAAACACCGCTACTCCGCCACGAACGTCGTACGCCTGGACGAATGTGATTGAGCCTTGACGACTTGACTTTCAGCTGCTGACGGATCGCAGAAGCCGCGACGCTTCGGTGCCAATTCGTCGCGACTCAGAAAGCCGTCCTTGTTGACATCGAGTTGCGCGAACCGCTGCGCTATCGCAGAATGAGCGGCGGCTTCCTCGCGCGATAACCTGCCGTCCGCGTTGCTGTCGAGCTTGTCAAATCGCGGTGCACTGTCGGGTGAAGCCGCGCGGGCACCGACTGCCATCGACGCGAGCCCAACCGCTATTACCAAAGCTAGTCGTTTCATTGAAGATCTCCTTGGCGAATGTTGAACAAGCGCACGAAATTCGTGGCTTAGTCAGTGTGGCCGCGCCGCACCGCGCTCGATAGTCAATTGCGACGGCCGGCGACCTTCAGCGGTTGAGCTGCGATCGTTATGGATAGACGGTGAATGGGCGTCTGTCAGCGCTGCTCCGCCGCCGAACGTGACCGCGCTCCCGATCGCGCGTAAGCGTGCGTATGGCGTCGCCGCGCCGTCAGTTCGAGCGCAACGTAAGCGAGCCCTGCAACTATCAGTGGCCCCAGATAAAACACCGCTCGGTATGCGAGCAACGCCGCGAGCAGTTGATTGATCGGATGCGCACCGCCCAGTAAAGACAGGAACACGGCCTCTAGCACGCCGAGTCCGGCCGGGATGTGTGTGATCACGCCGGCGACGCTGCTCAGCAGCAGCGTGCCGAGTACCGTAACGAAACCTACTTTGCCCTGCAGCAGCACGTACAGCACTGCCGCTACTAACGACCAATGCGTCACCGATGCGGTGATCTGCACCACTGCCATGCGTGCCCGAGGTAACTCGATCGTGTGGCCGCGCACATTCCAGCGGCGCCGCCGCGACCATCGACACGCCGCCAAATACGCGGCGGGAAGCAGCAGCAACACCACGCCGAATGCGCGCAGCGCAGCGCTCGAGATGGGAGCGTCATCGGGCAGATCGACCAGGCCGCTGGCGAAGGCAGCACCCGCCAGTGCCGAGTAGCCGATCCAGTTCGTCAACAAGCTGAAGCCAAGGATGCGCGTGATCACCGAAGCCTTCAGACCGAAACGGCCATACAGCCGGTAGCGCAGTGCTACGCCGCCGACCAGGGCGCCAAGATTCAGGTTGAACGCGAAACAGACTCCCGCGACCGCGGCCGTTCGGCCGATGCCGAGTCGGTGCGCGGTATAGCGGCGGGCCAGCAGGTCGTAACTGATGTAGGCGGCATGCGCGGCGATGGCTGTTACTGCGCCCAACGCGACGGTCCTCAGTGGCATCGCGCGCAGCGCAGTGAGCACTTCGCTCCATTCGATCTCGCGTGCGCGCCAGGCGATCAACGCGAGCACGGCCACCGCAAAGGCAATCCATAGAGCTTGTCTTATGCGCGGCCAGGCGCGGGGCCAGCGCTTGATCATGGCTCAGTCGCCCTTGCTGACGCATCGAATGCGGTCTTGGTATCGATGCACTGGCCGCGAACAAAGGAACGGATTCGGGCGGCCGAAGACGGCAGCACGCGTAACCAGCGCGGAAATCCACGCGAAATGTGATACGCCAAAGACACCATCAGGTAGCGCCACATCGTCAGCCGCGGCAGCACGTGAGGCTTCAGTTGCTTGCAATCGTTTTCGATCAGATATTGCAGACTGCGCCGTAATGTGGCGGCGAACTCGGCATCGCGAATCAGAACGTTGGCCTCCAGGTTCAGCGACAGGCTGAGCGGATCAAGGTTGGTAGAGCCGACCGTGGTCCAGATGCCATCGACTATCGCGACCTTGCCGTGCATCTCGCGACGGCAGTATTCATGGATCTGCACGCCATCCTTCATCAGACTTTCGTAGAGCAATTGCCCTGCCGTCCGCGCGATCGGCACATCGGGATCGCTTTGCAGGATCAGCTGCACCTTCACACCGCGGGCGCAGCGCGGCGCAAGTCTCGCAGCAACCGATAACCGGGAAAAAAATAGGCGTTGGCGATCCACACCGTGTCGCGCGCAGTACGGATGGCCATTCGATAGGCACGCTCGATGTCGCTGCGGTGACGGCGGTTATCGCGGCTGAGAAGTGCCACTTCGGCACTGCCCGGCGGCTGCGGGCTCGGAGACGACAAGCCGGCTTGCCGCCTGACCGTCCTCACGTATCGCCGGGCGTCCGATATTGAGGCGCCGCCGTACCGGCGCCAACGTCTTGCGCGCGAAGCGATGGATGCGGTCCACCACCGGACCTTCGATGCGGACCGCATAGTCCTGCTTGGCTTTGGCGCCGAAGCTTTCCAGGTGATCTTCAGAGAAGTTGATGCCGCCGATGAAAGCGATCCGCCCATCGACAACGACGATCTTGCGATGCAGTCGGCGCAGCGGCTTCAGGTGACGAACGAAGCGGTGTCGGCTCATAAACATGCAGCCGCACGCCGGCGTCCGTCAACGCTGAGATGAAGTCATTGGAAAGATTGGGCGAGCCGAAACCGTCGACCGTCAGGTCAACCTCGACACCACGCGTAGCGGCGCCGATCAAATGTTGCTGCAAGTCGCGACCGACACGGTCTTCGAACAGGATGAACGTCTCGATCAGGACTTCTCGCTTGGCCGCATCGATCGCATCGAACACCGCTGGAAAATATGTGTCGCCGTTTTCGAGCAAGTCGACGCGGTTGCCGCTGATCCATTCGACTCTCGAGCTTCACAGCTGCACCTCGCCCACCAGCGGCGCGTGGTCCGACAACGTCGCCCACGGACGCCGCGGCAGCTGCAATGGCCGGTGCCGCAGATTGCGGACGTAGATCCGATCGAGCCGCAGCAACGGCCAGCGCGCGGGAAACGTGCGGGCCGGGCGTCCATTGCGCTCGGCATGAATCTCTTCGAGCGAAAAATCACGCATCAGCTAGCCGATGCGCGCGCTCGCGCCAGTCGTTGAAGTCGCCTGCGATCACCAGCGGCGCATCGCTCGGGATCATGCGCGCGATCAGATCGAGCAGGCCTTCGATCTGCTGCTGTCGGTGCGATTCACGCAGCCCCAGATGCACGCATATCGCATGAAGCTGCGGTGCACGCGGAATGTCGAGCACGCAATGCAGTATTCCACGCGGCTCGGCCTCGCCGACCGATACATCGATGTTCTGCCATTTGACGATCGAGTATTTCGACAGCAGTGCGTTGCCGTGATGGCCGCCCGTCGTTACCGCATTGCGCCCGTAGGCGTGTTGCGGCCACACCTGATCGGCCAGGACCTCGTACTGATGCGGCGAAACCTCCTCGCCCTCAGCACCGCCAATTTCCTGCAGAAAAACCAAATGGGCGCCGTCGGCGCGAAGCTCGTCACGGATCTGCGATAACACGTTGCGGCGTCCGAAAGCACTGAAGCCTTGATGCGCGTTCAGCGTCAACACCCGTATCGTGGTTGCATTCGCATCGCCCCAGTTTCCGCGCATGCGCGGCGTGTTGCCGATGGTTGCCGATAACACCTATTGCTCCGCTTTTTTGTTAACCCTAGTGGGCTGCCGCTCGCGTCGGCCGCCGTCTACGGCGCCGGGTCGCCGCAACGCAAAGCAAGCACATTTCATGCTTACAAACGTCCGAACAGAATGCAACCGATGCGATGATCAGCCCAGGGCAGCGCGCGCCTGGCGATCGCTCGACACGGCTCATTTGGCTCTGGAGAACCTTGCATGACCGAGTTCCTAACCATTTCGCCTCAGACGGCGCTGCTGATCATCATTGGCATCATCATCTTTTTCGTCTTGGTCATCTGGTCGATCAGAAGTCATCGCGATCCTGAGCTACGGGTCGATTCCGACGCATCGATCGACGAGCTGATTCCCTCGCTTGCCGGTCTTACCCACAGCACGGCGGTGGAAGGCAACAGCGTCGAAGTCTTCGAGAACGGCGCCTTCTTCGACGTGCTCGTCGACGAGATTGCAGCGGCGAAGCGCTCCGTTCACTTCGAGAACTTCTTGTGGAAAGAGGGCGTGTTGGGCAAGCGCGTCGCCGACGCGCTGTCGGCACGAGCGCGCGCAGGCGTTACGGTTCGCGTGCTGCTCGACGCGAACGGATGTCGGAAGGTGGGCAAAGCCGTCGAACGGCAACTGAAGGAGGCCGGTTGCAAGCTGGTGAAGTTTCACGGCTTGCACCTGCGCAACATCGGCGTGATGAACGAGCGCGACCACCGCAAGCTCGTCGTGCTTGACGGCCGCGTCGCGCTGCTCGGTGGTCACTGCATCGTCGACACCTGGCTCGGCAATGCGGAGGACAAGGATCACTACGCAGATGTCAGCGTCCGGCTTCGGGGTCCCATCGTGCACAGCGTGCAGTCGGCGTTCAGTGAGAACTGGGTCGAGGAAACCGGTGAGATGTTCATGGGCGATGACGTTTTCCCGCAGTTGGAGCGCGCCGGCGACATCACCATCCACGCCGCCTACGTGAAGCCGGAAGGCTCCGCGCCTGCCGTGAAGATCCTGCACCATGCGGTGATCTGCTGCGCGAGAAAGCGAATCTGGATCCAGAATCCGTACTTCATTCCCGAGCCTGATGCGATCGACGCGTTCGGCGAGGCAGTCAAGCGCGGCGTCGATGTGCGGGTGATGATGCCGGCGACCAGTGGCTCGGACAATCCGATGGTGCAGCACGCGGGGCACCGGAACTTCGAGAAGCTGCTGCGCTGTGGTGTGCGCCTGTTCGAGTATCCATCGACGTTGTTGCACCAGAAGGTGATGACGATCGATGGCATATGGTGCGCGATCGGATCGACCAATTTCGATGACCGGTCATTCGAGACCAACGACGAGATCACGCTGGGCTTTCTCGACGCGGCGACGGCGCAGCGGCTCGAAGAGATTTTCGAGAAGTACGCTCCACAATGCCGCGAGATCAAGCTTGAGAAGTGGCGCAAGCGCGGCTTGAAGCACCGCCTAATCGACAACGTCTTTTACCTGTTCAATGAAGTGCTTTGAGCAGTGAAGTACATTGGCCCGCGTCAGTTACCGGTGGCCGACGCGGTGGCTGACGCAGCAGTTTCAGCAATTGATCAAGCAGAACCGATACATCTGACTGCCGGTCAATGTAGAAGCGGGCCCGGCTCGTGCCGTCGGGTTCGACGCGCACCGTCGTCCAGTGCGCAGGCGCCTGCGCAAAAACCAACTCGTCGGTCTCGTCATCGCCGATGAACAACACACGCTCCACTCCCTCGCGTTGCACGAGATCAACGAGCGCCTCGAACTTGGTGCGTGCGTTCGGCGGCAGCAGGTTCAGCACAAGTTTGCCTCCGATCACACGCGGCACCGGCACCAGCCGCGGTACAAGCGCGTTGAGTCGCTGCGCCGCCAACGCGCGATCTGCAGCCATTCGATAGTGCACAGAGAGCGTGAGCCCCTTGTCTTCGATGATGATGCCGGCATTGCTCTCCGGGTCAGCGAGGTAGCCTCTCAACTGTGAGACCCACGCACCGCATATTTGGCGCATCGCATCCGCATCGTTTGCTTCGACCATACCCTCCGAGCCGTGATTACCGATGCAGTGGCGGACTTCGGCAGGAATGCGCTCGCGCAGATCGGCGAGGCCGCGGCCCGAGATCACGACGACCAAGGCAGACCGCGCCAGTTGCGCCAAGCGCCGCTGCACACCGATCGCCGCGCGCGCAGCGTGCGGTCGGGGCACGATCGGTGCAAGCGTGCCGTCGAAGTCGAACGCGAACAGCGTTCGAGCGAGCGAGAGATTACGCAGGGCACGCTCGTCCTTCGGGCGACGACAGATGCTTCATCCGAGACTCATTGGTGCCCTGGCGGTCGTCATGCGGAGGCTTCCTTCGCGGGCAGAGCGTGGCACTTATCACGTCCCGCCGTTTTCGCCAACGCGCACCGCGAAGCGCTCGCGGCGGCGCAGCCTTGCCGCATCGACCAGCATACGGCCGGCCCATCGATAGACGTTGCGTTCGCGCACGAGGTCGCGCAGATTCACCATTCGTTCGTGCTGCTCTTGCTCGGGCATCGACAGTGCGCGGTGCAGTGCCGCCGCCATCTCTTCGATGAAATAGGGATTGACAATCAATGCCTCGTGCAATTCGCGCGATGCTCCCGCAAACTGACTGAGTATCAGTACTCCTCGTTCGTCGTCGCGCGAGGCGACGAACTCCTTGGCAACCAGGTTCATGCCGTCATGCAGGCTTGTGACCATGCACACGTCGCAGGCTCGGTAGTGCGCACGCACCGATGCCTCGGTGTGGTGTTCGATCAGCAGCCGGATCGGTAGCCAGCCACTGCGCGCCGAAGCGATTGTTGATTTCATCGGCGGTCGCGCGTACCTGTTGCTCGAAGTGTTGATAGTCGTCCAGGGACGAACGCGACGGTGCCGCGATCTGAACGAAACTGAACCGGCCGAGCCACTTCGGATGCAGTTCAAACAGCCGTTCGACGCTGCGCAGTCTTTCAACAATCCCCTTTGTGTAGTCGAGCCGGTCCACACCCAGTCCGAGCAGATGCGCGTCGTCGACGCCCAGGTCGCGGCGGATGCGCGCGCGCACCGCTTCTGCCGACTCTCCATTGGTAGCGGCGTCGGGCCACGCGATTGAGATCGGGTAGGCCTCGACCATCGTCAGGTGACCGCCAAACGAGACGGTCGAGCTTTCGTACTCGATGCGCGCCTCGACGAAGCGGTCCACCGTCTGCAGGAAGTTATTGCAGTGATAACGCGTGTGAAACCCGAGGATCGTGCTACCCAGCAAGCCGTCGATGATCTCGCGGCGCCACGGACAAATGCCGAACGATTCGGGATTTGGCCAGGGAATGTGCCAGAACGTGATGATCGTCGCGCGCGGCAAGCGCTTGCGCACCAGTTGTGGAAGCAGCGCGAAATGGTAGTCCTGGATCAGAACGATTGGATCATCGGATTGCACTTCCTTGAAGACCGCGTCCGCGAACTTCCGATTGACCGCAACGTATTGATTCCAGTCTTGCATACGGAACGTGGGGCGAACATGCGCGATATGGCACAGCGGCCACAGTCCCTCATTGGCGAGGCCGTAGTAGTAGCCCTGCTCTTCTTCCTCGCTGAGCCAGATGCGCCGCAACGTGTACGACGGGTTCGCCGGCGGTACGCGCAAGCGGCCCGCCGCGTCGGCCGATTCGCGGTCAGCCGAACCGCTGCCATGCGCGATCCAGGTGCCTGCACACGCGCGCATCACCGGCTCGACGGCGGTGACCAACCCGCTCGCCGGCCGCTGTATCTGAATCCCTTGGTCCGATCGGACGTGGATATACGGCTCACGGTTTGAAACAACGATCACCTCGTCGCCCGCGAACTGTTCGTCAAGCAGTCGCCGCAAAGCTTGCGGGCTCCACTTGATCGCAATCGCGTTCTCCTCGCGCCGCTCGTTCTCAAGGTCGCGCAGCAGCGCGCGCAAGTCTGGGACCAGCGGCTGAAGCTCGGGACTCGGTTGCGAAAATGGTCTGATCACGCCATCGCCGCGCAGCATCGCGCGGACGCCGGCGATCCAGCCGCGCCAGCTCACGTGCGCCACGGCAATCGTAATCAGCGCAACCACTACGCCGAGCCCGGTGAACAGCAACAGGATGTACTTGCGCGTGTCCTCGCTGCGCCGCTGCACGAAGCTCATGTCATGCAGCATCACCAGGGTCGCAAATACGGCGCCGCTGCGCTTCAGATCGACCGTCGACACATGCAGCGGACCCCGCGACGACTCGAGCAGGAAGCCTGCACCGTCGCGCGAAAGTCCGCGCACGCTGCACTCGATCGATGCGGGAAAACTGCGCGTCTTCTGTATCAGACGGCCGTCGGCATCGCAAAGCGCCAGTGCATACAAGCGCTCGTCGACGGTCGCGCGTTCGAGCAGCGCATCGATACGTGCATGTGATTTCGATTCGAGCAAATCGCCCAACGGCTCTTCAAACGACCGGGCGATAAGGGTGGAGCGCATGTCGAGATCGCGCACAAACCAGCGTTGCATCAGCGAGTCGACCAGCGGTATCGACAGATAGGCAACCGCCAGGATAGCGAGCAGCAGCGGAAGCAGAAAGCGCAGCGAGAGTCGGAGGGAGCGAATCATTGATCAATTGGTGCAAGCGCGCGCATGAAGCGCGCAGCTGCATTTCAAATTGCGTCGTCCCACTGACGGCTCAGCCGCTTCGCACACATGATGATGCCGACCATGCTGTAGGTCTGCGGAAAATTTCCCCACAGTTCGCGGGTGCCGACATCAATATCTTCGGCGAGCAGACCGAAGCGATTGCGGCAGGCGAGCACCTTTTCGAACTCGGCGCGCGCCCGCTCGCGCTCACCCAGCATTGCGAGTGACTGGATCCACCAGAACGTGCAGACAAGGAACGCGGTTTCAGGAGGACCGAAGTCATCGGGCCGATCGTAGCGAAGCAGAAAGTCACCTCTGCGCAGATGCGACTCGACTGCGGCCACGGTGCCATGCAGCCGGGGGTCCGACGCAGGCAGAAAATCGAGCTCGGTCATCACCAGCAGGCTTGCGTCGAGCGCGTTGCCGCCGAACGTTGCAGCAAAGCTGCCGAGCTCATCGTTCCACGCGTCCGCGCAGATCCGGGCATGGATGATCTGCGCACGCTGCTGCCCAGAACTCGGCTCGTTCGGCGAGCTTCAATCGCTTCGCAATTCGCACGAGCCTGTCGCAACCCGCCCAGCACATCAATGCTGAAAAGGTATGAACCTCCTGGCGGCCGCGATATTCCCAAAGGCTGGCGTCGGCAAGCGCGTGTCGAGCAAACGCCTGCTCGCCCAGAACTTCGAGCTGACGAAACAACTCGATGTCGCCGGCGCGCTCGAGCCGGGAGTCGAAGAACGCGTGCGCCACTCCAAGGATCGCCGAGCCGTAAACGTCGTTTTGAGCCTGAATGAAGGCAAGGTTGCCGACGCGCACTGGCCCCATGCGGCGGTACCCGGACAATGCATCCGCGGTCGTCTCGCCGAGTTCTGCGGTGCCATTTAACGCATACACCGGCTGCAAGGAACCGTCTTGCGCATCCGCGACGATATTTTCGATGTAGTGCAGATAGCGCTCGAGCGAATCGGTCGCACCGAGCCGGTTCAGCGCATTGATCACGAAGTACGCATCGCGCAGCCAGCAATAGCGATAGTCCCAGGTTCGCTGCGTGTGCGGCGCTTCGGGCACCGACGTCGTCAACGCGGCGACAATCCCACCGGTGTCGTCGAACGTATTGAGCTTCAGCGTGATGGCCGCGCGAATCACTTCCTGCTGCCATTCAAATGGCACTGCGAGGTTGCGCACCCAGCGGCGCCAATAGTGCGCGGTCTCCTCGTACATATGCCGCCCGGTCTCGTGCGGGCTCGCCGCGAGCGTCTCGTCGGGACCGAGGATGAAGGTCAGCGTGCCCTCGACCAGCAGGCTGCTCGATTCGATCACGTGTGTGATCGGCGCGTCCGTCGTCAGGCGTAGCGGATAGGCAGGTACGTCGGCACGGATATGGTGACTGCCGAAGGTCATCGCGGGCATCGCCGCGCCATATTCGCAGCGCGGCGCGAAGCGGACCCGGATTCGCGGACGCCCGGCAAGCCGGTGCACGATGCGAACGATGCTGACCGGCGCGAACATGCGGCCGTGCTGATGAAATCGCGGCGCGAAGTCAACGATCTCCAGCCTTGCGCCGCGCGAGTCGGCCATCTCGGTGCGCACGATCGCCGTGTTGCGCTCGTATGCCTGAGTAATCGAGACGCAGTCCTGCAATTCGATGTCGAATCGGCCTTGGTCGCTGTCATCGTCGAGCAGCGCGCAGAACACGGGATCACCGTCGAAGCGAGGCACGCACATCCATACGACGCTCGCACGCGTGTCGATCAGCGCACCGATGCGCGAGTTGCCGATGACCGCGAGCTCAAGATTCGACGATTGCGATTTCATCGCTCTTCACTGTTGCTTCGTAGACCGGCGCGCGCACCTTTCCCTCCAGCAGTCGCGCCAGGCCGCGCAGCGCAAGATCGTCGGCGCATACGCGAAAGCATGGCACTGCGCGTAACAGCGTGCGGAAACGCCCTTTGTCCTCAAAGCCTTCGCGCAAAGCATCGGCATCGAACGCGTGGCCCAGCCCATCCAGCACGCCGCCGGTCAAATACACGCCGCCGGTTGCGTTAAAGGCAAGGCATAAGTCACCGGCGAACTCGCCAAGCGCGTGCGCAAATGCGCTTGCGGCACGCCGCGCGGCCGTATCGCCCGCTTGCGCTCGCGCGGCGACGTCGGCAGGCTCGGCCGCCTCGTCTGCACCTCGAGCTACGGCGTCGAACAGCGCGAGACCGTCACCGCACAGCAGCCGTTCCCAGGAGACACGTCCGTGGCGCAAGCGCGAAAGTTCAAAAACTGTGCGTGCGTCATCACCGCTCGGTGCTGCACCCATGTGCCCGGCCTCGCTGGGCATCACTTGCGGCTCGGAGCCGTCATTCAGGATCACGGCGGTACCGAGTCCCGTGCCCGGCCCCAGCACGACCACCGGGCCTGCGCTGCTGCGTAGGCCGCCGATTTGTATCGACTCCGACGCCGACAATGCGCCGATTCCTGCTGCCGCTGCAACGAAGTCGTTGACCAGACGCAGCTGAGCCAGGCCAGCCTCCGCGCGCAATCCCTGCGCCGTGAAAGCCCAACTCCGATTGGTCATGCGCATTTCGCCCGGTCCGACCGGCAGCGCCAGCGCCAACATCGCATGCACGACGTGTGGCGCAGCGTCGCCGCGATACTGATTGATCAGCGCCGCAAGATCGCGGAAGTCGTCGTTGCGATAGCGTGCCGCCGGAATGTCACACAGACCATTTTGCGCGGACCAACAATTGAACCGCGCATGCGTGCCGCCGATGTCGGAGACGATCCACTCGTGGTTGAAATCGGCGTTCACTAGGTGCTAAAGGTGCAGGACGAGTGGGCGAGTACAGGGCGAATGCGCGAGACTAGCAAGCCACAATCCTAATTTGGGCAAACCGCCTGTTAGCATCAAGCCATGTGCCGATCAGTCGTGTTCCGGCTCGCCCCATTCATCACCCTCGCTCTGACTGCTGGATGTGACCGCGCAAACACGCCACCGGCAGAAAAGGCAGCACCTCAAGTCACTGTGA
>CAWHKW010000002.1:0-28826 GCA_963829995.1 uncultured beta proteobacterium | reverse complement strand
CTCGATCTAGATCGTTTCGAAGCGAATTTGGCGCGGCTGATGGCCGCAGTGAAGGAAAGTGGCGTGCGCGTGCGTCCGCATTCCAAGAGCCATAAATGCGTCGAGATTGCGCGCCGGCAGATTGCGTCAGGGGCGTTCGGCATCTGCTGCCAGAAAACCTCGGAAGCCGAACCGTTCCTGGCGGGCGGCATTGCCGACGTATTGATCAGCAATGAAGTGGTCGGCGATCGCAAGACGCTGCAGCTCGCTCAGTTGGCAGCGCGTTACCCCGCTGCAAAGGTAGGCGTGTGCGTGGATGATTTGCATGTTGTTGCCCAACTGGCACGCGCGTGCGAGCAAGCACACTCAATGCTGGACGTCTACATCGAGCTCGATGTCGGACATAACCGCGCCGGCGTGACCGACGTCACCACGGTCGTTGCGCTCGGGCAAGCCATCGCTGCACACGCGTCCCTTTCGCTGCGCGGCTTACACGCCTACTTTGGCAATGCGCAGCATCGGCGCAGCGTCGCCGAGCGCCGGCAGGCGATCGCCGCCGCGACCGCAGCGGCGCTCTCGGCGAAGCAGGCGTTGGTCGCCGCCGGTTTGCGATGCGACGTCATCACTGGCGCCGGCACAGGCACCTTCATGCTCGAAGCGGCTAGCGGCGTGTACACGGAGATCCAGCCGGGCTCGTACGTGATGATGGATATCGACTACGCGAAGAATGAGCAGGAGTTGTCCTGGCCCACGTTTGAACAAACGCTGACGATCCTGACGACCGTGATGAGCCGTCGCCACGACTCGCAATCTGATCGCGCAACGCTGGACGCTGGCTTGAAGAGCTTTTCGACCGACTCCGGGCCTGCGCTGCCGGCTTTTGCAGGATGGCAGGTCCGAGCCGTGTCCGATGAGCACACTGTGCTGGAGCGCACCGGCCCCGGGCCCGAGCTGGCGCTGGGGGACAAGCCGCTGTTGATCCCAGGCCACATTGACCCAACCGTTAACCTGCACGATTGGATCGTCGCCGTGCGCAATGGCAAAGTCGAAGCTATGTGGCCAATCGACGCGCGCGGGGCTATCTTTTAGTACTTTCGTAAAACGCTTGCCGAGGAGAAACGCCATGCCATTCGCTCGTCCGATCGCACTCGCGCTTGCCGTCGCAGTGTTGGCTGTCAATCCTTGCCTCGCTCAAACCTGGCCGAACAAGCCGATTCGCCTGATCGCCGTCTTTCCGCCCGGCGGCTCGGTCGATCAAGTCTCGCGCATTCTTGCGCAACCACTATCGAAGCAGCTTGGCCAGAGCGTGGTCGTCGAAAACGTCGGCGGCGCGTCCGGATCAATCGGCACCAACGCGGTGGCCAAAGCCGCCCCCGACGGCTATACGTTCGGCGTCGTGTTCGATACGCACGGCACCAACGCGAGCCTGATTCCGAACATTGCGTATGACACGCTGAAAGATCTCGAGCACGTGACACTGATCGGCACGTCGTCGATGGCACTCGTGGCTTCTGCGAAGTCGCCGTACTCGAAGATGGCTGACGTGAGCGGCGAGGCACGCACGATCAAGGGAATCACGATCGGCTCGATCGGCACCGGCAGTCTGGGTCATCTGGCAATGATTCAAGCCGGTCAGCAAGCCGGCTGGGCCTGGACGCACGTTCCGTTTCGCGGCGGCGGGCCATTGATGAACGACACGGTGGCAGGTCACGTCCCACTCGGTATCGGCACCGTGTTTCTGGTGTTGCCGCACGTGAAGGCCGGCACCGTGAAGCCGATGGCAGTGACGGGAGCAAAGCGTCATCCAAGCCTGCCCGACACGCCGACGCTCGCGGAAGCCGGTGTCAAGAACTTCGAGGCGCTCGCTTATTGGGGGGTAATCGCGCCTGCAAAAACGCCGCCGGATCTCGTCAACCGCATGAATGCCGAAGTACAGAAAGCGCTGAAGGACCCTGCGGTTGCCGAGCGCTTGGCCGCGCAGGGCATGACGGTCACCGGTCAGGGCCCCGCGGAATTCAAGTCGTTCATGCAAAAGGAACTCGACCGCTGGTCGAAGATCGTCAAGCAGAACCGCATCAGCGCCGGGAACTAGAGCCGCCTTACTCTTCAGGAGTGACCTGCAGCGCGACCAGGAATCGCGCGACCATGTTGTACGCCGCAGTAACGGCTGCCAGCTCGACCAGCTCGGTCGGCGACAGTTGTCGTTTCAGCGCGTCGAATATCGCATCCGGAACCTGTACGTCACGCGTACTCGCGATCGCATACCGGATCACTGTGCGTTGCAACTCGTCAAACTGATTGCTGGCCGCTGCGGCGTCCGGATCGGCGAGCGCCGCAAGCTGCGTCTCGGTGGCCCCTGCCTTTTTCAACTCCGGAGCGTGGTGGTGATATTCATATTCGGCGCCGGTCAGGCGCGCAACGACGCAGATGGCGAGCTCGCGCATGAAAGGAGACAGCGAAATTTCCTGCCTCAGTGCTCGCAGATACGTATTCCAACCGCGCGCGAGCGGCTCGGACCACAGCAACATGCGGTCAAGGTTATAGAGAGCGCCGCCACGCCGCGCTTCGATCGCTGCAACGAGCTCCGCATTGCGCGCCGCCAGCGCGGGCGTCCAGGGTTCAATCCGCATCGTGCCTCCCGTTGATCTCTACTCTCTGAGTGACTCAGCGATATACCGAGTCACCTTGGGCGGCTCGGCACCAACGTGAAAGGCGTAGCGCCGCTCGCGCAGGTCGGCATCGGCCGCGGTGAAGCGATCGAAGCGCCGCAGGTGATCGGCCCACGATTCGTCGAGGAAATACTCGATGTAGTGGCCGGGCTCGCTCGTGTCGTGAAACAGTCCCCACGACAGCGCGCCCATTTGCAGCCGGTTGGCGCGGCTTTCGCGCATCACGGTTGCAAACTCGGCCGCGCGCGCCGGATCGATACGATAGTCCACCGTCACCATCACGGGTCCCATTTGATGCTCGACCGGGAACGCAGGCACCGGCTCCTTCAGAATTCGCGCCGGCGTCAGATCCTGCTGCTCCATCGACATCGTGTGCAAGCGTCCCGCCAGCAGCATTAACGCGATCCCCGTCGCCGCCGCGGCAACGAACGTCCACGGCACATCGATCATGCTGGCAACCTGCCCCCAAAGCGCAGCACCGGCAGACGTGGCCGCCATCATCGTCATCATGTAGAGCGACATTCCGCGTGCACGCACCCAATCGGGCAGCGAGAGCTGCGACGCCACCGTTAGCGTGTTGACGACCGCGAGCCAGGCAGCGCCGGCCAGCATCATCGCCGGCATCGCAGTCCAGACATTCGGTGCGAACCCGGCCGCGACCATTGCGAACGCTTGCAACAGCGTGCCGTCGCGCAACAATCGATCGCGCGTGATCAGCACGCGCAAGCGCGGCAGGAAAACCGCAGTCGCGATCGCACCCAGCCCGAGTGAAGCGAGCAAGAACGTATATGTCCAAGCGCCGCCAGCAGGCATACGTTTCGCCACCAGCGGCAGCAGGGCAAGCAACGCAGTCGACTGCAGGAAGAAGATCGCGATTCGCAGTAGAAGCGAACGCATCAGGAGCGACTGCGCGACATACTGAAAGCCGACGCGCATCGCACCAAAAAACCGCTCGCCCGGAAGCACGCTCGAATTCGGCTCGAGTCGCCAGCGCATGATGAACAAACCCGCCGCCAATGAAAGCACCGCATTCAGCAGGAACACGTAGCCGGTGCCGAAACTTGCGATCAACGCACCCGCAACGATCGGTCCGATGATGCGCGATGTGTTCATCGCGATGCCGTTCAGCGCGATCGCCGTCGGCAACTCACGGCGTGGCACGAGCTCCGGCACGATCGCCGCATACACTGGCCAGCGCATCGCGAGCCCGATGCCGTTGCCAAAGGTGAGCCACAGGAGCAGCGGTGCAGTCATCGCATCGGCCGCGAGCACAACGCAAAGGATCAGCGCATTGGCGGCGACCCAGAATTGCGTGAACATGAACCAGCGACGCCGATTCAGAATGTCAGCCAACGCACCGCTCGGCAGTCCGAACAAAACGACCGGCAACACCGACGCCGACTGCACCAGTGCAACCATCACCGGCGACGTGGTCAGCGTTGTCATCAGCCACGCGGCAGCGACCTCGTTCATCCACATGCAGATGTTCGCGGTCAGCCATGTGCCCCACAGCAGCCGGAATACGGGCCGCCGCAACGGATCCCACGCGGATGGCGAGACTTCGGGCGAAACGGCTTGCGGTCCCGTGGGCGGCTGCATGCGCCGATTGTATTGACGCGCAGAATCCCTCGACGGAAGCATTGCGCTTCAAACGTAACTAGACGACGATAACTGTTGTGTTCCTGGCGCCACCGCGCGTCTCACACCGAACCGGACAGCGGAGAACGCGGAGGAATGAAATCAACCAGTTCGATGTAAAGCCGCTGCGCCGCTGGTCTCTCATCGGGGCGGTGGTCGTCGTCTACTTTCTGGCCGGCAAGCTCGGCCTTCAGTTCGCGTTCTTGCATTCGAGCGCCTCGGCCATATGGCCGCCAACGGGCATCGCACTCGCCGCGGTTCTGCTACTGGGCTACCGCGTTGCTCCCGCAATTTTCATCGGCGCCTTTCTGGTAAACGTCACCACCGCTGGATCGCTGGTGAGCTCGCTCGGCATTGCGTCGGGCAATACGCTGGAAGCCCTCGCCGGGGCGTTTCTCGTAAACCGCTACGCCAACGGAATTGCGGCGTTCCACCGCGCGCGGGACATCGTGTCGTTTTCACTACTTGCGGGCCTCGTCAGCACCGCCGTCAGCGCGACGATTGGCGTAACCAGCCTGGTACTAACCGGCTTCGCACAAGCCAGTCAAGCCGGCGCGATATGGCTGACGTGGTGGCTCGGCGACGCGGCCGGCGCCTTGATCGTCGCGCCGCTATTACTTCTCTGGGCCACGACGCGCGGCCTGGGTCCGCTACGCGAACGGCCTGCCGAATCGGTCCTGCTTCTGCTGACTATCTTGGCCACCGGGGCCCTGGTGTTCTTTTATTCGGCTCTGAACCGCTATCCATTGCCATTCCTGTGCATTCCTCCGCTTGTATGGGCGGCATTCCGGTTCGGTCAAAGGGAGGTCGCCACCGGTGTCGCGATTCTGTCCGCGATCGCCGGCTGGGCGACGGTGAGCGGCTTGGGTCCTTTTGTGATGCAGAGCGAAAACGAGTCGCTTCTACTGCTGCAGGCATTCATGGGAACGATTGCGGCGATGACGCTGCCGGTGGCCGCGCTGATCTGGGAGCGCAGGGCCGTTGAACTCGAGCGCGGAGTACTCCTCGAGCGCGAGCGCGCGGCGCGGACCGACGCTGAAGCAGCGAACCACGCGAAGGATGAGTTCCTCGCAATGCTGAGCCATGAGCTACGCAATCCACTCGCTGCCATCGGCAATGCATCGCAAGTGCTGGTGGACCTCGAAAGACAGCATGCGTTCGGCGGCCGTGCGGTTGAAATCATCAGTCGGCAGACGAAGCATTTGAGCCGACTCGTCGATGACTTGCTGGATGTCGGCCGCGTAACGGCCGGAAAAATCGTGCTGACGCGAGAACGGGTGAACCTTGCCGACGCAGTGGAAAAAAGTCTGTCCGTCTGTCTCGTCGTCGGACGTTTGCAGGGTCATGAAACTGAAGTCGAGTTGGCCCCGGTCTGGGTTAACGGCGATGCTGATCGCTTGAGCCAGATCATCGACAACCTGCTTACCAACGCGATCAAGTACACGCCAGTTGGCGGGCGGATTCGCGTTCAAACGCTGCTGGAGGGCGATGAAGCAGTCATACGCGTCACCGACAATGGCATTGGCATTGCTCCCGATCTGCTGCCACGCGTATTCGACCTCTTCACGCAGGAACAGCGCGGCTTGGACCGTGCGCAAGGCGGGATAGGCGTGGGGCTCACTCTGGTACGACGGCTCGTGGAACTGCACGGCGGGCGCGTAGATGCCTACAGTGAAGGCATCTCGATGGGAAGCACCTTTGTCGTTCGGCTGCCGCGCGCTGAGTCACGTCGAACTGACGAGCCACCGCTTGAAACGGACCCGCGTCCGACGCCTCCCATGCGCATTGTGATCGTCGAGGACGATGCGGACGGGCGCGAAGCGCTGCGTATGCAATTGGTGATGTCAGGCTACGAGGTGCACGAAGCAATCGATGGCGAGTCAGGGCTCGAGTTGGTGCAACGCCTGCAGCCGGATGTGGTGCTGTTGGACATCGGACTACCGGGGCTCGACGGATACGAGGTTGCACGCCGGCTCAAGAGCGCGCAGATATGCCCGCGGCTGGTCGCGATCACGGGTTATGGTCGGCCGGAAGACTATGAGCGGGCAATGACGGCGGGTTTCGACCGGCATTTGACCAAGCCAGTGGACTACGAAGAGCTGCAGCGCGCGCTCGACAGCTGCAAATAGCCCGGCTCTCGAGTGCAATGCGCCTTCGTCTAGAAGGTCACGACGACTGATTCCGCCGATCTCTGCGCTGGCCCGTGATAGACCGCTTCGACGTTGTTGCCATCGGGGTCGAGCACAAAGGCGGCGTAGTAGCCGGCGTGGTACTGCTCCCGCACGCCGGGCTTGCCGTGGTCCTTGCCGCCGGCGGCAAGCGCGGCGGCATGAAAGCGATCCACGGTCGCACGATCCGGCGCCTGAAACGCAAGGTGCACATGCGTGGGCCCGGTGGTCGCCATCGCGTCCGTGCTGACGAAGATCTCGTCGGACCAGAAATAGCTCTCGCCTTCGCCTTCGATCTTTCGACCGAGCGCACCGAGCGCCGCGACGTAGAAGCGCTTCGTCGCTTTCATGTCACGCGCGATCAAGTGCACGTGGTCGAGCAGCCGGCCGCGATGCAACTGTTGCGCTTCCATGACGGCTAGGCCACCGAAGGCTGGCTGAATTCGACTTCCATGCGACGCTGAACTTCTTCTTCCGAGAGGATTTCGGCGTGCGCGACCTTCCCGTTCGGCATATCGAGCTGCATCGTTTTTTCCGCGCTGAACGCGCGTCGATAAAAGTCGATCGCAGCGACGCAGTCGCGCACCGCCATGTAAGGCGTCACGGTGTGATAGCCGTGCGGTGTTGCCTTGACGTTGGTTGTCATCCGGGTCTCCTTGAAAATTCGAGGTTACGGGCGTGCAGTTGCGCGCTGCAAGCGAAGCACGGCTAGTAAGTCATCGACGCCGCATTAAGCAATCCGAGTGCAATGGCCATTGCCCCCAACAGAATGCCACTCGCCACCTGCCCCTCGCGCACGTGACGCGCGATATTCGGCACCAGAAGGCGTACGCCCGCGAACGCCGCCAGTTGAACGACCAAAGCGACCGCCGCCCAAAGCAGCATATCGAGCAGCGACACGCTGTTGACGACGACGCTCGCCAGTGGCAGAGCGAAACCGATGATCGCTCCGCCAAGACTGGCCGCCGCAGCCGCGTTGCCCTCGCGGATCAGCTTCACCTCCGGATACGGCGTGATCCACACGTACAGCGCAAGGCACACCGCCAGCAACAGAAGCGATACGCCGAAGAATGCGGCGAAGTACGGCAGTCCGGCCAATGTTTCGAACGCTGTATTTCTCATTGCGCCTCCAGGCTCTCGCTCATTGCTACTCAAAGTAATGCGGTACGAAGCGGCTCGTGTTGCGTGTGATCGGCGAAGTGTCTTCGCGAATACCGATGCCCGCCGGCTTGTCGCCGACGATCCAGGAGCCGATCAATGCATAGTCTTCGCCGAACTTCGGCAACGGTGCGACGGCCTGGTACACGAATCCCTCGGCACCGTAATCACCGTCTGTCGTTCTAACCAACGCACCGTCAACCATCGACACGTTAGCGCCTTCGCGTGCAAGCTTCGGCTTCTTTACATACTTTGAGCCCAATGCCGCCGGCTCGTAGTACGCAGGAAGCAGGTTGGGATGATCGGGATACAACTCCCACAGCACGACGAGGATCGCCTTGTTCGAAAGCAACATTTTCCACGCCGGCTCGATCACCTGCATCGTGCTCGTGAGCAATGGCGGGCCGAATTCTTCGCGGACCAGCCACTCCCACGGATAAAGCTTGACCAGCACTTCGATCGGCACATTGAACTCATCGACAAACTTCGCGCCGTTCCACCCGATGCGTTCGACGGGCAACGAAAACGTTTGCCATCCTGCCTGTATCGCAGTATCGCGCAGGTAGTCGAGGTTGCCCCAGTCTTCCTGGCTGTCGGCAACTGCGGCGAAGTGCAGCCGGGACGCACTCGATCGAGCGCGCAGCTTTTGCCAAGCTGCAATCAGCTGCTCATGCAGCGAGTTGAACTGATCCGAACTCGGCCGCACCGCCTGCAGCCAATGCCACTGAGCCACACTCGCTTCAAGGCAAGCAGTCGGCGTATCGGCGTTGTATTCGAGTAGCTTGGGCGGGCCCACGCCGTCGTACGACAAATCCATCCGACCGAAGAGCGTGAACCCATCCGGTCGATTGTCGCGATAGGCGTGCCAGCTACGCTCGATCGCCGGCACCCAATCGCGGGGTATTGCAAACTCTTCATAACGCTGGCTGCCGATCACGTGCTGGGCGGCATTCAACGTCATCTCGTGTAGCTCGGCGGTCGCGTCTTCCAGTTGATCAATCTCCGAACGGTCGAACACATAGCAGCGCGACTCGTCCCAGTAGGTGCCGTCGATGGTGTGATAGTGGAATCCGATTGATTCCATTTCCTGCTGCCAACCGTTGCGCGCCGCTAGCAAATCGCGCCTCATCCACCGGCCGAATACGATCGTGACGATGATCCAAAGCCGCCGCGCGCGGTGGGCGCCGGCACCGTCGCTTTGCCAATCGCACGGCCTTGCCGACTCGGGTCGACGAAGGCGCTGCCTGAACGACGTGCATCGTTCAGCGCTCCGGTCTGGACCTGATTGCGCAAACCGGCGGCGTACGGCAGGCCCCAGAACAGAAGTCCGCCAGGCACACCGGAGCTGCGCACCGGCTCGCAATGCTCCGGTCGACCCCAGTCGGCGGCGCAGTCTTCGAGCGACGCATATTGATCGCGGGTGGTCGTCGTCTCTTGCTGGCTGCACGACGCCAGTGCAGCCGTTCCGATCAGTACCAGTGTGATCTGACGCGACGATCGACGGCGCATCATGGCGATTGCATCATGGGAATTGATAAGCAGTCAGCTCGTTGACCGACGCGATCGACGTACACCTGCCAGCGTTGCGGATTGTTGACGTGAATCGTGCCGATTAGGTAAGCAGGCATGGCTCGAGCTTACTAAAAGGCGTGGCTGTGATCACGCCGCTGGCGAATGCGTTCTCGGCGGCCCTTCCTTTTTATAACGCAAGGGCCGCCGGGCGTGTCGAACTACTGCACCCTTGCAGTGACCGCAATCGAGCGCGGAAAACTGCCTACTGGGAACGGGCTGCCCGGCACCGTGCTGAGCGAGCCATCGACCGAGTTGATCGTGAAAGCCGAGACGCTGTTGGCCGTCGTGTTCAGCGCGTACATAAACTTGCCGCTGAAATCGGGCGTCAGACGATTGCTGATGGCGCCCGTTGCGACGGGGGCTCCACCCAGAGCGGTCAGCTGGCCGTTCTGCCCATTGACACCCAGACCGTGAACGGCGCTTCCATCGAGTGCATAAGCGAAGCGGCCTGTCGGCTCAACCGTCAATACGTAAGGATTCGGTAGCACCGGCGTGATGCCGAAAGATTCAAGTGCGCCGGTGACGACGAAGAGAATGAATGTGGGTGGCAGACCGCCATCGAGGATCGAATCAATCTTTGAAATCGAGCCAAACAACCTACCGCCAAGCGATCCATAGGCGAACTTGCCGGCCGGATGGATTGTCATCGAAGAAAGACCTGCTTCGCCCGCGAATGGACTGCCGGCAACCGGAGTCAGCCCGCCGGTCAACGCATTGATATCCAGCGCGACGGTTGCATTGCCGACTACCACATAGATGATCCGGCCGCGCGGATCGATCGCCATCGCGTTCGGCGCTGAGCCACCTTCACCGAGGTTGGGACTCAACGAGTACGGACTGCCGGCGATTTGCGTCAATGCGCCGGTAGACGCATCGATCGAATAGGCCGCCACCGCGCTACCGAAGCACGTAAAGGGAGGAGCGCACACGCCTGTAACGTAGACAAATCGACCACTCGGTTCGACCGTGATCGCACCCGGGCCGGAAAGATTCAACGCAAACGGGCTTCCCGGCACTGGCATCAGAGCGCCGGTGGCGCCATCCATCCGGAACGCGGAGATATTGTTCGAAACGACGTTTGCGACATAGACGTATCTGTTCTGCGGATCGATCGCGACCGCGACGGGACCAGTCCCCGTAGCGAAGGGCGCGCCCGCAACAGCAGTCAGCGCGCCGGTCGCAGAATCAACTGCGTACGCGGACAAGTCGTTGCTCAACGCATTGGCGGTGTAAACGAACTGCGATCTGAATTCGACCGCCTTGCTGCCGGCCGCAATCGCCAGCGAGCGCGGATTGCTGCGTGCTGCTATCAACGGCGTGGCGGCCAGTGGTGTCAGCACTCCGCTTGCCTGATCGACGCTGAAGGCCGCGATGTCGTTGGTGGTCGTGCGACCCGTTGCGACATAGACGAACTTGCCGCTCGGATCGGCGACGACCGACAGCGCGCCTCGTCCGGTCGGATATGGACTGCCGGCAACTTCGGTCAATGCACCGTTGGCGCCGATCGCGTACGCGGACACATTGTCCGAGCCGCCGTTGGCGACGTACAGAAACTTATCGGTGCGGTTGATCGCCGCGGCTTCGGAAGACGAACCATTGACGATCAGGGGCGATGCGGTGAGCGTGAGCGCGCCGGTGCTCTGATCGATGCTGTACACCGAAATAGTGCTCGTAAAAATGAACTCGACCGCCATTGACGACATAGGCGACAGTGCCGCTGCTGTTGACAACGACCGAGTTTGGATTGAAGCCGCTCACGAAGGGTGAGCCTGCAATCGGCGTGAGAGCCCCAGTGGCGGCATCGATCCTGAATGCGGACACGTTGGCGGATTCCTTGTTCGTGACATAGACGAACTTGCCCGTTGGATCGACCGCGACCGACTTCGGATAATCACCCGCGGCGAACGGACTGCCGGCAACTGGCGTGACGGCGCCGCTCGAGGAGTCGATGGCGTATGCGAAAACGCTGTCCGAGTTACTGTCGGTAACGTAGACGTACGGCCCGGTCGGATGCACGGCAATGCCCTCCGGCGCATTGCCGGTCGCGAACGGGCTGCCGGCGACCGGGGTCAACTGGCCTGTTTCCGCATCGATGCGAGCCACGAAAACGCCGGCGTTTGTGCCGACACCGACGAGCGCATAGACAAAGCTATTGCTCGGGTCGACCGCGACTTCGCGCACTCCGACGCCGGCGACGGCATAGCCGTTGGCGCGCAACTGGCCGCTTTGCGCATCCACCGCATAGATCGAGATCGTGACGTCGGTCGCGTTGGCCGCGTAAGCGAAGCGCGGCACCACCGCAGCCACCGTAGTAACGTGCGGAGGCGGGGTCACGATCGGCGCTACGGGCGAAGGCGTTTGTATCGGCGGAGGCTCCGAGTCGCTGCCACCGCATGCGACGAGCCCCAACGAAAACACTGCGGCCGCCGCCGCGAGGCGCATGTACTCCAATGAGCGATTGCCTGCTGCGCATTGCTCGGGACTACGAACGGTTGGTGAAATCAACGACAACATTTCCATGACGGACTCCCTTAACGAATCCCTTTGGGGGTATTGATGGGGTCGATCAGACTCGCTTGCGCCAGATAGAGAACGAGTTCAGCCAGCGTGTTGAACTCGGCCACTTCGCCGCCGTCCACGCACACCAACCGTGCCTGCCATCGCTGCCGCGGCGTCGCAGGACGCACGGACAGGGCATACACAAGTTCATCTTCGACCATGACCTTCACACCGGTTTACGGTGTTAGGAAGGTAGGCGGGAAGCGTTGAAAAAGCGTTGCAATGCCGCGCGCCTGCCGGCGCAACGCCGTTAAGCAGAGTCACCCGATGACGAGCGACCGTGGTGCGGGCTTAAGCCGGTGTGCGTTGCGAGCTCTGAAACCGGCCCAGCAGCGACTCGCGCAACAGCATCATCTGGGATGGCGAGTCCGGTATTGACGCGGCAAGCGCCTCGGCCACACGCTGGCACTCGGATGCCGCATTGCGCGCCGCGCGGACTTCGCCGCGCTGCGTATGCATGGCCGATAACGCATGCCATAGCCGCGCGGCGTCGAGGGGGGCGACGGTGCCCGAGGCCAGGAGCGATGCGGCTTCATCGACCGCGGCCCGGTCTATGGTCTGCGCTGCGACGGCAATATCGAGCGCAACCGTCGCCGCCATCGCCATCAGCTTTGGGCTGAAGCGCACGGTTGCCAGCGCCTCGCGCGCGGCCGCAGAATCGCCATCGCGCAGCCGCGCTGCGGCCAGCAGCACGCTGGCGAGCTCGATGTTCTCCTGCCACTCGGGATCGGCGCTGAGCGCTTGCACTCTTTGCGCTCCACAGGCTTGCTCCATTCGCACGCGAGCTTCGGACACCTGCCCAGTGTCCATTTCGAACTGCGCACGCAGCGCCTCTTCGATCAGCACCAGCTCGCCGTCGCGATGCGGGCCAAGCGTGGCCAGCTTCTCGATCTGTTCATGCAACGCCACGGTGTGCCCGCAATCGGCCGCCAGGTGTGCGAGCGCCAGGCGCGCGGCGCGCTGCATGCTGGTATCGCCGGCAGCGTCAGCCGCATCGGTCGCTGCCCGCAGCGACTGCCATGCGAGCGCGAGATTGCCCTCACACACGGCCAGGCGACCGGCCGTAAAGTGTTCAAAGAATCGCGCCTTCGGATCACCTTTACCGCGAAGCAAGGCCATCATCTCGGAACGACACGTGCACGCGGCCGCCGCATCGCCGCCGTTGACGTGGACGACAATCAGGTTGAATAGAAAGTTGACGCGCGAATTCACATCGCCGGTTTCGCTTGCAAACGCATTCCCATCTTCGAGCCGGCGAATCGCCTCAGCACGCTGCCCGCGGGCCTCCGCAATCCGGTAACCCGCGTTTTGCATGTCAGCTCTGGTGCATGGTCCTTTTATCGCGTCAACTGCACGCAATCCGCGCTCGTAATAACTCTGCGCGACTTCGAGCGCGCCGGCACTGACTGCGATGTGGCAAAGGAACACGCAAATCATCGGTTCGTTTTCGGGCAGCGCCTTTGGCGCATCCGCCAGAGCGGCGCGCAGCTGTTTTGCAGCGGCCTCGTGGTCACCGAGAAACATCAGGGCGCAGCCGACGATGTAGCTTGCATGCACTCGCAGCGCCAAGGTGGGTGCGGCTTCTGCGACCCAGCGCGCGTGCGCGAGCGCATCGGAGACGCGGCCGCTGTTGATCAGCGTCCGCGCACGTTTGTTGGCCAACTCGAATGGCGCCGTCTCATCGTTGAAGGATTTGGCTAGCTCGGCCATCAGCGCCAATTCGCTCAGCTGTTCGTCAGTGCGGTACAGATGCCGCAGCAGCGTCAATCGCCTGTCGTGCGCGTCGTACGCAGCACGTACTTCGAGCCCCAGCCGCAGTGCGAGTTGGTAGTGTGTGAGAGCGGTGTCGAAGTCAAGCACCTGCGCCGCCGCGTCACCTGCGCGCACGAACCACGGCGCCGCGTCGCGCGGCAGATGGGCTTTTTCGAGGTGGTCCGCGATGCGCGCCGGCGCACCGCCAGCAGCGGCCAGATTGCGCGCCAGCCGCGCGTGCACCAGCGCACGACGCGCCGGCGACAGGCTCTCAGCAACGCATTGGCGAAACAGATCGTGGGTGAATCGATAGTGTCCGTCGGGCCCGGTGCGCAGGACCTGCGCCGCCTGCGCGCGTTCAAGCGCGGCGACGCTGTCATCGTCGTCGAGGGCAGCGGTGCCCGAAAGCTGTGGCAGATCGAACGCATCGCCCGCCAAGCTGGCTGCTTCGAGCAGGCGCGTCGCTCCTTCGCCGAGTGCGCGCACGCGCGCGAGCATAGTTGCGCGCGCCGTCAGCGGGACCGGAAGTTCGGTGTAGTCGCTGGTGATCGAGTCAAACGGGGTGCGCCAACCGCCGGCCGGATCCACCGCCAGCAGTTCCAGTTCAAACAGGTGGCGGATCGTTTCGAGGACAAACAGCGGATTACCCTCAGTGGCATCGTGCAGACGCTGCGCGAACAGCGTCGCGCCCGACTGCCCTGCCAACTGTTGTACCAGCACCTGCACGTCCGCCTGCGGCAGACCGTCAAGCGGCAGCAGGGTGGCGCGGCCGGCATCGAGCTGGCGGTGCATGTGCGCCAGCGACGCTGGCGCGAGTTCGCCGCTGCGGAATGCAACGAGTCGCCGTACTGCGTGAGCGACTTCAGCGAGACTGCGTGCGCCGTCGGCGGCAGCGTCACGTGCATCGACGAAACTCCACAGTTGGAGACTGGCGGCGTCGGCAAACTGCCAATCGTCGAGCACGATCACGTTGAAGTTGTGTTCGGCCAGCCGCAGCCAGGCGTGCGCGTACGCCTCGAACAGGCGCAGCCGCGCTTCATCGCCGCCCGCTTCGGGCGGATCGTTGCCGGCGGCGCCATCACTCGCGAGCGCCCGCAGTTCAGGCAGCAGGCGTGCAAGTTCGTGCGTTGCCCACGTCGGCAGTTCAACGTCCGGCGCAGCATCCAACAAGGCGCGCAACGCACGTACCGCCGAGCTGTACGGCAGGTGGATATCGTCCGGGCGGCAGTTGACGAACAGCGCGGCCCCATGCGCGCCCGCGCACTCGGCGGCGAACCGCGACTTGCCCACGCCCGGCGGACCGGAGATAAAAACAGTAAGTCCCGCCTGCCAGGCTGCGCTCACCCGTTGCCGCTCGTTCGCGCGTCCCGCAAATGGCGCCCGGATCGGCAACGGCGCGCGACGCACGGCCGAAGGCGTGCCTGATGACGCCAGAAGCGCGCCTGACTCCGGCGCAGCATCGCGCATCCCGACTGTGCGCAACTGCTGCACGATCTCGCGCGTGGCGGGCAAAGGTGCAAGCCCCAACTGGTGATGCAGTTGCGATTCGAGCCGCGCGAACAGCGCCAGCGCCGCGTCGCGTTCGCCGAGGCGCCCGTGCAATCGCAGAGCGTGCTGCGCGGCTGATTCGTTAGTAGGGTCGGCGTCGAGCTGAGCCAGATGCAGGTCCAGCGCGGCGCGCAACTCGCCGCGCTGTTCATGCAACGCTGCGGCCTGCACCGCATCGACGCGTCCGCGTTGCGTCAGCCGCACGCGCCAGTTCGAGAGCCAGTCGGAAAATTCGTCGCCAGCAACGCGATCGAAACCGTCGAGCAGGATGCCGGTCGTTGGCGCACCCGCGGGATCGAGCACATCGCATTCCAGAGCTGAGCCGGCAGCAAGCGCAAGGGACTGCGCGTCGCCGTCGTCGATCGGCACGCCGGCGTTGCGCAGTCGAAACACCTCGCGCCGCAGGTTGCGCCGCGCTCCGGCGTCGTCTTGGTCGGGCCAGAACAAAGCTGCCAGCCGAGCGCGTGCGCTGGCACCATCGAGCACCAGTACCGCGAGCAATGCGAGGGCCTTGCGCGAACCGACATTCACGATCCGCTCGTCGAGCGTCACCTGCGGCAAGCCAAGAAGTCGCAACCGAACGCGACTGCGGATCACGGCCCTAGGTGTTGCTGACCTTGATCGTCGGCATCTTCAGCGACATGTCTTTCGCCCGCTCAGCAATTCTCACAGCGACCTTGCGCGCGATTTCCTTATAGCTGCGCGCAATCGCGCTGTCGGGCTCGGCGATGACTGTCGGCCGGCCGGAATCCGTTTGCTCGCGAATGCGAATGTCGAGCGGCAAACTACCGAGAAAATCGACGCCGTATTCGGTGGCCATCTTCTGCCCACCCTCGGAACCGAAGACATGTTCGGCATGGCCGCAGCTGCTGCATACGTGCACCGCCATGTTTTCGACGATGCCGAGGATCGGCACGCCGACTTTCTCGAACATCTTCAATCCTTTTTTCGCATCCATCAACGCGATGTCCTGCGGCGTAGTGACGATCACCACGCCGGTCACCGGCACCTGCTGCGCAAGCGTCAGTTGTATATCGCCAGTGCCCGGCGGCATATCGACCACCAGGTAATCGAGATCGCGCCAATTCGTTTGCGTCAGCAACTGTTGCAGCGCCTGCGTCACCATCGGGCCGCGCCACACCATCGGCTGATCAGCATCGATCAGCAGACCGATCGAGCTCATCTGCAAGCCATGATTTTCCATCGGCTCGAGCGTGCGATTGTCGACCGTGGTCGGGCGGCCGCTGATGCCGAGCATCGTCGGCTGACTCGGGCCGTAGATGTCGGCGTCGAGCACCCCGACCTTCGCACCTTCGGCCGACAACGCCAGTGCGAGGTTGGCGGCAACCGTACTTTTTCCGACGCCCCCTTTTCCGGAGGCCACCGCAACGATGTTCTTGATGTTGGGCATCACCTTCAGCCCGCGCTGCACCGTGTGCGCAACGATCTTCATCGTCACGTTGGCGCTGACGTTCGCTGCGCCCGCCGCTTTCAGAGCATCGATCACCGCGCGCCGGATCGGTTCGATCTGGCTGGCAGCCGGATAGCCGAGCTCGACGTCGACGCTGACGTCGCCGCCGTCTACGCGAACGTTGCGCGCTGAGCGCGACGTCATCAGATCCTTGCTGGTGTTCGGGTCGACGACTTTTTGCAGCGCAGTTTGCGCCTGTTCAACGGTCATGCTCATAGTGCGCAAGTATGCACGCTCTGGCGCGGCTAACGCAGCCAGCCGCGGCGCTTGATGTACCAACTTACAATGCCGCGCTCAATGAAGCGCAACCTGTTCGTCACCACGCGCATTGCCTTACGCCAACGGGCGTCCGCATATCGGCCACATCATGGAATACATCCAGGCCGACATCTGGGTGCGATTCCAGAAGATGCGCGGCAACAACATCCACTTCGTCTGCGCAGAGGATGCCCATGGCGTGCCGAGCATGATCGCGGCAGAGAAGGCCGGCAAGACTCCGCGGCATGTTTATCGATGAAATGCGCGCCGCGCGTCAACAGTACCTCGATGGCTTCAACATCGCGTTCGATCACTGGCACACGACCGATTCGCCGGAGAACGTCGAGCTGTCGCAGTCGATCTACACAGCGCTGAAGGCCAAAGGATTGATTGCGACGCGCACGATCGAGCAGTTCTACGACCCGCTGAAAGGCATGTTCCTGCCAGACCGCTACATCAAGGGCACGTGTCCAGTGTGCGGCGCGAAAGATCAAAATGGCGACAATTGCGAGGTCTGCGGCTCGACGTATTCGCCTACGGATCTGATTGAGCCGTATTCCGTGCTGACGGGCGTGCGACCCGAACTGAAGTCATCCGAGCACTTTCTTTTCCGCTTGTCGGACCCGGAGTGCGTCAACTTTCTACAGAATTGGACGGCTGAAAACAATCGGCATGGCGAACCGCGGCTTCAACCCGAGGTGTACGCCAAGGCGCAGGAGTGGCTCGGCGCCGGTGGCAAAGGACTGTCGGACTGGGACATCTCGCGCGACGCACCGTACTTCGGGATTCCGATTCCCGACGCGCCGGGTAAATACTTCTACGTCTGGCTCGACGCGCTGACCGGCTACCTCGCTTCACTAAAGGCGTACTTCGATCAGGGCAAAGCGCGCGCAAAGGGCGAACTCCGCACTTTCGACGCATTCATCGCCGCCAACGATGTCGAGCAGATTCATTTCATCGGCAAGGACATCGTGTACTTCCACACGTTGTTTTGGCCCGCGATGTTGAAGTTCTCCGGACGCAAGGTGCCGGACAACATTTACGTGCACGGCTTCATCACCGTCAGCGGCGAGAAGATGAGCAAGAGTCGCGGCACCGGCATCGATCCGCTGCGCTATTTGCAGCTCGGCAATGAATCCGGAGTGGTTTCGCTACTACGTGGCCGCCAAGCTGAACGGGCGCGTCGAGGATATCGAGTTCAATCCGGACGATTTTCTGCAGCGGGTCAACAGCGACCTGATCGGCAAGTACGTGAACATCGCCAGCCGCGCGGCGAGTTTTCTCGCTCGGCAGTTCGACGGTCAACTCTTCTCCGGGGATGATCCGCTTGTCGCGGGAAGCCAGATGGTTGCGTTCGGGTCAGCCGAAGAGATTGAACAGATGTATGAGCAGCGCGAGTTTGGCAAGGCTCTCAGGGAAGTCATGCGCATTGCCGACGTCGCCAACGAACGCTTCGACAAGTACCGCCCGTGGGAACTGGCGAAGGATCCGGACACAGAAACCGCTGCTGCAGGCCGTCTGCAGCGACGTCATCCGCTGCTTCCGGACGCTGACCATTTATCTTGCGCCCGTGCTGCCCGCGACTGCTGAGCGGGTGGCACGCGAACTGTTCGGGATGGACCGTCCATTCAATTGGAGCGACCTGCTCGCTCCGGTTGACCGCATCGCACCGTACAAGCACCTGATGACCCGCGTGGAGGCGAAGCAGATCGACGCGCTGTTCGAGCCGCCCGTCGAAGAGCAAGCGTCAACGCCGCTTGCCCGGTGGCGCCGCGATCGCGGATACGATCTCGATCGACGATTTCACTAAGATCGACTTGCGCATCGCGCGGATCGTCAACGCCGAGCATGTCGAAGGATCGGACAAGCTGTTGCGGCTGACGCTGGATGCCGGGGAAGGTCGTCATCGAAACGTGTTGTCTGGCATCAAAGCGGCGTACAAACCCGAAGACCTCATCGGCAAGTTGACGGTACTGGTCGCGAACCTCGCGCCGCGCAAAATGAAGTTCGGGGTGAGCGAAGGCATGGTGCTCGCGGCGAGTCACGCCGATGAAAAACAATATCCGGGGATTTATCTGCTCGACCCTCACCAAGGCGCGCAGCCGGGCATGCGGGTGAAGTAGCTCGTGACGATTCTGGCGCAGCTGCTGCCGCTTGACTGGATACTCGCAGCCGTCGCCCTCTTGCTCACCGTCGGTGCGGCCGGGATCGTCCGCCCGCACAGCTTCTTCCTGGTTGCCCGCGTGCTGTTTCCACTCGGCGCAGCACTGAGCCTGGTGATCGCGATTGCGGCTTTAGCTGCGCTGTATTCGGATCCGCAGGTCGCGGTGCTTCCGCTCGGCCTCCCGGGACTGCCTTTTCACCTGCGACTCGACGCGCTGTCGGCTTTTTTCCTGTTGCTGTTCGGCAGCACTGCTGCGGGCATCTCGATCTTCGCGTCCGGCTACTTTCGTCGTGGCGAAGGCACAGCACCGGGGCTGTTGTGCCTGCAGTACCACGTCTTCATCGCGAGCATGGCGCTGATCATGCTGGCGGACGATGCCTACGTCTTCATGGTGATGTGGGAGCTGATGGCGTTGTCGTCGTTTTTTCTGGTGACGTCGAACCACACGATCCCGGAAATCCGGCGCGCCGGCTACTTGTACCTGCTGATTGCGCATATCGGTGCGCTGGCGATCTTGCTGTGCTTCGGAGTGCTGCAGGCCAATACGGGGGACTACACATTTGCCAACATGAGGGCGCAGCAACTGACGCCCTTTTGGGCGTCGATAGCGTTCCTGCTCGCGCTGTTCGGCTTCGGTGCGAAAGCGGGCATTGTTCCACTACACATTTGGCTGCCCGAAGCACATCCGGCTGCGCCGTCGCCGGTATCGGCACTGATGAGCGGTGTGATGTTGAAGACAGCGATCTACGGGCTGCTGCGGATTGGTTTTGAAGTGCTACACATTCAACTTTGGTGGTGGGGCGTGCTCGCGCTCATTATTGGGCTCGTCACCGCGCTCTTCGGCGTCGTCTTCAGCGCGATCCAGACGGACATGAAGCGGTTGCTCGCATATTCGTCGATCGAAAACATCGGGCTGCTTTTGGTAGCGATGGGGCTTGCGCTGCTCTTTACCACCTACCAGATGGCAGCGATGGCAGCGCTGGCGCTGACCGCCATGCTCTATCACGCGCTGAATCATGCGTTCTTCAAGAGTCTGCTGTTTCTGACCACAGGCGCAGTGCTGCACGGCACCGGGGAGCGCAGCTTGGGCAAGCTCGGCGGCGTGTTGCGCTACATGCCGTGGGTTGGTTGGCTCGCGCTAGCGGGCGCCCTTGCCGCGGCGGGTCTGCCGCCGTTGAATGGCTTCGTGTCCGAGTGGCTGTTGCTGCAGAGCTTTCTGTTCACGCTCGGGCTGCCGGGAACCTTCGTGAACATGCTGGTTCCCGTCGTCGCGGCCGGCGTCGCGCTGGTCGCCGCACTGGGCGGGTATGTGATGGTCAAGTTCTACGGCGTGATCTTTCTTGGCCAACCGCGAGAATCGACCATTGCCCGCTCCCATGATGCCGGAGTTTCGGAGCGCGTCGGACTTGTATGGCTCGCCGCGGGTTGCGTGTTGCTCGGACTATTGCCGACGCAGGTCATTTCGCTGATCGATCCGGTTACAAGGGTGCTCGTCGGCAGCGGCGTGGGACCCACCGTTGCCGCTAACGGTTGGCTGATTCTGGCGCCGGTTGCTCCCGAGCGTGCCAGCTACAGTCCGCTGCTGTTTCTGCTCCTTGTTACCGCAAGCTTCGCATTGGCTTACATACTTGTGCGAAGGCTCTATCACGGCCGAGTCCGGCGTGCGCCGGCTTGGGACTGTGGCTTTCCTCTGCTCAACGCGCGCATGCAGGATACCGCCGAGGGATTCGGTCAGCCAATCCGCCTCGTATTCGAACCTTTTTTCCGCATCGAACGGCATCTGCCGACTCCGTTTGACACGCAGCCGATGTATCGACTCGACGCCAGCGACCACTTCTGGCGGTGGCTGTACCTTCCGATCGCCCGTGTCGCGGAGAGCGCATCGCGGGTAGTCGGGCTGCTGCAGCAGGGACGCATCACGACGTATCTGCTGTACAGCTTTGTCACTCTGCTGGTGATGCTGGTGCTGGTGTTCCGATGAGCCTCTACAGCGTCGGCGCACAGTTGCTCGCGTTACTGCTGGCCGTGCTGGGCGCGCCGTTGCTTACAGGCTGGGTCAATCAGTGCCGCGCATGGCTGCAGAACAAGAGCGCGCCTCCGTTGTTGCTGCCCTATCGAACGCTGCACAAGCTCTTTAACAAAGAGTCGATCGTGGCTGAACATGCGAGCCCGCTGTTCCGCGCGACGCCGTACATCGTATTCGGTGCCATGGTGCTTGCCTGCGGAATCGTCCCGAGTTTGTCGACCGACCTGCCGCTGGCGCCCGCTGCCGACGCAATCGCGCTCGTTGGATTGTTTGCATTGGCGCGCGTATTCATGGCGTTGGCAGGGATGGACATTGGCACTGCATTCGGGACGATGGGCGCTCGGCGCGAAATGCTGGTGGGGTTCCTGGCCGAGCCCGCCCTGTTGATGGTGCTGTTCACTGCAGCGTTTATCACCCAGTCGACCCTGCTGGCGAGCATCGTCGAGACGATGGCCACTCAGCCGTTTGCAATCTACCCAAGCCTGGCATTCGCGGGCGTCGCCTTCACGATGGTGTCGCTTGCTGAGAACGCTCGAGTGCCGGTCGACAACCCTGCCACGCATCTCGAGCTGACGATGATCCATGAGGCGATGATCCTGGAATACTCGGGGCGACATCTCGCGCTGATCGAGTGGGCGGCGAGCATGAAGCTGTTCGCCTATTCCAGCATTGGACTGGCGATATTTTTCCCTTGGGGAATTTCGCACATCGGCGAGCCGACCGGACTGCTGTTGGCCCTTCCGGCGCTGGTCGTCAAGTTGATTATCGGCGGCGCCGCATTGGCTCTGATCGAAACGCTGTCGGCCAAGATGCGCATCTTTCGCGTTCCGGAGTTTCTGGCGGGCGCGTTCATGCTAGCGGTGATCGGCATGCTGGTGCATTTCTTGTTGGGTGCCTGACTTGACTGAGCTTGCCACCCAGCTGATCAATCTGTTCGCGGCCGTGCTGCTGCTGCTGTCGTTTGCGCTGCTGGCGCAGCGTCGCGTGCTGTCGCTGATCCAGCTCTTCACTCTGCAGGGCCTGACGCTGGTGATGTCCACCACCGTAATGGCCTACTTTACTGCGCAGCCGCATCTGTACTACTCGGCACTGCTGACGTTCGCACTGAAGGTCGTGATGATGCCGTGGTTATTGCACCGGCTGATCGTGCGGCTGAACGTGCGCTGGGATATCGAGACGTTGATCAATATCCCGACCACGATGCTGCTGGGCATTGTCCTCGTGATCTTCGCCTTCAACCTGGCGCTGCCGATCTCGCAGTTGTCCGTGTCAGTCGCGCGCGGCACCTTGGGTATCGCGCTCGCGTGCGTGTTGCTCTCATTCCTGATGATGATTACGCGCAGCAAGGCAATTCCACAAGTGATCGGCTTCCTCGCGATGGAAAATGCGCTGTTCTTCGCGGCCACCAGTGCGACCTACGGAATGCCGATGGTCGTTGAGCTCGGTATCGCGCTGGATGTTTTGGTCGGCATGATCATCCTTGGGGTCTTCATGTTCCAGATCCGCGAGCAATTCGACAGTCTCGACATCCGGAATCTTGAAAAGCTGAAGGAGGAGTGAGCGTGGAGTATCTGCTCGCCCTCCTCTGCATTCCGCTCGCCGGTGGTGCCGTACTCGGCGTGATTGGCCACCGCGATCGCGCTCCTGAAATCAACGTTGCATTTAGCTTCGCCACTCTTGTCGCCGCGGGCGCCTTGACAGTACAAATCATTGCGAACGGGCCAATGTTGGTATTGGACAAGCAGTTCTTCGTCGATTCTCTGAACGTATTCCTGGTCGCGCTAACGGCATTCGTGGCGTTCACTACAGCATTGTTCGCGCGCCCCTACATGCGCATCGAGCGTGACCACGGCAAGATGACACCGCCGCGAATGCGTCTGTTTCATAGCATGTATCAGATGTTCACGTTCACGATGCTATTGGCATTGCTGACCAACAACATGGGGCTGCTGTGGGTGGCAATGGAGGCCGCGACGCTGACAACCGTACTGCTCGTGGCCGTCTATCGCACACCAGCAAGCCTCGAGGCGGCATGGAAGTACTTCATTCTGTGCGGCGTCGGTATCGCGCAGGCGCTGTTCGGCACCATCTTGTTGTACCTCGCCGCCGAGCGCGCCATCGGCTCTGAAGGAGTCGGTCTGCTCTGGACCGAACTTGCCGCCGCCAAGACGTTGCTCGAACCGACGGTGATGTCGCTTGCGTTTGTTTTTCTGTTGATAGGCTATGGCACCAAGGTTGGCCTGGCACCGCTGCACAACTGGCTACCGGATGCACATGCAGAAGGTCCGACGCCGATTTCTGCTGTGTTGTCGGGGTTGCTGCTTAACGTCGCGCTGTACGCAATCCTGAGGTGCAAGATTTTGACTGACGGCGCTCTTGGCACGCGCTTCGCCGGCGATCTTATGATTGGCTTCGGTCTTGTATCGGTATTGCTGGGCGCGTTTTTCTTGTCGCGTCAGCGCGACGTCAAGCGCATGTTTGCCTATTCGTCAATCGAGCATATGGGGCTAGCCACGTTTGCGTTCGGCATGGGCGGACAGATCGCAAGCTTTGCAGGACTTTTGCACATGACGGTGCACTCCCTTATCAAGTCGGCAATCTTTTTCACCGTCGGACATGCATCGCAAAAAGCGGGAACGCAGATGATGGACGGCATTCGCGGTCTGATCCGTACCAATCCCACAATTGGGTGGGGATTGATGCTGGGATCACTGGCGATCTTGGGCATGCCCCCATTCGGCGTGTTCGCCAGCGAATTCCTGATCCTGACTACGGCGATGCGCGACTTTCCATGGACCACTCCGTTCCTTGTGCTTGCGCTTGGCGTAGCGTTCGCTGCCATGCTGGGCAAAGTGCAACCGATGGTTTTCGGCGAGACCACGTTAAAGCGCCTGGCGCACCAGCCGGCGCTGATACCGGTGTTTGTTCATCTGAGTCTCGGACTGATGCTCGGTCTTTACATCCCGCCCTACCTGAATAATTGGTATCAGCAAGCCGCGCGTCTGCTCGCGGGTGGGTCATGACCGAGCCCTCGCCGCATTACCACTCTCTGGCCGGTGCGATGCCAGTACGGTTGGCGACGGTCACAGAAGCTCAGTGGACTTCGACCGCTGAGGCGTTTGCAGCAGCGGGCGACCCTTTGGTCGCGTTGTGGGGCTCAGACCGACGCAGCGTCGCGGAAGGTCTCGTTGTCTGGGCGTCCTACGCAACGCATGATGGGCTGGCCGTCGTGCGCCTTCAGGTTCAAGGCGCGCCGCCCGAATACCCTGCCCTGAATTGCTACCCAAGCGCTACACGGATGCAGCGCGCGCTGTTTGATCTACTTGGCGTTCGCGCGCGGGATGCCGCCGATCAGCGTCCGTGGCTGCGTCACGCAGCGTGGCCGGCTGACTTTTTTCCACTGCGACATCGCACCGACGCCGTGCCTGATTTTCGAACAACAACAGGAGCACTATCCGTTCGTTTCGGTCGCCGGCGATGGCGTCCATGAAATTGCGGTCGGGCCGATCCATGCCGGAGTCATCGAGCCAGGGCACTTTCGTTTTTCGGTCGTCGGTGAAAAAGTACTGCGGCTCGAACAGCGACTCGGTTACGTGCACAAGGGCATTGAAAAGCTGTTCGAGGGCATTCCAATTTACGAAGGTCACCGTCTCGCCGGTCGCGTATCTGGCGACTCCACGGTGGCGTATGCGTGGGCTTACGCCATGGCGGCTGAGTCGCTCACGCGCTGCGTGGTGCCGCCACGCACTGCATGGCTGCGCGCTTTGCTGTTGGAACGCGAACGCGTCGCGAATCATCTGGGAGACCTCGGCGCGCTAGGAAACGACGCGGGTCTCGCCTTTGGCCTGGCGCAGTTTTCACGGCTTCGCGAACAATGGCTCCGGCTCAATGGTGAAATATTCGGTCACCGGCTGCTGATGGATTGCATCGTTCCCGGCGGCGTGACAACCGACATCGATTCCGAGGCACGCGCCAAGATCGCGCAGCAAAGCATCGTGATGGAAAAAGAGGTACTTCGACTGCGCGCCATCTATGACGAGCACGCCGGACTGCAGGATCGGTTTCAGTCGGCTGGAATCGTGGCTCCAGAACTGGCTACGCGCCTTGGTTTGTGCGGACTGGCTGGCCGCGCGAGCGGTCAAAAACGCGATTTGCGCGTCGATTTCCCATGCTCTCCCTACGACCAGCTCGGTGTCAGGCCCGCGTTCAATGCGCGCGGCGACGTGGCCGCACGCATCGCCGTCCGGTTTGACGAGCTGAGCGAGTCGCTGCGATTGATACGGCTCACTGTTGACGAGCTGCCGGAAGGCGAAGTACATCTCCCGCTGCCCCGTGTCGATGGCGAGGGCGACGGCTTCGGCGTCGGCTGGGTAGAAGGCTGGCGTGGTGAAGTGATGGTCGCGCTTGAGGCGAATGCGTCGGGCGGCGTACAGCGTTGCCATTGCCACGATCCATCGTGGCAGAACTGGCCGTTACTTGAGCACGCAATTCTTGACAATATCGTTCCGGACTTTCCTTTGATCAACAAGTCGTTCAATTTGAGTTACGCCGGGCACGACCTCTGATGCTGTACTTGATGAAGCAGGTGCTGACGAAAGGAATTTGCACCGAACCGGTCCCTGAACCAACAGACGCCTGGCATGTCGAGGGCGCGCGCATACAGGATTCGATTCTCGCGCTGCTCGGCCGTGCTCTGACGATTCGCCACATCGACGCCGGGTCGTGCAATGGCTGCGAGCTTGAGATTCACGCATTGAACAACCCGTACTACAACCTCGAGGGATGCGGCATCAAGTTCGTCGCCAGCCCACGGCACGCAGACATGTTGCTTGTCACTGGTCCTGTCGCTCGCAACATGCAGATTGCAGTTAAGCGCGCTTACGATGCGACCCCTTCCCCCAAGCTGGTGGTGGCGGTCGGCGATTGCGGGTGCACCGGCGGGATATTCGGGGAGACGTATGCGCAGCTTGCGGCCGGGTCGCGAATGTGATTCCGGTCAATGTTGCGATTCCAGGCTGCCCACCCCCGCCGCGGGAAATTCTGCGCGGCATCCTCAGCGCCGTAAGCCAAGCCAGTCGCTGAGCGTGCCGTAAACTGGCCGCACGCTGATACGCGCAGCTTTTGTGGTCGATATGCAAAGAGCCTACGAATCCGACATCACGCGGTTCCTCCGCGAACTGAAGAAAAAAAATCCCGATATTGAGCGCGGGCAGCGCGAAGGCCGAGCGATTTTCTGGGACAAAGACATCGACGCCCACCTTTACAAGCGTTATGCGGAGTCCGATGTTCCGCAGCCGGCCTACGTCTACGGATCGAACGTGCTCGCGGGCGAGGTGAAATAGTTGAACCCGGGTGCGACCGATCTGTTCGACTCCGGCTCCGTGGCAGCCCTCGAGCACACGGCGCGCTGATGGAACACCAGACCGACGGCAGGGAACGGCCGACACAGTTGCGCTGGCCCGGCTGTACGGCGAGCCGCTGTTCCGGCTGCCCGATGATTTGTACATTCCTCCCGATGCACTCGAAATTTTTCTGGAGGCGTTCGAAGGGCCGCTCGACCTGCTGCTGTATCTGATTCGCAAGCAGCACTTCAACGTGCTCGACATTCCGATGGCGCCGCTGACGCTGCAGTATCTGACCTACATCGACCAGATCCGCGCCAAGAACCTCGAACTCGCCGCGGAGTATCTGCTGATGGCCGCGCTGCTGATCGAAATCAAGTCGCGCATGCTCCTGCCCCCCCGCAAGGCGAGTAGCGACGACGAGGCCGAGGATCCTCGCGCAGAGCTCGTACGCCGGCTACTGGAATATGAGCGCATCAAGCTCGCCGCTCAGCGCCTCGAAGAGTGGCCGCGTGCCGGGCGTGATTTCCTGCGCGCTGCAGTGACGATCGAGCAGTCGCTCGAAATACGCTTCCCCGACGTCAATGTGATCGACTTGCGCGATGCATGGGCCGAGGTCATCAAGCGCGCTCAGCTAACGGCGCGGCATCACGTCAGCCGTGAAGAGCTGTCAGTACGTGAGCACATGAGCTTGATCTTGAAAACGCTGCGGCAAACAAAGTTCATCGAGTTCGGGGATCTGTTCGACCCCGCGCGCGGCCCCGCGGTCGCGATCGTCCACTTTCTCGCGCTGCTGGAACTTGCCCGTGAAGCCCTGATCGATATCACCCAGGCGGCGCCGTTTGCCCCAATCTATATTCGCTTGGCCTATACACCAAGCTGACTGAATAGCGCTGTGCACATGATGACCATTCGCCTGCTGCTCGCTTTCCTGTCGCTTCATGCCGCCGAAGCCCTGGCGCAGATGAAGCCGCCAACTCCGTCGACGTCCGGCGGATCCGTCACGATGCCGGCCGGTGATTCATCGAACACCTTTCGCGAAATTGCCGCGCAGACAGCCGGCGAGAAGTGGCTCGGCCTTCTGGATCGCGGCGAATACGCCAAGGCCTGGGAAGAATGCGCGCAGCTGTTTCGTCAACGCGTGACGCGCGAGCAATGGGTCGACTCGTTGCCAACCACGCGGGCACCGTTTGGTGCGATGAAGTCACGCAAAGTCGAAGCCGCCGGCTACAAGACATCTCTGCCGGGCGTGCCCGACGGCCAGTATGTGACCGTCCGCTATCGAACGAATTTTGAGAAGAAAGAGGGTGCGGAAGAGGTGATCACCCTTGCCTTCGAAAACGGCGTCTGGCGCCCCACGGGATACTCGATCCGCTGATCAAGTGATCGACTTACAGCAAGCGTTCTTACTCGGAGCGCTGTTCTTCGCAGCTTCGATTCTGTATTCATCGGTTGGGCACGGCGGCGCCTCGGGTTATCTGGCCGCAATGGGCCTGTTCGGAATTGCTCCTGCAGTGATGAGGCCCACCGCGCTGGTGATGAACATCGCGGTCGCGTCGATCTCGCTCTACAAATTTTCGCGTACGAGCGGATTTGACTGGCGACTGTTCTGGCCCTTCGCCATTACTGCTGTTCCGATGGCATTCGTTGGCGGCAGGATTCAACTTCCCGTTCTCTGGTTCGGTGTTCTGGTCGGATGCGTTCTACTGTTCTCTGCGATCCGGCTTTTCATCGAGACAATCGTCAGTAAGCAACGAGTTCGCACCATCGTCGGTCCACCTCCGATCGCCTTCGCGCTGATGCTGGGTGCTGCGATCGGCCTACTGTCGGGACTGACAGGCGTAGGCGGCGGTATTTTTTTGAGTCCGCTGCTCGTTTTGACCGGATGGGCCACCGTACGCCAGAGCGCCGCACCGACAGCAGCGTTCGTGCTGATCAACTCGATCTCTGGCCTACTCGGCCTGCTAAGCCGCCAGCCCACGCTGCCGGACGCACTTCCCTACTGGGTCGCCGCTGTCATCGTGGGCGGCCTGATCGGGGCAACCTATGGATCGCGCCGCCTTGGCAACAACGCAATGCGTCAGGCCCTTGCCGTCGTGCTGGTGATAGCGGGCGCAAAGATGATTCTGTAGTACTCGCCGCACTGTCGCGCGCGGCTTCAGCAGGCCGCTGCATCGCGCCCGTTACTCCGTCGTAAAAAATCCCTTCATTTTGTCGACGAAGCTCTTTGATCGCGGCGAGTGCTTTTCCCCACCTTCAGTCAACGACGCATCGAACTCCCGCAGCAGCTTCTTCTGCTTGTCGGTCAAGCGCACAGGAGTCTCGACGACGATATGGCAGTAGAGGTCGCCAGGGTAACTCGCACGCACGCCTTTGATGCCCTTGCCGCGCAAGCGAAACGTTTTGCCGGTCTGCGTGCCTTCGGTGACGTTGATGCTCGCTTTACCGCCGAGCGTCGGCACTTCGATTTCGCCACCTAGCGTGGCCGCAGGAAATCCGATCGGCACTTCGCAGTGCAGATC
>CAWHKW010000001.1:0-19308 GCA_963829995.1 uncultured beta proteobacterium | reverse complement strand
CGTATGCAATTGGTGATGTCAGGCTACGAGGTGCACGAAGCAATCGATGGCGAGTCAGGGCTCGAGTTGGTGCAACGCCTGCAGCCGGATGTGGTGCTGTTGGACATCGGACTACCGGGGCTCGACGGATACGAGGTTGCACGCCGGCTCAAGAGCGCGCAGATATGCCCGCGGCTGGTCGCGATCACGGGTTATGGTCGGCCGGAAGACTATGAGCGGGCGATGACGGCGGGTTTCGACCAGCATTTGACCAAGCCAGTGGACTACGAAGAGCTGCAGCGCGCGCTCGACAGCTGCAAATAGCCCGGCTCTCGAGCGCAATGCGCCTTTGGCTAGAAGGTCACGACGACTGATTCCGCCGATCTCTGCGCTGGCCCGTGATAGACCGCTTCGACGTTGTTGCCATCGGGGTCGAGCACAAAGGCGGCGTAGTAGCCGGCGTGGTACTGCTCCCGCACGCCGGGCTTGCCGTGGTCCTTGCCGCCGGCGGCAAGCGCGGCGGCATGAAAGCGATCCACGGTCGCACGATCCGGCGCCTGAAACGCAAGGTGCACATGCGTAGGCCCGGTGGTCGCCATCGCGTCCGTGCTGACGAAGATCTCGTCGGACCAGAAATAGCTCTCGCCTTCGCCTTCGATCTTTCGACCGAGCGCACCGAGCGCCGCGACGTAGAAGCGCTTCGTCGCTTTCATGTCACGCGCGATCAAGTGCACGTGGTCGAGCAGCCGGCCGCGATGCAACTGTTGCGCTTCCATGACGGCTAGGCCACCGAAGGCTGGCTGAATTCGACTTCCATGCGACGCTGAACTTCTTCTTCCGAGAGGATTTCGGCGTGCGCGACCTTCCTGTTCGGCATATCGAGCTGCATCGTCTTTTCCGCGCCGAACGCGCGTCGATAAAAGTCGATCGCAGCGACGCAGTCGCGCACCGCCATGTAAGGCGTCACGGTGTGATAGCCGTGCGGTGTTGCCTTGACGTTGGTTGTCATCCGGGTCTCCTTGAAAAATTCGAGGTTACGGGCGTGCAGTTGCGCGTTGCAAGCGAAGCACGGCTAGTAAGTCATCGACGCCGCATTAAGCAATCCGAGTGCAATGGCCATTGCCCCCAACAGAATGCCACTCGCCACCTGCCCCTCGCGCACGTGACGCGCGATATTCGGCACCAGAAGGCGTACGCCCGCGAACGCCGCCAGTTGAACGACCAAAGCGACCGCCGCCCAAAGCAGCATATCGAGCAGCGACACGCTGTTGACGACGACGCTCGCCAGTGGCAGAGCGAAACCGATGATCGCTCCGCCAAGACTGGCCGCCGCAGCCGCGTTGCCCTCGCGGATCAGCTTCACCTCCGGATACGGCGTGATCCACACGTACAGCGCAAGGCATATCGTCAGTAATAGCAGCGACACGCCGAAGAACGCGGCGAAGTACGGTAGTCCGGCCAACGTTTCGAACGCTGTATTTCTCATTGCGTCTCCCGGCTCTCGCTCATTGCTACTCAAAGTAATGCGGTACGAAGCGGCTCGTGTTGCGTGTGATCGGCGAAGTGTCTTCGCGAATACCGATGCCCGCCGGCTTGTCGCCGACGATCCAGGAGCCGATCAATGCATAGTCTTCGCCGAACTTCGGCAACGGTGCGACAGCCTGGTAAACGAATCCCTCGGCACCGTAATCACCGTCTGTCGTTCTAACCATCGCACCGTCAACCATCGACACGTTGGCGCCTTCGCGCGCAAGCTTCGGCTTCTTCACATACTTCGAGCCCAACGCCGCCGGCTCGTAGTACGCCGGAAGCAAGTTCGGATGATCGGGATACAGCTCCCAGAGCACAACCAGGATCGCCTTGTTCGAAAGCAGCATCTTCCACGCCGGTTCGATTACCTGCATTGTGCTCGTGAGCAACGCCGGGCCGAAGTCTTCGCGTACCAGCCACTCCCACGGATAAAGTTTGACCAGCACTTCGATCGGCACATTGAACTCGTCGACAAACTTCGCGCCGTTCCACCCGATGCGCTCGACGGGCAACGAAAACGTTTGCCATCCTGCCTGTATCGCCGTATCGCGCAGGTAGTCGAGGTTGCCCCAGTCTTCCTGGCTATCAGCCACCGCAGCGAAATGCAACCGTGATGCACTCGATCGAGCGCGCAGCTTTTGCCAAGCTCGCAATCAGCTGCTCATGCAGCGAGTTGAACTGATCCGAACTCGGCCGCACCGCCTGCAGCCAATGCCACTGAGCCACACTCGCTTCAAGGCAAGCAGTCGGCGTATCGGCGTTGTATTCGAGTAGCTTGGGCGGGCGCCACGCCGTCGTACGACAAATCCATCCGACCGAAGAGCGTGAACCCAGCCGGTCGATTGTCGCGATAGGCGTGCCAGCTACGCTCGATCGCCGGCACCCAATCGCGGGGTATTGCAAACTCTTCATAACGCTGGCTGCCGATCACGTGCTGGGCGGCATTGAACGTCATCTCGTGTAGCTCGGCGGTCGCGTCTTCGAGTTGATCAATCTCCGAACGGTCGAACACATAGCAGCGCGACTCGTCCCAGTAGGTGCCGTCGATGGTGTGATAGTGGAATCCGATTGATTCCATTTCCTGCTGCCAACCGTTGCGCGCCGCTAGCAAATCGCGCCTCATCCACCGGCCGAATACGATCGTGACGATGATCCAAAGCCGCCGCGCGCGGTGGGCGCCGGCACCGTCGCTTTGCCAATCGCACGGCCTTGCCGACTCGGGTCGACGAAGGCGCTGCCTGAACGACGTGCATCGTTCAGCGCTCCGGTCTGGACCTGATTGCGCAAACCGGCGGCGTACGGCAGGCCCCAGAACAGAAGTCCGCCAGGCACACCGGAGCTGCGCACCGGCTCGCAATGCTCCGGTCGACCCCAGTCGGCGGCGCAGTCTTCGAGCGACGCATATTGATCGCGGGTGGTCGTCGTCTCTTGCTGGCTGCACGACGCCAGTGCAGCCGTTCCGATCAGTACCAGTGTGATCTGACGCGACGATCGACGGCGCATCATGGCGATTGCATCATGGGAATTGATAGGCGGTCAGCTCGTTGACCGACGCGATCGACGTACACCTGCCAGCGTTGCGGATTGTTGACGTGAATCGTGCCGATTAGGTAAGCAGGCATGGCTCGAGCTTACTAAAAGGCGTGGCTGTGATCACGCCGCTGGCGAATGCGTTCTCGGCGGCCCTTCCTTTTTATAACGCAAGGGCCGCCGAGCGTGTCGAACTACTGCACCCTTGCAGTGACCGCAATCGAGCGCGGAAAACTGCCTACTGGGAACGGGCTGCCCGGCACCGTGCTGAGCGAGCCATCGACCGATTGATCGTGAAAGCCGAGACGCTGTTGGCCGTCGTGTTCAGCGCGTACATAAACTTGCCGCTGAAATCGGGCGTCAGACGATTGCTGATGGCGCCCGTTGCGACGGGGGCTCCACCCAGAGCGGTCAGCTGGCCGTTCTGCCCATTGACACCCAGACCGTGAACGGCGCTTCCATCGAGTGCATAAGCGAAGCGGCCTGTCGGCTCAACCGTCAATACGTAAGGATTCGGTAGCACCGGCGTGATGCCGAAAGATTCAAGTGCGCCGGTGACGACGAAGAGAATGAATGTGGGTGGCAGACCGCCATCGAGGATCGAATCAATCTTTGAAATCGAGCCAAACAACCTACCGCCAAGCGATCCATAGGCGAACTTGCCGGCCGGATGGATTGTCATCGAAGAAAGACCTGCTTCGCCCGCGAATGGACTGCCGGCAACCGGAGTCAGCCCGCCAGTCAACGCATTGATATCCAGCGCGACGGTTGCATTGCCGACTACCACATAGATGATCCGGCCGCGCGGATCGATCGTCATCGCGTTCGGCGCTGAGCCACCTTCACCGAGGTTGGGACTCAACGAGTACGGACTGCCGGCGATTTGCGTCAATGCGCCGGTAGACGCATCGATCGAATAGGCCGCCACCGCGCTACCGAAGCACGTAAAGGGAGGAGCGCACACGCCTGTAACGTAGACAAATCGACCACTCGGTTCGACCGTGATCGCACCCGGGCCGGAAAGATTCAACGCAAACGGGCTTCCGGGCACTGGCATCAGAGCGCCGGTGGCGCCATCCATCCGGAACGCGGAGATATTGTTCGAAACGACGTTTGCGACATAGACGTATCTGTTCAGCGGATCGATCGCGACCGCGACGGGACCAGTGCCCGTAACGAATGGCGAGCCTGCAACAGCAGTCAGCGCGCCGGTCGCAGAATCGACTGCGTACGCTGACAAGTCGTTACTCAACGCATTAGCGGTGTAAACGAACGGCGATCTGAATTCGACCGCCTTGTTGCCGGCCGCAATCGCCAGCGAGCGCGGATTGCTGCGTGCTGCTATCAACGGCGTGGCGGCCAGTGGTGTCAGCACTCCGCTTGCCTGATCGACGCTGAAGGCCGCGATGTCGTTGGTGGTCGTGCGACCCGTTGCGACATAGACGAACTTGCCGCTCGGATCGGCGACGACCGACAGCGCGCCTCGTCCGGTCGGATATGGACTGCCGGCAACTTCGGTTAATGCACCGTTGGCGCCGATCGCGTACGCGGACACATTGTCCGAGCCGCCGTTGGCGACGTACAGAAACTTATCGGCGCGGTTGATCGCCGCAGCTTCGGAAGACGAACCATTAGACAATCAGGGGCGACGCGGTGAGTGTGAGCGCGCCAGTGCTCTGATCGATGCTGTACACCGAAATAGTGCTCGTGAAAGTGAACTCTCCGCCATTGACGACATAGGCGACAGTGCCGCTGCTGTTGACAACGACCGAGTTTGGATTGAAGCCGCTCACGAACGGTGAGCCTGCAATTGGCGTGAGAGCACCGGTGGCAGCATCGATCCTGAATGCGGACACGTTGGCGGATTCCTTGTTCGTGACATAGACGAACTTGCCCGTTGGATCGACCGCGACCGACTTCGGATAATCACCGGCGGCGAACGGACTGCCGGCAACTGGCGTGACGGCGCCGCTCGAGGAGTCGATGGCGTATGCGAAAACGCTGTCCGAGTTACTGTCGGTAACGTAGACGTACGGCCCGGTCGGATGCACGGCAATGCCCTCCGGCACATTGCCGGTCGCGAACGGGCTGCCGGCGACCGGGGTCAACTGGCCTGTTTCCGCATCGATGCGAGCCACGAAAACGCCGGCGTTTGTGCCGACACCGACGAGCGCATAGACAAAGCTATTGCTCGGGTCGACCGCGACTTCGCGCACCCCGACGCCGGCGACGGCATAGCCGTTGGCGCGCAACTGGCCGCTTTGCGCATCCACCGCATAGATCGAGATCGTGACGTCGGTCGCGTTGGCCGCGTAAGCGAAGCGCGGCACCACCGCAGCCACCGTAGTAACGGGCGGAGGCGGGGTCACGATCGGCGCTACGGGCGAAGGCGTTTGTATCGGCGGAGGCTCGGAGTCGCTGCCGCCGCCGCAGCCGGCAAGCAACAGGACGAGCGATGCGGCGCCGAACAGGGCGTGCAAACAGGATCTGCGTGATGGCATGGTCTTCTCCTTCATTCAGCGCAAGCCGCGCCGCGGCTGAGGATTGGGGATAAGGAACTGCGCGAGGTGGCGTGCGAGCGCAAGTGGACTGTCGAACTCGACGCACTCTTCACCGCCCGCACGTCGCAGCACGGCGTGCCACGCGCGCGCCGCGGTTTGCGGCTGTACGTCAAGTTCGTAGTGGAGCAGAGGCTCGTTCATCGCCACCCTCGTTGCAGGGATGGCGGTGATGTTGAGCGGATGGGCGTTGCGAAAGCGTTGCGGATTTGGCCCGCCGCATATGCAGCGTCGGCGGATCAGTTCAGAACGTCTCCCCAGCGCTCTCGAAAACGGATTTGCAGCGTGGCATCCGCTGCAAGTGAGTCGTGCATTGTCCGCGCCAGCGCGTTCGCCTGCGTCCGCCAACGCGGTTCGTTTGGAGCCGCGCGTGTCCACGTATGCGTCAACTCCAGTGCAACGGGAGCGGGCGCGATTCGCAGCAGCGCTTCAGTGTCCGCCCGCAACGCATCGACGTCGATCGCCAATGCGGCGCGCGCTGCCACGCGCGCCGCAAGTACGCGTCCTCGATGTTCACCAAAGGGACGCATTTTCAGAACGTCGCCGTCCGGTTCGAGCAACGCAAGCGCGGCGGCCGGCTCACCGGCGACGTTCAGCGCATAGGCGCGCCAGAAGTCGATGTTCTCGCGTTCGCATCCCATACCCGGCGCCGGTTCGGCGTCGACGAGTGCCCTTTCCGTTTCCTGCGCCTGATGCTTTTCGTCCGTGATGGCCAATGCCAGCGAAAATATCTTGATCGGCGCCTCTGCCGTCGGCAAGTAGGCGGGGCTGTGTCGCAGCGACTGATAGAGCCGCACTGCCGCGTCGCTGTCGCCGCACCACCACAGCAGGCGGCCCAGCAAGCGCCAGGGCCAGAAGTCAGGGATGCCGCCGCCGTTCTGTTCGATACAGTCGACTGCTTCGCGCGCGGCGACTAACGCACCGCCCAGATCGCCCGCGTGCGTGCTGATCTCGGCCTGCCGCATCTGAAGGCGCGCGCGCGTTGCGGGATCGTCGGTGAAGCGCAGCAGCTCGACCGCGCGTCGATGCATTGCGCGCGCCTGATCGATGTCACCGACGATCAACAGGTACGCGACGAAGTTGGTCAGCGTGTTACGCAGGGAGGAAACAAGCTGCAGCCGCTCGGCGTCGGCCAGCGCGCGATGCATCGTCATAATGGCAGCCTGCGTGTCACCGGTCGCGTTTTCTGTGTACGCAAGGTTGCTCAGCGCGCGCAGGCGGCGCTCGATGTTGCCGGCTTCACCAAAAAGGTCAACGGAGTGACGCAGGTGTTCACGGGCCGGCACGTCGTTGCCGAAGCTTGTCAGCAGATTTGCCATGCCGAAGTGAAGCTCGGCTCGATACGACGCATCGCGCCCCGCGCTTGCGGCGAGTTCCCTGTCGTAGATGGCCTGCGCCTCGTCGTAGCGCGCACGTTCGACGAGCGCGAACGCGCGGTCGAGCAGCGCACGGTCGCGATCAGCGGTCGGCACGCCGGAGAACGCCGGGTGCTGCAGCGCCTGTTCCGCAAATTCGGCCGCCTCCGCATAGCGCTGCTGCTGAAGCGCCAGCGCGGCGCGGCCGCACAGCACCTCGGCGACCAACGCGGGGCGATCACCATCACGCCCCAGTTGCTCGATCGCGTCGAGCTCCTGTGCAGTGCCTGGCAAGTCATGCAGCAATCGCAGCAAGGCCAGCCGAGCCCGGTGCAGGTCGACGCGATCGGCAATGTCTCACTGCGCTTAGCGCGATGCGATAGTGTTCAAGTGCTTCGCGATAGGCAAACACGGCTTCGGCCGCACGCGCAGCCGCTAGCCGCCACGGCACCGCCTGCTCGGCGCGGCCGGCCGATTCCAGATGGATCGCAATCCGGCCCGGCGCCGCGCGGCGCTCTTCGAGTGTGTCGGCCAGACGTTGGTGAATCAGCCGCCGCCGATCAGGGCCGAGCTTCGCGTCGAGTGCGCTGCGCGCGAGATCGTGCGCGAAGCGGTACTCGGGCGCGGCGCCGACCAGTACGCTCGCATTCAGCGCACGCTCGAGCCCCTCGAGCGCTTCCCACTCCGATAACGCTGTAGCAGGTTGCACCTCTTCGAGCACAAAACGGTCGCCAACGAGCGCAGCGGTTTCGAGCACGCGTCGCGCGGCCGGTCCGAGCCGCTCGACACGCTCGATCACCGCCTGCTGAACCGTCGGCGGCACCGGCAGCTCGGCGTAGTCGCTGGTGGCGTCGTCGTAACGCGTCGACCACATGCCGCGCTCGTCGAGCGTCAGATCACCACTGTCGAAGAGGAAGCGGATGGTCTCCAGCAGAAAGAACGGGTTGCCAGCCGTCGTGCGCTGCAGCCGTTGCGCAAACACGGCGCCGCCTTCCGATCCCGATAGTCGACGCACCAGCTCGACGGTGGCGTCCGCGCTAAGCGGCGCAAGTTCGATTCGGTGCAACAGACCAGCGCGTTCGAGTTTCAACGCCAGTGCCTGCGCATCGGCATGATCGGCCAGTTCCTGCGTGCGCGCCGTGACGACGATGAATGGGCCCGTGCGCTGCGTCGCGTGCCGCTCGCGCGCGAGGTGGTGCGCCAAGTGCTGCAGCAGGTCGAGCGTGAGCGCATCGACCCATTGCAGATCGTCCAGCCAGATGGCGCCGTCGTCCGCCAGCGCACAAAGCGCCGCCGCTATCGAATCAAGAAAGCGCATCCGCAACGCATCCTGGGCCGCCTGCGTTGCTGGCGCGGCCGTAGGAGCATGTAAGCGTCGCGTATCAGTGGGGCTTTGCAAAGCCGCGGCAGGCAACACTAGTGCCAGGTTCGACCGCTGCAGGTCGTTCAGCGCCTGCAACCTGGCGCGCGACTCGGGCTCCGACCACGCCCGCGTCAGCGCTTGAACCACCGGATCGAGCGGCGTGTTGCGTCCAAGCTCAGACGCCGCAAGCTTCAGTCGCATTGGCAACGTGAGCATATGTTCGTCGACCAGCCGCGACTTACCAACGCCCGGTGCACCGACAACCAGCACGACGATCCGATTTGAATTACGCAATTCATTTAGCTCGGCCGCGCGGCCGACCAGTGGCGAGCTAAGTGGCGCAAGGCCCGCGGTTCGCACCGCGGTTGCAAGCGGCGCCAAATGTTCGGCCGAGCGGATGCGTTCGGCTAGCGCCGCGGTGTCCGGCAACGGTTCCAGGCCTAATTCGCTCTTTAACGTCGTGCGGCAGCGTTCGTACAGCGTTAGCGCACTGACGCGTTCGCCGAGTTGCTGATGTAGTCGCATCGCCGCGACGTAGTGCAATTCCTGCAGCGAATCCTCGGCGATCAGCCCGAGCACACGCTCGAGCGCAGCGCGAGGTTGCCCGTCGGCTTCATCGGTAGCCACCTGAGTAAGCATTGCGGTCCGCCAGGCGATAGCCAAACGCTCGCGCTGGTGCGTCAGCCAGTCGGAAAAGGCTGGTGCATCATCGAGGTCGATCCCGTCGGCGAATGGCCCTTTGTACAGTGCAAGAGCGGCCGGGACGTCCGACTTCAACAACCGCTCGAAGTGCGTGACATCAACCTCGACGTGCGCGTTGAGCGCTAGCGAATCGCCGGTTGCATCGAGCGCGTCTTCTACGCCGGCTTCACCGAGCCGATGAAGCTCGCGTCGCAAATTGCGTCGCGCACTGGCATTGTCCAGCTCGCCCCAGAAGACGCCTGCCAGTTTTGCGCGCGTTGCGCGCCCCGCGAGAGCCACGTATGCCAGCACTGCGATCGACTTGCGCGGCAGTCTGCACATCGCGCCGCCGCGCAGAAATTGCGGGGCACCGAACAGGCGCAGTTCGGCACGCGCCGACCGCGGCGTGCCGATGTTTGGCTTTGTGGCTGTCATCAATCGCAGCGCACCGTACCTTCACCGAGCGCGCGCACGCGCTCGATCATCGTTGTCGTGAATCTATATGGCGTGCAGTCTTCTCAGCCGGCGCCTTAGCTAGGTGTTGCTGACCTTGATCGTCGGCATCTTCAGCGACATGTCTTTCGCCCGCTCAGCAATTCTCACAGCGACCTTGCGCGCGATTTCCTTATAGCTGCGCGCGATCGCGCTGTCGGGCTCGGCGATGACTGTCGGCCGGCCGGAATCCGTTTGCTCGCGAATGCGAATGTCGAGCGGCAAACTGCCGAGAAAATCGACGCCGTATTCCGTGGCCATCTTCTGCCCACCCTCGGAACCGAAGACATGTTCGGCATGGCCGCAGCTGCTGCATACGTGCACCGCCATGTTTTCGACGATGCCGAGGATCGGCACGCCGACTTTCTCGAACATCTTCAATCCTTTTTTCGCATCCATCAACGCGATGTCCTGCGGCGTGGTGACGATCACCACGCCGGTCACCGGCACCTGCTGCGCAAGCGTCAGTTGTATGTCGCCGGTGCCCGGCGGCATATCGACCACCAGGTAATCGAGATCGCGCCAATTCGTTTGCGTCAGCAACTGCTGCAGCGCCTGCGTGACCATCGGGCCGCGCCACACCATCGGCTGATCGGCATCGATCAGCAGACCGATCGAGCTCATCTGCAGGCCGTGATTTTCCATCGGCTCGAGCGTGCGATTGTCGACCGTCGTCGGGCGGCCGCTGATGCCGAGCATCGTCGGCTGACTCGGCCCGTAGATGTCGGCATCGAGCACCCCGACCTTCGCACCTTCGGCCGCCAACGCCAGCGCGAGGTTGGCGGCGACGGTGCTTTTTCCGACGCCCCCTTTTCCGGAGGCCACCGCAACGATGTTCTTGATGTTGGGCATCACCTTCAGCCCGCGCTGCACCGTGTGCGCAACGATCTTCATCGTTACGTTGGCGCTGACATTCGCCGCGCCCGCCGCTTTCAGAGCATCGATCACCGCGCGCCGGATCGGCTCGATCTGGCTCGCCGCCGGATAGCCGAGCTCGACGTCGACGCTGACGTCGCCGCCGTCTACGCGAACATTGCGCGCTGAGCGCGACGTCATCAGATCCTTGCTGGTGTTCGGGTCGACGACTTTTTGCAGCGCAGTTTGCGCCTGTTCAAGGGTCATGCTCATAGTGCGCAAGTATGCACGCTACTGGCGCGGCTAACGCAGCCAGCCGCGGTCGCTATGATGCAAGCGCCAACTTACAATGCCGCGCTCAATGAAGCGCAATCTGTTCGTCACCACAGCGCTTCGCCCTACGCGAACGGGCGGCCGCATATCGGTCACATCATGGAATACATCCAGGCCGACATCTGGGTGCGATTCCAGAAGATGCGCGGCAACGACACCCACTTCGTCTGCGCAGAGGATGCCCATGGCGTGCCGAGCATGATCGCGGCAGAGAAGGCCGGCAAGACTCCGCAGCATGTTTATCGATGAAATGCGCGCCGACGCGGCAACAGCTACCTCGATGGCTTCAACTATCGGCGTTCGATCACTGGCACACGACTGATTCGCCGGAGAACGTCGAGCTGTCGCAGTCGATCTACCGGCGCTGAAGGCCAGAGGCTGATCGACGACGCGCACGATCGAGCAGTTCTACGACCCGCTGAAAGGCATGTTCCTGCCAGACCGCTACATCAAGGGCACGTGTCCGAATGTGCGGTGCGAAAGATCAAAATGGCGACAACTGCGAGGTCTGCGGCTCGACGTATTCGCCGACGGATCTGATTGATCCGTATTCGGTGCTGACCGGCGTGCGTCCGGAACTGGAAGTCATCGAGCACTTCTTTTCCGGCTTGTCGGACCCGGAGTGCGTCAACTTCCTACACAGCTGGACGGCTGAAAACAATCGCCATGGCGAACCGCGGCTGCAACCAGAGGTCTACGCCAAGACACAGGAATGGCTAGGCGCCGGTCGGCAAAGGACTGTCGGACTGGGACATCTCGCGCGACGCACCGTACTTCGGCATTCCGATTCCCGACGCGCCGGGCAAATACTTCTACGTCTGGCTCGACGCGCTGATCGGCTACCTCGCTTCACTAAAGTCGTATTTCGATCAGGGCAAAGCGCGCGCAAAGGGCGAACTCCGCACTTTCGACGCATTCATCGCCGCCGACGATGTCGAGCAGATCCATTTCATCGGCAAGGACATCGTGTACCTCCACACATTGTTTTGGCCGGCGATGCTGCAGTTCTCTGGACGCAAGGTGCCGGACAACATCTACGTGCACGGCTTCATCACCGTCAGCGGCGAGAAGATGAGCAAAAGCCGCGGCACCGGCATCGATCCGCTGCGTTATCTACAGCTCGGCATGAATCCGGAGTGGTTTCGCTACTACGTGGCCGCGAAGCTGAATGGGCGCGTCGAGGATATCGAGTTCAATCCGGATGATTTTCTGGTGCGCGTCAACAGCGATCTGATCGGGAAGTACGTCAATATTGCGAGTCGCGCGGCGAGCTTTCTCAATCGGCATTTTGAGGGCGCGCTAATTCATCCCTCGGAGCTGACTACCGATGCGGTCGATATCGTCGGCGCGGTCAGTATCGAAGACGAGGTCGCCGAGGCCTATGACCAGCGTGAATTTGGCAAAGCTTTGCGTCTGATCATGGGTTATGCCGACAAGGTCAACGAATATTTCGATGCGCAAAAGCCATGGGAACTCGCCAAGGATCCGGCGCAACGCGAGCGGCTGCACCACGTCACAAGTGTTGCGATGAGCGCTTTCTTCAGGATGACTGTAATGCTGGCGCCGGTTTTGCCGATGACGACCAAACGAGTTCAGGAGTTTCTGGGAGTTTCAGACTTGACCTGGGACCATTTGGCGCATGCACCCGAGAAAATTCGCAAATATGAGCACCTGATGACGCGAGTTGAAGCTAAGCAACTGGATGCGCTCTTCGAGCCCGCCGACGCAGTCGATGAGGCACCGTCGCTACCCGGCGGAGTCGCAATCGCCGACACCATCACGATTGACGATTTCGCGAAGATCGATCTGCGCATTGCAAAGATCATCAACGCCGAGCATGTCGAGGGATCCGACAAGCTGTTGCGGCTGACGCTCGATGCCGGTGAAGGTCGTCATCGAAACGTGTTGTCCGGCATCAAAGCGGCGTACAAACCCGAAGACCTGATCGGCAAGCTGACGGTACTGGTCGCGAACCTCGCGCCGCGCAAAATGAAGTTCGGGGTGAGCGAAGGCATGGTGCTCGCGGCGAGTCACGCCGATGAAAAACAATATCCGGGGATTTATCTGCTCGACCCTCACCAAGGCGCGCAGCCGGGCATGCGGGTGAAGTAGCTCGTGACGATTCTGGCGCAGCTGCTGCCGCTTGACTGGATACTCGCAGCCGTCGCCCTCTTGCTCACCGTCGGTGCGGCCGGGATCGTCCGCCCGCACAGCTTCTTCCTGGTTGCCCGCGTGCTGTTTCCACTCGGCGCAGCACTGAGCCTGGTGATCGCGATTGCGGCTTTAGCTGCGCTGTATTCGGATCCGCAGGTCGCGGTGCTTCCGCTCGGCCTCCCGGGACTGCCTTTTCACCTGCGACTCGACGCGCTGTCGGCTTTTTTCCTGTTGCTGTTCGGCAGCACTGCTGCGGGCATCTCGATCTTCGCGTCCGGCTACTTTCGTCGTGGCGAAGGCACAGCACCGGGGCTGTTGTGCCTGCAGTACCACGTCTTCATCGCGAGCATGGCGCTGATCATGCTGGCGGACGATGCCTACGTCTTCATGGTGATGTGGGAGCTGATGGCGTTGTCGTCGTTTTTTCTGGTGACGTCGAACCACACGATCCCGGAAATCCGGCGCGCCGGCTACTTGTACCTGCTGATTGCGCATATCGGTGCGCTGGCGATCTTGCTGTGCTTCGGAGTGCTGCAGGCCAATACGGGGGACTACACATTTGCCAACATGAGGGCGCAGCAACTGACGCCCTTTTGGGCGTCGATAGCGTTCCTGCTCGCGCTGTTCGGCTTCGGTGCGAAAGCGGGCATTGTTCCACTACACATTTGGCTGCCCGAAGCACATCCGGCTGCGCCGTCGCCGGTATCGGCACTGATGAGCGGTGTGATGTTGAAGACAGCGATCTACGGGCTGCTGCGGATCGGTTTTGAAGTGCTACACATTCAACTTTGGTGGTGGGGCGTGCTCGCGCTCATTATTGGGCTCGTCACCGCGCTCTTCGGCGTCGTCTTCAGCGCGATCCAGACGGACATGAAGCGGTTGCTCGCATATTCGTCGATCGAAAACATCGGGCTGCTTTTGGTAGCGATGGGGCTTGCGCTGCTCTTTACCACCTACCAGATGGCAGCGATGGCAGCGCTGGCGCTGACCGCCATGCTCTATCACGCGCTGAATCATGCGTTCTTCAAGAGTCTGCTGTTTCTGACCACAGGCGCAGTGCTGCACGGCACCGGGGAGCGCAGCTTGGGCAAGCTCGGCGGCGTGTTGCGCTACATGCCGTGGGTTGGTTGGCTCGCGCTAGCGGGCGCCCTTGCCGCGGCGGGTCTGCCGCCGTTGAATGGCTTCGTGTCCGAGTGGCTGTTGCTGCAAAGCTTTCTGTTCACGCTCGGGCTGCCGGGAACCTTCGTGAACATGCTGGTTCCCGTCGTCGCGGCCGGCGTCGCGCTGGTCGCCGCACTGGGCGGGTATGTGATGGTCAAGTTCTACGGCGTGATCTTTCTTGGCCAACCGCGAGAATCGACCATTGCCCGCTCCCATGACGCCGGAGTTTCGGAGCGCGTCGGACTTGTATGGCTCGCCGCGGGTTGCGTGTTGCTCGGACTATTGCCGACGCAGGTCATTGCGCTGATCGATCCGGTCACAAGGGTGCTCGTCGGCAGCGGCGTGGGACCGACCGTCGCCGCAAACGGTTGGTTGATTCTGGCGCCCGTTGCTCCCGAACGAGCCAGCTACAGTCCGCTGCTGTTTCTGCTCCTTGTAACCGCAAGCTTCGCTTTGGCCTTCGTACTTGTGCGAAGGCTTTATCACGGTCGAGTCCGGCGTGCGCCGGCTTGGGACTGTGGCTTTCCTCTGCTCAACGCGCGCATGCAGGATACCGCCGAGGGATTCGGTCAGCCAATCCGTCTCGTATTCGAACCTTTTTTCCGCATCGAACGGCATCTGCCGACCCCGTTTGACACGCAGCCGATGTATCGACTGGACGCCAGCGACCACTTCTGGCGGTGGCTGTACCTGCCGATCGCCCGTGTCGCCGAGAGCGCATCGCGCGTAGTGGGGCTGCTGCAGCAGGGACGCATCACGACGTATCTGCTGTACAGCTTTGTCACTCTGCTGGTGATGCTGGTGCTGGTGTTCCGATGAGCCTCTACAGCGTCGGCGCACAGTTGCTCGCGTTACTGCTGGCCGTGCTGGGCGCGCCGTTGCTGACAGGCTGGGTCAATCAGTGCCGCGCTTGGCTGCAGAACAAGAGCGCGCCTCCGTTGTTGCTGCCCTATCGAACGCTGCACAAGCTCTTTAACAAAGAGTCGATCGTGGCCGAACATGCGAGCCCGCTGTTCCGTGCGACGCCGTACTTCGTATTCGGTGCGATGGTGCTTGCATGCGGAATCGTCCCGAGCCTGTCGACCGACCTGCCACTCGCGCCCGCTGCCGACGCAATCGCGCTCGTTGGATTGTTTGCATTGGCGCGCGTATTCATGGCGTTGGCAGGGATGGACATTGGCACTGCATTTGGGACGATGGGCGCCCGGCGCGAAATGCTGGTGGGGTTCCTGGCCGAGCCCGCCCTGTTGATGGTGCTGTTCACTGCGGCGTTTATCACCCAGTCGACCCTGCTCGCGAGCATCGTCGAGACGATGGCCACTCAGCCGTTTGCAATCTACCCAAGCCTGGCATTCGCGGGCGTCGCGTTCATGATGGTCTCGCTTGCCGAGAACGCTCGAGTGCCGATCGACAACCCGGCCACTCACCTCGAACTGACGATGATTCATGAGGCGATGATCCTGGAATACTCGGGGCGACACCTCGCGCTGATCGAGTGGGCGGCGAGCATGAAGCTGTTCGCCTATTCCAGCATTGGACTGGCGATATTTTTCCCTTGGGGAATTTCGCACATTGGCGAGCCGACCGGACTGCTGTTGGCGCTTCCGGCGCTGATCGTCAAGTTGATTATCGGCGGCGCCGCATTGGCTCTTATCGAAACGCTGTCGGCCAAGATGCGCATCTTTCGTGTTCCGGAGTTTCTGGCAGGCGCGTTCATGCTAGCGGTGATCGGCATGCTGGTGCATTTCTTGTTGGGCGCCTGACATTGACTGAGCTTGCCACCCAGCTGATCAATCTGTTCGCAGCAGTGCTGCTGCTTCTGTCGTTTGCGCTGCTGGCGCAGCGTCGCGTGCTGTCGCTGATCCAGCTCTTCACTCTGCAGGGCGTGACGCTGGTGATGTCCACCACCGTAATGGCCTACTTTACTGCGCAGCCGCATCTGTACTACTCGGCGCTGCTGACGTTCGCGCTGAAGGTCGTGATGATGCCGTGGTTATTGCATCGGCTGATCGTGCGACTGAACGTGCGCTGGGATATCGAGACGCTGATCAATATCCCGACCACGATGCTGCTGGGCATTGTCCTCGTGATCTTCGCCTTCAACCTGGCGCTGCCGATTTCGCAGTTGTCCGTGTCAGTCGCGCGCGGCACCTTGGGTATCGCGCTCGCGTGCGTGTTGCTCTCATTCCTGATGATGATTACGCGCAGCAAGGCAATTCCACAAGTGATCGGCTTCCTCGCGATGGAAAATGCGCTGTTCTTCGCGGCCACCAGTGCGACCTACGGAATGCCGATGGTCGTTGAGCTCGGTATCGCGCTGGATGTCTTGGTCGGCATGATCATCCTTGGGGTCTTCATGTTCCAGATCCGCGAGCAATTCGACAGCCTCGACATCCGGAATCTTGAAAAGCTGAAGGAGGAGTGAGCGTGGAGTATCTGCTCGCCCTCCTCTGCATTCCGCTCGCCGGTGGTGCCGTACTCGGCGTGATTGGCCACCGCGATCGCGCTCCTGAAATCAACGTTGCATTTAGCTTCGCCACTCTTGTCGCCGCGGGCGCCTTGACAGTACAAATCATTGCGAACGGGCCAATGTTGGTATTGGACAAGCAGTTCTTCGTCGATTCTCTGAACGTATTCCTGGTCGCGCTAACGGCATTCGTGGCGTTCACTACAGCATTGTTCGCGCGCCCCTACATGCGCATCGAGCGCGACCACGGCAAGATGACACCGCCGCGAATGCGTCTGTTTCATAGCATGTATCAGATGTTCACGTTCACGATGCTATTGGCATTGCTGACCAACAACATGGGGCTGCTGTGGGTGGCAATGGAGGCCGCGACGCTGACAACCGTACTGCTCGTGGCCGTCTATCGCACACCAGCAAGCCTCGAGGCGGCATGGAAGTACTTCATTCTGTGCGGTGTCGGTATCGCGCAGGCGCTGTTCGGCACCATCTTGTTGTACCTCGCCGCCGAGCGCGCCATCGGCTCTGAGGGAGTCGGTCTGCTCTGGACCGAACTTGCCGCCGCCAAGACGTTGCTCGAACCGACGGTGATGTCGCTTGCGTTTGTTTTTCTGTTGATAGGCTATGGCACCAAGGTTGGCCTGGCACCGCTGCACAACTGGCTACCGGATGCGCACGCAGAAGGTCCGACGCCGATTTCTGCTGTGTTGTCGGGGTTGCTGCTTAACGTCGCGCTGTACGCAATCCTGAGGTGCAAGATTTTGACTGACGGCGCTCTAGGCACGCGCTTCGCCGGCGATCTTATGATTGGCTTCGGTCTCGTCTCGGTATTGCTGGGCGCGTTTTTCTTGTCGCGTCAGCGCGACGTCAAGCGCATGTTCGCCTATTCGTCAATCGAGCATATGGGGCTAGCCACGTTTGCGTTCGGCATGGGCGGACAGATCGCTAGCTTTGCAGGGCTTTTGCACATGACGGTGCACTCCCTTATCAAGTCGGCAATCTTTTTCACCGTCGGACATGCATCGCAAAAAGCGGGAACGCAGATGATGGACGGCATTCGCGGTCTGATCCGTACCAATCCCACAATTGGGTGGGGATTGATGCTGGGATCACTGGCGATCTTGGGCATGCCCCCATTCGGCGTGTTCGCCAGCGAGTTCCTGATCCTGACTACGGCGATGCGCGACTTTCCATGGACCACTCCGTTCCTTGTGCTTGCGCTTGGCGTAGCGTTCGCTGCCATGCTGGGCAAAGTGCAGCCGATGGTTTTCGGCGAGACCACGTTAAAGCGCCTGGCGCACCAGCCGGCGCTGATTCCGGTGTTTGTTCATCTGAGTCTCGGACTGATGCTCGGTCTTTACATCCCGCCTTACCTGAATAATTGGTATCAGCAAGCCGCGCGTCTGCTCGCGGGTGGGTCATGACCGAGCCCTCGCCGCATTACCACTCTCTGGCCGGTGCGATGCCAGTACGGTTGGCCACGGTCACCGAAGCTCAGTGGACTTCGACCGCTGAGGCGTTTGCAGCAGCGGGCAACCCTTTGGTCGCGTTGTGGGGCTCAGACCGACGCAGCGTCGCGGAAGGTCTCGTTGTCTGGGCGTCCTACGCAACGCATGATGGGCTGGCCGTCGTGCGCCTTCAGGTTCAAGGCGCGCCGCCCGAATACCCTGCCCTGAATTGCTACCCAAGCGCTACACGGATGCAGCGCGCGCTGTTTGATCTACTTGGCGTTCGCGCGCGGGATGCCGCCGATCAGCGTCCGTGGCTCCGTCACGCAGCGTGGCCGGCTGACTTTTTTCCACTGCGACATCGCACCGACGCCGTGCCTATTTTCGAACAACAACAGGAGCACTATCCGTTCGTTTCGGTCGCCGGCGATGGCGTCCATGAAATTGCGGTCGGGCCGATCCATGCAGGAGTCATCGAGCCAGGGCACTTTCGTTTTTCGGTCGTCGGTGAAAAAGTACTGCGGCTCGAACAGCGACTCGGTTACGTGCACAAGGGCATTGAAAAGCTGTTCGAGGGCATTCCAATTTACGAAGGTCACCGTCTCGCCGGTCGCGTATCTGGCGACTCCACGGTGGCGTATGCGTGGGCTTACGCCATGGCGGCTGAGTCGCTCACGCGCTGCCTGGTGCCACCACGCAGCGCATGGCTGCGCGCTTTGCTGTTGGAGCGCGAACGCGTCGCGAATCATCTGGGAGACCTCGGCGCGCTAGGAAACGACGCGGGTCTCGCCTTTGGCCTTGCGCAGTTTTCACGACTTCGCGAACAATGGCTCCGGCTCAATGGTGAACTATTCGGCCACCGGCTGCTGATGGATTGCATCGTTCCCGGCGGCGTGACAACCGACCTCGATTCCGAGGCACGCGCCAAGATCGCGCAGCAAAGCATCGTGATGGAAAAAGAGGTGCTTCGACTGCGCGCCATCTATGACGAGCACGCCGGACTGCAGGATCGGTTTCAGTCGGCTGGAATCGTGGCTCCAGAACTGGCTGCACGCCTTGGTTTGTGCGGACTGGCTGGCCGCGCGAGCGGTCAAAAACGCGATCTGCGCGTCGATTTCCCATGCTCTCCCTACGACCAGCTCGGTGTCAGGCCCGCGTTCAATGCGCGCGGCGACGTCGCCGCACGCATCGCCGTCCGGTTTGACGAGCTGAGCGAGTCGCTGCGATTGATACGGCTCACTGTTGACGAGCTGCCGGAAAGCGAAGTACATCTCCCGCTGCCCCGTGTCGATGGCGAGCGGCTTCGGCGTCGGCTGGGTAGAAGGCTGGCGTGGTCAAGTGATGGTCGCGCTTGAGGCCAATGCGTCGGGCGGCGTACAGCGTTGCCATTGCCACGATCCATCGT